>NZ_JBDXIY010000017.1:0-195436 GCF_039988855.1 Erythrobacter sp.
TCGATCACCGCAGGCAGCACATTTACGCTCGATGTTGACGGGGATCTCACCTTTGACAGCGCCAGCACGAGCAATGGCAATCTTCAGTTCAGCGCGAGCGGCGATATTACTGGCGGCTCTGTCGATACCTCGATTGGCAACGTCGCTGTGGGCGGCAGTGATGCGATCACGCTCAATGCAGGCGGCCTTCTGTCGATTGACAGTGCGACCTCGCTGGATGCTCTTAACCTTACCGGCGGCAGTATCGATGCGGGAATGATCTCCACCGATGTAGGTGCAATCAATGTCACTGCCACAGCCGATGCTGCCGTCAATGAGGCCATGCCAGCCACCAACATCATCATCACCGGTGCGAGCGCGGCCATCAACAGCGGGAACATCTCGGGCAATCTGACGCTCAATGCCAGTTCGGGTGATGCGCGCATTATGCCTGTGGGCGATGCACAGCTTATTGTTGGTGGAACCGCTGACCTGAATGCCGCTGGCAATCTTCTCATCAGTCATTCCGGCAACACCGACGCGTTCGATACGATTGTTGCCGATGGTCAATTGTTGATCGATTCAGGTGGGGACATCGCCGCACAGCCAGGTTCGACTCTGGTTTCAAATCAGAGCATCGATATTGATGCTGGCGGTGCAGTAACGCTCGATGCAATCCGCGATGCAGGTACACTTACGCGCATATCGGGCGATATGGGCGTTTCGGTCGACCGGATTGAAGCCGAGAATGCCCTTTTCACGGCGATCAATGGAACCGCTGCGATCACGAGTAATGCAGATGTCGAAGATCTAGTAACCATTTCTGCTCAGTCGGTGTTGATCCAGACTGTCGACGACCTGATCCTTGATGCAACCGCCAGCGGCGGCGGGGTCGATGTTTCAACGGCCGGTGATCTTTTCATTCAGTCGGTCGGTGCCACGCAAGACATTGCTCTGGTCTCAGCCAATGATTTGACTTTGAGTGGGCAAGTTAACGCAGGCGGCGATTTGATGATTGATGCAGGCGGTCTGCTCGCCATTGATGCCTTGGCGGGGGGCGCAAATGTGAGTGTCGGCGCGAATGATATCGCGATCTCAGACAACGGCGCTTTGGGCGATGCGATCTCCACGCAAAGCATCACGATCAATGCGTTCGAAGAAGCCCGCATTGGCGGTTCAGCTAGCAATTTGGGCGTGTTCGAGATCGACAATGACGAATTTTCTCGCATCCATTCTGCCGGAAGCGTGCTTTTCAGAGTTCAACCGCTATCGGCAGGCGGCGATGCTCTGATCACTGCGGGCGATCTTGATGTGATCGCAGGCGATGGTTCGAGCGTGTCTGGTCAGAACATCGGGCAGAACGGCAGCATTACTTTCCAATCAAGCCGTGACATTGTATTCAACGGCAATGTTGGGGTGACCAATGCGACGCTTGCGACGCTGCTTAGCGCTGAAACAGTCGATCTTCTTCGCATTGATAATGTGACCGGCGGTCTCCACGTCCTTGACGCGAATGGCACAATCACAGGCACCATTGATCTTGTTGCAAGCGATCTGCTCGCGGTAACCGATGCGGCCTTCGCCGACATTCAGGGCATGGATTTGGCAGATGTCGATGCGCGCTTGGCATTGAATGATGGGGTTGACCGCCCCGATGGCGTTTTGCGCGCGGATACCCTCAACATTGATACAATCGCCAGCCAGGTGTTCATCCAGAACACATCGGCTGACACTGACAATGATGGACGGCGTGGGATCACCGTCAACGCTCTCACTATTTCCGATAGCGGAGGTACGGTTCAGCCGATCGTGATTAATGGCGTGGTAAACGGTCAAACGGGACTTGGCGCGATTGCCGCAACCAACGTGACCAGCACATTTGACGCAGCCTCGACCATCAATGGATGCCTGGTGAGCAATCCCGCCAGCTGTATTGCGGCGACTGGTACGCCGCCCTCGCCAACGCCGCCGCCACCACCAACGCCAACGCCACCACCAACGCCAACGCCAACGCCACCGCCCACCTCGGTGCCAGCCCCGACGCCCTCTCCGTCGCCAACGCCCACACCGGTCGATATCCCGGATGAAATTGCTCAAACCAATTCTGAGACGCGTGATGTTGTCGAAGCACTGGCGGATCAATCCGAACCAGCGATTGATCCGCCCGCTTCCTTAGAGGCGCAGGAGTTTGGTTTCTTCGGTTCAAGGGCAGAGATAGATTCCTCCGAAACCGTCCTGATTGACGACCCCGTTACTGGCGTTGGCAACGAAGACTTTTGGACTGACGAGGATTGCGTTGAAGAAGGCGGAGAAAACGGCTGCTAAGGGTGCTGTCAGACGGTGTTGTCAGACTACTGTACTTGTTGTGTATCGGAGTTCTGAGGGTAGGGCATGTTCTGCGTATCGGAGACGAGTGCGGGTTAGACTAACAGCACCGATATGAGTGATACAGAACGCCTATGCCTATTCTTTCGTGCAATTTTGGCGCTTGCTAATTGAATCGCTGTTTCTGGGTCGATAACGCCCTCGATTTGAGAAATTGGAGGATTGTCGGGATCGGTTTGAAACAAGACATCGCTGGGCCGTGGTCTTGCGCTATCGCTGGGCGATAGCAGACGCGCACATTCTGACGTTCCGCCATTCGATGAGGTGCATTCCCAGCGCAGCTCCATCCGGCATGCATACCCGCTCACGTCGGGAATTGGGTCGGCATTGCGCGGGTATCCTCCTGGGATAAAGCGTGCTCTCACCAGTCCCTCGTATTCGCCGTTCACCAACGGAATTCGAACAGAAGTATCTGCCATTTCGCGTCCCTCCTAGTTCTTGAGGCTGCAAGTAAGGAACGCTGCCGTAAGCAAGAACAGCGTGGCGACGGTGACCCGCTTGAGCATGGTCATGTGATCTGACCTCATTGCACATTTTCCTTTATCTCAGACGAATTGCCTAATGCTGGTGGACCACTTCTTGGTGCTCGTTATCAGCAGTAACTGTGGTCAATCCGGTCGATTTAATGCTCAACGCACCGGACTGATCGATACTGTTTTGATGCTAAGGGTGCAGTTGGGAATCGTAATCTGAATCAGTGGGTTAGGAGAGTTATTGTTGAGGTGATAACTACTGTTGTTGTTGATTGAACGCCTCATTTCCGCGTCGACCAGAAACGAAATCACTCCCGAATCTGCATATTCCAATTGAACTTCTTCCTGCTTCACTTGCCCGTCTCGGACATAAAGAAGATTGGCATTGGAAGCGGAAGCTCCATCATAATACACCTCGACCAGATAGTACCTTGACGGGTTTGCTCGCGGGCGTGTCAATTCCAGGCCGAATGCCCCACTTGAAACGACTCTGGTTTCAGCGTTTCCTCGCTCAATAAGTAGACCTGTCTGCACGCTAAGCGTGTTTAGAAATAAGCTGGCGCCTGGACGCCATCTCACGGGACCATTGACTATTCCTTTTACCTTCAATGGAACTTCAAATTGACCCTTTTCAATTTCCAAATGGGTTGGCGCGCTGATTCCTGTAATCTTGGCCTCAGCCATGGATCTTGCCAATGCCAAGCGCTGTTCTTTACAGAGGGGGCTAAGGGTTGCACGCACTTGGACGTCAATATCAGCTCTTGCTGGATTAATGACTGTAGGGCGAACGCTTGGCTTCAATGCATCGCGGATCGCGTCACTGCGCCTGTCGATTGCTCTGAACTGGCAGGATAAGTGATTCCCGAGGCAAGTATAGCGCCTGCACCAATCGCGATAGTTGATTTCCTAACATTCATAACAGCCCTTTCCATGAAGCCCGCTCTGGTTGGATGCCTTCGTGCGTGTTGGTTCAATCCTCGATAACCGTGAGATCAAGACTCATATTCGCTTGCTTGTTTTCGCCGGGAAGGACCGAGAAGTTGGTGATCCCGGCGATATCAGTAGGCCCGCACATCAGGCGGAAACCGTTACGTCCTTCAGGTGTGTTCGCGCTCTTAGGGTCGATACTGCATCTCATCAGCGCAGTGGCGGACAGATCACCCCCGGTCAGCTCAGCCGCGTCGAAAGTCGATTGCATCTGACTGGCACCGCGCAGCTCCACTAGGCTGGGCGATGAACCGACGATTGTGATCAACTCGGGCAAGCCACCCGCAGATGAGGGCGCGTCACATGATGATTTGACGAGGTTCTCGCGCCGGTTACAGGTGCTGGTGTCATTCGATCGGAGAATAATTTTGATCGCCGTCAATGAGCGAGCATCACCTTCGGCCGTGTACTCAAAATCTTGCAGTGAATAGTCGCGCTGTCCGCAGCCGATCCGCTTTTCATCACGGCCAACGCTAAATATAGTTGTAAGTCAGGGACGAAAGCTTTCGACTGTGACGCCTGATGGTAGAGCACTTTCTTTTCTAGGAACTTCAACCACTTCCTCTACGGCTGGCTCCTCGGTAACTGGATAGTCAGATCCGCCCAATTCCGAGGGTTCATTTGGCGAACCACACGCGCCTAGAACCAGCGCCGCAGAAATAACGACTGAAGTTGGTACGTTGATTGCCATGATGCCGTTTCCTTCCGTGTAATCAGTTAAAAATGCAGTTGGCGCCGACGCGCCCCTTGGTGGAGCCGCTGTCTCCAGTTACGGAGCCACCAACACCACAACCTGTTGTACCAGTTAGATCATCGGCATTGCCTAGCATCCCGTCAGCCCCTCCAGTTTTCATCGCACTCTGGCGCGTTGCCTAGCCAAAAAGGAGAGGTAAGGAAGACAACTCTTGCATTGATTGAGGCAAGCAAAGTTCGGCGCAATGACCTGGCTTTCAAGACAATTCTCCAACAGTTTGGCATGCGACCAATTTGATAGGTGAGGAGTAGGCGTAGCGCTTCTGCAAAAAGTCCATGTCGTTGAGCCTAGTCCTCGAATATCGACCGCACTGAAGAGAACTATTGGATCGAAGGAAATGCCGCATCTACCATTTGGTATAAGACGAGGCGTGACGCTGATGTTATGTTGAGGTATTCTCTGGGTGAGGGCACGATCACGATGGACGATGAGAGCCGCAATCAATTAGCGCTTCTTGATGCGATCTATGGAGCAGCGATCGAGCCCAAGGACTATCTCTCATTCGCTAAGGTGTGGGACGAGACCATCCTTAAATTTGTGGAGGGCGACGAGGATGCATCGTATTCTTCACATGCTGACGCGTCGAAGAGATGTTCGTTAAGATCAATGGCGAAACGCATTACCTGTGGCGCGGTCGATCACGAAGGCGGAATTCTCGAGAGCTAAGTCACTAAATCTATGAGCTCTAGAAGCTCACCCTCGTTGCCAAGATAGGTGGCAGTCCGGCGACCCAAATAGGGCGCTGCGGCAACTCGCCGGACGGGGGTGAGAGGAGCAAGCGTGATTTGGTCAAGGTCTGCGACTCCAAGCGTCACAATTGCGTTACCGGGCGGCAGATGACCCACCTCAACCGGCCTTTTGATTGTTTGGCCGGGATAGCCGTCAATTTCGATGATGGGCATCCGTTTGTTATGAACCATAGTGAGACTGGTCATATGGTCATCGCTCAACCCAAATGCCCGGTTGATTGATGAATAAGGGATGGTGTGGGTTTCGTTTTCGTCCAAACCCAAATTGTCGCAATACCAACGCAATGCCGCGGTCCGATCATGCGCCGCGAGAATGCAGATAAAGGCCGCGTCTACAGGGCATTTCGCCCGAGGAAGATCAGTTGTCGGCGTGTCATCGCGAACTTCGTTTAGATAGACCATCTCCTGCCCGTTACCGACCATTTGCATGGCAATGAGGTGGTCGAGCCCGGTAATATGCCGCGGCGGCCCAACAATATTGAAGCCGCTGCCCTTTAACCGATCGGGCCATGAAAACGCATCTTCCACGCTCAGTTCGAACGCGGCCCAACCATAGCTGCTGGTTGCCCGAAAGCCTGCGGGAAGCGGCTGTTCGACAAGGCGAATGAAGCTGGGTGCACCAGATTGGTGTTGGAGCACGGCTTGTTTGTGACCCGCAACTTTGTCTGCTCGCCACGATGCGGCATCTGCTTGCGAGACAAAGTTTTCCGAGACCAGCTTCAGACCAAGACGGCCGCAATAATCCTCAAGCGCCAAAGCCAAATTGGGGACAGTCGCTGTTACGCACACTATGCTTCCATGCTTGAGACTGGCGCTAGTCATACAACGGCGCAAACGGTCTTCAATTCGAGGTAGTTTTCCAGGGCGGCCTGACCGCTGTCCCTGCCATATCCCGACTGCTTGGTTCCTCCAATTGGAAGCGAAGCATCATACATTGCGTGGCTGTTGATCCAGACGGTCCCAGCAGCCAGGCGATTGGCCAACCGCGTTGCGTTGGAGAGCCCTTCGGACCAAATTCCGGCGGCAAGGCCAAATTCACTGTCGTTGGCGGCCGCAACAACTTGGTCGGTGGTTTCGAAGGATTGGATGACTAAGACAGGGCCGAAGATTTCTTCACATGCTGCCGCCGCATTTCCGGGCAAGTCGGTGATCACGGTTGGTTCGACAAAGCTGGCATTCGGTCCCGAAACTTTGCCGCCACAATGCACCGTGCCGCCGTCATCGAGGGCGCTCTGAACATAGCTGGCAACTTTTGCAGCGTGTTGCGGTGAGACGAGTGGGCCCATCTGTGTATCAGGAGCGAGCCCATGGCCAAGCTTGATCGACTGGGCAATCTCGACAATTCCGGCGACGACCTGATCATATAGGCTTGAATGCACATAGAGACGGGAGCCGGCAATGCAGACCTGACCGCCGTTAAAGAAGATAGCATTGGCAGCGCCCGGGATCGCTGTGGAAAGATCCGCATCAGGCATAATGATGACCGGTGATTTACCGCCAAGTTCCAAAGTGACCCGCTTAAGGTTGCCTTGGGAAGCTTCAACGATTGCCTTTCCGGTAGAAGTTGATCCGGTGAACGCAATCTTATCTACTTGCGGGTGCGCGGCAAGCCGTGCGCCTGCTGCTGAACCAAGGCCTGTAACCAGATTGATGACACCTTTAGGCAAGCCTGCCTCAGCTATCAATTCGACAAGTCTAATAGCGGTAAGCGAAGTGTCTTCGGCTGGTTTCAATACAATGGTGCAGCCCGCTGCCAAGGCGGGGGCGAGTTTCATGGCTGTCAGAACCAGAGGGCTGTTCCATGGCACAATCGCGCCCACCACGCCGACTGCTTCCTTGCGGGTGTAGGCGAAAATTTCCTTACCCTCTGGTTGATAGGTTATCGAAGTTGGGATCGAGGCGCCTTCGATTGCGGGAGCTAGGCCAGCAAAGTAGCGAAATTGCGCAGCGGCACCCGGGATTTCGGCCCAGCGCCCGACATAGAGCGCTTTACCTTGGTCAAGGGTTTCCAATTCAGCGAGCTCGTCGATATTGGCTTCGATTAGATCTGCGATCCTGTGAAGAATGGCGCTGCGCTCCATCGGACTGGTTGCATTCCAAGGCCCTGTGTCGAATGCTGTTCGCGCGGCGAGCACTGCTCTATCAACATCTTCCGCAGCACCTTTTGCGATTTGTCCGATCACGTCCCCGGTTGCGGGATCATGCGTAGCGAAGTGCTCACCGGTGCTCGCATTGATCCATTCGCCGCCGACAAACAGTTTGTGTGGACTTTGGCTTAGAAACGCTTGGGCCGCTTCGCCTGGCGCAATCTCAGCAACGGATTTCTGGGTCATGCTTCGCTTCCTTTTGACGTCAGTTGCCCAGGGATATGATCGTGATGGTTGTTGGCATAGTGCTCGGCGAGTTCTTCGCGTGTTGGCCACCAAATACCATCAAGGCTTTGTGCAAATTCGATGAATTCCTGCAATGCACGGATCATATGCGCGCGGCCTGAAACATGCGGATGGAGCCCGACATTCATGATCCGTGGCTGGGTCGCGCCCTCTTTGTGCAGCACGGATAATTCTTCGATCAACAGGTCGCGATACTGATCGGTGGTGCGATTGTTGCGGGTCACGATGGTGAAGTCATTGATCACATTGGAATAGGGAACAGCGACAAGCGCCCCCGCATCTGTTCTGATCATGTAAGGCTGATCATCGTTCATGATGTCACAGTAGAATTTGAACCCTTCTTCAGCCAAAATTGTAGGGGTGTTGAGAGTGCCGCGAAGGCTTGACGAGAGCCAGCCTTTCGGGCGCTTGCCGACGTGTTTTTCGTAGATGTCGATTGAGCGCCGAATTATATCTCGTTCTGAATCTGGGTCGTCGTGGAAATCGGTTAGCAGTTCGCCTTGCTCAAAATTATGTGCGATTAATTCCCAGCCTCGATCAAGGCAGGCATCTGTCATTGCGCAGCGGCGTTCGAATGTCACCGCATTCGTCGTGCAGCTTGCCTTGGCTCCCAATTCATCGAGCATGTCGATAATGCGCCAGACACCTACTCGCTGACCGTATTCGCGCCAGCTGAAATTGGGATAGTCGGGGATCCGCCCGGCCAACATATTTGGAAGCAAGGCTGGCCCGCCCGCATAATAGGGTTGATCAGTATCTTTGGTAAGGTCCCATGTTTCCAGATTGATGGTTATGATCAACGCTACCCGCGCATTGCCGGGCCATTCCAGTTTGCCGCGCTGGGTTATCGGAGTAAAATCATATTCAAACATGGTGCACTCTCATCAAGATTTTGTTTGCTTACTGGTCAATTTGGGTCGCTCCATCGGCTACCAGTTCTTTTATTCCTTCTTCGGAATATCCCAATTCGGTTAGAATTTGTGCGGCGTTGGCGCTGGCTGTTGATAGGCTGGCGTCACGTGCGACCAATTGCCCATCCATTTCAATTGGGAGAGCTGGCAGAGCGGTTTGTGTGCCATCCGGCATGTTGACTTTTTCCAGCGCGCCGGACGCAATCAGATGCGGGTCATTAAACAAGTCATCGGGTTTGCTGATTGGAGCGAAAGGAATACCTGTCCCATCGAGTTTTGCGATAATTTCCGCCTTCGTCATCGTCTTCATTATTGCGCAGACTTGCGGCATGATCTTGCCGCGGGCTGCGACACGGGCATTGTTTTCGCGCAAGGACCCGTCCGACCAAAGTTCTTCGAAATCAAAGATATCGCAGAATTTCTTCCACAGCGCATCGGTAACAATTCCGATAAAGAGCGGTTCATCTTTAGTCTCAAAAACATCGTATATTGCCCATGCCGACACGCGCACTGGCATGGGCTTTGCGGATGCTCCAGTAACAGCCAATTGCGCCATATGCTGACCCACGAGATAGGCTGTGGTTTCGAAAAGCGATGATTGGACTTTCTGTCCTTTTCCGGTCCGGTGACGCTCTTCAACAGCTGCTAGGATGCCGATAACGCCGAACATGCCCCCTGTGACATCAATCACGCTGGCCCCTGCGCGCAGCGGTTGGCCAGGAGGGCCAGTCATATAGGCCAGTCCCCCCATCATTTGAGCTACCTCGTCAAGAGCGGTACGGTTTTCGTAAGGGCCGGGCAGGAACCCTTTCTGGGAGGAGTAGATCAATCGGCTGTTGCTCGTTGAACAATCCTCATATCCAAGGCCTAGGCGATCCATCGCTCCAGGACGGTAGTTCTCAACAAGTATATCGGCACCTTCAACCAATTCGCGCGCGACTTTCTTGCCGGATGGATGTTTAAGATCGAGGCAAATGCTCGATTTGTGCCGGTTATACATGGGGAAGTAGCCAGCGCCCGATCCGCGAAGGTCACGTGTTCGATCACCTCCGATTGGTTCTACACGCGTGACCTGCGCACCCAGCGATGCCAAGATTGCGCCAACGGTCGGCCCCATGACCATGTGAGTGAACTCAACGACCTTAAGACCGCTTAAAGGGCTAGGTGTGGCGGTATCAGTCATGATGCCGCTGCCGACTGGCTAGAGCTTAGATACCCCAATGGTACGCCTGCATCAGCCGTGAAACCATACAGCGGTTCATCCGGCAGAGCATTGGCAAGAATGGTTCGAACTTTAAGCAAAGCATCGAGGTCAATTCCGCAATCTAGGCCCATAGCGTTGAGCATGAAGGCGAGATCCTCGGTGACAATGTTTCCAGACGCACCCGGCGCAAATGGACATCCACCTAACCCACAAAGTGAGGCATCGAATGTTGTGATGCCAGCCTCTAACCCGGCGACGACATTTGCCAGCCCTAAACCGCGCGTATTGTGCAGATGTAGGGAATTCAGTTTGTTAGCCCCCACGGCGTTTTTGACCTGCTTTGACAGGTTGCGCACTTGCGCCGGATTAGCATAGCCAGTCGTATCCGAAAGGCACAATTCCATCGCACCTGCCGCGATGGTTTTTTCCGCCAATCGAGTGACCGCGTCCGCCGAAATTGGCCCCTCCATAGTGCAGCCGAAAGCAGTCGACAGGCCGACTTCGAAATAGGGGCGCGATTTGGTTGGTTGCTGGTTTACAAGATCTGCGATTGCCCGGATCTCTTCCAGCATTCGGGCATGGTTTTTGCGGACATTGTTAAGGCTGTGCGTTTCCGACATCGAAAAGGGTATCGAGATTTTATCTGCGCCCGCCTCAATGGCTCGTTCCGCTCCTCTAAGGTTGGGCACAAGCACCGCAACCTCAAGATTTGGCAAGGTCTTGGCAAATGCGACCAATTGGGCCGTGTCTGCCATTTGCGGCAAGAGCTTTTTGGGAACAAAACTGCCAACTTCAATCTCGCCAACACCGGCTGCGGCTTCCGCTGCAATCCATGCTTTCTTGGCGCTTAACGGCATTACTTGGGCAAGGCTTTGGAGGCCATCGCGCGGGCCGACTTCGCTGATTGTTACCTTTGTGCTCACGAAAGATGACCCTGTTGATCTTGCGGGTTCAAATAGATCCAAGGGCGTTCTTTTGCATCTGCGGCCTGCCAATTGGCGATTGAAGCTGAGTGTTTCAGGGTCAGATCTATTGGTTCGAGCCCGCTCGTCAGTATGGCTTTGGCCTCGTCATCGATTTCAAAACCCCAAAAAGTCCCGCCCGAAAGAGCGATTTTTTGAGTCGATAGATCGACAGTCAATTCGCCATCTAATTGCGAAATTTCTTCAATCGCCCTCTCGGATAGAGCAATGCAGAGTAAGCCGTTTCGCGAGCAATTGTTTTGAAAAATCGGCGCAAAGCTTGGCGCAATGATGGTTCGGATCCCATATTCCGCCAACGCCCAGACAGCGTGTTCGCGGCTGGAGCCGCACCCGAAGTTTTCTCCAGCGAGTAGAATGCCGGCGCCTGCAAATTCCGCGTGGTTGAGCATAAAAGCTGGATCTGGCTCATAGTCAGTTCCAGACAGATAGCGCCAACCGGCAAATAGGCCTTTCGCCAGCCCCGTTTTTCCGGTGCTGCGCATTTCGCGTGAGGGGATAATCTGGTCAGTGTCAATATTGACCGTTAGCATCGGAATTGCACGTGACCTAAGACTGGTGAATGGACGGGGCATCAATTCAGCTCCCGATGGTCAGTGATAGCGCCACGAACTGCACTTGCTGCGACGGTTTCCGGGCTGGCGATATGCGTTTTCACCGAGACACCTTGCCGGCTCTGAAAATTGCGATTGGTTGAACTGATCACGCGCGCACCTTCCGCAAAGCTCTCGCCCCCTGCAAAGAAACACATTGAACATCCACTCTCACGCCATTCAAAGCCAGCATCCAAAAATATCTGGTCCAGCCCTTCGCGTTCGGCCGACCGTTTTACTTCTGATGAACCCGGCACGCAGATCGCTGTGATCCCAGCAGATACTGTTCGGTCCTTGAGTATTTTGGCGGCCCGGCGAAGGTCGCTGAGCCGGGCATTGGTGCAACTGCCAATGAAGGCGGCATCAATCGAGGTGCCTATCAGCTGCTGACCGCGTTCCAACGCGATGTATTCGAGAACCGCTTTGTCGGCATTGCTGGGGACGCAACCTGTGATTGGGATGGTGGCATCGACGCTTGTTCCCCAGCTGATCATGGGCGCAAGCTTGGCTGCGTCAATGACAATTTCACAATCAAATTGAGCGTTCTCATCGCAATGTAGATCTTGCCAATCTGTAAGTGCCGCATCCCAGAGTTTCCCTTTTGGGGCAAAGCGGCGGTTCTCAAGATAATCAAACGTCTTCCCATCTGGAGCGATGATTGCGGTCATGGCGCCGAATTCGGTGGCCATGTTGCACAGGGTCATCCGCGCTTCCATGCAAAGGGAACGGACGGTTGAACCGCAAAATTCGATGACGCAGCCCGCCCCGCCAGACGCTGAATGTTCTGCAATAAGAGCTAGGATCAAATCCTTTGCTGTTACGCCCTGACTAGGAGTTCCTGTAAACTCAACTCGCATTGTTTTGGGCCGTTTTAGCCGCAATGTCCCCGTGGCCATTGCATGTTCAGCATCAGATGAACCCACCCCCCACGCTAACGCGCCAAAGGCTCCTTGGGTGCAAGTGTGGCTATCAGGTGTAATCAATGTGCAGCCTGGCAAGACTATGCCCAGTTCAGGAGATATGACATGCGTGATCCCCTGATCTGGATCGGTCACGTCAAACAGATGGATTCCTGCTCTTTTCGCAGCTTCGCGTGTTTCCGAAATGAAGGCCTGTCCGCCGGGTATAAGGGTTTTGTCACTGCGTCCGGGCCTAGTGTCGACGATATGGTCCATCACGCAAAACACCCTCGACGGATCACTCGGTTGACGTCCTGCCGCAGCCAGCGAGTTGAGCGCAACGGCTCCAGTGCGTTCGTGTAGGAATATCCGGTCGATCGCGATCAGAGCGCCGCCCTGCATGATCGGCGCTACCGTGTGGCGATCCCAGATTTTGTCGAACAGTGTCTTGGACATGGCCCTGTTCGCAACAATCACACCGGTAAAATACACTGATCTCGGCCAAATGCTCGCTGTGCGAGCAAATTTCCCGTGAACCTCCGCGTCTGCATCTGGGCAAAGCATAGCTCAAATCGATATGCAGGAGGTGCAGAATGACGCAAATTGGTACCACGATGGTTCGGGATGGTCGCACAGCGCGGCAGATATTTGACGAGCTGATTTCGAATCCTGCACGCAAGAAGTTTGGTTTTGGACAACGCCTCGCAATTGTGAATGTCGATGTGCAGCAGGCTTACACGCGGACTGATCTATTCAAGACTGCCTATGAAACCGATCCGAGACAAATCGAATACATCAACACTATTTCGACAATGGCCCGCGCCAAAGGAATGCCGGTCATTTGGAGTAGGGTAGCCTATAAAGATGATGCCAGTGACGCGGGGGTTTGGGGCACGCGTACTGATACAGAGGACTCACTTCAGAACATTCGCTATGGATCACCGCGGCACGAATTTGACCCGCGCTGCGATATCGGGAGCGATGATTTGTGTTACACGAAACGTATGCCGAGCGCCTTTTTTGAAACGCAGCTCGCCAGTTATCTGACGTGGCACAAGGTTGACACTGTTGTGGTTACGGGCGGCTCAACTTCAGGCTGTGTCAGGGCGACCGCAGTAGACGCATTGAGTTTTGGGTACCGCACTATTGTCCCGATTGAGACCTGCGCGGATAAACATGAAAGTTATCATTTTGCCAATCTCACTGACCTGCAAATCAAATATGCTGATGTGGAACCGGTCAGCGCAGTGGTCGATTGGCTGGAGGCGCGCTAATACCAAGAGAATTGAGCGATCCGGGCCTGTATGATTACGCCCCGTATGGTGGTCGGTCCAAAATCCAATGGCCTGATGGAAAGACCTGCGCTGTTTGGATCGCCCCCAATCTGGAATATTACGAGCTCGGTCAGCCTCTCAGTCGCACTTTGTGACCATATCCCAGAAGTCGTAGCCGATGCCAATGCGTGCGGCTGAGAGTTCTTCAGTCATGGCATTTACAACACGCGGTATTCCTATGGCATGGACGAAGCGCAAGAACGCGCGATTATCGAAGATTCGATAGAAACGGTGGAGCGGACAACTGGTCAACCGACCCAGATTAAAGTAACAAAGGGTTCGCTAACCGCGATCCCATACTCTTTGGAGGTGAACGACCATTTTGGTTTCTTCATCTACAATATGTCGCCGCGAGAATATGCGGAATCTCTGATCCGACAATTTGACCGGCTGGCAGATTAAGGCGCCGCTTCGGGCACAGTCATGTGCATACCGCTACACAGCTATCTGATCGGTCAACCGCACCGGATTGGCGCCTTTGAGCGTGTGCTTGATTATATCAGCCGAGACGGGCGAGCATGGATTACCAAAGCGGGCGATATCGTAGACAACTTCAAGGAGCGGCAAAAATGAGCCTTGATCCCGAATATCTGATCTACCTAAAACGCCGGGAGGGGATGGATCATGATTTTTATCCCTACAGCAACTTTTTCACACGTCCCAAAACCCAATGGGCCAATGGTGAGAAGCTGTTGATCTGGCCGGTTGTCAGTCTGGAATATTTCCCGATGGTTCCAAGCGATGATCCTTTTCGCGCGCCCGGCCATATGCAGACTGCTTACCCAGATTACCGCCATTACACCGCACGCGAATACGGAACTCGGATCGGTATCTACCGGCTGCTTGATGCGTTTGAGAAATGCGGGATCACAATATCAATCGCGATGAATGCGGCAGTGGCAGAACGTTATCCGGAACTGGCGGGCGATATCATCTCCGCCGGCCACGAAATCATAGCACATTCGGTTGATATGAATGGCACGATCGCGGGCGGGATGGATGAAGAGGTCGAGCGCAGACTGATCATTCACAGTTTCGATACGATTGAAAAAGCAACCGGGCAGCGGCCACGAGGGTGGCTTTCCATTGCGCGTTCGCAAAGCTTCAACACTCCGTGGCTTTTGGTGGAAGCTGGCGCAAAATACATGTGTGATTGGGGCAATGATGAAGTGCCCAATCGTTTCGACACCCAAAGCGGCCCGACAACGAATATCCCGCTCAACCATGAATTGTCTGATCGGCAGATAATCAACGTCCAGCAGCACTCAATTGACAGCTTTGCGGAGCAAATTCGAGACGGCAGTGATTGGCTTCTGACCGAAGCCGGCGAGCATGGTGGCCGTCTTCTGCTACTTCAATTGACGCCCTATATCAGCGGGCTGCCGTTCCGCATCGGAGTGTTGGAGAGATTGATCGCAGATCTTTCTGCCAATCCTGATATTCGCTTTGCCACCGGCGCCTCTCTTCTCAAACAATGGGAATCCAGCTGCAGTTAGTTGCAATCAACTGTCCCGAATATCTTTGCTGACCTGCTCCAGATCGGGTTCGTTTTCCCGCATGGCTTCGACATTTTGCTGAACCCCGCGCATCACGCGGGCGATATATTCTCGGGTGCTTAGGCCTCGTTCAAATGCGGCATCACGATCGGGTGTATAGCTTTCGATGTCATCACGATTGATGGTGCCCTTTTGATCCAAGAGCCGTTCGATTGTGTCGAGCCTTTCGCGTACAACCGACACCTCGGCAACCACGGCCATCAAGATCGAAAGCATCCGTTCGGATTCGGGTGCGTCAAAATATTGAGGACGCTTGCCTTTCGCCTTTTTGCCTGCGAGCGAGATCCAATCCAGTTCATCGCCGCTCATAATCCATTTTCTCCGATCGAAGTGGTCATGCCGCTAAAAGGGCAAACAACAGTGTTTGCGGCTTAATCGATAGGCGAGACCGGTCTCGTGCTTGCATATGCAGCCGTGTTTTTCTCGCTCTGCGGATAAATCGACCGAATCTACGAGGCGTCTACTAGCGACTGACTAGCTGTTTCCTAAACGAAGGGAACGGCACCGTGAAAATCATTGTTTTGTTTAATCTCAAGCCCAGCGTCAATCGCGCGAGCTACGAAACTTGGGCCAAAACTACCGATATCCCGGGCGTGAACGGGCTGCCATCCGTCGACAGGTTTGAGGTGTTCAAGACCACTGGCGTGCTGGGCGGAGATGCAAAACCAAGCTATGAATATGTCGAGATCATTGATGTGAATGACATGGATGCCTTTGGCGCGCAGACCTCCACCGAGGTATTTCAAAAGGTCGCAGCAGCCTTTGGGGATTTTGCCAAGGACCCTGAATTCATTTTGACAGAGGCACTTTGATCTATGGCCCAATTTGCAGGAAAAACCGTCATCGTCACTGGTTCGGGCCGACATAGGGGACTGGGCCAAGGGATACTTCAACGCTTTGCCGATGAAGGAGCGAATTGTGTCGTTTCCGATATTGGATCGCCTAAGGAACATATGGGTTCAGACCACATTGGTTCGACGGCGGAGATGGAAGAAGTCGCTCAGGAATTGATCGAACGAGGCGGGCAAGCGATGACCGCACCGTGCGACGTGCGTGATCCAGATGCGTGCCAGGCGATGATAAATGCAGTGGTGAATCATTTTGGTCACCTGGACATCATGATCAACAATGCGGGCATCGGATATATCATGAAGCCGCTGCTTGAAACGAGCGCCGATGAATGGCGTGCGGTGATCGATGTAAACCTTTCAGGCGCGTTCCATTGCACCAAAGCGGCTGCTCACCATATGGCGGATCGGGGCGAGGGTGGACGGATCATCAACATCGCAAGTCAGGCGGCGAAAAGCGGCTTTCCCCATATGGTACCGTATTGCAGTTCGAAACATGGGATGATCGGGCTCACCCGTTCTGCCGCAGTTGAATTGGCGCAAGAAAAAATCACCGTAAACGCGGTGTGTCCAAACCACGTCACGACAGGATTGGGTGAAAAGCAAAATGCCTATTTCGCAAACTATAAGGGCTTCGCGGATGTCGAGGCGTATCTTGAGGATATGCGCGCCCGCAATCCTTCGGGGCGCACGGGTTTGCCTAGCGACATCGCAGCGGCTTGCGCTTGGCTAGCCAGTGATGACGCCGCGTATGTAACCGGAGAGGCGATGAATGTTTCGGGAGGGGAGGAAATGCACTGAGCAAGCTTTGGGAGCGCAGAAAGCTCTCCGACCTAGACTTGCGAAACATTGTAGGTTCAATGCCGTACGCATAGGATCAAATGGTCTAGCCTGAAAAGAAAGATCAATATGGCCGAAGCAAATTTCGACAGGGGCGTGCCGATACGAGCGATTAGCCGAGGCTTGTCGGTTTTGAAGACAGTCAATCGGATCGGCCCGATTTCCATGATGGAGATATCACGGGCTTCTGAAGTCCCTTATCCCACAGCTTGCAGGATCGTGCAGACGCTTATTCACGAAGGTATGATCGAGAGGGAGCCGGCGCGAAAACGCTACCGCGTCACCGGGCTGGTGCAGACACTATCTACTGGCTACCAGGCCGAAGATGCACTGGTTAACATTGCGCGGGACCATCTCGTCGAACTAACTGAACAGGTTAACTGGCCTATATCGTTGGCTACCCGAGTTGGGACCAGCATGATGGTGCGCGATTCCACCCACGGCTTAACAAGTTTGACTTTCACAAATTACTATCCGGGTTACACTTTGCCCATCTCAGAATGTGCGTCCGGTAAAGCATATATCGCGCATTGCGGCGAAGCTGAGCGTGAGGCGATTATTGAAGGCTGGCGTGTAACAGATAACGATACATCGCGGGTTGGGCTTGTGATGGTAGGTGACAATGCTGTTTTGAATGACATTCGGGCAAAAGGTCATGCCGTTCACAATCGCAACACATACACAGTCGATGCTGGAAAAACCTCGTCGATTGCCGTTCCTATCTTGCGAAAAGGACAGGGCGAAGTCGCCGGGACCCTGACGTTGATCTACTTTGCGTCTGCAATGGATAACACCGAGGCCGCACGTAAGTATCTTAACTGTTTGCAAGAAAAAGCCCGTGATATTGCGCGTGAGCTTGATGCTGCAGAAGCTGCCTAAGCTTTTCCAAAACGCTTTTGCAACGCTGCGATCCGTTCCATCCCTAGAAGCTGGGTCATCTCTGCGAAATCGAACATTGCATCGCCATCTTGACTAGCATTGTCCCCACTCAATCTAGCAAAGAACTTATCGGCAGCGGCTGCTGCGCTAAGGGGGCCTCCAGCTGGGTAAATGACAATTGAGACGCCCAATTCCTCATATTGCGAAGGCTGTAGGATAGGCGTCTTCCCGCCATGTGCGGCGTTGATCATAAGTGGAAGGTTTAAGGTTGTCGCAGCTCGGTTAATCTCGTCAGCTGAAATGGGCGCCTCTAGGAACAGCCAATCGGCGCCCGCTTCCGCATAGGCTTTTAATCGGTTGAGCGCGGCATCAAGACCTTCTGATAGCCGTGCGTCTGTGCGTGCAATTATCAGCATGTCATCGTCCCCGCGCGCTTCACTTGCGACCTTTACTCGCTGGCGCATCTCGTCAATTGGAACGACATCCACTGGCCCGGAATGGCCGCACCTTTTCGGGAAGCTCTGGTCTTCGATTTGGATCGCCCCGATCCCGGCATGGGCGTAGCCGCGGACGCAATGATCGAGATTGGCCAAACTACCAAAGCCAGTGTCTGCATCTGCGATAATGGGGGCGGAGCTTTTCTCTGCCATCCGAGCAAAAGGTGTGATGAAATCTCGGTACCCGGCAATGCCGACATCAGGTTCGCCCAAAGTCGATGCGGCATTCCAATAGCCAGAGGCATAATGCGCGCCAAATCCATATTTGTTGACGAGCAGCAATGACATCATGTCGTGGATACCTGGCGCGACCAAAATATCGCCCGATGCGACGCGTTTCCGAAGTAAAGCGCCGCTCATACCAATCTCTCAAGAATGATCAGAACTCCTCTAACAGGCGGCCAAAGCCAGCAACCTTGTCGGTGATCCCATTCATCCGCAATGCGTTCCAATATGTTGCTGTGTTAATCGCAATCACCGGTTTGCCCAGATACATTTCTGCTGCTGCGGCTAAACGGGTCATCGAAAGATTGGTTCCCACTTGCACGATTGCATCGACATCATCGCCATCAAGTGCGTGGAGTTGGTCGCGCAAGGTTGCGGTGGGCACTTGGGCGATACTCGTCCAGCTCGGGCATTGCAGACATATGTCACGGACAACCTCTATCCCGTGATCAGCCATAAAATGTGCGACCTGGGCATTGGCTGAAGGGTAATAGGGCGAGATAACCGCTATACGCCTTATATTGCCGTATGCATTGAACGCTTCGATCAAGGATTGTGAGCCGGTGCAAAGCTTAAGCCCTGCTTCCGCTTCGATATTGTCACGCCATTTTTGAGCGCCTTCAGCGCCCCCGTAGAATGTGACGGCGGACATCCCCATGACCAGAAAATCAGGGTTGCAGGTCAAGGCACCGCGCACAGCCGCAAGCGTATTGCGCGATATTTCCAATGTCCCCGCCATAAAGCTGTCATCCGAGATCGCTTGGGCATCATCGACGACAATTCGGCTGTAGTGGTTGGTCACGCCGACCGGCCGCATTCCATCAAAATCGGGCTGAACGATGGTATTAGTTGATGGCCCCAATACACCGAATAATGCACGGTAGCCTTGTGCATCGGGGTTCGGGCGCGCCATCAACGGCATTGGAACGACTCTTGATTTGGGCGATCATTCATCAGACGATTTCTTTTTGCTTTTCAAGGCTATCGATCATCGATTGCCGCAGTAAATAGCTTCGCCGCAGCGCATCGTCTGACTGATTGCGCTTCATCTCGGACTTGCGCAGCTTGTGTTCGGAACTGTTTCCTTGTGCAAGATATTCCATGTTCCGGATCGTTTGCGCTTGAATGAAATCATGAGTGGTTTTGTGCCGTTGCCGCTCAAATTTTCCAAGAAGAGCGTCGGTATCTCCTCCATTGTAAATCATCTCAAGCTTTTCGCACAGATTGATTGCGTCATGAATCCCGCTGTTCATCCCAAAACCGCCGAGTGGATTATTGAGATGGGCCGCGTCACCGATAATGACCACGCGGTCATGCACAAATTTATTCGCGACCCTTTGGTGCACGCGGTAAATTGTCCGGTGTTTCGTCTCAACTGCCTCACCATTGCCAATCAACCGGTCAAAAACATCGTTCTTATAGCTATCTGAAGTTAGCAGTTCATCGCTTTGCTCGTCATTAGCCGGAACAAGGATACGCCACAAGCTGGGAACGCGTAGCAACACCATCCATTCTTTGGGGTCAGAAACATAATTCACATAACTCAAATTGGGGATCTTCGTTTCGATCGGCTCATCCGTGCTGAAACAGAGAAATTTCTCGGGATATGTGAAGCCTGTAAAATCGGTGTCGAGCCACTTTCTGATAATGCTGTTCGCACCATCAGCGCCAATCAGAAAATCAGCGTCAATTCGCATGATCGATTCCGGTGTTTCAGCGTAAACTTCCACGCCATCGGCGTTTTGATGAAAGCCAACCACACGGTGATTGAACAGCACCTGTGCTTGGTCCTGTTTACCGATTGCTTCTGATAGCATCCTCGACAGGTGGTATTGTTCGCATTGGAGCCTGAACGGATATTTTGTGACATCGGCAATTTCGCTCAAGTCGAAATCGATCACTTCACCCGTTTGCCGTTCGCGAAATCGGAACACAGGTGCTTTCAAACCTTGATTGATCAAACATTCCGCAATGCCTAGGTCATCGAGCATTTCCAGAGTTGGTGGATGGAATGTTGAAGCGCGTAAATCTTCTGCATTGCTTTGCCCAGACTCGACTAGGATCACATCAATATTGCGTTGGGCAAGGAAGTAGGCGGCTACTGAACCAACAGGTCCAGCACCGGCAACCACAACTTTGGTTCTTGCATGTTTCATAGTGTTCCGCCTCGAATACACAAAAGTGATTTCGCGTCTGAAATACTGGAACTGAGCGGCGAGTTACCCTGGCCTTTGAGTTGTGCTCGCACAGCGATTAAGGGGCTTGGAGCCCTGAAAGCACAGCATTCACGATGATCGCGTCGTCATATGCGAAGCTAACCATTCCTGTTCGTACAATCGTCACCCCAGCAGATGGAACGACATAAACGCGTTGGCCGCCAAATCCGTCGAAAAATATGACATCTTCGGCCAAGAAGGGCTCTGATTGGATAACACCCGGGCCGGGAGGCGGGCTATAAGTACGCTGAGGAAGCCATTCGTTTCCAAGCCAAATGTGCGCTGCGTAGTTGGGATTGGTTGGAGAAGGGGTCAGAATGTCTTTTAGAATTTCGCGCGAAATGATCTGCCTTTGGCCATTGCGCCCATGATTGCGGATCAGTTCACCTAGTCGCGCCCAATCGCGAGCCGCTGCAAACATCCCGGAAAAATAGTGCGGATTACCGTCTTCGCGGTCTAGCCACAATTTCGCCGGACCACCCCCAACTGCGCACCAGAGGCGTTCCCTAAAATACTCGGTATATCCGCCATATCCGGCAGAGATTAGAGCATTGTTGAGCGCCAAACCGGCAATCTGACTGTTGGAATTAAGATACCAAAACTGCTCGCCTGCAGGACCTGCGGACGGAATTTGTAGAGCGACTTCGTTGATGTTGTCGCTCCACAAAAGAGCGACAGATTCTTCGCCGCCAAATGGAGACGCTCGTTGCCCGCTTGCCATGTGCAGCAATTGGCGGAAGGTCAATTGGCCGCGCGGATCCGCACTCCATTGCGGAATGTACGGGGCCACTGTTTCATCGAGTGACCCGATCACCCCATCATCCAATGCGGCTGCGAAAGTCAGAGCAAGCAGAGATTTCTGCATTGAATAACTGTCAGTCAGGCTGGTCTCATCCAAACCCAAATTGTAGCTTTCATGGATAATTTCCCCATTCAGCAAAATGAGGAGGCTAACCCCGTCAATCTGGTCTGAATAAGATTTTGCATTTGCGAGTGCGCCGTTAAGCTTACTGTTCGCCGGAACCGTTTTCTGAGGCAAGTCGCGTGTGTCACAGCCATCCAGAGAGGCCGTGAATTGGAACCGATCGACGTCTATGACGGTTAGGTCAGCCATGCTTTGAGCAAATTCGGCGACATCGCGTCTTTGCTCATTTGGCGCAGAAGCAATCTCGGGCGATCCGCTTGCAACAGGAGCGCAAGCTCCGGCGATGGCCGCAAGGCAGGTTAGCACGCAAATGCGTTTCATTTCCAAGCTCCGAATGCATGCCAAGCCGGTGCTCGGCCATGGTCTTCCGTTTCACCCTCTGTCGCCGTTGTCGGGAAGACAGACTGATCGACTTCGGCCTTGACATGGGTTTCGAACAACGAATCTGGAGCGAAGCCTGCTTTGATCATGATTTCATTCAGATCAATCGCATGCATAGACGACCAAAACGGCTCGTTGTTGTTAAACGCGTCCCAATCCCTGATGAATTGTTCATAGATCGGCATCTCATCGGTGTATGCGGGCTGTTCCAGATGGAACATGACCCCACCTTTGGCCAAGGTTCGATAGCCTTCGTTGATGATCGCGGGCAGGGCCGTTCCGCTGGTTTCGTGCAAAAACATCGTGGTTTGCACCCAATCGAAATAACCATCCTCAAAACGCGAAAGGTCTTCGGCATTATGCTGCAAGAATGTAATGTTGTGCGCGCCCAGCGCTTTTGCACGGGCATGACCATAACGTAGCACTGGTGCAGCGGTGTCGATGGCGATGATTTCCGTGTCGGGAAATGCGAGCGCGAGCGGCACGATATTGTGTCCAACGGTGCAGCCGATATCCAGAATTCTGCGCGGCTTCCATCCGGGTTTTATCTCTTTGATCCATTTGACAAGCGCCTGCCCACCGCCGTCAGATAGTGCGCCGATTGTGCCTGCCGTGGTCGCGAAAATCCCGCAATCGTAATTGGCGCCCGCCGAAATATCGTTGGGGCGTTCTTCTCCGTGATAGCTGCCTGGCATACAATGGATATCGACCGCTGCTTGATAACGAGGCGTTTCAACCGAGGAATCAAGGACCAGCCTGTTACTGCCCTCGTTTAACGCTTCGACCTTTCCGATCAAATCTTCGAGTTGGCGCAGAACCAACATGCGTCCGTGATGCTGGCGATATTCCATTGAGTTGCGTTTGAGACCGGACCAAAATTGGTGCCAAGGATTGCGGTTCATCGCTTTGCGAATTTCGAACCGATCCCTTGGTCCGCGTCCGTGCTCTTTCTTGAACGCCGGCAGAACTTCTGTGTCGTATACGAGCTTGTTCCCTGGCCCTAACTCGCTCGCCAAATACCGGTTGAAATTGGCGAGAAAGTTAAACCGGGCGCAATCGTCGTGTCCAGGCTTCGGAAAAACCGCATGCTGAGCAACGGCAGTATAGGGTGGAGCAATGTCTTCACGCTTCACTGTGCAGCTCCTTCAGTTTTAGGCGTCCACACGGGATACCGACCAAGCAGCAGAAGGATCATTCCCCCCACAAAGAACAGGGCCATGGCCCAAACAAGAACCAGATCGTAATTGCCGGTCTGATCGCGGACTGCACCATACATAGTCGCCGAAAGGGAAGAGAATATACCGAACGGCATATACAAAAAACCATAGATCCGGCCGTAGGACTTCATCCCGAAATAGCGGCTGGAGAGATAGGCAATCATGTCGCTTTCTGCACCGGCGGCAAAGCCAAGCAGGTATCCCGCAACGAAGATAACGGGAGCCGGGGTCGAGGTCCCGATCAGCAAATAGCATGCAACGATTGGCAGCAGGAGGACGGGGACTGCGATTGCGGGTGCCCAAAACCGATCAAACAGCAAACCGACAATAATCCGGCCGGAGAATATCCCGAGCGCGACGACGCTCATAACACTGGCGGCTGTAGTGGGGGCCAGGCCGTGCATCTGTACCATCTGGACCATGTGAATATGGGCTCCGCCATAAGCGAGCGCGATGCACATGATTGAGATAAATAGTATCCAAAACCGATGCCCGGTCAGCGTCTCGCGCAGTGTTTTTCCAGACAGCTCACCAGAAGATGAAGCAACTTGGAGCGGGCGCTCTTCGGGAAGCGGGTCGCGGAATAGAAAGTAAGCCAAAGGCAGACCAACAAAAATGGGTAAGGCCGCCAGTGCGAGAAAGACATTGCGCCAATTGCTTGCTTCCAAAACGGCATTTGCGATCTGCGGAACGACAAATCCGGCTAGACTGGTGCCCAGCAACAGAATTCCAAGCGCCAATCCTCGGTTTTCGTAGAACCACAGATTGATTGTGCGGCTCCAGGAAACCGGAGTTGAACCGATGCCCACAATCCCAATAAGCGCCCAAATACCGTAAAATGCCATGAGGTTGTCTGGTACAAACGCCATCAAACCAAATGCCAAACCAAATCCGAGCAGAGACGCCATCGCCACTGGCTTGGTTCCGACGCGGTCCGCCAATGCGCCTACGGCAGGTGCCAAAATTGCGCCCAGCGTGCCGTAAATGGCAATCCCGATGCTAATTTCCTGAAATGACCAACCCATCGCATAATTGATCGGTCCTATAACGATCGGCAGCGTGTTGAAGGGAATGGGAGATGCACCTGTTGCAACCCCTGTCATTCCCGCGAAAAGGCTTCTCCCTCCTTTACGGAATTCGCCGAAGCTCACGGTGCGGGGACTTCTTCAACCGCGTCACCCATCGTCTCTTTTTTCAGGATGTTTATCAAGGCAGCGCGGCGTGCTGGATCTTGCTCATTACCTGATGAGACCACCATAGTTGTACCCGGAGCAAACGCATCTGGATCGGCTACCAACGCATCCATTTCTTCGTCAGTCCAAACACGCCCATCGCGCCCATGGGCTGCCATACCGGGCGTATAGTTGAAATTGGGAACAGTCCCGATCTCTTGGCCAAAAATTCCGTAGAGGTTGGGCCCGGCTAAATGCTTGCCGTCCTTATCCATCGTGTGACAGAAACCGCACCATTTGAAGTTCTCTTCTCGAACCTGACGTTCAAGTTCCGTTTCGGGAGTAACTTGTACCGTGATGACAGGATCAGGGTGGGAGGTAACACCTTCTGGTGCGACGACCATTTCCCCACTTTCAATCGGGCTGACCCGGAACATACCGTAGGGCCCATAAAGCCCAAGTATGCTTAGTGCGGCGACGAATGCCATAGTGGGCATGCCAAATCCCATTTGAATTGTGGTGCGGTCCACCCCCGTGCCGGGCTGCCGCTTTAGCAATCGCGCCAGCCCCCAAACCGCACCGCAAACTCCAAGAAATACAACTAAGGCCATCGGTGCCTTGTCGTACCCATCAAACGAAACAGAAATGAATGCTGTTAGGGCGCCGTTGAGCAGTACAAGTAAACCGAATCCGGCGGGAAACGCTTTGAACAACCCTTGGCCGTAGAGAAACAAGAAAATCGCTCCGGTAATCAGTGCAGTTAACGTGAGCACCAAAACGACAAAGCCTATTGCGGCGTGAAAGTAGCCGTTGAATAGCCAGACTGCACGGTTTTCACCGATCAATGCTGGTATGTCGATCAAGCCGAACAGATAGAGGTCGTGGCCACTTCCCCATCCACTGAGCAATCCGAATATCCACGGAACTGATAATAACGCTGCAGTTGTGAAGGTCAGCGCAAATGCCCAGCGATTGGCTGTGAGCGGTAGTTTGGAATTGACCGGAAAACTGCGAGACTTCCAAAGTTGAATGAGCATCCAAATGCTGAGGATCGTAACAATCAAACCAATTGAATAATGCCATCCGCGATAAACCTCACGCATTGCGTTCGCTTTATCTTCCCGCGGCATCAGCATGGTGGTGATGCTGAGCGCAAAGAACGAGATCGCCCATGCATTGCCTAGCCAGCTATCGCGTTTTGCCTGCGGCCATGCAGCTGGCTCATTTTCGGAAGCTTCGATCTCATTCGGCATCGGGTTTCTCTTCAAAGTTGCATTGGTTACACCCAGACGACACCAATGAGGCTAGCGCTACCACCCTAAATCGAAAATTTGATCGCGGTTCGGTTAAAATCGACTTTGTGCCATGCTCAAAGCGGGTAAGAAGGTAGCCGGGAATGTGCGGCCTTGCCTGCGGTTGGCTGCAGCACTTTGGCGGATTGAGTAATTGGATGATTGGGCCATGACACAGCACGTTTCTGGACAAGCAAAGCACGACATTCTTGTAGTTGGCGATCATGATGACCGCGCCCGTCAGGAGTTTGCGATGAGCCTTAAGCGCTTTACGCAAGACAAATTGCTCCCCGGATTACAGCCTGTGTTCGGCGGGCGGGCTTTGCCCAAATTTAAAAAAGAACATGGTGTTGAACCGGTAGACCGTCATCAAATCCGCAAAGCGATGGTTGGCGATACATATTTTCAAACCTATGCAATGACGAACCGGGTGGCCCAAGAGCTGCTGTGGTCCTCAGTTCAGCAACCGCTTGAACGCAATTTAGACAGTATCAACGAAACCGCAGCAACGCTCTCCGCTACCAACAAAGCGCCGCTTGAGTCTTCATCTGAGTTTGATGTTCCATGTTATGTGAGCGCGATTGATATCCATTGCATGCCCGGTGGTTATTGTTCAGCCGAAAGCGATGCAGGCGTTGCCGCAGGCGCACTCTATGATCGCGGCGTCTACCTGTATTCTATGGGAATGATGGGGCCGGACAATGACGATATGGGCCGCTCGGTTTGCAACTTCATATCTCGCAACCTTGATGGTTTTTCGCCGACAGCTATCCTTGATATGGGCTGCACGGTTGGTCATTCCACACTTCCTTACAAGGAGTGCTTTTCCCACGCGCAGGTGACCGGGATCGATGTTAGCGCGCCGTGCGTGCGTTACGCCCATGCCAGGACCGCAGCCAAAGGCCTTGAGGTTGGTTTCTTGCAGCGCGATGCGACCAAAACCAATTTCGCTGATGGGAGCTTCGATTTAATCGTAAGTCATATCCTGCTGCATGAAACCAGCGGAAAGGCGATGCCGGACGTGTTTAAAGAATGCTACCGGCTGCTTAAGCCTGGGGGCTATATGATCCACGCCGACTTGCCGCCGTTCCATAAGATGGGGCCATTCATGCAGTTCATTCTGGATAATGAAACCCATTACAATAATGAACCGTTCTGGGGCGCGATGCGTGAGCTTGATCAAGAGCAAATGGCTGTGGATGCAGGCTTCACAAAGGCGAATGTTCGTTTTGACAACGCGCCGATGGCAATTGTCGAACAGTTTGCGCCTGATAGTCCGCCAGAACCAGATGAACAGGAATTTGCGGCTGGTGAATTTGCGCCCGGCGGTGGTTGGGAAGTTCTGATCGCGCGGAAGGATCCAGCATGAATAACGAAGCATCCCATTCGCGATTACCGCGTTTCTCCAAAGGCAAGCGGCCGCAATTCTTTGATGAGGAAAGTCAGGATGAGGTCATGTCGATGATCCTCACACTGGCCAGCGAGTTTTCCGCGATGCGCGACCGGCTCGACACGATCGAACAAATTGCCGAGCAAAAAGGCATCATATTGGCAGATGAGATCGAGAACTTTGCCATTGATGCGCAGGGCGAAGCGCGCAGGAATGAGCGCCGCGATGCTTTATTGCAGGCCATGTATTTTGTTTCGCTGAAAAAGGCTGAAGAATTGGCAAGCGGCCAGGATCAAGAGCGTTATTCTTCAACATTAGAGGAAATTGCCGAGGGTTGATGTGTGCCATCGGAAAACTGTGACATGTCGAAGGTGATAGATATCGTGGTTAGAAAAAAGAGTTGGCGCCGTACCTTCTTGGGTTTGAGCGCCGCTACGACCCTTGTCGGTTGCGCAACAACGCCCGCTCAGGTTCAGGATGAACAATGGAGCGACCGGCCGGCCTCTGCTGAACGGATCTATTTGGAAAGACTTCGACTTATTCAAGGGCGAGCGCGGTTCGACTATGACATCATGGCCGATGTTCCCGGAGCAGATGGGGACGCTTCTGAGTTGCCAGTTGTCGACGCCGGATCGATCGCACCGCATGCGGTCAAAGAGGCAATCCAATACGCTGAGAAGACCAACAGTTTGGCTTTGCTTGTTTGGCACGATGGGAAGTTGATTACCGAGCAGTATTTTCAGGGTATGGCGGCCACTTCGCCGATGAATGGGAAGTCCTTTCCTAAGGCGCTTGCATCGATTGCTATCGGACGCGCTATCGCTCTTGGCGATATCAAAAGCCTCGATCAAAGTGTCGCCGACTTTGTCCAGGAATGGCAGGGTACGCCCAAGGCAGCGATAACAATTCGTCACGCTCTGACTATGCACACAGGGCTGCTGGAGCAGGGTTTCGATTTCTCCGAAGATAGCCCCTTTCCGCGGGCCTACCTTGATCCCTACCATGGCCGCTACATCATCGATGAGTACCCTTTAACCCATACTCCAGGTGAACGGTTTGCGTACGCCAACGCTGCGAGCGATCTTATCGCGGTCATAATCGAGCGTGCGACGGGCCGGGAATATGAAGAGTTTGTCGGTAACGAGCTTTTTAAACCGATTGACGCGCCGGGCGGGCGCGTATGGCTCAATCGCGAAGGCGGACTGGCGCATTCCGGGTGCTGTATGGAATTGCCAGCGCAAACTTGGCTCAGACTGGGTGTGTTGCTCGCCAATGATGGAATGGCGAAAGATGGCCGACTGTTACCGGAAGGTTATGTTGTGCAGATGCGCCAGCCGTCACCGGACAACCCGCACTATGGATTGGGTGTTTGGCTTGGCAGTCCTTATCTGGAAAGACGCGGCTATCTGGGTACGAAAAGCAACGCGACTGGGGTTGTGCACAGTGCTCCCTACCTTGCGGAAGATGTCGTCCTTTTCGATGGGAATGGCCACCAGGTCGCGTACATCGTGCCATCAGAGAAGCTGGTAATCTTACGCATGGGAAACCGGCCAGGTGAGGGTGTTGAATGGGATAACTCAGTCATCGCAAACGCCATTCTCGGTGGGATAGTGCGATAATGGTTGACTGTTAGGCGCGATTTATCCGCTTAGCGATTATACCTTAATCCTTGGCGGCGATGGGCGCGATGAACATTATTCTCGCGCGATATGACGAAGGTCAATCATCCTGTTGAACTGCAATCGCGCATAGATGGTGAAACCACCAATCGGCTGGTGGATCTTATCTTGGGTGCAAGCCTTGCAGATATGGATCCGCGAGCTTTGGTTGACGCTAAGAAATTTCTCGCTGATTCTATGGTGGTTGGTGTTGGAGGTGTGTCGAACCGCGCGAGTGGTAAGGTTTTCGCCGCAGCACGCAAATGGGATGCTGGATCGAAAGGCCGATGCGGTGTTCTTGGCCGGCCCGGGGCACAATTGTCGCCTCATTCCGCCGCGGTCGTGAACGGGTTTCAAATACATTGTCTCGAATGGGATGCGCTTCACGAGCCGTCAGTCGTAATTGCGCTTTGCACACCCGTTGCCGCGATCCTCAGCGAGGGGCAGGTCGGGAAGGCGAAGTTAGATGATTGCCTCTTCGCCTTGACCGTGGCTGTGGAGGTGGCGGTGTTATTTGGTGCGGCGGCAAAGGGGCATCCGCGCTTTTTCCGACCATCTGCTGCGGGACTGATGGGGGCGGCGGTCGCAGTCGGCTTGTTGCGGGGGTTCGATCGTAACGAGATGACCCAGCTCCTAGGGCTGGCATATAGTCAGGTCTCTGGGACCATGCAGGCCCATTGGGAGGGGTCTGAGGCGCTTCCAATGCAAATTGGGATTGCGGCGCGTGCTGCACTAACGGCAGCCGATCTTGCGCAAGCCGGGCTGGGCGGACCGGTCGATATTATTGACGGCAAATTTGGTTATTTCAACTTGATTGAGGCGGGCGGCGAGGTCGAACCTCATTTGCAGAAATTTGGCGATCCTTGGAAAATTTCTGAGGTGGCTCATAAGCCTTTTCCTGCGGGAAGAGCGACACAGGCAACTCTCACTGCGATTATGGATATGGAGGAGAAGGCCGCATTCCCAATGGATGATGTGGCGGCGATCACAGCCTATGTCCCTCCTCTAATTCTACTCTTGGTTGGGCGGCCTTATATGCCGGATATGGAGGCTGCTTATGCGAGGCTTTGCCTATCATGCATTGCCCCGATGATGATCCGCCAGGGAAGGATCGATCCCACCCTATTTACTGAACGCCATTTCTCTGTGCCAGAGGCGTTGCTTGACGCTCAAAAAGTCAATGTTGTGCTCAATGACAATCCTGATCCTAACGCTTTGGGGCCGCAGCGGATTGTGCTGGAGTTGAAGGATGGCCGAGTTTTTGAACAGGATGTCATTGTTCCCTTCGGTTCTCCGGACAGGCCGTTAAGCCGCGAAGATGAGATCGCGAAAGCAAAGTTAAGCTTCACTGCGGCTCGTTTCGCTTGCGATGAGAGCAGCATGTTCGCCGTGTTTGACGCGAGTGACGAAACGACTTCGTTCGCTGAAATCGTTGAATTGTTTACCAAACCAATAAGGGCTGATTCATGCCTTTAACTCGTCAAAAATTGATCGCAGCAGGCGTCGACAACTTTTTCAAAAAGTTAAACGCGCATGACCTCGAGGGCGTAATGGAAGGGGTCGCGGACGAATGCGAAATGCGCATTCCTTCGAGCAACTTTACCTATACCGGCAAGGCCGCGCTCCGTGACCATCTCGATGACTTCATTTCGAGTTTTCCGGTCATCAATTTCCGCGATTTTATCTTCGCTGCAGACCTTGAGGAAATGCGGTTGGCCGTGCGTTTCAATATCTCATTGACCGAAGATGATGGGACCGAAACCCACATGTCGAATTGCAATTTTTTCGAAGTGGATGAGCAAGGCCTTTTGACCGACATTCTTATTTTTGCCTCGGCTCCCCTCAAAAAGGGATTTGAAGTCGGGTCGAGCACTTAAATCAAAATTTGAAAGACTAGGAAAAACCGATGACAGCTATGACTCCGATCAAAGAAAATATGCCGCTCTTGGCCAAGGCCGAAGGTGTCTGGGAGGGGGTGTATAGGTATTATGATGCTGAGACGGGAGAAAAGGTTGATGAGCACAAATCTCGTTTGATCTGCCGCTTGCCAGACGATGCGACCCCGGCGGACTATCATCAAACAAACCATTATTACTGGGCGGATGGTCGTCAAGAAACACGTGATTTCCCTGCGAGTTACCGAGATGGTCGCATCTGGTGGGACAATGAACACATTAAGGGCAATTGCGGAGCCATGTCGCCTGATGACAAAGGGCTGAGCATGTGTCTCTATTGGGAGCGCAAAGGCGAACCAGGTGTCTACCTTTATGAATTCATCCAGGTCGACCCGGAAAACAAATTGAAATCGCGCACCTGGCAATGGTTCCGTGATGGCAAGTGCTTCATGCGAACATTGATCGATGAGAAGTTCGTCACCTCAGATTGGCAAAACTGGGACAATTTCGACGAACCGCATTGATTTAATTCAGTCACTTAGAGATTTTTTATCCGCTGGCCGAACAAAGCCAACCTGGCTTCGGAGCGATCTCGAAATGCACTGATAGTGTTCAACTATGAGCTGATTAGGTTTCTGCATGAATTACAGAAATCGCTTTCGTATCCAGCGCCATATGAATTGGGGAATTTTTTATGCAGACGACTATAAGAGCGCTCACCACCACTAGCCTCGCCGCAGCAATTTTATTGCCTGCAGTTCCTGCATTGGCGCAGGATGAGGAAGCGTCCGCAGAAAGTGATAATAATCAGATCATCGTCACAGCGCGTAAGGTAGAAGAGAGCATCCAGGACGTCCCTGGTGCAATTACAGCTTTTTCTAGTCAGGACCTTGAAGATCGCAGCGTAACTGAACTGGAAGACATTGCGTTGCTGACACCAGGTCTTGTGTTTGAGGATTTCTCAAATGGCGGTTTCGGTTCGCCAACCATTCGCGGTGCAACACAATTTAATGTCGCGGCGCTTGAGCAGAATGTCGCCGTGTTTATCGACGGCATCAACATTCCTCGTAACTATGCTTTTGATGTTGGCGCGACCGATTTTAGCCGTATTGAAGTTGTCAAAGGACCGCAAAGTGCTCTGTACGGTGCCAATGCTTTTTCCGGCGCTATCAATTATGTCACGTCAGAGCGTAACCTAAGTGAATTGCAAATCTCCGGCAAAGCCGAGGTGTCTGAAAATGGCGGATTTGATTTGTTCGGCAGAATTAGTGCTCCTCTAGTTGAAGATATTTTGGCGCTTCGCCTTGCCATTGGGCATTCCGAATTTGATGGTGATTTCACCAATAGCCATCCTTTTGCAAGCTCCGCCCCTAATCCTGGTACTGATGAAGATTTGGGCGGTTATGATAAATTCTCGTTGACCGTGGGGGCTAGCTTCAAGCCAGTCGACGCATTGCAGATCGATTTTGATTACTATCGGTTTGAAACGGACAGTGAATCTCGCGCTCAATTCCGTCTAGCTCGCGGTACGGACACCAACTGTAGCCCGGCTACCGTCTTTTTCGCCCCGGTTAATCAGCTCTTTTGTGGTGAAATTCCGTCGACACCCGCTCCTGGAGCTAGCGGCACAGAAGGGCTCGTTGTTGACCCTCGTTCATTTGGCCTAGAGCAGACTTCGGAACTATACCGCATTGGTGTTGACCTTCAAATTAGTGATCAGCTCTCATTGAGTTATCTCTATGGCAACTATTCTGGTGATGTATTCTCCGCAGGTAGCAGCGATCGTGATGCCATTGTTGGAACCAGCCTGTTCGGCAGTACTGGTAACGTATTCACTTTCTTGCCATCAGGCGGATTTGATTATGATACGCATGAACTACGGTTAGAATATCAAGCGGATAACGGTATTTATCTGTTGCTCGGCGGTTACTATCAAGATGGCACAGATGACAGCGAGATAGCATTCGGATTTGTACCATTGGGCGGCTTGGATCCTATTACTTCACTGATAGGTGTAGGACTTGGCGGCGCCGATATTACAGGGAACGTTTCAACAACCGTAACCGAAAAAACCTCCGTTTTTGCTCGTGCCGAAGTGCCGTTGCTTGATGATCGCCTCACGTTGAACGGTGAAATTCGCTACACCGATGAGGACATCACGTTGACAGATACCGCTCTGCCAACACCGTTTACGCGTCCCGATTCATATTTCACGGCGCGTGCCAGTATCGACTACAAAATTACCGATGATAATCTGATCTATGCCTCGGCAGCACGTGGTTTCAAATCAGGAGGCATCAATACCTCGACATTTGCTGGTCTGGCTGCTGATGAACGGTTTTTTGGGCCGGAAACAAACTGGACCTACGAAATCGGTTTGAAAAACACCTTCTTGGATGGCGCCGCTACATTGAATGTCGCTGCATTTTATATTGACTGGTCGGCTCTGCAATTGCCGGTATCTCCGGTCGGTGCAGCGGCGAATGCGACATCCATCACTGAAAATCTTGGCGCTGCATCTTCGAAAGGTATCGAGATTGAAGGTGTGTGGGAATTCATCGAAGGTTTCGCCATCAATGCAGGCGTTGCTTATATTGATGCCTCATATGACGAAGGCACCATTTCAAACCGTCTGCTTTCGGCGGGTTCTTTCACAGCACTCCCATTCGAAAACCCGGTATTGTGCGATGACATGGTCTGTAATGCTAATGGTGATGTCGGCGGCAATGATTTGCAACGGACATCAGACTGGCAGTGGAATATCGGTCTTTCAGGCGAAGTCCCCGTAAATGATAATTTTGATGTCTTTGGCCGTGTTGACGTTGCTGGCCAATCTGAACAATTTGTCTCAGAGATTAATGCCGCGACAATCGAAGCACGTGCATTGGTGAATGCTCGTTTGGGCATTCGCGGTGATCGTTGGTCGGTGTCGGTTTGGGCAAAGAATTTGTTTGATAAAGAATATGTGTCGAACGCGTTCTTCATCGCCAATTCTTTCCAGCTGGATTATGTTCCAACGCTTGGCAATCAGCGCCGCATTGGTGCGGCAGTAAGCTTCAACTTTTAACTCCTAAAAAACTGGAATATTATATGGATCGCAGAGAGTTCGTCACCGCAGGAGCCGCTGGAACCGCAGCGCTCATGCTTTCAAGCGGCTGTGCCAATGCTCGTCCTGTTGCAGCGGTAAGCAGCTCGTCGCCCCGTGGCGTCGAAAAAGGCCTGAAAGGCGATTTCCTCGATTTAACAAGTCCAAGGGGCAATCGGGATGCGATTGCACGGATCATGGGCGATGTTGATCTTCAATCGACCAAATTCGGTTGGTATTCGGGTATCGTTCAAGGCGTCAGGCCCGGCGAAGGTGTCCGCGATCTGTTCGGGTTCACTGGGTTTTCATGTGCGAAGCTTTTGCCATCTCTAGAAGGGAAAGATCCTGGTTTCCGTAAAGTGCTGCGTGAAGTCGGCTATTACACTGATCTGCAGACTGGCGAGATTATGGACACATGGTTCAACCCTTACCTTGAAGAAGAGGTTCCGGTTGTTCACATCGCCAACGATCCGTTCAATTTTGAATTGACCGATTACGTGCCATTGCCGCCTAGTTATGGTGGTTTGAATGACGCGGCGCCCCCAAAAATTCCTCTACAATTAGACTGGAGCCGCAAGGGCAATGTGCTGAACATGGCGCAGCGGATAAATCTGTTTTACCCTGCCGCCTTGCAGCCATCCAGTTGGCCGCGCGAAAGCGGGAGCCCATTTAACCAAGTCACCGAAATGTTCATGTATCAAATCGACTGGAGCGAGATGCAGAACCAGGAAAACACCACGGTAAAAACCAATGGCACATGGTCTAGGATCACGCCTTGGCTGCCGTGGATGCTGATGGGGCCGACAGATGGCCATATCAATTACAGCTGCTTTATGGGTTCTGGCGACACGCTGAATCTGGCTGATCCGGTGGCGGTTGAATATGCGCGGGTCAATCATCCCAAATTCTTAGAAGCACCTGAGGTTTGGGAAGACCCGTCCCTATCGTCACTTGAATGGTTTGCACGCGAGCAAAAAGCGGCACCTTTGCCGGCAGATGGGCAAATCCCATTTGCGCCGCGTTTGGATCCTAAACTTCCATTTTAGTGGACTATGGGAAGATCAGCTGCGCAAGCTAAGGTGAGATTCTGGAAAGCTATGTCACTAAGAAACAGGGTGAAAAGCGGTTGGAGTTTCTGCACAAGGCGCTGAAACAACATGGAAAAGCAGAGGTGATTGGCGTTAACGGCCTAAAATCTTACCCTGCTGCAATGCGCAAACTTGGCAATCTCGACCGCCGCGAAATGGGTGGATGGAAACAAAATTCGCTCGAATTTTACGGGTAGTTGCCACCGGGCTTCAGCACCGTGGCAGCACAATTCTAGGCTGCTTCACTCGCGCTGATACGCTCGGCGACGTGGGGCACAATAATGCTACGTTCACCGCCGAACTCTTCCCGTATTACGATCAACCCGCTGCGTTCCAGATGATCGAGCAAGCGGCGCACCCGGCTGGGAGAAGAGCTGCCATATAGAATGGCCAAATCTTCCTCAGCGGGGATCGGTTCGCCGAGCGCGGTTGCAACCACCATCGCAAGATAAGGGGCGAGCACATCCTCATCGACGGTTGCAATCACTTCTTGAGCGACATCTTTGGCGATTCCTTCAAGTTTGTGAAGCCCGCCAATCTGACATGCGAACAGTCGCCGGAAATGCCCGATATCGACATGCGCGCTTGCAACGCCGCGCTGGCGGCACAGGATTGCAAAATCGCGAAACAACGACGTGGCTGTCCTGAAGGTGGAGCCATCGCCTTGCGCCAATTCCCGAACGACATCGTCGATTTCAAATGCGCCATCTGCATCATTGCTTGCCAAGACCTTTGGGCAATTGTCTTGCACGCTAGCGGTCGCTGGTTCGACGTTCCCACTTGCAGTTCTCCCATCATGCTCAGAAACATCCGTTAGCGGCGTTGCAATCGGCGTCGCTGCCGGTTGAGCCGCTGACAAGGCATGCTCTAGCTCGGAAGCTGGGCGAGGGGTTGGTACCGACCGAGAGATTTCAGGCTCTGAAACTGCCTCATCCAACTTATTGGTAAGCAGCGTTTCCATGCCTTCGCCGGGTTCATTGGGCAAAGGTAGCAGGCCGTGTGATACGTTTTTGCCGCCGGTACGAACAGAACCTACGTTCACTGCCACTGGGCGGCGACTAACAGCAGGGCCTAGGCCCAAGAACTGCCCGCGTTGAAGGTCCCGGATGCGATCAGCTTGGCGGCGGTCCATACCAAGCAGGTCGGCTGCGCGCTGCATATCAATATCCAGGAAGGTGCGGCCCATAAGGAAGTTTGACGCTTCGGCTGCAACGTTCTTCGCAAGCTTAGCGAGGCGCTGTGTTGCGACGATCCCAGCAAGCCCGCGCTTTCGCCCGCGGCACATCAAATTGGTCATAGCTGCAAGGGTCATGCGGCGTGTTTCATCGTTCATTTCGCCCGCGGCGGCTGGCGCAAACATCTGCGCTTCGTCAACAACCACGAGCGCAGGATACCAGTGGTCCCGCGGAGCATCGAACAGAGCGGACAGGAACAGGCTTGCACAGCGGATCTGTTGTTCTACTTCGAGCTCATCGAGCGCCAGAACCACTGATGCGCGGTGCTCCCTTACTCGGGCCCCAAGCGTTTCAATCTCGCGCGCGGTATAGGCGGCGCCATCAATCACCACATGGCCAAAAAGGTCAGCCAGCGAGGCGAAATCCCCCTCAGGGTCGATCACAACTTGTTGCACGAGCCCGGCACATTTTTCGAGCAGACGCCTAAGCAAGTGCGACTTTCCTGAACCCGAATTGCCTTGCACCAGCAAGCGGGTGGCCAGCAGTTCTTCGAGATCGATATCGATGCTTTGTCCGCTCGAATCTTCGCCAATGTTGATTTGGGTGCCCACTTCCCAAGTCTAGGCAAGCGTTGCCCATGCGCAAAGGCGGGCGGATTAGTTTTCCAGCGATTCAATTGAGCCAATGGACTACAGAGCCCGAGAGCGCGTGCGCTGGGCTCAGTGGATGTGCTTATGCTGGCCCTAAAACTTCAAGGAAAACACCCTCTTCTGCCTTGATTTCCACGCGGGCCTTGATGCCAAAGACATCTTTCAGCCGCGGACTGGTCATGGTTTCTTGCGGAGTGCCCTCAGCAACAATTCGTCCATCTTTCATCCAGATCAGTCGATCCGCATAGCGGGCCGCCAGTGACAGGTCATGGACGACTGCAAGCAGCGCTCTGCCTTCGCTACATGCGCGGCCAAACAATCGCAGCACTTCATGGGCGTGGCGCGGATCAAGTGCTGCAACAGGTTCATCGGCGATGAGTACAGGTGTTTGCGCGGCTAAAGCTCTTGCCAAATGCACCCGCGAAAGCTCGCCGCCCGAAAGCGTGTCTGCGGCGCGTTCCTCAAACCCTTCAAGATCGCATGATGCGATCGCATCGGCGACGGCGTCCTTATCTTCTGGGGATAGGCGTGAGGGCACTGCGCCATAAGCAAAGCGTCCAAGGGCCACGATATCGCGCACGGGCTGCGGCCATGCGAGCGCACGGGCTTGGGGCAAATATGCGACATGGCGCGCGCGCTCTACCGGGCTCAAGCTCGTAATATCGTGACCCGCAATCTTTGTTGAACCAGCGCAAGGCGCCAACAATCCCAAGGCCAGCCGAAGCAGCGTTGTTTTACCAGCGCCATTGGGGCCGATTAAAGCGGTAAGAGTGCCTTCCTCTAGCGCAAAGCTCGCGCCTGAAACGAGCGCATTTTCTTGGGCTGAATAGGACAAATCTTTGGCGCTAAGCAGGCTCATGCAAGCCTCCTACGCGATGCGATCCAGATGAAAATGGGTGCGCCGATTAATGATGCAACCACGCCCAGTTTGAGTTCGAAATCGGTCGGAATTATGCGCACACCGATGTCAGCAAGGACCAGCAAAAGCGCTCCGAGTAATGCCGAAGGAGCCAGCAAACGCGACGCGTCATAGCGCACAAAGGGGCGAACCAAATGCGGCGCGACTATCCCAACAAAGCCAATTGCCCCTGCAATGGCTACCGCTGCACCAGTGGACAGCCCTGCGCCGATAATCATGGCTAACCGCTGTTTCTTGAGGTCGACGCCAAGTCCAGCCGCTGCCTCTTCACCAAGGCCAAGCGCCGCAAGCCCTCTACGAGATGTCAAAAGAACGACCATCCCAAGTCCCACCAATGGTGCAGTAAATAGGAGGTCATCGTAGCTACGATTGGCGACGGAGCCGAGCATCCAGTTGACCATATCGGCAAGGCTGAAAGGGTTGGGGGCCAAATTCATCAACAGTGCCATTAGAGCGCCGGAAAAGCTGGAAAGGCCAACACCGATGAGGATCAATGTCACGACCGATACACTGCGTAGGGCCGCGGCTGCCACTATGAACGTCGCCAGCAATGCTCCGGCGACAGCGGCCAGAGGTAAGGCGGCAGCAGAAACAGAGGTAAGCCCAAAATAGAGTACAACGCTTGCGAAAAGCGCCGCAGTTGCGGAAACGCCAAGGATACCTGGTTCTGCTAGAGGATTGCGCAACAAGCCTTGAAGAGCCGCCCCGCTCATGCCAAGCGCTCCTCCTACAATGGCTGCTGCGAGGGTCCGCGGAAGACGGATATCCCAAACGACTATTTGGTCTCCGGCGCTTGCCCCAAATGCGAGTGCACGCAAGACCCGGTCCAGTGGCAAGGGCACAGACCCCAGTAAAAGCGACAAGATAATCGCCAAGATCAAAGCGATGACAAGAACGGCATTGACCTTGCTCATTGCTCGCCTTTCGCAGTCTTTGCCATCGTCTCAACCGCTTCGATCAAAAACCATCCTCCACACGATGTCCAGGCGCCGTCAATTGCCGCAACCGGCAACTCGCGCATCTGAGCCTGTGCTAAGGGATGCCGGGTTGCACTCCACTTTTGAATGTCGCTCCGCTGACTCTCAAAAAAGGCTGCCACAACCAGATCAGGGCGTTCATAGGCAAGGCGTTCAAGTGGGATAGGATGCCATCCTGGGTCATCTTGAAAATTTGCAAGGCCAGCGACCTGCATAAGTTCATGGATAAGCGTGCCTTCGCCAGCGGTAACACCCCCCGGCGTCATATAGAGAGCGGCGGGCGAGCTTCCCTCATTCTTAGACAAAGCTGCCAAGCGGCGGTCCAGCTCTCTGATCACTTGGCGCGGCTCTTCCCCTTGTCCAAGCGCATCGCCGATGCGCACAACCTCTTCGCGAACTTCGTCAATACTCTGCGGAAATCCAATCTGGACAACTGGTACCCCGGCGCGTTCCATAAAGCCTGTGACATTGGGCCCGCCGCCGTAAGAACGTACAATCAAATCCGGCTCAAGCGCGAGCACATCGGCGGTGCGTGGGCGCACTTTGCGAAAGCCTTTTGCCTCGTCGCGCAAATATGAAAAGCGTTTGTCCGCGTCGATGGAGAGTGCGAGGATATACTCACGCGGCGCAAACTTCAGGACATATTGATCCGCGCAATAATCAAGGCTGACTATGCGCTGCGGACCATCGCTTCTCGGCGGCGCAGTTTGCCTTTGCTCCTCACCTGCCGAACAGGCGAGGAGTGAAAGGCTCACAAGCGCCGCCAAGATCGATGGCTTACGCATTACATCGCGTAACGCACGCCGCCAAAGAAGGCGCGGTCTGGCTGACCGAATTGGAAGATGGTTTCGTATTCCTCGTCGGTCACATTTTCGATCCGGCCAAACAGTTCGAGATTTTCTGTAATGCCATAACTCACCCGCAGATCTGCAAGAAAATAACCATCGTTCTGGCGGGTGTTGGCCACGTCGTCAAAACTGTCACCAACGATCAAAACTGTCGCGCCGATGCCAAAGCCGCTTTTCGTGCGATAATCCGCGACAAGGCTTGCGGTCTCTTCGGCCCGGCGAGCGAGGCGGTTGCCGGTAGTGTCGTCAAAGGCGTCGATGATTGAGTAATTAAGCGACACATCGAACCCTTCAATCGGCTGCAGTGCCACACCAAATTCCCAACCGTCAGCAGACACGCTGTCGATGTTGTTATAGGTGCCAAAAGGGCGCGGGTTATTGGGATCACTACAGATAGGGATGTCTGCACTACAGCCGACAAATCCGATTTCATTGGTACCGTCACGATTGAAGTAAGTGACACCGACCTGCGCGCGGCCATCAAGGAAGTTCTGAGTGAGGCCCACATCCCAGCTTTCTGATTCCTCAGCAACAAGGTCGGGATTACCGAAGCTGCTGAAGCGCTGGAACAGCGAAGGCGCCTTGAAGCCTTCGCCATAGCTTGCACGAACGACGCTGGAACCTTCATTGGGTGAAAAGGCACCGCTGGCTGAAAAGATGGTCGCGCTGCCAAAGGTGTCGGTGTCGTCATGGCGAACACCGCCTGTAAGCGAGAGGCCGTCCACTGGTGTCACGTTTACCTGCGCATAGACGGAGTTGATCCTCGCATCTTGTGTCGGGGTGACCGAGCCAAAGCTGGTGGAAGTGAACTCCGATTCCTCCCGTTCTGCGCCAAAAACGAGCTGTGCATTGTCGCTTGCGTCAAACACACCTTGATATTCGAAACGGCGGTTTTCACCGCTGCCTTCAAAGGTCACAAAGTCAGTGTCGAGGTTGATGTTCTCGCGTTCAATATCGGTGTAGGCAAAGCCAATCCGATTGCGGAATCGACCATCAAGGAGCGCAGCGTTGAGGCCAGCATAGCCCACGAAATCCTTGCGATTGGAAACCTCATTCGTGTCACCGAATGAAAAATCAGGAAGGAAACCGTCAATTTCAGTCTCGCCATCTGCATAAAACGCCCGGAAATCGAGAGAGACATTGTCCGACAAGGCTACATCGACCTTGCCGTTGAAACCGATGCTCTCAAACCCGTCAGCTTCTGTGCCGCCGCGTGTTTCATTGAAGGCCGAAATGCCGTCAGTGGTCAGATAGGTGCCGCCAAAGCTTGCCGCTACAGGACCAAATTTTCCGGAGACATTGCCGACGAATTCCGCAGTATCGCGGCTTCCATATTCGGCCCGTGCGAACACGCCCAGTTCCTCTGTCGGCTCGCGGGTTAGCATGTTCACGACGCCGCCAATCGCCTGACTTCCGTAAAGCACGGATTGCGATCCGCGCACAACCTCGACCCGGGCAATATTCCCGGTGAGGAGGGGACCGAAATCAAATCCGCCGCCGATGGATGATGGGTCGTTCAATTTAATCCCGTCGATCAGGACCACTGTCTGATCGCTTTGCGCGCCTCGGATAGAGACGCCTGCCAGAGTGCCGATCCCGCCATTACGGTTAAAGGTCACGCCGGGGACTGCACGCAGCAGGTCGATGACATCGCTTGCTTGCCGGGTCACTATCTCGTCCTCTGCTATCACAGTGACGGAGGATCCCACCTCGGCAAGCGGAGTGGCGGTCCGATTGGCGGTAACGACGATTTCGTCAGAGCCGGTATTCTCGGCCCCCTGACGATCGGTGCTCTGCGCAAAAGCAACGGAAGGAAGCAGCGCCAAAGTGGAGGCGGCTGCGAGGTAAGCTGTGTATTTCATTGGTAATTATCCAAAGTGTTGCCACTCGGAGAGCTTTTCCTGCCCCCAAGAAGCGCAAATGACAGTGGCCCTGCTGCAGACACTCTTGTGACTGCTGCATGGAAAAACGAGCCGTAACGCTGTCGCTACTTCGGAATAGAAATTCCCTGTCCCACTGGGCTGGACCCGGCCCCGGACGAACGACGCGATGGCAGGTCTCCTGGCTTGCTGATCATCACACCTGAACCGTCTTCCCAGCTTTGACACGAAAGGTCATCGCCAGTGACATCATGGTTCAGAGTTCCCAGCTTACAGTTGCGGGCACAGCGCCGGATTTGCTTGGTTAAGCGCACCGGCTTCCCTCTTAGCTTCCCGCACAATACTGCACGGTCCGCACCATCTGAGGGCGCGCTAGCCAAGGGAAACACTCATGTCAATTTGGCAGGGCCAGTGGAAAAACTATGAGATCGGACCCATTTCTTGGCTCGCTATGACCAAAAAGGGTTGGACGTCATTCAGCCCATGGCTATGCGGCTGTCGACATAAAGCATGAGGAATATTCTCTTGCCCGCCTGACCTCGCCCGGTTGGGTTAAGTCATGTCTCAATCGCGATAGACAGAGCGTTGCCATGTAGAAGGGTGCTTGATCTAGAAACGGCTAGGCCGCAATTTGGTCGCTCAATCAATAATTACGCCGTAGTCCATAAGAATTGCTACAAGGTATACCCAATTATATGACCAAACGTGCACTCATCACAGGTATCACCGGACAAGATGGTTCTTATCTTGCGCAATTCCTTCTTGAAAAAGGGTATGAGGTACACGGGATCAAGCGGCGAAGTTCATCCTTCAATACCCAGCGCATTGATCACATCTATCAAGACCCGCATGAGAGTGATCCGAAACTGACCCTGCATTATGGCGATTTGACGGACACCTCAAACCTCACGCGTATCATCAATGAAACGCAGCCTGATGAGATTTACAACCTCGCAGCGCAGTCTCATGTGGCCGTGAGTTTTGATGCCCCTGAATACACAGCAGACGTCGATGCACTGGGTACCTTGCGGTTGCTAGAGGCTATCCGCTTTTTGGGGCTTGAGAAGAAGACCCGGTTCTATCAGGCCTCTACCTCTGAATTGTACGGTCTGGTGCAGGAGACACCGCAGAAAGAAACAACCCCGTTTTACCCGCGCTCACCCTATGCGGTGGCGAAGCTATATTCCTATTGGATCACGATCAATTATCGCCAATCCTACGGCATGTATGCCTGTAACGGGATTTTGTTCAATCACGAAAGCCCCCGGCGCGGCGAAACCTTCGTGACGCGCAAGATCACGCGCGGCCTTGCCAATATCGCGCAAGGGCTTGAGAAATGCCTGTATATGGGCAACATTGATGCGCTGCGTGATTGGGGTCATGCTCACGATTATGTGCGAATGCAGTGGATGATGCTTCAGCAGGATGTGCCTGATGACTTCGTCATTGCAACCGGCCTCCAATATTCGGTACGTGAGTTCATTGGCTGGTCTGCCAATGAGCTTGGTATCACACTGGAATTCAGCGGTGAAGGCGTGGATGAGATTGCAACTATTTCCGCGATTGAGGGGGAGCATGCGCCCGCGTTGAGTGTTGGCGATGAGATTGTGCGGATTGACCCGCGCTATTTCCGTCCTGCTGAGGTGGAGACGCTCTTGGGCGATGCGACGAAGGCGCGCACTGAACTTGGGTGGGAACCGGAAATTACGGCTCAAGAAATGTGTGCAGAGATGGTGGCCTCAGACCTAAGAGAGGCAAAGCGCCACGCTCTTCTCAAGTCTCACGGGCTTGAACTGCCTGTGAGCATCGAAAACTAAGGTTGCGCTCATGACCAAGATTTTTGTAGCTGGCCATAAAGGCATGGTGGGCGGCGCAATCGCTCGCAAGCTTGAGGCGCGCAAGGAGGCAGGTGAGGCGATTGACCTGATTACCCGCGACCGGTCCCAGGTTGATCTGACAGACCAATCGGCGGTTAAGGACTTTCTGCAAAGCGAACGTCCCGATACCATTATTCTAGCTGCTGCAAAGGTTGGCGGGATTTATGCCAACAACACCTATCCAGCAGATTTTATCTATGAAAATCTGATGATGCAGGCGAACATCATCCATCAGGGATTTGAAGCAGGCGTTAGGCGGCTTTTGTTCCTTGGCTCCTCTTGCATCTATCCTAAGGCCGTTCCGCAACCCATGTCCGAAGAGGCGCTTCTAACAGATGTGTTGGAGCGGACCAACGAACCTTATGCGATTGCGAAAATTGCAGGGATCAAATTGTGCGAAAGCTACAATCGGCAGCATGGTACCGATTATCGATCGGTCATGCCGACCAATCTCTATGGGCCTGGCGACAATTTTCACCCTGAAAACAGCCATGTCTTGCCTGCCTTGATTCGGCGCTTTCACGAAGCCAAAGAACAAGGTCTAGATGAGGTTGTAATCTGGGGAAGCGGGAAGCCGCGCCGCGAATTCCTACATGTGGATGATATGGCGGATGCATCCTTGTTTGTGCTCGATTTGGCAAAGCAAGGCTATGAGGCCAATACGGAGGCAATGCTAAGCCATATCAATGTTGGGTGCGGCACGGATATCTCGATCTTAGAGCTTGCGCAGATTGTGGCTGGCGTGACTGGGTTTACTGGCGAGATTAAAACCGATCCTTCTAAGCCAGACGGCACCATGCAAAAGCTCATGGACGTAGGAAGGCTATCGGCCATGGGTTGGGATGCGAAAATCCAATTGCAGCAAGGGATTGAAGAAACCTACAGTTGGTTCCTTGCAAACACTTCTGCAATCCGCCGTTGAGGCGAAAGTAACCCTCCCCCTTAAAGCGCCGTTTTTGGATCATCATACAACAAAACCTTGCAATAAAGGCCTTCCAAAGGTGTTCGTAGACGATTAAACCCATAGATGAAGCGCTAGCCATCCTTTGGTTTAGCTGCAATGGTTAGGATTAGGGCGACAAAAGGCGGCTTGAACGTGAATTCGCAAATGGTGACAATTTGTCTCTGAGCTTTATGGTCAGATCAACGCTTCACTCGATTTAGGGATGAGGGTCTCATATTTCTAATGACCGTTGATTTTAGTGCTGTCATGAAGGCGCATTATAGTAACGATTATCCCCAAGTGCGGCTTGGCAATTAATAGTATCAAGGATTACGAAAGTGTTCGGATTTGGTTCTCAAGATAAGAAGCGCGGCTGGGACACGGCTTTTCACGCTGCGAATGATGCCCGAGATGCACAACAATGGCTTCAAGCTGCTGCCAGCTATGAAACCGCGCTCTCGTATGACGATTCTCGGGTTGATGTGTGGGTCCAATTTGGTCACTCACTTAAGGAATTTGGCGCTTTCGGGGAATCGGTGAAAGCTTACCGACAAGCGATCAAGCTCAGTGCAGGCGATGCCGAAGTGCATGTTCACTTGGCGCATGTTCTCAAGCGGATCGGCTCGTATGGGCCGGCAAGAGCAGAATTCAAGAAAGCAATCGCGCTCGATCCGTCTGACGCCGATTCCGCGTCTGAAATCGATATGCTCGAAGAAAAAGCGTGCGCAGAAGCGCAGAAACCTTCGCAAGTCGAACAGTTGATTGGAGCGGAAGAGCTCGGTCACGAGGACGTTCACCAACCCATCTTTAGAGAGTTCGAGGTGACTGCGTCGCATTTTGCACAAGAAGGGGCGCTTAAGGCTCTCAACAAGAAATTGGAGGCCGATCTCCATATCTTAACCCAACAAAATATCGGACTGCAAAAAGAGTTGCGCAAACTCGCTGTTTCATCAAAAACTAGCTCATCGAAAGCAACTAGAGCAAGGCTAGGCACGAAGAAGGCGCCTCAAACGCGTGCTGGAAGAACGCAAGAAGCGACCTGATACATAGGCTGATGCGTTCTTGGATTTGCCTGGTAATGTGGCTTGGCATAGTGGGGCGACGGTTTGGCGTGTTCACCCTTTGCAAATGTCGATTTTCTGCCAAGAGCTTATATCGTTGAGAGCGTTGGAAATGGGTCGCTTGGTTTGGCAAAAGCTAGCGACGACCATAAGCGTAATTTCTGAGGATTTATAGAAGCGTATGGAACAGCTCAGTCGAACGGCGCTCTTCATCGATCATGAGGTCGAAGGCGATCGGCATAGCGAAGCGGGTTATCTGGCAAAGGCGCTGGACAGCTATCAGAGAGCTTTGGCGCTTAATGCAGATGCGGATTGGATCCAATCAAAAATTGACCGGCTCACCGCTAATGCACCCGATTGTGTTCCTGGCGACGAGGTGCAGTGCCTCAATCTGTTTGTTCCCTTCTATACGCCCCCCGACAAAGAGCGGGCTAAAGAGATACTCTATTGCCTTGAAAAGAACCTCGCGACGAAGCTTTTCGCTAGTATTGTTCTGTTAGTCGATGATGACACTGACATTCCTTATGAGGGTCAGGAGCTTTCGATAATCCGGTTGGATCATAGGCCGACCTACCTTGATTGGGTCAATGAAAGTCGGCTGCGCTGTCCGGGCCAAGTGTCCATCCTGGCCAATAGCGACATCTACTTCGATGACAGTATTGCGCGCCTGCTTGAGTTGTTTCGCGCTAACCCATCGGCCTTCGTGGCGCTTTCCCGACTTGAAAAGGGTGATGAGGGGCTCACAGCGCATCCAAATCCGCATTTCTCGCAGGACACGTGGGCGTTTCTTCCCGATCGCTCCGTTGATTTTCCGTCGCAAAGGGCGCTCAACATACCTATCGGTGTGCCGCGCTGCGATAATAAGATTGCCTATGTTTTCGCAACAGAAGGCTACGAGGTGTACAACCCTTATCCAATCGTCCGTTCGATGCATGTGCACCAGACGAACCTTCGCTATTACAATAAGCGCGCTGATCGACGAATTTTGGGCGGCGTTGCAATGGTTCACCCGGGCCAGAGCCTGTTTGAGCCCTCACGCCTCGATCTGCAGGTGTGGTCGATCCAGTCCAAGCATTTCAATGGGGTGAAGCTCAATCGCTCTTTGGAAAGCTGGGCGAAAGCTGAGGCTAAGGCGGCTGAGCCAAGACCTCTATGGCTCGCTCACGATGAAGACTGGCAGTACCCCGCCGAGACCGAGCGCCAAGCGTTTTATAAGATGCGTGAGGCGTTGGGTGATGAAGAGCATCTCACCTCTGCCATCTACCTCGGCTTTCCATTTGCCACGCTTATCGACCTTCGATTGAACCTTGGCAAAGAGCATCCACGTACCAAGGCGCTTAGCAATGCTCTATATAACCTGCGCTCAGAGTTGCGAGCATATGAGCGTGTTGTCACGGTCAGCCAGCATATTCGCACGCGTGAATGCGCCGATTTGTTTTCCGAAGCAGGTGTCACCGATCTGTATTGGTCGCACTGTGTGAAGGGCCAGACGAATTTCCCCGGTTATCTCGATACCCAGATCCATCCTTTCCCGCTTTATCCGGTCCAACAATTGGTACGTGATGAGGCGGATTTTGACCGCCAGCGTATGTACCTTTTTTCCTTTGTCGGAGCACGCGGGGCAGGCAATTATCTAACGGAAACGCGCAATCACATTATCGATTTGCTCTCTACCGACCCGCGCGGGTTAGTGGTGAGCCGCGACAATTGGCACTACAATAAAACGGTCTACGACGCTCAGATCTTGGGCCGCGTTGCAGAAGACAGCAAAGGGATCGTCAATGAGGATCGCTCTGCTGAGTTCCGGCGAATTATGGATGAAAGCGTCTTTTCGCTTTGCCCCTCTGGCACTGGCCCCAACTCAATCCGTCTTTGGGAAAGCCTCTTAAATGGGTCCATTCCGGTTATTTTGGCTGACACTTGGCAGGTTCCTGGCGATCCCAAGTTGTGGGCCGAAGCCTGTGTCATGTGTGAGGAAACACCTGAGGCAATTGCCGCCCTTCCTGATATGCTTGCTGAACTGGCGGCTGACCGAGCGGCCCTAGTCAAAAAAAGGAGGGTCATTCAGACCCTTGCACAGCGATATGGACCTAAGAAATTCGTTGCCGATATTCTCGATTTAGGCCTTTTTCCTGAAGGTATATGCAGTGAGCTACAGTGTGAATAGTGGATATTGATGAGCGTGTATTTAATTAGCTCCAGATTGATGGCTGTATTTGCAAATACCCAAGTTGCTATTTGCGTCATCTATTGCATCGCGAGCGCACGGCGGCCTAGTATCCAGTGAACCTTCGCCGCGTCCTTTTCCGCAAAATCCGCGACAAATTGTCCAAGCCTACACAGGAAGTGAAGATGAGCTTTGAGAAGCATCCCCTTGTACCTGACTATGTTTATAGCCCGCGTACTACAGATGACGAGGTTCCCTTCTTCGAGCGGGCATATCTTCGCGAAGACAAGTTCTACGGCGCGGATATGAAGGCCAATGACGACCGCTTCGAGTATGCTAAGCGGCTAGGGTATTCACGTATGGAATATCTGCGCGCTAGGCTTGGTGATGTGGATACATCATTTGAGTTTTACGGAGACAAGGGGTTCGCCTGGCCGGTCAATCACGATCTGGTATCGCAAGATAAGAACGCGTTTTTTGTCTGTGCAGGGGCAGGTGGCAACATCACCTTTGAGATGGCTTTAGCCAATCTCTACAAAGACAAGACGGTTTATCTGCTCGACCCTTCACCCCATTCGATCAGGCATGTCGAAAACCAAACTTTGCCGAATAATCTTCTATTCGAAAAAGTTGGACTTAGCGATAGGACCGAAACCTTGGTCTTCCATAAGCCTTCAGCAGAAGGGATCGGCTCACTTTCAGCGCTCGCCCTGAACCCAAGCGATGACACATTTGAGCTCCCGGTGGAAAATCTGGAGGATTTGTGCACGCGCGTAGGCCGCGATCCGGCGGATATCACTTATCTTAAGTTCGATATTGAAGGGTCGGAGCACGTTGTGATCGATCATATGATCGAACGCAAAATTTTCCCAAAACAAATTACGCTTGAATACGATCAGCCCGTGCCCCCGTGGACGATCGAATCTTCGCTACGCTCGCTCATTTGCGCGGGCTACGAGCTTCAGGCCATTTGGGGTTTGAATGTCTATCTGACTTATAAAGGCTAAGCGCTAGCATGGATTACACCTCCCCCTATATCTGGCCCAACCCCGCCTTCCCGTTCCGGGAATATTATGACGGGCCAGAGTGCCGAATTTTCATCATCGAGAACATTCACCACAATTGGGAGTGGTTCCGCGATTACCATAAGCAGTTTCGTGATAACGATATTTTCCTCGTCTACTGCGGTTGGTATTTCGATGACTTTTTCGCCAAACAGGCGAACATTATCTTTGATGGGCTTTCGATGAAGCGCAAGAATTTCTTCATGATGTTCAATTCCGAACACGAAATGGAGAATTTCGAGGTGACCGGCCTTCCCGGTGATATAATCAATCACAATTGCTGGCTCGACACCACGTCCTTTGGCGTGATGGAGGGCACTGAAAAGATATATGACGCGATCTACACCGCGCGGTTAAGCCCGTTTAAGCGCCATGAGCTTGCCGTTAAGGTGCCCAATCTCGCTCTGGTCGCTGGCCTTGATCATGGGAATACATCTGACAAGCCTGTCCCGCCCCACGCCTATCGTAATGAGCGCATTCTGACCCCTGATGAGGTGTGTGAGAAGATCAACCAGTCGCATTGCGGATTGCTTTTATCGGCGGCGGAAGGCGCCTGCTTCTCGTCTAGTGAATATCTGCTTGCGGGCACTCCGGTCGTCTCCACCAAGTGCTTTGGTGGCCGCGATGTCTGGTACAATGACTACAACTCGATCGTGTGTGAACCAGATCCTGATGCGATCCGAGATGCGGTTGCGTATTTTAAAGAGAACCCCCGCGATCCGCTGCGTATTAGGCAGGATCATATCGATTTGGCGCAGATACACCGTGCCCGTTTTGTGAAAGCGCTCGGCGATATCTTCGCCCGTTTTGGTGTCGACAAAGACGCGCAAACATTCTTCGATGAAAAGTACATGCACAAAATGCGCCGGTCTTATAAGCCGGACTTCGATGTTATCTTTGGCTAAGTCTACGCGCACAAAACCCCTCGACTTTGTGGCTCAATGCGTGTGAACTCACTGACGTGATTTCAGTCATCGTCTACGGTCGTAACGACAATTACAGCTATGCGCTCGATCGCAGGACGGCGCTTGGCCTCAACCAGATGGCACGCCAGCTGGTGGTGGGCCGCGATGAGATCATCTTTGTCGACTACAACACCGACAATGATCTGCCGACCTATCCAGAGGCTATTGGCGATACGCTGACGAATGAGGCGGTTCAGTTGATCCGAGTGATCCGCGTGCGACCGGATATCCACGAGGCCGCCTCGCCGGATGGGCCTCCGGTGCGTGAGGCTTTTTGCCGAAATGTTGCGCTGCGCCGGGTGAGCGGGCAAAGCGAGTGGGTTTTGTCGACCAACCCCGATTGCCTTTTGATCAGCCCGTCTGGCGCGCGGTTGAGTGATCAGGTTGCCGGTTTGCCAACCGGGTACTTTGGTCTGCCTCGTTTTGAACTGCCAAGGATTGTGTGGGAGAGCTTGCCGCGTAGCGCCCCAGAGGACGCAGCGAAGTTGGCGCTCAAATATGCTGGTGCCTTTGCACTCGAAGAAACCGTGCGCCACTATTTGCCCGCGATTGGGTATGATGGTCCGGGCGATTTCCAACTCGTCAGAACGTCTGATTTGCAAGCCATTTGCGGCTTTAACGAAGAGATGACACGCGGGTGGCATGTGGACAGCAATCTCAACGCGCGGCTTGCGCTGCTACACGGAACTCTCAGCAATTTTAATGAAGCAACTGGCAGCGACTTGGCGCTCTACCACACAGAGCATTCGCGCCGGATATCGGCAAAGCATCAATCGGGCCGCGCTGAGGATCCGTTCGATGTGTATGTCGATCAGGTAACTGAAACTGTGCCCAGGGCACAACAGTCAAATTGGGGCGCAAAAGGACAAGACTTCGAGGAGTTTCGTCTTGCAAACCCGCCGGGACGCTCGGCGATTTTCGACCTGGCCCAAATTTGCGATCAGCCAAGTCCGGTCAGCTATATCTACGGGCCTGAAACCTTTGATGCATTGCCACAGACACCGGACGAACATTTATCGGCATTTCTGGTCGATCATCTTGCCTATCTGAAGCCGGGTACGAAAGTGGGGTGGCTGTGCGATGATGAGCACCTTAGCGCGCAGGTTCATGTGTGGGTAAAGGCAGCTGGGCTTGATCTAACAATTCTGGATTTGGACGCTGAGCGCGATTATGCCGCTATTATCGAGCAGGCGGATGTTGTGTGCTTTGCTCCGCCAAATGGACCCGCATCCGATGACAATGCGTTTTATGACAGGGCGCTGGCACAGCTTATCTTGAGCGAGGATGAGCGGATCGCTTCAGGCGCGGCGCCGCGTCGAGTGGTGGGGCTGAATATCCCTCATACCCGGTTCGAGGAAACCTTCACCACCTTCATCGCGAGCGCCCTAACGCCGGTATCCTCGCGTATTCGCTTTGGCGAGGTGAAACCTTCTGAGTCCGGCCCGATTGACCTCTCCGATAGCTTTGAACCGGGACCATCTGGCAAAGTGGAAGGCGGCAAAATCGTCAGCAAACTGGGCGACGAAGGCTATATGGCGATGGTAAGGCGCCCCATTCAACCGGGCAAATGGCGCGTCGATTTTACCATTCACAAGACAGTTTTTGGCGCCGGGCGTATCATAATGGATGTGGTCCTTGATACGCAAAGGGTCGCCCATGCTGCCATCTCAAAACTATCGTTTAGCGGCGCATCGGGATCAATCGAGTTTGAAAGTGGGCTGGATGGGATGTTTGGCGGTTATTTCGAATGCCGCTTATGGGTGGATGGCACGAAGTCAGTCATCCTCCAGAATGTCACTTTGACGAGGGTTTAGAAGTTAACTCCAAACCCCGCGAGTGTCGTACACGGCCGCATCACCGCGTTCTTCCTTCGGGATGGCTTTGAAGACGTCGTGATCGACCAGCAGCAACAAGATACCGCAATCCTCAAGCGCTGTATCAATATCGATCAGCTCAGCTTCAGTTCCCTCAAAGTCGGTGGGCAGCTCGCTCGCATAGGGCTCTACCACTCTGACTCGCTCGCCATATTCGCGCGCCAATGAAGCCGCGATATCGAGTGCTGGGCTTTCGCGGAAATCGTCAATGTTCGCTTTAAAGGCAAGACCGAGGCAGGCGATTTGCGCCTTCGGGTTTGCGTCTGCGAGCCCACGCGCACGTTCCAACACATGGTGCATCTTCGCGTCATTGGTTTCGCGCGCTTGGGCGATGATCTTCGCCTCTTCAGGCGCGCCGTGGACGATAAACCACGGATCCACCGCAATGCAGTGTCCGCCGACGCCGGGACCTGGTTGCAGAACGTTGACACGCGGGTGACGGTTGGCGAGACGGATAACCTCCCACACGTCGAGGCCTTGTTTGTCCGCGATCATCGAAAGTTCATTGGCAAAGGCAATGTTCACATCGCGAAAGGCGTTTTCGACGAGCTTGGTCATTTCTGCCGAGCGTGCGTCTGTGACCACGCATTCACCTTTCACAAAGCGTTTGTAGAAGGCCAGCGCCTTACGGGCGCAGCGCGGCGTGATCCCTCCGATGGAACGGTCGTTGTGGATGAGTTCTTCAAGGATACGCCCGGGTAAAACACGTTCCGGGCAATAAGCGATAGAGATGTCCGGTGTCCCGTCGCAAAGTCCCGGCATCGCAAGATCAGGGCGCTTTTGGGCAAACACGTCGCGCATTTTCTCCGTCGTGCCCACCGGTGAGGTGGATTCAAGAATGACGCAGTCGCCTCTCTTGAGGACGCTTGCGACTTTTTCTGCAGCTTGCAGGATGTATGAGATGTCGGGCGTATGTTTACCATCGTTGCTGAACGGGGTGGGGACAGCGATGACGAAGACGTCCGAAGGTTCGACTTCGAGACTTGCGGTCAAAAGGCCATCGTTGACGACGGCTTGGACAAGACCGTCGAGATCAACCTCTTCAATGTGCACTTCGCCGCGGTTGATCGTGTCGACCACGCTCTCGCTCACATCCACGCCCTGAACCTTGCACCCGGCGCGAGCCATCACGGCAGAGGTAGGCAGCCCGATATAGCCAAGGCCAATCACGCTGGCGTTAAGAGTTGTCTTTTTAAGCAAAATGCACTCCGTCGCTCGTGGGCTTATCGCCCGTGTGGATGTGCGTTAACTCCAAGAAGATAAGATTCAGTAAGTGCGTTTTGAGGCTAGGCCGCCAAAAGATCACAAATGCGCTTAGAGGCGTGGCCATCCCCAAACGGGTTGTGCGCGCGCGCCATCGCTTCGTAAGCAGCTTTATCGTCGAGCAATGCACCCAATTCGCGGACAATTGCGTCTGCATCGGTGCCCACAAGCTTTGCAGTTCCGGCTTCGACGCCTTCTGGACGTTCGGTGGTTTCGCGCATCACGAGAACGGGTTTACCAAGAGCTGGTGCCTCTTCTTGAACCCCGCCGCTATCGGTCAGCATGATATGAGCGATATCGAGTAGGCGAGCAAAATGCGGGTAATCCAGCGGTTCGATAAGGGCGATGTTGTCTAACCCTGCGAGCTTTTCATTCATGACTGAGCGCACATTGGGGTTGAGATGGACGGGGAAGATGATCGCAACATCTTCGCGTGCAGCAATTTCGCGCACCGCCTTAGCAATCTCCTCCATCCCATCGCCGAAATTCTCGCGCCGGTGGCTGGTCATGCCGATGATGTGCTTGCCTTTGAATCGCTCTTCGATCTCGGCAAGGCCAGAAGCGAGTTGAGGTTTTACAGCGACTTCATTTGTAACCCAATGCAGCGCATCGATCACAGTGTTGCCGGTGACGTGAATAGTCGCGGGGTCCACATCCTCGCGTCGCAGAGCGCTTGCGGCGGTCTCGGTGGGCGCGCAATGGAGCTTCGCAAAGCTACCCACCACCTTGCGGTTCACTTCCTCGGGCCACGGACGGTAAATGTCGCCGCTGCGAAGGCCTGCTTCGACGTGGCACACTGGGATCTGCCGGTAATAGGCCGCAATCGCGCCTGCCATGACGGTGGTTGTGTCGCCTTGTACAACCACCCAATCGGGCTTTTCTTGGTCCATCACCTTACCAAGACCAATAAGCGCGGCTGCGGTTAGCGCGTCCAGCGATTGATTGGGCTTCATCAGATCGAGGTCGTGATGGGGCCTGATCCCGGCAATCTCCAGCACGGAGTCCAGCATGGAGCGGTGCTGCGCTGAGACGCAAATGCGGCTTTCAAAACGGTAGTCTGCTTCCAGCGCGTGGAGCAATGGGAACAGCTTGATCGCCTCTGGCCTTGTACCGAAGACGGTAAGGATGCGCTTTTTGTCTGACATGTGGCGCTCATTAACCGCTTTTCGTTAGGATTGTCTTGCTGTTGTGCGCAGAAGAACGGTCGAAATGGTGATAAGCCAGATCCCAGCTGCGAGCGCAAAGAGCAAAAGCATCCATTCCGCAAACCCAAGCGCAAAGGTGAGCGCGAACACAAGCGCATAGACGTCGCGCGAGGTGATCGATGCTAGGGTGTTCTTCACCTTCGAAGGGTTTGCGTTGAAATTGTTCTTGACCGCGTCGAAGGTGAACGGCCCGCCCATGGCAATCGACCTTAATCCAAGGGCGGTCAGTCCGGTTGCTAAGAGACCAAGACCAACGGCTCCATAGGTCGCTGCATCAAATTGCCCTTGCATCCATAAATTGAGCGAGGCGAGTGATAGGAAAGCCAAATTGGTGATCCCATCGATGATCGTGTCGAGCTTCGCACCAAATTGTGAGGAACGCTTGGTTGCGCGCGCGATTTCGCCGTCCACCCCGTCGATGACAGAGGCCGCATGGAAGAGGAGCGCGCCTGCAATCAAGCCCCACGCGCTGCCAAAAAGGAGGCAGGCGGCCATTAATACCGCGGTGAAGGCGGCTAAGCCTGTCGCATGGATCGGTGTGACGCCGGGAATTTTCAGGACAATATTCGAAATCGCGCGAGAGATCGGCCGATTCAGATATCGCGACACCAAACCATCCGAAGTCTTACCCGTCGCCCTCACAATGTCTTTGCCGATTGTGTTGAGGAGGCGGATTTGACCCGGTCCTTGCCTTTCTTGTGCGAGCCAATGCACAGCTGCGTCTTGATTGGCGAGAACCACTGGCTCACCGCAAAGTACAGACACGCCGTCCATAATCGGTATGCCTTCGGTTAAGTCGCCTTGATCAGGATTGCCCTTTGCTACCCGAACGTTCGGCAAGAGACGCGCGAATTCTGATTTTGCCCATCTGGTTGGCTGCCACCCTCCGGGGACGGCGATGATCACAACATCGCTGCTTCCCAGTTCTTGGCTCTGGTGCACAATCACGCCAGCGCGTACAGCGGCCGGAATCCCAGCGACGAGGTGATTGGCTTCAACGTTGCTGGAGAAAAGCAGGACTGCTCTTGTCATCGCTAGTGGGTTTTTCCCGAGAACTCGTTAAGATATGAAATCGAAGGCGAAGTTGAGGCGTAGTCGTGAAAGCTTACGCAAACAAGTCCACGCTCGGAGAGCAAGAGGCGATAGAGTAATGGTCGAATCAGCACACGACACCGCATCGCCCGATCAGACGGCGCCCAATCAGACAGGACCCAAGCTCACGGATGAGGGCCGTCCTCGCGAGCTCGAAGATTGGCTCAATCGGAAGTTCTATCATCCGCTTTCCATGCGGATTGCTAAAGCCCTCGTACCCACTCCGGCTACACCCAATATGGTTTCTGTCGCGGGCGGATTGATGATTGTTCTGGCGGCGGCTGCCTATGGGCTTGGTTCAGGCTGGGTCGCGGCGCTGACCGGTCTTGGCCTGCATATGGCGTGGCATGTGTTTGATGGAGCAGACGGTGATCTTGCCCGTCTGACAAAACGGTCAAGCGCACACGGCGAAGTGATTGATGGCATTTGCGATTATGTTGGCCACATTATTCTTTATTTGACGCTCGCTTACATGCTGGCGGATCACATCGGATGGGCAGCTTGGGGCTGGGCCGTCGCCGCAGGGGCAGGGCGCATTGTTCAAGCCGCGCATTATGAGGTACAGCGAAGACAGTATCAACACTGGGTATACGGCACAAAATGGCTGCGCGTATCGGCCAAAGATACGGGCAAGCAGGAAGGCATCATAGGCTTTTTCGAAAGCTACTATGTCAACTTGGCGAAGCTGCTTGCACCGGGCGGGCGTGAGGTTGATGAACTGGTTGAGGTCAGCATCGAAACCGGGGATGCGACACACAGTGAAGCGCTGCGCACGATCATCGCGAAGGAAGTCAATCCGGTGCTGCGCTCGACCTATCTGCTTAGCGCCAACTACCGCACCATCGCACTTGGCGGGACAATGTTGGCTGGCTCGCCCTTATACTTTTTCATGTTTGAGGCGATCGGGCTCACCTTCGTGTTGATAGGGTCGATCATCGTCTCGGGCAGAACCACGCGGCGCATTCGCCATCAGGCCAAAAGCTTTCGGTAAATCGCAAGATTATCAACGGCAAAGCGTTCCCAAGATAGCTCTTTGGCCCGAGCAAGTCCTTTTTCTCGCAAGGAGGAGCTGACCGTTTTGTCCGCGACCACTTTGGTCAACGCAGAAGCGATCTCGTCTGTATCATAAGGGTTCACGAGCAAGGCCGCTTCTCCTGTGACCTCTGGCATGGCGCTGAGATTGCTGGTCACAACCGGGCATCCGCAGGCCATTGCTTCGGCAACGGGATTGCCGAAGCCCTCGCAAAAGGATGGGTGTAAAAGCGCCTGTGCGCCCGAGTAAAGCTGAAGCAGGGTGGGGAAGCTGACGGCGCCAGTGAAATGCACCTGCGCGCCAATGCCAAGCTTGTGCGCAAGCGATTGCAGATTGCCGCCGCCTGCATTTCGTCTTTGTACCATCACAAAGGCCATGTCGGTGCGGCCTGCGTACGCTTTCGCAAAGGCACCAAGCGCCCTTTCGTGATTCTTGTACGGCGCGCATTGACCGGCAGTGAGGATGAATTTCTGCTCCTTAGTAAGCCCGATCGATGCCAGCGTCTCATCTTCAACCTGCACTTGCCGGAACCGGTCGGATACCCCTGAAAGTGTAACCTCGACCTTGGCAGCGAGGCCCGGTTTAAGACGCACAATTTCGTCTCTTGTTGCCGCGCTCACCGTCGCAATAGCATCCGACTTTGACAGAGCTCTGTTGATGCCATTTGCGTAAAACCGCCGCTCAATCTGGCCATACCAATGCGGGTTGCACCACTGCGGGTGCGTCATCCACATCAGATCATGGACCGTGGTAAGCGTCTTCATTTTTAGCCCTGAGGGCAAAATATTGAACGGAGCGTGGAAGAGATTAACGTGTTTTAGATCCACCAACCGGGGCAGCCACCACATGGTCTGTGGGCTGTTGGCAGGGGCGGCAATTCTGATCTCTTTGACGTTATTTGCATTAGTTAACGGGTCAATGCGCTCAGCGTTCTTAAGCAGTAAAAAGTCCAAATCGGGCGCAATTTTTGGCAAATGGCGCACCAAACCCCAAGTGACCTCGCCAATTCCGCTAGGTTTGTTCCCAATATATCTACAATCGATGCAAACAAGTGTCACTTTGGTGCAATCCAATTCATCGGCAAATCGGTGGTTTTATGGAGTGGCTGAGTCGCCATTTGTGCTCGAAATCTCATGAATCGGTGCACTTCAATACGATTAATTGCAAGCACGGTGCCTGTGACAATTCTGCGCAGCTTCCCGCTGTTTCCCCCAGATTGATCTTTTAAAGGTTGTGCAAGTGCACAATTTGTGGGACGCACAATCCTAGGTAATGCTAGTTTTGATGCAATTTGGCTTGGCATTTGGGGATGCCAACATTTTGCTGCGGTCTGATTCGGTGTTCAGGAATCAGACCGTAAATTTCAACATTTACCTAGGGTAGGGGCATGAAATGGGCGCGTAAGTGCGGGCCTGACTAAATGGGTGTTCTAGGAATTAAAATGCAGTCGATTAGAGTTGCAGTCGTCGGTGTGGGAAATTGTGCCAGCTCTCTTGTTCAAGGGGTGGATTACTACAGGACCAACCCCTCTGCCAGCGGTCTGATACGAGAGATCGTCGGAGGTTATTCGGTATCCGATATTGAGTTCGTCCTCGGCATTGATGTCGATGATCGCAAAGTGGGGAAAGACCTTTCTGAAGCGATATTTGCTGGTCCAAACAACACAACTGTTTTTCATCCAGATATAAAGCCAAGCGGCGCGCTCGTTATGCGCGGGCCTGTGATGGATGGCGTTGCTGATCACATGGTCGGCGTCGGTGATCGTGGGTTTATGTTGGCTGATCGTGAGATTGCTGTTTCTAAGGCCGAAATTGTAAGCGCTCTGCGCGAGGCGCGGACTGAAATTCTCGTCAATTTCTTGCCAGTTGGCTCGCAAAAAGCGACTGAGTTCTACATGGAATGCGCGCTTGAGGCCGGCTGCGCGGTTGTAAACTGTATCCCGGTTTTCATCGCCAGTAATGATGCTTGGGAGGCGCGCTTTAAGGCCCGAGGATTGCCAGTTGTTGGGGACGATATCAAGGCGCAGGTCGGCGCAACGATTGTCCACCGTGCATTGTCGAGCCTGTTCGCGGCGCGCGGGGCTTCGATTGATCGGACTTATCAGCTCAATACAGGCGGTAACACCGACTTCATGAACATGCTCGACCGCGACCGACTGAGCGATAAAAAAGAATCGAAGACCATGGCTGTGCAAGCGGCCCTTGGTAAGCGTTTGGAAGATGAGAATATTCTGATCGGCCCTTCTGAATATGTCGCCTGGCAAAATGACAACAAAGTCTGTTTTCTTCGCGTTGAAGGCACGCAATGGGGCGAGGTTCCGATGAACCTTGAGCTGCGGCTTTCGGTTGAAGACAGTCCGAATGCAGCTGCTTGCGTTGTCGATGCTATTCGTTTTTGTAAACAAGCGCTTGATTGCGGGGAAAGTGGCGCATTGACGCTGCCGTCCGCGTACTACTGCAAGCACCCGCCCGAACAAATCCCAGAGGACGTGGCGAACAGCCTGCTCGATCAGTATCAAACCAGCCTTCCTGAAGCGGCTGAGTAACCTTCTTGCGCTGCGCGTGACACTAGCAATCTAAGAGGATCGACTATGGACGGTCTCATTCTTGCTGCGGGTTTTGGGAGCAGGTTACGTAGCCTCTTCCCTTCTAAGCCTCTTGCACTCATCAGGGGTGTACCGCTCTTGGAAATAGCGGTGCGCCAGCTCGTCAGTGGAGGTGTCGCCCGCGTGGTCGTGGTCACTGGCTATAACGCTGAGGTCATTGAAGAAGCCGCCGCAAATATTGCCGCCCGTGTACCGTGTGAGATCGTGACGACGAGGGTTCAGGATTGGGAAAAGCCCAATGGCTATTCGGTCATGGCAGGGGCTCGTTTGATTGAGGGCAATTACCTTTTAGTGATGTGCGACCACCTCCTTTCTACCCCCATCATTAAAGGGTTGGCCGGGGTGCACGCCAAGGATCGCGGCGTCACGCTTGCCATCGATAGGGGGACGAGCAGTTCTCTGATCGACCTGGATGATGCGACATGGGTTGAGACGTACGATAACGGGTTCATTGCGCGCATTGGTAAGGGCCTTGCGAAATATGATGCGGTGGATTGCGGGGCCTTTCTTGCAACGCCCGCGCTCGCGCAGGCCATCGAAGAGATGATAGATCAGGGTAAACCAGGCTCTTTGTCGGATGGCATGCAATTGCTTGCGGACCGCGGGCAGGCGGCGACATTGGATGTGAGCGGCGCGTGGTGGATGGATGTGGACGATCCAAAAGCGCACGGCCAAGCTGAGCAGCTGCTGGATGAGGGCTTCTCGCTCCTCTCAAGCGCGATCCCGCAGGCCGCTCAGCCCGTTTTAGAGGATGCGCTTGCATGACGGGCGCGCAGACACTTCTTGATGTTACACGCCTCGTCTCGCGCAGCTGGACCAAGCGGCGTTCTACCGGCATTGACCGTGTGTGTGAGGCCTATGCGCGCCATTTCCGCGAGCGGGCGCAGGCGGTGGTTCAGCACCGGGGTATCGTTAAAGTGCTCTCACGCCGCGATTCAGATGCATTGTTCGACCTTGTACTTCAGCCCGGTGAGGGTTTTCGAAGAAAACTCATTCGCTTTGCGCCGCTTGCGCTTGCCCGTTCGCCTTCGCGTATAGAGGGCGAGGGGCGGATTTACCTCAATCCCAGCCACACGGACTTTGATCTACCCACCCATCACGAGTGGACTGAGAAAAGTGATTTGCGCGGTGTCTATTTTTTGCATGATCTAATCCCGCTTACTCACCCGCGTTTGACGGGTGCCCATGCGGTGAAACGGCATCTTGGCAGGGTGCGCGGACTGTTGAGCCATGGGTTTGGCGCGATTGTGAACACGCGCGCTACACAAAACGAGCTCTCCGTCTTCGCAGGTAAGCGCGGACTTGGCCTTCCCCCTGTTGCGGTTGCCCCACTCGCAGGTGCGGATTTGTCGGCCTGCTGTGATGGCCACGCAGATCTCGCGCTCGAAAAGGGTGTGCAAGAGCCATATTTCCTTTGTATCGGCACAATTGAGCGGCGCAAGAACTACACCATGCTGCTGAACGTGTGGGACGTACTTGCAAAGGAATACGGCGCATCCTGCCCGAAACTTGTGATCGTTGGTCAGGAGGGGCCGCAAAGTGCCCCTATATTCGAGGCTTTGCGCGCGCGGCCTGACCTTGCTAAGCTTGTCCGGTTTGAAACATCGGCCAAGGATGAAGAAGTGGGCCGCCTGCTCGCGGGCGCGCGCGCGTTGCTTATGCCCACCCATGCCGAAGGATACGGCTTACCGGTGGTCGAAGCCTTGCAAATCGGCACGCCGGTGATCGCCAATGACATCCCAAGTTTCCGAGAAATTGGGCAGGGCATTCCGATGTTGTTAGACGTCGAAGATGAAATAGCGTGGAAGCGGGTTATTGGCCGTTTTGCGTTCAGTGATCACGACCGTGATCGACAACTTAACATGATGGGGCGGTTTGCCCCTCCCACCTGGCAAAATCACTTTGCGATCATTGATCCATGGCTGGAAAGCCTGTCTGATCTCAAGCAGGTGTCAACTGAGAGAATACAAGTCGAGTGTTAGATCGTCTGAAGTTCATCAACCCGTTGTTTATTCTAACGGTTATTGCTCCAACGCTTGTCGCCATTGTCTACTTTGGTTTGTTGGCGAATGACGTCTACATCTCGGAGAGCCGCTTTGTCGTGCGTTCCCCGTCTGGGGGAGGTGCGTCGCCGTTGACGGCTGTGTTAGGGCAAGCGGGTTTTGGTGGGGGCGGCGGCGGTTCAGCGGGCGCTGAAGGTAATGGCACGATCTCCGAATACATTATGTCCAGGCGCGCCCTCGAAGATGCGGATGAAGGGGGCTTTGTGCGCAAAGCTTACACCGATTCCAATATCTTCTTTGTTGATCGCTTCGGCACCTTTCTTGGGGAAAGCAAGGAACAGCTTTACCAATATTTCCTCGGCAAGGTGGTGGTCAACGAAAGCACGAGCGGTCAAGTTATGACGTTGAGTGTGAGCGCATACGATCCGGCGCAAGCGCAAGAGATAAACTTGCGCCTTCTCATCCAGTCCGAGACTCTCGTAAACAGCTTGTCAGAGCGCTCGCGTGATGACACGCTTTCTTTGGCGCAGGCGCAAGTCGATGAAGCAACCGATAAAGCGCGCCGTGCCAGGCTTGAGCTGGCGCAATATCGCGGAGCTGAGCGCATCGTTGATCCGGAGCAAGAGGCGTTGGTTGGCTTGCAAATGGTGGGCAAGCTTCAGGATCAATTGATCGCAGCAAAAACCCAACTTCGCCAATTGCAGACTTACACGCCTCAAGCGTCGCAGATCCCATTCTTGAAAACGGAAATCCGCCAAATTGAGGAAGAGATTGAGCAGACCCGTACGTCCCTTACGGGTGGCCGCGGCTCGCTTTCCTCTGCGATGGCAAGGTATCAAGAGCTTCGCGTCAATTCAGAGTTCGCAGAACAACAACTCGCAATCGCGCTTGCATCGCTACAAGACGCGCAGGCCGAGGCAAGGCGCAAGCTCACCTATGTTGAGCGGATTTCTGACCCCAGCCTGCCTGACTTTGCGCAAGAGCCCAGGCGCATCCGGAGTATCGTTGCAACACTTATCCTAGGGCTCTTGACCTGGGGGATATTATCGATGCTGATGATTGGCGTGCGGGAGCACCGTGATTGATGTCGTCTGGCGCGGTCAGAAAAGTTCCTTTGAGGGAGAGCCTTGCTGTGCAGGGCCGCGTGCTCGGCGCGCTTTTGATCCGTGAAGTGATCACGCGGTATGGCCGGCATAACATTGGATTCCTTTGGCTTTTTGTGGAGCCGATGATCTTCACATTGGGCATTACTGCCCTTTGGTCAGCGACAAAGAGCGTTCACGGAAGCGACCTCCCCATCGCGGCCTTCGCGCTGACCGGCTATTCCAGCGTTCTTATGTGGCGCAACATGCCGGGGAGAACGATTGGCGCGATTAAAGGTAATTCCGCGCTCCTCTATCACCGCAATATTAAGCCACTGGATATTTATCTGGCGCGTGTTTTACTTGAGGCGGGAGGGGCTTCGATCTCCTTTATGGCGCTTAGCATTTTGTTCATTGCAACCGAACTTATCGAACCACCTGAAGACATCTTAAGTGTGGCGGCGGGTTGGCTGTTGCTTGCGTGGTTTGGCGCCGCTCTTGCGATCGCACTTGGGACTTTGTCTTACCTAAGCGAGCTCGTAGACAAATTTTGGCATCCATTTTCCTATCTCCTCTTTCCGCTCTCAGGTGCCGCGTTTCTGGTGTCGGCTTTGCCTCCGCGTTTTCAAGAGATCGTCCTCTATCTTCCCATGGTGCATGGTGTTGAATTTGTGCGAGAGGGGTATTTTGGGTCGAAGACCGTCGCGATCTATGACCTTTCTTATTTGATTGTCTTTAACCTCGTGCTCTCGGTCGTGGCGCTGATGTTCCTCCGCTATATCTCGCGCAGGGTGGTGCCGGGATGATTAGAGCAGAGAACATCTACAAGAAATACCCCACACGCTTTGGGGAAAAGTTGGTGCTGGAAAACGTTAATTTCGAGCTCCAGAAAGGGGAAAAGCTCGGTATCCTTGGACGCAATGGCGCGGGCAAATCCACTCTGATCCGGCTTATCAGCGGCGCTGAGGCCCCAACATCGGGGCGCATCTACACCGATATGAGCGTGTCATGGCCGCTTGCATTCTCTGGCGCGTTTCAAGAGAATCTGACCGGCATCGACAATGTTCGGTTTATCAGCAGGATCTACAATCAGGATTTTGAGAAGAACCTGGCTTTTGTGGAGGATTTCTCCGAGCTGGGCGATTATTTGCGCGAAGAGGTGCGCACCTACTCATCGGGTATGCGCGCAAGGCTTGCCTTTGCCATTTCGATGATCACTGAGTTTGATTGCTTTTTGATCGATGAGGTGAGCGCGGTTGGCGATGCACGTTTTCATGCCCGCTGCAACTATGAGCTGTTTGAGCGGCGAGCCGACCGGGCGATGATCATCGTTTCGCACAACGTCGGTTATATCAGCAACAACTGCAATAAGTTTGCACTGCTGCATGACGCGCAGCTTAAAATGTATGACGATTTTGAAGAGGCATACAGCGTATTCAGGGCGAAGATCGGGATCGCTGATAAACAAATCATTTCGGCTACAAAACCCGAAATGGCGGCCACCTCGCGCAAACAGATTATCGAGGTCTCCAACTCAACCGCGCTGCATGATGAGAAGTTTCTCAACCTCGTGCTTGAGGCTGATATCGGGATGCAGGCGAAAAAGTGGGATGATGGCAGGCAGGTGTTTGAGAAGGCTTTTGAGCTTTATCCGTACAACGGTGTCTATTGGAACCAATGGGCCCATGCGGTTAAGGAGATGGAGCAGTATGACCTTGCCGAAATAGGCTATCGCACGGCTTGCGCGCTGGGCCAATCGGTCGGTGAGACGGAAGAATTTATGACTTTCGTCCTCAAGAAGCTCGGTACATTTCCAGGAGAAAGACCGCTCAAGGGTCCAGATAAGGGGCCGGCGCATTTTCAACCTCTCGCCATACCCGATGTGCAATTGTTCGTACGCTGTGCTTGGGGGCTCAAAGAGGTGGGCAACGGTGACCTTGTCCACTTGATGCGCGGGTGCAATGACCTTGATCATTGCCTTGCCACAATGATTGCAGATGATCGCTTTGCTCGAATGCACAAAGACTGGTTGGCGTCAGGCGCGGGCCTTAAAGGCTTTGGCAAACGACCTGCGGCGATTGGCGGGGCTAAGAAGAAAACGCCTGAGCTTTGGGCAAGCAATTTGACCACAATTGCTGAAGTTGAAGGTTCCGAGAAGGGTATCCGAAGGGTCGCACGCACGATTGAGACGATGGCAGATGCCTTGCCTGTTCTTGTGGCTTTGGATGGTTTTGCGAACTGGCCGCAGACACAGGCCGTTTTGCAATCGCGGTTCGCATAGGACGCGCTTTATTTGGCCATAGCGGCATTATTTGAAGGTTGTTGGCTTCACCACGATGATTGTTGATCGATTATACAATTTGTTTGAGACTATTGGGGACTTGGTCGGAAGCGCGTGCAACCCTGCAGGCCTTGGCTTTACGAAAGGCGCCCCTTCGCTTGATACACCGGTGTCTCAGGCGTGTACGCAGGCCCAGATGGAGTCTGAAATTTACGCCGATTGGTGCGCGCATTTTAATGAGAAGCCCTGGCTCCACCGCAAGCAATGGGAGTTTGTCTACATCCTCCAAAGCTTGCATTTGGGCGGCATGATGGAGCCAGGTAAACGCGGCCTTGGCTTTGGCGTAGGTGGTGAACCCTTGCCAGCCTTGTTTGCAGAAAAAGGAATGAGCATTCTTGGCACCGACCTTGATCCTGAACATGCCCAAGGGCTTGGCTGGATCGAAACCGATCAACACGCAGCCAGTAAGAATGCTATGAACAATCGCGGCATCTGTTCGCCTGAGAAGTTTGAGCGGCTTGTCGACTTTCGCTCGATGGACATGAACGCGCTCGATCCTGAGATTTCTGGTCAGTTCGATTTTTGCTGGTCAGCCTGCGCGCTTGAACATTTGGGGTCTATTGAAAAGGGCCTCAAATTTATCGAAAACTCGATAGATACTTTGCGGCCTGGCGGGCTTGCCGTGCACACCACGGAGTTCAATTGCTCCTCCAACGCGTCAACGCTAGACAACACCTCGACTGTGCTGTTCCGCCGTCGGGATTTTGAAAGATTGGGTAGGCGTTTGGCGCGTCAAGGCCATACGCTCACCTTCAATTTCGACACCGGCGATCAGCCGGCGGATCAACATATTGACGTGCCGCCCTATACGCAAAACCCCCATCTCAAATTGCAAATCGCCGAGTGGGTTACCACAAGTTATGGCATAACAGTTCGCAAGGCAGGTTGATTATGGGCCGCGTCCTCATCGATGGCTACAACCTCGCCATGGCCAAAGGTACAGGCATTGCGACCTATGCCCGAAACCTATGCGAAGAGGTGTCAGGTCTTGGCCATGACGTCAGCGTCCTTTATGGACAGCGCATTGCCGAGGATGATGATCCGCTCCTTCGCGAGATTGCGTTTTTTGATCCGGTCGAACCGCCAAAGGACAGGTTTCGCAAAGTCATGCGGGCCATCCGGTCGGGTGCACGCAGCCCCTTTGATCTGACCCCTCGCGAGCTTGATCTGTCTGGCAAAGTGGTGCCGCGTGCTTTCGCAGGACGGCTTCCCCGAGCAAAGCGTCTTTTTAATGGAGAAGACCTGTTCCACCGCGCCAATGCAGGGTTCGCCATTGGGCGCGGGTTTTCGCAGGTGCATATGCCGAGCGATGTGGATCTGGCGCATTGGACCTATCCGCTCCCCATAGAGGTGAAAGGCGCGGTCAATATCTATACCATGCATGACCTCGTCCCCTTGCGTCTGCCGTACACGACGCTCGATAATAAACGCGCTTACCTCAAACTGGTGAAGCAAATCACTGATCGCGCCGACCATATCGTCACGGTGTCCGAATGCTCCAAGCGCGACATTATCGATCTACTTGGCGTGCCCGAAGACAGGATCACCAACACTTATCAATCGGTTGCGCTTCCTGATGACGTTCTGAAATTCAGCGATGAAGAGGTCGCGCGCATTGTCGAAGGTGGCTTTGGTGTAGGTTACCGCGATTATTACCTGTTCTGGGGTTCGATTGAGCCTAAGAAAAACATCCACCGCATGATCGAAGGCTATCTTGGAAGCGGGGTTGAGGCGCCTTTAGTTATTGTGGGGGCGCAGGCTTGGAAATCGGAAGAAGAGCTCAGGCTTGTTCCTGACAACACCGCGCAAGGTAAGCAGCGCATCATTCAGCTATCGTATTGCCCGCAAGGCACGCTCCTCAATCTCATCAGAGGTGCAAAGGCAGCGCTGTTTCCCTCGCTTTATGAAGGGTTTGGTTTGCCAGCTTTAGAGGCGATGACACTAGGCACCCCGGTGATTGGATCGAACACGGGCTCTTTGCCCGAAGTCATCGGAGAAGCGGGGCTTCAGGTGGATCCTTACAATTCTAAGGACATCGCCAACGCCTTTGCACAAATGGACAGCGATGATGCTTTGCGCGGCGAGTTGACAAAAAAAGGACGCGTGCAAGCTGAGCTGTTCTGTCCTTCGGCCTACCGCAAGCGTCTTGATGCGCTTTATGGCAAGCTGTTGTAGAGCTCACTTGACGAATTTGGACCAAATCAATGAATGGCAGACGCACCATGGGTAACGACACTTCCGCAAGCGCGATTGCAGCCAAGGCTGTCTTCGCTGGGTTCCTCGCGCTTACCGTGGCGGGATGCTCTACGCTGGGCGCCGCTGGCCCCACCGGGGGGGCGATCCGCGATGCCGATAGCGAAGAAAACTACGTCGGGCAGGGGATCGAGATTGTTGAGCTTGATGGCTCTGCATTAAGCCGCCTTGAGCAATATGCGCGCGCGTCCGAGTTCGCCGAGGTTTTTACGCAGACCCCTCCATCGGTCGAGGACATTGGCTACGGCGATGTGCTGGATATCGCGATTTGGGAAGCGCCGCCTGCGGTGCTTTTCGGGGCAACGGCGGTCAATTCAGGGATCGGTGCCGCGCCTGAAGTGGCTGCCTTTTCCGGCATTCCGCAACAGGTCGTGGGCGAAGAGGGGACGGTGAATGTCCCGTTTGTTGGACCTGTGAAAGTCCTGGGCCGCAAGGTCAGTGATGTGGAACGGTCGATCGTGCGCAGCCTTCGGGGCCGGGCACACGACCCGCAGGCGATTGTTCGCCTGGTGCGGAATGAGACCACGGTTACTGTGTTGGGTGAGGTCGCGCAAAGCCGCCGTATGCCGCTAAGCGCGCGCGGCGAAAGAGTGCTCGACGCAGTGGCCAGCGCAGGCGGCACGCGTAATCCGGTTGATCGTTCAATCGTTCAGATAACGCGTGGACGCGAGGTGGTGGCTATGCCGCTTCAGCGCGTGGTCAGTGACCCTATGCAAAATGTGCAGCTTTTCCCGAACGATATTGTCACTGTGCTCCATCAACCCTTCAGCTTCGTCGCTTTGGGTGCGGTCCGCCAAAGCGCGGAAGTGCCATTTGATGGTTCAGGGCTGACATTGGCGGAGGCGCTTGGCCGGGTAGGCGGGCTCAATGATGCGCGTGCCAATGTAAAGGGTGTGTTCGTCTTTCGTTTGGAAGACCGCGATGCCTTGGGCGCAGGCGTTGATGCCAGCGTTCGGAAAACGGCCGATGGCCGTGTGCCGGTCATTTACCGCTTGGATTTGTCGGACCCTGCAAGCCTTTTTGCGATGCAGGATTTTGCCATTCAAGACGACGATGTGCTCTATGTCTCGACCGCGCCTGGTGCCGATTTGCAGCGCTTTGTTTCGACAATTTCGAGCGCAGCATTCTCTGTTATCGGTATCACCAACGCGCTGTCTTCCGGCGACAATTAGCCCCGGTTTGAAAGGTTAGAAACGGGAAGCTCGTTCGGAGCCAGAACGGTCACCTTTCGCGGTTCCAATTGTCCTGTTCTCGGGGTTGGCTGCAGCATGAATGGCGCTGACTTGAAACCTTGCTCACCGAAGCACTTGTGCCAAGAATGAGTCGATGGCCCGAGTTTGTTGAGAGCCTTCCTCTGTTCCGATCTCACTGTTGAGGCGACCATGGTTGGTGTTACTTATCGCTAGAACTTCAACGGATTTCCCTCCGCGTTCCAGAGCATTGCCGAGCTCTTTGGAGCGATCACCGGAGGGCGCGCGATCTGCATCAAACAGTATCAGCCAATTGGGCGCATCCCCGCCGCCGACGTGAGTGATCGGGGATAAGGCCCGTTGGCGCGAGACATCATCGCCAAAGGTGCGTTTGAAAAGGCGTGGTAACAACGCGTCTTCGCTGCGCAGCTGTGCTGGAATATTGTACGCTGCGCCGTCCAACAAGATCACACCTTCGATTGCGTCAAATGCAGTTCCGGCATATTTCGGATCAGTCCCAATCAATGCAGCAAGATGGGCGCCCGCGCTGTGCCCCATGATGACAATGCGATCAGAATTGATCCCGAGTTCGCTCGCCTGTTCACGAAGCAGGCGTAAGGATCTGCCAATATCTGCGGCTTGTTGCTCAACCTGAGCATCAGGCAAAAGCCGATAGCCGGTAGAGGCGAAGGCATAGCCAGATCCGGTAAAATGGAGTGGTTTTTCATCCACCGCCTTGCGTGAGCCAATGCTCCAACCGCCGCCATGAATATGCATGATCAAGAAGCTCTCATCACCGTTGTTCTGCGGAGCGAAGAAGTCGACCTTTTGCCTCTCATCACTGCCATAAGCCAAGGATGAGCTTGGCTGCATTGTAGCCAAGCGATCAAATGTTCGCCCGTTACGTGCACGGTTTTGTCGCAGCCGCTGTTCCAAGCGATCCCAAACTTCATCCTGACAGGTTGGCTTCAGCTCTGGAAATTGGGATTGGAGGCATTCTAAGACTTTTGATCGGTCCCGGCCACAAACTTTTACCACATCTCTGCGACATTCACGGGAAAGACGCTCGCGATCTTGCGCAAGAAGCGGTGTCGCAATGACGCAAAGCGAGAGGGCGGTTAAGATGATAGCACGCAGGGTCGTCATCTTGGTGGCCTCCATTCCAAAATCACGGTTTGATGATGCTCCATCCGCGAGATGAATGACAAGTCGCAGATTGTCGCTGCTTGTAACTCAGCTCCTCAGCAATGCAGGTGATCTTGGGCGGCCTGACCGGGCTTTGCAACTGCAGGCACACGAAGTGCGGCGATCTTATCGCCATCGAACTCGCATTCGCTCTAGGCTAACTGCCCGACTCTGCGTAAGTGATAGGCATGGTCGCCAAGGCTGGCATCAAAGGCAAGGATACGCTTGTGAAAGTGGCTGACGCTCAGTTCATCGGTCATGCCCACTCCGCCGTGTGTTTGGATGGCCGCCTCGCCAATTTCACGGCCAAGCTTACCCATCTGGCCTTTGAGCACCGCAATGTCGCGCGCGGTTTCTGAGCCGGAGTTGGCAAGGGCGGTGGTGTAGGTCAGGGTCGAAAGCGCTTTAGTGTAGGCGATCTTCATATCCGCCAGACGGTGCGCGACGACTTGGAACATGCCGATGGGTTGGCCGAACTGCTTGCGCGTCATGGCATATTCGCCGGTGATGGTAAGCAATGCCTTCATCGCGCCAAGGCATTCCGCAGACTGCACGATGATCGCTTTGGCAAGCATGGCTTCCAACGCGTCATCTGCATCTTCGAGCAGAACTGCGGTTGCCGATACCTGGTTGAACACTACGGTCGCTGCAGCCCGTCCATCGATGGTTTTATAGGGCCGAGTAGTGATCCCATTCGTCCCTGCTTCAACCAGATAAAAACCCAGCTTGCCGGTGTCTGACCGGCGCGCGACAACCACCATTGCGTCTGCCGCGTCACCTGCGATCACCAAGCGTTTTTCGCCGTTAAGAGTCACGCCGTCGCCAACAGACTCCGCCGTCATTGTAGTTTGTTCAGGCGTGGCGGTGCCACTTCCTTCTTCATAGGCAAAGGCGAGGGTGGCCTCGCCGCTAGCGAGCTTTTCAATCCATTCGAGCGCCACGGACGTACCGCTGGCGGCTAACGCACCGCCGGCAAGCAGGGTGGATGCTGCATAGGGTTCCACCACCAAGTGTTCACCAAAGAGCGGAGCAAAGGCGACGCAGTCCGCGATCGAGCCGCCTAGCCCGCCTTGTTCCTCGCCAAAGGGCAGCATGGTGAGACCAAGTTCTGCAAACTGTGTCCACACTTCGGAAGACCACGGAGCATCGGAGGCGACCAAGGCTTGGCGCGTGTCGAAATCGTAACTGCGCTCAAGGAGCTTTGCGACGCTTGTCCGAAGCATGTCTTGTTCTTGGCTGTAAGAGAAATCCATATGCCTATGCTCCTGCCGCAAGGCTGCGAGAGATAAGGTCGCGTTGGACCTCGTTTGAGCCTGCGTAAATCGAGGCCGCGCGGCTGTTCAAATAGAGAGGCATGGAAATGAGATCGAACTCTGATCCCTGCGGTTCAACGTTTGAGCCCACCCGCAAAGCCTCCAATTGCCGCGCAAGACCGCCGACGCCGGAAATCTTGCTCATGAGCGTAGAGGCCCGCTGGAGGAGCTCAGAATTGATTGTTTTGTTTAGCGAGGGGAAGGCCGGATCATTGGCAATCTCGTGCCCGCTAATTGCAAGCTTCTCCATATGACCAAGGCTGGCGACATCGGCATGAAGCTCGCCAAATTTGCTTTGGAATACGGGGTCATCGGAGAGCGTTCCGCCAAATGGCGAAGGGGTTTTGGACGCCGCTTCTTTTGCACGATCAAGATAGTGCACCAGTGTGGGTGAAGCCGCAGCGCCGCCGCGTTCGTGTTTCAGGAGGTGCTTGGCAACGCTCCATCCGTCATTCTCTTCGCCCACACGCCCGGATTGGGGAACGCGGCAGTTGTCGAAGAACACTTCGCATTGTTCTGGCACCCCATCGAGGCCAACAATGGGCCGAATTTCCATGCCTGGATAATCCACACGGTCGAGCAGGAGGAAAGTGATCCCCTGTTGTTTCTTGCCGGAATTATCCGTGCGCACCAGCATGAACATGCGGTTCGCGTGATGGGCATAAGTGGTCCAGATTTTTGAGCCGTTGATGATGTAGTCATCGCCGTCAGGTTCAGCCCGGCATTGCAATGAGGCAAGGTCGGACCCAGAACCGGGCTCCGAATACCCCTGCGCCCAGAAGTCGAGACCTTCGAGGATAGGCGGCAAATATTTCGCTTTTTGCTCCTCAGTTCCAATGTCGATCAAAAGCGGGCCCACCATGCCAAGGCTCTGCGGGAGAAGTGGGGGCAGATCGGCCTTGCGATATTCCTCTGCAAAGATGAAACGCTGCTCCACACTCCACCCCGTGCCGCCATATTCGACCGGCCAATGCGGGGCGGACCACCCCTTTTGTGCCAGTATCTGGTGCCATTCCATGCACTGATCGAAGGGCGCAAAGACCGATGTGGTCTTGCGCCCTGCCTCGCGGATGGCCGGGGTTGGGGCGTTGGCGAAGAATTCTGCGACTTCGGCGCGGAAGGCTTCGAGTTCGGGAGAAAACTCAACGTTCATTGACGGCACTCTCTGTTACTTTGGTGGCATTCGGATTGCGCCGTCGAGGCGGAACTGGTGACCGTTGATATAGGAATTGCCTGCAATTTCGCAGATAAGCGAGGCAAATTCCTCAGGCTCTCCCAAACGTTTGGGGAAGGGGACGCTGGCGTTCAATTGGTCCCACATTTGCGGACTGCGGTCCTTCATGCCTAGCATAAGCGGTGTCGCAAAAATTCCCGGCATGACGCTGTTCACTCTGATGCCGAGGTCCATCAAATCGCGCGCCATGGGAAGGACAAGCCCGTTCACGCCCGACTTGCACGAGCCGTAGATAACTTGACCGATTTGTCCGTCTTGAGCGGCAACACTGGCCGTCAGGGTTATCGAACCGCGTTCTCCGTCGTCATTGACTGGATCGCTATTCGCCATGCCAAGTGCTGAGATGCTGGCGATGCGGTAGCTGGCCACGAGCACGCCCTCTGCGCCAAAGGCATAATCTTCAGTGGAGAGCCGTTTGTATCCGCCTGTGGCCTTGTCAAAGCCGACTGTCTTGCCCCGTTTGCTTACCATCGCGCAATGAACCGCAACGCGTTCCTGGCCATTGGCCGCGCGAGCGGCGGCAAAACCTGCCTCTACGCTTTCTTCCGACATGATATCAACATGATGAAAGGTACCGCCAATCGCAGCGGCGTGCTCTTCGCCCGCCTCATCATTGATGTCGAAAATTGCGACTCTTAGGCCCTTTTCCGCCAGCGCAGCAGCGCTTGCACGGCCCAATCCCGACGCGCCGCCGGTCACAACGGCAGCCATTCCCTCAGTGAGTTTCATTGCCTCTCCTATTCTCTCAATGGACAGGCGTAACCCGGATTTTGCCCTCACGCTAGGTTTCAAATTGCTATTGTTTGGGTTCGAGCCTCTGGCCAGCGGCTCGACGCATGCTAAAGAGCACAAATGGACGTTTTTTTGCTTGCATTGATCCTCACGTTCTTGATTGCGCTTGGTGGGCGTGAGCAGTTGATTATCGCACAGTTTTCCACCGCCACGGGTCGCAATGTGCCCTTGCTCATCATCGGCATTGCCTGCGCTGCCGTGACCGCGGCGGTAATGGCCTATGCAGGCGCAAGCCTTGCGGGAATTCTGCCTCGGCGCGCAGCCGAAATGCTCGTGGCTTTCGCTCTGATTGCTGCCGCCGTGGAGCTTGCATGGCCGGTCAAGATCAAACCAATGCAAGAGCCGACGCGATCCTATGTCGCGATCGGCGCCGTTGTGGTCTTTCGGCAAATGCAGGACGCTGCGCGCTTTGCCATCTTTGCTTTGGGCGCATGGGCGGTGTTTCCGACCACGGCACTTTTAGGAGGTGCAATTGCAGGTGTCGCAGCGGTGATTTTGGGATGGTCGCTCGGCCTAGATGCGTTGAAGAAAATGCCCTTGAGAACTATCCGTTTGGTGTTTGCGTTGTGCGTGGGAATTTCAGGCATTGTGATCGGATTAAACGCTCGTTTCCAGTTTCTTTGATCGACCTCAGCGATCACAGCCAGAGGGTTTAATCGCGAGACTTTGATGCGGCCAATGCCTATCACTAACTCATAATTCAGGCGACCAAGCAAATGGACATGGCGCTTTCAGGAGTGAGAGAAGGAGGACGATCATGGTTGATCCAAAAGACAACGCGAAGGCCGAAATGGTGGCCGAATTGAACCAACTTTTGGCAGATCACTTTGCTCTATTTGTGAAGACGAAGAATTTTCACTGGCACGTCAAGGGCCCGCGTTTCCGCGACCTTCACCTGCTATTCGATGAACAGGCGACCGCGATCCATACTCAGATCGATGTGATTGCAGAGCGTGCCCGCAAGCTGCGTGGTGATACCATTACTTCAATTGGAATGATTGCTGAAAGAACGCGCATCACTGACCAGCCCAAGGCCAATTTGAGTGCAGAAGAAATGGTGAGAGAACTCGCCAATGATAACCAACGCCTCGTTTTGAGCCTTAAGGCAATGAAGGAAGTAGCTGAGGCCGCGGGCGATAACGCGACAGATGGATTGATTGATGATTGGACCGATGAGGCCGAAGGCCGTGTCTGGTTCTTGAACGCTCAGTTAGGTTAAGCGCGACCTTCACGAAAACCTATTCATCTCCATCGAGGGCTGTTTTCGTTTGGCGGGGACAGCCCTTTTGTTATGTGTCGGGTCATGGACAACGTGATTTTGATGGATGGGCAAAGCGTGGGCGATATTGCGCGGTGGATCGCGGATCGGCTGCACAGTGCTTTGACCGGCTCAACCGGAGATATCGCGATTAGCGTGCCGGGTGGTTCGACTCCATTTCCAATCTTTGATGAATTAGTCAAAGCTGATCTCGATTGGTCGCGCGTCTCCGTTTGGCCGGGTGATGACCGTATCGTGCCAGAGGATCACGACGCGTCTAACACTGGCAAAATCCGCGCTATCTTTGAACCCGTGGGTGCACAGGTCGTGGCGCTTAACGAGGAAGCTACGCCGCCCCATTTCGCCCTATGCTGGCTGGGTATGGGAGACGATGGCCATATCGCCTCGCTCTTCCCCAACACAGATCCGCAGGTTGACGATCCTCAAGTGATGCGCCGGCTTACGCCCGACCCGCTGCCGGCCCACGCGCCATTTGACCGCATCACCATGACGATCCCGGCATTGCTGAGGAGCGATGCATTGATGTTCGTCATCAGGGGGAATGACAAATTTAGAGTGTTCGATGAAGCGATTAAGGGTGAGCATGACTTGCCCATTGCAAGGGTTCTGGGTGCGGCGCACCAGAAAGTCACATGCTTCACCTGATCGAAAAGACGGCGAAAGCGGTGCTGCCTGCATCGCTTCACCGTAGGCTGTTGCAGGTCGCGCACCGTGTTCGGCACCGCTGGCGCAAATGGCGTAAAAGTCCCATCTCCGGGATCAGCGTGATCCTTACCAATGAAGCGGGCGAAGTGATGCTTTTGAAGCATTCCTACGGGCCCAAAGCATGGGGACTTCCCGGTGGCGGCAAGTCAGCAGGAGAAGACCCGCAAGATTGTGCGCGGCGCGAGCTTTATGAGGAAATCGGGCTTAAGGTGGACGCGTTGCAGCCGCTTGGAGTTCTGGAAGAAACGCTTTCAGGTTCCCCGCATCGTTCGCACCTTTTCACCGCAGTTGTGACGGACAAGCCAAAACCCGATGGCCGAGAAATCTTGGAGGCCCGCTTCTTTGCCGCAGATGCGCTTCCCGAATTGCTTATCCGCAATGTGCCCAAGCGAATGGCTATCTGGCAGGCTTACAAAAGCGACAATTGAGCGCTATCCTCCTTAGGGCTGTCATCCTCGCCGTGATCGAGGTTGGATAGCGTCAATCCCATCAAACGGATTGACATGGGGAGGGGGAGCGCTTCTTCCAAAAGCTCGCGGGCGAGCCCGGCCCATTCCTCCTTGGTTTCGATCCAGTGTGTGACTGATTTCGACCGGGTCATGTTTTTGAAGTCGTTGAACTTCACCTTCAGGGTGACCGTGCGTCCGCGTGCTTTCGTGCGCTCAATGCTGTCCCACACATAACCGATCGTATTTTCCAGCGTTTCGCGAAGCACGCTGCCGCTGGAGATGTCTTCGCTAAAGGTGCGCTCCCCGCCAACCGATTTCCTAACCCGGTGCGCGCGCACTGGGCGAAGGTCGATGCCACGCGCAGCGCGGTAGAGGTAATCGGCAAAGCTGCCAAAATTGGCGCGCAGGAAAGCGATATCCTTAGTCGCCAAGTCACCGCCTGTTTCAATGCCGAGCCGCTTCATCTTCTCCTCGGCCTTGGGACCGACCCCGTGAAACCTGCGGATGGGAAGTCCCGCCACAAAATCTGCGCCTTCGCCGGGGCGCACGACAAACATGCCGTTTGGCTTGTTCTGATCGCTCGCGATTTTGGCGAGGAACTTGTTGTAAGAGATGCCAGCGCTTGCCGTTAGCTGCGTCTTGGCGCGGATTTCTTGCCGGATCAGCTCTGCGATGCGGGTGGCTGAACCGATGCCAAGGCGGTCCTCGGTCACATCCAAATAGGCCTCATCCAAGCTCAGCGGTTCGACATGGGGCGTGTGATGTTCGAATATTGCGCGGATTTGGCGGCTGGCCTCCTTATACGCGTCAAAGCGGTGTTTTACGAAAATGAGGTCCGGGCAAAGCCGTTTCGCAGTCACCGATGGCATAGCGCTCTTCACACCAAACTTGCGCGCCTCATAACTCGCCGCTGCCACCACTCCGCGTCCGCCTGAACCGCCAACGGCCACAGGTTTGCCGCGAAGGTCGGGATCGTCGCGTTGTTCTACGCTCGCAAAGAAGGCGTCCATATCGACATGGATAATCTTGCGCAGTCCGACCGCCTCATCGGGCAATTCGTCATCTCTGCGCGCATCATCAACCATCGCCGCCTAAACTAGAGTGTTTCCCCTCGTGAAGAAAGTATGAGAGTTTGATCTACGAGAGCTAAGCAGTTCGTTATCGATCTTGTGCACATGCGAAACAAACAGTGGCCAATCTTCGCACGAACGTGCAGAGCCGCCTAATGTCAGCGTCCATTCCACTTAATCCTGAAAAAAAGCCATTGGGGCAGCGCGAGTTAATCGTGTTGATGGCAATGCTGATGAGCCTTCAGGCGTTCGGCATTGATGCGATGCTGCCCGCGCTTGGCGATATCGCACGCGATCTGTCTGCCGAAGGGAATGACCGCCAGCTGGTAATTGGGATCTACTTCCTTGGCGCAGGGATCGGGGCGCTTTTTCCGGGCGCATTGGCAGATCGATTTGGTCGCCGGCCCATCCTGTTTATCTCGCTTGGCACCTATATTGGTTTGTCGCTTGCCTGCATGTTTGTGCCTGACTTCCAAAGTCTTCTCGTCATGCGTTTCACCCAAGGGCTGTGCACCGCTGGCCTAAGTGTGCTTCCCGCAGCCATTGTCAGGGACCGCGTGGGCGGCGATCAGATGGCCAAATTGATGAGCCTTATTATGATGACCTTTTTGGTTGTGCCGCTCGTCGCGCCTGCCATCGGTCAATTGATACAGATCGTCGCTGGTTGGAAGGCGATTTTTGGCTTTATGGCGTTTATGGGCATCGGAGTGGGGACGTGGGCTTATTTCCGCATGCCCGAAACCCTGGCACCCGAGAATGCGCAAGCAATCAGGCCCAGAGTGATTGCGCGCAATATGGCGCAAGCGCTCTCTAACCGCGGCGCGATTGGCTATGTTATTGGTTCAAGTCTCGTGTTCGGGTCGCTTTTCGGATTTCTCAATTCTTCGCAGCAATTGATCTCCGAGAGCTTTGGCATGGGCGACTATTTCGCGATAATCTTTGGCGGATGCGTGGCAGGCATGGTGCTCGCGAACTTCCTCAATTCGCGCATTGTAACACGCTTTGGTGCGCGGCGTGTTAGCCAAACCGCACTCTTTGCATTCCTCATTTCTGCATCGTTACAGATGTGGTCAGCGAGCGATGGGCAGCAGGACTTGTGGGAATTTCTGCCGCTCCTAAGCGTTAATATGGCGATGCTGGGTTTTGTTGGCGCGAACTTTGGCTCCATTGCAATGCAGCCGTTCCAACATATCGCTGGGGCCGCTAGCTCGATCCACACCGCCTTGCGCATGACCGCAGGCGGAGCCTTGGGCGCAGTCATCGGCGCGTATTATGATGGGACCGCTTTCCCGCTCGCCACCGCGATGGTGGTGTGCTCACTCATTACGGTTTGCGTTGTTCTCTTCAGTGAGAAGGGCCGCTTGTTCACCCGGCCCAACGCTTAACCGTCGGCTTTAAGCTTGCGCCAAGCAAGGTCTGCAAATTCGCACAATAAAGGCCGCGTGTCGCGCGGGTCGATGATATCTTCAACGTTGAACAGTTCGGCGCTGCGGAAGGGGCTCGTGACCTTGTTCAGCCGCTCTTTGATTGCCTCAAGTTCAGCCTCTGGATCATCGGATGCCGCGATTTCGGACTTGTACGCCACTTCCAAACCACCAGCGATGGGCAGGCTGCCCCAATCGCCCGACGGCCAGCAATAGCGATATTGGTAAAGGTCCGCATTGCTCATCGCGCTGCCCGCAATGCCGTATGCACGGCGCATGACAATGCTGGCGAGCGGTACAGTCGCCTTGTAAATCGCATTCATCGCTTGAACGCCGTATCGGATCGTCCCTGCAACTTCCGCCTCGCGCCCGATCATAAAGCCGGGATTATCGACAAGGTGCACGATAGGCAGGCGGAATTGGTCGGCGAGTTTGACGAACCGCTCGACCTTTTCGGAAGTTTTGGCTTCCCATGATCCGCCAAGGTAGCTGGGATCGCTTGCCACCACGGCCACAGGGTAACCATCGAGGCGCGCAAGCGCAGTGATCGCCGCGCGGCCCCAGTTCTTGCCGATCTCAAACACGGTGCCTTTATCAAGGATCAAGTCCATCGCGCGGCGCATGGAATAGACCTGTTTGTCGTCGCGCGGGACCAGCGAAAGGAGCGCTTCCTCGCGGCGATCAACGGGGTCGTTGGGCTCAGCGCGGCGGGCGTGCTGGCCAACATGCTCTGGCATAAAGGAGAGGAAATAGCGGGCGCGGGCAAAGGCTTCTTCCTCGCTTGCAACCTCATCATCGACCACGCCGTTGCGCGTGTGGATGTCGACGCCGCCAAGCTCTTCTTTCGCCTGTTGGTGGTCTTCTGCGCTCTTGTACGCTTCACCCAGACCATCGACGACCGCAGGGCCTGCTGCGAAGAGCTGAGAGAGCCCGCGCACCATGATCGAATAGTGGCTGGCCGCAATGCGGGCTGCACCAAGGCCAGCGGTTGGGCCAAGCGCGAGCGCCACCACAGGCACCGTGTCCAAGTTCTTGACCGTATCGCCCCATCCCGGAACCGCTGGAATGTAAGTCGCGCCGATTTGCTCCAACGTCTTGACGCTGCCGCCGCCGCCTGTGCCGTCGATCATCTTGATTATGGGCAGCTTTAGCTCATGTGCCATCTGCTCGGCCTGCACCATTTTTCGCTTGATCCCAGCGTCCGCTGCGCCGCCGCGAATGGTGAAATCGTCAGCCGTTGCGACCACGGGACGCCCGTTTACCGTCGCCTTGCCGAACAGGAAGGGGGCAGGGGTGACCCCTTGCAGGTCGCCGCTTTCGTCATAGTGACCCTTGCCTGCGATCTTGCCGATTTCGCGGAAGGAACCGGGGTCGCAAATCGCGGTTAGCCTTGCGCGTGCATCCATTTTGCCGCGCGCATGTTGACGGGCGACCTTGTCCGCTCCGCCCATTTCATCGGCGAGTGCCTCGCGCTTGCGCAGTTCATCGAGTTCGTCTTGCCAGTTTTGAGCCAAAGTCATCCACCAATCTTGTCGCGATATAGCTTCGCTAAAAAATGCAGGACAGGCAAGCGCTTCGGTCCTAGGCTCTGCATCTGTCCCCCAACCTCTATCGGAAATGCGGAATCAAAATGGCGAAAATCGATGCATTGGAATTTGCCAAGATCAGCGTGCCAGCCGATCAACCCCGCAAAGCGGCCCGGCATAGCAAGGTCATGGCAGTCGGAGATGACATTTACATGGTGCGCGGGCGAATGAAGTCGACCAAGGCGCGGCCATGGTTTGAACGCATGTTCCTGTATTATTCGCGCACCATGACAGTGATCCGGCGCAGTGACGGCAAGGGCGGTCATGATCTGACTTTGATCAATACAATCAGGCTGAGCGAACGCGGGCTGGCGCAATTGCAAAAACTTGGACGGATTGCGCATGTGGTCCGGCTCGGTTCGTTCCACGGGGTGGATGACACATTCTATCTGGACCGTTTTGACGCGCAATATTGGGTGGTTGCAGACATGGAGCATGCACCGGGTTTTGCAGGTGATTTTCAGACCATGTCGGCTGAGCATTTGCCCTTTGCCGATGCGCAGTATTTTGCATTTGAGAACATCAAATACCCGGAGGCGGTCATCATCCTGCCAGCGACAGATAATCGCGCGGCCACCGCAATCACGACCGATTCCATTCAAAACCACACTGGCGCGTGGGATATTGATAATTCGCTGCTTGTCTCACTGGCCATTCGCAAGATCGGCCTTATTGGTGAGGCGCGATTGGGACCGATTTGGATGCGCGATCAAGTCGAATATACGGGCGAAGCCTTAACCGACGGCGCGGCCAAACGCGCGCAGATGATCGCTTGCCTGCGCCCGCAATATGAAGCGTTGATTGCCGAATTTGACTTCGACATGTTAATGCCGGGGCATGGCTGGCCGATCTATTCTGGCGCGCGCCAAGCTATAGCCAAAAGCATCGAAGATCAGCTCACCCCCGGTTGAGCTCAGTCTGCGTTCTCGGCGGGCTCCACCACGCTGGGTTCAACGATACAAAGCACCGCTTCCACCTGCACTTGGCCGCCTTGGCTCGCTTCGAGGCTGGTGACAGTCCCATCAAAGGGCGCGGTGAGCGCATGCTCCATCTTCATCGCCTCAAGCACCATCAGCCGCTGCCCAGCGGTAACTTGGTCGCCCTCTGCCACGTCCACAGCGATGACCTTGCCAGGCATGGGTGCGAGGATTGCGCCGTCGGCGGCGGAGGCGGAGCCCGAAGCATCGCCTCGGGGAGGAGCAGCAAAAACGAAAGCCTCTCCGCGTTCGGTGACAACGACCTCAGTATCGGAAAGTGCAGTATGGAATGGTCCAGACTCTGGGAATGCTCCGATGGCTTCATCGGCAGCGCCAGACATGCTTTCGCCTCGCGCTTCCATCATCACGGACCGAGCGCTGCCTGCATTCAACCTGAACGATTGCAGGCCGGTGGGAAGATTGACTGAAGGCAGCTCGTTGAAAGCAAATTTTGCTTCAAGAAAGGTTGCAGCAGCTCGATCTTTCGCTGCTTTGCTTGGCAGCGAAGATGGCAAAAGCGCTTCGCCTGCTTGCTCGATGAAACCAGTCGTCAAATCCGCTTCCGCGAATTCGTCGCTATCGAGGCAAGAAAACATGAAGCCGCTATTGGTCCTGACCGGAGCTACGAACGACTTGGATAGAGACCGCATAAGGTTGGTTCGGGCTTCGTCGCGACTTGCTGAGTGGACAATGATCTTCGCGATCATGGGATCATAGAAAGGCGAGATTTCGTCGTCTTCTTCGACACCCGAATCAACGCGGTCTTCATCGTGAAGATAAAAGTGTGTAAGCCGCCCCGTGCTCGGCAAAAACCCCTTCGCCGGGTCCTCCGCATAGAGCCTCGCTTCAATCGCCCATCCGTTGATCGAAAGCTCTTCCTGCTTCAGCGGAATAGGCTCACCCGATGCCACTCTCAGCTGCCACTCCACCAAGTCCACGCCGGTAATCTCTTCGGTGACAGGGTGTTCGACCTGGAGCCGCGTGTTCATTTCCATAAAGAAAATGCGGTCGGCGCGTAGGCCATCAGAGGCATCCGCGATGAATTCGATTGTGCCTGCGCCCTCGTAATCCACCGCTTTGGCAGCGCGCACGGCAGCGGCGCAGATTTTTTCGCGGGTGGCCTCGTCCATGCCCGGCGCGGGGGCTTCTTCGATCACCTTTTGGTGGCGGCGTTGGAGGGAACAGTCGCGCTCGAATAGGTGGACGACATTGCCGTGAGAGTCGCCGAACACTTGCACCTCGATATGGCGCGGGGAGGTGATCCATTTCTCCAGCAGCACTTCATCGTTGGAGAAGCTGGCCTTTGCCTCGCGCTTGCAACTTTCGAGGTCAGCGGCGAAGTTCTCAGGCGCATCAACCTTGCGCATCCCCTTACCGCCGCCACCTGCGACCGCCTTGATGAGTACGGGGTAACCGATTTTTTCGGCTTCAGCGGTCAGGCGCTCCAGTGATTGGTCTTCGCCAAGATAGCCCGGTGTGACCGGTACGCCTGCGGCAATCATGCGTTCTTTCGCTGCATCCTTAAGGCCCATCGCCTCGATGCTATCGGGCTTTGGTCCCACCCAGATAAGGCCAGCATCGACAACGGCGCGCGCGAAGTCTGCGTTTTCGGACAGAAAGCCATAGCCGGGATGGATTGCCTCTGCGCCCGTCTCTTTGGCCGCCGCGATGATTTTCTCGCCCACAAGATAGCTTTCGGCCGCTGGCGAGGCTCCAATATGCACCGCCTCATCGGCAGTGCGCGTGTGCAACGCCTTGGCATCGGCATCGGAATAGACTGCCACGGTAGCGACGCCCATCTCGCGTGCGGTGCGGATGATGCGGCAAGCGATTTCCCCACGATTGGCGATGAGGAGCTTTTTGATCATAGCGCAGGCGCTCCTTCGCAAGACTCAGTCAGGTGGCTGTAGGTGATGGTTGCGATTTTCCAGCCGTCGCTTCCCTTGGCAAGAGTAAAGATATCGACCCCGCAATGGCTTCGCACTCCGTCGACGAACAGCGAGAAATCGGCCCAGACCATCGCCACCGGCCCGTCGACCATGACGCTCTTAATAGCGATGGGCTCTTTTAGGTCGGCTGGCGCGCTAGAAATGCGCCCAACAAGGTCTATCAGGGGCATATCGCGCACTTGATTGCCATCATCGCGTTGGCGCACAAAAATGACTTGGGCTCCTTGCGTGATGACTGCCCTCATGCCTGCCCTGTCCCCTCTGTCAAACGCATCGGTAAAGCTGCGCACGGCGGAAATGGCATCTTGCGCGGGCTCAGCAGGGGTCTGTGCGAGAGCGGGGGTCGCGGCCACTAAGGCGGCTAGAAATGTCAGAAGTCCTCTCATGGGGAAGAGCTGTAGCGCAACATTATTACAAAGAAAACCGTTCGTCCTGAGCCTGTCGAAGGATGATTGGCGAACGCTGTGGCTGCCCTTCGACAAGCATGTCCTGAGCAGAGCCGAAGGGCTCAGGGCGAACGGGCTGGGCTAGTTGGGAATTAGGCAGGCCGAAAATCCGCAATGCCCCATGTGATCTCCCCGTCGGGGTGCTTTTCGCGGTTGATCGCGGCGGAGAGGAAGGCGCGAACGCCGTATGCGGCTTTTTCCCAGCGGGGGACAAAGGTGCGGCTGTTCCAAGCCCCGGTGCCCCGGTCGCGCACCTTTCGGCCTATCGCCCCGTAAATGCGCGCAGCAGCAAGCACAGCCCAGCGACTGCGGAAGGGCAAGCGTTCTGCGCCCACGCGCGCGGCGGCCTCGTGTTTCTCAACAAGAGCCACAAGGCGCGCGGCCATTTCGGCAAGTTCCTCGCGGTGATGGGGCTTTGTATGTTGGCCGGGCTCGATATCTTGCTCCACCAGCCAATTGATGGGGAGGTAACAGCGCCCTGCTGCATCATCCTCAACAATATCGCGCGCAATGTTGGAAAGTTGAAACGCAAGGCCGAGATCGTTCGCGCGGTCCAATGTGTCTTGGTCCCCCGGATCAACCCCCATAACGACCGCCATCATCACGCCGACGGCCCCGGCAACGTGGTAACAGTAGCGCATCATATCAGCCTCTGAACGCGGCCTCCAATCATCGGCATCAAGCGCAAAGCCTGCGATCACATCCTCGGCCATCTGCAGGGTGAGCCCGCATTCCTGCGCCACCACACCCAAAGCATCAAAAGCTGGGTTGCCTGTGGGTTTCCCCTCAAATGCCAAAGCGGTGAGGCGCCGGATATGGGCAAGGCGATCGTTCAAGTCGGATTGATCGCCCAATTCCCCGCCAAGCTCTTGGTTGTCGGCAATGTCATCGCATTGGCGGCACCAGGCATAGAGCAGCCATGCGCGCTCCCGCGTTTCGCTGTCGAAGAGTTGCGATGCGGCAGAGAAGCTTTGTGAACCGTGTTTGATCGCGGCCCGTGCATGGGCGACCAATTGGCTGCGGGTTTCTGCGTCGACACTCATTACAGCAGCCTTATAGGTCGTCCGCTTTCATCTGGAAGATGGGCTTGTGCGGCACGTAGCTGTCCATCTTGTCCACCAGATCACCAATGGTCTCTGCATGGATGAGGATGCCGGAATGAACCTCGCGTACGAAGCCGACCTCGGCCATTTTGGCGTTGAAGGCGATCAACTCATCGTAAAAGCCAAAGGCGTTGAGGAGCCCGACGGGATCGGAGTGATAGCCAAGTTGCGCCCAGCTCATCGCCTCCCACAATTCATCCATAGTGCCAACGCCGCCGGGCAGGGTCACAAACCCATCGGAAAGATCGGTGAAGCGCTGCTTACGTTCATGCATGCCTTTGACGGTGTAAAGCTGCGTGCAGTCGTGATTAGCCACTTCGCTGTTGGCGAGAGCTTCGGGGATGACCCCGATCACTTCGCCACCGGCATCGAGCGCACCCTTTGCCACCGCGCCCATAAGGCCAAGGCGCCCGCCGCCATAGACGGTGCCAATACCTCGTTCTGCGAGGGCGTTGCCCACTTGCGTGGCCAGTTCGATGTAGCGCGGGTCCTCAGGGGTGGCTGAGCCGCAATAGACTGCTAGTCGTTTCATTGTGGGCGTATGTAACTCCATTGCGGGCCGCAAATGTGTTTAAAAATGGCGGTCTGAACTTTCTTATCACGCTCATTTTGGCGCGGTGGCTCAAATTTGCCTAGCCTTGGGTTTTCATCATCAGCAGGGAATCCATTCAGATCAGGGGTAGCCACCGCAACCATTGCAAGCGCAGGTGTGTCGCAATCAACGGCTACGAGGATATCGACCACGAACGGAGAGCCGGTTGGCTCTTTCTCTGCACCGCGCATCAGGACAGTTTTGAATTCGCCGTCCCCGGCCACATAAGCTGGTGTCATAGTGCGGTCGAGCCAGATTGCTTCTTCCCGTTGCTTTACTTCATGTTCGATGAGTTCCCAGTCATGGGTGTGCTCCTCTCCAACCAGGTCTGATGGTTGGAGAGTGGCTGCAACAAGGCTAAGGAAAATCGGCGCAATCAGTCCGCTCACACTCATGCCTTCACCTCAGCCAAATCTTCAAGCATCAGCCCAGCTGTTGCCTTTGCGCTTCCCACAACGCCCGGAATACCAGCGCCGGGGTGCGTGCCTGCGCCGACGAGGTAAAAATTCTCGATCACATCGTCGCGGTTGTGGCCGCGCATATAGGCGCTTTGCCACAGCACGGGCTCTAGGCTGAACGCGCTGCCCATATGGGCGTTGAGGTCGCTAGCGAAATCCTTTGGCGCATAGGAGAATTTGGTGACGATCCGGTCGTGAATGTCCGGGATCAGGCGGCGACCGACCTCATCCAAAATCGCTTTTTCAAACTTGGGTCCTTCAACGTCCCAATCAATCGGCATTTTGCCCATGTGAGCGACCGGGACGAGCGCGTAGAATGTGCTCATGCCTTTAGGAGCCATTGACGGGTCTGTGACGGTTGGGTGATGGAGGTAGATCGAGAAATCCTGTGGCAGAACGCCGTGCTCATAGATGTCCTCAACAAGACCTTGATAGCGCGGACCGAACAAGATTTGGTGATGCGCAATGCCGGGCCATGTCCCCTCGAGGCCAAAGTGCACGACAAAGAGCGACGGGCTATAGCTTTTGCGAGCGAGCGACTTTGCGTACTTCTTACCCCGGTCGGACTGTCCCAGCAGGTCTTTGTAAGAGTGCATGATGTCAGCGTTGGAGCAGACCGCGTCAAAACGCTGTTTCCACCCTGATTTGGTCTCAACCTCGGTCGCCTTTGTGCCCGCTGTATGCACCTGAACCACTGGATCGCCCACGCGCATTGTGCCGCCGAGGCGTTCAAAATGGCGCACCATCCCTGCGATCAAGCGGTTGGTTCCGCCGCGTGCCCACCAAACGCCGCCGTCTTTCTCAAGCTTATGGATCAGAGCGTAGATCGACGAGGTTTTCATGGGGGAACCGCCCACCAAGAGCGTGTGAAAACTGAACGCTTGGCGTAGTCTCTCATCCTCTATGTAGCTTGATACACGGTCGTATACGCTGCGCCACGCTTGCTCTTTGATTAGAGCGGGGGCAGCCTTCAACATTGATTTGAAGTCGAGGAAGGGGACTGTGCCGAGTTTCACATATCCTTCTTCATACACGCGCGCCGAATATTCTAAGAAACGCTGATATCCGATTACATCATCGGGGTTGAGCTTGGCAATTTCTGCGTCCAGCTCTTCTTGATCGTTCGAATAATCGAAATTGGTCCCGTCGGGCCAATTGAGACGGTAGAAAGGGTGAACTTTCATCAGTTCGACATCTTCGGCGATGTCGTAGCCTGTGAGCTCCCACAGCTCTTTCAAACAGGGTGGGTCGGTTATGACTGTCGGGCCTGCATCGAAGGTAAAGCCGTCTTTTTCCCAGAAATAGGCCCGCCCGCCCGGCTTGTCGCGGGCTTCGACGACGGTTGTAGCAATGCCATGCGATTGTAAGCGTAGCGCCAGAGCCATTCCGCCAAACCCTGATCCGATCACACAGGCGGTGCAGCCTGCATATTTTTCAGCGATAATCGGATTGATGCCGCGTTCGCCGGTAATCGACGGTGAAAAGTCAAGAGCAGGAGCGATAGTTTGGTCGGCGTTCATGGCCGTTTCTCCGTTAGTAATTCGTCGTCGATCGCGGCTTGCGCTCTTGCTGTGTCAGATTTCTCCGACTTTAGCGCGGGGCCAGATTTGAACATGGCCATAAAAGCTGAGTGTATAGCTACGGGGGGCTCTCCGCACAGGACGCGGGCCTTGTCGAATACAGTAGAGCGCGCAGCGTAGAACCGTTCGATCAACCCTTCACGAAGGGAATAAAAGCGTTGGAACACTTTGACTCGCATCTCTGGCTTGGCTGCAAAGAACAGTAAACGTGCGAGTAGCCTGTAGTATCCCGTATTTTTCCAATGGCGCCTTGCACGGGCATCAAAGAAGGCGGCGAGCTGTCCTCCAGAAAGGTCGGCTTCCTGCGCGATAGCGAGCGCATTTTCGACCGCAACACACATGGTGTAGCTAGTGAGCGGATGGGTAAATCCACCACGCGCACCTGCAATGGCGACACCGGGAATGCGCACTTCGTCCTGATATGCGGAGAAATTGCCCCCCGTCAGGACCGGCAAAACACCAGCCTCGTGATGCACTGGCAAGCCATCTTGCCATCCTTGCGCGCGGGTATATTGATCGATCCGGCCAGACAGGGCACCCCGATCAAGCAAAGGGTCATCGGCGTAATATGTGTCCTCGATAAAGACTTCATGTGCACCCAAAGGCAAAACATAAACAAAGCGGTAAGAGCCATCATTTCCATGAGGCGCAAGCTGATCGACGGTTGCATCCATGATCACAGGGCGCACGACCTTGTGAGGCTTATCAAGCCGAATGTGACGGCCAAGGAACACCTGCCAACCACCATTCAAATGCGAGCTTGGCTTAAAGCTGCGGCAGTCGATGACGCTGCGCGCTGTGATCCGTTCGGCTGGCCCATATTGCGATGATCCAAGATCGACACCGCGCGCGTCCAAACCCACCGCTTTGCGTCCCAAGATAACTGAACCTTTAGGTAGCTCGCGCATGATCCCTTCGTGAAAGTCGGGGGACGCCATCGAACCATAAGTGGTCTTAAGATTGCGGCGATACTTCGGAAAGCGCACTTCATAACCGCTTTGCCAATCGGTCTGACGAAAGGCGGAAAGGAGCGCGCGGCCTTCATCGGACAAGTCACTGTCAAACCAGCTCCAACGGTGATTGCCGCCGACCCTGCGTCCCGCCTCGATCAGGCGAATGCGAAACTCGGGACGGGCACGTTGAAGGGCAAGCGCAATCAAGCCCCCAGCAAGGCCACCGCCTACAATCACGCAATCCACTTGTGAGTCGGTCATCTATGCTGAAGGCCCTAGGCTAGGGTGAGTGACGGGGCAACTTTACAGTGTCTTAGGCCGCACGAAACTTGCGTCTTTTGCTCCTTTGATTCAGAAGTTTGCATATGACCATTCTAAAACCCAATCGCACAACGATTGTCGCCTCTATCGCAATCACCGCTGTAACAGTGGGCATTTTACTCGCCATGGACCGGCCCCCAATTTGTGAGTGTGGTTATGTAAAACTGTGGCATGGCGACATCAATTCGATGGGCAATAGCCAGCATATCGCCGATTGGTACACGCCTAGCCACATCATTCACGGGCCGATATTCTACGCGCTGGGTTGGCTCCTTTTTGGCAAATGGAAGATTGGCGGTGAACGTGCAGTGCGCTGGGGACTTCCGCTCGCGGTTTTCCTTGAAGCGGCTTGGGAAGTGCTTGAAAACACGCAAATGGTGATCGACCGGTTCCGTTCGGTGACCGCCAATTGGGGCTATTCTGGCGACAGCGTCCTCAATTCCTTTGCCGATATCGGCTGGATGGCCTTTGGGTTTTACCTCGCCATGCGTCTGCCTGTGAAGGTGACGATTGTCGGGGCGATTGTCCTCGAAGCTCTGGCCGCATGGGTGGTTCGCGATGGGCTGACACTCACCGTGATAATGTTGCTGTTCCCGATCGATGCTATTGCTGAGTGGCAGGCCGCAGGTTAGGCATTCGTGCAATATTGGGCTCTTGCTGCAAGCTGAAAGACGGCCCATCAATGGGCAAAATCGAACTCTGGAAGGAACAAGAGGTCATGACACTTTTTCGCAAATTGGGAGGGGTTGTTGCGGCAATTGGCGTGATTGCGACATCGCCGGCTGCGGCCGATACTCTGATTTATGCAGGCAGCGTAATCACAGATGCGGACAGCAATCCCACAGGGCACCGCGTCATCATCGTGGCGGACGGGAAGGTTGAGGGTGTTTATGCCTCAACTGCTGCAGAAGTTTCCGCGCGCGAGGCAGATGGCGCAGCGCGGATCGACCTCTCCGACAAAACCGTCCTCCCCGGTCTGATCGACCTGCACACTCACCTGTCTGGCGACCCATCGGGTGAGTTTTGGCGCGAAGCGACAACGCCGCCTGAGTATTCGACCCTTATTGCTGCCAAAAATGCGCGCATTACGGCGCTTGCAGGCTTTACCACCATCCGCGATCTTGGAAGCCGCACCGACCAAGTCACGCAATCGCTGCGCCAGGCAACCGCTGAAGGCATCGTTCCAGGTCCGCGCGTCGTGACCGCAGCGCGCACGATTTCTATTGTTGGCGGGCACGGTGATGTGAGTGGCTTCACCAAGGATGTGAACGATGTACTCACTAGCGGTTTCACTTGCACCGGGCCCGTTCAATGCTCTGAGAAAGTGCGCCAAGCCTCGCAATATGGCGCTGATCTGATCAAGATCACAGCAACCGGCGGCGTTTTGTCTCAGCAAGGGCGCGGGTTAGAGGCACACTTCACCAATCCGGAAATGGTCGCGATCGTTGAAACTGCAGAAAGCCTCGGCCTGAATGTCGCTGCACATGCTCACGGTGCGCGCGGTGTCGAAGATGCGGCGCGTGCTGGGGTGCAGACTATCGAACATGGCACCTACATTGACGAGGATGCTGCCAAAGCGATGAATGCAAACGGTACGTATCTTGTGCCGACATTGATGGCGTTTGAAGGCGTAAAAAACGGCCTTGGCAAAGGCGTTTACACGCCCGTAGTGGAAGAGAAAATTCGTGTCGTTGCCGCCTATGCTGATACGCTTATCCCGCGTGCCCTTGAATATGGCGTACCGATTGCCTTTGGCACGGACGCAGGCGTTTATCCCCACGGAGAGAATGCGGGCGAATTTGCTTTGCTTGTCAAAGGCGGGCTTTCTAACCGGCAAGCCTTGGCCAGCGCGACTACGGTCGCAGCCGATGTGCTTGGGCTAAGCGATGAAATCGGCCAGATTAAAGCCGGTTTTTCGGCGGATATTATCGCGGTGGACGGCAACCCATTGGAGGATGTGACTGTCCTTGAAGATGTGGACTTTGTTATGGTGCGCGGAAAGGTGATCCAATGAACGCGCAAATGAGCCGGGTAAGAGGCATCTTGAAGAACAAAGGTTTCGCTAGCCGGACGGCAAAAACAGCGTGCGCGCTTGTGCTCGCAGCCGGACTTTGGGGATGCGGCGATGCCTATTCCCAAAGCATCACAGAACCGCTTCAACCTGCTGCGGAAAAGGCAACAGTTCAGCAGGCAGCAGGCCAGGTTTCGCCTGAATTGGCAGCAGCGGGGCAGGCGGCCGCTATCCTCAATGCGGGCGTTATGACCACGCATGATGCGCCAGATGGCGGGAGCGCAAAGTTCCTATTCGATCCGCTTTATGACGATCACTTCGGCTCGCTTGCAGAGCTTACGCCGGAACTGATCAGCGCGATTATCGCTGGCGATGCGCCTTATGATGAGGTGGATGCCGTCTTTGTAAGCCATGCCCATGGCGACCATTTTTCGGTTTCTCAGCTTACCAAGATGATGGATGCGCAGGACCAATTGGTGCTTGTTATCCCAGCCCAAGGGTTGGAACGGTTGCGCGGCGGGCCGGATTGGAGCGCAGATTTCGAAACACGCGTGCGCCCCATTACGCTGGAAAATGGCGAGGCGAGTAAACCCTTTGAGGTCGCGGGCGCCAAAGTCGATGCGTTTCGAAGCCCCCATGCCGGATGGCCTGAACGGCATGCGCAGGTTCACAATATCACTTACCGGGTAAGCGTAGCTGATGAAATCGAAGCGGGTAAAGTCGCACGGGTGAGCCGGGTTATGCATTTGGGCGATGCTGATCCTGCGGCGCAGCATTTCAGCGCGTTGGAAGACTTGCTTCAGGCGCAGCGCACGGGGCTGGCGATTGTGCCTTTCTGGTTTACGCGGGCAGATGATCCAAGCGCGCTATCCAACCAAACCTTAAACGCGCAAACCATGGTTGCCGTCCATGTGCCCGTTGATGTGCCCGAAGACCTTAAAACGGGGAAATGGGCCTATTTCAGCAAGGTCGGCGAAGTGTTGGAAATACCGGTTTCTGAAACGATCGTGCTGCCAACGCAAAAGACCAAATAGTGCCGTGGGGACGGCGGTACTCGGCCCTGTTGGGTTTGAACGAAAGCGCCCGTGCGCCTTGAAGAAAGCGAGTGGACCAATTTTAGTGAATTAGGGCAGACAATGGAATTCCGACAAGCCAGTAAGAGAGGTATCTATTCCACCGCGCTGGCAAGGTCTTCAAATCCTCGAGCAAAACCCGTTTTGAAGTCTTGCACTATGGTTCCGACGCCTCGGCTATTTTGAACAAGACCAAGCCCTTGCCCGACCCAATAACTTGAAAGCGCTTGGGCTTTGGCGTTGCCTCCTATCGCAGTTTGATCAATCGCGCGAAGGACAGGTTCTACAAGAAGGCTCATGAGAGGCATGGGCAGGGCAGGCAAGCCGGCCTGCGCCCAGCGCTCATGCCATTCGCTTTTAAGCTGGCGAGAGAATTTCCCCGTACGATGTTTCGAGCGAATGGTGTCGCGCGAGCCCGCTGCAATCATCTTTTCCCGGAAAATTTCGGTGGTCTCTGCCTCAGGCGAGGCAAGCCAAACGCTGCCGCACCACGCGCCCGCCGCGCCCATGGCCATCATTCCAGCCATCTGTTCTCCGGTCATAATCCCGCCAGCGGCCAAAACCGGAATATCAGAACCGGCTTCGCGGATAGCGCGCACGACTTCGGGGATCAGCACCACTGTCGAGACATCGCCGCAATGCCCGCCGCCTTCGCCGCCTTGTGCAACGATGATATCGACGCCTGCCTCGACTTGTTTGAGAGCGTGTTCTTTCGCGCCTACCAGTGCCGCCACGGGAATACCGTGCTTCTTGCCCGCCGCGATCATTTCAGGCGGCGCCGTGCCCAGCGCATTGGCGATCAGGCGCACGGGGTGGTTGAAGCTCACTTCAAGCAGTTCCTGCCCCAACGACGTATTGGGCGCTTGGCTGCCGCCGTGGGGGTTACCGGCCTCTTCCGAGACCCCCGCATCGCGCAGGATTTGCCGCACAAAATCGCGATATTCACTCGGGATTTGGGCGATGATAGCATCGGCAGTAACCGACTTATCGACTGCTTGAATTTCCGGGATCAGAACATCAACACCGTAAGGCTTACCCTCAACATGATCGTCGATCCAATTGAGTTCATGCTCCAACTGTTCCGGTGTGTAGCTTACTGCTCCCAGCACGCCAAAGCCGCCAGCGCGGCTCGCTGCCGCAACCACGTCGCGGCAGTGGCTAAACGCAAAAAGCGGGAATTCGCATCCCACCATTTCTGTCATTTTGAACGGCATATTATGCACTCTCCTTGGTGGGATGGCGTTTGGGTGGGTTTGCTTACTTGTGCAAAATGACCGACAAAACAAGGATCACCCAGCGTGCAGAACTGCGTTGGACACAACGGCAATCCTAACAAAGCGGCGCCGGTCCTTTTTGGTGATCAATGGGATGGGGCTTCCATCCTAGCCCTTATCACTTTTCGGTTCGGCGATGGGATTGATCCTGGATGGAGTACGACGCGCGCACGGCGGGGGCGGATTGCCGTGGTTTTGCAGGGGTTAGTGACGCGCTCATAAGGGTTGATTTGGACGCATGATTTACCGGCGTTATCTTTGTTCCCCCTTTTCCTTTTTGAGCCAATATGTAACCGTGATCTGACGCTATGCGAAAAGAGTGGCGAAGGCTTTCAAACAGGGGACTAAATATCATGGAAATGACATTCGACCGTACAGTCAAATTTACCGCTTGGCTATTGCTACTCGCGGCACTCTCACAGCCGATCTACACCGCGCTTTATATGCTCGCGCCAGAGGTCAACCGTTCGCCGATCTGGGCGTTTGAGGCGCTTGTGTTCGTTATCATGGCGGCATTGGCCGGATCAGCGCTCGTCCAAACAAAGAGGTATCATCTGGCGTGGGCCGCGATTGCCATGTCAGCGGTCTTGAACGTTATACAAGTGGGTATTGGCCTTACTCAGTTTGGCCCCTTTCGCGAAGTTGCAACCGCTTCCCCCGATGTCGCCCCGCTTGCGGGTTCGGTCGTGGCGTTCTCATTCTTCGGATATAATGCGGCAAAAGTGCTGCTTGGTCTTGCAGCGTTGGTCTTTGGTACAGCGAAAATGGCCCAAGGCGGCAAGGTTCTTGGCGGTTTGACAGCGCTTGTTGGTGTAATTGCAATGATCAGCAATGCAGTGGTGATGGGCTTTGGTCTATCAATGTCCATGACCGGCGGCGGTTTGATGCCTTCAGGTGCAAGCGGCGTGCTGGCTGCGTTGCTTCTCGCACTTTGCTTGTTCACACAGCCTTCGGACGATTGATCGGACTGGACACCGGGGGTGGAGAGGCCTAGTCGTCTTTTCATCCCCGGGGAGCCAGCTTGTGGCTGAGAGGGGCGGGATAAGCGCCGCCTGACCCGTTGAACCTGAACCTGTTAAAGCAGGCGGAGGGAGCGGGCTGGCTTCAGAACAAGGCCCGCGCTCCGTCTCTAGGAGACAACGCACATGGCCGACATCAACTCACCTGTAGAAATCGGGGTAACCACCGGACCCATTCGCGGCAGCCGCAAGGTTTATGTCGGCGCTCGGACGGGCTCTGGCATTCGTGTCGCCATGCGCGAGATTGACCTTGAGGGCGGTGAGCCTTCGGTACGCGTCTACGACACCTCGGGGCCCTACACCGATGTAGACGCCAATATCGACATCAACGCAGGCCTCCCCGGCCTTCGCAGCGATTGGATCAACGCGCGCGGCGATGTTGAGGCTTACGATGCACGCGAGGTAAAGCCAGAGGATAACGGCCAGCTTGGCCCAGATCGCAGCGGCGGCGTTCCGCAATTCCCCAATGTGGTGAAGCGTCCCTTGCGCGCAAAAGCAGGCCAGAACGTCAGCCAAATGCACTACGCCCGCAAAGGTATCATCACGCCTGAGATGGAATATGTCGCTGAGCGCGAGAACCTTGGCCGCGAGCTGGCAAAGGATTTCAAGCGCGATGGCGAAAGCTGGGGCGCGGACATTCCTGATGTGATCACGCCGGAGTTTGTGCGGGATGAAGTCGCCCGCGGCCGCGCGATCATCCCCAACAACGTCAACCACCCCGAAACAGAGCCCATGGCGATCGGGCGCAATTTCCTCGTTAAGATCAACGCCAATATCGGCAACTCTGCCGTGGCCTCCGATGTGGCGACCGAGGTGGACAAGATGGTCTGGGCCACCCGCTGGGGCGCGGACACTATTATGGACCTCAGCACGGGTCGCAACATCCATGACACCCGCGAATGGATCATCCGCAACTCTGCCGTGCCGGTGGGTACCGTGCCGATTTATCAGGCTTTGGAAAAAGTGGGCGGGGTTGCCGAAGACCTCACCTGGGAGATTTTCCGCGACACTCTCATCGAACAGGCTGAGCAGGGCGTCGACTATTTCACTATCCACGCAGGCGTTCGCCTCGCCTATGTGCCCATGGCGGCAAAGCGCGTCACCGGCATCGTATCGCGCGGCGGTTCCATCATGGCGAAATGGTGCCTTGCGCATCACAAGGAGAGCTTCCTCTACGAGCATTTCGACGACATCACCGAAATCTTGAAAGCCTATGACATCGCCTATTCGCTGGGCGATGGCCTGCGTCCGGGATCAATCGCGGACGCCAATGATGAGGCGCAATTCTCCGAGCTTTACACGCTTGGCGAGCTAACCCACCGCGCGTGGGAACAGGACGTTCAGGTCATGATCGAGGGGCCGGGCCACGTCCCCATGCACAAGATCAAAGAGAATATGGAAAAGCAGCTGCAAGTCTGCGGCGAGGCGCCTTTCTACACCCTCGGGCCATTGGTGACCGACATTGCGCCGGGATATGACCACATCACATCCGGCATCGGAGCGGCACAAATCGGTTGGTACGGCACCGCGATGCTTTGCTACGTCACGCCCAAAGAGCACTTGGGCCTTCCCGACCGCGACGACGTAAAAGTGGGCGTGATAACCTACAAACTCGCCGCCCACGCAGCGGACCTTGCCAAGGGCCACCCAGCGGCAAAAGTGCGCGATGATGCCTTGTCAAAAGCGCGTTTCGAATTCCGCTGGCGCGACCAGTTTAACCTCTCGCTCGACCCGGAAACGGCAGAGGAATATCACGACCAAACCCTGCCAGCAGAAGGCGCAAAAACCGCCCACTTCTGCTCCATGTGCGGCCCCAAGTTTTGCTCCATGCAGATCAGCCAAGAGGTCCGCGATTTCGCCGCCAAGCAAAACGAAAGCCCCGAAGGCTTCTTGGCGTCAGAGAAACTGGGCACAGACACCGCCGAGGCGAGCCGTCAAGCTGCGCTGAAAGGCATGGAAGAGATGAGCGAGAAATACCGCGACGGCGGTGATTTGTATGTGAAGATGGTGGAGTGATAATGAAGAAGAAAATGCCTCAATAAGGATTTGCAAGCCATGCACAATGAAACAGCGAGCGATCCAGAGAACGCTTGTGAATGTGCAATTTGCTCGTTGAGGATTGATTTCGAGATGGATGAGCACTTGCTTGAGGAGATTGAGCAAGGCCGATGCGTTATCTTTGCCGGTGCCGGGGTGAGTACTGAGACAGATGGGGCACATTCATTTTCGTTTTTCGAGCAACTGGCCGCAAAAGTCGATGGAGAAGAGCCAAACGACTTTTGCTCATTGATCGATGCATTCGAAGACCGGCCGAACGGTCGTCAGAAGCTCATTGAGGAAATTCGATCTAGGTTCCAGTATATCGACAGTTGGAGAGAGCTCCGGGAGGCAGCTACGCGATTTCATAAATCGGTGGCGACAGCGCCCTACTTTCGTGAGATCATAACTACAAACTGGGATCGCTATTTTGAGGATGTGATCTCAGCGACCCCGTTTGTTTATGATAGTGACCTCGCATTCTGGAATTCCGCTTCGCGGCCTGTCCTAAAGATACATGGTTCTATCGACAATTTGTCGAGCATCGTCGCTTCTTCTCGCGATTATCTTGAGTGTGAGGAACGGCTTCGTTCCGGCCGTCTCGGTGATTTAATGCGCCACCTTTTTGCAACCAAGACAGTTCTCTTTGTTGGGTATTCGGCTCAGGATAGCGACTTCCTCAACATCTATCGCGCCGTACAAGGAAGTATGCAGCAGTTCGCCCGAACTCACTACCTCATCTCGCCATTCATCGATGAAGCAAAGCAGGCGGAACTACTCTCTGATTTGAATATTGTAGGCATCAAGACCGATGCCACCCATTTCATCGAGACGGTGAAGTCCCACATGCGCGGCCGCTTCTGTTTCGCCCACGATGACGCATACGATGATGTTAGGGCCCAGCTATCGGTGGCGACCACCACTCACCTAGAATTCGTGGATGGCGTCTCGATTGCGGAGACGCCCCACTTGATTTTCTGCATCGCATATCAAGATGGCTTGATCCATGGACTGCAACGTATTGCGGATCGCCGATACACTAATGAGTACGCAAACCTTCATAATGTTCGCCGTCAAATCGAACTATATGACGATAAGATTTCGGCGTATACGAAAGCGAAGGATTACTGGAACGCCAGTTATTTTGTCGGCTATCAGTTGGCGCTCATATTCTATGATGTGTCCAATGCAGTGCGAGACGAAAGGTGCGAGGTTCCGGAAGGTTACGAAGAGCTACCTTTGTACTACCACCCGAAGCTTGGATGCATGAGCGCTCAAGAATACGATATCGAAGTACGCCCAAATCCCGAGGTACACAAAGCTGCCTACAAGCAAGCTTTGAGATTTGCTAGGTTGTTGGGGAATGCGGAAGGTATTGTGCCTCAGCACACGCCCTTCGGCTAGTTGATAGCTTGATGTTTTGATAGGACTCGGCTTGTGAGCTATGTCCCCAAAGCCCTAAACTTAGTCTGTTTTTCATTTAGATGAACCACCCAACCACCACCCTAACCGCACTCCTCACTTTATCGCTCGCCGCCGCGCCAGCCCTCTCGCAAACCGTGCCGGGGAGCGCCCCTGAATTCCTGCCCAACACCGGCTCTTCCGCGCCGTACTCGCGGGCGGTGCAGGTGGGGGATACGCTTTACCTTGCGGGGCAGCTGGGCCTTGCGCGGCGCTCTGACCGTGATCCGGCCAATGGTATCGAGGCCGAAACGCGGCGGGCTATGGAGCGGATTGGGGAGACTTTGGCGCTCTATGACCTCACCCATGATGCGCTGTTCAAATGCACCGTTTGGCTGGCGGATATTGACGATTTTGCGGCGTTTAACTCGGTGTACCGGACCTATTTTGACGAATGGCGGTACCCGGTTCGATCCACCATGGCGGTGAAGGAATTGGCGGCAGGCGCTGCGATTGAAATTGAGTGCATGGCATATGCTGGGTCTGCCACGCGCCCAAAGGGGAGCTTTAGTTGGAGCGATGCGGCCAAGCATTTTCGCGCAGGCGAGGCGCGCTCCACCAATGTCTTTACCCGCAAAGAAGCATCCAAATGCGTGGGCCGCTGGCGGCTTCATGCCGACGCGGTGGATGACGGCGCGTTTCCAACAGCGGCGTTGGAGGCCTTGCCTGAGCCACTTCGCTTAAACAGTGCGATTGCGGCGGCGGAGTTCTTTCGGCTTGATACGATGGCAGAGGGGGTGATGCGCGATGCCGCCGATGAAGCGGAAGGGCGGCTGCGCAGAGCACTGGACGGGGAAGTTCAGGCGTTTCAAACCTATTTTGAGGCGCTGGGCATGTGCTGGTCGGAACCTGAAACCGTGAGGGATCACGGCGTGGGCGAACCCGGCAATGCTATTGATGCTTCAACCGGATAAACCGCCAGCCTAGCGTAACCGGGGCAAGGATCATCAACACCGGGTTTAGGCTCTATCTTAGAAATGCCAGCGGCCCACCTTGCCAAAACCCCACCTTGTCAAAACAAGGAGGGCCGCCGTTTACTTGCACCGTCATAGAACCGTCATTGCGATAGCAATCAGGTCGTCGACAGCGCCGCTGCTGCGGTCGCTTCTTGTTGCTGGGCTTCGGCATGATCTTGGAGGATCTGCAATTCCTCTTCGGTCAACGCAAGGGGAATGTCCTTTGTCCAACCAAAGCGGAAGATCGCATCAAGCTTTGTTTCAAGTTGATAGAGGCGGAAGTAACGCGACCCGTCAAAATGCGGGGCGAGGTCCTTCATATAATCGCCTTTTGCAGAGACTTGATCCATCTCAAGCTCAACCGCGCTTTCGGCGATCATGTCCGCTGTGGCGGCATCCATCTCAACCGAGTTCGCAGCCAAGCGGCGGATCATGTTAAAACGGCGCAGTTGATGTGCCTTTGCGGCCAAACGGTATTGGTCGTAGATCGGCCAGAATTCGGTACCTTCCTCATCCGTAAACCGCATAGTCCGTGCGATGGTGGCACGGCGCTGTGTCTCCCGCGCTTGGAATGACACCTCAAAGCCGTCTTGGGCTGATTGGGCTTGCGCAGTTACAGGCAACGCGATGGGGGCAGAAAATGCCAAAGAGGCACTCAAAAGAATGGTTGGAATACGCATAGTTTCTCCAGAAAATCAGCCACGCCTTTGGACCCAATTTGAATAGTGGGCTCAGACAATGAGGCGGAGATCGCACATTAGGCGGTGGAGCACAACGTACTGTCTTGGCGGGCACCGCATTGCTGGCGGCTGCCCGAAGTGGTTTTAAGGGTGCTGGCGCGCCACTGCGCCCATCACCCGGTCAAGGCTTTGTAAGAACTTTGACCTATCCGCTTTGCTGAACGGCTTTGGACCTCCCCCGATCCCGTCCATTCCCGCGCGCAAGTCTTCCATGATTGCGCGGGTGGCAAGGGCGCTGCCTATGCTGGCGTGGGTGAATTCATCGCCATTGTGTTTAAGCACGCGCGCGCCTGCTTTCAGGCTGCGGTCGGCAAGCGGGATGTCGCCGGTGATGATGACGCATTTTGGCGATACGCGCACCGCTTCCTCAGCGATCCAATCATCGGCTGCATCAAAGCTGTCGTCCACAACCACGCGCTTGACCCGAGGGTGATCGGGTATGCGAAAGGGGGAATTGCTCACCACGCGCACCTCCGCCCTAAACCGCTCAGCCACGCGATACACCTCATCCTTGACCGGACAGGCGTCGGCATCGATCAGAATGGTGATTACGGCCATGGCCGGTTGGATGTCTGTCATAATCGAAGTTTTGCCAAGCGACGGTTTAATACTCCCACCGCTCGGTCAGCATTTTCGCCTCGCCGTCTTTGACAGAGATTTCGGCGGAAGGGGCGTCTGTCTTACCCGGAGCAAACAGTTCATAGATGACTGTGCCATCGTTTTGAACGCTTTCAATGACGCGTTCGGGTGCGAACATGCCATCGACGGCTTCTGCAGCAGAACGAGCGTTGGCAGGCACATCATCCCACGCGATATCGCGCTGCACCTCAACCACGCGGAAATTGCCTTCGTCTTCTTGGAGCATGTCGAGCTCAACTTCGCTTCCGTCCGGACGCGTGCCTTCGACATCGAAGAAGACCATTCCTTCGCGTTCTTTCTTTTCGACCTCAGCGATCACCATGCCGGGGACTTTTGCTTCTGCTGCGGCGACGATACCTTCGGGAATATTTGAGATATCGATATCAGTCGATGTCGATTCTGGTGCATCGGCCAGCAGTGCTGAATCGCCGGCTGCGTTGTCGGTTGCGTTGTCGGCAGCGGTCTCGTCACTCGGCGCACAGGCGCTCATCATCAAAGCGCCGAAGACGCCAAGCGAAGCCGTGCGGAGAACAAATGGGGTGGTTGGCATAGCAAATATCCTAACGGTCAAAGTGAAAAGGGGGACGTGTTTCGCTGCTCTCTTACAGAGTTGCGCGGAGAATTTTAGTGTTTTGTGAAGCGCACCATTTCCCAGTCATAGCCAAGCTCTCGCACGCGGCGTTCTAACAGTGTCTGTATCTCTTCGCTGGGTCGAGCTTCGCGTGCCAGCATCCAAAGGTATCGCCCGCTAGGCTCCCCCCACGATCGACCATTCGTAGAAGCCTTTTGCATCCGCTTCGCTGCGGTCTAACACCCAATAATCGCCAAAGAAGGGGCCGAAGAAGCTTACCTTAATGATCCCTCGACCACTTTTGCGCGGCCTTGAACTTCGCTCAATTTGCCTTCTAACGCGCCCTTGAAGCAGGAATTGACCACTTGAATTTTGGATTCACCTGAAGTCTCTCGAAGAGAATATTGTGCGGTGACCCCTTCGCAATTCTTTTGGAATGACGCTTCGTAACGGGCGTATTCATGCCACTTCCCAAGGTATGCGGTAAGCTCCACAGGCTTTGCAGGTTCAGGCACGGCTACATTGCCGACCGGACCGGCTGCGCCAACACAAACGTTAAGCGCGAAGGATGCCGCGAGTGCCAGTGCCGGAACAGGCCTGCGTAGCCTTGCGACTAAAATGGTGCTGCGTATACTCATGTTTCTCCAAGCCTTATGGGCCTTGTCGCCCATTTGCAATTTTGCGCCAGCCGGATAGCTCTTCGCACTAACTTGGATGAAACTAATTTCTAAGAAATCTGTCAAAGCCTTAGGTCCATTATCGCTTGACCGGCCTATACTGGGTCTCGATTTGGCAACTGCCAACCCTTTACGAACGCGGAGGGACAAAGTTTGAAGAAGCCAAAGCAGCTCAGATAGGCGAAGCAATATCTGGCGGAGGCTACAAACGAATTCGCCGAATTCCATTCACAGCCAACTCTTGCCTGTCATACCTGCGTGTTTCGAGAACTTATTGATCTAGGAAAACTCAAAAATGAAGAAGATGAATCGGCAGAAGAGTAATTTTGACTTTACATGTGGTTACGAGGCGTTGTGACCAACTGCACAGTATAAATGAGCACTGTTTACTAAAAATTCGGCATCACGCGCTGGAAAAGGTTCGATCCTTTATTTCTAGCGATCTTGGATTTTTGAGCAGCCCCCTTCAACGCTCAAACTTAGAAAAGTCCCTGAGCTTGAGGAGTTAACATGCCTTGGAGAGGACCGCTTGGCGGTTATCCACTAGAGACCTTGCCGGGCCCCGAGAACCCTTGGTTGGCGTGTGGGGGATGCGGCGATGCCCTTCCTCAGGAAACACGCACCGATAATCCAAAGCTTCCTGATTTCCGGCTTCCCGATGACGGCTCTCTCCGCATTGATTGGAAGAAGATCGGTGTCGGTGTCTCCATGATCGTCGCCGGCATTCTGGTGATTGTTGCCGCGGTTGTCGGCGCAGTGGCAGTGGTCGCATCCTTACCAGCAACCGCTTCGGGTTCGGCAGTTGGCGTTGCCGTTGCCATAGTTGGTATGATGTTGGCTGCGGGTGGTGCGATCTTGATGGGCGCAGGCGGTGCAACCTTGATCGGCGGAATAGATCCCAAAATCAGCGACTACAAAAAGCATGTCCCTGCTGTGCCTACGCGCAAACTTGCCCTTCCGGGAGATATTCCATCCCCTGTTGCGACATTCATGCAGTCCGTCTCAGAAATTGAACGGTTCTCGACAGCAGAAACCGATATCATCGACCATGCAAGGGCGGCAGCGAAAGCCAAGGACAAAAGTTGGACCGAACTACATCTTCGCGATCTGTACCATGTGCAAAACGCCAAACAGCATTTTGTTGGACAGCTGGCGAAAGCCTTGAATGAAATCAACGCCGCGTTTGGTCAGGACTTTGATCACCACCGGGTGAACCCGGATGAACCTGTGCGCGATCTTATCAATCCGCTTATTGAAATGCGTTCAACCTTGAGTGAGGTGGCAGGGATAAGCAGCGCTGAGATAAACAATATTCTCAACACGGTCCGTATGCCATCGCCCATGTCTGAGGCGATCGATGCTTCAATCCAACAGTTTGCAAGCCAAACTCAGGGCCAGCCATCACAGATGGTCAATATTGCAGCTGAGCAATTGGAGCGGCTGGATGTCATTGACCATGAGGCATTTGGCCTCAAGCCTTAGGCGCTATTGCCAATGGCGCCCTTGATAGGCTGATCCATGAAAGAGGCATTTGCCGCATTGCTCGATCACGAATGGCCGTTCTTACGAGCATGGCCAATGGATGCGTTTGACCCGCTGGTGAAATAGCATGATGTGCGCACAGCTGACTTGGATGACGCTTGTGAGCCATGCATTTCGCGGCGTCATAAGTAACAACCTCTAGGATACAAGACTCAAAATTTGGCCAATGAATCGCCACATTCGTGGTGCACACAAAGTGCAGCAACAAAGGAGAAGCGATCATGCAGTTTCAATTCAATTCCGATAGCTCGGTTATGGGCACCGTCAATGTGGCGACTCGAATTGAAGAGATGGTGCGAGAGAAACTTTCCCGTTTTGGTGAACGCCTTACCCGGGTTGAGGTGCATGTTAGCGATGTTAATGGCACCAAGCACGGCGCTGACGATAAACATTGCATGATCGAGGCACGCCCGCGTGGTGGTCGCCCGATTGGCGTGACGGGCCGGGCTGATAAGGTGGATGCCGCAGCAAGACGCGCAGCCAACATCCTGGCGCAGAGGTTGGAGCGTTTGTTCGGTAAAGAAGAACGCCACAAACACGATGCGCGCCCTGATAAGATGATGTGATCTCGGCGACATGATGCAGCCGGTGCGATTGCAACGGTGACCGCAATCGGTCCTGGACCATCCAACGGCCGGGTCCATGCTATAACCATGGCTTTGATGCCGAGATTGATCCCAATTCAAATCTGCGGGCGATTTCCCGCCGCCCGCAGATAATGCTAGTGGGGGCGCATGAATTTAACCCACTTGCTCCGCACACATGGTTTTGCAGCCTGCGCATTCGCTCTTGTCGCAGCGGGATGCACTGACACTCCCGGTGAAATTTCCCGCGACGCGGCCCCTTTTGACGGGATTGCCGAGAACGCCATCATTGATGTGGGCGGCACCGAGCCTTTTTGGGCCCTCAGGATATCACCTGAAGGCGATGCATACAAAGCCCAATATTCTGCGCCTGAACTGCCCGAAGGCGAAACATTTTCGGTCATACGTTTCGCTGGCAATAACGGCCTTGGGTTTTCAGGTGAGTGGGCAGGCGCTCCGGTTAATCTGACACTCACGCCGGGCGAGTGCAGTGATGGGATGAGCGACCGCACCTATCCCTACACCGCCACCTTACAGTTGGACGAGGTAACCCTGTTCGGCTGTGCGCACACTGATATGGAACCATTTTCCGAAGGTGAGAATAGACCCTGAACCAAAGGCGATTGGCTTCGTTACATCAGAATAATCCCGGCACCTGATATTGCGCAGCGGTGGGCTGATCTGGGGCCATCATTCCTGACGCAGGCGCTCGCTGTGCGATCTGGCCTTGGTCGCTGCTAATGGCAGTGCAGCTGCGGCCAGCCAAGAAGTCGAGCGCCGTTGCAATTGACGCTTCGTTTGGATCACCAAGAGGCATCGTGAAGTCATCATCGGCCTCACAAGTGTTGGGCATGACGCTGGCGAGGCCGGTGAAGTATTCCCCTTCATTGTTTGCGTTCAAGGTTTGGAAAGTCACAGCGCGAACTCGCAGGTCGCAATCTTCGAGGTCGAATGCGAATTGACCCACCGGCTTTCCTGATGTGTCCGAGCCCACCAATGCAATGCGGCTCGATGCTACATATGGAAGCATGGCATTGGTCACCAACTCACTTGCCGACGCGGTGCTGCTCGTGCCGATCAGGACCAGGCCATCGGGTTGAAGAGCGTTGAGTTCATTTTGGAACAAGCGCGTAGCGTTGTTGTCGGAGCGTTCTGGCCGAAGAACCGTTTGGCTGAAGATGGACCCGATTTCATCGCGGCCCATCAAATCTCCCAAGGTCTCAGCCACGCTGACAAGACCGCCGCCATTGTAGCGAAAGTCCATGATGAGCTCGTCAACATTATTGGAAGCAAACAATTGGAACGCATTACGCAATTCATCAGCGGCAGAACCCACGATAAAGGTGCGAAGGTTGAGATAACCGACATTGCGCCCCCCATCCTGAATGATGACAGCGCCATAACGGTCCGAAACCGGATCAAGCGAGAAGTCCGCTTTGGCAACGCTGCGTTCAAGGACTGTTCCATCGGCCTGTGCAAAGCGCAGGACACGTGTGATACCGGCGTCAGACGGACCAAGAGCATCGACAACCGCGCCCGGGCCGCCGTTTGTAAGAAGGCTGCTTACCGTCTGAAGGTTGGATGCGTCGGTTCCAATCGCAAGGATTTCTGTGCCGCGATCAATGCCTGCAGCAAAGCCGGGGGCATTTTCAAAGGCTTCGAGAATAAACAGACGGTTATTGATCTGATCAAAGCTCAATCGAACACCGAACCCAGCGCTGGACCCGGAAGCGATGAGTGCATTTTCGTCTGCAATCGAGGTCGCAAAGGTAAAGCCGACATCGCGCGACTGGGCCCGTGCCGGGGCCACCCGCGCATCAAGGAAGGATTGGACAGTGGTGAAATCGGCTTGGTTGACTGAGTTGTCGAGAAGATTCGGAAACAGGTACCAGTCATTGAGAACGTCATCGGCAAAGGCGATTTGGTTGGCAACCGAACATGGACCCGCTGTTGAAGGCGAAGCCGATGAGGTTGGAGCTGGTCCAGCGTTAGGCGGCGAAGAGCCTCCACCGCCGCATGCCGCAAGAGCCAATGCCAATGTCGCGGTGAGAGCTGAACGGCCAGCTACATTGATATCAAGTTTCATGGTGAAAGGGTGTACTCCGGCATCTTTTAGTGTCTTCAATACCCCTAGCGCTGAGCATTCATGCATACAGCCAAACTGGCGGGCAAGTTTTGTCTTTGCACCCTCCTATCACGACTGTTGATCGGGATTGGAGGTTTTTGAGTGTAAAATTTATTGAGTTTTCCTCAGAAAGCGGGGCAAATCCCAGCTCTCTCTCTCGTTTTGCCCCCGTGTTCGGACTAGCACCATAGGGATGGAAAGACAGAATCATGCCTAATTTGCCTGACTGGCTCACCAACACACTGCCCGAAGCGGCGCGTCACCCCGGCCTTGCTATTGCAAGCTTGGGTGATGCTAAGACGCTTGGCAAAGGTGGATTGAAGCTTTGGAGCCCTGCTTTCGAAGGCGGGGAAGAACTTGATCCGTGCTTCACGGCGGTCGAAGAAGACGCGGTCGCGCCGCCTCTGGAATGGAATGCCCCTCCACCAGGATCACAAGAGATCGTGATTATCGTCGAAGAGGCATCAAGCGCTGGCGATATTCCTGCATGCCAATGGGTGGTGTGGGGACTGCCGGGGCAAAAGGGCAAATTGCTTGAAGGTGAAGTGCCGCCGCGGACAGGTAAAAACGCGGTTGGCAATTCCGAATGGCTTTTGCCTGACCCACCAATTGGCGAGACACGCCACTATGTATTTCAGATTTTCTCCACAGACTTGCCGCTGACTATCATGCCGGGGGCTAGCGTTGAGGAAGTCAAGAAAGCAATACAGGGGTTCGTGACTGGTTGTGCAGCTCTCTATGCGCCTTTTACAGGTGTTGAAGCTGCGGATGCTGATTTTGACGACGATTTTGATTTTGACTGAATTCAAATTTGATTGAACTGCCATTTTACAAGGGAGACTACCATGGCTGGTAAGACAAACGCACTTCAAAAGCCCGTAACACTTTCAGGCGATCTTGAAGCAGTGATCGGCAAAGGCCCGATGACTCGCGCTCAAGTGACTTCGAAAGTTTGGGAATACATCAAGGCAAACAGCCTGCAGGACGCCAAAGATAAACGTCAAATCAATCCAGACGGTAAGCTTGGCGCGGTGATCGGCAAAGACCAGATCTCTATGTTCAAGATGACCGCTGCGGTTTCTAAGCACCTTAGCTAAGAACTAAACTGTTATTGGTTGGGCCGGCGGAGCGTTGCGATAAGCACCGCGTCGCCGGCCTTACTTTTTGATCAATTGCTTTTGGACTGTAAAACCTTGGGAAACGGAACATTGCCGACCCAAAACGCAAGCCAAATGATGAGCGGCTGTGCAAACATTCTTGGCACATGATAGGCAAGGCCCAAGCCACCATCTTCGCGCGCCATATCGACTATGAAATGATTGATATTGGCAGGCCAAACACAAATTGCATAAAGTGCAAGACCGATTCCTCCAGCTTGCCTCAAGCGTTTATGGAAAGGCTGAGCAAGGGCAATCGCGCCAAGAATTTCGGCAACTCCGGTCCAATAAACGATCTCTTGAGGGTAAGGGATGCCGACGGGCATGATCGAAAGGAACGGTTCGGGGCGCACCAGATGCAAATATCCAGCGAACGCATAGAATGCGGCGAGCAATATACGAAGGATAGCTTTGGTCATCGCTGTGCGCCCTGACGTTCATATAGCTTTTGACTGACATTGATGATCAATTGTTTGTGCCTCACACTACCGCTAGTTGCTGATTGTAGAATTGACTATTGAAACGCCTGCCTATCGGGAGAGGGCCGTCATATGCAACACGCTGTTTACTCAATTGCCGCAATCGCACTCCTTTATGCTGGCCCCGTGCTGGCTCAGGATACAGAGCCAGCACCTTTGGAGGATCAACTTGGACTCGCGGATGCAGAACCCGTTGAACCTGCGTCGCCTGATTCTGTACCGACTGACCCTGCTCTTGAAGAGGCGTTGATCGCACTTGATATCGCGCCCGTTTTTGATGGGCATAACGACGTGCCCTATCAATTGCGGATCCGCTACGAAAACCAGATCGATGGCTTCGACTTCACTGATACCACGGGAACGGGCGCGAACCATCCGCAAGGACAGGTCATGCACACTGATCTCAATCGACTGGTAGAGGGAAAGGTTGGAGCACAATTCTGGTCCGTATTTGTTTCTGTCAACCAAACCGAAGCTGAAGCCGTGCAGCAAACGATGGAACAGATCGACGTGATCAAGCGCTTGGTCCGTCAGTATCCAGGGCAATTAGCCTATGCCGATACCGCAGAACAGATCGAACGCGCGATGGCGAGCGGGAAGCTTGCATCGATCATCGGGATGGAAGGCGGACATTCCATCGGATCAAGCCTCGCGGTTCTCAGGCAGATGTATGATCTGGGCGCGCGTTATATGACGCTCACCCATTTCCAAAACACACCTTGGGCTGATAGTGCGACCGATGATCCCGAGCACAATGGGTTGACCGATTTCGGCAAAGATGTGGTGCGTGAGATGAACCGGCTTGGGATGCTGGTCGATCTTAGCCATGTCAGCGAAAAAACAATGATGGACGCGCTTGATGTTGCTCGGGCTCCGGTCATTTTCAGCCATTCGGGCGTGCGCGCAGTCAACGGTCATTCGCGCAATGTACCTGACAGTGTGCTTATGCGCCTACCCGACAATGGCGGCATTGTGATGGTGGATGCGGTGCCTGCCTACCTCAATGAAGAACGCCGCCTATGGTTTGCTGAGCGCGTAGCTGTCGAAGCACGTCAAGAGTCACTGTTTCCTGGTCAGCCCGATATTGTCGAATCCGCAATGGCAGAGTGGGACAGTGAAAACCCTGAACCCGAAACCACGATTGGTCATATGGCTGATCATATCGATCATATCCGCGCGCTAATCGGCGTAGAATACGTCGGAATCGGCGGAGATTTTGATGGCATTCCCAACGGACCAGTCGGCCTTGAAGATGTGAGCGGCTACCCTGATCTCTTCGCCGAATTGGTTAGGCGCGGATACAGCCAAGTTGAACTTGAACTCATTGCAAATCGCAACACACTGCGTGCCTTGCGCGAAGCAGAGCGTTATGCCGCAAGTGTTAGGGATCAGCGTCCGATTGAGACCCTGATCCCTGAAATCGAATAAGTCAGCCGTAAAGGGCAGGGATGATCCAAACCAAACTCATCGCGATAACCGCGAAGAGTAGGCTGAATGCCAAGACATAGCGAAGAACGCCCGGCGTACTTGCTGCACGGGCATCATCGTCTTCGATGTGGATTGCGTCATCTTCGTCGACCATAGATACCTCACCTGAGTTTCCGTTACGGATTCTAACGATGAGGCAGCCTATTGGTTCCTACTTAGTCGCGCAAGAGCTCATTGATTCCGGTTTTGGAACGGGTTTGAGCATCCACTGTCTTCACAATCACAGCGCAAGAAAGCGATGGGCCACCATTCGGATCCGGTAGTGTACCGGGCACAACCACAGAATATGGCGGGATGTGGCCTTTAATGATCTCACCAGAATCGCGATAGACAATCTTGGTCGATTGGGTGATGAAAACACCCATCGCAACGACGCAGCCTTCGCCGACAATTACGCCTTCGACGATCTCTGAACGTGCACCAATAAAGCAATTGTCGCCAATGATGGTGGGGTTAGCTTGCATGGGCTCGAGCACCCCGCCAATGCCTGTGCCAGCAGAGATGTGGCAGTTTTTGCCGATCTGTGCGCAGGACCCAATCGATCCCCAAGTATCAACCATCGTGCCTTCGCCGACATAGGCGCCGATATTCACAAAGCTTGGCATCAAAACACAACCGGGTGCGATGTAGGACGCATGACGCGCAACCGCGCCGGGCACAACCCGGATGCCAGCCTCGGCGAAACGGACCTCGTCCCAGCCTTCGAATTTGCTTGCGACCTTGTCATAGGCTGGCGCGCCGGCTGATCCGCCGTCCATAATGCGATTGTCATTGAGGCGGAATGAAAGCAGCACAGCTTTCTTGAGCCATTGATTGACCTGCCAACCACCATCGGATGTAGGCTCTGCGACGCGCGCCTCGCCGCTGTCGAGGAGGCCAAGCGCTTCTTCAACCGCGCCGCGCACTTCGCTTTGCGGTGTGATGGTGTCACGAGCTTCCCATGCTTGTTCGATGTCATTGATAAGGGTGTCAGTCATAAATACTCCAGAATACGCGTGCTCGTGGCCGAAGATGAGAATGGCCTGAGAGCATCAGGCGCCAGATACGCAGTTGCTGCTAGCTCGTCATGAGCACCCCGGCAAGGTTGGCATGTTAGCAAAATTCGCGGGAGCCCAGCAGGGCAATGGCAAAGGAATTCTCGCATGTCTTTCACTTCTTGGCTGCTGTCCGGCGCCTCGCGTCAGCCCTCTGTTTTTTGTTTCAGGTCGGCCAACCGAAACGCGTCTGCGGTCGCACCGCCCATTGTCAGAAAATTCGTAGCAAGCGTTGCTGTTTGCGCGGCGCTTTCCGCCTGTGGTGGTGGCACCGGGCAAGGGGTAAATACTCTTCCTCCGCCGCTTCAAACTGCACCGACATCTCCACCCCCTTCCCCGCCGCCACCTACGTCCTTCGATACGGCTGAACTGAGGCGTTCAGATGGGCCAAGTTTCCACGGTGCGCAGGCGGCATGGCTCGATGGGAGTACGGGTAGTGGTGAAATCATAGCAATTGTCGACACCGGGCTCGACACAGATAGCCCCGAATTCACGGGACGGTTGCACCCTGAATCGCAGGATGTCACTGGCTCTGGGCGCGGAGTTGATCCCGAAGATGATCATGGCACCAATGTCGCCCTCGTGGCCGCAGCAGCACGCAATGAAGTTGGTGTGCTTGGCATTGCCTTTGATGCGCAAGTCTTGGCGCTTAGGGCGGATATGCCGGGCTCATGTGGAGCTGATACACCGCAGGACGCAAGCCTAGGGTGCGTCTTTGTTGATGCAGATATTGCCCGCGGAATCGATATCGCTGTTGGGGCCGGCGCAGCGGTAGTCAACCTGAGCTTGGGAGGAAGCGCAGCTTCACTTGAACTGCAAAATGCGGTCAGGCGAGCAGCGGACGCGGGCGTCGTCATCGTGGCCGCATCAGGCAATGATGGGCTTTCTCCTGATGAGGTGGATGAGTTTTCGCGCACTCTGATCGCGGCTGGCGGTGACAATGTCATTATTGTTGGTTCGGTCAACGAAAACGGTGATATGTCCGACTTCAGCAATCGAGCAGGGCAGTTTGCCGAAAACTATATCGCTGCCCGCGGAGAACGGATTTGCTGCGCCTATGACGACGGAGAGCTGTTCGTAGAGAACATTGATGGTCAGCAATTTGTGACCTTGTTCGGCGGGACCAGTTTCGCTGCGCCTCAGGTTGCAGGTGCTGTAGCACTACTGGCGCAAGCATTCCCGAATCTAACGGGGCAAGAGATTGCGGAAATCCTATTGCAAACCGCGCGCGATGCAGGCGCTTTAGGTACGGACAATGTGTTCGGGACCGGAATTCTCGATATCGCAGCGGCCTTCGAACCGATCGGCACCACAAGCATTGCTGGAACGGACCGAGTTCTTGCTCTTGCGGACAACTTCGCAATTGGGTCAGTGGCTATGGGCGATGCGTTGAATGGCGCATCACTGACGACGATTGTGACGGATCGCTATAACCGCGCTTTTACAGCGGAATTGGGCGGCAACACCCGCAATGCACCTCAGTTACAACGCCTTCGTGGCGCGGTTGTGCAAGGTGTGCGTACGCGTGCCGGTGGCAATGATCAGTTTTCAGTCGCAGTGACCGTTGGTGAAGGACAACGTGCAGCAGGGCTTGGTTGGATGCAAAGCCTCCAATTGACGAGCGAAGAATCCTTTCGTGCACGGGTTCTTGCGGGCCGGGTTGCTGCGCGGATTTCGCCTGACATGCAAATAGGTCTTGCGATCTCTCAAAATGCCTCGGGCCTCGTGGCGCAACTTCAAGGTTCGAAACGCAACGCTTTCCAGATCGCACCAGAAGCAAGCGGCGATAGTGGCTTTCTAGGAGACAGCGAGATTGCGATCGCAACCCGGCGCGAAATTGGCAGCTGGGGATTAACGATATCAGCGGAACGCGGGCGTGCATGGCTCTCTGATTTCCGCAATGCAGGTGATGCCTTAAACGGCAGGACCGAACGAAGACCGACCACTCGCATCGCTTTTGCGGCAGACCGGCGATGGGCCGGTTTTGACCTGAACGCTGGAGCGACGATCCTGATGGAGGAAGACACACTGCTTGGCGCACACTTTAACCCGCTCTTGGGGGTTAAAGGTGCTCATAGCCTTTTCCTTGATGGAAGGGTCTCGCGTGATGTTGGAAGGCGCTGGCAATTGGGCGCAAGTTACCGCGCTGGTATCACGCGGCCAGGAAACGGATCACAGGCTGGTTCTTTCGTTGCGCCTGGGTCGCAAATCAATTCGAGCGGATGGTCCATTGATCTCACACGTTTTGGGGTTTTCTCGAGAAGTGATAGCTTGGGGATGCGTCTTAGCCAGCCTTTGCGAGTGGATGGCGGCGCGCTGTTAATAGAGCTTCCGGTGGATTACGATTACGCGACCCAAAACGCGATCACAGGGCGTCAGAGTTTGGCGCTTACCCCTACAGGACGGGAACTTATTGGCGAGCTTGGTTGGCACGCGGCGCTTCCCATCGGGATGGTCTCCACCAGCGTTTATTACCGCAATCAACCCGGGCATTTCCGCGATGCGCCAAGGGATGTGGGAGCGCTGATCTCGCTGAGCTCAATTTTCTGAGGATTAAGCGGAGACCGCGCGCTATAGGGGGATGCCTTATTCGGGCATCCCAGCCTGCAACGCAAAGTTGTAGGCTGCGTCAACCAAAGGCGAAACTCTGTCGCTCATAGACTTTGCATGTGCTGAAGACGCAGTGCCATCAAGGACGCGTTTCTTGATCCCCTGCATAATGCCAGCAAGCCGGAACAAGTTGTAAGCAAAATACCACTCCATCGGAGGTACAGGGTAACCTGTGCGTTCAACATAGCGGTCAACAGCTTCTTGGACTGAAGGAATGCCAAGTTCTTCGAGGTTCAAGCCAAGCAACCCTGCGCGTCCTTCGGCGGGCTGGAACCAGTTGAGCATAAGATAGGAGAAGTCAGCAATTGGATCGCCGAGCGTCGACAACTCCCAATCCAGAACAGCAATGATACGCGGCTCGGTTTTGTGAAAGATTACATTGTCGAGACGGTAGTCGCCGTGAACTACACTGCTTTCGTGTTGCGGTGGGATTGTCTCAGGCAGCCATTCAATCAGCCGCTCCATTTTGGGCATATGCTCGGTTTCTGAAAGCTTATACTGCTTTGACCACCGTGCAATTTGCCGCGCGCAATAGTCGGTTGGTTTGCCATAATCACCAAGCCCGATTTCGTCCGGTTTGTTGAGGTGCATATCGGCAATTGTGTCGATCAGAGCATTGTAGAGTTGGCGGCGTTGCCCCGGCTCCATTCCGGGAAGTGCACCGTTCCACAAAGAGCGACCATCAGCCATGCTCATGACGAAAAATTTGGAGCCGATAACATCTGGGTCTTCGCAAAGGCCATAGGTTTTGGGCACTGGGAAGCCGGTCGGATGCAGGCCCGTCATCGCAGCATATTCACGGTCGACAGCATGGGCGGATGGGAGCAGCTTGCCGAAGGGCTGACGGCGAAGGACGTAATTGGTTGAAGGGGTTTCGATTTTATAAGTGGGGTTCGACTGGCCACCCTTAAATTTGGTGTAGCTAATCGGACCTGCAAAACCTTCAACATTGGCTTCGAACCATGTGTTGAGGGCTTCCATGTCGAGCTTGTCCTTATCAGACACCTCAACAGTGCCGACCATTTCCTTGTCGAAATCGATAGTCATCAAATGTCCCTGCTTTTTGATTGGATCACCTGAAAGGAAGGCGCCGCCATATTTGGCGACGCCTTCACCAATCAGCGCGTTGCGCCCATATCGCCTGAGCTGAAGTTGCCAGCGTTATTGGCTGGTTTCGCGCCGGCGCGAAGAGCGTTGGCCGTTGGGCCTTCTTCTGGAACGTGCTTGCCAAATTCCATGCGCGCGATGGAACGTGCGTGCACTTCATCGGGACCATCGGCGAGACGCAGAGTGCGTTGATGCGCGTATGCGCTGGCAAGGCCGTAATCGTTCGACACGCCGCCGCCGCCGTGGGCTTGGATCGCGTCGTCGATGATTTTGAGAGCCATGTTCGGTGCCTGCACCTTGATCATCGCAATCTCTTGCTTGGCCGCTTTATTGCCGACTTTGTCCATCATATCAGCCGCCTTAAGGCACAGAAGACGGGTCATATCGATATCGATACGGGCACGCGCGACGCGCTCTTCCCAAACGGAATGTTTGTAGATCGGCTTACCGAAAGCTTCGCGCTCTTGCAGACGCTTACACATCTTCTCCAGCGCCTCTTCCGCAACGCCGATGGTGCGCATGCAGTGATGGATACGGCCTGGACCAAGGCGCCCTTGAGCGATCTCAAACCCGCGACCTTCACCAAGAAGCATGTTGGTGACAGGAACACGGACGTCCTTCATTTCCACTTCCATATGGCCATGCGGTGCATCGTCATAACCGAACACTGGAAGGTGGCGAATGATGTTCACGCCCGGTGCGTCGTTTGGCATGAGCAGCATGGATTGCTGTGCGTGACGGCCAGCAGATGTGTCGGTCTTACCCATCACGATGGAGACCTTGCAGCGCGGATCACCGAGACCCGAAGACCACCATTTGCGGCCATTGATCACGTACTCATCGCCGTCCCGCTCGATGCGGGTTTCGATGTTTGTTGCATCTGATGAAGCGGTGAAGGGCTCCGTCATAAGGAAAGCAGAACGGATTTCGCCGTTCATGATCGGGCGCAGCCATTGTTCCTTTTGCTCAATCGTGCCGTAACGGTGGAACACTTCCATATTGCCTGTGTCAGGCGCAGAGCAGTTGAACACTTCCGAAGCCCAGCCAAGGCGGCCCATTTCTTCAGCGCAAAGAGCGTATTCGAGGTTGGTGAGGCCGGGACCTTCAAATTCAAACGTCTCTTCGACGTGGTGGTGGCCATCATTGCGCGGCGGCATGAAGAGGTTCCAAATGCCCTCTTCTTTGGCGAGGGCTTTCTTGTCTTCGATGATTTGGATGACTTTCCAGCGGTCGCCCTCAGCGTCTTGCGCTTTATAAACGTCCATATTCGGGCGTACGTGCTTCTCGATGAAACCTTTTACGCGGTCGCGCCAATAGGCTTGACGTTCGGTGGGTTGAAAATCCATTGCAGGGTTACCTCTCTTGCATCAATCGGTTTGTATGAAGTTGAATTTAGCGTGGCATGGCTGAGCGTCCGCGCCAAGTTGGTTTTTGGGTCAATTATTCTTTTTGAGCGTTCTGCTGAACGGCTCTGGCCGCGATCCTTGCTTCGTGCTGCTCGCGGGTGATCGGAAAACGACCAAGCCAGAAGGCGGCGATGAGACCGAGCGCAATCGTGGCAATCGCGAATGTGATGATGATGGTGTAAAGAACACCAAATTCGACCGCCGCAGGGTCTGCCCCTTGCTCCAATTGAGAAAAGGCTATGATCTGCCCCGTTATTGCGGCGCCAAATCCGGTCGCGCATTTCTGGACTAGCCAATTGCCCGAATAGAATGATCCCTCCGCTCTCCGGCCGGTTCGTTCTTCGAACGCTTCCACGATTTCTGCGAGCATGGACGTGGCTGAGATCATTAACACGACGCCAAACATGTTCGCGAAAATTGTAAAGCCAAAGAACAGCGCGGTTGAGGCAAGAGATGGGATCGCCGGCCAGAGCCCGCCGAGATAAAGAAAGTAAGGAAACAGGCCAAAAGTGATTGCGATAACCGCGCTCAACGCGGCGCTCTTCGGCTTGCCAAACCGGTTGTGCATGGGACCGACAAGGATAAACATGCCGACAACCGAAACACCAAGGACGAAGGGGTAAGCGGTCAGTCCGTTGAGCCAATTTGGGCCCCAATCAAAACTTACCCTGTCGATCTGCCAAACATAAATGTTGAGGAAGTTCGTGATTGAGAAGGTCATACCTTGGCTGATGTAAGCGGCAAGGCCGCCCGCTGCGAAAATTAGAAAGGCTTTTTCAGAAAATGCTTCGAAAATTTCTGAGAACGCATCGCGAAGGCTAAACGGTGCAGGCTTTGTCTCCGGCAAGTTTGCGACGATATGGTGTTGGCCGATGGCTGACCCCAAAACAGCAATTGCCATCAGAACCGCGCCAAAATAACCATATGCCGGATAGCCATCTTGTTGGAGCAATCCGTTCTCACCTGGCATAAACACTGTGTAGGCTAGGACCATCATCAAGATCCCGCCCATCCAACCAGATAGATAACGATAGCGGAAAAGAGTGGTTCGTTCTTGATAATCCGATGTGAGTTCCGGGACTAGACTTACCGACGGGACTTCGCAGGCAGAAAGGAGCACTCTGACCCCGACCATAATGCCCAACAGGCCAAGCGGGCTTGGTGCAACACCGCCGGGAGGAGACCACAATAGGATCCAAATAACGGCCAATGGAATGGGTGCAGCGTAAAGCCACGGCAATCGCCTGCCCCAGCGTGTGTATGTCCTATCGGACATATAACCGATGATTGGATCGACAACAGCGTCGATCAAAAGTGCGGCGAGCAAGATGAGCCCGACAAGCCCTGCGTCCATCCCCAAGACTTGGCTGTAATAGAACAATAGAAAGAACAGGAAGCCGCCGTCTTTGACGCCGAATGCTACCGCGCCAAAGCCGTGAATAAGCTTCACGCGCATCGGGATTTTGCCTTGGATAAGACCCATCAGTTTGATGAACCTTGTCCGGCTGCGACAGCCTTGGCTTCTTCTTCCATTTTCTCCAGACCTTCAAACAAGGTCGCTTCCTCTGGGTCCCAGCAATGGCGCGGGCCCACAGTAATTCCGCCATCTACGATTAACGATGTCCCCGTGACAAAGCCCGCCGCTTCGCTTGCAAGGTATGCTACTGCTTCAGCGATATCGAGCGGTTGCCCGCCGCGTTTTACCGGCTGCGCGTTCGAGGACATCTGCGCGATTATCCCCTTGGCCGTATCTTTCATTTCCTCGGGCACTTCCATGGAAGTGGTGAAGATGTTTGTATTGATGAAGCCGGGCTGCACTGCGTTCACTCGTATAGAGTGTTGCGCAAGGTCAGCAGCGGCGCATTTGGTGAGGTGAAGCACGCCTGCTTTTGCAACAGCATAGGCCGTCGGCGAGTAACCGGGACCGACCGCTGCTACGCTGGATACATTGACGATTGAGGCGCCTGGACGCCCTTTCATATGAGGCACAGCATAGCGAATACCAAAGGCGACCGAGCGAAGGACCAAGTCCATCGTCATATCCCATTCCTCAGGTTCAATCTCATCAATTGATGGCCGCGCGCCGCCAGCGGCTGCATTGTTGAAGACCACATCAATCCCGCCCGTTTCAGAGGCCGCTTGGTCCATCAACGCCTTAATTGAGGCAGGGTTCGTGACATCGCAGTGCACAAAGCGGACATCGCCTTGTGCTTCATTAGCAAGCATTTCTCCGCCCGCGCGATCAATGTCGCTGGCGAAAACCACCGCTCCTTCACGGGCAAAAAGCCGTGCACTTTCAGCGCCGATCCCAGATGCTGCTCCGGTCACAATCACGGTCTTTCCCGAGAATCGCATGTCTCAAATTCCTCCCTCAATCTTGATTTGCAACCTATAGCAAGGCACGAGGTCGTCAACGCTGGTTATGATGACGTTACGGCATGCGTATCTTTGCAATTTTCGCGGTCAACTATGCTTGCAGGCGTCGCGCAAATGACCATAACGTTAGCGTAAATCTCAAAGAACAATTGGAGAGGAGTCGGTTAATGTCCGATCTGGAAAATTTCCGCCAAGAAACCCGGGCATGGCTAGAGGCCAATTGCCCTGAGGAAATGCGCAAGCCCGTGCGCGATGACGCAGATGTCTATTGGGGCGGTCGCAACGCATCATTCCAAAGCGATGCCCAAAAAGCATGGTTCGAAGCGGCCCGCGATAAGGGTTATACGGTTCCTTCATGGCCCAAGGATTATGGCGGTGCAGGGCTTGCGCCTGCGGAAGCCAAGATTTTGCGTCAGGAAATGGCTCGTATCGGCGCGCGCCCGCCGCTTTCAAGCTTTGGCATCTGGATGCTTGGCCCTGCTCTTTTGAAATTTGGTACAGAAGGCCAGAAGAAGCGTTTCCTTACCGAAATTGCGCGCGGAGAAATTCGTTGGTGTCAGGGGTACTCGGAACCAGGCAGCGGCTCTGACCTCGTTTCCATGCAGACCTTCGGCGAAGACAAAGGCGATCACTGGGTCGTCAATGGCCAGAAGATTTGGACGTCTTACGCCGACAAAGCTGATTGGATATTCTGCCTTGTCCGCACCAATAAGGAAGACAAATATAAGGGCATCACCTTCATGCTCTTCGACATGACAGGCGAAGGCGTGGCGACCAAGCCAATCCTGCTGATCAGCGGCAATAGCCCGTTTTGCGAGACCTTTTTCGACAACGTCAGCGTTCCAAAAAGCTATGGCGAGGATTGCCCTGGATACGTGGGTGAAATCAATCGCGGCTGGGATGTCGCCAAATACCTGCTTGGCCACGAACGCGAGATGATTTCTGGCATGGGCGGCGGTGAGCGCACCACAGCCATCGGCACAGCGATGAAACGCCTTGCAGGCAAAACCGGCGATGATCTTGATCCTGTTCTGCGCAGCGAGATGGCACTATTCGACGTGGACGCATTAGCGTTTACCGCGATGGCCGAGAAATTCATGGACGAGATGAAGGCTGGCAAGGGGCACCCCGCTCAACCGAACATGATGAAATACGTCGGCACCGAAATTAACAAACGCCGTCACGAGCTTATGATGAGCGCCGGTGGTTCGCGGGCGCTTGAATGGGAAAGCGAAGAGATACGTGGTGGTAAGGCCCCACGCGACTGGCTGCGTACCAAAGCAAACTCGATCGAAGGCGGTACGTCGGAAGTGATGCTCAACGTTATTTCGAAACGCATCCTTGAATTGCCCGGTGGTTGATCGGCTCAACTAAGCACAAGAATTGGAATACCCCCTTCGCATTGCCTTCAAAGGCTAGGAAGGTCGGGACAGGAGATAGAAAATGCCTCTGTTTCACACAGAAGATCAGGCGATGCTCGCCGACAGTGCCTCAGGTTTTATGGCCGAAGAGGGCAATATCAAAAAACAACTGCGCCATTGGCGTGACCGGGATTGCCCGGATGGATTTGGCCATGCGCTTTGGAAACAAATGGGCGAAATGGGCTTTACAGGAATGCTGGTCGGCGAAGATGATGGCGGACTAGGTATGGGCCACGTCGAAGCGGGGATTGTTCTCGAAGAGATCGGCCGCAATTTGACCCCTTCGCCGTTCCTGACTTCATCAGTTCTCGCCGCGACGGCGTTTGGTCACGCATCTTCTGATCTCAAAGGACGGTATTTGCCGGGCCTGATCGAGGGTGAGAGCGTGTTTGCGGTTGCCATCGATGAGACTGCAAAACACCGTCCAAGCCGCATCGCGACCAAAGCTGAAAGGTCGGGCAATGGCTTCAAGCTCACCGGTTCAAAGAGCTTTGTCATCCAAGGCGCAAGTTCCGACATGATTGTTGTCGCTGCGCGTACCAGTGGCTCGGATGAGGACGAAGACGGGATCACCCTCTTCGCAGTGCCAAAAGACGCGGCGAACATGAACCAAGAACCGGTGCGCCTCGTCGATTCATCCATGGCAAGCCACATCAAGTTCGACGGCGTTGAGCTCGATGGAGATGCTGTCATCGGCGAGGTTGATGGTGGCCGCGAAATTCTCAATGCGATGCTCGCTGCTGGCCGTCTGGGTGCAGCTGCCGAAGGGGTGGGCGTTGCAGGCGGCGCGATGGATATGACCCTCGACTACCTCAAACAACGTAAGCAATTTGGCAAAGTGATTGGCGAGTTCCAAGCATTGCAACATCGTGCTGCACATCTGTATTCCGAGGTCGAAATCGCCCGCGCTGCCACCATCAAGGCACAGCAATTGCTCGACGCCAATCAAAGAGATGGGGGCGCGCTATCGGCAGATTTGATGACTTCGGTTGCTAAAGCCAAGGTTTCTAGAGCCGCTGGCCTTGCCGTTAAGGAAGGCGTTCAAATGCACGGCGGGATCGGCATGACCGATGAATACGACATCGGCCTCTACATGAAACGTGACCGCGCACTGCAAGAATTCCTTGGCGATGCTTACTTCCACGCGAACCGCGTGGCTGAGCTCAGCGGCTATTAAAAGAGAGAATAACACATGGATATCAATTCACTTTTCAGCCTCGAGGGCCGTGTCGCTCTCGTCACGGGCGGTTCACGTGGCATCGGCAAAATGATCGTCGAGGGGCTCCTTGCCGCGGGTGCGGAGCGTGTCTACATCTGCGCCCGCAAGAAAGATCAGGTGGACGCAACCACCGCAGAATTGGGTGAGAAAGTTATCGGGCTTGTCGCTGATCTTAGCCAGATGGATGGCATCCAAGCGCTCGCCGATGAAATCGCTGCCCGCGAAGACAAGCTCGACATTCTGGTCAACAATGCAGGGGCCGCTTGGGGTGAACCTTTCACCAAGTTCAGCGAGGCGGGTTGGCACCGCACGATGGACCTGAATGTCAAAACACCTTTCTTCCTGACGCAGAAGTTGCATGGCCTTTTGAAAGCTGCTGGTACGGCAGATCGTCCTGCAAAAGTCCTTATGATCGCGTCGATCGATGGAATGAAAACCAACCCATGGCCAACCTATCCTTATCAGGCGTCAAAAGCTGGCCTCATCCACTTAACGCGCCGAATGGCGGCTGAATTGGTGAACGATAATATCATCGTCAATGGCATTGGCCCGGGCGCTTTCCCAAGCGATATGAACAAAGCAGCGCGAGACAATGAAGCCATGGTTGAACGCGGCATCCCATCAAAGCGCGTAGGCGATACAATGGACATGGCAGGCGGCGCGATTTACCTGCTGAGCCGTGCCGGCGACTATGTGGTCGGTACCACCCTCGCAATCGATGGCGGTGTGGTGAACGCCAATGTCGGCGCTGGCAATTTTGTCGACCCGTCGGGCGACTAATTGGACGATTGGGCCGGGTGTCTAATTGATGGAATACAGCCAAAGAGCAGTTTTCACTCTTTTGGAATGAACAAGCCCCAACTCCTACATTTGAAATGCCCCGCCTTACCCGCGGGGCTTTTTGATTTTGACAAAAGGTATCGCAAAACAAGAGATTGACTGGCTGTCATCGACCATTTCAGACTGCGGCAAAGTCCTACGGTTTCTCAGCGTCCTTGTGTAACAAATACCGTATCGCACGCGAACACATGAAGAGAGCCGCGTGCAAGCTTGCGCGGCAATGGAGAGTGTCCAATGTCTTTATCTCGCCGCAACCGTATTTTGCTCACCTTAAGCGTCCTTGGTCTGACAGGGGGGAGTGTTCATATGGCATCGGCGCAAGATGCGTTGCCCCCGCCTGATTTCAGCGATGAGACCCTCATACCTGAAGCTCCGACAGAAATCTCACCGGACAATCAAACGTCCTTGGACATGATCGCAGAGGTAATCGAAGCGCTTGATGCTGAGGCGACGCGTAATGGCAACAATTGGCAGTTCACCCTCGAGGAGCAAATGCTCATCGTGGTGACTGATGTCAATGCAGGCCGGATGCGAATTATCACCCCGATTGCGGAAAGCAATACGCTTCCTGAGGAGGCGTTGGAGCGGTTGATGCAAGCCAATTTTGATACGGCATTGGATGCGCGTTATGCGATTGGACAAGGCTTAGTGTGGAGCGTGTTTATCCACCCTCTCGACAGTCTCACCACGCGCGATTTTGCGAGCGGAGTGCTCCAGACCAAGTCGCTCGCCGATACATTTGGGACCACCTTCTCAAGCGGCGCACTCAATTACGGAGGCGGGGACAGCGCCGGGATTTTGGAAGAGCAATTGAAGGAACTGCTCGAGCAATTGGAGCAAAACGAGGCGGTGTGAGAAGAGTTGACGCCTTGAAATTTCGAGTCAGTCAAACACCTCAAGATGGCAAAGCCGAATAGAGTCCATACCCGTTTTGTTTGTTTCAAGAGGGTGGAATCTCAGAAGCCGCTGCTGGGCTTGTTTCAAGCCAATAGCCACCGAGCACATCAAACAGATGCACCCGCTCAAACTTGCGTTAGAAGCGTGTAGGGTTTGCGTGGATATTCTCACAACCCGAAGTCCCGGAACCGTCATCTGGCAAGATGAGTTTCAGGTTGTCGCGGAAGCTGATGCGGGAAAGTTCTAAATCAACCCATCAACTCGCGCACAAACGGGATCAGCCCCGTCTGGCGCGTACGGCGCATGCGTTCTGCGTCTAGGATCTTGCGCACTTGTTCAAAACACGCGTCCATTGAGTCATTGACGACGACATAGTCATATTCGGCCCAGTGGCTGATTTCATCGCGGGCACGTTCCATCCGGCCATCGATCACTTCAGTTGTGTCCTGTCCCCGGCTTTCCAATCTGCGCCGCAGTTCTTTGAGGCTGGGAGGAAGCACGAAAACGGTGACGACGTCCTGATCGTCCTTTTGCTTCAACTGCTGCGTGCCTTGCCAATCGATGTCGAACAGGTAATCCTGCCCCTCTTTCAAACCCTTACGGATAGCGCCTTTGGGTGTGCCATACCGATTGTCGAACACCGGGGCCCATTCGTAAAAGTCGTCCTCTTCCACCATCTGGTCAAATTCAGCGTCAGAGACGAAGTAGTAATCTTTGCCGTCGACTTCGCCTGGACGCGGTGCACGCGTCGTGGCTGATACAGACAGTTGAATGTCTTCATCTTCGGAGAGCAGTTTGCGTGACAGCGTCGTCTTACCTGCGCCTGAAGGCGAAGATAGGATGAAGAGGAGGCCGCGGCGGGCGAGTTTATCAGTGTCTGCGGTGTCGCTCATATTTTGGCGTTGCACACGATTGCGCGTTTAAATCAAGTCTCACAGTAAGGTTACTGTTGCTTACCCCGCCGTTGTACCCGGAGTTTTGAACGCGTTTCGCGGACGGCTTTCCCGCGTTCGTAAAGTGATTTTGCAAGCAGTCCGCCGGCGACAAGGCCAAGCCCAGCACGTGATTTCTTGGCTAGTGACGCAGCGCCGTACAGTCCCACTGAAGTCAGTAAAGAGCGCCCATCCACCGCATCTCGTTCTCCGCTCTCGCGTTTCCGCGCATCGACTTTACTGATATCAGCATTGACGCGCCCGCGCATTCGGTCCGCAACCCCGCGCAGTACGATCTCGGCAATGGCAAGATTGACCGCGGTACCAGTGGAAGGTGCAGGAGGCAGCTTACTTGTCTTCGATGTGCCCTCAGCCTTGAAGCTGGTGCCGTCGGAATTGGCAGGCTTTGTCATAGGCTCCAGCGTTATTTCTTGCGCCCGAAATCGACAGTAACAACGTTAGAACCTTCGCCTTCTTCGCCGTCGTCTTCAGGGATTACCTTTGCCGACGCAGAGCCGTTTTCGCCATCGTTCTCAGCAAACTCATGTTCTTCTGGTTCAAGCTCATCGCCGGACGCCTGGAATTGCAGGCCGAAATCGACTGCCGGGTCCACAAAGGCTGTGATCGCAGCAAAGGGAATGTCCAGCTTTGCCGGAATTTGGTTGAAGGAAAGTCCCACGCCAAATCCATCATCGCGCACTTCCAATTCCCAAAACTTGTTCTGGAGTACGATGGTCATTTCATCGGGGAAACGTTCGCGCAAATGATCGGGGATGGATACGCCCGCCGCGCCCGTCTTAAAGGTGATGTAGAAATGGTGATTGCCCGGAAGCTCGCTCCCGCCAGCGAGAATTTCGCCGAGCACACGCCCGACCACAGCGCGGAGCGCTTCTTGCACGATTTCATCGTAAGGGATGAGGCTATCAGGCGTATCTTCTGTCATTACAATTCAGACTCGTGACGAGACGCGCCGTCCGGGTCAAGCATTTCATGCATGAATGGCTGTCACATTTGGTAAGAGGGTCAAACGCGCCGCTAATTCTCTGGGTGTGAACGCTTGCAAGGAAGAGCAGCGGGTTTATAGGCTTGGCACTATGGCTTCTGGAACACGCACCTTGGCAAGAACAGGCAAAATTGAGCGGATAACCGCTGAGACGTCGATTTTCATCACCATTGATTTGGATGGGACGGGGAAATATGATGTTTCCACCGGGATTGGCTTTCTCGATCATATGGTTGAACAGTTTGCCAAGCACTCCCTCATCGATGTGACGATGAAGGTCGAAGGCGATCTGCATGTCGATCAGCACCACACGACCGAAGATTCGGCAATTGCTCTGGGGCAGGCACTTTCTGAGGCGTTGGGCGATAAGGCGGGAATTGGCCGTTATGGCAGCGCCTATTCACCAATGGATGAGACATTGAGCCGGGTGGCTCTGGATATATCTGGGCGACCCTATTGTGTGTGGAATGCCAAATTTTCTCAGGAAAAACTGGGTGAATGGGACACTGAGCTTATCCAGCACTGGTTTGAAAGTGTTTCGCAAAGCGCCGGCCTAACGCTGCATCTTGAGCTGCTATACGGCACCAACAACCACCACATATGCGAAAGCCTCTTTAAAGGGTTCGCACGCGCCATGCGAAATGCGGTTGATCGCGACCCAAGGAAAGGCGAGGCGATCCCCAGCACTAAGGGGCAGCTTGGTGGATAGTAGCGTCGCCCTGATTGATTACGGGGCAGGCAATCTCCATTCGGTGCACAACGCTCTCAATGCAGTAGGTGCCAATGTCACGGTAACGGCGGACGCCGATGTGGTGCGCAAGGCCAGCCGTATCGTGCTACCCGGGGTGGGTGCATTTAAGGCGTGTGCCAACGGACTGCGCGCGGTTCCCGGAATGGTTGAAGCGCTCGAAGATCGGGTCAAAAACGGAGGTGCACCCTTCCTCGGTATTTGTGTGGGCATGCAATTGCTCGCAACGCGCGGACTGGAACACGGCAATCACGAAGGGCTGGGTTGGATACCCGGAGAGGTCAAACGCATCACACCCCATGATCCGGCTATCAAGATCCCGCATATGGGCTGGAATGATATCGCGCTTATGCCCCATGCGAAAGAGCATACGGTTGTGGAAGCAGGTGAAGCCTACTTCTTGCATTCATACCATTTTGTTGCCGAAGACCCCTATCACGTGACGGCTCTGACCGATCACGGGGAGGGGCTTGTTGCTGCTGTTACACGTGGCAATATTTGCGGGGTGCAATATCACCCCGAGAAGAGCCAAGGTTTTGGGTTGGCGACCCTGACACGTTTTCTGGAGTGGAAACCATGATCGTATTCCCAGCCATTGATCTTAAAGGCGGCGAGGTTGTTCGCCTTGCTGAAGGCGATATGGACCGCGCCACTATCTACGGCGATGATCCAGCCGTCCAAGCGATGATCTTTTCCGAGAGCGGCGCTGAGCATTTGCATGTGGTGGACTTAGACGGGAGCTTCGCAGGCGAGGCGCGCAATGTCGAAGCGGTGAAGTCGATCATTGAGCGCTTTCCCGGATATGTGCAACTGGGCGGCGGCATCCGCGATGCGAGCGCCGTAGAAGGCTGGTTCAACCTTGGTGTGGCCCGCATTGTGATGGGCTCTGCGGCTCTCAAAGACCCCGAATTCGTCAAAGAGATGGCCCGTGAATGGGAAGGCGGCATTGTCGTTGCCGTGGACGCGAAAGACGGAATGGTCGCAACCGAGGGGTGGGCCGAGGTGTCCGATGTTCCCGTGGTGGACTTGGCTCGCCGGTTTGAGGATGCAGGCGTTGCCTCACTCCTCTTTACCGACATTGGCCGTGATGGTTTGCTCAAAGGCGTCAATATTGATGCGACCGTGGAGCTGGCTCAGCGCGTCGACATCCCCGTGATTGCCAGCGGCGGGGTGAAAGGCATTTCCGATATCCACATCCTCTCAATCCAAGCGCACCTTGGTATTGAAGGCGTGATTACGGGGCGTGCGCTTTATGAGGGTAAGCTTGATCTGGCCGCGGCGATCCAAATGGGGGCGCGGGAGTGATTGAGCCAATTGTTCTATTCGGCTTGGCCTGCATCTTCGGGTTGCTCGCGGTTCGTGATCTGCGTGCCAAGGAAGTGGGCTTTGCAATTGTGTCATTTCAGCGCGCTCTGCAGCCAGTCAAATACTGGATATCAGTCGCTTTTGAGGCTTTGCTAGCGACACTCTGCGGGCTTTTAGCAATCGTTGCATTTCTAGCGCCACCATTGGACTGCGATGATGAGGTTTGCACGATAACCTTGGAGCCGGTGGCGCAATGACCGTCCGTATCCGCGTCATCCCCTGCCTTGACGTCGCCGATGGGCGCGTGGTGAAGGGTGTGAACTTCGTCGATCTCAAGGATGCTGGTGATCCGGTGGAGCAGGCGCGCGCATATGATGCAGCGGGGGCGGATGAGCTTTGCTTTCTCGATATCTCGGCCAGTCACGAAGGGCGCGGCACGTTGCTTGATATCGTCAAGCGCACAGCGGAAGTGTGCTTTATGCCGCTGACAGTTGGCGGCGGCGTGCGCAGTGTGCAGGATGCGCGCGCACTGCTCCTTGCAGGCGCAGACAAAGTTGCGATCAATTCCGCAGCAGTCGCTCGGCCTGAATTGGTGAGCGAAATTGCCGCCCGCTTCGGCAGCCAATGTGTGGTCGCCAGTGTCGATGCGCGGCGGGTTTCTGACGGCAAATGGGAAATCTTCACTCACGGCGGACGCAAACCCACCGGGATTGATGCGGTCGAATATGCCAAACACGTCGCTGAGTTTGGAGCGGGCGAATTGCTTGTGACCAGCATGGACGGCGACGGGACGCAGGCAGGCTATGACCTTGAGCTTACCCGCACGATTGCAGACGCGGTCTCCATCCCGGTGATCGCGAGCGGCGGCGTCGGCAATCTCGGCCACCTTGTCGATGGCGTGACCAAAGGCGGGGCAAGCGCAGTGCTTGCCGCTTCAATCTTTCATTTCGGCACGCATTCCATCGCAGAGGCGCACGACGCTTTACGCCAAGCGGGCTTGCCTGCGCGCAGCACTTGAGCAAAGACCGGAAACATGGACACACTTAAACGCCTTGAAGCCACGATTGCGGAGCGCATGAATGCATCGCCCGACACGTCCTACGTTGCAAAGCTATATTCCAAAGGCACGTCCAAGATCGCACAGAAAGTGGGCGAAGAGGCGACCGAAGTGGTGATTGCGGCCATGACAGGGATAAACGATGAACTGGTCAGCGAAAGCGCCGATCTCCTCTTCCACCTGCTTGTCCTATTGCAAGCTCAAGGGGTGAGCCTTGAGGATGTGCTGGCCGAACTCGACAGGCGCGAAGGCCTCTCGGGGCTCGATGAGAAAGCAAGCAGGAGCGAATAAGATGCCAATCGACCCTACGCTTCCCTATGACCGGAACAACATCTTTGCCAAAATCCTGCGCGGGGAAATCCCATCGAACAAGGTTTATGAGGATGATTGGGCCTTCGCTTTTGAGGACATCAATCCTCAGGCCGAAGTACACACACTTGTGATACCCAAGGGCGAATATGTGAGCTGGGACGATTTCAGCGCGCGAGGTTCAGACGCAGAGATTGGCGGATTTGTGCGCGCGGTGGGTGCAGTTGCACGGGCCAAAGGATTGGTAGAACCCGGCTATCGCCTGATGGCCAATATCGGACAGCACGGCGGGCAAGAAGTTCCGCATCTCCATGTGCACATCTTTGGCGGGCAATTCTTAGGGCGCATGATCGCCTGAATTGGGCTCGTCTTATCGTACAGACGATTCATTCTGTCGACATTCATGTGGGCCGGTGCAGTTGCGGGTGGAATGCAAGACCTACACGCGCTAACTCGAGCATATTATGGTTAAACCTAACCCTCGCACCCCGAATTTTCCGGGCGGCGTCCTTGACGGCCCGCGTCACCTTTACGCGGTTAGGGTCTATTATGAAGACACCGATCTCTCCGGAATAACCTATCACGCTAATTACTTACGTTGGTTTGAGCGGGCACGCTCTGACCTTTTGAGGCTGCTCGATATAGATCAACGTTCCGCGATTGAGAGCGGGGAGGGCGCATGGGCGCTGTCCGAGGTGAACCTCAAATATCTGCGCCCAGCACGGCTAGACGATGATGTGGTGATCGAGACCACCTGTACAGAGCTAGGCGCAGCGTCGTGCCGGATGCACCAGATCGCACGGCGTGGAGGCGAGGCTCTGTGCGAGGCAAGCCTTCGTGTGGGCTTTATTTCACTTGAAGGCCGCCCACGTCGCCAACCTGCCGGATGGCGGGCGGCTTTTCAGACATTTATGGACCAGAAGGATAATTGATAGCGTGCATTTAAACCAACTAAGCGCTGTTGCAGCTGAAGTCGCAGGCGATGTGGCTGGTGCGACACGGCTCGACCCTCTCGAGCTGTTTCTTGCTGCCGACATCGTGGTGCAGGCTGTTATAATCGGCCTAATCCTTGCCAGCATTTGGAGCTGGACGATTATCGTGGCCTTTTTCCTGAAGCTCGGCAGGTTGAACAGTACCAGCCGGGAATATGAAGGTGATTTTTGGTCAACCAATGACCGCGAAGGCGCCTTATCGAAAAGTAAACGCACCTCGATTCCCGCTGCCCGCGTCGCCGGCGCTGGTTTGGATGAATGGAAGCGTTCGACCAAAAATGGCTCCCCGGATCGCGGAGCTGCCCGTGAACGCATTGGACAGGCGATGGAAAGTCAGGTTGCCGAAGAAGCGGATGAATTGGCGGGCAAGCTTACATTTCTTGCCACCACGGGTTCTGTCGCACCCTTTGTCGGCCTGTTCGGCACCGTTTGGGGCATTATGAATAGCTTTTTCCAAATTGGCGAAACGCAGTCGGCTTCGCTCGCCGTGGTGGCGCCTGGCATTGCAGAGGCTCTGTTTGCGACCGCAATTGGTCTGTTTGCCGCAATCCCGGCTGTGATTTTTTACAACCGTCTTTCAAATTCGGTGAACCAGTATGAGGCAAAGCTCCACCGTTTTGCCGACAAGGTTCACGCAGGGTTGAGCCGTGAATTGGACAAAGTGTAATGGGGATGGGTGTTGCCTCATCCGGTCGTAGGCGCGGCAAACGCACAAGGCGCGCTGCAATGGCGGAGATCAACGTCACGCCTCTGGTCGATGTGATGCTGGTGCTGCTCATCATTTTTATGGTGACGGTGACTTTGCCAGCGGTGGGGGTTCCGATTGAGCTTCCTGAAAGCCGGGCGAACCCAGTTGAGGAATTGCCAGATCAGGTTAACATTTCTGTCGACAATGCAGGCCGGATCTATGTCGAAAATGAGCCAGTCGCCTCCGGCGGTTTTGCTGATGCCTTGGCATCCATTCGGCGCAATGACGGCGAACAACCATTGATTGTTCTTCGCGGTGATACGGCTCTGGATTACGGTAGAGTGATGGCCGTGATGGGGGAGCTGAACCGTGCTGGGTTTAAATCGATATCGTTGGTCACCGACGGTTCAGACGCAGCGCCATAGCGACAGGAACAATGACCCAAAGGACCTATCACAAAGAAGATGGAACCGGCCTTGGTGTCGCAGTCATCTTGCATACTGCTCTTGCGGCGGTCCTTGTTATGCAATTTCAACAATCCAAACCTGTGACATTTGGCGGTGACGGTGCGATTGCGGTCACGATCGAAGATGGCTTTGATGAAGCAGGCAGCTCAACCTCGCTCGGTATTCCCGACGCGCTTGATACAGTTGAGGAACCTACACCGGAAACGCCGGAGACGGTGGATGAACCCGTGCCAGACGAAGCGCCGGCCCGTCCAGATCCGGCGCCGCGCCCACAGCCAATCCAGCAAGCCAATAGAAATCCCTCTCAGACTTCGCGCGGCCAACAAACTGGACAGCGTGATAGCAGCGGTGACACCGGCTTTTCTGATGCATTTGGGGACGGTGAAGGAACGGGAAGCGCAGAGGCGGTTAAGGCAGACATCAAGGTCAGCATCGGCCAGCAAGTTTCGCCGCAATGGAACCGGTGCAGGGTAACTGGCCTTGATATCGAGAAACTCAGTGCCACTGTGGCCTTCAGCATGGATCGCAGCGGCAAGATCACCAACATCGGCGAACCGCGCGTTCGCGGAACCAACCCCAGCAATTCTGCGCAAGCCGGACGGTTTGGGGAATGCGCTGAACGCGCGCTAAAGCTCGTCGGAACCTTCCGAGGCCTTCCGCCAGAGCATTATGACTTGTGGCGCAATTACCAATTTAGATTTGTGAAGAAATAGGTTGAAACGACAGAACATGAGAATTCTTCTTACCATTTCCGCACTCGTAGCGCTTAGCGCTGCGCCCGCCTTGCAGGCGCAAGAGGAGAGTACACCAGTCCTCGAAAGCGACACCATCACCGCGCAAACGGACGATCAACAACCCGTAGGGACGGAGACTGTTGTCGGGTCGCTTGATGGGGATGATTTGGAAATTGCGATTGCGGCGTTTGCGCCTGACCAAGATGTGGCCACCCCTGCTAATGCGAACGGTACCGGCGCGCTCGGTGTGGAGTTGGCCCGTGTTATCACTGCGAACTTGCGCAATAACGGGCTGTTTCGTCCCACTGGACCTGACGCCTTACCGCGGCCCGAATTTGCGCAAATTCGGGCGCCAAGTTGGGGCATCTGGACACGGCGTGATAGCGAGATGCTCGTCCAAGGCTATGTCCAAGCGCGCAGTGATGGAAAGCTTGTTGTTGGCTGTTATCTGTTCGATGTAGCGCTTCAAGAAGAGCTAATCCGTGAAGGATATGTTGTGGTCCCATCCGATTGGCGACGCGCGGCACATAAATGCTCTGACCTTATTTATGCGCGCCTCACCGGCGAAGACCCCTTCTTCGATAGCCGTATCGCCTATATCGCGGAAACTGGCCCCAAGGATAACCGGGTCAAGCGTCTCGCTGTGATGGATTCCGACGGAGCAAATCACCGCTTCCTAACGCTTGGTAGCGCCACAGCGCTGACCCCGCGTTACTCACCCGACTATTCCAAGATCATGTATCTGTCTTACGTCGATGGGAACCCGCGCATTTATGTCTATGATATTGATAGCGGCAAACAAACGCTGGTGACCGAAAATCAAAGCCCGACGCTCGCACCGCGCTGGTCGCCGGATGGAAGCTCGATCCTTTATTCCATGGCTGTGGCCGGAAACACCGATATTTATCGCATTTCTGTGAACGGAGGCCGACCAACGAGGCTCACCGATACGCCGGGCATTGATATTGGCGGGTCCTATTCGCCCGATGGCCGCCGGATTGTCTTTGAAAGCGACCGCTCAGGCACACAGCAGTGTTATGTCATGGATGCAGATGGTTCTAATCAACGCCGGATTAGCTTCTTTGGCGGACGCTGCGCTACGCCTGAATGGAGCCCGCGCGGTGACCAAATCGCTTTTACGCGCATTGCTGGCGACTTTAATGTCGCGGTTATGACTCCATCTGGCAGTAACCTTCGGGTGCTTACGAACGGATGGCAAGATGAGGCTCCGACTTGGGCTCCAAATGGCCGCATTATCCAATTCTTCCGGACAACGCGCAATTCAGGTCGATCCTCTTTGTGGCAAGTTGATCTGACTGGCCGGAACGAAAGGAGATTGCCGACCCCAGTTGACGCATCAGACCCCGCATGGGGACCGATCCGGCCATAAACCCCGCATACCGCACAAGACTCGCATTTGCCGCATATCCCCTATAACCTTGACCTAAACCCTCGCTGGTGAAGTTTCACCTGGCCCAAAATCGGAGAGTAAATTCATGACCTTCTCTGCACGCAAGACCGCAACAATCGTTTTGATGACTTCTGCATTGGCTCTGGGAGCTTGTGCAAAGAAAGCGCCGCCGGAACTTCCACCAGCACCCGCTGCGACGCCGGCGCCGACACCTACGCCAACCACCGGCCCGACCACACCGATCGGACCAACCGTGGGTTCGCAGGCGCATTTTGAGCGGGCTGTTGGCTCTTCAACCACAGTCTTCTTTGATACCGACCGTTTTAACATCGACAGCACGGATGCCGCTGCTTTGCAGGCGCAGGCACAGTATTTTGCCCAATTTTCGCAAGTGACCTTCACCATTGAGGGGCATACCGATGAACGCGGAACCCGCGAATACAACTTGGCTTTGGGTGAACGCCGCGCCAATTCGGCGAAGAACTATCTCGTCAGCCTTGGCGTAAACCCAAACCGCATTCGTACGGTTAGCTATGGTAAAGAGCGCCCTGTGGCACTTGGTTCTAATGCTGAGGCATGGGCACAAAACCGCCGCGCTGCGAGTGTTATCATCAACTAATCAAGAGATTAAGAGATTGACGCGCTCGCTCTTATTTGAGAGCGGGCGCGTTCTAATTTCGGGCTTTAAGCTTATCGCTCGCCATTGATCTGGGTCAAGATTTGCACAATCGGCCCATTGCTGCCGCCAAAGTGCACCCGATCATCGTTGTCCGCGCGCGCAAATAGGCACAGGCAAACGAGCGCAAAGGCGCTGAATAGGCTTGCTTTTTGCAATTGAAGGCTCATGAGATTGGCCCAAGGTCCCTTTGGTTGAGCGGTGCTCTCTAGTACGCATATATGAATGAGTTATTGCATTGCAACATTGCAATTTAAAACTTGTTACCTCGCCAATGCACCTATCTTCCCTTTGTGAGCGAGAACCCCTAGACAGCCAGCGTGACTGATCCGACGAATAACATGCTTAGACCTAGCGAAATTCCTCATGCCTAAGGCGCGGCGCTCAAACGATTGGGGGTTTCCGCGCTGGCGTGGTTATACTGAGTCGCGAGAGGCGACCACTGTGCGCCTTTGCGACCGGCATGGTTGTGATGAGCCGGGCGATTGCCCCGCACCCAAAGCCCCCAATAGCCCTGACAAATGGTATTTTTGTCAGAAACATGCCGCTGAATACAATTCCAAATGGGATTATTTTGAAGGGCTCGACAAGGCGGAGAAGGCAGCGCGCGCCAAGGCGGAACGGCAGGAATCTGAAGGATATGCCGAGGCGTCACATTATGGCTGGACGGGTTCGGGCGATGGATCGCGAAGCGCCGATGAAATGCGCGCTTTGGAACTGTTGGAATTGCAAGCAGATGCCGATTTCACGGCCATTAAGAAGGCGTATCGGGCTAAGGCAAAGCTGGTGCATCCAGATGTAAAACCAGGCGATGACGAAGCAGCGCAGGAATTTCAGAAACTTCAGGTAGCCTATGATGTTCTTCGAATGGCGGAAGAACGGCGCGAATGGAAAGGTTAGCTTCAATGCGTATCTTGGCTTTTGCTGCCAGCAATTCAAGTGTCTCAATCAACCAACAATTGGCTCAATACGCGGCAAGCCTTGCAGAGGGCGCTGTGGTTGAGATGCTCAACATCCATGACTACGAAATGCCGATCTATCGGTATGACCGTGAAGAAGAGAGCGGAATTCCGCAATTGGCCCACGATTTCCTAACTAAGATTGGCGCAGCAGATGCGGTGATTGTCTCTTTTGCAGAGCACAATGGCACCTATTCCGCTGCTTTTAAGAACCTGTTTGATTGGTGCAGCCGGATCGGCCGCGATGTCTGGCAGGGCAAGCCGATGCTCTTGCTGGCAACCTCGCCCGGCGGACGGGGCGGTCAAAGTGTGCTGGATTTCGCCGCTAGCTCTGCGCCGCGCTTTGGCGCAAATGTTGTAGGGCACTTGGCTGTACCAAGCTTCGGAGAGAGCTTTGATCCCAAAGATGGGACAATGACGAATGCGGCGCTTGATGAAGAGCTTAGCAGGCTCGTCGCAGCGCTTTCATCGAGCGCCAAAGGCTAGATTGGCCGCTCATCGCAGTTGCTATGCGATAGTCACAGCCACTTGGTCAAAGTTACCAGCCGCAAGATCATCGGGCGAAATCCAATATTGCAACACGCGTCCACCGAATTTGTGATGGGGCCCCGCGCCGCTTGGCAATTCAAGCAGCAGAATATCTTGATTGGCCCGCTGCACAATCACGCCTGATGTCTCACTTGGTGGGCCAAACATGCGAACCGGAGTTTGGGCGAGAACATGGCCTTTGCCACTTTGTTCGCAAACTTCACATTCGGTAGCGAGCGCGTGTAAATGCATAGCTTCGTCGATCCACCGCGCCGGGACTGCGTCAAACGCGTCGCTGCCAATGCCTAAGCTTAAATCGACCGCTTCTTCGAAAACTGAAGAGACTTCAGAGCCTAGAATGCTGCTGCGTTCATTGAACCACTGCCAGATGTCGTCGGCAATGCTCTGGTCTAATCGTTCTTCTGCGGAACGCTGGGTTCCCAAAAGATAGACTTCCTTGGCTTCCTCGCGCCAACCTGCAAATTGAGCCTCTAGGTCCTCGTTAGAAAGGCCGGGGTAAAGAGCCTCCGCGAGCGCACGATCGGGTTGGTCAAGCGCGGCAATCATCCGACTGGCGATAACTCTTATCGCGCCAAAATCATGAGGAAACGTGGGAAAAGGCCGGGCATGATCTTGGCGCGGGCTGTCGCCGTCATCAACAAGCTGTTTGAGCGCAACACCATTCTTTTGAATGTCCAAGAGAGCGTCAGAGATATCTTGCTGAGACCAGGCAATACCTGCGTCCGCATCGGCGTTGGGATATTTCAATGCGATTGATGCAAATGGGAAACGCGGCAAGGTGCGCGGTGCGAAGTCATTGCCATTCTCAATGGCCCCGGTGCATCCGCTCATCAGCGATGCTGAGTCTTTGCCAAGCGCTGGTCCTGCATCTTTGGGCAGAGGGACGGGCTTCCATGTGCGAACGGGACCACGGTGGTGAATGAAGGTGTGGCTAGACAAAAAGTCATCATCACCGTCATAAGCATTGTTGATGAAACAGTAGAGCAAGCCTTCTTGAGGCAAGAGGCCAGTTGGGTCTTGCTTTGACAGGTGAGAGCAGTCCCACTGCATCACGAATTGCAGCGGTGCCCCGCCTTGCGCACCGCGCTCGCGTGGCCATTGGAAATCTTCAGGACCAATCGGCTGACCGCCAAAAAACGAAAGTCCGTCTGCCTCAATGGATTGCGGCACGAATTGCCGGAACACGATGGGGTTCCCGCGCGCAATTGACACTTCGGCCGGCATTGGTGGCTCGAACTCGATGGGGTCGCCCTGTGTAACTATTGGGCTTTCACTGACCAGTGTTTCGTCGTCGCTCGGCTCTGGTTCATTTGTCGCAAATGCTGTGACCGAATCTGCCGTTGCGGCTGAGGCTGACGCTGGGACTGAGGCTGGGACTGCAACCTCGCAACGATCCTCCAGCTCAGCATCGTTCGCTTCGTCCAATTCTTCTTCGCTGGTGCCTGTTTCGGTTTCAATTTCGGAAAACTCTGCTTCAAGAGCTTCTTCCTCGAAAGCTCCTTCAACCTCGTCTGAGACGATGTGTTCCCCACTGCTGATTGCAACATCTTCAGCTTCATAAGCTTCATCTTGTGTGTCGCTTGGCGAACTGTCGTCAATCAATGCGTCGTCTTCCATTACGCGATCTTCAGGCAATTCCTCGACGTCATTCAATTGGTCGCCTGCAGGCGTGCCGCTCTCGCGTTCAGCGCCCCCAACCAATGACCTGCGACGCCGGCCTTCGGGGACCGCCGGAACCGGAGAATCAGCATGAGGTGCCGCAAAAGGCGCTTCGCTTTCTTCCGAATTAGGAGCTTCGAGAGCGTTGTGCGCTGCTTCATCGAGGCTGGGCTTCATTAGGCTCTTGCGGCGCCACAGCAAAACCGCCAGCCCGCCGACCGCAAGAATGAAGCCTCCAGCCATGAGTGCTAGAGCTGCATAAAGCCCGGAGCTAAACATCGCGAGCAAAAGGTCAAAGCGCATTGCAGCATCTCCAGTGAGATCGGTCGAGGAAGGTTCATCGCATTCATGCGAGGAGCCACCTTGGAAGCGATAGTCTGTTTGCACCTAGTAAAAGTTGGTCAACTCATAGTTAACGTAAACCACAGTTAAATCTATGGTTTACGTAGCTGAACAAGGATCGTCTGGCAGCTGGGTGCGCTATTCCCGGTTTCGAGAAGCGCTGTTGATCGCGGATGGCGGATTGTCATTCCACCACGGCGTATCGGTCCATGGGCGCACATCCACTTCGAAGCTCCAGCAGCTGCGATGCTGGTGGGCAAGGTGCCAGTATGTTTCAGCCAGTGCCGCGGGATCCAAGACTCCATCCTCACCCTTTGACGCCTTGTAGGCCTCGAATTTGTCTCCGAGTAATCGGCCCAGCGTGTCAGGCGCGTCGACGGGTCCATCGACCACAATATGGCTGATATGGATGCCTTGGGGGGCAAATTCAGCGTTGAGTGTTTGGCAAAGCATGCGCCGGCCACCAATTGCGGCGGCGTGGCTGTGTTGTCCTGCATTGCCGCGCATCGCTGAGGTGGCTGACGTCACCAGCAAAGCCCCGTGCCCGCGTTCGATCATTGCTGGCAGCATGGCTTGTGCAAGGCGGAAAAGCGCAAAGCTGGTCATTCGCCAGCCAAGTTCGAATGCCTTGTGCGGCGTGTCGAAGAAAGGCCGATTGCCGATCTGCGCGCCCAAGTTGAACAGACAAACTTCAATCGGGCCGATGTCGCGCTCAATGCTCTTAACCAGTTCTTCGATTGTGCCGTCTTCAACCGCGTCGATTAGCACGCCGGTTGCATTGCCGCCTTCCGCCTCAATTTCGGAGACCGTCCGGTCGAGCCCCTCTTGGTCAGAGCGCCTTGCCAACACCGCGTGATAGCCGCCTTTGGCAAAGCGCTTGGCCGTGTTGCCACCAATCCCAGCGCCTGCGCCAAGGACAAGGCAAACAGGTTTTCGTTTGTCGTTCACTGAGGCTTCCTCTCTCCCAAACGGATCTGGGAGAGAGGTTAGTCTGCAAATCAGACGTAGTCTAGCGCTTGCTCGAAGTCTGCAATAAGATCGTCTGGGTCTTCGATGCCGATGCTTATCCGTACAAGGCTATCTGTAATGCCGAGCGCTGCGCGGCGCTCTTCGGGGACTGACAAGTGCGTCATTGATGCCGGGTGGCTTGCCAGTGTCTCCGTACCGCCAAGGCTTACCGCCAGTTTTGCGATTTGCAGATTGTCTAGGAAACGGAAGCATTCTGCCTCGCCGCCCCTGATGAACACGCTGAAGGTGGAGCCAGCGCCAAGGCAATGGCGGTCGTAGATGTCTTGTTGGCTCGCATCCTCGATCATGCCTAGATAGCCGAGGCCTGTGACCTTTGGATGATCCCTGAGGAAGGCACAAACCTTGGCGGCGTTCTCGCCAGCGCGCGCCATCCGCAATTCTACCGTCTCAAGGCTGCGCAGAAGCATCCATGCCGTGTTCGGATCGACGATCCCCCCCATGGTGTTGCGCAGAGCGCGCACCGGGTCCATCCACTTTTTCGCGCCCGCAATGCTGCCAGCCACAAGGTCAGAGTGCCCACCGACATATTTGGTGAGCGAGTAAGCAACAATATCCGCGCCGTGGTCGAGTGGGCGCTGCCACAAGGGCCCCAAGAATGTGTTGTCGATTGCAATGGGGCATGGCTTGCCAAGCACCTTGTCGCGCGCTGCCTTCACCGCTTGCACATCAACCAGAGCATTGGTCGGATTGCCTGGACTCTCGAGATAAATCATCGCGACCTTACCGCCGTTTTCGCCTGCTTGGCATTTGGCTTTGCTGATGACCTCTTCGATTTCCTCTGGAGACGCGCCTGCGGGGAAGTCGACATAGGTAACGCCGAACTTGGACAGGACCTTTGCAACAAAACCCTCGGTTGCAGCGTACAAAGGTCCAGAATGGACGATCACATCGCCTTGGCCGACATAAGCCATCATCAGGATGCAAATCGCGGTCATACCGCTTGAAAAGGTTAGCGCGTCCTCGGCTCCGTCCCAGATTGCAAGCCGGTCTTCGAGGATTTCCTGGTTGGGCCCGTTGAAGCGCGAATAGACAAGCCCTTCTGCCCCGCCGTCACGCTTGCCGGTGATGCCTTCAAAGTGGCGTTTGCCGTCTGCCGCGCTTGGGAAAGCGAAGGTTGACGTCAAAAAGATTGGTGCTTTGAGCGATCCTTCTGACAAGGTTGGATCGTACCCATGTCCCATCATCAAGGTCGATGGCTTCAATGGGCGACCACCGATTTCGGAGCGTTCGGGCTTGGGTTTTCTGCGCGGGGTTGGGTTTCCAGTTGCGTCGATTGCGTCGGTCATGATGCCGAAGTCCTTCCAGGTCTAGGTCCCCAGGAAGGCAGGGACTCACATTTGTGAGGCCGATGGGGCACCCGCTTCTAACCTCCGCAGAAGCGCCTCTCGCCAAAGACCCGTGTGCTGAAATGTGTCGATATGCTGAGACGGTTTCATGTGCAACCAGATTTCTCAGGGAAAACCGCAACTAAAGAAAAGCTGAATGGGATCATCTCCTTAGGAGAATCCGTAGGTCCGGTAAATGTAGCAGTAGAACTTCTGGAATAATCAGGATATTATCCTGCAAAAATTCGCTCTCGTGGTCGCGTTCAAAATAACCGAAGAGGCCGAGCTATCGGCCAAATGAGAGGCGATTATGAACGATCCATTTCAAATGCAGCGCGAGCTTCGCTACGGCGCGCCCGTGTGCGATCAGATACTCACCGGGCGGCACTTTTCCATTGGCTATTCCTGGTACTTCCGTCAAGCTAAGTGGACGCTTGAAGTTATTAACCGCAACCGCGATTTGGTGAATGATCCCGAAGGTGTTGAGCGCTTGGATAACTTCCGCGCCGATACTCGCATTCCCAAGCGTTTCCGCGCAGGACTCAAGGCTTATGCAGGCAGTGGGTTTGATCGCGGCCATCTGGTGGCCAGTGCCAATCAAGATCTGCAGGATGTCCAGAATTCTGAGACTTTCCTTCTCTCCAACATGTCGCCGCAAAGGCCAATGTTCAATCGCGGCGGATGGAAGAAGTTAGAGGAGGAAATTCGGGATCTCGACAGCCGTCCCAGCACCGTTGAAACCTATGTTCTTACCTGTCCCGTATTCTATTTCGGAGAGAAGGTTGAACGGATTGGAAAGGGCCAAGAAGATTTTGGCATCAGCGTGCCGGTCCCCCACGGTTTTATCAAAAGTGTGCTCGTTGAAAACAGGCGCGGCCGTTTTCGGTTGTGGACCTTTGAAATGCCCAACAAGAAACAAACCGCGCCGCTCGAAGATTTTCTGGTGAAGACGTATGATGCAGAGCAGATTGTCGGCGGACGGTTCTGGGACCGCATCTCGGGCGGTGACCTGCACACTTATAAGCGCAAAGCTGGAAAGATGTGGTGACCGGGGTCTTGGGCAGTCTGGTCTAAATAAGAGCAGCCATCCCCCAGACCAGGCCGACGATCAGGAATATTCCAAGGATATCCAGCACCATGCCCGCCCGTACTAGCTTCTCAATGCGTAGCCTTCCAGTGCTCCACGCAATCGCATTGGGCCCTGTGCCTGCAGGAAGGATGAAGCCCCAGCTCGCCGCAAGGGCAGCTGGCATGGCGATCAGGATCGCTGCTTCGCCAAGTCCAAGCCCCGCGGCAAGGCTTGCAACCACAGGGACAATGGCGCTGGCGGTCGCTACATTGCTGGCAAATTCGGTCACCAGAATCACCATGGCCACCACCGCCACAGCGACGATGACCAAGGGCAAGGCTTGAAGAGGGAGCAAGGATTGCCCAAGCCAATCGGCAAGACCGCTTGCTTGCATTCCTGCTGCCAGCGCCAAGCCGCCTCCAAACATCAAGATCACGCCCCAAGGGGCCCGGTTCGCCTCGTGCCATTTAAGGAGCGGGCGCGTCTTGCCGTCATCATTGGTTCCATCCGGCAGAAGGAACAGCAAAAGCGCAGCAATTACGGCGATCGTCCCGTCGGTCCAACTTCCATCAGGCAGGTAGGGCGCAACCCAGCGCCGCGTCATCCAAAGGGCGAAGGTAGTCGCAATGATTGGCACCAACCGCTTTTCAGCAGCCGACCATGCGGCTTGGTCGTCAATCGCGTTACGTGCCGCCGCTACATCAAAGGGGTGCGCATTGACCTTCTGAACCTTTGCAATGATGATGCATGCAAGCGGGACCCCGATGAGAACGATCGGAATGCCGAAAATCATCCACTGTGCAAAGCTGATCTCCAGCCCAATCATGTCGTCGAGCAGCTGCACCGCAATCCCATTGGTGGGTGAGCCCACAATGGTGCCAAGTCCGCCGATCGTCGCCGCAAAGGCAATGCCCATCGGAAGCGCGCCATAAATACCGGATGTTTCGGTGGGACCGTCTGCGCTTTGCAGTGAAGCTCCCCCTGCGAGTACAGCCAGCGCCATTGGCATCATAATGAGCGTGGTGGACGTGTTCGAGATCAGGCCGGATAGGATCGCCGCGCTGATCATAAAAGCCAAGAGCAATCGCACCTGTCCACCTTGGCTCCCAATCGACTTAAGGATCGCAAGACTCAGTCGCCGGTGAAGACCTGTCCGTTCAATCGCGAGTGCAATGAACGCGCCCCCAAGAAGCAGGAACAGGATGGGCGCGTAATAGGCGCTTGCCGTCTCACGTGCGGTCACCACCCCTGAGAGCGGCAAGCATACAAATGGAAGCAGTGCGGTCACGGGCAATGGAACTGCCTCTGTCATCCACCATGCGGCCATCCACACCACAAGGCCTGCGACAAGCCACGCCTCGGTGGCCATCCCGCCTGGGGCAGGCATCAAAGATGCGGCGGCGAAGGCCAAGGGCCCAAGGAAAAGGCCAATTCTTTTTGCGCTCATTGGGTTTTCTCGTCCGGGTCACAAGGATGTACTCATAGACTGGCAGTTTCGTGCGTGAGTGCAAGATTGAGCGTCGCTGGCCTGTGGAGCGATTTGCGCGGAGCAGAAAACACGCTACGTCTCACATCTATGCGCGATGACAGACCTATTGAGCTCGTTTCTCCCGCCGCTTCGTTAGAGACACTTTCCGGCACGCTTGCTGCTGCGTTTCAAGATGACCCGGCGCTCAGTTGGATTGTGGAGGATTCGGGTAAACGCGCAAAAATGCTGCCCGGCTTCTTCAAAGTGATGGCCCAGCAATCGCGGCGTCATGGCGAAATCTTGGCATCACCAGATCGCGGTGCTGTAAGTTTGTGGTATCCGCCGGGCGAAGTGAGTGATGGTTTGCTAGCCACTGCCTATGACAATCTACAGATGCTGTTAGGTTTTGGCCTGTCATTGCCGCGCGGCCTCAAAGTTGCCGAGGAAATGTACAAGCGTCATCCACGACCGCAGCCCTATTCGTACCTTCGCTACGTCGGCGTTGCGCCAGAGGCCCAAGGCAAAGGCTGGGGCGGGGCGATCGTGCGTGTAGGGGTCGCGCGGGCAGTGGAGCAGGGCACAGGCGTCCTGTTAGAGACCGCGACACCCGATAATGTCACGATCTACACCCGGCTTGGATTTGAAATTATCGAAGAATGGAAGGTGCCGGGCGGTCCTGATTTCTGGACGATGGTCCACCCGGCTCCTTGATACGCTCTACTTAGGTGCCAGAACCATCAGCATTTGCCGGCCTTCAAGGCGCGGGAATGCTTCGACCTTTGCGGTCTCCTGTACGTCTTCTTGAACGCGTTTGAGCAAGTCCATACCCAGATGTTGGTGCGCCATTTCACGGCCGCGAAAGCGCAAAGTAACCTTCACCTTGTCGCCATTGTCGATGAACTTGTTCACGTTGCGCATCTTCACGTCATAGTCATGCGTGTCGATGTTGGGACGCATTTTGACTTCTTTGATGTCCTGCGTTTTCTGCGTTTTACGCGCAGCGTTGGCCTTTTTCTGGGCCTCATATCGATATTTGCCGACATCGAGGAATTTGCACACAGGCGGGTCCGCATTGGGGGACACTTCTACAAGGTTGAGGCCCTTTTCTTGAGCCTGTTCCATCGCTTCGCGTGTGAACATTAGCCCCAAGTTTTCGCCTTCATCATCGATGACGCGGACCTTGGGAGCTTGAATAAATTGATCAAATCGAGGGCCGCTTTTCGTTGGCGGGGCCATCTGACGCCGAGGTGGACGGGCTATGTGGGTTCTCCTGTTGTAGCCATATTTCGAGTCTCTAATATAGGTTCGAACCCCTTAAGATACTAGGCGTTCGCGTCAAGCCGCGCTTCGATAAAGCGGGAATGTGACCAATTTACCCTTTGCGGACAGAATGGCGTCGATTTCGCGGGCTGGGCTTAGCGCTTCCAATATCTCTGGTGAGCCTGCATCCATGCCGCCGGTGAAAGCGCCAAAGGCAGGCGCGATCATGCGGTCGGAGCGCGTCTTTGAGCGGCTGATGACAGCACAGGCCCGTGCAATATGACGGTTCCTGACCGCAACGCGCATTTTTGGATGGTAGTGGCCCGACAGCTCAGGCCGCGTTTCGCCCGATTGCGCTTCGTGGCGCAGGATGATGCCGGAAACCTCAAGCTCGTGAAAACTTGCCGCACCAAAGGTCCGGGACATTTCTTCGTCGTGATTGCCCGTGACCCAAACCCAGTCGAGCGACCGGATCAACCCTTCGAGCATTCCAACGGCATAGGGTTCCAACCGGCTGGTACCTGCATCATCGTGAAAATTGTCTCCCAATGTGAACACCCTGCGTGCGCCCGTCAGTTTGATCGTATCTGCCAGCCGTTCCAGCGTTTCTCTGCTATCATAGGGTGGAAGCATTTGCCCGCGTGCTGCGAACCAGCTTCCTTTTTCCAAATGCAAGTCGGCCACCAAAAGGGCACGTTCTTCTGGCCAGTAAAGCGCATGAGATTCGGTCAGCACCAATTCCTCTCCAGCAAAGGGCAAGGGCACACCAAAACCTTTGGCATCAGAATTAGGTTGGAACGAAACAGGAACCATACCTGCTGTTTGATGGTAAAGCGGGGACTTGGCAAGGGTATATCAGGCCCAATCACAGTTGACTCGGCTTTTGGCAACGCGGATGGGCAATGGGATAGCAATTCAAGAAGTGCATAGATGGCATTGACGACAAGGACTTTTATGGGCGATTGGGCTGGCCACACCGGTAAGGCAAAGACTTGGTTCGAAAGCTTGCGTGATCAGATTTGCGCTGAATTTGAGAGCATTGAGCGTGAGGCGGGTTCGGATGCGGGCTTTGAGTATACGCCGTGGACGCGTGAAGAAGATGGGAATGATGACCCCGGCGGCGGTGTTCAGGGCCTGATGAAAGGCAAAGTTTTTGAAAAAGTCGGCGTCAATGTCTCAACCGTGCGCGGCCGTTTTTCGGAACAATTTGCCGATCAGGTAAACGGGGCAAGCGCTGAACATCCAGACTTTACTGCGACCGGCATCAGCCTAGTCGCACATATGCGCAATCCGCATGTGCCTGCAGTCCATATGAACACACGGTTCTTGACCACTCAGTCGGCTTGGTTCGGGGGCGGTGCAGATCTCAATCCGCCGATCCCTTATGACGAGGATACGCAGGAATTTCATGCCGTGATGCGTGCAGCCTGTGCAGCACATAACCCGACCTATTATGAAAAGTACAAGAAATGGGCCGAGGATTATTTCTACATTCCTCACCGCCAAGTGCATCGCGGTGTTGGCGGGATTTTCTACGATCATCTCGAATGCGACGATGATCCCAGCTTTGATCGAAACTTCGCTTTCACAAAAGATGTGGGCAAGGCTTTCCTCGACATTTACCCCAAGCTGGTGCGTAAGCGCATGGGGAGCGACTTTAGCGATGCTGATGTTGCAAAGCAGCTTGAATATCGCGGGCGTTATACTGAGTTCAATTTGGTTTATGACCGGGGGACTATCTTTGGTCTTAAAACCGGCGGCAACATTGACGCAATTTTGATGAGTCTGCCGCCAAGGGCAACTTGGAGCTAATGGCTTAAGCAGCCGCTCACTTCTTTCAAGCAACAGGTGAAAAAGTGATATTGCCCTTGCAAATGCGAGTCAGTCGCAATATCTGAACCTCAGCTCTCTTCTCTCGATTCGTCTCTTGCGTTGGGCACGGATCTCAAAGGAGCTGTTTGCGAGGCTCAGCGTTTATCCCTGCTTGAGCTCGTTTTTTGGCCGGGTTGGTTCGACAAAAGAGCCAGCCCGGCCCTTTTCTGTGCATCGTACAGCTGAGGTACGGCGACGCACATTGGCCACGTATTCTCTAAACTCGCAAGGCTACCCGCATTTGGGCTTGCAGCTTTGCACGTGGCCAAGCACATTACCGTCAATGCTACGCCAATATGAACTTGTGGAACGGGTCCTCGAATATGACCCAGACGCCGATGAGGCGGCGCTCAACCGCGCCTATGTCTATACGGTTCAGAAACACGGCAGCCAAAAGCGTGCAAGCGGGGATCCCTATTTCTCCCACCCTGTCGAAGTAGCAGGGCTAATGACCGATCTGCAGCTTGATCAGGAAACGATCATGACTGCGCTGCTTCATGATACGGTCGAAGACACTCTTGCAACGATTGAGGATATCGAAGCCAATTTCGGGCCTGATGTTGCCCGTTTGGTCGACGGTGTGACGAAACTCTCGAAGATCGAGGCAATGCCCGAAGATGAACGGGCCGCAGAGAACCTGCGCAAATTCCTGCTCGCTATGTCCGAGGATATCCGCGTGCTTCTGGTCAAACTTGCCGACCGGTTGCACAATATGCGCACGCTCCATTTCATCAAGAAGCCGGAAAAGCGCCAGCGCATTGCGCGCGAAACCATGGATATCTATGCGCCGCTGGCAGAACGGGTGGGCATGTACGAATACATGCGAGAGATGCAGGCGCTTGCCTTTGAGCAACTCGAGCCCGAAGCCTTTGCGACAATCACTGCCCGGCTCGAGACGCTAAGGGGCGATGATAGCGGCGAAGTGGATGCGATTGCGCTCACCATCAAACAAGCTTTGGCCGAAGCGGGCCTTTCGGTCGAAGTAACAGGCCGGGAAAAGCACCCCTATTCGATTTGGCAGAAGATGTCAGAACGCCATGTGAGCTTTGAACAGGTCACAGACATCATGGCATTCCGTGTCATCACGGAAAATATCGCAGACAGCTATGCTGCGATGGGTGTCCTTCACACCACGTGGCAATTTTTACCGGGCAAATTCAAAGATTACATTTCGACGCCAAAGACCAATGGATACCGCTCAATCCATACCAGCTTAATGTATGAAAATTCGATGCGAGTGGAAGTGCAAATTCGCACCCGAGAAATGCATAATCGCAATGAATTCGGGCTAGCGGCGCACTGGGCATACAAGCAGCATGACCGGGCTGACGGGCAAGTGGGATGGCTGCGCGATCTGATTGAGATTGTCGATGCCAGCCACGATGCAGAGGAATTGCTGGAGCACACACGGCTTGCGATCTATCAAGACCGCATCTTTGCTTTCACGCCCAAGGGCGCCTTGTTTCAATTGCCGAAGGGATCAACGGCTGTTGATTTTGCCTTCGCAGTTCATACCGATCTTGGCCTTTCGACGGTCGGTGTGAAGATCAACGGGAGGCATATGCCGCTGCGCACGCAGCTTTCGAATGGCGATGTCGTGGAGATTATCAAAGGCGGCGATGCGGGACCGCAACTGTCATGGCTTGGATTTGTGGTGACCGGCAAGGCGCGCGCTTCGATCCGGCGTGCAGTTCGTTTGAAAGAGCGTGACGAAGTCGCCGAAATTGGGTCCAAACTGTTTGACGAGATTGCTGCCCGTGTCCCTGCAAAGATCGGGAAAAAAGCGATCCGAGCTGCGGTTGAACGGTTGGATATGGAAGAGCCTGATGAGCTGATGTTTGCCATAGGCGCTGGCAAGATCAGCGACCGAGAGGTGATGGAAGCACTGGTTCCTGGTTGTGCATCCGAATTCGACGAAGGCGAAGAGTGGGCTACCCGTGATCGCCAGATTTCCATTCGCGGCCTTACAGCCGGCGTCGCGTTTGAGCTTGCTGAATGTTGTCATCCCGTGCCCGGAGACCGGATTGTTGGGCTTCGGCGCAAAGGAGAACGTGTTATCGTCCACACGATCGATTGCCTTGAACTTGCCAATGGGGTCGATAGCGATTGGCTTGACCTCAACTGGGGCAAACGTTCGCATGGGGCGGTGGGACGTTTTGCGGTTACAATTTATGACCGTCCCGGAACGCTGGCGGAAATGGCCGGTGTCTTCGCACAGAACAAGATCAATGTGACGAACCTATCTCAGACCCATTTGGATCTTCCCTTTGCGACCTATGAGATCGATGCAGAGGTCAATGATGTCGCGCATTTATCGCGTATCCTTTCTGCTCTGCGCGCGAGCGATGCCGTGGCGCAAGCAGACCGTATTTGATCTGACCTGCTTGTTCGGATGGTTAATTCCAAGTTTACCCTGCATTAACTATCTCCCCTTAGACCCGATCTGTGTTGTGGTCCGCTTGTTGGACAGTTTCAGCGAAGGGGATTGGGGCCGTGACCTCATTAGACTTTCAGATTGATAGTGTAACAGACGAATTCCAATCGCCTGTGACCGAGCAAGAAAATCCGGAACGAAAGGGTCTTTTCGGGAATTGGTCGATTGCAGGAAAACTCGGTTTCGCGGTTTTCGGCAATACCGTGCTTCTGGTTGTTCTGACGATTATAATTCTTGGCGGATCATTTGTCCTTGCAAACAATGGACGTGAACAAGCTGTCATGTCGATTGTCGAAACCCAAACTGCGAATTCGGCTTTAGTTCTGGTTGACGCGGCGGACGAATTGGATGCGGCTATTGCAGCGTCATCCTCCGATGCGCGCCGCTCACAAGTGACTAAAGCCGACGCGTCCTTTGATCTTTCCTACCACCTATTGACGACAAGGGTTGAAGCTGAGGGCGATGCATTGCCAAGCGACAGCGCGTCAGAATACGACGCATTCCGCCAATCGCTTTCTCTGCTGGCAAACGAAGTAACTGCAAGTGACTACACGACAGAGCAACTGGTCGGCTTGCGCGACCGAACAAGTGCACTTCGTTCTGAAATGAGTGGCTTCACAACCAGTTACAATCCAAAAGTCGAACAGGCCATGACCGATCTCTTCGACACGATCTACGCATTCTTGATTACCTTTGTTGTTGCGACGATCGTAGGCATTGCCATCTCCTTGTTGTCGTCCCGTCATTTGATCAAAGATCTAAATGGCATGGTCCGCGAACTGACGCGTTCCATGGAACGCGTGGCTTCCGGTGAAACAGAGACCAAAATTCCTGGGACCAATAGGACCGATGAATTGGGGGCAATGGCCAGAGCGCTTGTAGTATTTCGAGAGGGTTCACTCAAACTGAGCGAACTCAGTACGAATCGCATGACAGAGGCTGAAAAACAACTTGCATCAGAGCAAATCTATAACGAGCAGGTGCGGAATCTGCGTAGCGAGCAAAGTCAGCTTTTGGAGAATCTTGCCGATGGCTTTGAAGTCTCTGTAGGTGAGCTGATTACCTCTGTTTCCTCTGCCTCAGAACAACTCAAAGCTACCTCCGCTCAAATGGTTGAGGTCGCAGATGGGTCAAACGAACAGGCAGATAGTGCCAGTGCAGCGATGAAGAGTGCCTCGTCAAATGTAACCGCTGCTGCGGCGGCAACCGATGAATTTGCGTTGTCGATCCATGAGATCAGCCAGCAGGCGACCGCTTCTGCCACTCTGGCGCGCGACGCGACCAGCCTAGTCGCCAGCGCTAATACACGAATGGATGACTTGTCGAGCGCGGCTGAGGAAGTGGGCGAGATTGCTGGACTTATCCAAACCATTGCCCAGCGCACCAATCTTCTTGCGCTCAATGCGTCAATCGAAGCCGCACGCGGCGGCGAGGCGGGCAGGGGCTTTGCTGTGGTGGCAAGCGAGGTCAAGGAGCTTGCGATGCAAACGTCGGCTGCGACCAGCTCAGTTGCGGAAAAGATCACTGCAATGCAGGATTCTACCCGGTCAAGCGCAGGTGATCTCACTTCGATCTACGACCAGATCGGGGAGCTTGAAAAAGTGGCTGTGGTTATCGCGACAGCGGTGGATCAACAGTCCGTTTCTGGTGAAGAACTTGCACGCAATATCGACACAGTCGCCGAAGGGTCGCGCCAAGTGGGCGAACGTCTTGTGGCGCTGCGCGAGGCGAGCGAAGAGACGGGGACAGCTGCAAGCGACGTGGTGGCAAGCGCCAATGCTCTGGGCAATCACGCCAATGACCTTCGCGAGAAAGCGGGCCGGTTCATTGCGGATGTGCGCCGTTCTGTCCGGGAGCTTGAGGCGGATGATAAAGCGGCCTGAGTAGGCGTGTGACTAGAGCGGCGTAACGCTGACCGAAATCTCGTCTCCCGGGGCCAGATCCTCGGCCTTCATCACCTTTTTGCTGATGAGCAGGATCCATTCGGATTGCTTGTTTTGAGGAAAGACACTGCTTTTCCAAACTGTCTCTCCAATGGCCGCGGTAACCTTGACCGAGCCAAATCCGCGCCGCCGACCCAATTCTAATCTTTGCATCAGCGCATGTCCGGTCAGCGCCTCGGCCTCATCGCCGGTAAAACTCACAAGGTGATAGGTCGCCTTCTCCCCCTGCCAGCGGCGAAGGGGAAGGGTGGCTGTCACGGTTTCACTCATCAGCAGCGGCGTTGGAAACGGCGCGAATGGGCACTGGGATATTGCAGATGTCGGCGCCGCCCGCTGGCACAATAAAGAACGGATCGCGGCGATTGGCGCGGGCCTCTGCGTACTTCTTGAAAGTTTCGGTTTCGGTGGCGAGGTATTCAAACTGAGGTTGTTCGCCAGCAGGCAGGTCAGAGGCGACCCGAACCCGGAGGATCGGCGTGCGTTTGTCGGCCTCTTCTTGGGTGTAGAATCCCAGCACGCCAGAGCCACGCGGCAGCGAGGAGAGATGCTCCATCCCGCTGATGATGCGACCAACCAGCGCGATGTTACGGTCCAAGTGGCGCGGCGCATGGCCGATGACGGTGTAGAGCTCTGCGCCTGAGCCAGTGTCGGGGGAGTAGTTCCGGCCCACGCCCAGCATGCCGTAGCAATGGACAGGCCAACGCCCTTTTACATCATACCCAATCGGCCATCCAGATTGAAATTTGACACCCTGAAATGGTTCTTGGGCGTAGGGATCGCTCGATCGCCAAGTTTGAAATCGCCTGTCGTCGCGTTCACGAATGCTTGCTTCGGTTTGCGGAGCTGGTCTTCCGACCAAGAGGATTTGCGATTGCTCAAAATACTCGTCCTCCCCCATCACATTCAGCCCTTCAGGCAAAGGCTTCGTCTCAATATCTTTGCCTTCCGGATTGTCGTGCCCTGGATCGCCCCATTGTACGACGTAATTGTCCTGCACACGGTTGACGCTGGTCCCATCGTACCACTCCGCTCGCGCTAGGGTTCGGATGTTCTCGACCCACCCTTGGCTAAAGGGCGCGGGCATCAACTGGATCACGACCTCGCGGGCATTCCCGTCGCGGTCAGGCGTGAGTGTCATCAACAGCAAATCTTCCGCCTCAATCTGCACCCACTCCTTAGCAGCAGCGGCGTTTACAATTTCATTGGGCGAGGGCGCGGCTTCCGTCTCCTCTTGCGCGGAAAGCGGAGCCCAAAAGGGCGTTGAAAGAGCGATCAGAGCGGCGGCGGCGAGCCTTGCGTGTTTCATCTTACTTTCATGACACTACAGCGCTTGCACCTCAAGCCCGCTGCGTTTAGGGAGCGCCTCCAACGGAGACGTGGCCGAGTGGTCGAAGGCGCACGCCTGGAAAGTGTGTAAAGGGGCAACTCTTTCGTGGGTTCGAATCCCACCGTCTCCGCCACCAACCCCCAGCATAAGTCTCTGGTGATTTCGGCTTCCCTGTAAGCCCCAGTTTGCGCGGGGTTACGGCCTATAACTCGTCACGTTCGCGTGTCTCTTGCTGATGGGTGCTGTCAAACTAAATGCACCTAATAGAAAATTGAAACTGAGTAGCTAGGACAGGGCGATGCCTAGACCTAAGAAATCAGCCAGTCCGTTTCGTTATTTCAACTCATCGCCAGAGATTATCCGCCTGATTGTGATGATGTACGTTCGTTTCCCGCTTTCGCTGAGGAACGTTGAAGATCTACTTGCCGAGCGCGGGATAGATATTTGCCATGAGACGGTGCGGCTGTGGTGGAACAGGTTGGGTCCATTGTTTGCAGCAGATATCAAACGGCAGCGGATAAGCCGGATGCGCGGCTTTTGAAACTGGCGCTGGCATGTCGACGAGGTATTCCTGAAAATCAATGGCGAGACGCATTATCTTTGGCGTGCGGTGGATCACGAAGTTGAGATTCTTGCGAGCTATGTCACGAAAAAGCGGGACAAAAAGGCCGCATTGAAGTTCCTGCGCAAAGCGCTGAAGCAGCTTGGACAGGCCGAGCAAATCGTGACCGACGGACTTAGATCCTATCCCGCCGCAATGCGCGAACTCGGGATTGAAAGCCGCCGCGAGGTAGGGCGCTGGAAGAACAATCGGGTCGAAAACTCGCACTTGCCATTTCGACGACGAGAGCGAGCGATGCTACGGTTCAGGCAGATGAAATCATTGCAGAAGTTCGCTTCGCTCCATGCCAACATCCACAACCACTTCAACTCAGAACGCCATCTAATCGACAGACAAACTTACAAGACCGCCCGCTCAGCCGCACTGGCTGAGTGGCAAAATCTTGCTGCGTAGTTTCACTAGACCTTGCCACAATTGCGCCAATCGCAGACAAGTTGCGATTAGACTGACAGCACCCCCACAGGCCGCATTCATTCGCGGTGACAATAACCTTGTGAACGAAAGAGTGAAATGGGGAATAAAACAAGCGCATGGGGTGCCTATGCCGACTGGATTGGTTGACTGCGCAACTCACTCTGAATGTTAAGGCGCAGGCTCGGGTGTGCTGAGCGGAGTAACCTTCAGGTCCTTCAATTCATAACGCATCGCTGGGCCCGGCCCGAAGCGCACATCTGCGCGAACGACAATGCGGCTATCCTTAGTCAGCCAGACTTCTGACCCGCTGGACATCTTGTAATGATCGGTTGGAATATCATATCCTTGAGGCATCGTGATCGCCTCTTCGCCCATCGAAGTGTATGTGGTTGAACGGAAAACACCGGCCATTGATCCGCCAAAACTGCCACCCATCCAGAACACTTGATGTTCTTGTCCTTCGCCCGCCTCGGGCCGGACATTGAAAAAGTGTATCCCATCGCTGGCTGCGGGCCCCACGCCAATCGAGCGCGCTTCGCGAGGGCTATCCGATGCGACTTTGGATTGTTCGATTCCGCTCGGCGTGCCTAGCCCTACATTATTATGGATTGTCTGTTCCACACCCTCGTCAGTCTGAATGACATAGGAAGAGCCCAAAGCCTGTGTTTGTGAACGATTGTGCATAAAGGCTTCGCCAACTACGCCATCGGCTTCTATGACAATGCTGGCATGACGTACTTCACCGGCGCGCGCCGTCTCTGAAGCGACATGGATTACCCTCGAACCATCCTTGTGGCGATACATACTCCAATAATCGGTGCCGCAATGGCTGCCATCTGGCGCCGTGCAAACGGTGGTACCTTGATAATGGCGTAGCAATGTCGAAGTTGGCGGTAATGCACTTTCAGGCGTGCCACTGGACTCCGCCGCCTCGGTACTTGCTTGCGCTTGAATAGCTGGCGTCAGCGGCCCGGCTCCGCAGCCCCCTAACAGCGCGGCTGCGGTCAACGCAGTGACAATCGGCCGGCGTCCGAAGGTTGATGGTCTTTTCATTCTTCAGCTCCTTCAACAGCTGGGTTGGCTGTGCTTTGTGATCGACCCATTATTTCAGAGGCAACCCGTTCTCCCGATTCCATCGCAGATTCCATTCCAACCTCCAGCCGTTTGGTGTGCTCGCCGGCAAAATGGATCCGGCCATGTGGTTCGACCAAAGCGTTGGCAAATCGCAGGGTATGCCCAGCGGGAAGAGCGCTGCTGCACCCTGCGCTAAACGGTTCCTGTGCCCAGGAATGCACTCCGGATACTTCAAGCTGCCCTTCGGCGGCCGGGCGCAGAGTTTCGATTTGTTTGAGCACAAATTCGCCGCGCTCTTTCGGTGGAAGTTGATCGAGCCGTTGGCCCTTCAATCCGGTTGAAACCGCGATCAAGCGCTCGCGCGATCCAGTATAATCAAAGGGTTGCCGAATGGAGTTTACCGGACCATCAGTCCACAAAGAGGCGTCAAATCCATCGTCTTCCCAATAGCGCCTTTTGACGTTGAGATAAACAAATGTGGTGCTTGCATAAGGTGTAAGCGCGACAGCTTCGCGCTGGCTCCCACTTAGATTGGGATAGATCGATATTCGGCGCAATACAGTCAGCGGGACGGCGCTGACAGCAAAATCCGCTTTATACCGCGTTCCATCCATGCAGCGCACCTCGACCCCGGTTTCATTTGTATCCAGCCGCGCGACCTGTTGGTTAAGCCGGACTGCATCGCCAAGAGTAGCCGCCATCGCCTCGGGTAAACGCTGGGTCCCTCCCGCTACGCGCGAACTAACCGGAGCGGCTTGCTCGAAAGAATTGCCTTGCACATCCGATCCAGCGTTGTTCAAAGTCGCGAGATATTCTCTCGGTATGCCTTGCAATTTGTCGAGAGCAGACGCGCTCCAAAGGTCAGGGGCAATCAACCCTTGATCCATTAGCCACAAGGCCGCCGGTGAAGCTCCCAAACTCTTAAACCACGTTCCGAGCGAGATATCATAGGCGCTTGCCGATGATTTCAACCAATCTCCACTGGCGTTGAATGGATCGTTTTTGAGCAAGTAATGTCCCATTAATTGGGACGGCAGCAACGCGCGCTCTTCCCCTTTGGTCAGGTTGAATTCGGAATCGGGCCAACTTTCTTTCGAGATCAATTTACCATTAAGCGAAAATGCAAACGGCGCGTTTAGGTTTGCTCCTTGCTTTAACTCAATCCCCAGCTTGTCAGCCATGCCTCGCAATCGGGCATATTGCGGTCCAATTTGATTAGCCCCATACTCTGGGCGCCCTTCCACATCATCGGCTGTGTAGGCGCGTCCACCCACCCGATTGTTTGCCTCAAGCACAAGCACCTTGTAACCAGCATCGCGCAGGATCATCGCGGAATTCAGGCCCGACAAACCGGCTCCGATTACGATCACGTCGGATTTCTCTTCGGCCAAAGGTGAACGTGCAAACGCTGACCCAGAACTTGCTAGGGCCAAAGCAGTAGCAGACTGGTGAACAAAATTACGGCGTGACAAAATCATCGGCATAAGGCCTTTCAATTCTTAAACGCTCCGATGAGACTTGGCAGGGCAACCATGCCACTGTCTCGAGCTGACGGTGAATGCGGCGCTTTTTTGGGATCGAGCTGATCTAATGAGCTTGGCAGAGATTAGACATTGAAGTGAATCTCTATCCCTTTCCCTCAAAATCAGCTGTGCGACCAAAAGCGATTTCACTATGGCAAAGTTGCAGAACACAAGAGGAGGGCGCAATGTCATTGTATCGATTGCCTGATAGAGGCCACCTATTTGCGTTGACGTATTTGCCAACGGCGGCCTGAACAAGCACGGGATTGTTTGAGCGATACAGATTGTAATTTGCTGCATCTTCCAGATCGAACGCGGTTATCAGCTATAGAGTGTTGAAACAGTTCGATGTTTGGTTCACTCAGGCATCAGTCCTGGAGCGAAGAACGCGGCGTGCCAGCCTTCTCTGGATGATGGAATGGCGGCTTTTGGACAACGGATATCCCCACATGATGAGCATGCCGGATAAGACCAAGAAAGCTGGGACAAGTGTGCCCACGATCAAGAGACCGTCGACCGAGGCTTCCGAATTTGTTGACGATGCTGGGTCAAAGCCGGTCACTGACAAAGCTAGAAATGTCACTCCAATCGAAATCGCAAACGTGGCCTTATTGGCCATGTTGAGCAGCGCCAAATGCGATCCCGCTTCGCTTGAACCGGTTTTGAGCGTGTCATAGTCCACCGTGTCTGCGGCGATCGAAGCGGGAAGGATCAATTTGCCGCTGGAACCCAATCCGTTGAACAGGAAAACCGCCACGGCCATCGCGAGATCGCCGGGTTGTATCAAGGCAAGTGCGAAGAAGCCGACGGAAATTATCAGCAAGGAAGCGCAATAGGCTTCGCGTTTGCCAAAACGTTTCGCAAACCGAAGCCAAAGGGGCACCGCCAAAACGGCGACAATATTCTGCAGAAAGATCAAGAAAAGAAACGCCTCGATTTCAAGCGCTCGAGTGATCAGCATCTGAACCGCCGAGAGAAAGGCAAGGAAGCCCAGCTGCGCGACAAAGTAGCCTGCAAAAAGCCGCTGAAAGGGTTTGTTGCGGACAAGGATCGTCGCTGTTTGCTTCCAAGAGAAACGCGGCAGTTGCTTGGGCATTGTGTCCGGCACGAAAAAACAGGAAGCCGCCGATGCGATTGGCAAAAGCGCAATGAAGGTTACGAAGATCACAAGATGCAAGCTCCGCAGCGACGCATCGAGCCCGGTCCCATTCGGCCAAACTAGATTTCTAACGGGTTCTGCGATCGGATCAATCAAAAGCAAGGGAATGCCAATTCCAACCAGCACGCCAAGAACTGCTCCACCTTCTCTAAATCCGGCCGCTCGCGTTCGCTCCTCATAGCCTGATTGAATTTCCGCGCCCCAAGATTGGTAGGGGATGAAAACCATGGTCCAGCAGACATATAATAAACCGATCAGGAACACAGCGGTTGCGAGGGTCATATCGGGCGCAGGCACAAGCACGAAATAGCTCGTGATCATCAGCAAGGGCGTGCCCGCGATGATCCAAGGTTTGCGCCTACCGAGCCGGCTTTTGGTGCGATCCGACAAGGCACCGATGATCGGGTCCGTGACCGCGTCCCAAGCACGGGCCAGCAAAAACAAGGTTCCGACAGCGGCAAGGCCAAGTCCCAAATCGGTTGCGTAGAAAGTGGGCAGGAATATCAAGAGTGGCGTGAGCAACACCTGAAGCGGGACCGCTGGCGCCCCATATGCGAACAGTATCCCACGCGGCATTGGCTGCTCGGGATACGATCCGTCATCATGATTGATCTTGGGCATCAAACTGTGTTGACCACACTATAGATTATTTCCAGCCATATCGTGCCATTGCAACACCATAGTGAAAACGCGCAGCAGAGGCCTTCAATGGCCAGGTAAGGTAGCGGACAGAACGCAACGCTAATCAGTTACCTTATTTTAGTCAGACTCAAATCAAAAATAGCTATCATCACATAGAAAGAAACATTTGGACGAGAAGCTTGGGTAGAATGCGATAGTACCTCACGGTCTTAGCAAGATCGCATGTGAGAGAGGCCGATGAACATCTTTATCAAAAATATCTTCGCCGTCATTCTAATTGCCCTGCCATTCCTTATCAGTCCTGCTGTCTTGGCCAATTCGTTTTACGTCGAAGGTGAAGGCGGCGTCCCGTTGGCTGTGACAACAACCGGCAATCCCGATGGCCCTGAGATTTTATTTCTCCATGGCCTGAGCATGGGGGCGAGCAGTTTCTCCAAGCAACTTGAATCAGAGCTTGCAGAGGAATTCCGGATCGTCGCTTTTGACCTGCGTGGTCATGCCTTCTCTGGCAAACCCAGCGAGACATCGGCGTATGACAACCCTGAAGTCTGGGCGAAAGATGTCGCTCGTGTCATGGAGGCGACTGGTCTTCAGCGCCCGACTTTAGTTGGCTGGTCTTACGGCTCTTTGGTTGCAGCCGATTATTTGCGGACATTCGGGACGGCCAAAACTTCAGGTATCGTAATGGTCGGAGCGCTTGGCGGCTTTACCCCATTCTTTCCTCCTGACGGCGGCATCGATCCAATGGTCCTAGCGAATATCACCCGAATGCGAGAATTGCGTGGTTCGCCCAGTTTCGCCAATCAGCGCGAGGCGACAGAGCTCTTTATCCCGTTGCTGACGGAAGGGGGCGAGGATTTGGAGTGGGAGGCAAGAGCGCATCAACTGGCTTTGATGGTCCCGCCCTATGTCCGAGAGCCCTTACAAAGTCATCCAATGGACAACACCGATATCGTTGGGCTTCTAGCTGAGTTGGAGGTCATGGTTATACATGGAAGCAGAGATCCTTCCGTTTCTCAAGGCGGGCTTGCCGCGCTTAGAGCCGTTGTCCCTCACCTGAAGGTTCATACTCTTCAAGGAGCAGGGCATTCTCCATTCGCAACACGGCCCGAGGAATTCAACGAAGCGCTGGCATCGTTTGTACGAAGTGCCTACGAAAAGGGGCAAAAATAGAAATAAGGTCTGTTTCGCCGCACTTATCGGGTGCGCATGCTAATTGCGGGCCCAGTGCAATTGCCCAAGATTGCTAGGGAGCTACACATTAAGAAAATAATCAAAGCTGTATCTGCCATACTTGTCCTCCTCCTGTTCGTAGCGCTTATCCTAATCGCTTAGAACGGGACGATCGCAAGAAATCTCTGGGTCGCGCAGGGTGGGTCGGTTGTTGAGGTGGAAAAATTCCAACCTTGTCAGATTGTCAAAGGCTGCGCGACTGATCCATTGCCGCATTTCGAAAGCGACACCCCTCTTCCTTCCAATATTTTTGCTGAGATGAAGAGCTATTCCCAAAGCCAGGGCGGTGTTGCTTTAATAGTCCTTGTCGATGGCAAGGTGGTCGGTGAAACATATCGCGACGGAGCGGATGAAGATACGCGCTTTTTCTCGTTCTCAATGCATAAATCCGTGATGGCGCTAGCGTATGGAGCTGCGATAGAAGACGGCTTCATTCATTCGATTGATGACCCCATTGGCGACTATATCGAAGAATGGGCAAATGATCCGCGTGGCAAAATTCCACTCCGAGCGTTTTTGACAATGTCCAGCGGGCTTGAAGCGTTGGAGCAATCCGAATGGCGCGCGCTGAAGTTCAATTTCTCGCAAAATGTGTCTGAAGTCGCATTGTCTTTGGAGCAGTGGAAAGAGCCATTCACACAATTCCATTACAAAAACACCGATTCCCAACTCGCTGGAGTGGCATTGCACAGAGCACTGAAAGCGAACGGAGAGAAGGACCATGCATCCTATGTTTTAAGGCGAATTTGGTGCCCTATTGGCGCAAAAGACGCTTTGCTTTGGTTGGAAAATGAGGAAGGTGATCCCCGGTTTTATGCGTTTCTTGATGCCAATTTGCGCGATTGGGCGCGTGTGGGACTGATGATAATGCAAGACGGTGAATTTGGCGGGAGGCAAATTCTGCCGAGCGCCTGGATAGTCGCTCTAAAAACACCGTCCGCCAATAATCCAAAGTATGGTCTGCAAACATGGATAGGCTCGCCTTATGCGGCGGAACGCAGTTACGGTCCAAGTTCAGAGCTTTCTGTTCCGCAAGCCGAGCCATACCTGGCTAGCGATGTGAATTTCTTTGATGGATTTGGTGGGCAGCGGGTTTATGTTGTCCCATCCGCCGGCTTGATAATTGCTCGTTCCGGTGAAATCAGCCTGACTTGGGACGACGGTGTTTTGGTGAACTTGGCTCTTAGAGGCCTTGAAGAAAGAATACCCTCTAAAACCGAATGAACTGGCCGAATTCGATGAATTCCGGATCTCGTGACGTCGTATGAATGGGGCTGCAACGGCAGCAGACTTTCAAAATTTGGTGTCCCAATGGCGCGTCAGGCATCCACACAAAGTGCTAAATTCCGGCACATTGTCGGTAGGCCGAGAAGACCATTCCCGTTCGAACATTGGTGAATGCTGGGGTTAGGGCGCTTGGTGAAGTCGCAGAATAGGCAGCCTCTATCATACCATCGACACAATGATTTTGCTTACTCGACGTCCGTCCGGCAACTTAGGTTAACTACGAAATTCATCGCGTATGAACAAAAAATAAAATGTATCAGGGGGTGTAGAATTATGTCAAATTTCCGGCCGGCCAAGAAACTCAAGAGTAGGCTCGCTCTGTTCACCATTCTGACACCAGCAGTTGTAGTGTTTCCCGTCAATTCGGTTTCGGCCCAAGAGGCTGCCGAAGAATCTTCCAACGAAAATCTCATCATCGTAACAGCGCGTGGACGCGAAGAGACGCTACTCGAAGCTCCCGTGTCGGTTTCTGTTCAAACGCAAGAACAGCTCGATACCGCGGGCATTTCCGATATCGAAAACCTATCAGCTTACACGCCAGGGTTCACATTTGAAAATTCAGATGGTCAAGCCGGTGGACGAAGCAGTTCATCGATCCAATTCCGCGGAATTCGGCAGCAGGCTGGCGGTGCAGCATCACGCACAGGCGGGATATTTTTTGACGGCTCCTTTATTTCGCAAGGCGCCGGCTTAGTTCAGTTCATCGATGTAGAGCGAGTGGAGGTTATCAAAGGTCCGCAAGTGGCTTATTTTCCGCGAAATACATTTTCAGGTGCGGTCAATTTCGTTCCTAAGTTGCCTGGCGACGAACTTGAAGTGCATGCGGAATTGGAAGGCAGCGTAGGAACTGGCACAGGGGAGCAAGCTAGCTATCGCGCCGTTGCTGCAATTGGCGGTCCAATTACAGATAGCATTGGCTTACGCGTTGCATCATCATATGAACGCAGGGGCGCCGATTACCAATATGCAAATGGCGATCCGAATGGTGAGGAAGATACCTTCTCTATTTTCGGAACCGCGGTGTTCGACGTCACCCAAAACTTCCAGGTCAAAGCCACGGGCTATTTTGTCGATTCAAAAGACACGACCAATGCGCAAGGTGTTTCAGCAACGACCGCTCCGGGCGATTGCAACCAAACGTTCAACGGCGCTACGTTGAATGGTATTACTGGAGTGGAATCGCCATTCAGTACCGACCTCAGCAACAGCACGATCACGATATTCTGCGGTCAAATTCCGGATGCTGCTGGATTCACTGCAACCGCCACTGGCGATTCTAGTGGTGGCTTTTTCAGTGCACTGCCTGGCACAATTACTCCGTTTGTTGACAATCAACCTGACGGTTTGGGCAATGAATACCTTGTGTGGCGTGCAAACCTCAGTGCGGAGTTTGAAACGGCTGGTGGTCACCAGATTAGGGGCTTCGTGACTCGCGGAGAATCTGAGCTTAGCAGCCTGCAAGATCTGAATTACGGATTGTTCTTCAATAATACATTCGCATTTGCTAATTTCACACGGGACTCATTCGCTGAACTCCGCTTTTCTTCGAATAGGGACGAGCGTCTGCGTTTTGAAGTTGGGGTCAATTATTACGAACAAGAATTTCGTAACGGCAACGCTTTTGTTCCTGCTGATTTTCAGGACAATGAAGCTTTCGGGATTTTTGCAACGTTAGACTATGACATCACTGATGCACTGACGTTTTCTTTCGAAGGTCGCTGGGTAGATGATACGCAGAGCATTTTGGATGCCACGGAAACTACGACCGATGAAAATTCGTTCCAAGATTTCATGCCACGTGCGATCCTATCGTACTCACCAAATCGCGACTTGAATATCTATGCAAGCTTTACGCAGAGTTCGTTGAACTCAGTAATCACCAATGTGGATGCTGTGTTGGCCGTCTTGCCAGATGCCATTCCTAATCCAGAGGACTTTGGAAGCTTCACTGGCGTTCAAAGGGTCGATGCATTTGAAATCGGCTTAAAGAAACGGGTCGCGGATTGGCTGAATTTCAGTATCTCCGCCTACTATCTGGAATGGGATAACCAGCCATTTGGAAACACGTTTACCGGAGTCGATGTAGGGGGTAATCCAGCCATCGTGTCGGCAAACTTGGATGGAGAATCAGAGTATACGGGAGTTGATTTCGAGGTCACTTTTACTCCTACTGATGGCCTGCAAATTTTCGGAAGCGTTGGCTGGGTTGATGCCGACCTAGTTCAGCTTGGCTCCGCAGGCAGTGTTTCAGCACTCGTACTTTGTCCAAGCGCGTTCACGAGTACAGTGCCTTGTACCGCATTCGCGGACGCAGGGGTGAACACCCTTTCTGGTTCGGGTAACAGCCCCGCCAATGTATCCGAATGGTCTGGAGCAGTTGGCGCCAGCTATGCATTTCCGATCCCAACCGGAGAACTCTATCTGCGAGGTGATGCGCTCTATCAAGGTAGCCGATTTGTCGATAATTTTGCTTACAATCAGATTGGCTCCAGCTGGAAAGTGAACTTACGAGCGGGTGCCGACGTTACGGATAATTTACGGATTGAAGCATTCGTCGAAAACCTCTTCCAAGACGATACTTTGCAGAATGCCGGCGCCACCGGTGCCAGCTTCTTCGCACCCAACGGCGGAGGCTTCACGCGGGCATTCACCAGTCTGCCAGACAGGCGGGAAGTTGGCATGCGTCTGACCGCAGACTTTTAAGGGCAAATAAACAAGATTGGGCGGTTCGCATATTCTGCGAGCCGCCCTTTTTTTGTGCAAATCGCAATCGCTTACCTGCCGCCAAGGTATCGCAGCTGCTGATTGCAGCATCACGCAATTCTCGAAGGGTTTCCATTGCCTCGCTTTACCAGCGAAGCGGCTCAATCGGAAACGGACGAAACCTTATGCCGAAAGCAATTGTCATACATACTTCGTTGACCGCAAGGTAGTTGCGTCAATCTGATATAGGTTGCGAACAGCACCTTTGGGCCTGGTGCCTAGCGTTTCACTGCCGCTCGATAAGATGCTGCAGTGCTATCAATCGCACTAGGATCTTCGATTGTTTGTGGAATGACGATCTCCTCGCCATTTGCAATATCGCGCAAGAGGTTACGTAGGATCTTACCAGAACGCGTTTTGGGAAGCGCATCGATAGCAACACAATCGCGCGGTGCGGCGATGGGACTAATCCCAGCGCGTATCGCTTCCACTATTTCATCGTTCGCGTTTTGATTTTTACCCGGTGCTGCGACATAGAAAACGATGGGGACTTCGCCCTTCAATTCGTCGCTACCGCCGATCACAGCACATTCAATTACGCATTCACAGGCTGCAACGACTTCTTCTATCTGGCCAGTGGATAGCCGATGCCCTGCGACATTGATGATGTCATCCGTGCGGCCCATCACGCGGTAAGCCCCATCGGCTCCCAATAGCCCCGCATCTCCAGTGGAGTAAAACTCATCAAACGCTGAGAAATACCCGTTAAAGCCGTCTGCATCGTTCCACAGACTACGAAAACTGCCAGGTGGCAGGGGTTTAGCAATGACAAGATTACCCGTTGTCTCCGCGGACACTGCTTGCCCATGTCCATCCAATATCGTGAATGCGAAACCGGGAACCGGATAACCTGCTGCGCCGATTGGTGCTGGTTCGCTGCCAAGGCCGACACAGCTAGCGAGCGCTGGCCAGCCAAGTTCTGTTTGCCACCAGTGATCGATTACGGGTTTGCTTAACTGCTCTCCAATCCACTCAACTGTGTCCGGATCAGCCCGTTCACCTGCTAGGAACAAAGCCCTTAGAGCTCTGGGAGCGGCCTTTTGAAGCAATGTGCCTGTTGGATCGGCAGCCCGGATCGCGCGGATCGCTGTAGGCGCGGTAAACAAGACGCCGACATCGTGCTTCGCCGCGATTTCCCAAAAGATACCCGCATCCGGGGTTCCAACCGGTTTGCCTTCAAAAAGCACCGTCGCGTTGCCATTAATCAAAGGGCCGTAAACGATATAACTGTGCCCAACGACCCAGCCAATATCGCTGGCCGCCCAATAGGTTTCACCCGGCTGAACGCCGTAAATATTGGGCATCGACCAAGCCAACGCGACACCGTAACCGCCCGTTTCGCGAACCACACCTTTCGGCTTGCCAGTAGTGCCCGATGTATAAAGGATATAAAGCGGATGATGAGAGGTAACGAACACGCAAGCTGCGGGCTCTGATTGCGCCAAAGCTGATCGCCAATTCAAATCACTATCGCTGGTGAATTCTGCATCGCACTGTTCGCGCTGCCAAATGAAAACTTTAGAACAGACGTGGCTAGCGCGCGCGATAGCCTCATCAATTATCGGCTTGTAAGGCAGCACCTTCTTGGCTTCGATCCCGCAGCTTGCCGTTAAAATGGCTTTCGGTTCGCAATCATCAATCCGCTTGGCTAGCTCGGTTGCAGAAAAGCCGCCGAAGACCACCGAATGCACTGCGCCAATGCGTGCGCAGGCAAGCATTCCAAAAATGGCTTGGGGGATCATTGGCATGTAGATGATTACACGATCACCGGATCGGATTCCGGCATTGGCCAACATGCCGGCGGTGCGGGCAACCTCCTCTTGAAGCTGGGCGAATGTGAAGGTCTCGCTTGTTCCTGTTGCCGGGCTTTCATAAATCAGCGCTTTGTCTGCGCCGCGGCCTGCGTCAACATGTCGGTCAACCGCATTGTAACAAAGGTTCAACGTGCCATCTGAGAACCATGCGGCATTATTATCCTGAAGGCCGGCCGTCGGCGGCGTTTCCCAATCAATTGCTTTCGATGCCTCGAGCCAAAACTCATTCGGGTCTGCAATGCTTGCGCGATAAACGGCGTCATAGCTCATCTTTTTGCTTACCTTCATTTTTGAGATAAAATGTCACGTAATTGATTGCGATGTGCAGTTAAACAATTTGCATATCAGCAGAGCCACGCGCGATGCGATTATGTCTACCCATCGAACAAAACGCATTGACAGCCCAGTCCGTTGGTAATGAACATTTTTATCGATAGATGGTTAAATCCAAAGAAAGATGGGCGATCAAAGTTGGTCTGTTCGAGGTAAGTAGGATGAGAATTCTATTTCTGTTGGCTTTTTCTGGCTGCCTTGCAGAATGCGCAATGCCTTCGGCTCAGCCCAAAGGACGAGAGAGCGTGCACGCCGTTTCAGTTGAAGGTGCGCCTTTGACCCAACAGACTTGCAAGGCGCGTCTTGCCGGTCAATCGCACGAATTCACTCTGAGCGCCAAAACTCTATCTGGACGTCTGGTTCCGATCACGGTTTTTGCCCCGCTAGAAAGCGGTCGCTATCCACTGGCGGTGTTCTCGCATGGGGCTTTCGCTGCGCCAGATCGATACCGTGCCATGCTGGCTCCAATCGCGGCGGCTGGGTTTATTGTCGTTGCGCCGATGCACATTGATTCAGAGGATTTTGATGATGATATTCCTCCGACACAGAGCGACATTTGGCTAACGCGCAATGCAGATATGGCCCTGGCCCTGAATCCACCAAGCTCGATAACAAAAAGGCTCAGCGATGGCGGATTGACCATCGATCAAGAACGAACCGTGGCAATTGGCCATAGCTATGGAGCGTTGGTAGCCCAATTGACCGCTGGAGCAAAAGCTATTGAGTCAGCAGACGCTTTGACAGATCGCCGTAACCTAGGGGTCAGTGCAGTCGTTGGATGGTCTCCACCCGGGCCGATGCCCGGGGTGATCACGAAACAAGGGTGGAGTTCGCTGGCTGTGCCAGCGCTGACTATCACTGGAACTAAGGATGTGTTCCCCGGGTTTGTCGATGATTGGCGCAGCCATACGACCAGCTACGAGAATGGTCCCAGTGGCCTTAGCTCGCTGTGGGTTGGTGAAGGAGTGGATCATTATTTTGGCGGAATGTTCGGGCGAGAGAAGCCAGCAGACGCTGTTTCGCAAAGGATGTTTGAACAAGCATTGGCGAAGTCATTGGAGTTTTTGGAGCACGGCGTGAATGTGGCCAATCCTTGCCTCCTGAGTGATCCGATCCAAGGCGAAACACGATCTGAGAAATGAGGCCCTTGGAGGGACCGAGCATTCATCCTTTCACATAAGACTGAGCCCTATATCGAACATGGAGAAACGCGATGGTTGCGGCCAAAACCCTAGACAAGACCGATAGCATCTCAAATATTGAGTTGCTTGATGAGCGGCTCCGTTGGTTGTCATCTTGGATGGTCCACAATGCCAATAATATCCGGGAAAAGCGCGACGGGCTAAAGGTGGGCGGCCATCAGGCGAGCTGTTCTTCGATGACGGCGATTATGGCTGCCTTGTATTTTCATGCATTGAGGCCTCAGGACAAGGTTGCCGTTAAGCCCCACGCCGGCCCTGTTCTGCATGCAATCCATTATCTGCTTGATCAACAGTCGCAAGAAAAGATGGAGCATTTCCGCGGTTTGGGCGGGGTGCAAAGTTACCCCTCGCGCACAAAAGACAGCATTCCGGTTGATTTTTCGACCGGTTCCGTCGGTCTGGGCGTTGCGGAAACAGCATTTACCAGTCTGGTCCAAGATTACCTTATCACGCATGATTATTTGGACGAGGTAAATGCGGGACGCATGATCGCATTGATGGGGGATGCCGAACTCGACGAGGGCAATATTTATGAGTGCCTGATTGAGGGTTATAAACATAATTTGCGCAATTGCTGGTGGGTGGTGGATTATAATCGCCAGTCACTTGATGCGACGACTGCGGACCGAATGTTCCGTAGGTTCGACGATATATTTGAAACCTGCGGATGGCGGGTCATCACGCTTAAAAGTGGAAAGTTGCAGCGCGCAGCTTTTAAGAAACCTGGCGGCAAGGCGCTGCAAGACTGGATCGAAAATTGCCCTAATGCAGAGTTTGCTGCTTTGACTTTTCTTGGCGGAGATGCGTGGCGCAAAAGACTGTTAAAAGACATTGGCTCAAAGAACGGGGTCAAGGCATTGTTGAAAGAGCATGATGATGATGGGCTTGCAAGGTTGATGACCAATCTTGGCGGGCATTGCATCGAAACGCTCATCAATGCTTTTGATTCGATGGACGATGATAGGCCAACACTGCTTATTGCCTATACAGTAAAGGGGCATGGACTGCCCCTGGCTGGCCACAAGGACAATCATTCCGGGATGATGAACGATGTCCAGATTAAAGAACTACGCGACAAGCTGGGCATTGCCGAAGGGCAAGAATGGGATAAATGGGCTGGTTTTGGGGATAATACTGCCGCCCAGCTGCAAGCGTTTGTCGATAACAGCCCGATCGCGCAAAAATTGCCTGAGTTTTCTGCACCATCAGTTGATGTTCCTTCGCAGTTTGCTGTGCCAGCTGGAAAGGAACAATCTACGCAGGCTGCCTTTGGTAAGATTTTGCATGACTTAGCCAAATCAGATGCCGAGCTGGCAGACCGCATTGTGACCACTGCTCCAGATGTAACCCAGACCACCAATCTTGGCGCTTTCGTAAATCAACGCGGCTTGTTTCGGCGCCAAAAACTGGCTGATGTTTTTAAGCAAGAAAACATCCCCAGCATTCAAAAATGGGAAGGCCAATCAGCGGGGCAGCATATTGAATTAGGTATTGCTGAGAATAACTTCTTTCTGGCGCTGGCCGCGCTCGGCTTGTCCGCCGAACATTTTGGGACCCGATTGTTGCCAGTTGGAACTGTCTACGATCCGTTCATCGCACGCGGTTTGGATGCGCTGAATTATGGCTGTTACATGGACGCGCGGTTTCTTTTGGTTGGAACACCTTCGGGCATCACTTTGGCTGGAGAGGGCGGCGCCCACCAATCCATCAACACCCCTCTGATTGGTATGGGGCAACCCAATTTGGAGAGTTTCGAGCCGGCCTATGCCGATGAAGTTGCGTTGGTAATGCAATGGGCATTTGCTCAAATGCAGGATGCCGACGGTAGCTCCGCTTATATTCGCTTAACCACTCGTGCCATTCAGCAATTGGAACGAAAAGATGATGGTTGGAAACAAGATGCGCTAGCGGGCGCATATTGGTTGCGAGAACCAAAAGCTGGATGCGAGGCCGCGATCGCTTATTGCGGCGCGGTTGCGCCTGAGGCGCTGTCAGCTTGGGAGCAGCTTGAAGGAGATATTCCGGGCCTTGGGTTGCTCGCAGTGACATCGCCAGATCGGCTGCACCGTGATTGGTCAGCGGCCCGTGCTGGGCGTTGGAAGGAAAATGCTAATCGCGATTGTCATATCGAAAAGCTCCTTAGCGTGTTGTCTCCCAATGCAGGGATTGTGACGGTCTTGGATGGTTCACCAGCCGCACTTTCATGGATTGGTGCGGTCCGCGGCCATAGGGTCAGCCCATTGGGCACTGACAGCTTTGGCCAAACCGGCGACTTGCCAGACCTATATCGGACTTATCGCCTCGACCAAGATGCCATTATTGAGGCGACGGCTGAACTGTTTTTGTAAGAAGAAATTGGGGTTTTTTCAACGGCACTTGCGGCACTGTGCGGTTATGCCGACAGATCAATATCCTGCCCAAGGCCAAGATTTTTCGCAGTCGTAAGCGCCCCTAAACCTGCGGCTAGATCTTGCGCGGAAACGCCAAGGGATTTGTATATGGTGATCTCTTCGCGTGACTGGCGGCCCGGCCTTTGCCCAAGCGAAACTTGCCCAATTTCGCCCGCGATCTGTTCTTCGGAAAAGGCACCGCGCTCAATTGCCGCTAAGAGTTCCCCCGCCTGATCCATCGCCGATGGGATGAAGTCGGTATAAAAGGGTCCTGCACAAACTGTTTGCCAATCGGCCTCCGCAGCGTCCTTGATCGCAGCACCAACCAAATTAATATGGGTTCCTGGCTGCAGCCATTCGGCGTTAAAGAATGGCTCTTTGGCAGAGGTAATAGTACAAATAATATGTGCATCACTTGCAGCCGAGGCCAGATCAGTACTTACCTCTATTTCTTGCGGAACTAGAGCAGAATGTTTTGTTGCAAATTCATGGGCACGATCAGGATTCCGGGCCCAAACGGATATTTTTTCAAGTTTACGGACCGCATTAATGGCTTGCAAATGGTGCCGAGCTTCTTCTCCTGCTCCAACGATCAACAGTTTCGATGCATCAGGCAGGGCAAGCAGGTCAGTCGCTAATGCGGAAGCCGCCGAGGTGCGTATTGCGGTCAGTTCGCCTCCGTGCAGCATTCCAACCGGAAGGCCGTTTGTGCGATCGAAAATTATAACCATGCCGACGTGTGTTCCGTGCGGGCTGTTGTGGTCGCGTGGAAATTTGCTCACAATCTTTAGACCAAACGAACCCATTTCTCCGCCAAGAAATCCAGTCATCGCGGTTAGCTTACCGTCCGATCCGGGAATGTGAAGATATTGCCGCAATGGCATGGCGACATCTCTTTGAGACACCGCTTCCATGGCTTCTTTGATCAAAGGGATGCAAGCGGTATGGGTTAGCGCCTCCGCCGTTTGAGACTTATTGAGCACCAACATTAGTCGTCTGGCCTTTCACGCGGCGGAACAAAACGCATCATTTCCATGACCTCTTCGACGCCTTCTGGCCTGTCGAATGCTTCAGGCATTTCTTCGCCGGGCTGCCTAACCTTGCCAATGGCTTCAAACCAATTTTCCAAACCGGGTGGAAAGAAAACCCAGAAAAAGCGCATGTCGCAGTCGCCGGTGTTAGTCACCAAATGGCGAGCATAGCGCCCAAACAAAATGGTGCAGCCAGGCACGATATCAAAGTGCTCATCTTCGATTTCGCAAGTTCCTGTTCCTTCGTAGACAAAAATCAGCTCGTGGTTCTGTTTGTGTCCATGTTCCCGCACGTTGCACCCTGCTGGCAGCACTTGAATACCAGAGGAAAATCCATCGTAGGGCATGTTTTCCGGTGAGAGCTTTAATGAAACATAACCGCGGGAAGGCAAGGGCTGCCATCGATGTTGACCTTCATCGGGGCCAATAACGGCCCACCAAGGAGCGTTAGGGTCTTTTCTCATTTCAATTCCCCTTTAAGAAATTTGCTATAATTCTAACAAATTCAATAGGATGTATCTGCGGGAAAAAGTGCCCACCTTGTTCGAACCGGTGTTTAGCGGCATCTGGTACGCGTTCGGCCAACTCATCTGCATAATATGGCGGTACAATTTGATCATCATCAGCAGAGACAATCAAGGTTGGCAGATCAATTCCGCTAATCCTCTCCCTAAGATCATGCGCCATAACTGCGTCAATGCGTGATAGCTCAATTGCCTTATCTGGAAATTGGCGGAGCCGGTCCGTTTCGTTAGCGTATATTTTCGCTGCGTTGGAGTTAAAGTAACTGGGGGGGTGGGCTCTTAGAATGCCATCGGCCAGATACGCTTTCGGGCCAAGCTGACTTAGGATTGCGCGGCGTTGCTCAAATAGATTTAGGAAATACTGCGTGGGGCCAGCCCATGTTGCGCTTAAAACGATGCTTTTCAGGCGACCCGGATGATGGAGCGCCAGATGTTGAGCGATTGCACCGCCAGTGGAGTGCCCTACAAGGCTAGCTCGCTCAATCTGGCTTGCGTCCATCAACTGGATCACATCGTCTGCCATTTGCGATATCGAATAATCGATCTTGTCAGGTGAACTTGCCCCAGTGCCGCGATGATCGTGCGTGATCACACGAAATTCATTTGCTAATCTTGGCGCTATATCTGTCCAAAAGGCGGCTCGTCCCCCTAGCCCAGAAATGAGCAGTACGGGCTCTCCCTCGCCTGCATCCCAAGCCGCAAGACTTCCTGCAGTTACAGGAACAATCAACTGGCTTGAACTGTGCATCGCATTGCCTTTTGCCTGCTATCCTTGCCCACTCAGAAATGCTCCTGACCCGATCCTGTCTTTTAGGCGAGCGTCTGGGTTGAGCTTTGGATTGGCGTGTAGATTGCCGAGCGCGTTTTCTAATGCTTCTCCAACTGCGCCAAGCGCGGCTCCGGGGAATAGAGCTACGCTATATCCAATCTCCTGCGCTGTCTGGGCGTCGGTGATTTCGTCGGTAGGCCGGAGCAAATTGTGGAGGAGGGGAACGCGGTGGCCTAACTGCCCCACTAACTTTTCCATCTGAGCGCGCTTTGAAAGCGTTTCCACAAAAATCATATCGGCGCCAGCTTCGATGTAGAGGTTTGCTCTTTCCAGCGAAGCATCAAACCCCTCGCTGCTCATCGCATCCGTGCGCGCGCTGATGATGACATTTTGATTGATAAGGCTATCGCGGGCGGCCTTGATTTTGTCACTCATAGCCTCGGCACTTATCAATGGCCGTGACAATGGCTCTGCATTCGGTTTCACTTCTTGTTGATCTTCGATTTGAATTGCGGCGGCGCCCGCTCGTTCGAGGGCTTTGACGGTTCGCGCAACATTAAAGCGATTGCCAAAACCTTGGTCGGCATCAACGAAAATGGGAATAGAAATTCGCTCGCTAATTCGCGAGACGATCTCGCAAGTTTCGGTTGCTGTCAGCAGGCCGATATCTGGGCGAGCGAGATGCGCTGCGGCAAGAGCAGATCCAGAAACGAAGACTGCCTCGCATCCGGCCACTTCCGCATGGAAGGCACTAAACGCATCATAGATACCGGGCGCCACAAGGATTGCGTCGTCCGACAGTCGTTTGCGTAGATTGGAAGCTACGGTCATTCCGGGCTTTCAAGATAGGTAATTATATTAGCGCGGGCTTGGGGATCGGCTACTCCCGGGAACGCCATCATTGTGCCAGGGATCACGCTGGTGGGTCTGGTCAAGAACTTATCAAGATTGTCCTTTGTCCAAACTATTTCGCTGGCAATGCCGGCAGGAGAATGATTGAAGCCCGGTGATTTTCCGGCTGGGGCACCTACAATTCCGGCAAGTGATGGCCCGAGCAGGTGTTTGCCCGACTCTATTGAGTGGCAGCTTTGGCATTGTTGGAAGGCAATCTTGCCGGCGGTTGCATCGCCTACGATATTCGCAGTCTGCGCCGCTTGATCATCAACGTCTGAATTGGAACCGTCATCTTGCGTGGCGGCATTTGAGCAAGCAGTGGTAGCCAGGCAAAGGAAAAGGCTCACTGGCGCTGTCAGTTTGAATTTTCTAACCATAATCGTATTCAAACTCCATTCAATCCACACCAAGCCACTCAAGTAACAGATTGAACCATCCCTTTTTCTCACCAATCCGATAGGCGACTATTTTGTCGGAGAGGTCCGTCCCTAAAAGAGCGTTGCCGCCCGCGGTGACGACGACAAATTGCTCGCCATCAATTTCATAGGTCATTGGGACCGAGTTTACCGGCGCTGGTAATTCATTATCCTGCCACAATTGTTGGCCGGTGGTCACATCAATTGCGCGAAATGAATTGTCCATTCCCGCACCAACAAATATCAACCCCCCCGCTGTCATCATCGGTCCGCCGACATTGGGAGAGCCCCATTCCTCTGAGAGATGGAATGGACCAAACGGGATGCTGCCGAGCGGAGATTTCCATGCCTGCGTTCCTTTTGAAAGATCGATGGCCACCAATTCCCCCCAAGGTGGCGGCGTGCAAGGCACACCCCAGGAGGACATGAAAAACTCTTCATCAAGCCGATAAGGCGTTTCATTCAAGGGCTTTTGCAGAAATTCAATCGGAGAACCCAGTTCCCGTTCTTCATTGGGGTCGGCTGGTACCAATCTGATTATGCTTGCAAGATTTTGTGTCTTTACGATCAGCAAATTGCGCGAGGCATCATAAGATGCACCTCCCCAATTGCCGCCGCCCAAGGCAGAGGGTATTTGCAATGTTCCTTGGATGCTTGGCGGTGTAAAAATTCCCTCGTTGCGCAATTCATCAAACTGCGAAAGGCAAGACGCCTGGTCTATGGGGGTAAGCGCCCAGATGTCTTCGCGCGAAACCGTTTGCCGGGAAGACGGCTCCGGTGTGGTTGGAATTCTTTGGGTTGGTGCTGCAAATTCACCGGGAACATCACTCGCAGGTACGGCAATTTCCTTAAGCGGGAAGATCGGCTCACCCGTCATTCGATTGAATGTAAACACGAAGCCCATCTTGGTGATTTGAATGACGACCGGGACGGTTTCCCCATTGATCGACAAGTCGCTTAGGATGGGCTGCGAGGGTAAATCGTAGTCAAACAAGTCATGGCGAACCAATTGCTGGTGCCAGACTACTTCGCCCGTTTTCGCATCCAAGGCGACAACAGCATTGGCATATGGGATATCGACCTTACGCACGCCTCCATATGGGTCAACGCTTGGGCTTGAAGTTGGCAAAAACACCAGCCCGTTTTCATTATCTACTGATAACATCGACCAGACATTGGCACCGCCTGTTCGGTCGCTCAATTCCGGCGGAATGGGATTGAATTCCCAAACCAGCTTTCCTGTCCTAGAGTCTAACGCTCTGACGATACCATCGTCTGCATTAGCAAACATGTTATCGCCAACGCCTGAGCCTAATATCACAAGATTATCGTAAATCGCAGGCGGCGAGGTAAGGAAAAGTCCGGTTCTGCCTTTGTTGTCAAAATCGTTGACATTGATGATGCCGCCAGCTCCAAAATCAGGACACAAACTGCCTGTTTTCGCATCAATTGCAAAAAAGTTGCCAAATACATCTCCGCGGTAAATGCGCGCAGCACACGGTTTTTTCGAAGTCTCTGTCCCCTCATCTGCTGCGATGGCAACGCCGCGGCAATTTCCGGCAATGCGAGGCATTTCTTCAGATATGTGCTCATGGGCATCAAAGGCCCATCTTTGGGCACCTGTTTGCGCATCAAGTGCGAGCACGCGATTTAGCGGGGTGCAGATATAAAGATGCTTATTCCATAGAATGGAGGTCGCTTGAAACGATGTACCACCATCATAAGGAGAAGCATCAACAATGTCGCCTGTCTCGACCGACCATGCTCTGACTAGGTTTTGAACATTTGATGCGTCGATGGCGGTGGCGGCGGAAAATTGCCCTCCGCTCTCCTGGCCGCCAAATGAGGGCCAATCTGCATCGTTTTTGTTAGGTTCTGCATGGCTGAAAGAACTTGATAAAACCAAGCTGGTTAAGCCCAGCAATAGGCCGAGCAAAGCCTTAGATGATTTTTTGCGTGAAAAGCCAAGCCTCATCAATTCCAGGCCTGCAAACGAGTTGCTTGGGCGACCATGCCGCGCTCACTTGCGATTTTCAGCATGGGATGAGGCGGCATTACCAAGACCCTTTCAATAGCACCGACGGTCAAGCAAAGCGCCAGAGCATGACCTATCTTAATGTTGAACACGTCGGAGGTCCCAAGTTCAAATAGATATGCTTAATCAAACCATAGAATCAATCTAACAAGGATCTGGTTGTTGGGTGTTTGAATTGTAGGTAATGTCAGCTGACTATTTGTGTTGGAATGCGCTGCTAGCAGCGGCGCTTTTGAGAGAAAGGCGTATCAATGTCGTTGGAAACGCAGGAGCGCCCTAAGGTCGCTAAAGGTAAGCGGCCATACTTCTTTGATGATCCAAGTGTCGACAAAGTTCTTGCAATAGTAATGGCTCTTACAGGTGAGGTTTCTGTCCTAAGAGATCGGCTGGACACGCATGAAAAGCTGGCGGCTGATGAAATCTGGCCGACAGCGGAAAATGTCGAATCTTTCGAGCTTACCGAAGAGGTTGAGAACGAGCGTGATGGGCGCAGGTCCGCCTATCTGGGGCGGGTGATGCGGATTATCACTGAAGAGCTTGAGCGGCTGAAGCGGGATGCATCTGCAGGTTAACCTAAGCGCCTTCTGCGAGAGGCCGAATATGCGGCGCGGTTGGGGCTGTTTTGCTTTAATGAACTGTGACAATTTGCTTGCTTGCTATGGCGCACAATCCAGATAGGTTGTTTCCATACGAAGGGTTTTTTGACTGGATTCAATAGGTCTTGGCTCCACCAAACTTGAAGGAGTAGGCTGTGGATTTACGCCAATTGAAATATCTCGTCACTTTGGCTGATGAGCATCATTTTGCCCGGGCTGCCGACAAGTGCTTTGTCACGCAGCCAACTTTGTCCGCTCGGATTCGTCAGCTTGAGGATGAGTTCGGTGTGCCGCTGGTCATTCGCGATCATCGATTTCGAGGACTGACTCGATTCGGTGATCGGGTTGTTGATTGGGCCAGCGTTGTATTGAATGATTGTGATGCATTAAAACAAGATTTCTCACGGATTAGGAAAGCTGGTGAAGGGGTAATCTCGATTGGTATCGTGCCCTCCGCATCCCCACTAGCATCCTTACTTCTGTCGTTTATGCGTCTCCAAGACATTCCTATTTCAACCGATATTCAGACACTGTCAGCTGTTGAAGTTGCGCGAAGAGTGTCCCAAAAAAACCTCAGTTTGGGGATTTCTTACTCGTCAGCAATCGAAGGTGAGAATTTTCGGACATTCCCGTTGACCACAGAAAGTTATGTCGCGTTCAAATACGGGTCGGTTGGTGCAAGTTTGCCCACTTGTTTGTCATGGGCTGATTTGTCCAAGCACGAATTGTGTCTGCCGACAGACAGTGTGCCTGGCAGGGCATTGATCGATATCTGTCTTACTGAACATTGCGAAAACCCGGATGTTTCGCTTGAAACTGACTGTTGGCTCACGATGCTCCAAGCGGTTCGTCGCAATGGCTTGGTGGGTATCGCCCCTAGCCATGTGATGGGCATTCTCTCGATCCCAGCTGGTACGTCCGTTTATCCTTTACCGGCCCCCAAAGAGCCTCTCGAATTGACCATTATTGCTGATGCTGATGCTCCAGAAGAGCCTGCTTTAGAGAAGGTCTTGGCCGCTTTGGGCGAATTTAGAGACTTCTTTGAATCTGAATCAACGGCATTCGAGGGGTTGGATTGAGAAGCCTGAAACAGTCTTTCTCAATGGACTAATAGGCATCTTGTATTGGACCAGCGGGTAGGCATGTGTAGCATCCGTATGACTTTGAACCAGCCTTCTTCACGCGGAGCAAGCCGATGCCAACCAATAACAGCAACCGATTAGAACACACCACTGATTCGTTAGCTTACGAAGTCGAGCGTGCAGTTTTTTTTGATCATCCGGCAATGGATGCATTGGTGACGAGTTTTGTGGCGATGGGGTCCGAAGTATGGAGCGCACAACGCCGCATCAAAGTGCTGGAGTCTGTATTAAAAGATCAGGGCGTATCCCTTGATTTGATTGATGAATATCAACCCACCGATGAAGAAACTACCGCTTGGCGAACTGAGCGCGATCAGTTTATCCGGCGCGTGTACGGGGCACTTGAGCAAACTAGCGCGGCAACAGCGAAGTATGGTCCAGGCATGGATAGCCTACGGCAGGAGGGGTAGGGCATGTTCAATCGTCGTAATGTTTTATCGACCGCCGCTTACGGCTCGGTATTTGCTTGGTTGTTCGGCTCGAGACAAGCGAATGCCGCCACTGAGGTTTCTGGAGAAGCTTCCACTGGAATTGCAAAACAAGGCCCTGCGAAGAAAGTAGTGGAGTTAATGCCTAATGCTGATCTGGCGGGGCGAATGGACTTCCATGCGGGTTTCTTGGGTTGGTCTATTAATGACTTCGAGAGAACTTCCTCCGCTCGCCTAGATAGCCTCTTGCGCGAAAAAGGAGTTAATCCAGACGCAGATGTAGATCTAATCCCATTGCTTGATGACATCCGCTCCGATCCCGTCATGGCAATGCGGATGCGTACTTGGCTTAGCAATCAGCATTTGATGCTTGGCGGTCTTGAGGCTTCGCTTGGACTTGAGGCTGATCGTTACTTTGACGAAATGGAAGCAGCTGAGGCCAGACATCCCGAACGGATTGAACTGAACCCTGATATGAAAATGCCGACTTATGCAAAGCATGAGATCCACCTGCAAAAGGGCGGCTATGTTGGCAATCCTTTGGCGGGCTATGTCAATTACCACTATGGCAATATCTTGTATGAAGCGCTTTTTGGTAGCAATGTCCAAGATCAGCGTATCGCTCAAATGGCTAACGCTGTTCCTCTACCAGAAGATGGTGAAGTGGGTCGGGCACTCGATATGGGCTGCGGTACGGGGCGTCTTGCGTATGGCTTGAAAAACCGTTTCCCGAATGCAGAGGTTACTGGCATCGATATCGCCGGGCCAATGGTGCGTTTCTCGCATAAGCGCGCGGTGGACCTTGAGATTGATTGCACCTTCGCCCAGCGTAATGCTGAGAGCACTGGGTATCCAGACAATCATTTTGATGTGATCGCTTCAAATATCCTTCATCATGAGATTGATGCGGCTGCCACTGACAATGTGATTGCAGAGGCATTTCGGATTTTGCGGCCAGGTGGGGTCTTTTATCCGATCGATCATGCGACCGGCAAGCAGGCTCCCCAGACTACGGCGAAGACCAAGTTTTGGGCGTTCAATGATCGCGCCATCAATAATGAAGTATGGCGCGATGCTTTCGAAAGCCGGGATTTTGCAGAATTGGTTCGCAAGGCCGGTTTTGTGGTTGATGAATCACTGCGTCCCGCTGTTTGGGGAACTGGATCGATCAAGGCTGTTAAACCCGCCTAAGTTGGAACGAATATGCCTTTGGCAGTTCACCTTTTCGGTCGACAGGCTGGCGTGCGGGCAGGTCGATGCAAGGGGGTTTTGAGGGATAAATGATCAAAAGATACTTGCCGAACCCGGTTCATATGTCGTGGGGTTTTGGCACCTTTGGCACCCTCACAATGATCAACAGTGTGACTACGTTATACTTGTTTTTCCTCGTTAGTGTTGTTGGAATTGCACCGGCCCTTGCCGGTCTACTGATCTTTGTTTCCAAGATTTTTGACGTAGTGACCGATCCTCTAATGGGTTGGATTAGCGATCGCACCCGCACGCGATGGGGCCGGCGGCGTCCATACTTATTCGGGTCGAGCTTCTTATGCGGCACAGCGATGGTGCTGCTCTTCAATTTGCCTGATTTTGAAAGCTCATTCTGGCAGGCTGCCTATGTTGAGTTTGTTTTGTTGTTTTTTGCACTCGCACTAACAACTTTCAATGTCCCATACCTCGCGATGCCGGCAGATATGACGGATGACTATACTGAGCGTTCGACGATCATGTCCTATCGCGCATTATTCATGGTTTTCGGAACGTTTACTGGCGGCGCAATTGCTGGTCTGATTGTTGGCAAAATGGGCGGTGATGAGGCGGCCTATGGCTTGGTCGGCTGGTTCTTGGCTGCTGTTGCTTTTGTGACTATGATGATTTGCGTGATCGGCACACGAAAAGCACGTTTCATTGCGGCTATCAAAATCGTGAAAGTCCCGTTTAAAGAACAGGTTCGGTTCTTTTTGATCAATAAGCCTTTCCTTGTGCTAGGTGGCATTAAGGTGGCTCAATTCTTGCAGCTGGCAGTTGGCGGCAGCTCAATCCTATTTTTCTTTGTTCAAGTCCTGGGAAAAGGGGAGGCTGCGTTGCTTCCGTTCGGCTTGTTCTACATGGGGGCCTCAATTATGAGCATCCCTTTTTGGCTCAAACTGATCAGACGTTTTGGCAAGCGTGAAGTGTTTATGGCTGGTCTCGTGTTGCAAGCTTTTGCGTTCATGAGTTGGGCGCTTGCCTCCCCTGTGGAACACGATTGGATATTTTATCTGCGAGCCGCTGCCCTGGGCGGCACCATCAGCGGTATCGTGATTTGCGGACAATCTATGATCCTCGATGTGGTGGAATATGATCGCAGAATTAGCGGTATTCACCGAGAAGGTGTTGCCTCTGCTGCTTTCAGCTTTCTTGAAAAAACAATGTATGCAGCCGGCCCCGCTCTCCTCGGCATTTTGCTGTCGTATTACGGGTTCGATAATTCTCTGTCGCGCGATGTTGCGCAATCAGACAGCGCGCTGTTCGCAATAACTTTGGGCATGGCTTGGATACCGGGTATTTGCAGTCTCATAATGTTCGTCGGTTTGATTTTCTATGATTTAAGCGAGCAGAAGATTGAGAACACTCCGGATGCTGGCATCCAATCGTAGGTGGCTGGCTCGACTTTTGAACGAGGGATGGCGCTAAACTGGTGAAACTTTGGCCATTGCTTGGCTAGAATGTTATGCGAAGAATGTTGTCGTTCTTCCCATTGAACTCTGAGGTTCAAAGCAAATGCCATCATTGCCCCGCATACGCGGCAAAAATGTTATCTTGGGTCGAAAGCTTGATCCTACTTTGCCGATCCCGCTTTACCACCAAGCATATTCCGTATTGCGCGATGCGATTAGCGATGGGACCTGGGCAACGGGTGATCAGATGCCGAGCGAGGCTGCACTATGTGAAACCCTAGGCGTCTCGAGAATTACGATAAAGCGTGCACTCTCAGAATTGGCAATGGAGGGTTTGGTAAGCCGGCATCGCGGCCGCGGAACTATCGTCAACGCGCATAAGTCCATCGGGTTGGTCCGTGCCGATTTTGGCGAGATGATGAAAGACCTGCTTGATGTGGTTGACCAGACCCAGGTAGATCTTCTGAGGGCTGACAACGCCATTCCTTCTCCGCAAATCGCGGAGGAGCTGGGCTTGAGGGACGGCGAAGAGGCGTATGAGGTTTTTCGCCGGCGCCTTATGGATGGAGAACCCTATGTCTACTCCATCTCATATATCCCTGCGGAGGTCGCGGCCAAATTTCCGACGCACGGAACCGAACAGACGTCGATGCTCCAACTGCTCACGGACGCAGGGCATGCGCCGCATGAGGCGTTTCAGCGCATGACAGCCACGTCTGCAGACCAAGAAATCGCAGCGCAGCTCGATTTGGAAATTGGTGATCCGGTGCTCAAGGTCGTGCGGGTGTTTAAGACCCAAAGCATGCGGCCGGTCCAACACACAGTCATGTATTTCAGGCCGGATCGATATGAATACACATTGGTGCTGCCTGCGACGCATGCAATCGATTAGTAAGCCTGATGGTTAGACCTAATCACCTGTGTCCGCACAATTTTGCCATGCAGAGCAGATTTGCGAGCCAGTGGCACTCCAAATGTCATTGCGAGCCATCAGCCGGCTTAAAAGGTCACGCAAGAATTTGATCCGAAACGGTTGCCCGATGATGTAAGGGGTCAGGGCCAGATGCAGCACACGGCCACCATAGGTCTCCGCCTCGTTGGACAACAAATCTGCAGCACCAATGATCTGCTCGGACCAAATATTCTCATCTTGGCCCAACATGGTGAGGCATTTCCTGTCCTCCATCTCATCGGTATAAGGCATGGCTATCGGCCCATCATTCATCACATAGGGCATATCATCATTGCCCCAATCTGCGGTCCATTCGATCCCTGCGCTTTTCAGCAAGCTAAGCGTCGCGTCGCTTTGCCCTCTGCCGGGGGACATCCAACCCTTTGGCGTTACGTTGCGGTCAGCCCAAGCCGATAGGCATGTCTCAATTTGCTTGTTTTCTGCAAGAACGTCCATCCCGCCATAATGCACCGCATTCATATCAGTGCCCAAAGCCGCGATTTCCCAGCCTGCGGATTCAATATCATCGATAAGCGCGGGCGTGCGATTGATTGGAGCGCTGTTGGCAAATGCGGTTACGTTGACGCCGGCATGAGCCAAGGCATCCATAAGCCGATAAATAGCGACCCGGTTGCCGTAATCGCGCGCAGTGAATGTGCGGTAATCCGGGAATGGCGTGGCCATATGCCCCGCGGCACGAAAGCCGTCTTGATTGGGAGTTAAAGGGAAAAACTCTGCGGCTACAGTCACCCATAGGGCGACCTTTTTTCCGTCTGGCCAAGTGATCTTGGGCTGTTCAAAAAGGTTCGCTGCTGGATAAAGGTCGTGATCCATCCCTTTGCGGCGCATGGGGTATTCCATGAATTCCGTATCAAGTGTCATCCGAACCTCCGCCGGCTGCGATGTGGGCTTTCGCCTCATCATAATAATTGGCTAAATAATGGTCAGCGATATCGCCTGCCCGGGTGATCCAAATGTCATCCTTGTGCTCTTCGGCATAACGCAGGATTTCATCAAACGGCCCCATCCTGTGCGAACGGCCAACCAGATATGCGTGAATTGGAATGCACATGACCGTGCCTGAGGTGCCGCCTTCTTCCAACAAAGTGTCAAACTGACGTTTCAACACATCGGTGTATTGTTGGGGGGACTGACCAAACACATTGTAGGCATAATGGTCGTTCACTTCCAATGAATAGGGCATCGACACCAATGGGTTGCCCGGAACATTGAGAGGCTGAGGCTGGTCATCCTGAAATAGGTCACAAGAATATGTGAAACCCAGTTCGGCCAGCAATTCAATCGTATGCACGCTATGCGTTAGCGCAGGGGCAAGATAGCCGCGCACGCGCTGACCAGTTGCCGCTTTCACGGTGTCGATCGCATGCTGCAGGGTCTCACGCTCCTGCTGTTTGTCCATCCCATAGGTATAACGGGTGTTATAGGCTCCATGAGAGAAAAACTCCCAACCCAGCCCATTCACCTGTTCAATCATTTCAGGGAAGTGATCGCACATCGCCACAGATAGGCTGACAGTGCCGGGTATGCTGTATTTCTCCATCGCTTCGATCAAACGCCAATTGCCAACCCGGTTGCCGTGGTCGCGATAGGCGTAATTGACCACATCCGGATTGGGACGCGGCCAAGGGCTGCGATGCGGGTTTTTGGGCGGGTGAAGTTCGTAAAACTCAATATTGGGCGCGACCCAGAAAGCCATTTTTTTGCCACCGGGCCAAGTCACTTTTGGACGACCTCGATAAGGCCAATGTCCATAGAGTTTTGGATCTTGCATTTTTGCTCCTGAACCTATTCTCAATTGTCAGAACCCGAAGGTCCATATCTCTCACTTTCGGCCAACATTTCTGGCAGACCGATACGCTGGTTAAGGCCAGCGAAACTTAGCATTTCATCATTGCACGCGGCAGTGGACCCATTTTCAAACAGAGTTTGCAGCAGCTTTTCCGCTGCAAAAATGGTCGCTCGGGCAAGACTGCCCGCGGTGATTACCAATGAAAATCCAGCTTTATGCAGGGCATCTGCATTTTGCACAGCTGGATCGCCACCATCCACCATATTGGCCAAGAGCGGGATTGATCCTGACAGGCGCTGGCCAACTATGGTCAGATCATTGCCGGTTTTTGGGGCTTCAACGAACAACACATCTGCGCCAGCTTCTTTATAGGCATTGGCGCGGTCCAAGGCTGCTTCTAACCCTTCGACGGCGATCCCATCAGTCCGGGCAATGATAAGCGTGTCTGAGCTTGTTTTGGAATCGATCGCGGCTTTCACCTTGCCGACCATTTCCTGCGTGCTGATCAGTTGTTTGCCAGCAAGGTGGCCGCATCGTTTGGGCATTTTCTGATCTTCAAGCTGGATCGCATTGGCGCCTGATCGTTCAAGCACTTTGACAGTGTGTGCGACATTCAAGGCATTTCCAAAGCCTGTGTCCGCATCCACAATCAGGTCTATTTCCACCCGTTGGCGCATGCGTTCTACGGCATCCGCGAGCTGGGATAGGCTGACGAAGCCCAAATCAGGGCGGCCCAGCATAGTGTAAGAGATCGAAGCGCCTGAGATATAGGCGGCAGAGAAGCCAGCCTGCTGCGCCATGAGCGCGGTAAGGGGATCATAGACGCCGGGCGCAAGCACCATATCGGGACCGTTTATATCCTGCCTTAATGGCATTTATCGTCCCATCCTTTGCTTCAGCTGAGCCATCAATCCGCCTGCGCTGACAAGCTCGATTATATGCGAAGGCATGGGCTGAAAAGCGTGCTCTGAACCGTCCTTCAAAAGGCAAATATTGCCACTGCTAAGATCAAGCCGCAGCAATTCTCCAGCAGCCACCCTGTCCGATAAATCGATCGCCACTACCGGCAGTCCAATATTGATCGCATTGCGATAAAAAATGCGCGCAAAGGATTTGGCCAAAACAGCGCCAACGCCCAATGTGGCGAGCACCATCGCCGCCTGTTCCCGGCTTGATCCCAGACCGAAATTGGCGCCGCCAACCACAATGTCGCCGGGCTTTACCAATTTCGCGAAGTTTGGATCGACAGCTTCGAGGCAGTGCTGTGCAAGCCCTTCGGGTGACTTCTTCATGGCATAGCCCGGGGCAAGGACATCCGTATCGATACCATCCCCAAAAACCCACGCTGCCCCCTCAACAATCATGCCGTGAGCCTCTCCTTTTCAGCGAGAAGTGGTGTCAGCTCATCCGGATCGGTAATTCTGCCAGTAATTGCAGATGCTGCCACCGTATAGGGAGAGGCGAGATATACAGAAGCATCCTTGTGCCCCATCCGGCCTTGAAAATTGCGATTTGTCGTTGAAATGCACACTTCCCCCTGCGCCACGATCCCTGCGCCCATTCCAGCGCAAGCTCCGCATCCAGATGGCAGCAATATCGCGCCTGCGCCCGTCAATGCCGCCAATGTTCCATCGACCGCAGCCTTCTCTGTTACTCGCACAGTCGCTGGCGCAACCAATAGGCGGGTTGTCGGTGAGACCTTGCGGCCTTTTAAGATGGTCGCCGCCATCTGGAGATCTTCCAATTTTGCGCCGACACAGGCTCCGACATAGCATTGATCGACTGCGACCTGCGCAAACTCCTTAGCCAGTTTCGTGTTTTCAGGTGCGTGCGGCGCCGCGACTTGGGGAACAAGCTGGCTTGCATCAAGCTTTATCGTTTTCACATATGTGGCGCCTTCATCGGCAACCCATTGTTCCGCGCCGTGCCAGTCGCCGCCCGTGTCTTTGAGCGCCTGAATAGTCACTGCATCGACGCCAATGATGCCTGCTTCTGCACCAAGTTCTGCGGCCATATTGGACAGTACAAGCCGTTCTGACATCGACATCGAAGCCACTGTTGAGCCACAAAATTCGACTGATTTGAAGCTGTTTTCCATACCCATCTCGCGGCACAACCAAAGCATGACATCCTTGGCGGTTACATGTTCGCCAAGTTCGCCATCAATCTGAACCTTGATTGTTTCCGGAACAGTTGTCCAAGTTTCGCCCGTGATCGCGATTGCGGTTGTATCAGTCGCCCCAAATCCGGCCGCATAGCAGCCGAATGCACCGGCTGTTGGCGTATGGCTGTCACCGCCCGCGACGAACATTCCCGGGCGCAGCAATCCGCGTTCGGGCATAATCGCGTGAGAAATCCCCTGCATATCAAAGAAGTTTTTGACCCCGTATTCCCGCGCAAATTGGCGAGAGGTCGCAAGAATTTCTGCCGATTGCGCATCCACTGCTGGAACGTAGTGATCAGACACCACCACGACTTTGTCTGGATCCCACAACTTTGCGTTGAACTCTTTCAGCCTTGGTCCCCATTTGCGCGGTCCCGAAGCATCTTGACCCATTAATAAGTCGACAGAAACGGTGACGAGCTCTCCTGGCATAACATTTTCCCGACCACATGCTTTGGCGATGATCTTTTGGGTCAGGGTCATTTGGGGAGGTTGTGCCATTGTCATAGGTCTACTTTCCTATGCGAGGTGAGAGCGCAGGACATCGCAGAACTAAATGAGGGGCTGGTCATAGAAGGCATAATAATATACCAATATATTAATTGATGCCGGACGACAAGGTGCGCTCAAGCCAAGTTCAGAGCCGAGCCAACACTTCTGAGGCTAGATGTTTGAGGCAAGGCTTTGCTCAGGGCGGATTTCGGGAGTTGGAGTTATGGAAGATTCGCCATTGCCACTTGCTGGTGTGAGGGTTTTGGATCTGTCGCGGGTTTTGGCTGGGCCATGGGCAACGCAATTGTTGGCCGATTATGGCGCGGATGTCGTAAAGATCGAAAAGCCGGGGACTGGCGACGATACCCGAGGCTGGGGGCCGCCATACACCGCCAATGGCGAGGCAGCCTATTTTCATGCTGCCAATCGAAATAAGAAATCTGTTGCGATAGACATGGCCTCAGGTGAAGGAGCGCAATTGATCCGTGATCTTGCTAGTCAAAGCGATATTGTTGTCGAGAACTTCAAAGTCGGCGGGTTGGCAAAATATGGTTTGGATTATGCCAGCGTATCTGCCGAGAATCCCAAAATTGTATATTGTTCGATCACTGGTTTTGGTCAAACTGGGCCCAACAGCCACCGGCCCGGTTATGACTATTTGATCCAAGCTATGACCGGACTGATGTCTGTGACGGGACAGCCTGATGGCAGCGCGGGGGCGGAGCCAATGAAGGTTGGTGTTGCTGTCTCGGATCTGTTTACCGGCCTTTATGCAACCACGGCCATCCTTGCCGCATTGCGCAATGCGGAGGCTATCGGGATGGGTTGCCAGCTCGATGTCGCGCTTCATGATTGCCAACTGGCGGCATTGGCCAATCAGGCAGCCAATTTTCTGGCAACCGGGGTTCCACCCCAGCGGCTTGGCAATGCCCATCCCAGCATCGTGCCATATCAAGTGTTTGACACAGGCGACGGTCATATTGTTGTGGCAGTCGGGAATGACAGCCAATTTCAAGCATTTTGCGAGTGCTTAAACCGGCCTGATATTGGTGCGCGCGAAAACTGGCGCACGAACAAGGGGCGGGTCGAAGACCGGGCAAACCTCATAGCGCTCATCTCTCCCTTACTCAAAACGCGCACTACACAAGAATGGGCCGAAACCTTCAATTCTGGCGGCATTCCGCACAGTCCAATCCGGTCGGTTGGCGAAGCATTGCAGTCCGACCAAGTCGCGGCCCGTTCGCAGATTTCGGACCACGCAGAGGGCCTGCGCACCGTGGGGCAGCCGGTCCCATTTCCGGGTCAACCCAATGAACCACCTCCATTGCTAGGCGCGCATACCGATCAAGTCTTGCGTCAATACCTTGGCTTTGATGGTAGCAGTATGGACAATTTGCGAACGATTGGAGCGATCGGATGAAATCTTCTACACCTGCATTCTGTAAGGGCCTTTTGGCCTACTTGATCGGCTCTGCTTTGTTGAGTGTCCCCGCCTCGAGCCAGAGCGGACCTACAGCAGTGCCGAAGGATCCGGAGCCAACTTCTGAGGCATATATCGCAGCATTGTGCACATTGGCAGGCGACTGGTCCGGTAAATTTGAGCAGTATCAGGAAGGTGAGCTTGTTCGTTCAGCGCCGGTGGAGGTTGGATTTCAATGCCAGCCGGGCAATGATCTTTTGATTGAAACAAACACCTTTGTTCCGGAACAGGGCGATGCTTTCTCGACTCTCAAAGTGATTTTCCCTGGCGAAAAAATGATCAGCGAAAGCCTGGAACGAGCTACTAATGGGGGCAATGACCATGCATCAAAAATGCAGATGTCGTACTTCTATGGAGGGATAGGAAAAATCTATTTCTTCAAGGCGGTCAGACTTACCTATGATGATGCCCAGAATTGGGAAGCGGCTCGTCAATCATCGGAATTAGTCCATGCAACAGATAATGCGCCCTCTGAATCGCGCTACACTCATATTCGTAATGGCAATGAATTTACGATGATCCGTGAGCTGAGATCCGAACGGAGCGCAGAATCTTGGAGGCTTTCGTCCAAGCTCACATTGAGTCTTGAACCGTGAATCTTAAGCGGAAAATGGCCAGGTCTTGTGCGTTGGTCATGCTGGGGCTGAGTTCTGCCTGCGTGCCTATCGAAATGCCGACTGACACGACTGCCGCGGTGCCTGCAACAGCGGTGCCGCACGCGGCAGACACCGAAGCTCATCCCAAAATTAGCTTGGCGGACCTACGCGAGAAATATCAAGTTGCATCTTCGCGTTATATCGATTTGGATGGAGTGAATTTGCATTACGCGGACGAAGGGGCAGGCCAGCCTGTATTGCTTCTCCCTCCATCATTTCTCAATTTCAGAGCATGGGACGGTGTCGCTCAGGCCCTGGTCGATAACAATTACCGTGTTATCCGGCCTGACTTTCCGAGCACAGGATTAAGCGGTCTGGACGCATTGGCGAAAGGCGATGAGCCGGTCGATTTTTTCAACCGCAACGCTGAGATCGTAGCCAAATTGGTGGATGAGCTCGATCTTGGGCAAGTGTATGTTGTTGGAACATCGAGCGGCGCGATGGCTGGATTCCGCTTTGCATCTTATCATCCAGAAATGGTCAACCGTTTGGTTCTGATCAATTCTGCCGGTTTGCCTCGTACAAGACAAAGCAATCCCAACCGTGATCGGGCGGAAGAAAGGCAATGGGCAAGGATGGCTGTGAAGCCCCCAGAATACTGGGCGAATTTGCTTTCTCGGAATTTCTTTGAACCGCAAGAGGCGCCCGATTGGCTGGTGTCATTAGCCTATGACGTCAACCGGAGATCGGAAGAGGTCGCGCCAGGATCTTATGCTTTCAAGACTGGTGATCCTAAATCGATCCTAGCAGGTGTCACTGCTGCTACCCTTATACAATGGGGTAAATCCAACCCTACAGTTGTGCATCTTGATGCCGATGTTTTTGAACATTGGATGACCGGCGCGCCTACGTTAATCCGCAAATATGACGGACTCGGCCACTATCCCTATCTCGAAAACGAAGAGCTGATCGTGAGCGATATTTTGGCGTTCCTTAGCGGGGGAATGGACAATGAGCTTCGACAGACGCTTCGGGTCAAACCGGATACCCAATGATCCCCGCGTAGCAGAAGCAAGAGAGAAATTCAGATGAGAAAACCTAACTTACTTATCGACCGCCGGCAGGCGATGGTCGGCGGGCTATCGGCGGCATTGATTGCAGGTTGCTCGCCCCGGGGGGCATGGTTGAGTACAGAAGTGGATGTCGTCGTGATTGGTGGGGGGATGGCCGGAGTTGCCGCCGCTCTCACATTGGAAGAGCAAGGCGTCAAAGTTCAAATTGTTGAGGCGGATAAGCAGTTAGGCGGTCGGTGCTTCAGCCTAAGAACCCAAGATGGAGCATTTGATTGCGGGGCAACGACAATTGGCCCCAATTATGGTTCGGTTCTGTATCATGCCAATCGCGCTGACGTGCCTTTTATCGCGCCGAATTCTAAGGACGGCTTCAGCTATCATATCAATGGGCAGTTTGTTCATCCGAATGCTTGGCAAACATCTTCGGCCAATCTGATGGTCGGAAAAGAGCGCGGCCTTCTGCCAGAACAGTTGGAATTTCCAATTGTTATGCAGCACAATAAGATCCAAGATATCCATAATTGGAATGCTGATGAACTGTTGGCTTTCGACGTTCCTCTCGGCCAATATTTGAAAGAGAACGGCGTATCAGAAGAGGCTCTGCGCCTCATCGACCTCACTTCGAACACGATGGGTCTCGACCAAACCTCTGCGTTGTTTCAGATGCGCGAATTCGCCGGAATCGCGCCGCCGAAGGAAGACGATGCAGTGCGCGAGGTTTATGATGCTGCAAACGGGCCACCGGGGTTCTACAATGTCGAAGGAGGGATGCTTACACTGATTGAGCGTATTTCCGAAAACTTGAAGTCAGAGCCGATTTTGGGCGATGCGGTTTCGGCAATCAATGTTGAAAAAGACGCGGCGACGGTGACCTTGGCAAGCGGAAAATCGATCCGCGCAAAGAGCGTCATTTGCACCGTGCCCTATTCAGCCATGAGTTCGATAGCAATTACGCCAGCCCCCACCGGGCCTAAAAAGGTCGCCCTCGAAAATTCACTATACACGCTGACTACCCATGTGTTCTTCATACCTACACAGCCATATTGGGAAAAGGATGGGCATCCAGCCGGGATGGTCAGCGACGATATTGTCGAGAGGGTGATGGCAAATCATGATAAAGATGGGAAGGTTGCTTGGCTTGACGTTTGGATCAACGGTACCGCTGCTGCTGAATTTGATAAAATGGAAGAAAAGGAGATGGTTGGATTTGTTCAAAGGCGATTGGGCGAATTAAGACCATCTATGAAAGGCGCGCTTTCGCCAGTGGGAGCCTATAGTTGGGGGCGTAATCCCTATGTTCGCGGCAATAAGCATGTGATGCGGCCGGGCGATGTACGGGGAATGTCGAATTGGATGGCAACGCCCATTCTTGACCGCTTGCGTTTTGCAGGGGAGCACACAAGAACCACACAGGCTGGACTAGAGGCAGCTGCTGCATCCGGAATGCGCGAAGCGGTCGCATATATGGAGATGTTCGCTTAGATTATGCACTCTGCTGATGAGCACGCCCCAGTTCTCGGGGCGGCTCAACAGTCAGGGCATTGCTACATCCTTTTCAGCCACATTCAGTGATTTAGGCGGCAGTGTTTTTTAAGTCTTTTGGGTGCCGACGATTGTGTAATAGCCGATGCCAATTACGACACCTTCGGCACGCTTTGCCTTCATGACTTCAGGCATAGTCTTAGGCAAATGAATGCTCTCGATCTGCTTCATGAAGAAGTTTTCGACGGGAAAACCAGCATCCTTGTATAGTCCGCCAAGATCTTCATCCTGAAGACCACCCATATACGGCTCGTTGTTGTAATGTGCGTTCCATTCGCAAAGATACTGACCGAACGGATCATCTGCACCCACAACATCCATATGGATCATCAAGCCGCCCGGTTTTAACAACCGATGGCATTCCTCAATGATGTTTTTGAGGGCTTTATGCGATGTTTCATGCATTAGAATATGCGAAACGATGAGATCGAATGACCCGTCCGGATAATTGGTTTTTTCAGCATTCTGTTGACTGAAATGAACGGCCTTCCCGAGCGACTTTGCGCGGTAATGCCCATACTCTAGGCAGGGTGCTGCTACGTCAATGGCGTGCACTTCTGCCCCGGGGAAAACATCCAAATATGGGATGGAGCTATGACCGATCGTACAGCCCATATCCAAGACTGACTTTGGATCAAAATCTGGGTGGTTTTCTTTGATCCAGCTCGCCAGCGAAAGACCCATATCATCAGCAAGCGGCCCCGTTTTCCCATGGAAATACACGTTCACTGTGCGATCAAACTCTGCGCCTGCCAAGAAGTCAGTGTCATCGGTCTTCGTATGATAACCGCCCGGCTTACAGTGGATGTCTGCATTGGTGTGGTATTTTGGAATTTCAAGTCTAGGGTCAAGCTTTAGCGAACCCGGAGCATTGTCTAGCTTCGCTGCTTTTGCCTTCAGGTTCGGCATCTGACGTTCAATGCTGGGACGGACCGTGTGGTACATCATTTCTTGGCTCGTCCGCATAAGGGAGCCCCACATTTGATTAAATGGCTGTTCGCCCAGCGCCTCGCGCACTTCCTTGCGAGTTTGTGGCGGGCGCCCAAGTTTTTTTTCAAACTCAGGAATGACCTTCTGTTTGTACAGAATGTCATTGCCGGGCATCACCCTCTCATAAATGTGCATCATAAAACTGCGCAAGAAAGCCTGCTGCGACTGTTCATCATGGTTCGCTTCAGGAAACATGTCATGCACTTGCTTGTTCATCGTCTACCTTCCGGTTCTCGCGTTCGATTGCGTCAACACGCCTGAACAACTCTGTTGGTGCTCTGGCTGCCTTGCAAGGATCGCTGCTGATTTTTCGAACATAATCTAATTCCCGGAAACGTCCTATTTGTCTGTTTCTATCGAACGATTGAACTGGCCAATTGGACAATAGAAGCAGACACTGCCTACTCTCGGCCAGGCACGATTAATTCGATGCCATCGTTAAATAGGCCATACAATGTCAGCATTCGAAGAATTTGATTTCATCATCGTTGGAGCTGGATCTGCCGGGTGCGTCCTAGCTGAAAAGCTCTCGCAAGACGGCACGCATACCATTGCCGTTGTTGAAGCAGGCGGCAAAGACTCCTCGCTTGTGGTGAAGATTCCTGCAGGGGCGATGAAAGCGGCCGGCAATCCTGACTTCGATTGGTGTTACGTATCCGAGCCCGATCCAACGCGCAGCGGACGCACTGACGCTTGGCCGCGAGGGCGAGTGGTCGGCGGCAGTAGCTCTACAAATGGCCAACTGTATGTCCGCGGTCAGGCCGAAGATTATGACGCTTGGGCTGAACAAGGCAATGCGGGCTGGTCATATGATGATGTCTTGCCGTACTTTAAGGACATTGAAGGTTACGCAGAAGAGAGCGTGAGCGACCTTCGCGGCACGAAAGGCAATCTGCATATCGAAAAGCTTCGCAAGCCGCATAGGCTTAGCGATGTATTTGTGGAGGCGGCGGCGGAAACTGGAATCCCGGCAAACCCCGATTACAATGGCGCGAGCCAAGAAGGCGCAGCTATCGTCCAAGTCACGCAAAAAAGAGGCTGGCGACAGAGCTCATCCAAAGCGTTTTTGAAACCCGCCCTGCAGCGCAAAAATGTGCATCTCATTGTAAATGCCCTTGTCGAGAAAATTGATCTCGATGGCAATGTTGCGCGCGGTATTACCTATACAAGCGGCGGAGAGATCAAGGCTCTCCGCGCGCGGCGTGAAGTTATTTTGGCCGCTGGTGCAATTGGTTCTCCGCAATTGCTCATGCTCTCAGGGATTGGCCCTGCAGATCATTTGAAAGCTCTTGGTATTGACGTGAGCGCCAATCTGCCAGGCGTTGGTCAAAACCTCCAAGAACATTCCGGCGTTTGGATTGTCCAACAAGTTGCCGACAATGTGCGCACCGTGAATCAAGAATACAATTTCGCAGGCGCTGTGCGTAACGGCCTACGCTATTTGATGGATGGAACCGGTGCCGCTGCCAGCCCGCCAGCGCAAGCAACCGCATTTATTCGTTCTAGTGACAAAGAACCAAGCCCTGATGTCCAAGTCCTGTTCACGCCGTTAGGCTATACGATCGATGGGCAAAATGTTGTGCCAATGAGCACACCTGCGATGATGTGCGTCCCGACCGTTTGCCATCCCGATAGCCGCGGTGAGATCAAGCTTTCTGCGGCAAATGCAGCAACAGCGCCTTTGATCCTGCCGCAATTGTTGAGCGATGATAGGGATTGTGCGCGGTTACAGGCTGCATGCGAATGGGTGCGCAAGGTCTTTTCTGCTCCTTCCATGAAGCCATATTCCGTGACGGAGCAATTCCCTGGCCCTCAAATATCAACCGATGAAGAGTGGCGTGAATTATTCCGCGCAGCGGCGGGGCCAGTCTATCATGTGACCAGCACATGCGCGATGGGATCAGACAAGCAGAGCGTTGTCGATAGCCAATTGCGAGTTCATGGAATCAAGAACTTACGCGTAGTCGATGCATCGATTATGCCGCGCATCACAAGCGGCAACACCAATGCCCCTGCGATGATGATTGGCGCAAAAGGAGCGGACCTTATCCTTCAAGATATCTAATCGGCTGATATCAACGCTGTAGAGACAAATTGAGAGCGGCGTTGATGGAGTTTAGTAGCGGCAAACTGCAAAATTTGCGTTCGCTATTTAATTTCTGAGCGGCTGTAGCGATCAACTTTTGACCATGCGCCTATATTAGCTCATGGTTTTAAGAGAATTTTTCCACGCACCTGCCCCGCCTTAGATAGATGGAGCGCCGCGTTCACCTCGGCCAATGGCATTAGCGCAGCAATGCGCGGCTCCGGTAAAACGTCATACTCAGCCATCAAACGGGACAATTGTTCGCCGTTTGGTTGTACAGAATAGCGGATCGCCTTTGCCGAATTTTCGAGCGCGCGCACCTCATCAACTGGCTGTACAATCGATACCAAGGTTCCGCCTTTAGCCAAACTCCGATAGCCTGCTTCTATTGCAGGACCGCCAGAGGCATCGAGTACAAAGTCATACTCTTGCTCGGCTGCCTGTTGGGGCGGCAAGACATTGGCCCCAAGAGCGGTGACATATGCCGAATTGCTAGCAGAGCAGATTGCATCTACTCGGCTACCTCCATTATTGAGTAGCGCAACTGCAATTGAACCCACCGCACCTGAAGCCCCGATAACAAGCGCGCTTCCGATTGGTCCTTCATGGAGGCCTATGGTTTGGGCCGCAGTGAGCGATGCAACGCTAAGCGATGCCGCATGTTCGTCAGCCATTTGAGCCGGAACCAAGGAGCATTGGTTGGCGGGAACATCTACTCGATCGGCAAACCATCCACCCCGTAATAGGCTGGAATGAGCCATAACGCGCTGCCCTGTTTGAAAGCCCTTAACCCCTTCGCCAACCGCTTCGACAACTCCAACACCTTCGCACCCAAGAGAGTGCGGAAATTGAAACGGAAGCGCGGCAAGAATACCATCGCGAATCTTCCAGTCGACAGGATTGACCGCGATCAATGTTGGTTGAATGCGCACTTCATCATGACCGACTTCGGCTAGGGGCGATGTTACCGAACAAAGCTCCACTGCTTCGCCAAACTCTTGGATTTGAAACGCTGTTCGTGTGCTTGCGGTCTCGTCAGTGTTAACGACCGCTAACGATGATTTAGAACTTTTCTCTCGAATTGGTCTTAGCGAAGAGTATTCAGCAGAGTCGTAAAAACGCTTTAAAGCAGCCTCATTGGCAAATTCGATCATAACAAAACGGCTCCGAAAGTCGCTGCCTTCAAGGACAGCGACCGGCTTGCCTTTGATAATGTATTTTCCGCCTGCTGCCTCGACAAGGGAGGGGTTGAACGACCGATAAAGACTGTAAGCCTCGGTGTCTTCAATATCTATTGTGCCAATCAGATAGGCGGGCATGAAATTTCCCTCGTGATAAAGATCAATGGGCTGATGCTTGCCAATTAAGTCAGTCTAAAACGCAACACAGCACCCATTTTTATGCCGCATTGAAGCTACGATCACATTTTATCGCAGGCTAGACGTCCACGCATCAGTTAGTTTTCTTCGCCCCAAATATGTGGCGCTCAGTCCCAATCAGGTGCGCATAGTCAAGCGACGTTGGCTCGGTATTTTGAAAGCCAATCGGTACAAACTCTACAAATCGTTCTTCTGCACTGAACCCAGCGTTTTTGAGAACCACGTCCATATCGAGATCGTTCATTTTACCAATGAAGGGCTCGTGATTGTTCACGCTATCCCAATCGGTCAAATATTGTTGCAAAGGCGTCTTCTTTGAGAAGGGTAGCATCTCAAGATGGGCTGTAAGACCGCCTGGCTTTAGGAGCCGGCGGCATTCTTTCATGATATTGTTCAATGCCTTGGTCGATGTTTCATGGATCATGATATGCGACACAATCAGATCGAATGATTCATCCTCGAAATTGGTGGCTTCCGCATTCTGTTGAGAAAAATGGATAGCCTTGTTCATTGACTTTGCCCGAGCGTGCCCAAACCGCACAAGCGGCGCCGCAAGGTCAATCGCGTGAATTTCCGCATCGGGAAACATGTCTGCATATGGCAACGTGCTATGCCCAACAGAACAGCCGATATCTAAGATACGAAGCGGTTTGAAATCGGGATATTTCCATTGAACGTAGTCGCTCAACATTTTCCCAACATCATCATTATAACGGCCCATTCCGCCCATCATATAGACATGAATGCTCTGTTCGTACGCCGCGCCAGGCGTGACATCATCATTGGCAATTTCAGTATGATAGCCGCCGGGCATTGTGTGATTATCAACCAGATCGCTATAAGCTGGGATATCAAAATTCTCACTAATGCTGAGCGAGCCGGGGCCTCGTGTTTGGCTCAGCTCTTTAAATTTCCCATTGAGATCGTCGGCTTGCCTGTCCACGCATTCATAAACTGCATTCCACATCATTTCTTGAGTGGTGCGGAGCATTGCTGACCATGTTTGATGATACCCGTCCTTCTCCAAAAATGGTTTTAGCTCAGTCCGATTTTCTGCACTGCGCCCAAGTTCTTTCTCGATCTGCGGAGCGATCCGTGCGTCATAGACTGCCTTGTGACCTGGCGTAAGTTCTGAAGTGATTAACCTACGGAGGCTTCGGACATAGCCCAATTGCGCAGCTTCATCATGAGTTGTTTGCGGCATCATATCGTGTTGGCCGCAAAGTAAGGTGTTTTCTGACATAGGGTTCCCACGCTGATTGAAATTGAGGAACTGTACAAGCTCGTCTGATATCGATGGCTGTTCCCAGTCGCCACGGTGTAACATCGCCATTCAATAGCTTGGATAAAGGGGAATTGAGCAAAAGTTCCAACTCAAAACAACTATCATTGAATAGACGGCTTCTTTTGGCGTTGTTGTCAGACTAAACCTACTTGATTGAAAATCAGGCACGGACGGTTAGGGCAAAGACCATGCCTAGACGTAAGAAACTGGCCGGTCCGTTCCGTTATTTTAAGTCATCGCCAGAAGTGATCCGGATGACGGTTCTGCTGTATTTCCGCTTTCCTTTTTCGCTCCGAAACGTCGAAGATCTGTTGTTCGAACGCGGCTAGGACATCAGCTGTGAGACGGCGAGAATGTGGTGGAACCGCTTCGGTCCAATGTTTGCGTCGGACATTCGAAAACAAAGCGCTTCGAGAATGAAAGGAAAGGGGCTTATATACCTAACCAGCCAACATAGCTAACCAAGTCAATTCAAATCTGGCTAGCTAGGTATATAGGCCCGCCTATTTATCTAGTGGAAAAGGCCGCTTCGAATTCAACTCCCAGCTTAACTCTTCTCTTTGCCCATTGTTATAGTTTAGTTCTGCAACGATTGTTTCGCTGATAACCAACTCATTATTCGGCAATTCTAACGGCACCGACAAACTTCGCCCTGACAATCGTATTTCTGTCTCGGCGCAGTTCCCTCCAGAGCAAATGTCTATAGTCTTGAGGTTCGGGCGTCCTTGCGCGTCTAGTATCAATCTTGCTGTATCTACGCGGTTGCTGGTTTCGCGGGTGACGGCAATCTGTGCCTTCATTCCTGATGGCAATGTTTGCCATTCCAATAGTTCTTCATGGTCGGGCAGCTCTGTAGGTTGGTAGCGTTCAAGCCAAAAACTGAAGAAGAGCATTGAGAGAATTAGCACAGGAAGTGTTGCGACCTGGGCTTTGGTTACAACCTTGATCTTTAACCGCCGCCATGTGAGCCAGACGCCCGTTATCGACAGACCAGAAACAAAGAGACCAAACACAAACCAGATGATCTTCGTGGTGAGACCGCCGAAGGTACCGAAGTGCAGTGGGTCGGCCATTTCGTTGAGATAGGCGACCGTCGATATATCTTCTTCGGGCTGTGATTTGATAACCGATAGATCAACCGGATCGACAAATACGCGGTTGGCTCTGTTGCGTAGCAATGGATTATCGCGAACACCCAAAACAGTGAATGGCTGAGCGGACGTTACCGGATATTGGATGCGGGTGATTTGCATGTCCGGGATCGAACTTTGTGCCACTTTTGCGATTTCCGCGATTGGCCGATCATAAATGACCGGCCCCAATTCTTCGATCCGTTGAGCCGAAACATTCGGCCTTTCTGCTTCCATACGCTCTCCAGCAACGCTGTACCCAAATTCTGTCAGATACCAGATGCCGGTAACGATGATTAGGATGATGAACCATATGCTCCATATCCCGGCCGCCTTGTGCATATCGCCCACCATAACGCGGGCGCCTTTACTGCGCCTAACCCGCGTCATTACGGTGCGCCAATTGCGGGTCGTTTTTAAGCCGGTGTAAAGTGAAATGGCCAAGATAAACGCCAAAGACCCGACAATCGGCAGTCCAAGAACACTCGGCATGAACAGGTAACGGTGCAAGTCGCGGAAGAAACGCTGTACCGTTAGCGGGTTTGCTTCTCCTGTGACCTCTCCGGTCCATTGATTGACGTGGATGTAATTCAACTTCCCAAATTTGTCGGCCACCGAAGCGCGATATGCAAAGTAGTCGTGTCCCAATGTCTCTAAACTGAGGATGTTTGCGTCGGGATCATGGGCACGAACAGCCCGTTCCATTTCTCCCCATGACACCACTTCCGTGCCTTGGGTAACGCGCATGTCATCGTGAATAAGCCAATCTATCTCGTGTGAGAGTGTGGCAATAGTGCCGGTGAAAAGAACCAACGCCATGATAAATGCCAGATGGAAACCCACCCACGTGTGCAGTTCATAGAGCTTTTTTCGCTCGCTCTTTTTCTTCACCGGCTTTGACCGATCAACTGTATCATCCGCGACTGTTGCCACACCCAATTCCTTGAAGGATCGTGCTAGTTTTCAGGAATTCACGCATTTCGATGCGGTCAAAACTCAAATGAGAGCGATCCGATAAATGCTTGGGGGGTGCCGATGCTTACACGCTCATTTCCGCCGCTTGCAGAGAAGAAATTTTCGTCGAACAGGTTCTTAGCTGCAAGTTGCAAGCGCACTGTTTTTCCTTCTCCCAAGCTGGGAAGGGCAACAGTGTACCAAACCGACATATCGACGAGTGTGTAACTGCCAAGTGTCCAACTGTTAGCGTCATCACCAAATCGGTCGCTCGTGTGGAACAAACCGCTCCCGAACCCTAAGCCCTCCAATGATCCCGACTGAATCTCGTATGATGCCCAAAGATTGAATGTGTGTTCCGCCACATTGCGAGGCCGGTTGCCGTCGTTCCCTCCGCCTTCAACCTCGGCATCAGTGTAGGCATAACCCGCTACGATGTTCATTCCCGGTGTGGGCTGACCGGATGCAGACAGTTCTAAGCCTTGCGAGCTTTGCCCATCGCGCAAAACCGGAACACCGATTTCAACGGTGAGCACATTGTTTTTGTCGATCCGATATAGCGCAGCATTGGTTTGCAATGCTCCGTCAAAAAACTCATTTTTGATGCCAAATTCGAACTGTTCGGAATCTTCAGGTTCAAATGGCTCGGTGATGCCTTGTTCCGGGTCCGCGACAAAGTTTGGCTCAAACGCCTGACTGAAGCTGAAGAAAACTGAACTGTTGTCCGTAACTTTGTAATTGATAGCGGCTTGCGGAGAGAACGCATGAGCTGCGTCCAACTCTGTGTCTCCGCCAAGAGTAACGCCATCATAGCGCAAGCCGATCAAAAGGCTAAGTTTGTCTGTCAGATCGACATAGTCATTGATGTAGAATCCGTAAGCTTGCGACTTTGCTGTGAGTAGCGGCAGCCCGTCTAATGAAACTGTGTCGGGCAAATTCCCGAAAATGGGATTTCTCACATCGAGCAGCGGTCCAGTTCCGCCAAAGGCCTCAGGAACACCATTGGTTGGTGCGGTTGCGGCAAAGAAACGTGTTGTTTCACCGTCAAAGAAATCGCCGCCAATTGCCACTCGGTGATTTATAGCGCCGGTGGAAAATTCGCCTGTAACCTTAGCGTTGAGATAGAACACTTCGGTTTCCCGCTCCCGGCTCCCATCCGTACGCCGCGCTAGGAACGCCTGATCGGTCGGATCATCAAAGACAGCTTCCGGAACAACAGGCGCAGTGAAAAACCCATCTGCAGAGATAGGCGCATTTGCGTTTAAAATCACCACTGCGAGAGGCCGAGCTTGCAGGTCATTTGCCGTACTGTTCTCATAGGCTGCACCTAGGCGCAGATTCCAATTATCATTCAACTCTTGTTCCAGCGACCCCTCAAGGAAATGGAACTTGCTTTCGAAAACCTCAAATTCTTCGCCAAATCGCCGGGAAATTGGAATGTCGATGACATTGTTTAGTATCTCACGTCCATCTGGGGTGGGGATGGTCACGGTTCCGCGATCAAGCGGGCGGCTCTCGTCGCGGTACTCATATGTTAAATCCAACCGCGTCGATGATGTCGGTTCATACCGGCCGGAAACAGCAATGGTATCACGCGAAATATCCGTGAAATCGCGAAAGCTGTTGGCGTCTTGGGTTGATGCGACGACACGGATACCCGCGTTGTCACTCAGTGGCTGTGACCAATCTGCGAGGAACAAAAGATCATCAAAGTCACCATAACGGATTTCACCGGCGATGCGTTGTTCATCAAGCGGTTTTTTGGTTGCAATATCAACCAGACCGCCCGGCTCGACTTGCCCATAAGTTATTGATGCGGGGCCGCGCACGACTTGGATGTGATCGACATTCGTTAGGTTTGTTCTGAAGTTGGTTTGACGCCTAAAACCGTTGCGATAAACCGCGTTGCGGCGGAATCCACGAAGGAAGAAATCATCATTTGTACCGCCGAAACCGTCGGATTGTGTGACGCCCGGAGTGTTGCGCAGTGCTTCGCCCAAGTCAGTGATTTTTTGATCCAGAATGAGCTGCTCAGGGATGATATTCACGACCCTCGGCAATTCGAGGAAATCGAGTCGGAAGCCCGTTAGGGCACCAGAATCTTCAACGCGGTAGCGCTCTTGATTGGTGCCCGTCACTATGATCGTATTGACCTGTTTTAACGGTTCGCTCTGTTCCGTATTTTCTTGAGCCATGGCCGGCAGGCAATATGCCAGAACTGCAATTGAAACACCGAAACGAATTACAGTCATCTGTTGATCCCACCTATTGATTGTTGACGAGGCGAGGCACTAAAAGAACAATATTGCTAATGCAACTAAGAATCGCTCTCAAATTGGTTTGAGAGTGTTTCCTTGGTACCCTTGGCTCCTCTACGGCTCCATTCGTTAGGTGAAGGTCTGCCACTGCTCTTCAACGAACCGGAAGTGCGCGGGCTGATTGGCGCAGGCATGTTTATGACAATCGCAATCCAGTGGGCGCCGCGTGATAATGTTGACGGAACGGCTTCTCCGGTCCTGATAGAGTGCAAGCTTCCAGAACCGTACTCGTCCCAAAACGCCGCGTCGAAAGTCTGTTTGTCCGGACGCCAAATGCTTCAACATAAACCTTGCTTCAACGCACGAATGGCGACTAGGAAAAAAGGGTCAGGCGACCAAAATCCTCACTACAAAGGAAGCGCGTAAACAAATGGCCATCCTAGACAAATTTCTTACCCGGTTTCCCGTTTGGGCTGCCCTCTCAATTCTGACAATCAGCTGTGCTTCACCTTCGGTTGACGCTAGCCAGACCGAGGTGAATGGCGACACCATTGCCGAACAAGCTTTGGCAAACGGACATGCGACTGCCGTTTTTGCGATGGGTTGTTTCTGGTGTGCGGAAGCAGACTTTGAAAAACTCGATGGAGTAGTCGCCGTTGTCTCAGGCTATACTGGAGGGGAACTCAAAGATCCGACTTATCGGCAAGTGACCCACGGTGATACCGGCCATTATGAAGCGGTATTGGTTACGTATGACGAAAGCAAACTTTCATACGATGACCTGCTCGCTACGTTCTGGACAAACATTGATCCTTTTGATGCCAATGGTCAGTTTTGCGACAAAGGAACAAGTTACCGCGCAGCAATTTTCCCTCGCTCAGATTCCGAGACAGAGGCCGCTAACAAGTCGAAAGAGCAGCGCAACGAAGAGCTACAGGAAGAGCCTGTGACAGCGATCTTGCCGCGTGCAACCTTCTATAAAGCAGAAGAATACCATCAGGATTATTACAAGAAGAACCCCATTCGATATGGCATCTACCGTTCCCGTTGTGGCCGCGATGCGCGCCTAGCGGATATTTGGGGATCGTCGTCAAAATAACTCTCTGCAGAACCCATGAAGAGAGGCGCTCTCTGCAGACAGCGCCTCTCACATGGCTGCGGGCAACCCTTATCCGCGCCGCCAATCGTGGTATTTCTCGACATAGCTTAGGAGCTTTTCAGGCTTACGGGCTTTCTTCCATTCGCCTGCTGCAAATTTGTTGCCCTCTGCCATGGTTGGGTATGGATGGATGGTTCCAAGGATCTTGT
>NZ_JBDXIY010000018.1:0-135108 GCF_039988855.1 Erythrobacter sp.
CTGCTTGGTGCAGCAACCAGATGTCCTGATTGGTCAAATCGGCAAAGCCTCCTTAGGCGAAGGGCAATAGACTGGATGCCCCGTGAGGATTCGAACCTCAATTGACGGAGTCAGAGTCCGTAGTCTTACCATTAGACGACGGGGCAATAGCGGCGCGCCTCTAGCTCGCACCTATGCGAGGATCAAGCAAGGCGCGGCAGGGCCGCTGAACCTGACCTCAACCTAGTTCAGCGCCGTTTATCACCTTTAGGCTTAGCATTCTTCCAGGGTCCGCCTTTTTTGCCAGGCGCGCCCTTGTTCGGCCCGCCTTTATCTGAACGGTCAAATTTGGGTTTGCCTTTTCTGGGGTCTCCATCTGAATTGTTCTCGGACGATGGACCTTTGCGTGGTTTGCTACCCTTGCCTTTAGCAGGCCAATCCTTCCCGCCTTTTCCCTTGCCGTCCTTGTCCCAGCCGCCCCTGTCTTTCCCGCCATGCATTGAGCGGAAGGGTTTCGCGTGAGCTTTTGGACCACCGGCTTTGCGGTTGCTGCGTGCCTCCATCCGGGGGCCTTCTGCCGATTCTTCAATAGGAATATCGTCCTGTTTGTCGCCGCTGTTTTCAGTGCTCTGCAAACTCTCGGCGAAGGCCGCTGCGAAAGGGCGCGGGATTTGAAACCATGTTTCATTTGGCCCTACACGAATGGCACCGATTTCATTGCGTGTGATGCCCCCGCGCCGACAAATGAGCGGCAAAATCCAACGTGGTTCAGCACTCTGGCGTCGGCCGACTCCCATCTTGAACCATACGGTGTCTTCAAACCCTTCGCGGCGCCTATCTGCCTTCGCCTTCTCATGGGCCTTGGCCGTGTTCGGCATCAATTCTTCGGGTTCCGGCATTTTGGCCCGGTGAGCCTTCACCAAAGCCGCAGCGATGTCTTCTGCAGACAGCCGTTCCATGAGTTCGGAGGCTATTGCCCGGTCATCGTCCTCATATTCTGCCGGCGCACTCAGCGTCTCCATTAGCCGCGAATGATCTTTCTTACGGATCATCTCTGGCGTTGGTGCGCCAAGCCATTCTGCTCCGATTTTTGCCCCGCGAAGCATACTTTCAAGACGTTTGCGGCGATTAAATGGGATAAGGATCGCAGCCGTGCCCTTTTTACCAGCCCGCCCTGTGCGGCCAGAGCGGTGCTGAAGGGTTTCCGCATCACGCGGAGCTTCTGCATGGATCACCAAGCTTAGCGAAGGCAGATCAATTCCGCGAGCAGCGACATCGGTTGCGACACAAACCTGCGCACGCCGATCCCGCATCGCTTGAAGCGCTTGGTTACGTTCTGACTGAGAGTGTTCACCCGACAAGGCTACCACGCCAAAGCCGCGGTTTTGAAGAGTCGCATGAAGTCGCCGGACACTGTCGCGAGTCGCGCAAAAGCAGATCGCGGTTTCTGGGTCGTGGAATCGTAGCAAGTTAACCACGGCCTTCTCAATTTCGGACGGTCCAACAGTGATCGCCTGATAAGTGATATCGCCATGTCCGCGGTCTTGACCCGCCAGCGAAAGACGAAGAGCATCGCTTTGATATCGTTCCGCCAAGCGCACAATGGCACGTGGCAATGTGGCAGAGAACAGGAGCGTTCGCCGAGTTTCAGGCGCGGCATCAAGGATCTCTTCCAGATCATCGCGGAAGCCCATGTCGAGCATTTCGTCCGCCTCATCGAGAACCACACCTACCAATCCTGACAAGTCGAGCGAACCACGGTTAAGGTGATCTTTCAGGCGCCCCGGTGTCCCAACGACAATCGCAGGACCAGAACGCAGATTGCGGCGCTCTTTGCTGGCATCCATACCGCCAACACATGTGGCGATGCGAAGACCCACTTTTGCATAAAGCCACGTCAGTTCGCGGCTGACCTGCAAGGCCAACTCACGCGTGGGTGCGATAACGAGCGCTAATGGACTTTCAGTGAGCGGGGTACCCCTGATTTCAGCGAGGATTTCATCCGACAAAGCGAGGCCGAAGGCGACTGTCTTGCCCGAACCGGTTTGCGCCGAAACAAGCAGATCACGCCCAGCGGCCTGCGGATCAGTAACCGCGGCCTGTACAGATGTGAGCGCTTCATAGCCGCGCTGGGCGAGCGCCTCACCCAGATGCGGAGGTAGAGTTTCAAAGGACATAAAAATTCGCTTGGAGTTAGCGCACATGACGCGCGCGCGGGAACAGAAGAGAGCATGAGAAAGGCGCGGTCCGACACGCGGCTCAAACGGGCGTTCGCCTGCGTAATCGGCACCCGCTGGAGCCCCATAGCGACAATGGTTCCATTTGGCTCCCTTTATTTTGCAAGTGCGAAGACCAAGCTCGCTTGCTCTATCCTGCCTCATCGTTTAGCTTTGGTGACAAGTGCCGATGCTTTTTTCGCATTCGGTGAGATGAAAGATGAATTATGGCGGATGCAACTCCGCCGGACGATAACAAAAGAGCTGGCAAAAGACGGAGCGGCAGGTCCGGCAAAGTAGCCGATTTTCGGTATAAGCGCTCTAGCCAGCACAAGAACTCGGCCTCCAAACGCGGTGGCCAAAAGGGCGCTAATCAGGCGCGGGACGGCTCTGCCAAAAACGCGCGAAATCCCGGCTTTGCCAAAGCAGACAATGATGCTGGCAATAAACCGAACTCTGCTCGGCAAGGTAAGAAGCATGCCAACCGGCGCCCTGCACCAAACACCAAGCGCGCGAATAGTGTAAAGGGCCGGTCCGGCCCAGCAGCAAAGCATGGCAAGCCTTCATCGAACACGGGCAGGTATAGAGCGGGCGAAGCATATGCGGCGCTCGATCTGGGGACGAACAATTGCCGTTTGCTCATCGCGAGACCTTCGGGACGCGACTTTACCGTGATCGATGCGTTCAGCCGCGTTGTGAAACTCGGCGAAGATCTCACGACCACCGGGCGATTGTCTGATAATGCGATGGAACGCACTATGGGTGCGCTTGCGGTTTGTGCTGAGAAACTGCGTCGCCGCAACGTACGGCTTGCCCGATCGGTCGCGACAGAAGCCTGTCGCAGAGCCTCCAACGGCGAAGCCTTCATCGAACGCGTGAGGCGTGAAACCGGCATTGTGCTCGATATTATCAGCGCCGAAGAAGAAGCGCGCCTTGCGGTGCTGGGATGTCACATCCTTTTAGAAGCAGGCCAGGGTCCAGCAGTTATCTTCGATATTGGAGGAGGCTCGACCGAGCTTGTGCTGCTCGAACCAGGTGAGAAAATTCCTCGCATCATCGATTGGCAAAGCGTGCCTTGGGGGGTGGTCTCACTCACCGACACCGTGGGCGTTATCGAGAACGATAGCCTAACACCAAAAGAGTCTCGTCTTGCTCGGTACGCTGAAATGCGCCGCGTTGTTTCTGAAAGTTTCGCACCTTTCGTACAAAGGATCGCTGGCGCAGAAAAGGGCCAAAACATTCGGCTCTTGGGGACCAGTGGAACCGTCACCACCCTCGCCAGTCTGCATCTTGAATTGCCGCACTACGACCGAAAGGCCGTGGACGGCCTGATCGTTCCTTCCAGTTCCATGCGCGAGATTAGCGAGCGGCTTTCAGGATTGTCCCCTGACGAGCGCAGCCAATTGCCCTGCATTGGCAATGACCGTGCGGATTTGGTCGTGGCAGGATGTGCGATTTTGGAATCGATCCTCGACCTTTGGCCAGCTCAGCGACTAGGCGTAGCCGATCGCGGCATCCGCGAAGGGATATTGCGCAGCATGATGGCGGCAGAACTTGATAGCGGGCCTTCCAACCCAGCGCCCCAAGCGGCGCGATCTGGTCAAAACAAAAAAAGGGCGGCGAGCTAAAACTATGACACGATCAGGCCGCAATCCCGAGCGACGGGTCAAGACCGCCAAAAAGCGCACAGAGAGCTCGACCCGTTGGCTACAACGGCAGCTGAATGATCCATATGTGAAAAAGGCAAAGGCCGACGGCTATCGCAGCCGTGCGGCTTACAAGCTGATTGAACTTGATGAGAAATTTGGCTTGATTCGAGGGTCAAAACGCGTGGTGGACCTTGGCATTGCGCCGGGCGGTTGGAGCCAAGTTGTTCGAGCAAAAGCGCCGAAGGCTGAAATTGTCGGCATTGACCTTCTACCCACCGAACCCATCGAGGGCGTCACCATTTTTGAGATGGATTTCATGGATGATGCGGCACCTGCAAAACTTGAAGATGCCCTTGGCGGACCGCCTGATCTTGTCATGTCAGACATGGCCGCGAACACTGTGGGCCATAAACAAACCGATCACCTTCGCACCATGGGTCTTGTCGAAGCCGGTGCCTGGTTTGCGGTTGAAACTCTCGAAAAAGGCGGTGCGTTTATTGCCAAGGTATTGGCAGGGGGAACCGATGCAGAATTGCTAAATCTGCTCAAATCGCACTTTAAAACAGTCAAGCACGCCAAACCTCCGGCGAGCCGCAAGGGTTCATCCGAATGGTATGTCATTGCTCAAGGATTTAAGGGACGCGAGTAACGCGCCTCAACAAACGGCTCAGCTAGCAGCAGCTTCCGCGGTTTCTTCCGACGTCGATTCGGCAGCATTCTGTTCCGCGATAACTTCAGCAGTTTCGTCTGCGGCAGCTTCCGCCTCAGCTTCGTCGATCACATCTGCAACGTAGCTTGGGACCTCAAGGTTTGAGCCAAAGCTGTTGAGGTAGAGCGCAAGCGCCGCGCGATCTTCAATCTTCGAAAGTCCGGCAAAACCCATGCTTGTGCCGTCGATGTAACCACGAGGATTGTCGAGCCATTCGTTCATCTGATCCCAGCCCCAAACACCGCCGGCACCCGTAAGAGCGCTGGAATAACCAAAGGCCGCATTGTTACCGAACTTTGACCCCATGACACCGTAAAGGTTTGGACCAACACCGTTTGCCCCGCCTTGTTCGACAGTGTGGCAAGCCGCACATTTGGCAAAAGCCTTCTCGCCGGCTGAGACGTCAACGCCGTCCATATTAAGCGCTGCAGTCATTGTCATTTCTGGTGCTGCGCCGCCAGTTTCCTCAACACCTTCGACCACGTAGCCGAGTGTCTCAGGGCGTTCAGGCTTATCAGCGTGAAAGTACTTCCCGCTCAAAATCGAAAGACCTAGCCCAAGGCCTGCTGCGAAAAGCACCCAGCCTGCTGCGGTGTTGAAGAGATCGCCCGATCCTGCGTCATTGTCTGACATATTAGAGTTGTCCTGTGTCATCCCGGCGCCCCCATAAAGTGGCCTTTGTCACTGTGCAAGATGAAACCCATCATCAAGTGGTGCACGAAATACAATATTGCTTGTGATAATGTATGGCACAAGACCTAAGGCTTGCCACTGATACAGCCGCGCGATAGCACTCGGCGCCATTATGATGGACTTCCCTGAACTGGCGCTTCCGATTGTTGCACAGCTACGCGATGCAGCCAAGATCGACCCCACCAACGCAATTGCTTTTCAGGGATCTCCTGGAGCAAACTCCCATCGTGCTGCGCTTGGGGCGCGGCCAAATATGGCGCCGCTACCATGCTATGGATTTGTGAATGCACTAGACGCGGTTAAATCGGGTGAAGCGGGTCAAGCCATCATTCCAATTGAAAATTCGCACAATGGCCGGGTTGCAGATATTCACTTCCTGTTGCCGGAAAGCGGCCTTTCGATTGTCGGAGAGTATTTCTTACCGATCCACCACGCGCTCATGGCTCCTGCACCGCCACAAGACGGGTCCGTTCATGGCCTTGATTCCATCAAGGCGGCCTTCAGTCACCCACAAGCTCTAGGCCAATCACGCCATTTCTTGCGCAAACACGATATTGTGCCGCTGAATTTTATCGATACTGCGGGCGCTGCTGCGCATGTGGCGGAGCTTGGTGATCCAACCATAGCAGCGATATCGCCTTCGATTTCGGCCGAACTCTATGGCCTTGAAATTGTAAAAGACCACGTTGAGGATGCGGTCGACAACATGACGCGGTTCGTGATCCTTGCGAACAAGCCTACATTCCTGTCCGTAGATCCCAACCAACCCGCGATGACGACCTTTATCTTTGAGGTAAAGAACATCCCCGCAGCATTATACAAGGTGCTTGGCGGATTTGCGACAAACGGGGTCAATATGACCAAACTGGAAAGTTATCAGGTGGGCGCGAGCTTCTCGGCTACCCGATTTTATGCCGATATCATTGGTGTACCCGGCGATCCGGCGGTCGATAGGGCGCTTGAAGAATGTGCATTTCACTCAAAAGAGCTGCGTATTTTGGGCACCTATGAACAGGCGCGCAAACGCGGCTGATTTGCCCGAAAGGCCCATTCTATTTTGAGAATAGCTTCAATTAGTGTGATTTAGTGCGCTCAAGCGTATTGCTTGCGTTGGGCTGCCATGCCACGACTGCGGGTAGAATGGCGATTACTTCTCCGACAACCACTCAAGCGCCCGAAGCAAGCACGGCAAATGTGCCCGCGCCCAATGGGTGGCGCGATGTGCGCAACGATCCTGATATTCAATTCGAAGAGTTCGCAATGGCACCGCCGGAAGTTCGCGAGCCCGGGTGGTTCGACGCCATTTTGGGTGGCATTGCTGAATTCCTGAGTTGGATATTGGGACCCATCGGTCAGTTTCTCGGGTTAAACTGGAACATCATTCAATGGGTGCTTTTGGGGTTACTCGCTGCGTTTGTCCTATATTGGATTGCGCGCAGTGTCGGGCCACTGGCTAGATTGGGCGCTGGCGACAGCGCAAAGACAGCAGCAGGTAGCGATCCGGAATGGCAGCCCAGCCAAGAGGAGAGCGCCGCGCTTCTCGAGGATGCTGACCGATTGGCCGCCGAAGGCCGGTTTGATGAAGCGACTCATTTGCTTCTCAAGCGCAGCGTTACACAGATCGCTGCCACACGCCCAGATTGGGTTGAACCAAGCAGTACAGCAAGAGAGCTTGCCGCCCTGCCCGCTCTTTCTACACCGGCTCGAAGTGCGTTTAAGACGATCTCGGAACGAGTCGAGCGCAGCCTGTTTGCGCTGCGCACCCTGGATCGCAACGACTGGGAGGCAGCGCGCGGCGCCTACGCCGATTTTGCAAGGCAATCGATTGAAAGCAATCGCGAGGCCTCGGCATGACCGGCGAACTTGCACCAGTGGCAACCACCGGAGCCGCTCGAGGCCGAGAGGCGGCAAGTCCGTTTGGCAAAAGCGCGGTTCTTGCAATGCTTGTTGTGGGCTTTGCGGCCTTTGTGGCGATGCTGTATTTCATCGGGACTGGCGATACGGGAGGAAATAGAGGCACGGGTCCAGCCCATGCTTCTTCCAACGCAATTCATGGATATGCCGGACTTTCTCAATTGCTCGAAGCCAATGGCTATGACGTCGAAAAGTCGCGTGAGCAAAGCGGGTTGGAGACATCGGGCTTGCTTGTCTTAACCCCAACCCAAAACACCGACCCAGATGAGTTTGCAGCTATTCTAGAAGAGCGGCAATATCAGGGGCCAACTCTGGTGATTTTACCTAAGTGGTTTGCCATTCGCCCAAGTGGTAAAATTGCCGAAGAAGATGAAGACCAAGTTCAAGATGATTGGGTGCAATTGGTTTCGTCCAATCTGCCTGGATGGACGCAAGATTTGCCTGAGCCCTACACTCTGGAAACCGCCATGGATCCCGACGCTTCCGGCGCAACTCCGAGTTGGGGTGGTTTGGGCCTTTCAGGAAATTTACCCGCGCCGACACCGCTTTACGCTGAAAATAGTCCGAATCACGAAGCTCTGGTTATCGACGACAAGGGGCGGCCATTGGCCGTCAATGTAGTAGGCCAACCGGACACCTATTTCTATGAAGATGCGCATTTCCTCACCGTCGTCATCGAACCAGACCTTTTGAACAATTACGGGCTTGCCGACCCAACCAGAGCGGCCCTTGCGCTCGCGATTGTTGAACAGGCAGGATACGAGGACAAGCAGGTCACTTTTGACCTGACATTGGTTGGCCTTGGGGGATCAACCAATCTCTTGACACTTGCGTTCCGCCCGCCGTTTTTAGCTGCGACGATTTGCCTCATACTGGCGATGTTAATTGTGGGATGGCGTGCATTCCTGCGCTTTGGTCCGGTTGCAGCTCAATCGCAGGAAGCACGGTTTGGCAAAGCCCAGTTGGTGACCAATGGCGCTGGCTTGATCGTTCGTGCCCGGAGGCTGCGTTTGCTCGCAGATCCCTATGTCGCACTGATCGAACGCAAGCTTGGCAACGCTTTGGGCCTTGCCAAACCCGATGCTACGACAATTGACCAAGCTCTCGAACAGCGCCTGCCAGACGAAGAGCCTTTTTCAAACCGTGTGGCTCGATTGCAGAATGCCACAAAACCAAGCGAGGTCATGCGCGCCGCGCAGAGCCTCAGCGAACTTGCTTCCAAGACGACAGGAAAGTCCAGAAGATGACCACTAGCGAAACTCCATCGAGCGCACAGACGGCCAGTGCCAGCCCCTCAGGCGCAGTGATGTCACTCGCTGATCTGCGCGCTCTTGCAGACAGCATCCGCGCCGAAATCAGCAAGGCGATTGTCGGTCAACAAGACATGGTCGATCAATTGCTTGTCGCAATGGTTAGCCAAGGCCACGTCCTTCTCGAAGGGCCTCCGGGAACAGCAAAGACCTTTCTAGCGCAGGCGTTTTCGACCGCATTGGGGCTCGATTTTGGGCGTATCCAGTTTACGCCTGACTTGCTGCCAGGTGACATCCTCGGGTCTAATCTGTTCAACTTCCAGACCAGCCAGTTCACCCTCACGCGCGGCCCCATTTTCTGCGAGCTGCTTTTGGCTGATGAGATCAACCGGACACCGCCCAAAACGCAGGCGGCTCTACTAGAAGCGATGCAGGAGCGACGGGTCACTTTGGATGGGGAAGCCCACCAATTACCGCCGCGCTTTATGGTGGTCGCGACGCAAAACCCGATAGAGAACCAAGGCGTCTATCCGCTTCCCGAAGCGCAATTGGATCGCTTCTTGTTCAAGCTTCTCGTGCCATACCCTACAGAAGCTGACGAAGCGCGAATTGTCACCAACTTTGGGTCCCGCCAGGGGCCACAGCACCCGGCCGATCTCGGGGTGAGCGCTGTCGCCAGTGCAGAAACACTTGCAAGCGCAACCGCTGCGCTTTCGCAAGTGAAGCTTGCCGATGACATCGCCCAATATGTTGTCCGGCTTATCCGGGCAACGCGTGAGCATGCAGATTTGTCTGTAGGTGCCTCGCCTCGCGCTGCTGTCATGCTGGCTGGCGCATCTAAAGCGCGGGCCGCGCTTGCAGGACGCGACTATGTCATTCCTGACGATGTAAAAGCGTTGGCCGTACCAGTATTGCGGCACCGGCTGACACTTAGCCCGGCCGCTGAGATTGAAGGGCGCGATGTGGAAGCATTGGTCGCGGAACTGATCGAGATGACACAGGCCCCTAGGTAATACGCTCCGTGCCCCGCCTTCCCGCCCTTCCTCTGGTGCCGACACCTCGCGCCGCTTGGTGCATTGCCGGCCTTGCGCCTTTGGCAGTCGTCATCGGTGCAATTTCGCCCCAATATTGGGTAATCGCTCCAATCGCGGCTTTGGGATTGATCGTCTTGATCGTCCTCGATGGCATGATCGCAGGGTCATGCAATGAATGGCATGTGATTGTGCCAGCAGACACAGAAGTGGGGCAAGAAACTGCTCTCGACGTGCACGCTCGTTTTGCTCGGGCAGGCGGATTTGGGCTTGAGGTAGCGCTCGAATTCGACCCGCGTCTAGGACCCGCTGGCTGCGCAGATTTTGAATTGCTCCCAACCGATATCGCGAATGAATACAGTGGTTCTCAATCAGTCTACCCATCACGGCGAGGCACCGCTGCGATCACACGTGCATGGCTGAGATGGAACGGCCCCCTTGGCCTTGGGGCGCGGCAAGAGGTGAAGGCGTTGGTCGACAAGGAAGTCCGTATTTGGCCGGACTTGTCGCCGATCCGTTCCAAAGAACTTCAGACATTTCTGCGCGATGCCCAAACCGGCCTGATCGCAAGGCGTATTCGCGGCGAAGGCACGCAGTTTGAGGCGCTTACCGAATATGAGGCGGGAATGGATCGCAGGCGGATCGATTGGCGGGCCAGTGCACGCCACGTTTCGCTGTACGCGCGCGAGAATGAAAGCGAACGCAACAACCAGATCGTCTTCGCATTTGATTGCGGTCAGGCAATGTGCGAACCGGTTGACGGTCTGCCCCGGATCGACAGAGCGGTCTCTGCCGCGCTCACCTGCGCCTATGTCGCTCTGAAAAATGGAGACAAAGCGTCCTTGTTCGGCTTTGCACAGCGTCCACAAGTGATGACGCCATTTGTTTCAGATGCTCGGGCATTTCATCGACTGCAAAGCGCAGCAGCCGCGCTAGATTATGAAAGTGCCGAACCCAATTTCACGCTCGCACTTGCAACTCTTACCGCAAAACTTCAGCGCCGTTCCTTGATCGTGTTGTTTTCAGATTTCACCGACCCGACAGCGGCCGAACTGATGGTTGAAAGCATAGGCAGGCTCGTCAAAAAACACCTCCTACTGTTTGTCACGATCGCCGACAGCGAGCTTGAGACATTTATCGATGAAGAGCCCGGTGATGTCGCAACCTTGGCGCGCAGTGTGACCGCTGACACTTTGCTTCAGCAACGCCGTGTTGTCCTCGGCCGCCTGCGCCAGATGGGCGTGGATGTAATCGAAGCTCCGTATGATCAGTTAGGCTATGACCTGATCGACCGGTATTACACGATCAAGAACAGCGAGGCGATCGGATGAAGGCCCCGGTTCTTTCCTCTTGGTTTGGCAAATCCGCTGTGACCGCACCGCCCGATATTGAGAGCGCGGCGCTTCGCTCCGACCGCTTCCGGTTAGAACGCGAAGCAGATTGGCGCAGGCTCGAAGAAATCATCATTCGTATGGAGAAAGGCGGGCTGCGCCGGATCGATGATGACGATCTGCTAGCGCTTCCCACACTCTATCGCACAGCAGCTTCCAGCCTGTCGGTTGCGCGTGAGACTTCGCTTGATGCGGCAACTCTGCGCTATCTTGAAAGCCTGGTGCAGCGTGCATGGTTTCAAGTTTATGGTCCACGCAAAGGCTTCTTTGGATGGTTTCGCGAATTTCTGTTTGGCGGATGGAGCCGGGCGGTGCGCGAAATCTGGTTGGATATCTGTATCGCGCTGTTTGTGATGGTCACCGGCGCGGTTGTCGGTTGGCTGCTCGTTGCACAAGACACCGACTGGTTTTACCGCCTTGTACCCGGGCAGTTCGCCGATACACGTGTGCCCGGGGCAAGCCGTGATGTTTTGCTGGAAACTCTTGGAACAAAAACAGACACGGATGGATTGTCCGCTTTTGCAGCAAGCCTGTTCAGCAATAATGCAGGGGTCGCCATTCTCGCCTTCGCTCTCGGGTTTGCATTCGGCATCCCATCCCTTTTGCTGCTGGTTTACAACACTGCACTTTTGGGGGCGATGGTATGGGTTTTTTCAAGCCAAGGACTAAGCGTTGAGTTTTCCGCTTGGTTAAGCGTTCATGGGACAACCGAATTGTTCGCGATCCTCCTATCGGGCGCAGCGGGGCTTCACATCGGACGATCAATGGCTTTCCCTGGCTCTGCATCGGTTCTTGAAGCAGCTGCGACCAGCGGTCGCCGCGGGGCAGTCGTTATGTCTGGTGTAATCATCATGATGGTCATCGCCGGCCTCCTCGAATCCTTCGCACGTCAGTTGATCGGCAGCGTCGAAGGACGTTTCTTGATCGGCGGTAGCTTCCTGGTCTTTTGGTTGACATATTTCTTCCTCTATCGTCCGCGCAAAACGTTGGAGGGAGAGTAGATATGGCCTCACTCCCAAGAACTGGTGCGTTAAAACGGCACAAGAAAGAACGGGTCTTGGTAACCCCTGAGGGGATCGAGGTGCCCATCATGCTTGCCTCTCGAGGCAGCCGTTTGGGTGCGTTGATCCTCGACTTTTTGATATTCATCATTGGCTCGTATCTCTTTCTTCTCCTCCTCGTTTTCATGGCGGGAGGTGTTCAAGATGTGCTGGGGCCTGAGACGTTTGAGAACGCGCAAGGCGCGATAGAATTTCTCTATGTGATCCTCACATTGTTCATATTCTTTGTCAGATACGGTTATTTCCTAGCGTTCGAATTGGGCCCGCGCGGGGCAACATGGGGCAAGCGCGCTGTTGGCATCCGGGTGGCTGCACGCTCTGGTGGGCGATTGACCGCCGAGGCTGTGATTGCCCGTAACCTCTTGCGCGATATTGAACTGTTTATGCCATTGGTATTCCTGCTTGTTGCTCCCACGGGCGAGACGGGAAGCTTCGGCATTGCGGGCGCGATCTGGTTCGGTATCTTCATGCTCTTCCCGTTCTTCAACAAAGACAATTTGCGCGCGGGCGATGTCATTGCCGGGACCTGGGTGGTCGAAGCGCCCCGCACTAAACTGGCCGACACGCTTTCAACCAGCGGCGCCGCAGCAGTTAGCGGATCAAGCAATGTCACCGGCGTGCGTTATGACTTCGGCGAAGCAGAGTTGTCCGTTTACGGGGAACACGAACTTCAAGTGCTCGAACGTGTGCTTCGCGAAGACAAAGATGATGCGCTTAGCCCCGTACACGCAGCAATCTGCCGCAAGATAGGTTGGGATCCGGGCGCAGGTGATGAAAGAGCATTCCTAGAAGCCTTCTATGCGCAGCTTCGCTCAAAACTTGAAGGCGATATGCGCTTCGGCAAACGCAAGGCCGATAAGCACTCATAGGATTGGCAATCGAAAGATGAACCGGCATGACCATAGATAGACGCGTGTTTATGGGTTCAGGCCTCGTTCTGACGGGCCTCAGCGCGGTCGGATGCTCCCTCGACTTGCCGCCGAGGCAAGATGCGCCTGAAATAGATCCGAACAACACATTTGCGGCTATGCTGCGACAGATCGAAGGCAAGTTTGGCGGCACGTTGGGCGCGGAATTTGTCGATGTGACAAGCGGGCAATCGATTGGCATCAATCGGGATATGCGCTTTGGCCATTGCTCATCATTCAAGCTCTCACTCGCTGCAAAAATACTTCAACGTGATGCAACAGGCGAAGACAGCGCAGATCGCCAGGTCAGGTGGAGCGAGAGTGATTTGATGTTCGTCTCCCCCTTCACCACGCGGAAACTTTCCGACGGTGCAACTTTACGCGAACTTGCCGAAGCTACACAGAAATACTCTGACAATGCGGCGGCAAATATCCTTTTGCGGGAGATCGGCGGGCCTGGAGCCCTCACGGCCTTCTGGCGTGCTCTTGGTGATGATGTGAGTCGGCTCGACCGAAATGAACCTTCGCTCAATAATGTACCACCGATCGAAATTCGCGACACAACCTCGCCTGCTTCAATGGCGCGCACGGTCACCAAGCTGATCTATGGCGATGCATTACCCGAGGAACAACGCGCGCTTTTGCGGCAATGGATGACCGATACACCAACCGGCCTTGATCGGGTGCGCAAAGGATTGCCGGGCAATTGGCAGGCAGGCGATAAGACCGGCACCGGTCTCGCGCCCGGCACCGGCGGGATTTACATCGACATCGGCTTTGCGAAGCCGCCAGAATGCGGCCCAATTACCTATGCGGTCTATTACCGTCCGCCGGGGACGGACAACACTTATGACAAGTCTCATGAAGAGCCTTTAGCCCGCGCCGGCGAAGTGCTGAGCGAGTTTGCCAAGAATTTGGACAAGGCGCATGATCCATAATTTTATCAATGATAAAACTTTATCATTGATAAAAGTTTGTAGATGACTTAATAGATGCGTCATGTCCAGCAAACGCGAACAGTCCATTGCCGAACGAAAGGCCCGTATTCTTGAGGCAGCGCGAACCATCATTGCGCGCGACGGCTATGACGCGCTGACCACGCGCGGCATTGCTGAAGCGGCAGGCGTGACAGCCCCTACTCTTTACAATCTGGTCGGCGACAAGACCGCGATCATCAGCGCGATGGCAACTGCTTCAGTTGAGGAATTGTGGGGCCGGTTGCATCTGGATGAACGCGGCTCGCCCTTAGCAATGGCCGATGCGATCCTCGATGAAGCGTATGCTCAGATCATGGCAAACCGCGAGCTTAACCGGGCAAATCTCATCGCCCTTGAGCGGCTCGGGATTGCCTATGCCTATCACCCCGCCCGCGATGACCCCGGAGCGCACGCTGCGCGTCGTTCTGTCGAGATGGTACAGTACACATGCCGCGAGGCGCAGCGGCTTGGCCAATTGCGGGGAAATTTGGACGCGCAATTGCTCGCTGAGCAGATGTTCGCCGCTTACCGCGCCCCGCTCGATGATTGGCTTCACGATGCGATCGATGCAAGCGAAATGCTTCGGCGTCAGCGGATTGGATTTTACACCGTGCTAGCAGCGGATGCTTCAGAGGAATTTCGCGAAGAGCTTCTGGCACGGATCGCAAAATTGGCTGCATCACAGACGGTGCATCCAAAGATGGAAAAGGAGGCAGCTTGATATGATCTTGGAGAAAGCCCTCAAGGCTGTGGTTTGGATGCTACCGCTGATATTTGCCTTCGCCTTTTTGGCGCCTGTCATTGATCAAGGGATGAAGACGCTTGGCCTCTCGGCTCCTTATGGGCTTTCCACTTTGACCATCGGACTGGTCGTAGCAGGGGCCTGGGGTGTGTTCGCACAGATTAGCGGGAGATGGATATGAACGCGCAGTCTGCAATTTTGCCCGATGATCTCTCGCAGCTCTCCAACGGCGAGCTCAAACGGCTTGAACTCAAAATCGCGCGCAAACATTCGGGCATGTTCCCTTGGGAAGCGGTTGTTTGGGCCTTTGGCAATATGGCGGTGTGGCTCTCGCTATGGCCGCTTGTCTTCATGGACATATTGCCGCTTTGGGCCGCTTTCCCGATTGCAGTGATTAACATGTCGCTGGTCTATCTGCCTACGCATGAAGCGCAGCATGACATTATCGGCAGGCCGGGCACGAAATGGCGCTGGCTTAACGAGCTAGTCGGGCACGCGACAAGCTGGATGATCGTCTATCCCTTTGAAATTTTGCGCGTCACCCACCTCGACCATCACCGCCACACCAATGATCCCGAGCTTGACGTGGACATCACCACCAAGGCGCCCGGTCCTTGGACGGCGATTTGGAACGCCATTGTGCAGCGTCAACCTGCTGCGAAACGCAATGAGGATTATGCCGGTGCAGTTATGCGCGCAGGACGTCCGGAACTGTTGCTGCTCGCTCTGATTTACAAGGTCGGCTTTATCGCGGTTTTGGGAACGCTGGCCTGGAATGGCTACGCACTTGAGGCCTTGTTCTTGTGGTGGCTGCCGTATCACATTGCGATCACCTATCTGACGTTCTTCCTGTCATGGGCGCCGCACCACCCCGGCAGTGATCAGGAGCGTTATCGCAACACGCGCAGTTGGAAATCTAAGGTCGGCAATATCGGGTCGATGGGGATGCAGTTCCATGTCATCCACCATTTGCACCCGTATATCCCGCTGACCCGCACACCGGCGGCATACTGGGAAATGCGGCCCATCCTTGAGGCGCGGGGTGCGCGGATCGAAGAGCTCTAGTGATCGGGAGTGTTTGAGGCAGCCGCCTCTCCCTCACCGCCAAAGATCGCCACTTCATTGAGCCCATCGCTATTTGCCCGGCCCCGGTACATGCCAGCCGTGTTGAAGCTGTAGATTGTGTGGCCTTCGGGTGTCACGAGGATGATACCTCCATCGCCCCCGAGCTCTTTCACTTCGGCCATTACGGCATCAGCTGTGCCTTGAGCCGTCGAAGCGACGACTTGCGGATCAACAAGCGACGTTGGATTAGAGATGAAACCTCGTTCGCCTTCTGGGCGTTCAAAAAGTAAACTGAGCGTTGGTCCTAACCGCAAACGGGTGCAAATTTCCTGCGCCACGCCCACACGGATAAAGAACTCGCCCCACCCGGTCGCTGACACCGCGCAACTCCGATTATCCGCATAGGTCCCGGCTCCAATCACAGGCGCATCACCAATCCGGCCCCAACGCTTCCCCGTCATCCCGCCCGTCGAAGTGCCAGCGGCCAAATTGCCCTCTTGGTCGAGCGCGACCGCGCCCACGGTTCCGAACTTCAAATCGACATCAAGCGCAGAAAGCCCCCGCGCTTTCATCCGCTCAAGGCTTTCACGCCGACGTTTCGTGGCAAACCATTCCGGCGGGGTCACTTCGAACCCTTGCTCGCCTGCAAACTGCTCCGCGCCCTCACCCATCAAGAACACATGCGGGCTTTCCGTGCGTACTTTGTCGGCCAGCAGAATCGGATTCTTGACCGTCTTAACGCCTGTCACCGCGCCTGCACTGCGGTCACGGCCATCCATGATCGAGGCGTCGAGTTCATTTTCGCCTTCCCAAGTGAACACTGCGCCGCGCCCTGCGTTGAACAGCGGGTTGTCTTCCATCGGGATAATCGCCGCCTGCACAGCCTCCATCGCGCTGCCACCGTTTTTGAGAACCTCGCTTCCGGCATCCAATGCCTTTTGCAGAGCTGCCTCGTAAGCCACGCGCTGCTCAGGCGTGATGTTTTCAGGTAGGATCGTCCCAGCCCCGCCGTGGATCGCCAGCGACCATTTGGGTTTCTCCACCTCGGTATGGTCATCGGCGAAAGCGGTTGCAGGGGCGAGCATTGCAAGACTCGCGGCGACAATCGTGAGAAAGGCGTTTTTCATATCTTGCATTGCTAACGCCTCTGAGCGCATCAAGCCAGATAGGAATTCACGAGAGGACACAGCGCATGCCTGCATTTGGAGACACCACCACCACTGATGAAGTGCTTGAAGGCATCGACCTGTCGGGCAAAACTGTGTTCGTCACAGGTGGTTCTTCGGGCTTGGGCCAAGAAACCGTTCGGGCCATGGCGGCAAAAGGCGCTCATGTGGTGATCACGGCTCGCAATCCAGCTCAAATGGACGAGGCCGTGGCGGCGATCAAAGCCGACATTCCTAGAGCGAACGTTGAAACGCTCACCTGCGACCTTGCTTCTTTGGAAAGCATCAAGACCGCAGGCGCTGAGGCCAATCAGCGTTTCGAAAAGATCGATGTTCTCATCAACAATGCAGGGGTTATGGCCTGTCCCAAAACCCTCACCAAGGATGGGTTTGAAATGCAATTTGGGACCAATCACTTGGGCCATTTCGCTCTGACAAAGCACCTCATGCCGCTGTTGGAGGCAGGTGCAGGCAGGGCTGGAAGTGGGCGCATCGTAAACCTCTCCAGCAGAGGCCACCACCTTTCTCCAGCTCAACTTGATGACCCCAATTTCGAGACAAGCGAATACTCCCCATGGGAAAGCTATGGCTGCTCCAAGTCCGCAAATGCCCTCTTCACCAAAGGGCTTGAGGACCGGTTCGCTGACAATGGTATTCATGCTTATGCGGTTCATCCCGGCGGCATTCAGACCAACCTTGGTCGCCATCTGACCGAAGAAGACACCAAGTTCCTGATGGAACGGATGAAGAAGAATGCCGGTGAATCAGGCAGCCCAGTTGTGCTCAAATCGATACCGCAAGGAGCTGCAACACAGGTCTGGGCGGCGACTGCTTCAGAACTCGACGGCCTTGGCGGTGTCTATTGCGAGGACTGCCATGTCGCCCAAGTGGATGATGTGTCCACCAGCGGGGGTGTGCGCAGCTACGCGCTCGATAAGGGGAATGCGGACCGACTGTGGGCTATTTCTGAGCAGATGACCGGCGAAAATTTCGCCTAAGCGAACCCGCCGATTTTACAATTTACATGCCTTTACCGCGAGATTTTACATTTTGCTCTATACAGAGCTCAGAAGACGGTTGCGCTAAGCGTGATATAAACATGCTTGCGCAATAAAGGGGAAATTTCGGTCGCGTTTGATTGTTTCATGCGGCGAAAATGCTCGAAGCGGACGCCGCACGGGCCCAGATAGTTTTAAAGAGGCGTTTGCCTTGATCTTCATGGACGCCATTGGGCGACATGAAGTTGCACCAGCTCGATAAGAGTCAAAAGGCTTGATCGAGCCCCGTGTCGCATGCTGCGGCGTCGGGTCGCAGACACTTAAAGGGCGCGTTGATTTTGTTCAGCGCGCCCCTTTTTATGGTCTCTATTCCGCCAAGAATTCGCCTAGAAGGTGCAGGCAATCCTTGGATTCCCTGGTCGGCACCACCGCCATGAACACGTGCGGTGCACCTTCATATTCATAGAGTTTCGCATCGACCCCAGCATCACGAAGCTTGCCGGTAAAAGTCCGGCTATCGACAATGAACAGGTCATGGCATCCAGTCCAAATCCGGGTTGGTGGAAGCGCGGCGAGGTCTTCACCCGGTGAAAAGAGCGGGCTGAATTGTGCACTCGCCGGATCACCTTCTCCCGCAAACACTTGCCCGCAAGCGCGCAAAGTGCCGATTTTCAGCATGATGTCATGCGGTTCCACAGCCTGCATGCCGGGATCTGCCATTGTCACGTCGAGCCAAGGTGCAAACAAGGCAAGTTTCCCGGGCTTCGGACCGTCCGTCTTCGCAAGACGCAAAGCAAGGCTCAAAGCCATATGCCCGCCCGCGCTATCACCGTTTAAGATGATTTTGGAAGGATCATGACCCTCTGCAATCTTGGCAAATGCAGCATCAGCAAGCTCATCTTGCCTTGTGTGCGAACTTTCCGGGACAACTTCGTAAAGCGGCAGGGAAATGCTGACACCCAACTTCTCAACCATAGCTTGCGCCAATGGCCAGTGCTCTTTGAACATCGGAAGGACAAATCCGCCCCCGTGGAAGTAGAGCATATGCCAAATACCGGGGCCCGATTTCCGGTGCAGCGTGACGACTTTTTGGCCTGCCGCTTCCCATTCCTCGGCGTCAAACTTTGTGCGAAACGATTCTGGCATCGGGGCATCTTTGGGCAGTTTACGCCCAGCCAAGAACGGTTCCAAATCCTCTGCCCTATGCGGGAAAACATCGGGCCGTTTTGACATCAACCATTTGATGGTCCGCATCAATAGACTGGGCTTTGCACTGCGCAATTCGATGGAAGTGTCGGTAAGCATGGGCTCTCTCCTTGGCGGAGAAGAGTGAAGCAAGCACTGCCTAAGTCAAGGATTGATCGCTACGATCAGGCCCTCGTTCAACCAAGTGCCCAACATCCCGCCAGCCCGCATTGCTGCCGATTGGATGTTTGCTTGAGTGGGGGACTCGTTGCCATCAAGAAGCACTGCGATCAGCTCACCATAGCTTGCACCCTCCTGCATGGCGGTGAAAGCGGGAGCGTGATCGGCTTCTAGCAGAGTGAAGGTGGGACGTTCTTCGTGACGGGAAACCACGCAAGTCGCGTGCGTTTCAAGGCATATCTCTGGCATCTGATCCTCGGTCCCGATTGCTTGCCAAAGTGCCTCCAAATCATGGCGAACCAGCCGCGCCCTTGCGCGAGGTTGAAATTGAAGGCGAAGCTCGCCCCAATCCTCATCGCCAAACTCAGAGCTTACGGCAGCAAAATCGTCAGGTGTCATTGGCACCGTGTCAGGAGCGGTCGCAAGCTCAAGCATAGCCCATTCAATCCAAGCAAGCTCAGCGACCTCAGGGCGATCATGGAACATTTCGGCGCAAGTTTCGTCAAAACCTTCGCCGGCCTCATCTATGGTCCATCCGCTGGGCGGGTGCGCAATTGCATGGTTGATAGACGCTTGTGCAAAGGCCTTTTGTCCAATGCACAGTGCAGTTCGCTCAAACGTCTCAGCCAATGCACCCATCAATGCAGAGCGATAATTGCCCCGGTACACTGCCATCCCAGCGGCTTGGCTGTTGCCCCACCCTTGAGGCACAGGTGCACCTTCGTCCAGAATTGATGCAAGAAATGCGTCTTGCCGTTCAACGAGACTGCTCATGCCAGTTCCATCTCATCGCTCGCAATTGCACGGGCTCGGTTTAGTTCCGCAAGAAGTTCGCCGATCGGCGGGATGTGATCATCGCGTTCGATCATTACCGCCGGAAGATGCGGCATCATTTCAAGCGCCTTTGCATAAAGGTTCCACACAGGCTCCACAATCGCCCGGTCGTGGGTGTCAATAATAATGTCACGCTCTGGCGTTGCGGGATCATGGCCCGCCAGATGGATTTGGCGCACTCGGTCTAGCGGGAGACCTTTGAGATATTCCGCTGCTGAAAACCCATGGTTCTTCGACGAGACGTAGATATTGTTCACATCAAGCAGCAAATAACAGCCTGTGCGCCGGGTCATCTCGGTGAGGAATTCCCATTCGCTCATCTCATCCTCTGGAAAAGTGACATAACTTGATGGGTTTTCAAACAGTATCGCACGGCCCAGTATATTTTGCGCATGATCAATATTGTTGCACACCGCCTGCAAGGCTTCTTCAGTCAAAGGCATGGGCAAAAGGTCATGCGAATTGTGAGCACTGGTTCGAGTCCAGCACAAATGATCTGACACCCAAAGCGGATCGATGCGTTGCTCAAGTTGTTTGAGCTTGGCCAGATAGTCTGAATCAAGACCGTGAGCAGAGCCGATAGACATGGAAACGCCGTGGATGATCACAGGCAGACGTTCACGCACCTGTTCCAAGATACGTAACTGACGTCCGCCCTCGATCATGTAGTTTTCGCTGATCACCTCAACGAAATCCACTGGCACGTCACTCTCCAAAAAATCCTCGTAATGCGTGCGCCTGAGGCCAAGGCCAAAACCTGAAAAGGGCTCAATCGTTTCGAAATGCGAACTCATAAAAATGATCCTAGCAGATATTTTGCAGCCCGTAGCGGGCCCTTTCATCATTGAGTTCGCAGAGAAGCATATCCCCGTTACAACACAGCCACCAACGCTTAGACCACACTTTTTTCAAGAATTTTGTAACCGTCTTCAATACGCCAGCGAAACACAGGGCAGTTCCGACGCAAATAGGAACACAAAATTCTAAGAAACACGTTTTGGAGAAATACCATGAACAAGAAATCAATTGCTTCACTCGCAGGTCTCGCCCTGACCGCTGGCATCGCAGCTGGCATGGCTACTACCCCAGTGGCAGCTCAAGGCGCGAAAGAAAAATGCTACGGCGTGTCGCTTGCAGGCAAAAATGACTGCGCTGCTGGCCCAGGCACAAGCTGCGCTGGCACCTCGACCCGTGACTACCAAGGCAATGCTTGGAAGCTTGTCGACAAAGGCTCTTGCACAAGCATCAAAACGCCAAAAGGCAACGGCTCTTTGGCGCCGGTTCGCCGCTAACATTCAAGTTTGCTGAAAAGCCCTCTTGCTTCCTTTTCGACCTAACCCCTTCCAATTGGGGGATTGTGTGACATACTATAGGGCGAAGCGGACAGTGAGAGGGTGAAGGCACCCCCTTGAAAAAGATAGAAAAACCGAAGAGCAGGACGCACAGTTCAGGCAAGAAAGACTGTGCCTTTGCTCAGGTTTCACGGAGGATCAAATGAATGCAATCACATCGCTCTACGGACGCATCGTAGAGATTCTCAAAGGCTCGGTTTTTGAAAGCCTGGCGCTACTTGGTATCCGGATCGCTCTGGCTGGCGTGTTTTGGAGGTCTTACAAGACCAAAGTCGCTGAAGGCACTTGGTTCACACCAAACGACTCGCTTCCGACACTGTTTCAATATGAATACACTGGATTGCCGATCCCAACAGAGATCGCAATGCCGATGACAATCTATGCGGAGTTCTTTCTCCCTATGCTCCTGTTCGCAGGCCTCTTTACCCGCTTTGGAGCAGCTGCTCTGGCAGTGATGGCTCTAGTTATTCAGTTCTTCGTTTACCCAACCAGCGGCCACTTCTGGGGCTGGGCGTTCGGGATTATTGCAATGGCCGCCATTCTGATCAGCCGCGGCGGAGGCATGTTCTCCCTCGATCGTCTGGGTGACCGCTTCTATGGCGGCAACGCTGCCTAACAATGGTTGCTGATGAACCAACCTTTGCCCGGCTAATGACAGCAGCACAGGACGGCGATAAAGCCGCTACTAATGTGTTGCTGTCAGAGGCAGGGCTTTGGTTGGAGCGCTACTTCAGAAGGCGGATACCGCCGCATTCGATTGATGATCTGGTGCAAGATGTGCTTATTGCCTTCTACACCAAACGGGCAACGTGGGATCCATCGCGCCCATTTCTGCCATGGCTGGCAGCGATTGCACGCTATCGCTGGGTCGATCATTTGCGCAAGGTCTATAAACATGAGTCTCAAGAACTCATGGATGACGATGCCAGTGAGGACAGCGATGAAGAAGTCATCATGGCCCGAGTAAGCCTTGATCGGCTATTTGGGCAATTGCCTGACCGTCAAGCCGAAGTGATTGAGATGGTCAAGATTGCAGGTCTCTCTATCCGAGAGGCCGCCGAAAAAACCGGGCAAAGCGAAAGCCTGGTCAAAGTGAATATCCACCGTGGCCTCAAGAAATTGGCGACGCTGGTCGAGAAAGCTGAATAATATGGAAAAGTACTCAAATCGCGACGACTTGATCGCTGCTCTGACCGAAGATGTGACCCCGATTAAACCGGTGCGCTCGCTGGACGGCATCGCTTTGATAGCATTTGCCACCATTATTGCGGCAGTGGTTTCGATCGCTGTTTATGAATGGTGGGATGGCTTGCTCAAAGGCCAGGCGTCCGGATATTTCTTGATCACCCATGGCTTATTGCTGTTGCTTGGTGCGGCAAGCGGGGCTGCGCTTATCAAGAGTGCGATGCCTCGGGTTGGCGCACAAAGCAGCGCTGCCTTTTGGGGTGCATTGATGGTCGCTGTCATGCCAGTTGGCGCGGCGTTGAGCTTGCTCACAGGCACCGGTAATCATGCGCATGAAGGTCTAAATGACCCGGTTGCGATGATGTGTGTGACGGGTTCGCTTTGCGCATCTGCTATTGTTCTTGCAGCATCTGTCCTTTGGCTACGCCGCGGCGCACCGGTGTCGATTGAACGTTCTGGATGGCTAGCAGGTACGACCGCTGGCGCGCTTGGCGCGTTGGCCTACGGCATCACTTGCCCGCTTGATACCTTTTCACACGTTGGCCTTTGGCATGTTGCGCCAGTTGCCATTATGGCCGTGGCCGGACGGCTTGTGGTTCCGCCTCTGATCCGCTGGTAGGCGCTCACAATTAGACGAATATTGGAAGGGGCGACGCAGTGTCGCCCCTTTTTTACTGTCATTGCTCCTTCATAATTCCGGGCCTATATGCACACCCATGTCTTTTAGACCTTGGCGCGATATCGATAGGCGGGAATGCCGTCAGATCATGGTGGGTGATGTGCCCGTTGGTGGCGGGGCTCCGATCACCGTTCAAACCATGACCAACACTCCCACGGAAGATGCAGTGGCTACGCTCGATCAGATCAGGCGGTGCGAAGAGGTTGGCTGCGATATTATCCGTGTCTCTTGTCCGACCGAGGAATCGACCAAAAGCTTTGCCAAGATCACCAAAGCTGCACGCATTCCCATCGTCGCGGATATTCACTTTCATTACAAACGCGCTTTAGAAGCCGCCGATGCGGGCGCAGCGTGCTTGCGGATCAACCCGGGCAATATCGGTTCATCCAAACGGGTGGCTGAAGTCGTCCGTGCAGCTAAAGCCAATGGCTGTGCTATCCGCATTGGCGTCAACGCTGGTAGCCTCGAGAAGGACTTGCTTGAGAAATACGGCGAGCCTTGCCCAGAGGCGCTGATTGAAAGCGCTTTGGACCACATCAAACTCCTTCAAGATCACGACTTCCACGATTTCAAAGTGGCGGTGAAAGCATCCGACGTTTTCCTCGCGGTGGCGGCCTATCACGGGCTTGCAGAAGCGGTCGATTGCCCTCTTCACCTTGGTATTACCGAAGCTGGCGGATTGATTGGAGGGACGGTCAAAAGTTCTATCGGCATGGGCTCGCTTTTGTGGGCAGGCATTGGCGATACCATCCGCGTCTCGCTGTCTGCTGAGCCTGAGGAAGAGGTCAAAGTCGGTTATGAGATGCTCAAATCTCTCGGCCTTCGCACACGCGGCGTTCGCGTTGTGTCGTGCCCTTCCTGTTCGCGCCAAGGTTTCGACGTGATTCGCACGGTTGAAGCCCTCGAAAAACGGCTTGAACACATCAAAACCCCGATGAGCCTTTCCGTGCTCGGCTGCGTGGTTAATGGCCCCGGCGAGGCGCGCGAGACAGACATTGGCCTTACCGGCGGGGGCGCAGGCAAGCACATGGTCTACCTCTCCGGCGTGAAAGCGCATGCGATTGAGGACGAGGATATGCTGAGCCACATTGTTAAATTGGTCGAAGATAAGGCCGCCGCGATTGAAGCAGGCGATGCAGTGGCTTTTGATCCGCATGCACCAGAGAAGACACCGGAGGCAGCAGAATGATAAAGGCCATCGTATCAGGGCTTCTCGCTGCACTTGTGGTAATCGGCGGCGCTGCACTTGGGAAAGGTGATGGCGACCATGACTATCCCGAGGCGCGGCTTTACGATGTAAGCGAAAATGCAATGGCGGACGTTGACGCGGCGCTCACCCGCGCGGCGGAAAACAACACGCGCGTCCTCATCGCCTTTGGCGCAAACTGGTGCCACGACAGCCGCGCCTTTGCCGGGTGGACAACAAGTGAGCGCATCGGAGGCATGATCTCAGAGAGCTATGAGCTGGTTTTCGTCAATGTTGGTATGCCTCAACAAGGTGACGGCCATAACCAACATGTGTTGCAGCGCTTCGGCATTGCGGAACAGGAAGGCACACCGCTTGTGCTGGCGGCAACTGCCGAGGGCGAGGTACTGAACGCAGACACCGCCCAAAGCTGGCGCAACGCCGCAAGCCGCGAAGAAGACGCGATTTATAACGAGCTAGTGATGCTGGCTGATAAGGCACCCTAAACCCTGCTCCACGTCGTCCATCACCCCGATTACATGGCACCGCACCCTGAGCGGGGGACGTTCAAGTTCGACAAATACTACCTCGTGATGGAGGAGTTACGCAGCTCTGGCGCGGCGATAACCGAACACGCGCCGGAACCCTGCCCGCGGGCTTGGCTCGAAGCGGTGCATGACCCAGAATATGTCGATGAGGTGTTTCGCGCTGATGTCCCGCGCGAGAAAGAGCGCCGCATCGGCTTTCCGGTGACCGAGGCCATCCGTGACCGCGTGCGCCACACCAATGGCGGGACTTGGCTCGCGTCAAAACTTGCAATGCAGCACGGATACGCCGCCAATAGCGCAGCGGGAAGCCACCATGCTCTGGCTGAAACGGGTGCGGGCTATTGCGTGTTCAATGATCTGGCCGTTGCCTCCAATCGGTTAATCACAGAAGGGGACGCTAAACGCATCGCGATCATCGACCTCGACGTGCATCAAGGCGATGGCACCGCCAGCCTTACTGCGGGGCGCGAAGATATCGCGACATTCTCAGTCCATGCAGAGAAGAATTTCCCGGTCCGAAAGGCTCGCTCAAACGTCGATTTTGGATTGCCCGATGGCACCACGGATGCCGCCTATATGACGGTGCTGGAAAACCACATTCCCAAACTGCTCGACGGCTTCAAACCCGACTTTGTCTTCTATCAGGCAGGCGTCGATCCCCATGAAGACGATAAACTAGGCCGCCTTGCCCTCACCGATGAAGGGCTTCTCGAACGCGATCGCTTTGTGGTGAGAGAAGCCCGCACGCGCGGGCTAGCAATCGCGTCTGCGCTGGGCGGCGGATATGGAGATGCGCAACAGGTCGCTGCTCGCCACGCCCGCTCCATGGTGGCAATGGCCGAGGAAAACGCGAAGTTTAGGGCGCCTTAAACCTTTCGCTTTAATCCATGCATCCATGATTGGACGCTATCTCGCCCTTACCGCCGGTGTTTGCTTGTTCGCAGCGCTGGTTGCTGCCGGCTCTGACGTGGGCAGCTCAGATGAAGGCGGCGATTGGGCGCCTCGCGGCGCAGTCGCGCATACCGAATCGACCGCCACAAACGATTGGAACGCTGGCTCCCACACCCTTTCGCGCGAATATGACGGGCACTTCTACGCTACCACAAACGTGAACGGTGCGAGCCTTCGTATGCTGGTGGATACGGGCGCAAGTGTCATCGCTCTTACCGGATCAGATGCACGGGCCGCGGGCATTTATTGGGACCAAAGCGAAGTGCGCCCTGTTGCACGCGGTGCAAGCGGAACGGTTTACGGGGTCGTGCGCCAACTGGACGTTGTAGATGTTGGCGGCTTCACCCGCCACAACGTGCGCGCCATGATCGTGCCAGAAGGGCTGGATGTATCGCTTCTCGGCCAATCCTATCTAGGGCAAATCGGCTCAGTGCAGATCGAAGGCAATCAGATGTTGCTCTCCGGCAGCTAATTTCCGACCCAGGTCCAACTCTCACCTAAGAGAGGGCGGGAAATAGATATCGATGTAGTCGGTGAGCCCATCGCACCATTCAAATTCGCGCAAGCGGTAATATGAACGGCCTTGCGTCACCGCAAAGCGCCACTGTTTGGTGGCGTTGCAAAGGCGTTCTTCATCGGGTGTGCCCAGCACCTTAATCGTGCCTTCAAAGATGAAATGATCAGAGCCAATCTCAGTTATGAACCCCTCCAGATCAAGAGTACCGCCCTGTGCGTCACCTTGTCCTGCCATCAAAAGCCAATGCCCAGTGTCCGCGACCGCGACCCAGGCTGGCCCGCGTTCTTCCCAGCCGATCCATTGAAGCGTTATCCCCTCATTGCGTATCAGCCGTTCAGCGCCTTTTTCATCAAGAATGCGCGGCAAATTTTCAGGGATTTCGGCAGTTTCAACCGTTACCGTGCCCGGCACATCTGTTCGGCTGCTGCGGATAATGTTGAGCTGTGTAAGGGGTAGCTCTGATGAAACGATAGTTTGCGCCCGCTCGCCCATTCCATCCTGAGCCAAGACAGAATGCGCAAAGGCCAAAGTCCAAAAACTCACAATAATGGCGCAAAGGCGTGATAAACGGCGCATGATTACTCTCTTCTCTGATTCGAGAGCTGTATAGCAAATTTGCAAACGCCAAAGGATGAACGCGCTCATGACTTCTCACGAAACCGATTATCTGGTCATTGGTGCAGGTGCGGTAGGTATGGCATTTGTCGATACGCTGCTAGACGAAGATCCGGATTGCCATATCACCATCCTCGATAAGCATGCACGGCCTGGCGGGCATTGGAACGATGCCTATTCTTTTGTGGCCCTGCACCAACCAAGCGCGACGTATGGCGTCAATTCGATGGAGATGTGCCCCGACCGCGTGGATGAACGCGGCCACAATAAAGGCATGTATCCCCTTGCTAAGCACGCCGAAATCCTCGCCTATTACAGCAGCTTGATGACCGAGCGTTTTGTGCCGAGCGGACGGGTGACATACTTGCCGCTCACCGAATATCAGGGCGGCAATAAAGGCGAACATTCAGCGCGCAGCATCCTTTCGGGTGATGAGCATTCCTTCACAATCCGGCGTAAGCTTGTTGATGGGACTTGGTTTAAAACCAGCGTCCCTTCGACCCACAAGCCCGCCTTCGACATTGGAGAAGGCACACGGTTTGCTCCCCCTGGCGACCTTCCTTTCCTTTGGATGGATACGAACAATTTGCCGCAGCATTACTGCATCATTGGCGGCGGCAAGACGGCTATGGATACCGCAATCTGGCTGCTCGAGGCAGGCGTTCCAGCAGACAAAATCGACTGGGTGCGTCCGCGTGACAGCTGGATGTTCAACCGCAAGCTGCTCCAACCCGCCTATCATCATATCGAGGATTTGGTGCAATTTCAGGTCGACCTTGTTGAATGCGCCAACGGTTCTGAAACAGGTGATGAGATGTTTGCCAAGCTTGGCAAGCGTGGGACTATGCTTCGGATCGACGAAAGCGTGACGCCCAAAATGTTCCACTTTGCAGTGATCTCGGAAGCCGAAATCGCGCTGCTCCAGCAGATTACCAAGATTCACAGGAACAAGCGAGTTAGCGCTCTGGAAACATCTGCGATGATCTTTGGAGACGAGCGTACCTATCTGCCTGAAGGTACACTTTTCATTGATTGCACCGCAAGCGCAGTGCCTTTTGAGCAGCGCGACAATGGACGCCCCTTCTTCCAGGGTGACACAATCACCTTGCAGCTCGCTCAAGCTCCGCTTGTCCCATTCAGCGCAGCTTTGGCCGCATTTATTGAAGTGCATTTTGAAACGGATGACGAGAAAAACAACCTCGTGCCTCCTGCACCGCTGACTGACACAACCGAAACTTACCCTTATGCGGTGATGGCTAATCTGATGAGCACTGCGATTCTTTCAGGCAATGAAAAGACCAATGCCTTCAATAACAAAAGCCGGCTCCACCCAACGGGGCCTGCAATTGTGCGGATGATGAGAGAGAACGATCCCCGGCTGGCAGCGCTTTCCGAAATCGGGCCGAAAATCCAAGCCAATCTGCCGGGAGTCATAAAGTTGGGCATGGCGGCCAAGGCTATTCACGAGGCGGCGTAATGGGCGTTATTTTGGGATTCACGGGAACGTCATTTTCCGTTAGGTAGTATGATCAGTATGAACCGACGCGATCTCTTGAAAGGCTCCATTGCCACTGGCCTCACACTTGTGGGTTCGGCACCGCTTCCTGCATTACCTGCCAAATTGTCTGCTCAGGTGCCCGCACAGCCGCGCACCGGAACGCCTCGTGACAGGGCATTGTTCGATGTCGCTAAGCGCGAGCTTGACCGAGCGGGCGATGCTATTTGGCGCAAGGATATCGTCGGCATTTGCGATTACGGTGTGCATTCGGCCCATCAGCGTTTTTACCTTGTGAACCTGCGTCTTGAAGAAGTGCAGGCTTATCACGTCAGCCACGGATCAGGCTCTGACCGCAATCACGATGGTTGGCTTGACAGCTATTCCAACGAGGAGGGCTCCCATGCAACCAGTCGAGGAGCTTATGTGACGTGGGAGTGGTACCAAGGACGTTATGGCACATCAGTGCGCCTTGGCGGATTGGAAGCATCCAATGAGGCAGCACTGCGCCGCTATATCGTGATGCACCGCGCGGCCTATGCAGAGCCATCGCACCTTCAACGATGGGGCAAAATGGGCCGCTCGCAAGGGTGCTTTGTCTTTGGCACACAGGACTTCCAGCAGATTTTGTTGAAATTGTCTGGCGGCCGTTTGCTTTATACCGACAGCCTAGGCCTGCAAGAGAACGGCGCAATGCTCAGCCGCGAGCAGCAATTGGCGCTTGCCCAGGGAAATGGGAACGAGCCGAACATGCAGATGCTCACGCCCGACAATCCCAGTGCGATGCAAAGGCGCGTACCCGGGGCGTTTTAAACCCCTAGGTTAGGCCAACACTTCACCCCGCCAGCGGGTTGTTCTCGATCACGATGACTTCGTCGTCGCTTTCACCAGAGCGATTTTGCACACGCGGTTTATCGAGGCTGGCCAGCACTGGTTTATCTCGGCCGTAAATGTCGTCGAACTCACGAAGATTGCCATCGATGTCCACACCCATGGTGAAATAGGTGATGTAGGCGTTCATTTTCTTCTCAATCATAATCTTGGTGTATTCACCAGAGGTTGCAATTGCGACCGCCTCATCTTTGGTCGCGCCTTTGCCAAGGATCGCCATGGTGATCGCCAGCTCCAGCGCTCGCTCTGTTCGAATACAGCCGTGCGAAAGTGCTCGCATATTGTTGTTGAACAAATGGCGCGACGGCGTGTCGTGGAAGAAAATCGCGTGACGATTGGGCATTTCCAGCTTCATTCGGCCCAGAGAATTGGTGGGTCCTGGTTGCTGTACAACGCTGATCCAGCCGCTGTCGTGGCGGGTTGCGCGGTATCCTTTTGAACGCGCCCATGCTGGGTTGCCTAACACACGCTCGCCCAGCCCTTCGCCTTTGACGATGGATTGGGGGACGGTCCAGGTGGGGTTGAAGACCACGCCAGATACCACTTCGGCCAATTGCGGTGTCGCGGTGCGGCCAGGTTTTCCGACAACGGTTCGATAGGTGCTGATGATCTTGTCCGCCACCGTCAGGCGCAACTGATATTCTGGCACATTGGTGAGAAGATATTGCCGACCTAAATCGCGCGCGAGCCAACGCCAACGGTCCATATTGGCGCGGATAAGCTTGCGCTTGGCGGTTTCCTCAAATGGAGTCTCAGCCAATTCAGCGCGCAGCGCAGCATAGTCAGGATGGGTGGGGTTGAGTTTTGACAGCGTGCCTGCGACGTCTCCGGTCCCAAGAGCCTCGTTAAGCAGTTCCCGCGAACGAAAACGGTTGCGGTCCGGGTCAACGACAAACCACTGCACCCGCGCATCCATTGGGGTGCGTCCATCGCGCAGGTCTTCAACCAACCAAACAAAGTTCTTGGACGCCAATTTGTCGAGCGCCTCAGATGGCCCTTGCTCGGCCAGCTCCTTTATCGCTGCGTGATCGTAATCATTGGGATCGAGGCCTTCCGCGCCAATGCCGTCGATCACGCCGATAAGGGCTGTCACATGATCGAGACCCCAAGCTGCCACCATGGGTCCAGGAGGCGCAAGGTCGCCTTGCACCAATGGCTCCGACACCATTTGCGGGAATGCTTCATCAAAACTTGCGTCATTTGCGGTCTCAGCCGCTGCCGCCGGTTCGGCTTGCGCGCGATCAGCAGCTTCTTGTTGTGCAAGAGCTCCCGCACCGAGCACAGCTGAGCCCGTCAAAGTGATTGCAAACGTGCTGACCCATTTATGCATTTGATCCACCTAATACCCATTTGCTCAAACTGAGCATGAACAATGTGTTCCTACCTCTTAAAGGTAAATATACCCCGTTTTCAGGACTTCTATCAACCAAAACAGATTTCCTAAGGCTGAATTGACCCAAAAAACTTGCTCCTAAGTAGTGGTGACGCAGCGGCCTTACCCCTCTAGAGAGCGGTTCCAATGAACCGGTCCGCCCTCTCTTCTCCCTTACTCCCTTTTGCTGCGGCGTTGCTGGGTGTCGGCTTTTTATCGATGATGGATGCCTTCATGAAAGAGGCTGCTCTTACCACCGGGGCTTATACTGCGACGGTTCTGCGTTCGCTTATTGGAGCAGCAATCATTGCGCCTTTTTGGTTCTGGAAACGCAGCGGTTGGCCCGATCAATCGACATTGAAACTGCATCTTGAGCGCGGAATTATCAGCGCCTTTATGGCTTTGTCGTTCTTCTTTGCACTAACCAAATTGCCTTTGGCAGAGGCGATTGCGCTCAGCTTTATCGCACCACTCATCGCGCTGTATCTGGCCCGTATTCTTTTGGGTGAAGTCATCCAGCCTCAGGCCATCATCGCGAGCCTTCTGGGCTTGGCAGGCACATTGGTGATTGTCAGCGGCAAAATCGGGACGGGTGGTTTTGATGATGATGCAGCGCTTGGCCTTGGCGCTTTGACAATCTCTGCCTTGCTTTATGCCTACAATTTCATTGTAATCCGCAAGCAATCGCAGGTCGCCGGACCGGTTGAAATTGCCACTTTCCATAGCGGTGTCGGAGGCGTTGTTTTACTGCTGCCCGCCCCGTTCCTTGCAACGCCGATTGAAACGCAAGCGCTTTTCCCTCTGGCAGCAGCTGCCGCCCTGACTGTTCTGGGCGCAATGACCCTAGCATGGGCCTATGCACGGGCCGAGGCCCAGGCTCTTGTGCCGATTGAATACTCAGGTTTCTTATGGGCAAGCGTATTGGGCTGGCTGTTTTTCCGAGAGGCAGTAACGGTGCCTACTCTCGCGGGAACAGCGTTGATTGTGACCGGATGCTGGCTTGCAACTCGTAAAAGCAAGCGAGGACAAACTGAAGTCGCATAGCGTTCCACATCCTTGACCTTGGGCTCGCCCGGGGCCAGATTATTTATGGGATAGTTTTTAGGGACCAACGCAAATGACCGCCACTGGCAAAGATAGCCTCGCCGCCCGTTCCACCCTCAATGTGAACGGCAAATCCTACGCCTATTATTCGCTTAGGAAAGCGGCTGCGCAAATGGGCGATGTGTCAAAACTGCCTATCTCGATGAAGGTGCTCTTGGAGAATATGCTGCGCTTTGAGGATGGCGGCTTCACCGTTGGGCGAAAGGATATTCAGGGAATTGTCGACTGGCAGAACAATCCTGTCACTGGCGAAGAAATCCAATACCGCCCTGCCCGCGTGCTCTTGCAGGACTTTACTGGCGTCCCTTGCGTGGTCGACCTCGCAGCTATGCGCGACGCCATCAAGGCGCTTGGCGGAGACACGGCAAAGATCAATCCGCAGGTGCCTGTGGACCTTGTAATCGATCACTCCGTCATGGTCGATGAATTTGGCCACCCCAAGGCGATGGAAGCCAATATGGCGCTGGAATATGAGCGCAATGCGGAGCGTTATGACTTCCTCAAATGGGGCGCGGAAAGCTTCGAGAATTTCTCAGCTGTTCCTCCTGGAACTGGCATCTGCCACCAGGTGAACCTTGAATATATCGGGCGCGGCGTATGGTCGAGCGAAGACGAAGACGGCGAACTTGTTGCTTACCCGGACACATGCGTAGGCACCGATAGCCACACCACAATGATTAATGGCCTTGGTGTGCTTGGTTGGGGCGTGGGCGGGATCGAAGCCGAAGCCGCGATGCTGGGTCAGCCGATTTCGATGCTCGTGCCCGAAGTGGTCGGCTTTAAGCTCACTGGAAAAATGACCGAAGGCGTTACCGCGACAGACCTTGTTCTTACCTGCGTCCAGATGCTGCGCGAAGTTGGTGTGGTGGGCCGCTTCGTTGAATTCTACGGAGAAGGGGTTGCCAATCTGACCCTCGCTGACCGGGCAACTATTGCGAATATGGCACCAGAATACGGGGCAACTTGCGGTTTCTTTGGCATCGACCACAAAACCATCGACTATATGCGCCTGACGGGCCGTCCGGAAGAAACCATCGCTCTGGTTGAAGCCTACGCCAAAGAGCAGGGTATGTGGTTTGATCCGGCGAATGAACCGGTCTTTTCAAACACGCTTGAGCTGGACGTGGGCACGGTTGTGCCAAGCCTTGCCGGGCCCAAGCGCCCCCAAGATCGCGTGACGCTCCCCATGGTTGATGAGCTGTTCAATGAGGACTTGGCCAAAGTTTACAAGAAGAGCGCGCCTGTCCGCGTCGATGTGGCCGAGACCGACCACGATATTGGCGATGGCGATGTCGTTATCGCTGCGATTACCAGCTGCACCAATACGTCAAACCCGGACGTTCTTATCGCGGCGGGGCTAGTCGCCAAGAAAGCCAATGAACGCGGCATGCGGCCAAAGCCATGGGTAAAAACCTCGCTTGCGCCAGGCTCTCAAGTAGTGACCGATTACCTCGTCAAATCCGGTCTTCAGGACGACCTTGATGCCGTGGGCTTCGACCTTGTCGGCTACGGCTGCACCACCTGTATCGGCAACTCCGGCCCCCTTTCCCCGCCAATCAGCAACGCCATCAATGGCAACGATATTGTGGCCGCATCCGTGCTTTCCGGGAACCGCAACTTCGAAGGCCGCGTGTCGCCTGATGTGCGCGCCAACTTCTTGGCCAGTCCGCCACTGGTGGTCGCCTATGCCCTCAAGGGTACTGTTACTGAAGACATTACCGAAACACCGCTAGGCCAAGACCAAGACGGAAACGATGTAATGCTTGCAGACCTTTGGCCTTCGAACGCGGAGATCGCTGAACACCGCACAGCCAATATCGACCGATCAATGTTCGAAACGCGCTACGCGAATGTGTTTGATGGCGATGAACATTGGCAGAAAATCACAGTCGAGCCGTCCGACACCTATCAATGGCGCGCAGGCTCCACCTACATTGCAAACCCGCCTTATTTTGAAGGCATGGAGATGAAGCCAGCTCCGATCACCGATATTGTTGATGCCAAGCCGCTCGCAATCCTTGGGGACTCGGTCACCACCGATCACATTTCCCCTGCTGGCGCGATCAAGGAAGACAGCCCTGCCGGTTCCTACCTTAATGGCAATCAGATCCAGAGAAAGGATTTCAATTCTTACGGTTCGCGGCGCGGCAATCACGACGTGATGATGCGCGGGACCTTCGCAAATATCCGCATCAAGAACGAAATGGTCCCCGGCGTTGAAGGGGGCGAGACCACTTACGCTGGTGAGCGCATGCCGATCTATGACGCCGCCATGCGCCATAAGGCTGAGGGTACACAGCTTATCGTTGTGGGCGGCAAGGAATACGGGACGGGTTCCAGTCGTGACTGGGCTGCGAAAGGCACCATTCTATTGGGCGTGCGCGCAGTTATCGTTGAGAGTTTTGAGCGCATCCACCGCTCAAACCTTGTTGGAATGGGCGTGCTTCCTTTGCAATTCAAAGAAGGGGATACGCGCCTGTCGCTTGGTCTCGATGCCGACTGCACTTTTTCGATCAAGGAGCTTGCCGGCCTTGAGCCCGCACAAGATGTCGAAGTCGAAGCCCGCAGAGGCGATGGCTCAACCTTCACTTTCACCGCACTTTGCCGTATAGATACGGAGAACGAGATGGAGTATTACCACAATGGCGGCATCCTTCATTACGTTTTGAGGAAGCTTGCCGCTTAAAGGATTTGTGCCGCACCGATGTTCAAACGTCTCATTCTTTGCACTCTTGGGACGCTGGCAATCTCCGCTTGCGCACCCAGCGGCAGTGAAGGAGAAGACTGTCCAGAAAACATACCGTTTGGCTATGAATTCGCCGATACGGACGAGCAAGTTCAAGAACGATTGGCGCTTGGCTAAATCAAAATGTCCGGTTTGATCTGTTGCCGGAATGCCGCTTGTGGGCATTGGTTGACATTTGAACGATCAAAACTGGCATCATGGGCACCACTCTAGTAAAGGCACGTTCAGAAAACTCTGCACGAGACTTTTCTCAAGAGGAATATCCAATATGTTGATCCAATCAATTCTCGCCGCCTCTTTGGCGTTCTCTGCCCAAGGCGACGCACCAGCGGTGCCCGCATTGCAAAAAGTGGCCCTTACCGATCAGGCTGATTCCTCTGCTAAAAGCGAAGAAGAGCTCAAAGATGAAGACGAGCGCGTCTGCCGCAGGGTTTCGGTCCTTGGTACGCGGATGAAAAAGAAGGTTTGCGCGTCTCGCAAAGAGTGGGACGAAATGGCAGAATCATCACGCCAATCAACTGGGAACAATCGGCGCCGAAGCCAGTCTTCTGGTAACGGTATTGAAGGTTGATCAGGCGAAATACGCGGAGCTAACATTCGCGCAAAATGAAAAAAGGGCGGCTTTCCGGTTTGGAAGCCGCCCTTTTTTTGCCACCCCGGAACGGGGACCGGTTAAACTTGTGCACCCTCGCCGCCCTCAACCGTGTTTTTCGCTTTCGAACCGAATGCACGGCGAGAAAGGATCGCACTAGCCGCGAGCCCGAATAGGATCAGCATTGGCGGCGCTGGCACATCCGTGCCGCCGCTGCTGCTTGAGGTGCTACCGCCGCTCGAACTTGAACTGCTGCTCGATGAACTAGAGCTGCTGCTTGAGGAAGAACCTGACGTCGAAGTCGAGGTCGTTCCGCCAAAGCTTGAGCTTCCACCTGAGCTGGACGAGCTGCTTGAGCTTGAAGAACCTGAGCTCGACGATGAAGTGCCTCCAAAGCTGGATGAACCGCCTGAAGAGCTACTGCTTGATGACCCTGAACTGCTGCCCGATGACGAACTTGAGCCGCCACCTGAGGAGCTGCTGCTGGACGACGAACCCGAGCTCGACGACGATGAGCTACCACCAAAGCTGCTAGAGCCGCCTGAGCTGCCCGAAGACGATGAACTACCGCTTGATGATGAACTCGAAGAACCGCCCGAACTGCCACCGGTGGTGGTGTTGCTTCCGCTTGACGAACTGCTGCCCGATGAAGAGCCTGAGCTGGACGAGGACGAGCTACCACCAAAGCTGCTCGAACCGCCTGAACTCGCCCCGCCGGATGAAGACGATGAGCTTGAAGACGAGCTGCTTGAAGATGAGCTGGTCGAGCTGCTGAAGTTGCCTGTGCTACCGCCGGACGTTGCCCCGCCAGAGGAACCGCCTGATGAGGAGCTGCTCGAAGATGATGATGACGAGCTCGAAGACGACGAAGATGATGAGCCAGAACCGCCCGGATCTGGATCACCGCCGCCGCTGCTGCTGCCACCCGATGAGCTCGAAGATGAGCTTGAGCTGCTCGAAGACGATGATGACGAGCTCGACGAAGACGATCCGCCACCGGTGCTCGTGCTCGAAACATTGCCTGACGTGCTGGAAACATTGCCCGAGGTTGTGCTCGTGCTCGAGACGTTACCGGACGTCGTCGAGGTACTCGAAACGTTTCCGGATGTGCTTGAACTCGAGATATTGCCAGACGTCGTCGATGTCGTGCTCGAGACGTTGCCTGAGGTTGTGCTCGAAACATTCCCGGATGTGCTCGAAGACACGTTGCCTGACGTACTGCTCGAGACATTGCCCGACGTGGTCGTGGTCGTTGTAGTGGTCGTCGTGCTCGTTGGCGTGCCACCTGAACTTGTGCCACCGGAAGTGCTTACATCACCCGAAGTGCTTGAGCTCGATCCACCAGTGCTACTGCCACCGGTGCTTGTGCTGCCGCCGCTTGTACTCGTGCTGCCGCCGCTTGTACTCGTGCTGCCACCGCTAGTGCTTGACGAAACATCGCCGGAAGAACCACCCGATGTTGTGGTCGTGGTCGATACATTACCCGAGGAGACACCGCCTCCGCCGCCGCTGCCACCAAAGAAGCCGCCGAAGAATCCGCCGCCAAAGCCAACGCCACCGCCTACCGCTATCGGGCCGCCAAAGCCACCACCACCGCCACCGCGGATTGGCGGGAGGGGCGGAAGCGGAGCCGGTGCATATGCGACCTGCGCAATCGGCGGACATTCTGCGTCGTCATAATAGGCTTCAACCGCGCCAGCTGGCAGCGATGTGGTTCCGGCTACCACATCACGTTCACCGCTAAGGGGACCAAAGCCGCCTGGCACGGGCTGACATTCAATCGTGCGCTCAACAATCCGGCGACGACGATCAGGCTCAACCTCTGGAAGAGGCGGCAATTCGCGGCTGCGATCTGTTTTGATGTAACGCGGTTTTGCAACTGCGCCTGTTTTCACATAGCGCGGTTCTCCGATGGGCTGAGCAACAGGGAGCGCCTTTGAATCAACCAGCTTGCCGTCTGCATCCGACGCGAAACGCGGCTCATCGGTGTTCAAAGGCTCAGCTATCCGAACCGCCCCACCTTGCAGGAGCGCAACTCCAGCGGCCGTTGCCGCGAGTTTAGCTGTTACCATCTTGATCGACATAAATTCGAACCTTGCATGTTGTGGCCGGGTGCAGCCGGTCTGCACCTTCACCACTTTCCAATGCTGTGATGGTATTGAAATTAGGTTGACCGCAATGGGATTAACCATGTTCGAGGCCCGGCAGAGGCCGCAAAGAGTTCAGATCGGGGTGATTTCAGGCTCGCTGTCCCGTTTTGAGACCAAAATTAGCCGCTTAGTTAGCCATTTTCATCGAACAGGCCGGTTTGCGGATCGTTTTTTCGAAGAGTCGGTTTGGTCATTTCCAAATGCTCCCAACCGGCATCATTAAGCATGCGCCCACGTTCTGTACGCGCGATCAATCCTAGCTGAATTAGGTAGGGTTCGATCACTTCTTCAACCGTATCGCGCTGCTCGGCAAGGCCAGCAGTAAGAGCAGCAGCGCCAACTGGGCCGCCCTTGTAAGTGGTTGCAATCATTGTGAGGTATCGCCGGTCCATCGCATCCAAACCAAGCCTGTCAATCTCAAGCCGGGTGAGCGCATCATCGGCCAATTCGCGCGTCACCGTGCCTTCGCCTGCAACATGAGCAAAATCGCGCACACGCCGAAGCAAGCGCCCTGCCACACGCGGTGTGCCGCGCGAACGCCGGGCGATCTCGCGCGCGCCTGCCGGATCAATGTTTAACCCTAGTAAGTTAGCCGCACGAGTGACCACAAGATCGAGCTCGTCATGGCTGTAGAATTGGAGACGCACAGGGATGCCGAACCGGTCTCTCAAGGGCGTTGTGAGCAGGCCTTGCCTAGTGGTTGCTCCAATCAGAGTGAATGGCGGCAAGTCGATACGCACGCTGCGCGCAGAGGGACCCTCCCCGATCATAATATCGAGCGCGCGGTCCTCCATCGCAGGATAAAGAACCTCCTCCACAACAGGGCTTAGCCGGTGGATTTCATCGATAAAAAGCACGTCGTGCGGTTCTAGATTGGTGAGCAGCGCGGCAAGGTCGCCTGCCTTGGCGATGACCGGTCCAGAGGTCGCGCGAAAGCCAACACCAAGTTCGCCTGCAACAATTTGAGCAAGAGTGGTTTTTCCAAGTCCCGGAGGCCCGTGGAAGAGCGTGTGATCCATCGCTTCCCCGCGCGACCGTGCGCTGTCGATAAAGACGCGAAGGTTGTCCTTGGCCCCCTCCTGACCGATAAATTCGGCGAGGCGTTTTGGGCGCAAAGCCGTATCCGGATCGCCGGGTTGGTTTTCGCCTGAGTGGATGGGCAGGTCAGCTTCGGTCATTGGCTAAATCGCAGGTGATTTCAACCGACTGCCCTGCCGGAGAGTCCTTGTCTTCTAGGGCGAACCCGCAGACAACCAACCCGGACACAAACAAAACAAACGAGATCCAAGCTAACCAATCTGCGGCCACTTCCCATGGACCGTCTTTGTCCCAATCAATTGAGAAGTTCGCCTCTTCGACTTCATCGCGTTCACCCGTAAGCGCTACGCCAGCCCAGTAGTCTTGCTGCATAGTCATCTTCGGCATTAGTGCTTTTGCGCTTCGCATATTGGCGTAAGCCGAGATCAGGACTGCACACAAAGCAGCTGCAAGCACGCCTCCACCTACTTGCTTGCCCGATAAACTCAGAGCATCAGAGTTGAGAACAGCAATCAAGGCACCACTGTTCACAGCTAAAAGTGAAGCGATGAGCCATCGCGCTAGGCTGGCGAACTGCTCGGTAAGATAGTCTCTTGAACGCAAGGCGTCATCAGCGATGAGCTGTGCACCTGCTCTAAGAACTGCAATCTCGGAATCGTCAATTGGTGGTTCTACATGATCTTGACTCATCACCCAGCCGCCTTCTTCAGCGCCACGCGGATCAGGTCGCCCTCACTTGCGCCCTCGCCCAATTCCTCCAGCGCGCGCGATACTGCTTGCGCGGCAATTGCTGGCTTGAACCCAAGGTTCTCCAATGCGCTCAACGCATCGGCACTCGCACCGCCCTTGGGGGCTGCGCCGCCGACACTAGCACCTGCCATGCCGCCACCGGGAAGCGCTCCGGCTTTATCCTTCAACTCATTCACAATCCGCCCGGCCAGTTTCGGCCCGACGCCGTTCGCCCGTGCCACACTCGCCGCGTCACCCGCCGCGCAGGCATCGCGCAATTCGCCGGTCGAGAGTGCGGACAGGATCGCAAGGCCAACCTTGCTGCCCACGCCCTGGACCTGAGTCAGCAATCGGAACCAATCGCGCTCTGCGCTTTCGGCAAAGCCGAGCAGGCGCATATCGTTCTCGCTCACTTGCAGGTCGGTGTGCACGGTGCACCCCTCACCCACTTCGCCCATTGCCGACAAAGTGCGCGCGGAACAGTGGACGAGATAGCCCACACCCTGCACATCCACGATGGCCCAATCTTCGCCAACTTCATCGAGCCTGCCGGATAGCTTTGCAATCATGGTTTGTTCTTGACGCAAAGTGACGCGATATACCAGCCGTGGCCCTCATTTGTCCGCATATGAGACGAACCGAGCTTTTTGCCTAATGGACAAAGGCCGAACTTTGCGCAAAAGCGCTTTGCCATGAGCTTCAACACTTTCGGGCGGGTCTTCCGCTTTACCACTTGGGGAGAGAGCCACGGGCCAGCATTGGGCGTGGTTATTGATGGATGCCCGCCGGGTATCCCTCTCACCGAAAAGGATATTCAACCCTTCCTCGACGCGCGCCGTCCGGGGCAAAGCAAATACACAACTCAGCGGCAAGAGGCAGATCAGGTCCGAATTATGTCTGGTGTGTTTGCGAATGAAGAGGGTGTGCAAGTCACCACAGGTACGCCGATCCATTTGATGATCGAAAACACCGATCAACGCTCCAAAGATTATTCCGAAATCTCCAAAAGCTACCGCCCTGGCCATGCCGACTACACATATGATGCGAAATACGGCATTCGCGATTATCGCGGCGGTGGCCGGTCGAGCGCGCGAGAGACGGCGGCTCGAGTAGCAGCAGGCGCAGTGGCGCGTTTGGTTGTTCCTGAGGTCAAAATCACCGGTTTCGTGTGCGAAATTGGCGGCGATAAGATTGAGCGCGATGCGATCAATTTCGATGAAATCAATAAGAACCCCTTCTTCTGCCCAGACAGTTGGGCAGCGAAACGTTGGGAAGAATTGGTCGACAATGCACGAAAGAGTGGCTCTTCCTTGGGTGCGGTCGTCGAGTGTGTGGCCGAAGGCGTGCCAGCGGGATGGGGTGCTCCAGTTTATGCCAAGCTCGACAGCGAACTGGCCGCTGCAATGATGACGATCAACGCGACTAAAGGCATTGAAATCGGCGATGGTTTCGAGGCTGCGCGCCTGACTGGAGAGCAAAACGCCGACGCAATGCGACCCGCTCCCGAAGGCTCAAATAAAAAGGGTCCTGTTTACGAGAGCAACCATGCAGGCGGAACAGCAGGCGGTATATCAACCGGACAGCCTGTGGTTTGCCGCGTGGCTTTCAAGCCCACATCGTCGATTCTCACACCAGTGGATTCAATCACATCGGATGGCGCGGCGACACAGGTCCGCACCAAGGGACGCCATGATCCATGCGTAGGCATCCGCGGTGCGCCGGTTGTGGAGGCGATGATGGCACTTGTCCTCGCCGATCAAAAGCTTCTTCATCGTGCACAAGTCGGCGACGCATAATGCAAACACCATCGATGCCAAACCCGCGCGAGCTTGCGCGGACGCTTTCTAAATTTCGCACACCAGGCGTAGGACGCAGCATTTGGGAAGTCGCCTCCACGATACTGCCGTTCGCAGGCCTGATGACCGTTATGTTATTTGCGGTGGAGGCGGGGTATTACGCTGCTTTTGCGTTGACCCCATTTGCAGGGATGCTGCTTTTGCGGTTGTTTATTATTCAGCACGATTGCGGGCACGGCTCCTACTTTAAGAGCCAGACCACGAACAAATGGCTTGGCCGCACGTTGGGTGTGTTCACATTGACGCCGTATGATTGTTGGCGGCGCAGCCATGAATTGCACCATGCGAGTACTGGCAATCTTGATGCGCGCGGCTTTGGCGATGTTGATACTCTGACTGTGCGCGAATACAGTGAAAAGGGCAGGCTTGGTCGGTTCTTATACCGGCTTTACCGCCACCCCATTGTCCTGATGGGGGTAGGTCCTGCCTATCTCTTCTTGCTGCGGCACCGCCTGCCGATTGGCCTTATGAAAGCAGGCTGGCTGTATTGGATAAGCGCGCTTTTGACCAATGCGGTGACGGGCGCGCTGCTCGTCACTCTTGGCCTTTTGTTCGGAGCCTCTGTCACGGCGATGGTGTTTTTGCCTGTTCTTTTGACCGCCGCCTCGGTGGGTGTCTGGTTGTTTTATGTCCAACACCAATTCGAAGACACCTATTGGGAAAACCGCGAAGATTGGAACTATCACGCCTCTGCGATTGAGGGCAGTTCATATTTGCATCTGCCTGCGGTGCTGAATTGGTTCACCGGAAACATCGCGATCCACCATATTCACCATTTGGTGAGCCGCATTCCGTTTTACCGGCTGCCAGCAGCATTAAAAGCGCACCCTGAATTGGCAGAGTTCAACCGAGTCACCGTGCGTGATGCCTTTGGAACCATGTTTCTGGCCCTGTGGGACGAAGATTCGCGCAAATTGGTGAGCTTTCGCGAGGCGAAACGGTCTATCACGCAGGCTTGAGCAGGAGGACGCGTATGAAGATCATTCTGACTGGCTCTTCTGGCCGCATTGGCCGCGCTATCTTTAATGCTTGCTGCGGCGAACACGAGGTTATCGGCATTGACCCGAGGCCCTTTTCGGTCACGCACACAGTCGGGGATCTAACCGAAGAAAGTGTGATGCGTCCTTTGCTGGAAGGGGCGGACGCAGTGATCCATACAGGTGGTCCGCACGCGCCGCATGTCGGCGAAATGCCGGATAGTGAATTTACCAGAGTGAATGTGGCCGGCACAGCTCAGCTTTACGGTTGGGCGCTTACCGCCGGTGTAAAGCGCTTCCTTTATACCTCAACCACCGCGCTTTATGGTCATGCGGTTGAGCCAGAAAGGTGCACATGGATCAATGAAGAAACACAACCCTTGCCCAAAAGCATCTACCACCGCACAAAATTAGCGGCGGAGGAGCGGCTTGAAGATCTCGCGTCGAGCGACCTTCCTGTTCGAGCGCTGCGTATGTCTCGGTGTTTCCCGGAAAGCGCACCGCAAATGGCAACATATCGCTTACATCGCGGGATTGATGCACGCGATGTGGGAGAGGGTCACCGCACGGCTCTTTTTCATGAAGGCACCGCATTCGCACGCTTCATCTTGTCGGGCGACTCACCCTTCACCCGCGAGGACTGCGAAGGATTGAGGCAAGCGGCGCCCGACATAATCCGGGCTCGTGCACCAGCGCTCGCTAAAGAGTTTGACGAGCGGGGATGGAACCTGCCTCGGACAATTGACCGTGTTTATGATTCAGGTGCCGCGTGTACCGATCTCGGATGGAAGACGCGCTGGGGTTGGGAAGAGGTGCTGGTTCAGACAGATCGCAGCGATTTGGAGGTATTGCCCCAAAGCGCGCCCTTCGACCTCAGGAGAGAATGACGCCGGTCGTTGGGTTGGCATAAACCTCTTACTTTCAAAGCGATATTTTCAAAGTCCATTGGTCAAAACGGTTACATTAGTTTTCCTAATCGCTCTGATCGAATCTCTACATTTCCAAATTTACGCTGAACCACTATTTGACTTCTCAACGGGTCCCCCCACCCGTCAAAGAGGCGACCGGCCTCCCCCTCCGCCGGATCGCTTCGCACCTTCGACCAAGCCCACATCTATTTGGGCAATGTGTCGCAAAATACCGGAAGTCGCCTGACTTTCCTCTCCCCCTTGGAAAAGGCGGCTTCCGGTTCTTTTTTTCTCCGTCTTAGAACTTCGGAAGCGACAGTAATCGGCTTGCCGGATGTGGCAATTCGGCGATTGCAGACACGTTCTTGGCATAGGTTCGTGTCTCATCGGTTTTTACAATCAAACTCGACAGATTAATCGATTGGACCGGGCGACCCCACTGCATCATTGAAGTCCCAGCACTTCCGGCTCCCACGTTTCGAGTCGGATAAGACTATCCCAAAGGAGAAGAGACAATGGACGCAAAAACCGGAGATATCAGCGGCTGCCCATTCCACGGCGACGGCGCAAGCCGCACGTTGTTGGGCCGCACCAACAAAGATTGGTGGCCAGAGGCGACCGACCTTGGCCTGCTGACTGAGCAAGGCAAATCAGCCAACCCCTACGGCGAAGATTTCGATTACGCCGCTGCGTTCAACGCGATTGATTACAGCGCGCTCAAAGCGGATCTCACCGCTTTGATGACCGATGACCAAGATTGGTGGCCAGCGGATTATGGTCACTATGGCCCGTTTTTCATCCGCATGGCATGGCACGCAGCCGGCACCTATCGCACAGGCGATGGCCGCGGCGGCGCAGGTGCAGGTCAGCAACGTTTTGCACCTCTCAACAGCTGGCCAGACAATGGCAACCTCGACAAGGCGCGCCGCCTTCTTTGGCCGATTAAACAAAAATACGGCAAAGGCATCAGCTGGGCTGATCTGTTCATCCTTGCCGGTAACGTCGCGATTGAAAGCATGGGCGGACCTGTCTTTGGTTTTGGCGGCGGTCGTCCCGACGTTTACGAGCCAGAGATGGTCTACTGGGGCACAGAAGACCTTTGGGTCGACACCGGTGCCGAAACCCGCATCCAGCCTGACAAGGAAATGGAGCTCGAAAACCCGCTCGCGGCGATCCAAATGGGCCTCATCTATGTGAACCCAGAAGGTCCAGGCGGAAATTCGCATGATGATGAAGGCATGGCCCGCGATATGCGCCGCACCTTTGCAAATATGGCGATGGACGACGAAGAGATCGTTGCCCTGACCGCTGGTGGACACGCCTTTGGTAAAGCGCACGGCGCACAGCCTTCTGACACATTCTCAGGCAGTCCTGAAAGTGAAGCCCTTCATCAGCAAGGGTTTGGCTGGATGACGGATGCTGATGAAATTGCCAAAGGTCACATCACCACTTCGGGTATCGAAGGCGCGTGGTCGAACAATCCAACCGAATGGTCACACGACTTTTTCCGCCTGCTGTTCAAATATGACTATGAGCTGGTTCAAAGCCCGGCGGGTGCAAACCAATGGCAGCCGATCGATCAGTCTGAGGAAGACATGGCACCTGATGCTCGCGACCCGAACAAAAAGGTCCCGACAATGATGACCACGGCTGATATGGCTCTCAAGCGCGATCCGGAATTTGCGAAAATTTCGAAACGTTTCCTTGAAAACCCAGCTGAGCTTGATGACGCATTTGCTCGCGCATGGTTCAAACTGTGCCACCGCGATATGGGGCCAAAGGCTCGTTACCAAGGTCCAGAAGTTCCTGGAGAAGACCTGATCTGGCAAGATCCAGTGCCTGCTGGCACTGCACCTTCGTCAGCTGATGCGGACGCGTTTAAAGCAGCAATCCTCGCCTCTGGCCTGTCGGTCAGCGAACTTGTGAAAGCAGCTTGGGCGAGCGGCAGCACGTACCGCAATTCTGATCACCGTGGTGGCAGTGACGGCGCACGTGTTCGTTTGGCACCGCAAAACGATTGGGCGGCAAACGATCCAGCAGAGCTTTCAAACGTTCTCGCCAAAATCGAAGAGCTTCGTGGTTCTATCTCGGTTGCTGATGCGATCGTGCTTGCTGGTAACGCAGCCGTTGAGAAAGCGGCCTCAGACGCTGGCTTCACCGTAAGCGTACCGTTCACCGGTGGCCGCGGCGATGCAAGCGCAGAACAGACCGACGCAGAAAGCTTCGACCCGCTTGAGCCGCTTGCCGATGGTTTCCGCAACTATCTTAAAACAAAGCTTTCAGTGAAAACTGAAGACATGATGATCGACAAGGCACACCTTTTGGGTCTGTCACTTCCAGAACTTACCGTTCTGGTTGGCGGTCTTCGCGCGATGGGTGCGGTTAGCGGCAACACCGGTCACGGCGTCTTCACCGATCGTCCGGGCCAGCTCACCACTGACTTCTTCACCAACCTTCTCGACATGAGCACCAAGTGGACCCCGGTCGACGGCTCAGGAGACGAAGAATACGTGGGCACCTGCCGTAAGACGGGCGCTGAGAAGTTCCGCGCAACCCGCGCTGACCTTATCTTCGGCTCTAACGCACAGCTTCGCGCGCAAGCCGAAGTCTATGCAGAAGCAGGTAGCGAAGAGAAGTTCGTGAACGACTTCGTGGCTGCCTTCGCCAAAGTGATGGATGCCGGTCGTTTCTAAACTGGAACGCTGAACCAAGTCTGGGGCCACCCCCCGGTTCCCGTTCTTGGATCACAGAAGGCCCCCGGTGAGATAATCGCCGGGGGCTTTTTTATTGCTGACCTTCACAAAGGAAGGAGGGCTGGTGCCGACCAAACACCAAGCTATAACCAGCCGGCTGCCTTCAACTCCGCCACTTGAGCGCGGGAAACCGGAGCTTCTAAATCACCGGGCAAAACCAGCCGCACATTACGCCCTTCGCGGCGTACATCCTCGACTGCAAGGCGCGCCACCCACCAGCTTCGGTGGACCTGACGCCCTTCGATATCGGCCACATGCACCATCGCATCGCGCAGACGCATAAGGACCAATTCTGAACCAAGCGCGGTGTGCACCCGAACATAATGATCCTCCATCTCAAGCGCGATCACATCGCTGCCAAGAACTGGTGGAAGAGCATCAATGAGTGGATTTGCTGCTGCCGCCTTCGTCACCGATTCATCCGTCGATCCCGGCGTAGCAGATTCAAATTCGCTGGCTTCGTCATGGTCCATAGCATCCGCCATTTGCGTTCGTCCATTATTGGCACGCGGACCAATGAAGTTAAACAACAAGGTGATGCCGCCGCCGATTACAAAGACGTAGAAATAGCTCGTGAGCGCTTCCTCAAGCGCAGGCATCCTCGGCCAATTGGGCATGAATTGGACGAAGTAGACCGCAATGGTCATCGGTACCGTCGCGACCGCAGCGGCACCGATCCAGAGTGGCAGAACCGGAAGGTCGAGCGCTACGTGCAACCGGTCCACGGAGAACCCCATCGGCGAATAGATAGCATAGCCAAGATAGGAGAAAGTCAGCCAAGTGACGAGCCGTACGCTGATCGGCAATTCAATCGATCCAAACGGGCCAATAACAGCCAAGAAAAGGCCAATTGTCGTCATGATTGCAAGGTCAGTGAGCGTGCTGCGCCAGAATGCCGCTCGAGAGCTGAGCGTCTTTTCACGGCTCGTCACTTCACCAGAAATACTGTTCATACCGCCATAGGTGCCTGCCCATTCGCGCTTCGTAAAGTGGCAAACTCCAGAAATCCCGGCAGCCTTATGCCATTTCGCGAAGGTCACAGCCAACCGGCGCATATACGATTGATGGCGGGCTGGCACAGGTCACATTGGGTTGCAGCGACGCAAATGAACCTGAAAGACCCATCATGACTGCAGCAACTTTCCCAAGCCCGTTGAGCACTTTCAAACGCCTCAGCCAACCCAAAGGCGTGATGCAATTGGGGCTTATCACACGGGCTTTGGTGATCTTCGCAGGCTCCACGATGTCAGCCGTTTGTGTACTTGCCATTGCACGGGCCTTGCTTGGTTATGCGCCAGACCTACCTCACCTCAGCAATGCCGCAGTCTTGTTCCATGTAACGACAGTGGTCCCATGCGTCCCTTTGGGTCTCTACTTGCTGCTCGCGCCCAAAGGCACTGCGATGCACAAGGCGTTGGGAAAGCTCTTGGTAGCGTTGATGGTGGTCACTGCGACCTCTACCTTATTCATCCACGAAGGCATGGCGCTATCGTGGATTCACATTTTTGTGCCGCTAACCTACCGCGCATCGTGGTTGATCGTCAGCAGCGCACGCAAAGGCGACATCAAGCGCCATAAGGCGGAGATCGTGGGCCTGTTCCTTGGCGCACTGATGATCCCCGGGATCTTCGCGATCATTCTACCGGGCCGTTTGATGAATGTGATGCTGTTCGGGTGAAACCGATCAGGACCGCCTCAACACCAGATAAAGCGCGCCCTCTCCGCCATGCCGGATGTGGGCACGCCGCACTGCTGCGATGGAGTCCGCATGACGACTGACCGCCAACCAATCCAATAGTTTTGCCCGAATTGCCCCGCGCTTTGAACCTCGGTCAGCTGGGTCCACCGGGCGCTCTCGCCCCGCAACAACCAAAACAACGCGAGCGCCCATCATGCGGGCCTGATCGAGCCCACCCATGATCCGGTCATAAGCTCGATCCAGATTATGGTCATGTAAATCGAGCGTATAGTCTGGCGCTATCTGGCCCGATTTCAATTTGCGGTTCCAACTACCATCAAGTTGGTTGGACGCCATGGGGCGTTTTGTTGGGGCCGGGCTGTTGGTACGCGTAAGTGGTCGTTTTGCGATCAAGGCTTGTTTAGGTAACCCGCTTGTCGCTGGCTTGGGTTGAGGTTTGGCCTTGGTTTCAGGGACCGCGTCTTGAGGTGCTGCCGGGACTTTCTTTCCCGGCATCGGTGTTACACTCGATGCAAGACGAGCCCAAGCGCGCTGCTCGGGTTCACTAAGGCCGCGCGGGAAGCTCACCGCCGGTTATTTGAATTTCGGGAATCGAGGCGTGCGACGGTTCCTTTTGGAAGGAAAATCAGAGCAGAACCGCGTCCGCTCATCCCGCCCGCAATCCGGCGCGCATCATCGCCAGCACCCCAAAAAGTGTCGAACCGATTTGCGCCTTTAATCGCGCCGCCTGTATCCTGTGCGATCCAAAGACCATCCGCTTCGTTGCGATCAAGGTCAAGCCACACAGGCGCACCAAGTGGAACGAATGCCGGATCCGCGGCGACTGAGGCGCGGCTGCGAACGGGTACGCCAAGCGCGCCTAGGGGGCCATCACCGGTGAGTTCGCGGAAGAATATCCAACTTTTGTTGAGGCGCATAAGCTCGCGGCCATCGCGCGGATTGTCGCGGATGTAAGCCATGATCCCTTGCATAGAACCGGAATACTGCCCTGGGCCGTTACCCAAAAGCCCACGCTCGCGCATGACTCCGCCAATTCCGGTGTATCCGCGGCCATTCTGCCCAGCATAGCCGATCCGAATGATCTCCCCTTCCGGGGTCCGCAAACGGCCCGAACCTTGTATCTGTAGAAAGAAGAACTCCACCGGATCAGCTGCATAGGCAATGACGGGAACACGTCCGGTCAATGCGCCATCCTCAATCGCGGCGCGATCGTAATATGGCACAAATGACCCATCAGGCTTGCGACGGCCAAGAGGCGCACGTCCAGTGCGCTCTGATCGAGGAACATCGGCAGGCCAACCCCGCGCAAGGTCATCAGGCATCACATAAACCGGCACATTAAATCCGGGTCGACGGGTGCGAGACCCAGCGATCTCTGGCTCGAAATAGCCGGTCGCATAAGCGCTTCCATCGCCCACACGTGCGGTTTCAAAATGAGTTTGGAAAAAACGCGGAGCATCGCGCAACGGCCAACCCACAGCCGCCTCGCAAGCTGGACGCCAATCGGTGTTATACGAAAGGCCGCTCCTGTCTTCGCGGCGAAGGAGTTGCGGGCAGCTTTCGACAAAGCCTGCCAAAGCTGTTCCTGCATCGCTTTGACTGATTCCGAGCGCGCCAACACTTGGTCCCCGCACGACGCCCGAAAGAGCAGCGCTTGTACCGGTGGTCACAGGTGGAGGGACCGGCAGAACTGGGCTCGGCGGACTTACGTCTGGCACAAGCCGCAAGCAGCCAGAAAGAAGAACAAGCGAGGCAAGTGCAGCCGCACCAGCGCCTAATGAGCGCGGTGCGTGCCGGACCGCTTCTGGCCCTTGAAGACGGATGGTTCTTGCCGGAGAGTTCGAGTTTTGCCTGCGAAGACGCAACATCGCGAAGCCCCCCTTCCAGCCTCGACCCTAAGCTTGGTCGGTTTCGTCGAGGATCCAGTTGGGATCACGCGACGAAATATCGCGGCTGAAGGTCCAGATGTCGCGGCTTTCAACCGCATCATCGAGACTTCCTGCGACAACATTGCCATCCTTGTCGCGTGTGACCGCAGCGATGTCGGCAACGAACATAATCGCAATACGCGCCACTTTGCTAAACTTGCTAGTGTCGAGCGATGCAGAGTGCACGCGGGTTTCTTCGATACGGATCAATTTGTTCTGTAGCGTGTGGCCAGCGGCCTCGCGTTCATCGATCACACCTTCAAACCCTGCGAACACATCATCGTCACACAGTTCACGAAGAGTGTCTTTGTCCCCTGCCCAAAATGCTTCAAGCACCATTCCATAAGCGCCTTTTGCACCTTCAACAAAGGAAGCGAAGTCGAAATTGCGATCAGCATTGGCGATGTCGCGAATGCCGCTTTCGACGGCTGGCATCACGCCTTCGAGCTCAGCAGGACGCACCTGCGCCGCTTGCGCCGACTGCCCCGTTGCGGGTGTTTGTGCAGGCATCTTATCGCTCGGCTCAAAGCGTTGCGGGATCGATTCCTCTTCATGCTCTGCCCGGCGGCCGAGCACCGAGTACAGGCGCAGCCCCAAAAAGGCTGCGATCATTGCGAGGATGACGATTTCTACAATCACGTTACTTCCTTGATCTGGCCGCTTTCGCGCATTTTCCACTTCAATCTTAGTCACCATGACTGAATTGAAAGTGTATGCCAACACGAGATACGCCCCGGATTGGCGTAGGATGCTTCAAAAGCACCATTGTTCGTCCCATAGATAGGGAGAAAATTCAATTCTCCAACGCCGAATCGCACGAAGAATAGGGCAATTTGTAAGTGAGGACGGTTTGATTTGCAGTCAAATCGTTCCCGACATCCCATTCTCAAGCAAATATTGCCCCACCGATTGCCCTTGGGCTTGCCCCCTGCTAGGCGCGCTCACCGGATTAACGTGTTTGCGCCCGCACTGTTTCTGGACCGCGGCAAAGACACTTGAACACTTGTATCGAAAGACACTTCATTATGGCCGACGAAGGCGACGTTCTCACCAATCTCGACAATATGGGCGCAAACACGGGCGATGATCAGCCAGCCGCTGGAATCATTACGCAATATGTCAAAGACCTTTCAGTTGAAAACCCAAGTGCGCCTGACGTGTATCAATGGGCCGATCAGCCGAAGGTAGATGTCCAATTCAACATTGGCGCAGAGGCCAAAGGCGACGAGGTCCATGAAGTTGAGCTGAAAATCAACATCACGGCGGCTGGCGAAAAAGGCCCGGCTTACATTATTGAGCTCGCCTACTGTGCGCTTATTGGCATTCGCAACATTCCCGAAGAACAAGCGCATGCCTTTCTTTTCGGCGAAGCACCGCGCATCATCTTCCCATTCGCACGCCGGGTTATTGCCGATGCGGTGCGTGATGCAGGCTTCCCGCCGTTGATGATTGAGCCGATTGATTTCAACGGCCTCTACATCCAGCAACTGCAGGCAAAACGTGCTCAAGAAGGCGCGGTGACCACACCCACGCCAACAGCGTAAGGGTTAACACCTTGCTTTCATGCGTCGACGGCGCATACCTTTACGCTCATGAGCCTGCTCAAAAACGTGGGGACGATCGGGTCCCTCACCCTTCTTAGCCGGATCGCCGGGATGGCGCGCGAGATGATTTTCGCGCGCGTCCTTGGTGCGAATGGCGTGACGGATGCGTGGTTTCAGGCCTTCATCATCCCGAATGTGTTTCGCCGCCTTTTTGCAGAGGGCGCGTTTTCTGCGGCGTTTGTGCCAATGTTCTCCAAGCGTTTGCACGGCAAAGAGACTGCTGAAGAGGGCATGGAAGACGCCAAGAGCTTTAGCGCCGATGTGCTGAGCGTCTTCTTGCCGATTTTGATCGCATTGGTCGCGGTGTTTGAGATCGCTATGCCCGGCGTCATCTGGCTGCTTTCGGAAAAGCCGATCAACACGGAAACCTATCCGCTCGCCGTCGATTTTGCGCGGATCATGTTCCCTTACATCATCCTTGTTAGCATAGTGACGCTGTTCACGGGCATGCTCAATTCGGTCTCGCGTTTTGCGCCAGGTGCATCGTTCCCGATCATCTTGAACCTTGTTCTGATCACAGCATTATTGACAGGCGAATGGTTTGCCCAAACCACCGGCGCAAGCGTTACCCAGATCGCATATGGCATCGCCTGGGCTGTAACAGGCGCAGGTGTGATGCAGCTTGCGTGGCTGTATTATTGGACGCGGGTTGAAGGGTTTCGCCCCAAGCTTTTGTGGCCGCGAATTACACCTGAGGTAAAGCGACTCTCGGTCATTGCCCTTCCCGCAGCCATTGGCGGGGGCGCCTATCAGATCAACACCCTGGTGCAGCTGTATTTCCTCAACCAACTTGAGGATGGGTCGGTCAGTTACATGAATTATGCCGACCGGCTGAACCAATTGCCTCTGGGGATTATCGGAATTGCCTTAGCGACAGCAATTTTGCCCAATCTGTCGAAGTTTATCGGCGGCGATGACAAGGATAGCGCGGACCGCCTGCAATCCGATGCAATTGAACTTGCAATGCTGCTGACTATTCCGGCTGCTGTTGCCTTGGCAATCTGCGCCGAGGCATTCGTTACGATGATTTTCCAAGGCGGGCGCTTTGATCTAGCCGACGCAGCTGTAACAGGCGAAGTGCTTGGAACATTGGTGCTAGGGCTTCCGGCGTATGTGCTGGTGAAAGTGTTGGTCCCCAATTTCTACGCCCGCGCTGACACGCGCACCCCAGTGGTGGCCGCGTTTATTGCGCTTGGCGTATTCATCACTTCGACCATTTTCTTCCTCGAAACCTACGGCGTCATCGGTGTGGCGTTTGCCAGCGTAGTTGGTGCTTGGATCAATGTGGGCTTCTTGCTCATCGTTCTGGCCGCACGCGGATTCTATCGCATGCCTGCCATCTTGATCTTCCGTCTGGCAAAGCAAGCATTGGCAGCAGCGGCCATGGGAGCAGCCCTCTACTATGCGAACGATCTCCTTACCGAATGGTACTCGGCTGGATTGTTTGCCCGGCTCGGCGCATTGGGCATCCTCATAGGAGCTGCAGTCATCATCTATTTCGGGCTCGCCTTCCTCTTTGGAGCCATCGACAAACAGCGCATCATTGCCCTCACCCGCAAGCAATAGGCTTGTCTTGCACCGTTAAACACATCTGCTATTGGCGATGGACATGACCAACACATTCTTCTCGGCCAGTTCAGCTCCGCTGCGTTTCGCAGTGCGTGGGCGGGCGGCCTGGCGATGGCTTTAACGCTTTAAAAGCGAAGCCTGGCCCAAATATATCAGAAGAAAGAGTAACCAAAATGAGAGTTGTTTCGGGCATCCAGCCCACAGGAAAGCCGCACCTTGGCAATTACCTTGGCGCGATCGTCAACTATGTGAAGTTGCAAGACGAAGCGCAGGCCGCTGGCGGGGAATGTTATATCTTTCTCGCTGACCTTCACGCCATATCACAGCCACATGATCCGGCTGAACTGACGCAAAATACCCGTGAAATGGTCGCGACATTGGTTGCATGCGGAGTCGATCCCACAAAAACCGTCCTATTCAATCAAGCACAAGTGCCCGCCCATGCAGAGCTGCAATGGCTGCTTAACGGCACGGCGCGCATGGGATGGCTCAATCGTATGACACAGTGGAAGGACAAGGCGGGCAAAAACCGAGAGGGACAGAGCATCGCCCTCTTCACCTACCCCGTTCTGCAAGCCGCGGATGTGCTCCTCTATCAAGCAACACATGTGCCGGTGGGCGAAGATCAGAAACAGCATTTGGAACTGGCTCGCGACATTGCTCAAAAGTTCAACACGGATTTCTGCGCTGAAGACGCGCCGCTCTTTACCCTGCCCGAACCTTATATCCCGCCAGCAGCTGCGCGGATTATGAGCCTTCGCGATGGCACATCTAAGATGAGCAAGTCCGACCCTTCCGAAATGAGCCGGATCAGCCTTACTGATGACGCGGAAACGGTTATGAAGAAGGTCAAGAAAGCCAAAACCGACCCAGAGCCCCTTCCATCCGAGGAAGCTGGCTTGGTAGACCGCGCAGAGGCCAAAAATTTGACTGGCATCTACGGCGCTTTGACCGGGAAGAGTACAGCGGAAGTTCTCAGCGAACACGGCGGGCAGGGATTTGGTGCATTCAAACCTGCACTTGGCGAGGTATTGGTTGAAACACTTCGCCCCATCAATGAGCGCTTCATGGAATTGAAGGACGATCAGGAAGCGTTGGATGCCATTCTTGCGCGCGGGGCCTCACAGGCGCGCGAACGCGGAATTCCGACGCTTGATGCAACTTACAAGGCGCTGGGCCTAGTCAGAGGTTAGGCTACCCTGCCGAACACCCCGAAGTGGGACACGTTCAAACTGGGTTCAGCACTCGGTTGTAGTGTTATTAGCGCGAGTGACTGATCGCAAAGGGTGTGGCCGTTCAAATCATTGATGATTGATCGCTGCGCGAGGGCGGTGACGATCCGGGCTTGCAAGGGACTGTCCAGTGCGCCTTCGTCTCAAGGCCGCACTGGAGATTTTGTGAAGGATATGCCATGACCACACCTGATATGACCTCGCGTTCAACATTTGGCCGTCGCTTGTTGCGAACAGGCCTTGTTGCAGGACTTGCTTTAGGGCTCGCTGCCTGCGCCTCATCATTCAAAGCGGATGTCTCGCGTTTTCAAACGCAGCTGCCTGCACCGCAAGGGCAAACCTTTGCCGTTGTTGCCGATGATCCGGCGCTTGCCGGTGGCCTTGAGTTCGCCCTCTATGCCGATTTAGTTGCCGCTGAGATGGCAGAACTCGGCTATGTTGCCTCTGCTTCGCCCGAGGCGGCAAGCCTGCTGGTACGCTTTGACTACAGCGTCGACAATGGACGAGAGCGTATCCGCTCCACCCATCTTGGATCAGGCTTTGGGCATTTCGGGAGCTTTGGCCGGTTTGGTGGCTTTGGCCGCTTTGGCCGTTTCAGAGGATTTAGTGCGCGCCGCAGTTTTGCCTTTGGCTTTTACGACCCATGGCTTGCAGGTCCTGATGTGCGCAGTTTCACCGTCTACACCAGCGAGATCGACCTCAAGATCGACAACACCGCCACGGGTGAGCGCCTTTTTGAGGGCCAGGCACAGGCCGCCTCGCGCTCTAACCGCTTACAATCGCTCGTCCCTAATCTGGTTGATGCAATTTTTACCGATTTTCCCGGAAACTCGGGTGAAGTCTTGCGTATTACGATCCGTGAGGATGGAAAAAGCGTAAAGCCAGCAAACTGATCCACGCCCGAACACCACCCGTTGATGGGACGAAAAGGCGGCGGAAGGGAAAAGCGCCGCCTTTTTGTATTGTGGAAAGGTCAGCGCCCCTGATGAGCGCCGAAACAATTCTTGCTAGACGAGCCCAGCAATGAAACCTCTTAGCCTTCTTTACATCCTTGGCGCAGCAGCGGCATGGATTGCAGCACCGGCAAGCGCTGTTCAGCAAGATCGCAATCAAGGCGGTGAGGAGACATTCGTAAATCTCGGACGTTGGATTGTCGTTCAGGACGAAGGCGCGCGGGCGTGCGAATTGCGGCTCACAGCCGATCCGCAGGTAATTCTTCGCTATCGTTTGGCAGATGGCCGTGCTGGCTCACTCGCGCTTCAACGCAAAACCGGCCGGTTTTTCACTGGGATGGTTGGCGATGTAACTTGGTCTTTTGATGACGCGCGATTTGCTGGCTATCAATCGGGCAGCAACTATTCACTTTCGGCGGGTGCAAGGGATATTGAAGCGGCGTTTCGCGCGGCAAAAACCCTTTATGTCGACCATGGTGGAAACCAACTCGCGCGCATCGATCTAAAGACAAGCTCTGCGGGTTTTCGCCTGCTCAAGCAATGCGCCCAGCAGTGGCGCTATATCCCGTGGTATCGCAGGCTAGCGAGTGCCAATTACCGCGAATTGGAAGCGCCGACCACACGATCAGTGCGTTCTACGCCAACAGGCACCCAGCCCGCAACAAGAGAAGGCGGCATCGCCCCTCCTCTCGAACAACCCGTTCTCACCAGGTCTGTAGCCGCTCGGCCAATCAATCCGGCTGGTTGGATTAGCAATGAGGACACTCTCCCTTGGCCCTCTCGCGGTTTTCGAGAGGGTCGCGGAATTTTGCGTTATACTCTTCTCGTCGATGAGAACGGCCGTGCTGAGGATTGCGAAGTCAATCGCAGCACTGGTTCGCGCCGATTTGACCGTCAAGCCTGCCGGATATTGATGGACCGCGCCCGGTTTGCACCTGCCCGCGGCCCAGACGGTGACAGGGCGAAGGCAGAATACAGCGCTAGCGTGCGCTTTGCACAGGAATAGTCGCTAGAGCTTTGCGTGCCCGCCGGTTGAGCCAAAGCCGCCCTCACCGCGAGTCGTGGCATCAAGTTCGTCCACTTCTTGCCACATCCCCTGTGTGACGGGCGCAACCACAAGCTGTGCCACTCGGTCACCGCGAGCAACCGCGAAATCCTCAGGTCCATGATTTATGAGCAGGACCTTGAGCTCGCCCCGATAATCTGAATCGATTGTTCCAGGCGTGTTGGGCACGGTGATACCGTGTTTGAACGCGAGGCCTGAGCGCGGGCGAACCTGAATTTCGTACCCTTGCGGAATTGCAACCGACAGGCCAGTCGCCACCGCATGGCGCGCACCTGGTGCAATCGTCACATCCTCTGCAGCCACCACGTCCATGCCGGCCGCCCCTCGCGTGGCGTAGGCAGGCAAAGACAGTCCCTCACCATGGGGCAGGCGCTTCACTTCGACAGTAACCGTGTTCGTCATTCAGCTGCTTCCGCTTGGAATGTGTCCGCGACGCGCTGCATAATCGCCATCGCCACCTCTGATTTCGGCATTTCCTTAAGGTTCTCAACGCCGTCCCCGGTGATGATATGCACTGCGTTTTCATCACCGCCCATCACATCGCCTGAAACATCATTGGCAACGATCCAATCGACCGCCTTGCGTTTGCGTTTCTGCTTGGCGTGGTTGATCACGCTTTCCGTTTCAGCAGCAAAGCCCACAACGAGCTTCGGACGCTTTTTGCCCGCTGCCAGATTGGTGAGAATATCGGGGTTCTCGGTTAGCATAAGCGCGGGCGGTGCAGAGCCGCGCTTCTTGATTTTTTCATCGCGGTATTCCTTGGGACGCCAATCGGCGACGGCTGCAACCATCACCGCAACATCGCAAGGAAGCGCGCGCTTAACCGCGGTCGACATTTCTTCGGCGCTTTCCACGTCGACGCGGGTAACGCCCTTGGGTGTTTTCAGATAGACAGGCCCTGCGACAAGAGTCACTTCCGCACCCAGCGCAGCCGCAGCAGCAGCAATTGCAAAGCCTTGTTTGCCGCTGGACCGGTTGGCGATATAGCGCACCGGATCAATCGATTCCCAAGTGGGCCCAGCCGTCACCAGGACGTGCTTGCCTTCAAGCGGTTGGTGGGACGCATCGGCCGTGATTCCAGCAATCTCTTCCTCATCCGCTTCGATTGTTTCCGCCTCGACAGGTGCGGCCTTTTTGGCGGCAATCTTCGCAGGTTTGGCTTCTTCTGTTTCCAGATTAGAAGCCTTGTCGTTGAGGCCTTCTTCGGCGGCGTCAGGGGCAAGACGGCGATCATCCACTTCGTGATTGATTGCGTCCTGATTGACGGGGGGTGCAGCCTTGCCAGAGCCTTTCACAGCAAGCGGCGAGCCATCCAGATCCGGATTGAACTCAATATCTTCTTCGGGAAGCTCTTCTAGGAATTCCTCTGGCACTTCTTCGCCAAGTGCATCTAGCTCAGCCTGAATTTCCCCGGCGCTGCGTTTTTCTGTAGAGCGCGGAATAATCCTCGAGAGCAGCCCCCCAAGACCACCAGCAGATGCTGCTTCGCTCTCATCTTCCGGCTCAATCGCTTCCACCTCAGTTGGTGGAAGGGTCGCCGGCGCGAGCGGTGATTCTTCTTCAACCTCAATGTCGAAGTGACCTGCAATCGCACGCCAAATGGATGGTGGTTCGGGTAAGCGGCCATAGCCAAACTCGCCGCAAGCCATCATCCCCTCATCGGGGTGCATTACTGTAACGCCATTTTCGCGTAGCGTCTCAACGTTGCGAACAGTTGACGCATGCTCCCACATCTTAACGTTCATCGCAGGGACCGCCATGACTGGCTTATTGGTGGCAAGCAGCAGAGTTGTCGCAAGATCATCAGCAACGCCTGCCGCCATTTTGGCCATCAGATCGGCTGTCGCGGGGCACACAACCACAAGGTCGGCCTCACGCGACAATTCAACATGCCCCATCTCGACCTCGTTCTTGAGATCGAACAGCGACGTATGCACTTGATTTTCCGAAAGGGCCGCCAAAGACATGGGGGTCACAAACTGCTGACCACCCTTGGTGACGACGCAAGTGACATCTCCGCCCGCCTTACGCACAAGCCGCACAAGCTCGAGCGATTTAAAGGCCGCAATTCCGCCACCGACGATGAGTAAGATTTTAGGTCCCTTACTGCTCACAGCTTGTCTAACTCCTTCAAACCCTGGGGCACATCGCCTTTGTCTGGGCCACGTCTAGCCACGTTCGACGCTTGCGCCAAGTGTGTGAGAAACCTTGCGCTTGGATGGTTAAGATTGCACTTAAGCATAAAGCCTTCGGGCAAGAGAGATTTAAGGGGATCATTTGTGGCTGTCATTTTGCGCGTATCGCTGTTTCTATTGGGCGTTTTGTTCATCTTTATCGGGTTTGGGTTTTTGACAGATCCGGTTGGTTCGGGCGCAGGCTTTGGTTTGGCGTTGGCGGATGAAACAAGCGCACAAGGGCTTTCCTCACTGAGGGGTGATTTCACATCCTTTTTCTGGGTAACGGCTGGATGCCTGATCATCGGCGCTTGGAAAGCCAATGCCACGTTATTGCATACAGCTGCCGCCTTGATCGGAACTGTTTGCGTGGTGCGCGCGATCAGCGTCTTTGTCGACGGGACCTATGAAGGCTGGATGATGCCGATGGGGGTCGAGCTTTTAGCTACGCTTCTGGCGCTTACCGCAGCGCGGGTTTTGCCCGAATCGCAATAGCACGATGTCGCAGGCGTGCGTTCGATCTGCGGGTGATTTGATAGCCTTAGGAAGGCAAAGAATATGGGCAAGAAAACCCGATAGGGTGCCCTGACTTCTGCCTTGCGCAGACTAGATCAGCCCGGCAAACCCAGCGCCGAGCACCGCGCCTGCTCCGACAAGACCGGCCACGAAATAGCCAGACCAACTGCCACCTGATTTGCCGCCTCCCTGTTCTGAAGCGCTATCAGTATTCTGACCGAAATCGGACATCAACTTGATGTCCGGCAAGGGAACTTGTTCGGGTGCGCCGCCTTTCGCTGGGAATCGTTCGTCGATCCGGCGGATAAGGTCAGGCAGGCGCAAAAAAGTCTGCGCGTCTTCTTTCAGCCGCTCTGCCACCGCCGCCTCTGGTCCAAGCTCATCGCGGATCCAATCACGCACATAAGGGGCGGCTGTGTCCCACATATTGATGTCGGGATTAAGCTGTGTTGCTATGCCTTCGACCATCACCATCGTCTTTTGCAAAAGCAGCAAATGTGGCTGTGTTTGCATGTCGAAATCGCGGGTGATCGCAAACAATCCGTCGAGCATCTGCCCGACGCTTAGCTCTTTCACAGGCTTGCCGCGCATAGGTTCACCAACCGCGCGCAGAGCCGTCGCAAATTCGCCCACCGAATGGTAGCTTGGCACATATTGTGCCTCAAAATGGATTTCGGCGACACGTTTGTAATTGCCTGTGGTGAGGCCGTAGAGAATTTCTGCCAACCATTGCCGCGCGCGGCGATCGATCCGGCCCATGATCCCAAAATCAATCGCGGCGATGGTGCCATCGGCCTGCACAAACAAATTCCCTTGATGCATGTCAGCATGGAAAAAACCTGCGCTGATTGCTTGAGTAAGGAAGCTGATCACAAGCCGCTGTGACAAAGCGTTCAGATCATGGCCCGCCGCCATCAAATCTTCGCGGCGCGAGATTTTGATACCGTCGACCCATTCGATGGTCAGTACTCGGCCATTGGTCCGGTCCCAATCGACACCGGGGATACAGTAACCATCGACCCCGCTCATATTCTCAGCAAGCTCAGATGCAGAGGCCGCCTCGCGCCTCAAATCAAGCTCTGAATAAGACCAGCGTTTGAAATTGGCGATCGTCGCGCGCGGACGCAAACGGCCCGCTTCGCCGCCCATCGCCTCTACGTGAGCCGCTGCCCATTCATAGGTCGCGATATCCTCGACGAATTTCTTTTTGATACCGGGGCGAAGGACTTTGACTGCGACCTCGCGCCCATCGGTAGTGCGTGCCTTGTGAACCTGCGCGATAGAGGCCGCACCCACGGGTTCCGGGTCCACTTCAGAAAAGAGCGTTTCCAACGGCTGATCAAAACTCGTCTCGATCGACTGTTTGATAAGCGCAAAATCCACAGGCGGCAGGTCGTCCTGAAGGCTTAGCAGATTGTACGCCGCCTCCTCGCCTACAAGATCGGGCCGCGTGGCCAGCGTCTGCCCCAGCTTAATCGCAGCCGGACCGATTGCACGAAATGCGCCCGCGTAATCGCGCTCACCCTTCTTACCAGTAAGGGTCGCTAACCGTGCTAATCTCGCCAATCGTTTTATCGGTGCAGGTGCGTTGGGATCGTCCTCAATCCCCACCAAAGCGCGGCGGCGCGCAAGGGTTACGCCCCATCTTGCAAGACGGAAAAGATGCGTTGCAGACGTGGTCATGCGTCTTAGACTTTCCATCCTGAATGGATTGCGACCGCGCCGCCCAGAATAATCTCGGCCTTGGTGTTCACAAAGCCAGCGCCCCGGATCATCGCCTCAAACTCTGGCGCACGAGGAAATTTGCGGATTGATTCGGCGAGATAGCGGTAGCTTTCGGCATCACCTGCGATTGCTTGGCCCATGCGAGGCATGATGTGCATTGAATAAAGGTCATAGATCTCGCGGAAGCCCGACCAATCTGTGACAGAAAATTCCATGCAATAAAACCGGCCTCCGGGGCGAAGGACGCGGTACGCCTCGGCCAAAGCTTTCTCTTTGAAGGTCACATTACGAATACCAAACACGATGGTGTAGGCATCAAAACTGTTGGAGGCGAAGGACACTTCCTCGGCGTTCTGGCAAGAGAACACGAGACTGCCTGCCTCTGCCGCTTCATCGCGTTCCATCGCACGCTCTGCACCCACGTCGAGCATTTCCTGATTGATATCCGCGACGGTGATATTCGCGCCCCGGTCCGCCATGCGAAATGCGATGTCGCCCGTGCCGCCCGCCATATCGAGGATGTTTTCGTGAGGTTGAGGTTTAACGCGCTTTACAAAACGGTCCTTCCAGCCTCGATGCATGCCAAAAGACATCGCGTCGTTCATGATGTCGTATTTCTTGGCAACGCTGGAGAAAACCTCGCCTACGCGGCGGGTCTTTTCCTCTGGGCTTACATCGGAATAGCCAAAGGAGACGGTGTCGGACGATTGGTCAGTCATAGGGCAACCCCTAGAGGGAATTGTGCCCCGCGCAAAGGGTGATAAAGGGTGTATTTTCCGCGTGCGGTCAAAGTCTTTGATGCATGCGCCCCTGGCGTCCGCCCGGTACTTGGCCATACCATCCCGTGAGCGATTGCGAGCCCAAACAAAGATGCCCGAATTACCCGAAGTTGAAACCACAGTCCGGGGGCTTGCAAAGTTCCTTGACGGCGCGCGCATTGAACGGGTTATCCTCAACCGCCCTAATTTGCGCCGCCCTTTCCCCAAAGACCTTGCGCAGGTCATGACCGGCGCGGTCGTCATTGGTCTCTCGCGCCGCGCGAAATATGGGCTGTTTCACCTCGACCGGGATCAAAGCGTTATCTTCCATCTCGGCATGAGCGGTCGCTGGCGGATTGATCCGGAAGAACCCGACAAGCACGACCATATGGTGATAGAAACGGCAACCAACCGCTTTGCCTTGTGCGACCCAAGGCGATTCGGATCAGTCGATATGGTTGCCACCGATGCGCTGGACGAATGGGGTCCTTTTGCAAGCCTTGGACCAGAGCCTTTGGGACCGGACCTCACGCCCGCCTATCTAAAGAGTACGCTTAAGGGCAAGGTTCAGAACATCAAGCTGTGCCTGCTCGACCAGAAGATCATCGCTGGTCTCGGTAATATATATGTGTGCGAGGCGTTATGGCGCTCTGGCATCCGTCCAACCAAGCAGGGCGGCAAGGTGACACGGCCTCAACTGGAGCGCTTGGTGCCCGCAATTAAAGACGTGTTGGCGGTCTCTATCCGCGACGGCGGCTCCTCATTGCGCGATTATGCAGCGCCCGACGGTGAGCTAGGCTATTTCGCGACCAGATTCGATGTCTATGGCCGTGAGGGTGAGGCATGCCACCACGATGACGGCGGTGTGATCAAGCGTATTGCCCAAGGTGGGCGCAGTACATGGTATTGTCCGATGTGCCAAAAATGAATGCTCCAGAGCCAATGACAGGCAAACATTCCTTGCCTTTCACACCGTTTCACACTAGATGCGCCGCTTTCCGGCGGTGAATCGCCGCATTTCTTATACCCAATTGAGATTTTCCGGGCGCATTTTGTGGCCCTTACAGAACGCGAGACAGACAGACCTATGGCAAACACGCCTCAAGCCCGTAAACGTATCCGTCGCAACGACCGGCGCGCAGAAGTAAACACTGCACGCATGAGCCGCATCCGCAGCTTCGTCAAAAAAGTCGAATCAGCTTGCGAAGCTGGCGATAAGGATGGAGCCGCTACCGCTCTTAAGGCCGCGCAGCCAGAACTGGCGCGCGGTGTTGCGCGCGGCGTGATGCACAAGAACACAGTGGCGCGTAAAATGTCGCGCCTGACCAAGCGAGTCGCTGCACTCTGATTCGCTTCTAGGTAGAGGTAAGTAGGGTAATTTTACCTAACGTGACCCCTCGTAGAGAAACTAAGGGCCGTGTCTGATGACACGGCCCTTTTGTTTTGCCTACGACATAGTGTGGTTAACTGCCGAGAATGCCCGGAATTCCAACGATTCGCAGACACGAAACCATCATTTCGTTTAAAATCAATACTTTGAACGCAAGCCTGCGGGGTCGGGTCGAGTCAACACAAATATTTAAGATTTATTGCAATTGATCGCTTGCGCTCACCGCCGAAGATGCGCTTATTAGCGCTCTACCCGGCGCGGGACAGTCCGGGTTCACACATTTGATCGACAGGTTAGTCTGTGAGGGGTGCCTCAGAGGGTGAGGGATGCTTTACCCGATCGCAAAGTCATGAGCTAAGCCTTGGAGCACTGCTTTCGAGGACTGATAATAGTGGGGAACGCATGGGGCATAACACAGATAAGACGCGGACAACGCGCCGTAAGGCTGATGACGATTTGATGGAAGATGCAGAATCTGTGAACTTGGCTGCCGATTGGGCCGACATTAGCCAAGGCCTCAAAAAGGACCTCGGGCACCAATTGCACAGCCAGTGGATCAAACCGATTCAGGTCGGCGGCATTAACAAAGAAACGGGCACACTTGACCTGTTTTTGCCAACCGAATTTTCTGCCAATTGGGTGAAGGACCGGTTCCACGACCGTTTGCAGCTTGCTTGGAAAATCATGCGCAGTGATGTGCGTACGGTTAACGTTCAGGTACATCCCGGTCGCCGCCAGCTTCCAGAACTGCGTCTTGACGATGGACGTCGCCCAGCAAATGACGGTGCGAGCGCGATTGCGGTTGCTGCTGGCACAATCAGTGACGCTGGTTTCACCTCAAGCGTGGGCCTCGACCCATCGTTGACATTCCAGGCCTTTATTACCGGCGAAGCCAATGTGCTTGCTTGCAATGCAGCCCAGCGAATGGCCGCAACTGAGCAACCGCAATTCTCGCCGCTTTACCTCAAAGCGGCAACCGGTCAGGGCAAGACCCACTTGCTCCATGCGATCGGTCATGGCTTCCTTGCATCACACCCTCGCGCTCGCATTTTCTACTGCTCAGCAGAGCGGTTTATGGTTGAGTTTGTGCAGGCTCTTAAAGCCAATCAAATGATCGAGTTTAAGGCGCGGCTGCGCAGCTTTGACCTTCTTCTGGTGGACGATATCCAATTCATCATCGGCAAGGCGAGCGCGCAAGAAGAGCTACTTTACACGATTGACGCACTCCTGGCCGAGGGCAAACGCCTTGTGTTTGCCGCTGACCGTGCACCGCAAGCACTCGACGGTGTTGAGCCACGTTTGCTGAGCCGTCTTTCCATGGGTCTGGTCGCCGACATTCAAGCCGCCGATATTGAACTGCGCAAGAAAGTGCTCGTATCGAAACTCGCGCGCTTCGCACCGTTGAGCGTGCCAGAAGATGTGATAGACTTCCTTGCACGGACAATCACTCGCAATGTTCGGGAATTGATCGGCGGGCTGAACAAGCTTATCGCTTACGCTCAGCTGACAGGCCAAGAGGTCTCGCTGCATCTCGCAGAAGAACAGCTGACCGATATCCTTTCCGCCAATCGCCGCCGGATCACAATTGACGAAATCCAGCGCACTGTGTGCCAGTTCTACCGGATAGACCGGTCAGAGATGTCATCAAAGCGCCGCGCGCGTGCGGTGGTGCGTCCGCGCCAAGTGGCGATGTATCTTTCAAAGGTACTTACTCCGCGCAGCTATCCGGAGATTGGCCGCAAATTTGGTGGCCGCGATCACTCAACGGTTATTCACGCCGTTCGCTTGATCGAGGATTTGCGCACGCGCGATGCGGATATGGACGGAGATGTTCGCAGCCTACTGCGCCAGCTCGAAAGCTAGACGAAGGTTAATTCGCACATTATTTTCACGGGATTTCAACAGGATGGACAACAGCTGTCCTCCCCAGAAAATTCACATCCAATCGACACCATATCGACAGGGCTATACACAGCCCTGTCGACAGGGCGTGCACAGCATGTAAACAGCCCATCCATGAGCTTGTCCCCAGCCCGTCTTGACCGGTTTGCCCGCCATATTGTGCTGCCCGAAATCGGCGGCGCAGGGCAGGTGGCGCTTTGCGGCAAGCACATCGCAGTGATCGGGCTTGGCGGGATTGGTTCGCCCGCCTTGCAATATTTAGCCGGTGCGGGGATCGGACGCTTCACCCTTGTTGATGACGATGTGGTCGATGCAAGCAATCTCCAGCGCCAGACTATCTTCACTGCCCGCGATGTCGGCCACGGCAAAGCCACCAGCGCACGCCGCTGGCTCGCGAATTTTGACGATGCTCTAGAGGTGAACATCTCTGATAGCCGGATCACTTCGGAGAATGTCGGCGACCTCATCGCGGGCGCGGATCTTGTGCTGGATGGCACCGACAATTTCGCCACGCGGCTCGCGGTGTCCGATGCCTGCGTTGCCGAGCGCGTGCCCTTACTCTCCGCTGCTGTTGGCCGCTTCCAAGGTCAAGTCGGAGCCTTTGCCGGGCACCTTGTAGGAAGCCCATGCTACCGCTGCTTTGTTGGCGATGCATTCGATGCGGAGGATTGCGACACCTGCGCCGAAGACGGCATGCTTGGCGCGATGGCCGGATGGACGGGCAGCTTTACCGCTATGCAAGCGGTGCGCGTGCTCTTGGCGGGCGTCAACCGTTTTGGGCAACCCATGTGGGGCAAGCTGCATATCCTCGATGGGATGCAGCCGGGAATGCGCACACTGACCATTACGAAGGACCCAGCGTGTAAGGGGTGCGGGTGAGAATGATCGCAGAGGGGCGATTGCCTTGGACCAAGCCTCTTTTTCCTACACACCTCTTTTCTGGCACAGGATTTTCTCGAAGTTCATCATCGACAAAACCGAATACAGCAAACATCCCAAACCAGAAGCGTCTCGTTCACTGAATATACAAACATTTGAACAATAAAGATTTATTCGATTTTTTATGCATTCGATGAGATAGCCATGTCTCATAAATCAAATCCTAAAAGAGGCATTGAGACGGAGGAAACATACCCTTTGGGACACTTGCGCCTCCCCACTGTTTACCACACAAGGACGAAGCCTCTAACCCGTACCCAATCGTATTTCTCCTCAGGACAAACCCAATGATCACCCTTCTCTCGCCTGCCAAAAAGCTCAACTTTGATGAGCCAAGCACCTCGCTTGAGATCACTCGCCCCCGGCTTGAAGATGATACGCGCGAGATCGCTGGCGTTGCTAAAGAGCAATCGGCACAGTCGCTCGCCAAGTTGATGCATATCTCTGACAATCTGGCTGCGCTGAATGCAAAGCGGTTCAAGGCGTTTGATCTGGAGGGTCGGAGCAATTCGGCAAAGCCTGCAGGGCTAACCTTTGACGGCGACGTCTATTGGGGCTTGGAGGCAAAGTCGCTGGGTGATGAAAGCTTGGCTTATGCGCAGGATCATTTGCGCATCTTGTCGGGGCTTTACGGCGTGCTGCGGCCCATGGATGCGATCCAGCCTTACCGGCTTGAGATGGGCACCAAGATGAAAAACCCTCGCGGCAAATCGCTCTATGATTTTTGGGGCAGCCGGATTGGTGAGCAATTGGCTGGCGACCTTGAAGGGCACGGTGATCAAACGGTCGTGAACTTGGCTAGCAACGAATATTTCAAGGCGGTCGACACCTCCGCCCTGCCCGGCAAAGTGATCGAGGCAACCTTCCTCAATGTCAAAGACGGCGAGGCGCGGCGGCTTATGTACCATGTCAAATTTGGCCGAGGCCTGATGGCGCGCTGGATTATGGAAAACCGGATTGAGAAAGCGGACGACCTGCGCGGATTTAATGCGGAGGGTTATACGCTCGATGCAAGCGCTTCGAGTGAGACGGAGTTGGTGTTTACGAGGCCCCAACCGCCGGTGAAGAAGAAGTAAGAGGGCTAGGCTCCGAGCACTTCTTCCACCCACGCGGGCACCAATTCGCTCGCAGGACCATGGCGCGCTTCATGGAAAATCGACGTGCCTTCGCTTGGCTCAAGGTTGAGCTCCAACGTGCGCGCGCCCAGACGCTTGGCCTGCTGAACAAAGCCGGCCGCTGGATACACCGCGCCGCTGGTGCCGATGGATACGAACAGGTCGCACCCCATCATCGCCTCTTCGATCCGGCGCATTTGGTACGGGATCTCACCGAACCACACGACGTCGGGGCGCAAAGTTGGGGCTTGGCATACGGGACACGGCGGGCGGTCAATCATGGTGGTCTCCCACGGCGAGCGAGTCCCACACGATGTACAAAGGGCGGATTTTAGCTCGCCGTGCATATGGCAAATTGTGGTCGATCCGCCCCGCTCATGCAGATCGTCAACATTTTGCGTCACAAGGAGAAGATCGCCAGAGAAATCACGCTCTAACCGGGCAAGAGCTGTATGCGCAGCATTAGGCTCCACATCCGCCAAAGCCGCCCGGCGCGCATCATAGAAACCCAGCACAAGATCAGGATCGCGCGCGAAACCCTCAGGAGTTGCAACGTCTTCGATTGAGTGCTTTTCCCACAACCCTCCACTGTCGCGAAAGGTGTCGATCCCGCTTTCTGCGGAAATTCCGGCCCCTGTTAGGATGACGATGCGAGAAACCTGTGTCATGGACGTATTGAAACACGTCATATTGAGGCAAAGCAATGGCATCGTTTGGAATTATCGGCAGCAAAGGCCGCATGGGTCAGGCACTTGCAAGCGCAGTCGAAGAGGCAGGTCACACCTTGGCCGGCGGCGTGGATGCGGGCGAATTGCCGGGCCCGCTTGCACTTCAAGCAGATGTGCTGATCGACTTCTCTGCTCCCGCCGCGCTTGAGGCGAACCTTAAGGTCGCGCGGGTCGCAGGCGTGCCCATCTTAATCGGCACAACGGGCCTTGATGATACCAATTTCGCTGCAATCAAAGATGCGGCCAAGGCGATCCCGGTCCTCCAAACCGGCAATACGTCGCTTGGTGTCACCCTGCTAAGCGCGCTGGTCAAACAAGCGGCAGAGCGGCTTGGTGATGATTGGGATATCGAAGTGCTGGAAATGCACCACCGCCACAAGGTCGATGCACCATCAGGCACGGCCAAGCTGTTGGGCGAAGCAGCGGCGCGCGGGCGCGGTGTCTATCTTGAGGAAAAAATGGAGTCAGGCCGCCACGGACAAACCGGCGCGCGTAAATCTGGCGATATTGGATTTGCCACTTTACGAGGCGGCAGTGTCGCAGGCGATCACTCGGTGATTTTTGCAGGCGAGCAAGAACGCCTCACCCTCTCCCATTCGGCGGAGAACCGGACAATTTTTGCACGCGGCGCCGTGCGAGGGGCCGAGTGGTTGATTGGCAAGCCCCAAGGGCGCTACACCATGGAGGATGTGCTTGACCTTTAGGTTCGGCGAGGCGGGGGGGGGGGTAGAATATGGCAAGCTTACGGGCCAAACTCTATGAACAACTGTTTGTGGGTGCTCATGCTGATGGACGTCTGACGATCCTTAACCGACTTCTAATCGTGACGATTGTACTCGCGGTTATTGGCGCAGCGCTTGGCACTGAACCGGAGCTGTCGGACGAAATACAAAACGCCCTACTGATGGGCGAACTGGTGTTCGGCACCATATTCCTCGGCGAATATATCGCGCGAATATACGCAGCCGCCGAAGAACCGGGAGAGGGTTCTGCCTGGGGCAAACGCTGGGCATTTATGCGCTCGTGGCTTGGCATTGTAGACCTCATAGTGGTGGTAGCGACCCTCGCTCCGCTTATCGCAGGCGATGCCGCTGTCCTCAGAATACTGCGCCTGTTCCGGGTCATCGCTGTGATGAAATTTGGGCGGTTTAATCAGGCGATAGTATCGGTATGGAGAGCCATCGCAGATCGCGGCGATGATTTGATCGTGACGGCTGCGCTTGGGTTCATCTTCGTTTTGACGGGCGCAACGCTGCTGCATGTAGTTGAAGGCGATATTCAACCCGATGCCTTTGGCTCTATCCCGCGTGCGCTGTGGTGGTCAGTGATTACTTTGACGACCGTCGGATATGGCGATGCCTATCCGATCACAATTTTGGGAAAGATCATCGGAGGCTCGCTAGCATTGTCGGGAGTAGCCTTTGTCGCTATGCCGACAGGGATTATCGCGGCAGCCTTTTCCGACGCGATGCAAGCTAGGCGAGACCAAAAAATTCAAGATATGCGCGAACATTTGGCGCGGCTTGATGAGATTGACGAGAACGTTGTCGCAAAGCTTGAGAAGTTGGAGCGGGCAAGTCAGAAGCCTCAAGAATGACGAAAGATCAAATCTTTGAATTCTTCCGCCGTTTGGCAGAGGACAATCCAGAGCCAGAGACCGAGCTTGAATATGGCAATGCCTATCAGCTGGTGGTGGCCGTGGCTTTGTCCGCGCAGGCGACCGATGTTGGGGTCAACAAGGCGACGCGCGCGCTTTTTGCAAAGGTCAAAACGCCTGAAGAAATGCTCGATTTGGGTCTCGACGAGCTCATCGATCACATCAAGACGATTGGCCTGTTCAACTCTAAGGCGAAGAACGTGATCGCGCTCTCGCAGCTTTTGGTCGACGAATATGGCAGCGAAGTGCCGGACACGCGCGATGATCTGGTTCGCTTGCCCGGGGTGGGCCGCAAGACCGCCAATGTGGTGCTCAATTGCTGGTTCAAACAAGAGACCTTTGCGGTCGACACGCATATCCTGCGCGTTGGCAACCGAACGGGGCTTGCCAAGGGCAAGACGCCGGAGAGCGTTGAGGCAAAGCTGGAAAAGCGCGTGCCCGGACCCTTTCGCCTGCATGCGCACCATTGGTTGATCCTGCATGGCCGATACGTGTGCAAAGCGCGCACCCCGGAATGTTGGCGCTGTGGTCAGGTCAACCTGTGCAGCTTCCGCAAGAAGGTGACCGAGAAGCCTAAGGCGCGCGCATGAGCTTGAATATTCGCGCAGCGCACGAACGTGACGCAGAGGCGATCCTCGGCATTATGCTCCCCATAATCCGGGCAGGCGAAACCTATGCTCTGCCCCTCGATATGAGTGAGCAAGCGGCGCTTGCCTATTGGATGGACCCATCCAAACACACATTTGTCGCCGTTGAGGGTGAGCTCGTGCTGGGGACCTATTACCTCACCACGAACCAGCAAGGCGGCGGCGCGCATGTGTGCAATTGCGGCTTTATGGTGAGTAAAACTGCGAGCGGGCGCGGTGTCGCTCGGGCGATGTGTGAGCATGCATTGAAGGCAGCCCGGTCTCATGGCTACCTAGCGATGCAATTCAACTTCGTGCTCTCCACCAACACCCGCGCTATCCGCCTTTGGGAAAGCATGGGGTTTGGCATCGTTGGCCGCCTCCCCGATGCATTTGAGCATCCGCAAGAGGGGTTTGTCGATGCGTTGGTGATGCACCAGACGCTTTAGACATCGTCGGCTGAGATCATCTCAGCTTTGTCGATTTCACCTGTCAGGCTCGCCACCGTCGTCGCCACCGCTGCATCGCCGGAGACATTGGTGGTGGTGCGCATCATGTCCATGATCCGGTCGATTCCCGCGACCAGAGCAATGGTTTCAAGCGGCACGCCAACTGCGCCAAACACCAGAACCATCATGATCAAGCCTGCGCCCGGAATGCCCGCTGCGCCGATGGCTCCCAATGTGCCAAGGATCGAGATCAGGACGTAGTCGCCCATGTCGAGCTGAACCCCGAACACCTGCGCCCCGAACAATGTCGCAAGGCCCAGATACATCGCCGTACCGTTCATATTGATCGTCGCGCCAAGGCTGATCACGAAGCTTGCGACCGAATTCGATACGCCCAAATTCCGCCGTGCACAGCGCAAGGTCACGGGCAAAGTCGCATTGGAGCTGGCTGTGGAATAGCTCACCGCGATGGCGTCGATGATGCCGCGGAAGAAGTCGATCACCGGCAGCTTGGCGATGAATTTGATCATCCCGCCATAGATGAGGCCGATGATGAGGAAGCAGCCAAGGTAATTGAGGACAACGACGATCCCGAGCGCCTGAAGCGCGTCAACGCCCAAGGTCCCTGCGACCCATGCCATAAGAGCAAAGACACCAAACGGGGTCAGCTCCATCACGATCATCGTGACTTTCTGCATGACGACGCTGCCGGACTCGAAAATTTTGAGAACAGGCTCACCCTCTTCTTTCGCCATCAAAATGCCGATCCCGATCAGGAGCGAGAAGATGATGAGCGGGAGGACGTTGACGTCTGCCATGACTTGTACCGGGCTCGATGGCACCATTTCAAGGATCATTTGTTGAACCGTAACGGCGTCTTCCTGACGGGCCTGAGCGCGTTCCAGTGCGGCGGCATCCAAGTTCATGGCGCTTACATCAAGGCCAGCACCCGGCTGCACCAATGTGCCAATGCCAAGGCCAAGCCAGACCGCAATTTGCCCTGTCACCACGAAGAGGAGTAGCGCCCGCCACCCCACGCTGCCAAGTTTGCGAAGGTCGCCGATACTCGCAACGCCGGCCACAAGGCTGAAGAAAATGAGTGGCACGACCAGCATTTTGATGAAGGCGATAAAGATGTCGCCCACGATCTTGATACTCGCGGCCCCCGGCCCCCAGATATAGCCAACGATGATCCCGAGAATGAGAGCGCCGATAACCCGCTGCCAAAGCGGAATTGCAAACCATGATTTCATTTTTGGGCTTTCATGGGCGTCTACGCCTCTTCTTGTGTCACTTCGAGAGCCAGCGCCCCCAGCGCTGCCTTGGTGTAAATCCTTGCTAGCGCATCCAGATCTGGAATAGCCACCGCTTCGTTGCGTTTATGCATGGTTGCATTGCACAGGCCAAATTCAATCACGGGACAAACGCTGCGAAGGAAACGCGCATCGGACGTGCCGCCAGTGGTGGAGGCCTCTGGTTTGACGCCAGTTTCTTCCTCGACTGCCTTGGCCAACATGTCGGAGAATGCGCCGGGAGCGGTCAGGAATGGCTCGCCCGAGATAATCGGAAGCGCGCGTCCACCATGCTTTTCGGCGATATCGCTCACCCATTTTGACAAACTTGCGCCTGAATGCAGGTCGTTGAAGCGGATCGAAATGCGCGCGCGTGCCTCAGCCGGGATTACATTATGCGCTTTGTTCCCGACCTCAATATCGGTGATTTCAAGGTTGGAGGGCTGGAACCAGTCTGTGCCTTTGTCCAGCACTTGGCGTTCCAGATCGTCCAGCATCGCGACAAGTTTGGGAATGGGGTTATCGGCCAGATGCGGATAGGCAACGTGGCCTTGGGTGCCCTCAACCGTGAGGAAGATATTGACCGAACCGCGCCGTCCGATTTTCATCATATCGCCAAGCCGATTGACGCTGGTGGGCTCACCCACAAGGCACAGGTCAGGCTGAGTGCCTTCACCGCGCATATAGTCAATAAGCGCCCGCGTACCGTGGAGCGCAGGCCCTTCTTCGTCACCGGTGATAATCATGCTGAGCGTGCCAGCCTCCGCTGGGATATCGTGCACGGCCGCCGCAAAACAGGCGATCGCACTCTTCATATCAACTGCGCCCCGGCCATAAAGAAGCTCGCCTTCTTGCGTGGGCACAAACGGGTCGCTTTCCCAGCCATCTCCTGGCGGAACCACATCCAAATGCCCAGCAAAGGCAAAGTGCTTTGAGCCTTTAGGCCCTTTGCGAATAGCAAACAGGTTTTCAACCGGAGCCTCATCGCTGCCTTCTGCGCCATCGCCGCATTTGAAACGGTGGATATCAAAGCCGAGAGGTGCAAGCATCGCCTCCATCTCGTCAAAAACCGAGCCAGTGGCAGGCGTGACGGAGGCGTGTGAGATTAGACGCTTAGCGTAATCGAGGGCTATACTCATGGAACACATCGCTAGCAGGAGATGAGCCCAATGCCCAAGCTTGATTTGAACGCTATCCCTCAAACAAATGCGACCGGATACCCGGAGCCCTTTGACAAACCAGTCCAAGGTCGCAAATATCAACGCTTGGCACCTGCTGCTGGCCTAGAGAAACTTCGGGCAAGCCACGTTGTACTGGAACCCGGCGCATGGTCATCTCAACGTCATTGGCACCATACCATTGATGAGCTTCTGATCATGATCTCTGGCGAAGCGGTGCTGGTCGAAAATGGCAGCGAGACTGTCTTGCACGCGGGCGATGTGGCAGCGTGGCCTGCAGGTCAAGAGAATGGCCACCACCTTCAAAACCGTGGGCGCGCACCGTGCACATTTTTAGTGGCAGCTGCCGGTGATTATGAAACCGACGGCGGTGAATATCCTGACGTGGATATGGTTTTCAGGTCAGATGGCTACTTCCGCAAAGATGGGACGCGCTACGACACCGATCGGATTCCTTAGGCGCAGAGCACATTTGCCGCGTCCCACCTCAATCCGCGCGATCTGTCTCAGGCAGTTTCAAACTGCTCGATCACCCATTCTTCATCTCCGGCAGCCGCGATCCATTCGGCCATCCAATCGTGCTCCCAAATCGCCTGCATATAGCTTTGCGCAAAGCCGGGAACGCCAATGCCATAGGTGGTAAAACGCGAGACGATCGGCGCGTAGAAGATATCGGCGGCCCCAAAGGTGCCAAACAGAAATGGTCCCGCAGACCCATGCCGCGCGCGGGCCTCTGCCCATAGCTGAAGGATGCGCACGATCTCGGATTTGGCTTGTTCTGATAGATTTTCTAGCGGTACCCGGGTGCGCACATTCATCGGCATTTCGCTACGCAGCGCGCCGTAAGAAGAGTGCATCTCTGCGACCAACGCACGTGCCATACCGCGCGCGGCCTCATCCTTTGGCCAGAACCGATCGCGCCCAACTTTGTCAGCGAGATATTCCATGATCGCAAGGCTGTCCCAGATGACATTATCGCCATCCCAAAGGATCGGAACCTTCCCCGAGGATGGTTGGAACTCTTCGCCCTGCTTTTGAGCTTCCCAATGTTCGCCCATAAGCGGGACGGTGATCTCTTCGAAATGCAAACCCGATTGCTTAGCCGCAAGCCAGCCGCGCAAGGACCAGGAAGAGTAGTTCTTATTACCAATAATGAGTTTCATATCTTTGCCAGTTCCACCTTTGACATTTCACCTTACGGGCCTGAAATTGCAGTCAGCCTTACGTATTCAGGGTTTCGCTGTCGAGGCTGAACGGGTTACAAGAGTTCGACATTCCCAAAGGAGTTCGCAAATGCCCTCTCCCCATTCTCGCCTGGCCCCTTTCCATCTTGCCTTCCCGGTCGATGACCTCGACGCAGCGCGGCGTTTTTACGGCGGTGTTATGGGCTGCGAAGAGGGACGATCATCGGATGAATGGATCGATTTCAACTTTCACGGTCACCAAATCGTTGCGCACCTTGCCCCCAATAGAAAATCGGATGCTGCCAGCAATCATGTTGACGGACACGGCGTGCCGGTTCCGCATTTTGGGGTGATCTTGGAGATGGAAGCGTGGAATGCACTCGCACAGACTTTACGCGATGCGGGAACTGCTTTCCTGATTGAGCCAACCGTGCGCTTCAAAGGCAAACCGGGTGAGCAGGCAACCATGTTTCTGCGCGACCCAGCAGGCAATGCGCTTGAATTCAAGGCATTTGCCGACCAATCGGCGCTTTTCACGGCTTAGCCCCACAAGCGAAATCGCCGGGCACCCATAAGGGCACCCGGCGATCACAGGCCTCCAGCAAGTGGACAGACTTACTGGTGTCTTTGAATTATTGGCTCACGTTAGCTGAGTTGCCATTGCCCGCTTGGATAACGTCGGAGAAGTTTCCGTCCGTTGTTTGGTCAAGATTAACGCTGTTCGTGTCACCGTCTTGCGAGATGAAGCTGGCGTTGTCATTGCCCGACTGAAGCACGTCTGCAATGTTGCCGTTGCTGACAGAGGATGCGCCTTGTTCGATGCCGCTGAAGTTGCCTGTGCCAGTTTGGTTGACCAGTGCAATGTTGAGCGAACCGCCGCTAAAGCCTTGGTCAACAAAACTCTCGTTATTGTCAGCCAATTGGTTGACAGTTGCGGAGTTGTTATCGCCGCCTTGGAAGACGGTTGAGGTCGTGCCGTTCACCGCTGCTCCTACTGCGCCCTGATTAACATCCGCGATGTTGGTATCGCCGCCCTGAATTGTGAGGTCGGTGTTGTTGTCACCGATCTGGTCAACAAAAACAGTACCCGAAAGGCCGGTTTGCAAGACGTCAGAAAGGTTGTCTGAACCCTCTTGAATCGTCTCCGCGATGTTGGACAAACCGCTTTGCGCAATGCTGGCGGTGCTGCCTGTGCCGTTGTCTTGGTCGATGAGCGCAATATTCGAGCTCGAACCGCCACCATTACCGGTTTGCGTGATCGTTGCGGTCGCATCGTCGGACAAAACGTCTTGGACAACGATTGCGACATCGTCGGTTGCATCGCTAGTTTGGGTAACTGTCGATGTGCTGTTCAGACCGTTTTGAAAGACGCTTGCCTCGTTTGAACCGCTGGCATCTTGCGTGATCGTGGACTCATTGCCAGTGCCAATCGTTTGAATGACATCTGCGTCATTGTTGTCGCCGGACTGAGTGATCGTCGATGTGTTGGCGTTATCTTGAGCCACGGCGGCACTGTTGCCGTTGCCGGTCTGGCTTACAGTGGATGAGCTTTGCGCGGCCGCTGGAGCCGAGATAGCAAGAGCTGCGATTGATGCGCCTGCAATAATGATCTTTTTCATGCGAAGTGGTCCCCTATTGGTCTGGTCTTCGGTTTGTCTGGCACCGGTCTTCACAGCCAACAGTTTCAGCAAAGTTAACAGAGAGGAAATGGCGGCCTACGCAAAACCGCTGGGGAAATTCGTATGGTGAATCAGAAATTTAGACATGCACCGGCAATCAGGAACAAAAGCAGGGAGACGTTAACAAGCCGCTCGCCAGGACCCTAAGGCCCGTGAGAAAACGCGCGGATTTTCGTTAACTATTTCTCGAAATAACCTTCGCCCAGAGCATCGGCGACAACCGCTGCACGAAGTTCTTCAATCCCCATGCCTTTTTCGCTGCTGGTTAGGTGCAAGGTTGGAAAAGCAGCCGGATGTTTGCGCGATTCTTCAGCGATTCGGTTCGAGACACGCTCAAGCTCACTCGCCTTGATCTTGTCTGTTTTGGTGAGAACGATGCGATAACCCACAGCCGCCTCATCAAGCATTTTCATCATCTCACGGTCGACATCTTTAAGGCCGTGACGGCTGTCGACAAGCACGAGATTGCGAGCAAGCACTTGGCGGCCTCGCAAGTATGTACGCACCAACTTCTTCCAACGCTCAACCACCTTAACCGGCGCCTTAGCAAAACCATAGCCGGGCATATCAACGAGCCGGAACAGAGGCTTCCCATCAGGAATGTTGGGATCTTGAAGCCCAACTTCAAAGTAGTTGAGTTCCTGCGTGCGCCCGGGTGTGATCGACGCCCGGGCAATGGACTTGCGCCCAGTAAGCGCATTCAGAAGCGAGCTCTTGCCGACATTACTGCGCCCACAAAAAGCGATCTCTGGCACAATGGGTTCGGGTAAAAATTTGAGCTGCGGGGCAGACAGGAGGAAGTCCACGCGTCCTGAAAACAGGCGCGAGGCTTTCTTTTCGCGGCGTTCCTTTGCGCGCCGTTCAAGTTCTTCCTCTGTGTGCCCGGTCACAGCGTCATGCTCCGCTCTTTTCCGCTTCTTCGCGGGCCTTCTTCTGCGCCTTTTCCGCTTTCTCCTTCGCTGCTGCCGCTTTCAACTGCGGATGCTTGGAATAGAGATAGCTTTGCTGCGCAACGGTCAGAATGTTTGATGTCACCCAGTAAAGGAGCAGACCCGCTGCGAACGGAGCCATCACAAACATCAGCACCCACGGCATCAGATTGAATATCTGCTGTTGCATTGGGTCCATCGCGCTTGGATTCAAACGGAATGTCAGCCACATGGTGAAGCCCATCAGAACCGCCAGAACGCCAATGCCAAGGAAGCCGGGCACGTCATAAGGCAGGAGGCCAAAGGCGTTGAGGATCGTTGCGGGATCAGGTCCGGAAAGATCCTTGATATACAAGAATGGCTCGTGCCGCATCTCGATCGCCAGATAGAGCACCTTATAAAGCGCAAAAAAGATCGGGATTTGGATGACAAGGGGTAAACAGCCAGCAAGCGGGTTGACCTTCTCTTCCTTAAAGAGCTCGGCAATCTTTTGCTGCTGCGTTTGCTTGTCGTCTTTATAGCGTTCTTGCAGCGCCTTCATCTTAGGCTGGATAGCCTTCATCGCCGCCATCGAGGCAAACTGCTTTTGCGCGATTGGGAACAAGAGCCCGCGGATAATGCAGGTGAGCAAGATAATCGCGACACCGAAGTTACCAACAAGGCTATTGAGCGTCCGAAGCAGCCACAAAAGCGGCTTCTCAAACCACTCGAACCAACCCCAGCTGATCGCCTTACCGAAGTAAGTGATCCCGGTGTCTTCGTAGGCATCAAGAACCCCGCTTACCTTCGCGCCAGCAAACAGCTGAGTGGTTTGCGACATGTTACCGCCTGCTGGCACGGTTTGCGCATTATAGATAAGGTCAGCGCGGAAGAGATTGTCACCAAGCGAACGCCAACCTGCTGTATCGGTCTCCCCCTCACCCGGAATCAGAATGCTTGCCCAATGTGTGTCGGTAAAGCCAAGCCATGATGCAGCACCCGCCGGCGAATCGCGGCCAAGCTCGGCTAGCTCTTCGTAAGAATTGGGGTCATAAAGTGAGCCGCCAAACACGCCCGTTGGACCAGTATGCGCGATAAATTGATCGGGCGAAGCCGTCGTGCTGGTGCGCTTGATAAAGGCAAAAGGCTGAATGATCGAAGCCGCTTCCGAGCCGTTCTCAACCGTTTGATCGACAGCAATCATATAATTGTCATCAATCGCAAATTTGATTTTGTAAGTGATGCCGTTCTCATCCGTGCGTGAAAGCGTGAGCGGCGTATTGACGCTTAAGCTGTCACCATCAGCTTCCCAGATCGCCCGGCTCGACATCCGTTCGCCTGACACAACAAAACCAAACTCGGCAAAATGTTCAATTTCGGTGTTACCCGGTGCGAGGAAACGCACAGACTCGCTGTCTTCATCGGTGGTGGCGTCATAGTTCTTAAGAACAAGGTCATCGATGCGTGCGCCAACCAGATTGATCGAACCTGCAACGCTTGGCGCATCGATTGTGACGCGGGTTTGCGCAGCGAGCGCCGTTTCCAGATTGACCGGCCCCGTTTCAGCTTCAGCTTCGCCAGCAGCATTAGAAGTGTTAGCCTCCCCTCCATTGGCAGAGGCTCCGCTTGCAGATGCAGGGCTTGGAGAGCCCACTCGGTCTCCATCTGCCTCAGCCATAACGGGCTCAGGCGGAGCGGGGTAGATGTACCGCATACCCACATCCCAACCCAGGATGAGCAAACCTGAAAGCACAACGGCGAGCAGAAGATTACGCTGATTGTCCAAAACTGAACCCTTAAGTGAGTGACGACCGCAAAGTGTATTATATGGGTAAGACGCTTACGATTCCAATGACCGTTATGGCACCGGATCGTGACCATGCCCGCCCCAAGGATGGCAGCGCCCTATACGCTTTATCCCTAACCATCCACCCTTGAATGCACCATGCTTTTGGACTGCCTCAATCATGTACTGGCTGCAAGATGGGGAATAACGGCAAGTAGGCGGTAGGATTACCGATGGACCAAGCTGCCATGCCCGGGCGATGAAGATCAAAATGTACTTCATTTGGGGCCTTTAACGGGCGCGCGCTTTATCGAACCCTTGCGCGGTCTGCGCCTTCTGGTGCTGTCGCCCTTGCCCAATTTCGCCCGCTCCAGAACATCGACAAGATCCTCTGCCAGATGGGCAAAGTCGCGTTCGACGCCGCCCGATCTGCCGATTAGGACGTGATCGTGATCCAGCAGTCCGCCCTGCGGGAGGTGCTCGCGCAACAATTCGCGGAATCGCCGTTTCATCCGGTTGCGAACAACCGCATTGCCAATTTTTTTGGTGACGGTGATGCCATATCTTACGCCCTCGCCTTTGTTAGGCCGGGTTAGCAAGACGAAGCCCACCTTCGCATTTCGCAGACCCTTATTGGCGACCAGAAAATCCGCGCGCTTTGTAAGGACTTTGAGCATAACCGAATCAATAACGCATACGGGCCCCCAATGGGAGCCCGCTTGATTGGACCGTCTTGTGCCAAACGGCCGATTGCATATGCAACACGCTCAACTGGCGCGTGATCGCAGTATGGAGCCTGAAAATCAGGCTGAGAGTTTGCCACGACCGCGCCGACGGCGGGCGCGAAGCACTTTGCGGCCACCTGGGGTCGCTTTGCGTGCAAAGAAGCCGTGCCGACGGGCACGCACAAGATTGCTAGGCTGGAAAGTCCGCTTCATTTCGTCCTCGAATATTTGCTTGGTTACTGCCGGGCGCCCCTAAATGGGTTGATACGACCGCAACCGGGTTAGACCTCTTTGAAATAAGTGGCCTGTGTCAAGCGCGCGCAGTTATGGAAAAGCGTTTCATGAGTCAAGCAAAGACGTATCAGCGAGTGCATTCTTCGCCGCAATCTTCACGCCGGTCACATCGCTGTAATCGATGGCAGGCGGCACAGCGTTTAGAGCCAGCGTTCCTAAATCCATTGACTGGGTGCTGGCATTGGCGGCTGCGACATTCGCGCGCACGCCCTCGCAGAACGTGCAAGTAGCGGCGATCTGCGCGGTTTCGACTTGGCGCGCCGCATATCGCTGCAGCGAGGCTTGCTCGGGCGCGATCCAGCTGCGCATCTCATCGGCTTTAAGCCATCGTGCGCTCGCATGCGGCACAGAATTGGTCATTGCGTAAAAATTGCGCGCTTGAGCCTCGCTCATTCCCATTTCGACATAATAGTCGAGGTAAAGACGGTGCGCAGGATGGTCAGCGGCAAAATCATCCGCTTCGCGTCCGTGATTATCGAGCCACGAGTGAACGGCAAAGGTCGCGCCGTCCTCAATCGAGCGTGATGCCCCCGCCAAAAACAACTCAACCGCGCCAGAGCGAACGGAACCGCCGCGCGGCACATGCGTCGAAATTCCAGCTTCACGGATTCTGCGCCCTACTGCGAGATTCGCGATATCGTTGCTGGTGCCCGGCGCCTCAACCATCTCGAGAATGGAAATACCGGGAAAATCGTGCATCATCGCGTCGAAATCTTGTGGGCTGCGGCCATTTGTGGAGCTCACCATTTTGGCCACCGACGTTCCCACAACAATGAATGGCCCATATTGCGCGAGCGTTGCGGGAGCACGGTTGACAGGAACCGGTCCTGCATATCGCACCGCGCCGAGGGTTTCTGATACGGCTTTGGCGTTGGTAATTGTGGTCACCACCGTCGGCATTGCACGGCCCTCAGGACGAAGATCCTCGCCATCAACCTTGACCCAGCGTCCCCGCACCGGATCCCATTCCTCTACCCAACTTCGGGTCTCAACAGTGCGCGAGCCGTTATGCGCTCCGGCATACTCTTGAGCCCAAAGAGGGCTTGAAGTCAGCGCAAGCTGGGCAGCAATGAGGAATGCGGCAATTTTCTTCATGCCGGCAAAAATATGCCGCACTCCCTTCACGAAGTGCCAAAATTTATCCTTTCAAAGTCCTTGCGTAGTCGTGCGAAGCGGCTCGACAAGAACGCGTTTACGCTTACAACTGGACATTCGGAGGACGTGCCGGGTGCAAAAACACGTAAGGGGGGCTGCGGCATGGTCGCACTCATTCGTACTGTCGCGTACCTAGGACTTGAGGCGCGCGGGGTCGAAGTTCAATGTCAGGTCGCACCGGGCTTGCCACGTTTTTCTATTGTCGGTCTTCCCGATAAGGCGGTGAGTGAGAGCCGCGAAAGAGTGCAGGCGGCTCTGTCGGCTATGGGCCTCGCGATGCCGCCTAAGCGTATCACCATTAACTTATCCCCCGCAGACCTTCCCAAAGATGGCTCACATTATGACTTGCCGATCGCGCTCGCGCTGCTGGCGGCGATGGGAGTAACCGATGCCGAGCAGTTGAATGATTGGGTTGCGGTGGGAGAGCTATCACTGGACGGCCGAGTTGTGGCATCGCCGGGCGTTTTGATCGCAGCGCTTTATGCAAGCGGCGAGGAAACGGGCCTGATTTGTCCCGCCACACAAGGGTCCGAAGCACGCTGGGCAAGCGGTGTTCCCGTCCTTGCACCGCGCGATTTAGGAAGCCTGCTCGACCATTTGAAAGGCGATGCGGTTCTAGACGAACCCCCTCGCGGCGAAGTTGACGAACCAGTGGTCGCAGCCGATCTGAAACAGGTGAAGGGACAAGAAACCGCCAAGCGCGCGTTAGAGATTGCTGCAGCCGGCGGGCACAACCTCCTCATGTCAGGTCCACCCGGATCGGGGAAAAGCCTGCTTGCATCGTGCCTACCTGGAATATTGCCCGAGCTCAGTCCAACAGAAGCGCTTGAGGTTTCCATGGTGCAATCAGTGGCCGGCACTTTGGAAGCAGGCCGGATCAGCCGCGCACGGCCTTTCCGCGCACCCCATCATTCCGCCAGCATGGCCGCTCTTACCGGAGGCGGTCTAAAAGTGCGTCCAGGCGAAATCAGCCTCGCGCACCTTGGCGTTCTTTTCCTTGACGAATTGCCCGAATTTCAGCGTCCAGTGCTCGACTCGCTACGCCAGCCGTTGGAAACAGGTCAGGTCGATGTTGCGCGGGCCAATGCGCATGTCACTTTCCCTGCGCGGGTTCAGTTGATTGCAGCGATGAACCCATGCCGATGCGGCTATGCGGGTGATCCGGTGCAGAACTGCAATCGCTATCCGCGCTGCATGGGCGATTATCAATCCCGCTTATCTGGACCGCTGCTCGACCGGATTGATTTGCACGTCGATGTCGCCGCGGTGAGCGCGGTTGACCTCACCCTTCCCCCACCAGCCGAAGGGAGCGCCGACGTCGCGAGACGAGTTGCAGGCGCCAGAGGCCATGCCGCGACGCGCGGCGTCCGCTCAAATGCTGAACTTGGGGGCGACGCTTTAGAGGAACACGCAGGACCCGATGAGGAAGGCCGCGCATTGCTGATGAGAGCAGCAGAAAAGCTGCGGCTATCAGCCAGAAGCTATACCCGCGTTCTGCGAGTCGCGCGCACAATTGCGGATTTAGCTGGCACGGAAACGGTCGGCCGCCCTCATATCGCGGAGGCTTTATCTTACCGGCAAAAGATGCGCGCGCCTTGAAACAAGTTTTTTTAACCGGAAACACCTGCGCGAAGGACCTCAAGGAAGTCAGCCCCCCAAGTCTCGAGCTTCTTCTCTCCTACACCTTGAAGCTCACCGATTTCGCGCAAGGTTTGCGGTGCAAAGGCAGCCATCGCGCGCAGCACGCTGTCATGGAATATGATGTAGGCGGGCATTCCGTGCTCCTTGGCGAGCTCGCTGCGCTTGGCACGAAGAGCATCGAACAAGGGGTCACCCACCGGATTGGGGATAGCGCCTGCGCCTTTAGAACCGCCGCGTCCACGTTTGGCTCTGGGAAGCTCTGCAATCAAAACTGCACGTTCGCCCTTGAGAACCGCCCTTGCCTCAGGTCCAAGCGCCAGTCCGCCGTGCTCGGTCGTCACTAGCATTTCATGTGCGGTGAGAAACCGCATAGCAGGCTTGAGCAATGGCGCATCCAAAGAAGCAACAATACCAAAAACCGATAGCTTATCGTGGCCGCGCTGCATAACGCGGTCATCATCGCGGCCAAGCAGAACCCGCTCAATATAGCCCATGCCAAAGCTCTGTCCGGTGCGGTAAACGGCTGAGAGCAGCTTTTGTGCAATTTCCGTCACATCGCGTACTTTAGGCGGTTCCAAACAGCGGTCGCAATTGCCGCAAGGTTCGGGCAATTCATCGCCGAAGTGCTTCAAAAGCAGTTGTCGGCGACACTGCGCACTCTCGACAAGCCCGGCGAGCGCATTGAGACGCGCACGTTCGCTCGGCATTCGTTCTTCATCAACGTTGGCGAGCCACAAGCGTGCTTTGGCAAAATCGCTTGCACCCCAGAACAAATGGGCACTTGCCGGATCGCCATCGCGCCCAGCACGGCCGGTTTCTTGGTAGTAGGCCTCGATCGATTTGGGCAGACCTGCGTGAATCACAAAACGCACATCAGGCTTGTCGATCCCCATTCCAAAGGCGATCGTGGCAACCATCACCATGTCTTCTGACTGGACAAACTCGGCCTGAGTGGCGGCGCGCTGTTCTGGAGGAAAGCCGGCGTGATAGGCACGAACCGGGCGACCAGTTGAGGCAAGCTTTTCAGCCAGATCCTCTGTACCCTTGCGGCTCGTTGCATAGACAATGCCTGCACCAGGCGTTTTCACGATTACATCGGCGATTTGTTTTGCCTGATTGTCGCGTGGGGCAATGGAATAACGGATATTGGGCCGGTCGAATCCCGCTTTGATGAGCCCCTGAGGCGCAATGCCCAGCTGCTTAAGGATATCCTCGCGCGTCACCTCATCTGCGGTGGCGGTCAGAGCCAGTCGCGGCACATGATCAAACCGATCAAGCGTTTCGCGAAGCCCGCGATAATCCGGGCGAAAGTCGTGCCCCCACTCTGAAACGCAATGCGCCTCATCTATCGCAAACAGCCCAATTTCCGTCTGCGCCAAAAGCGCTTGAAACCCTGAGGTGTTCACCCGTTCAGGCGCGACATAAAGGAGGTCGAGCTCCCCGTTTCGCAACGCCTTTGCCGTCTCCGCTTGATCCGAATCCACCGACGTCAAAGAGGCTGCACGTATCCCAACTGCGCGCGCTGCTCGAATTTGATCATGCATCAGAGCAATAAGGGGAGAAACAACAATCGTTGTCCCTTCCGTTGTGAGAGCCGGGATTTGGTAACACAGCGACTTGCCCGCCCCTGTTGGCATCAAAGCAAGGGTATGTTCGCCATTGAGAATGCGGGCGATCACCCGCTCCTGCATCCCCCGAAAGCCATCGAAGCCAAAGGTGCGGCGCAAAACCTCATACACACCATCGGGGAGAGGCGCGCTAATTGCATCGACAATTGAGGCATCAGTAGTCGCAGTCAAAGCGCAGGATCCGAAAGGAGGGTGGAGAAAGGAACCCTCTCGCTAGATCAGACGCGTCTCAGCCGCCAGATGCGGCGGCGGCGAAGTCCGCAGAATTCTGGAAAAAGCAACGAAGGCCGCGCTTAGGCGACTATTTGCGGACAGCCCGTTTGGCAGAGGATAGATCGATCACGTCGCCGTCCCCGATTTCGCCCGCGGGCGTAGCAATGGTGCCATCTGCACGCCTTCCGATATCTGCCCGGCGAATCATGTTGAGTCCAAGGTGATCGAGCACACGGCCATCATGCGATAGCATCGAAACAGGCCCGATTGGCAGTCGGTCTTGTTCATCCACCAATACCGGATCTTCTATCACAGGTTCGTGGCTGTACTTTTGCCCCCATTGGCGAAGAGCGATCATCGCAGGCAGCAGGTCAAAGCCTTTTTCGGTCAGGCGATATTCGATTTTGCGGCGGTCGTCGGCGCAAGGTTCACGCTTAAGAATACCGTGTTCAACCAGCTTCGCGAGGCGGTTCGAAAGGATGTTTCGTGCAATCCCAAGTTCGCTTAGGAACTCTTCAAAGTGATGAAGCCCATTAAAGCTCGCCCGCAAGATCATAAACGCCCAGCGTTCGCCCATCACTTCCAATGCTTGCGGCAATCCGCACTCGATCAACTCGCGCAGTGGTTCTCTAATATCGCCCATAATCAGTCCTTCTCCTGCAACCTTTCTAACCGACCTTGCCAAAATCGCAAAATCTGACTGCAAAGTGTCCCATGAGAGGCCCGTTTGGTGCACGCCGTAGGGGGTACAAGAAAATTTCAGTTTTTAGTTGCAACCTGCAACCTAATTACATAGGTAGTGATTCGCAACTGGTTTCGATTCGAAACTGTGCATCGCAACATGATGCCCAATTAGGCACCATCAAAAGGAATACAAGATGACCCTCTCTCTCCCCCGCGCCGAACGTCTCGCAATTCTTGCATCTGCGGTCGTTTACACCACTCTCACCTTTGGCGTTGCCACTGCGCCCACGCCGGCTTTGGCCGACAACGGCCCATACTACACTGCGCAGCTGGCTCAGCCTGCTGAAGACAACCGTACGGTTGCTGGCGGCGTTGCTTGGGCGTGTCGGGGCACGACCTGTGTTGCTAACAAAGGTTCTTCACGTGCATCACGCATCTGCCGCGGCCTCGCCCGTGAACTCGGCGAAATCAAAGGCTTCACTGCAAACGGCGAAAAGTTGAACGAAGAAAAGCTTGAGCGCTGCAACGGTAATTGATTGCGGCAATCAACTTAATCAACCTTCTCCATCAGCGGGCCGCGCCTGTCCCCTCAAGCGTTGAGGTGCGGCCCGCATCCCATCCACCCGTATCTCCACTCGGGTGATACTAAAGACCCCGGCTGCGCTCTTCCCCAACAGCGCGCCGGGGCTTTTTTGTGCATTTTTCTAAAGAAGGCCTGAGCTTGCTAACTGCTGTTCGAGCGCGGATGCATCGGTGAACAAATGTGCGTCCCATCCGCATTTCTCTGCAGCTTCGATATTAGCGCGATTGTCATCGGTGAAGAAAAGGTCTGCGCCACTGCGCCCTGATCGCTCTTCGACGATTTCATAGATCCGGGCCTCGGGCTTTGCGACTTTCTCAGCGCCTGAGACGATGATGTCCTCAAACAAATCAAAGATCGGCTGAGTGGCGCGGAACTGTGCGAACAATTCATCACCATAATTGGTAAGGCAATAAAGCGGCGTACCCGACGCGTTGAGGCGCCGTGCGAGCTCATGGACGCCTGCAACCGGAATATCGCAAGTTTCGCTAAAACGCGCAGCGTAAGCCGCGATCCGCAGAGCCTGATCGGGAAACTGTTCGATGCGCGCAGGTAGCATCTGAGCGAGGGTCGCGCCCTGATCGTGCCGAAAATGCCATTGTTCGGTCACAACATGGCTAAGAAACCAGTCAAGCTCCGCCTCGTCAGGGATGATTTTCTCAAACAGATTGCGCAATTGCCAATGGAACAAAACGCGCCCCACATCGAACACCACTGCTTTGCTCATCTGCTCGATCCCTTATGTGAATTGCAGCCAAGAAATGTTCTTGCGCTACAAAGAGAGGCGGCCCGCTCTCCAATGATGGAGGCGGGCCGCTTGTCTCTTCGTCCCTACAACGCGCTGGGCTTCACCCGCGCGTAAGGCAATTAGCCTTGGCGTGCTTTGAAACGACGGTTGGTTTTGTTGATCACATATGTGCGACCGCGACGGCGAATAACACGGCAATCGCGGTGACGGTTTTTCAGCGACTTAAGGCTGTTACGGATCTTCATGACATCTGTTCCAAATAATAAAGCGCGCCAAGGATTGATCCGGCGCGCGGAAATTGCAGAGGCGCACATATGGGGGGGCAGCAGATTCGTCAACCATTACCTGCCCCGCTTAGCCACGCAGATCAGTTAATTTGCGCTCCCAGGTAAGCGCATGGGCGATGATTGTATCAAGATCATCGTACTGGGGTTGCCAAGGCAGGGTCGAGCGAATCAGCGATGGGTCCGAAATCAACTGAGCGGGATCGCCTGCCCGTCGCCCATCCAAACGACGTTCAATCAGGGTGTTTGTCACACGGTCCACCGCATCAAGCACTTCGAACACAGAGAAACCCCGGCCATATCCGCAGTTCATCGTCAGTGAGCGCTCAGGTTCAGCCATAAGCGCTTCGAGAGCGTGAACGTGAGCTGAGGCCAAATCGCTTACGTGAATATAATCGCGTACGCCGGTGCCGTCGGGGGTGTCGAAATCGGTACCGAAGACCCCAACACCCTCACGCTTACCCAAAGCCGCCTCAAGAGCGACTTTGATAAGGTGCGTCGCGCCGGCGGTCGATTGCCCGGTGCGCGCCTGAGGATCGGCGCCTGCCACATTGAAATAACGCAAAGCGCAAAAGTTCAGTTCATGCGCCGCCGCGATATCGCCCAGCATCTGCTCGGTCATAAGCTTAGACCAGCCATAAGGGTTTATCGGCAATTGCGGTGTATCTTCGCACACTGCGGCAACCTCTGGCACGCCGTAAGTCGCAGCCGTTGAAGAGAAGATGAAATGGGGCACGCCCGCCCTCACCGCCGCATCCAAAAGCGCCCGGCTTTTGGCAGTGTTGTTGTGATAATATTTGAGCGGGTCCTCCACGCTCTCTGGCACCACGATAGAACCTGCGAAATGCATGATCGCACCAATGCCCTGACCGATGTTTTGCTCATCAAATATGCGCGCCAAAAGGTCCGTGTCTGCGATGTCACCTTCGTAAAAGGAGACGCCATCTGGGATTGCAAAGCGGAAACCCGTGGTCAGATTGTCGATCACAGCCACCGGCCATCCATTGTCCAAAAGCGCAAGGACGGCATGGCTACCGATATACCCAGCCCCGCCGGTTACCAGGACGGCCTGTTTTTCCGAGGTAGCTTTCGCTACAGTGTCGTTCGATGTTGAGGTCATGTTCATAGAGCCGCCCTTAGCATCAGAAGACTTTTAAGTCGTGAATGAAAAGGTGAGGGGCGCAATGAAACCAAAGAACCTACAGATTAGCAAGATCATTCCAGCTCTTGTGCTTGGCCTATCGCTAACGGGCTGTGTCGGCTCAGCCTATTCCGGTCCTGTCGAAGTCACGCGCTTCATAAGCCAAGAAAGTGCCGGAATAGGCCAAGGCACAGATCGGGGGCCTATCGCCATCACCTTCCCAGAGGAAGTGAGCAATCTTCGCGCCAAAGAGGCCTTCTATGATGCCGTTGCTGCCCAGCTTGTAGGCCATGGCTATTCCATCGCATTGGAAGATGCACCAGGAATGCAAACCGCCCGCATAACCACCAGTCGCAACTCGCTTGCACCTGCTTCATCGCGCGGCCCCGTGAGTGTTGGCGTGGGCGGAAGCACCGGCAGTTATGGCGGCGGACTTGGCGTTGGGATCGGCCTCAACCTTGGCGGCAATTCCAGTAAACCCAATGCGCTGACGGAACTTTCCGTGCGCATATCGGATGCGAGCGGAAACAGCCTTTGGGAAGGGCGCGCACAGCAAGCCGTTTCGATAAACTCGCCTTATGCCGAAGTTGACACAAGTGCCGCCGCATTAGCCGAAGCCTTATTCAAGGACTTCCCCGGCGGCGAAGATGCGGTTAGGGGCGGAACCGTCTCCATCGACGTGGACGACCTTGGGAACAAACTTCAGGAACAATAATGACGCAAATCGCCATTGATGCCGCTTTTGATAGCGGCAACATCCAGATTCTCTCGGTTGAAGGCACCAGCGCTCGCCTTGCCGTCAAGAAAGATCATAAATCCGAGTTTGCCCAGTGGTTCCACTTTCGGGTGAGCGGCGCTGAAGGCGAAGAAATCACTCTCAAAATCACTGGTCTAAATGAAAGCGCCTTTCCCGGCGGGTGGCCAGGATATGATGCCTGCGTTTCTGAGGACCGTGAATATTGGGCACGCACTTCGAGCAGTTTTGACAAGGACGAAGAGGGCGGCACGCTCACGATTTCCTACACCCCTGCATCGGGCGTTTCATATTTCGCATACTTCGCTCCCTATTCGATGGAGCGACATCACGATCTCGTTGCCGAGGCCGCCTCTTGCGAAGGGGTTGAGCTTACACGGCTCACCACCACCTTGGATGGCCAGCCATTGGACATGTTGCAAATGGGCGCAGGGGAAAAGCAAGTTTGGCTCTATTCACGCCAGCACCCCGGCGAAACACAGGCCGAATGGTGGATGGAAGGGGCATTGGAATGCCTTACAGACCCAGCCGATCCAGTGGCGCGCGGTCTGTTGAAACGATGCAGGTTCCACATTGTGCCCAATTGCAACCCGGACGGATCACGCCGCGGGCATTTGCGGACCAATGCAGTTGGCACCAACCTCAACCGCGAATGGGAAACGCCCACAACCGAAAAGTCGCCAGAAGTCCTCGCCATCCGCAATAAGATGGACGAAACAGGCGTCGATTTTGCCATCGACGTGCACGGCGACGAAGCGATTCCGGCGGTGTTCCTTGCTGGCTTTGAAGGCATCCCTTCATGGACAGAGGAACTTGGCGAACAATACTACGCTTACGAACGCATTCTTGATCGTCGCACACCTGATTTCCAAACTGAGCTTGGCTATCCGAAAGCTTGGGCAGGCAAGGCCAATCTGACGGTTTCCACTAATCAAGTAGCAGAGCGATTTGGCGCCTGCGCAATGACATTGGAAATGCCGTACAAAGATTTAGCTGACTTTCCTGAGCCCGAGCAAGGCTGGTCACCTGAGCGCTGCAAAATGTTGGGGCGTGAATGTTTGGCTGCTTTGCTGGAGTGGCTCGAAACCGCGTAACAGGATTTTACGTCGGCAGGACCCATTTGCGCTTAAAGTATGTTACAAGCTCTCGTGATTTCAATCGGATCGGGAGAATGTGCCATGTCAGTTTCAGCCAATCGTCGTGGATTTATCGTCGGTGCCAGCGCCGCTGGCTTGGCCACTTTGATGCCTGCGTCCTTGCACGCACAAGGCCTTGGCGATCTGCTTGGTGGCGGCGGAGGCAGCCTTGGCCTTTCATCGATCCTTGGCAAAGCCACCGATGGCGCACTTGATAAGTTGGCTGTGCCCGGCGCGTTCTATGGCGATGAAGAGGTGCGCATTGGTCTTCCTGGACTTGGTAACCTTGGCGGCGGAGGGGGTATCTTTGGCTCGATCCTTGGCGGAGCAGGCAAGCTCGGTATCCTCGATGGTATCACCCGCGAGATCAACGACGCAGCTGGCGTCGCAGCAGGAGAGGCAAAGCCAATCTTCCGCGAGGCCATCGACGATCTTTCCTTCAATGACGCCCCGGGCATCATCCGCGAAAAGGACGGCGGCACGCAGTACCTTCGCAGCTCAGCCAATGATCGGCTGCATTCACGCCTTGAACCATTGGTTGACAGCGCTTTGGATCGCGCCGGGGTGTATAAGACCTTTGATGGCCTAGCCGACAAACACTCCTTCGTCCGCCGAGTTGGCCTAAACCGCGAAAGCATCAATCGCTCTGTCACCGATCAGGGGCTGGACGGAATTTTTTCCTACATCGGCGCAGAAGAGCGTACTTTCCGCAAAAATCCGCTTGGCGGCCTGCTGGGTAGTTAAGCTCGAAGCTTAGGGTGAAAGCGTTTTTCTACTCCAAAAGCGATCTCGAAATCAGCCTTTAGGGGCCAGATGATCGGGCCCAAATGCATGCGGCAAAAGCTGTGATAAGGCGACTTCGCGCACCTCTTCATTGCCTACGCAGTAAATGACCGGGTCTGTACCTCCCAACCCAGCGATTTCGTTGAGGGTCTGACGACAGCGCCCGCACGGAGTGATCGGTGAACCGTCGCCTTTGTCTTTGGGCCCAACCACTGCAACCGCCGTCAAGCCACCTCGCCGCCCCTCACCAAAAGCCCGTGCCACCGCGACCGTTTCCGCGCACAAAGTGAGGCCATAGCTCGCGTTTTCGACATTGGTGCCGGTTATGATCGCGCCATCTTCAAATAGCAGTGCAGCACCCACCTGATAATCGGAATAAGGCGCATAAGCTGCTTGTGCGGCCCTTTGAGCAGCGTCGATTAAAGTCTTCTTGGCATCATTCATCTTTGCACCACCATCCATTCAATCGGCACCTGGGAAGCCTCGCTCACATATTGGCTGTTAGCGCTCCACAAAAGCCAAGGCCGCCCGGCATAATCAGGCCGCGCACGGTCACGTTCCAACCAAAGGTCTCGTTCAATCATCCGGGCAATATTGTGACGCAGTTCAAAGTCCCGCCCCAGCCTGAGGATTACCGACTTGCCAGAATGCATCTCAATCTGATTGATGAGCGTCATAAGCTCGCTTTCAACCGCAGCATCGCTGATTGCAGGCTGGCAAACTGATGCCAAGCTCTTAAGCGAAATAGCAGGCGGCAAAAGCGCGCTATCACGCGGCACCATGCGGGTAAAATAGGACGACTGTTTTTCAGCATTAAGGCATGGATCAAAAGGTGTTGAGATGCCAATCTTGAGGCCGGAATCACGAGCGTTTTCCAGCCGTGCTGCAAAACCGGGATCAGGCGCAAGCACCGCTTCGCCAAGCTCTAGATAGACAAAGTCTGCTCCCGTCGCCTTAAGCGTTTCGAACCGGGTATCCGCCGCCCTTGCCTCGATCACAGCGCCTTGTTCTGGATACAGTTCCGCGTCAGGCCGCCAACCGCGCATATCCCACCAAAACCACGCAGCAAAGCTGACCGCGACCAGCACCAAAAGCGCAGCCCCGCGGAACACCCAAATGCCAAGCCCAGCTTTTTTCTTACCCCGTCTCGCCACTCTGCCTGCCTTAATCCTAACTGGTCTCAACCCTTGATATGAAGGACACAAATCAGTGTAAACAAACGCCTCGCTGTGGCGAAATCGGTTTCAACCTTCCCTTCGAGCCGTTCGACCAAAAGTTCGGCTGCATTATTGTGCAGACCCCGCCGCGCCATATCTATTGTCTCAATCTCGGCAGGCGTTGCCTTGCGGATAGCTTGATAATAGCTGTCGCAGATAGCAAAATATTCGCGGATCGGGCGCCGAAACCGGGCAAGGCCGATCACGAGCGTTTCCAGCACGGTCTCATCCTGATCCGCCACTTCCATTGCCAAACGCCCGTCTTGCACAGCGAGCTTCAGTCGGTAAGGCCCCTTCGCCCCGCGCTCAAAGCTGCGGACAGGTTTAAAGGTATTCTCTTCAATCAGATCGTAAATTGCCACGCGCCGTTCTTGTTCGACATCGGCGTTGCGCCACAAAATCGTCTCTTCATCCAGAGAAATATGCGCAATGCGATGCGTTCCCGGAGATTGGCCCATTGGCTGCATAGCTGAATCGGAAGGCGAGTGTGACATGACAAGATGCGCTTTCGCAGATGCGAGGGGCACACTTCAAGCACAACTATCCCCAATCCCCGCTATCCACAGGCACTGGACGTAAAATTGACGCAGCTAAACCTTGCCCTGCTCCAAGCTCGCGCGCATTGAGTGCCCATGGCTGAACCCACCCCTCTCTCGCTCGTCGACAATGACCCCGATGGTGGTCGCAAACTGCCATCCAATCTAGAGGCCGAGGCCGCCTTTTTGGGCGCTGTGCTGATCGACAACCGGGTGATTGAAGAACTTCAAACCCCGATCAGGCCGGACCATTTCTTCGAACCTGTACACGAACGCATTTTTGAACGCATTTTGGCGTTAATTGAGCGCAATGCGACCGCTTCACCGGTGACTTTGCGTCCGCATTTTGAAGCAGATGAAGCGTTAAAAGAGCTGGGCGGGCCCAAATATCTGGCACAGCTCACTGCCAACGGCGCCGGGCTCTTGGCCCCCCGCGAACTGGCGCAGCAAATCTACGACCTTGCCCTCTTGCGTGAACTCGTCAGCGTTGGCCGCGGGCTCGTCGAAGGCGCGCTTGATACCTCCGAGGACACCAGCCCAGTGGACCGGATCGCTCAGGCCGAAGCTGACCTTTACCGGGTCGCAGAGGGTGCTGCGACAGGCAAGGAAGCTGAGAGCTTCCGCGATGCCGCGCTAACTGCGATCAAAATGGTTGAGGCAGCCATGAATTCGGGCGGCGGTCTATCAGGAAAGACATCTGGCCTTGAGACGCTCGACCAAAAGACGGCAGGTTTGCACGATTCCGACCTTATCATCCTTGCTGGTCGCCCAGGCATGGGCAAAACATCGCTTGCAACCAACATCGCGTTCAACTGCGCAGAGGAATACCTCAGATGGCAAAACGAAGGCGGTGATCACTGCTACGGCGCGCCAACAGCGTTCTTCAGCCTGGAGATGAGCGCCGACCAGCTTGCCACACGTATTTTGGCCGAACAATCTGAAGTGTCATCCGAAGCCTTGCGTTCGGGTACGTTGGACCGAAACGACTTTCAAAAACTCAGCTTCGCCAGTCAGCGTTTGGCGGAGCTGCCATTGTTCATCGACGATACTCCCGGCCTCACCATTGGCGCATTGCGCACAAGAGCTAGGCGGCTCAAACGCAGGCATGACATTGGCCTGATCGTGATCGACTATCTCCAACTCTTGCAAGGCTCGGGCCGGGCGAACGACAACAGGGTGAATGAAATCTCGGAAATTAGCCGTGGTCTCAAGACATTGGCCAAAGAGCTGAGTGTGCCGGTTATCGCGCTCTCACAGCTTAGCCGTGCGGTTGAGCAGCGTGATGATAAGCGCCCCATGCTCTCTGATCTCAGGGAATCGGGTTCGATCGAGCAAGACGCAGATATGGTCTGGTTCATTTTCCGCGCGGACTATTACAAAGAGGCCGTGCGTCCCGACATGCCGAACTCTGACGGCTCAAGCTCAATCGAATTGCAAGAGAAGTACGCACAGTGGGAAGCGGAATATCTTGAGATCAAGAACAAGGCATCGCTGATCGTTGCCAAACAGCGGCACGGTTCAACTGGCAACGTGCCCCTCCACTTCCAAAGCGAAATCACCAAGTTTACCTCGCCCAACACCCGCGATTATTCAAGCTGGGGGATGGAAGAATAGTGAGTGCTCACACCCGCAAATTCCTTGACTCTGAGTCCGTGAAACACTAGCTCGCCAGCTCTTTTCCAAAAGCTTTTGATTTTATGAGGCTCGCCCATGGCACGCGTTACTGTTGAAGATTGCGTCGATAAGATTCCAAACCGCTTCGACCTCGTCCTGCTCGCAGCACAACGTGCTCGCGAAATCTCGGGCGGCAGCGAACTGACGCTTGATCGTGACCGCGACAAAAACCCGGTTGTGGCTCTCCGCGAAATCGCAGAACAAACGATCAAGCCGAAAGAACTCAATGAAGCGCTCGTGACCGGCCTTCAAAAGATCCTTCCTGATGACGAAGATGATGCCGATGAAATCGGTTCATTGAGCCAATCGGCAGAAGCTCTGCGTATCACCGCAAGCGCTCCTACACGCTCAACTTCGATTGGTGCCGACTACGATGGCTAAGGCCCTCTGGCACTAAACAATCTTAGAAAAGGCCGCCGAATTGGCGGCCTTTTTTGTTTGCGCCACTTCGAGACACCTGAGCACGATCCAGATGACATCAATCTGACAGACCGACAGTGTTCTTGTGTTATGTAAAGTAGGATTTTCCTAGCGGCGACTAGGGCACCTCACAGCAAGGTTACGACGCAATGGCATCCATAGCGGTTTACAGTGTGAAAGGCGGGGTCGGAAAAACGACCTTTGCGGTCAACCTCGCATGGTGCGCGGCAAGCATTTCCCGGCGCGAGACTCTTTTGTGGGACTTGGATGCATCCAACGGTTCTGGGTTTCTAATGGGCATCGACCCCAAGAAGAAACGCAACGCGGAAAGCGTTTTCGATCTTGACCGGACACCCAGGAAACTGATCCGAAAGACCGATTATCCCAACCTTCATTTGCTTCCCGCAGATGAGAGTATTCGTTCTCTTGATCGCCAATTCAGTCGGATCGGCAAGAGAAAGCGTCTTGCCAAAATCGCTGCCGGGCTTCGCAAGGACTACGACCGGATCATCTTTGATTGCCCTCCAGTTTTGAACGAGGTTAGCGCGCAAGTAATGCGGGTCGCCGATTTGGTAATTGTCCCCCTTCCCCCATCGCCGCTTTCCACTAGGGCGTTGAAGCAAGTGGTCGAGGAAGTGAAAGGCTCTGGTAAAAGCCACCCGCCCATTCTCCCTGTTATGTCGATGATCGACATGCGGCGAAATCTGCACAAAGACGCACGCGCAGCCAATCCGAAATGGCCCGTGATCCCGCTTGCGAGCGCGGTCGAACAGTGCGCCGTTGAGCAAAAACCAGTGGGTGTCTTCGCACCTCGATCGCCAGCTGCACGCGCATTCGCTCAGCTATGGACAGCAATAGAGCGAAAGCTTGCGAAAGGCTGAAACAGCGGTCCAATCCAAACACTTTCCCGACTTAGACTTCTTTGGCAAAACGCCCGCTATGCCTATAGTGCAACGCTGCGCAAAAACGAGGGTGCATTGAATGAGCGAGATTGCCGAGGGTCTTGGCGGGGTGATGGAAGGAGCGCTTTCCGGGCGCGCGGTTGAACCTGCGGACGGCGAAAGCAAAGGCGGCGTGACACAATTCCAGCCCGAAGAATGTGCGAATTGCGGGGCGATGGTCACCACCACTTTTTGCCCGCAATGCGGCCAGAAACGCAAAGTGCATCGCTCGCTCGCCGTTATCGGACACGACCTGATTCACGGGGTTCTTCATCTGGATGGCAAATTCTGGCTCACGCTCCCCCTGCTGGTCTTTAAACCGGGCAAACTGACGCGTCGCTATATCAATGGTGAGCGCGCCAAATTTGTTAGTCCCATGGCGATGTTCTTGTTCAGCGTCTTTGCCATGTTCGCAATTTTCCAGATGTTGGGTCTTTCGGCCCCGATCGATCTAGAAGGGGATGCGAGCGCTCAGCTGACCGCTCTGGTTGAATCCGAGCGTGAAAACGTGGCCCAGAAGATCGAGCAGATCGACGCTGAACTGGCTTCTGACGATCTGGACCAAGCGCAGCGAATTGAATCGGGAATTGAGCGCGAGCAGCTCGAAACAGATTTGACCGCACTGGACAACCGAGGGCGGAATCTAACGCGCTGGTTGACCTCAGGAAATCCTAGCTTTCTTAACGACTTGGCAACCCAAGGGAAGCTCCAGATTGCGGATGCCAAAGAGCACCTTAACTCTTTACCTGCAGGGTCGGAGGAGTATCGCGATCTGGCAGCAGAAATTGCCTCTGCTGAAAAGGGGTTGGCAGACCTCGCAGAATTCAGGCCTGTGGCGCAAGAGTCAGATCCCTTCATAGAGGAGGATCTAACGGTCTCTTTTGTGCAAACAGGAGTCGAGCCGTTGGACGCGTTCTTAGCTAAGTGGAACAAGAACCCCAGTCTGATGCTCTATAAGCTGCAGGCCAATGGCTATAAATTCAGCTGGTTGCTTATACCGCTCTCAATACCATTCGTTTGGCTTGTCTTCGCCTGGAAACGGCGCTTCAAGGCTTATGATCATGCGATCTTCGTGACTTATTCACTGAGCTTCATGTCTCTCTTGTTCATTGCAGTATCGCTGGCAGGGAGCTTTGGAGCGCCGGTGCCTCTTGTGGTGCTTCCGCTCCTGATCATCCCGCCCGTGCACCTCTATAAGCAGCTGCGGGGCACCTATGAGATAGGCCAGTTCTCAGCATTGTGGCGCCTTTTGCTCTTGAGCATATTCATTTGGATTGTCTTGATCCTGTTCTTACAGGCCTTGCTTTTGCTCGGCGCGTTCTAAGGACTACTGGACGACGCGAAAAAGGGGCGTCAGATTTCTCTGACGCCCCTTTCCCATTTGGGAAAATTGAAGAGATTAGGCCCCTTGAGGAGCCTCGCCACTCGAGCCACCAAAACGCTTGCCCGCTTTGGGAACCGCAGAGCCTTGAACCGGTTTAACGGCGCTCGGACCCTTGGGTTCATCAGGACGATCGATCTTACCATCCTTCATAAGCGCATCGATTTCCTCACCGGTGAGAGTTTCATATTCAAGCAAAGCTTGAGCGAGCAGGTGAAGCTTGTCCTCTTGCTCTTTGAGAATCTCTTCAGCGCGCTTGAGGCCGGATTCGACCAGATCCTTGATCTCAGCATCAATGAGCTTGTTTGTTTCCGCTCCCCGCATCAAACGCGAGGTCTGGCCCATTCCAAGATAGCCTTCTTGACTTTCCTCAAACTGAAGCGGGCCAAGCTTGTCGGACATGCCCCATTGTGTAACCATATTGCGCGCAAGGCTGGTCGCATACTGGATATCGCCGGATGCGCCGCTGGAGACTTTATCGTAACCAAAGATGATGTCCTCAGCCACACGGCCACCCATAGCAACAGCAAGGTTCGCATGCATTTTGTCGCGGTGGTAGGAATAGCTATCACGCTCAGGCAAGCGCATCACCATACCCAGCGCGCGGCCGCGTGGGATGATCGTCGCCTTGTGGATCGGATCAGATGCCGGCTCATTCAAAGAGACAAGCGCGTGGCCAGCTTCGTGATAAGCGGTCATCTTCTTCTCGTCCTCGGTCATAACCATAGACCGGCGTTCTGCGCCCATCATGACCTTGTCTTTGGCGTCTTCGAACTCTTGCATTGCGACAAGACGCTTGTTCCGGCGCGCAGCTAAGAGCGCTGCTTCGTTCACTAGGTTTGCCAAGTCCGCACCTGAGAAACCCGGTGTGCCGCGTGCGATCGTGCGCGGATTCACATCAGGAGCAAGCGGGGCTTTCTTCATATGAACGCCGAGGATTTTCTCACGGCCTTCGATATCAGGGATAGGCACAACAACCTGACGGTCGAAACGGCCCGGGCGCAGCAACGCAGGGTCCAGAACATCGGGACGGTTGGTCGCAGCGATAATGATAATGCCTTCATTAGCCTCAAATCCGTCCATCTCGACCAGAAGCTGATTCAGCGTCTGCTCGCGTTCGTCGTTTGAGTTACCAAGACCATGGCCACGTGAGCGTCCAACGGCGTCAATCTCATCTATGAACACGATGCACGGACTGCTTTTCTTGGCCTGCTCGAACATGTCGCGCACACGGCTTGCCCCTACTCCGACGAACATTTCCACAAAATCGGAACCGGAGATCGTAAAGAATGGCACGCCAGCTTCGCCAGCGATTGCGCGGGCAAGAAGCGTCTTACCTGTACCCGGGGAACCAACGAGCAATGCCCCTTTCGGGATTTGACCGCCGAGCTTGGAAAAGCGCGTTGGATCTTTCAAAAACTCAACAATCTCTTCGAGTTCTTCACGCGCTTCATCAATACCCGCAACGTCGTCAAATGTGACGCGGCCCTGACGTTCCGTGAGCATTTTGGCTTTCGATTTGCCAAAACCCATGGCGCCGCCACCGCCGCCTTTTTGCATCTGGCGTAAAGCAAAGAACGCAATGCCGAGAATAAGAATGAACGGAAGGGCCTGGATCAGAATGACGAGCAACAAGCTTGTTTGCTCAGGCGCTTTGCCCGTGAAGCGCACTTCATTGTCTTCTAGCAAAGTAGTGATCTGCGTATCGCTTGCCACCGGTACAGTGCTAAATGTCTCGCCGCTATTGAGGGTGCCAGTGATCAAATCTTCGCCAAGAGCGACCTCTTTGACAGAACCAGCAGCCACTTGATCACGGAAATCAGAATAGGCAATTTGTTCGCCAACGGGTTGCCCGCCCCCATTGAACAAGGAAACAACAAGCAACAGCGCCATAAATATGCCGCCCCAGATCATCAGTTGTTTCACCCACGGGTTTTGGCCTTCAGGAGGCTGCTCGTTGGGATCGTTTTGGTCGTTCATTCGGATCGATTCCTTATCTACCCTCACAATGTAGGATAGGTCACGTGAATCGCAAGCTAATGCGTATTCGCCCACAGCTCCGAAATTCTCGCACACTCAGATGCAGAAAATCGATCATCTGGCAGCGTTTATTTCGCGCCGTACGCAGCAGGCACAAGCGGAGAAAGGGCTGCCGGAGCCACAGGTGCCGCCCCGCGAGCACGAATTGTGCTGTGGCAAGCCTTAGGCGGTGATGCGCCGACTCGGTCCGAACGGCCTCCAGAGGCTTAGGCGTCGCTTTTCTTCAGCAGCGCAAAACGCTCGCACCGGCACACAACTTCATCGCGTTGATTGATTAGCTCGTGAATGAACGTCACCACCCCCGCCTCAGGACGCGATTTGCTGGACCTGAGTTCCTTGACTTCGCTTTCGGCGCGCAATGTGTCGCCGATAAACACGGGCTTGGGTGTTACCACTTTATCAAAGCCCAAATTGGCGACCAACGTTCCAAGCGTCGTGTCTCCCACTGACAGACCCACGAGGAGAGAAAAGGTGAAGGTCGAATTCACCAGAATTTGCCCGAATCCACTTTCCTTCGCCGCTTCTACGTCAAGATGAAGCGGCTGAGGGTTGTGAGTCATGGTCGAAAACAACAGATTGTCCGTTTCGGTAACGGTTCGACGGATTTCGTGGCTCAGCCTCTCACCGACTTTCCAGTCGTCAAAGAATTTACCTGCCATGTTTCACTCTCCTGCAAGCCAGCTTTTGACGATTGCATCGCCATTGTCGGCGCTTGACCGCACCGCCCCTGGAGTGCGGCTAAAACGCGGAGCGGGAGCAGGATGGGTTTGCCCTTCATGCTCAACATAGGCTCCACGGGCTTTCATATGCGGATGGTTGGGCGCATCATCGAGACCTACAACCGGTCCATAGCAAACATCTGTGCCTTCAAGAATTTCGTTCCATTCGCTTTGCGTCTTCGTCTTGAACAAAGTTGTCAGTCTTTCGGCGTAGTCCGCCCAGTTTGCCGGGTTCATCTGGCCTTCTGCGAGGTCAGGTACGCCCGCACGTTGGACCAACTCTGCATAAAACTGCGGTTCAATCGACCCGAGCGAAATTTCTTTGCCGTCTGAACATTCATAGCATTGGTAAAAGTGCGCACCGCCGCCGAGCATCCCAGTGCCGCGTTCGTTCGTTCGGATCATCCCGTGGCGCTGGCCAAAGAAGAAACTCATCAGGCTGGTGACGCCGTCAACAATAGCTGCATCGACGACTTGTCCTTTACCGGATCGTTCCCGCTCATAAAGCGCCGCCAAAATACCAAAAGCGCAGTACATTGAGCCGCCGCCAAAATCACCGATCAGGTTTTGTGGCGGAATGGGCACTTCGCCTTTTCGCCCGACCGCGTCCAATGCACCGGTGATGGCGATATAGTTGATGTCGTGCCCTGCTGCCTTGGCGAGCGGGCCATCTTGGCCCCAGCCCGTCAGGCGCGCATAAACAAGACCCGGATTGCGCTCCAAAAGCTCGTCAGGTCCAAGCCCCAACCGCTCCATCACGCCTGGGCGAAGGCACTCGATAAGCACATCTGCCTTGCTTGCAGCTTGACGGCAAAAGGAAACGCCCTCCTCACTCTTCAAATCCACCATAACCCTGTGACGCGCACGTTCGACCACGGGGTTCATCACCGCGCCGCCGGGACGATCAATCCGCACAACTTCTGCACCAAGGTCAGCCAATAGCATTCCGACATGCGGGCCCGGACCGATCCCAGCAAACTCCATAACTTTGAGTCCAGCAAGCGGGCCAGATGAGGTGGTCATTTCAATTATCTCCAATCCCAAAGCGCATTTGTCTTGTGTCGGGCAAGCTGTGTGGCCCTAACCCCGCAGAAGAGCAAGGCCACACATTCGAAAGCCTTGGGCCGATCACTGGCTTGAACATTGACACTCATCACAATTGCGAAATAGGGCGCAAAGCAAGTTTGAGAACTCCACGGGATTATCGAAAGCACATGACAAGATCGAACCGCAAGGTTCTGGCAATCGCCTCTGGTGGCGGGCATTGGGAACAACTCATGCTGCTTCGCGATACGCTGGGCAATTATGATGTGCGCTTTGCAACGACCGACCCTTTGATTGCTGAGCAGCGCGGTATTTTGGACGCCGAGACATTGCCCGATTGCAATCAGAACACGCCCTTCAAGGCTATCCTTTGCGCTATGACTGCGATCAAGATCATTCTTAAGCATCGCCCACACATTGTACTTTCGACAGGGGCAGCACCGGGATATTTCTGCCTGCTTGCTGGCCGATTGCTTGGTGCACGTACGCTGTGGATTGATAGCGTTGCGAATGGAGAGCAACTTTCCATGTGCGGCAAACTATCCAAACGCACTGCGCACCAATGCCTGACCCAATGGGAACATCTGGCTGACGGTAATGACGTCAAATATCGCGGAGCGGTGCTGTGATCCTAGTTACCGTCGGCATGCAACTGGGCTTTGATCGGTTGATCGAGGCCGTAGATAAGCTTGCGCCCGATTTGGGCATGGAAGTAATCGCCCAGACCGGCAAAGGTACATACCAGCCAAAGAACATGGTAGCACGCGAAAACATCGCGCCAGCCGAGTTTGAAAACTTGGTTCAAGAAAGCCAATTAATCATAAGTCACGCTGGCATTGGAACAGTCCTCACTGCACAGCGGCTTTCTAAGCCGATTTTGCTTTTCCCACGGCGTTTTGACCATGGAGAACACCGCAATGACCATCAAGTGGCGACTGTCCAAAACTTAAGAGGTCGAGCTGGTTTGCTCGTTGCAATGGACGAAGCTGAGCTTGCAGCAAAAATCGCTGAAGGTTTGGCCTTAACATCTGCAAGGCCGCAAATGTCCTCCACGGCCAAGCAACTTCGCAGTGCGATTGCTGAGTTCATCGAAAACGGCGAGCTTTAGCAGGCGTTCGCAACGCATTTTACTTACGCTGATTTCGCTTGCCCCTTATCACACTCACATAGAACAAAGCTGCGCCCAATACGGCCAGGCTTGAACCGATGTCGCCTACCCAGTTGAGTTTGAGTGGTCCGCAATCGATCACAGACTACCCGCTTCGCAACCAAACTATGCTGGCGCTTGCCGCTTTTGGGCTGGTTGTGCTTGTGCGCTTTGCCCTACCGCGAGCGGAGGTTAAACCATGATCGGCCGCGTGATCTGGTTCGCACTTCTGATCGGAGCCGCCGTCATTACTATCGGCGTCCAGCTGGATCGTGAGGCACGGAAGACACCGGCCCTAGCACTCGAAGTTCCAGAACCGTTCCGCTCAGGAGCCCAACCTAGAATCGTAGCATTAGCAATTGATGCGGGTGCTTCAGAAATGGCCGTCTCTCAAGCGCAGAAACTCGTTAGGCGCCGGCCAGTGCCCGCTCGGCACCTACGTTTGTTGGCGCAGGCCCAATTCACAGCTGGCGACAATGAAGCTAGCGGCCTTGCAATCCAATATGCAGCTCAACGAGGCTGGCGCGATCCGTTGGCTCAAGAGGCCATGATGCAAATCGCCCTCGCTGCCAGTAACCGGTCGGAAGCAGCACGGCGTTTTGCTGCGCTTTTCCTAAGAGGCGGCACTGATCGCGCATCGCTTGAACAATCCGGCAAAGTGGTCTTCCCAGAAGAGCACGGTGAAGAAAGAAGGGTCTTTGCGCAAATCGTCTCTGGTGGTGAAAGGTGGCACAACGCTTTTCTCACACGCGGCGCCCGTGTCATGCCCGCTGATGCATTCGTCGAGATTATTGAGATTAGCGCCAAGGACGGTACCAATTTCTCATGCTCGGCCTTGCGTCAGGCACAAAAGGTTATTGAGGGGAAAGATCAAACTTTGGGCGAGCGGTTATCGATAGTGCTGCAATCACAATGCTAACCAATTGCAATGCAGCAATTGAGAATATCTGACCTTTAAACTCACACAATCGCGCGAGGTATAAGGCCGCGTTGGCAGGCTCAATGGGAAGCCTTGCGAACTGTTACCAGTCATCGTTGAGGTGCGAACTCAAATGCGTCTTTGATCGCTTGCAACATGGGTTTGGGTCTGAGCAATTCATCGAATGGGTGACCGCGCAATAGTTGACCGTCTTTTCGACGTCGCGGTTTTGGGTAGCTTTTACGGTTCATATAACTGTGCTTGTCCGCGAGAGACCACACCAGCACCTCGCGCACATTTGGAAAGCTCAAAGTTAGATCGAGATAGCCCTTGGTATGCGCCGCTACCTCGGCGTCGCGCAATTCCGGACTGCTGGCTGATATATTTCGGTCGCTGCAATCTAATTCGGTCAATAACACGTCGACACCCATCGCCTGCACCTCCTCAAGAAAGTGCCGCCATGCGACCTCATCACGTTGTCGAGCGATTGTCTTGCCAATGTGGCTTTGAATCCCAAGAGCATGAATGGGAGTCCCACGTGACAAGCGACGCTCTAGCAAACGCAAAACTCCGTTGCGGTGAGTGCCGTCCATCTCCCAGCTCATAGTTTCGTTATAGACGAGCCGAGCTTGCGGAAGCCTTGTGTGGAGGATTTGAAATGCAAGATCCAAGAAACGATCCCCCAAGAGTCTCTTGAAATGCGTTTCACGCAGCTCGCCTGTGGTGGGATCAACGGCTTCGTTCATTGCGTCCCAAGACACGATATGGGGGAACTCCCGAGCAATAAACGCCCCACGTCGCCACATATGACGGGTAAGCTCTTGCGATTCGTTGGCTCTTAGCAAGGTAGCGATTTTCACCAACCAATCTGGCATTCGATCATGATGGTTCCACACAAAACAATGCCCGCGCATCCTCCGGTCATGTTGCTGAGCAAATTGCGTCAACCAGTGTGCTTCGTCCGTCACATACTGGTTTCGAACGGGTTCCAAATACTGCCACTTGAGCGCGTTCTCGCCGACCAATGTGTCACAATGGGTGAGCGCCAATTCTTCATACTGCCGATCTGCCAAGGCTTTGCGAGAAACGGCGCATCCAAACCGAATGCCGCGTGATCTTGCCAATTGCGAAAGCGATGTTGATTGCTTGGCTAGTCCACAAGAGGGCATCGTAGATGAGATGACACCGCCTGTTACAACTTTTAACATGTTCCTACGGTTCATGTGGTGTTTTTCTGTTATAAGCAGCAAAATTACATTCCTGTTTAGTCGATCAGGATCGCTAGTTAACCGAGATTAAAGCTCAGTTGATCTGGAAAATCACGTAGTTCAGCGTGAATACACCTCGATTTCTATACATCAGCCAAAGTGCAACGGTACGGAATGGGTTGCCATGGCCAAATCAATGAATGGGACATCTAAATGGACATTATCGTATTTGGAGGAGACGGTTTTTGCGGTTGGCCGACTGCATTACATCTTTCGGCAGCAGGGCATAATGTCACAATTGCAGACAATCTGTCCCGGCGCTCAATCGATAAAGAACTGAAGGTTCAAAGTCTCACGCCGATCGCAAGCATCGAAGAGCGTGCCCAGGCTTGGAAAGAGGTGACTGGAAAGGTCATCGATTTCGCATTGCTTGATATCGCAAGAGAAACGGAATCGCTTAACGAACTGTTGTTGCGGATCAATCCGCAAGCTGTCGTGCACTTTGCTGAACAGCGCGCCGCGCCTTACTCGATGCGAGGCCCCACGCAAAAACGATACACGGTCGACAACAATGTTGGCGGGACACATAACCTCCTCGTCGCATTGGCGGAGCATGCTCCTAATGCGCATTTGGTCCACCTCGGCACGATGGGTGTCTACGGTTATAGCGGGAACGGCTTCTCGATCCCGGAGGGCTATATCGATGTTGAAGTCCGCGACGATCATGGTGACGCGCATGTGAGGGAGATCCTGTTCCCCACAAAGCCCGGCAGCGTTTATCATATGACCAAATCACTCGATCAGTTGATGTTCCAATTCTATGCGCAGAACGATGGTATAAAGATAACGGATCTCCATCAGGGCATAGTCTGGGATACGCAGACTGAGGAAACTAAGTTGGATCCAAGGCTGGTCAATCGGTTTGACTATGATGGTGAGTATGGGACGGTTTTGAACCGCTTTCTGGTTGAGGCCGCGGTTGGTCACCCATTAACAGTTCATGGCACGGGCGGCCAAACGCGGGCTTTCATCAACATTCAGGATACGGTTCGGTGTATCGAGCTGGCCATCAAAGCGCCGCCGCGCAGGGGCGATAAGGTGAAGATATTGAACCAGATCGCGGAAACACTGAGCGTCATCGATTTGGCAAAACTGGTGGCAAGCCGGACAGGTGCAGAAATTGAGTTCGTCCCAAATCCTCGCGCAGAAGCTGCTGAAAATGAACTGGTCGTCAGCAACGCAACATTCCGTGGGCTGGGCCTTGATCCGATTTTGCTCGACAGCGCCAATCTTCAAGGAACAATTGCGCTTTCCAAGATGCATAAGCATCGGGTTGATTTTGCAAGCATTCCTGCCAAGTCTGCTTGGAACCGTGAGCGCGAACAAGAGTTGAGTGACGCCGCACAAACCAGGAAATTGGTCGCTTAAGGCAAGCGAATAATGGAACACAGGGGACTTTAATCCATGCGACTTGCAGGACTAGGACTATTGGCATTGGTGTTGATCGGGATATTGATTTTCCTCGGTCAGAGCGGCGCATTTGACAACGCGTGGGACAGAACGGTGGCGGATGACAGGCCTCAGTTTGACGATGGCGATCAGACGGTTCTGGCCAGTCTTGATACAGATGGAAGCGGTGTTTTTGCTGCTCCCGTTATCCAAGATACGCCGTTGATATTGTCGGGCTTGCCTTCGTATTCGAACCTTGAATTTCGGCTGCCCGTCGATGCTCGACCTGTTTCGGGCGATCTCATCCTGTCGTTCAACAGCTTGGTTGCTGGGGGCGTAGAAGGGGTTTTGCGTGTTAACATCAACGGGGTGAAACGCGCTGACTACCTTCTGAACGAAGGCGAAAAAAGCGACCAATTGCAAGTTCAATTGACACCAGAAGAACTGACGTCGGGCGTCCTTTCGGTCGGCCTGAGCTTACAAGGGCGCGGTCCAATCGCGGAATGCACAACCGATGATGCCATTGCCGCGGTCGTGAATGTTGATGGCTCCAGCGGGTTGCGCCTCGCCCTATCAGAAGCGCCAAACTCGCCGCGGGACTTGCTCGCCTTGTGGGGTGACCGGGTGCCGATTGATTGGAACGGTGACTTGACCGGCAATGACGCATCGTCCGCGCTGCTTGCAGCTTCGGTCCTCCAAGACAAAGGTTATCGCCCGATTTTCGCAGACGAAGGCGTCTCTTTGGATGAATTGCTGGATCTAGCTGGCAATGCATCAGAGCGGAAGCATTTCACCATTCCGGCGACCTATCCAATCGCGCTTTCCAGCGATCCTGCCAATCAGGGTCAACGCCGTTTCACTCGCCGTACGAACTGGCGATATGCATATGATGGCAATGACCTTCCCGATGGCCGCCTGCCTGGCGCGCTTGATCTTAGGTTGCAGGTTGGTCCCGCTACGTCCGCGTTGCAACGCGACATTGCGGTCTCAATCAACAACCGGCTGCTCTATTCCAATCGCATTGGCAGCGATGTCAGCAGAGTGAATCAATCGATTGCCATACCGGCCGAGTTCCAAGGCCAATCCAACGCCATCGATATCTCTGTCGCAGCCTATGACGCGGATGATCTGCGTTGCGGAGACATCGCCCAATCCGTGGCAGAGCTTTTGCCGGAGACTGTATTGCGTTCTGGGGAACCTGGCACAGATAGCGAACTGGATCGATTGAGCGCACTACTGACCAGCGCGGGCAGTGCCACGCTTTCGGCAGATGGCCTTTCTGCACCTGACGCAAGAGCTGCGACAGTGCTTCTGTCGAACCTTAATCCGGACACTTGGGCAGTGAGTGACAATGCTAACTCCGCTGACATCCATGTAGCCAGCAATGGAGAAGTGGCTTCCAATATTGCTTTGAAAGAAGGCCGTGCGGGTTGGATTGTATTCCTGCGGCAGGAGCCCGGCGAACGAATTGTTGCCCATCGATTGGGTTCTGGGGTTTTGCCTGACATCCCTGGGGTCGCTTTGTTGGTCAGCGTCATCAATCAACCGTCGCAAGTGTCCGCTCCAGCGACTGCGCGATGAACCCAACGCAAGATAGCACAATCCGCAAGTCGATTGACTATCGCTCCATCGATAGTCAGCCCGAAGGCCTGTCAGTCAAAGTCTCAACAATGCGAGCGCCGGCTTTGTTGTTAACATTTGGCATTTTGTCGGTCGTGCAATTGTGGCTTTTTCAAGCTGGTACCTTTGACTGGCTGTTCCCGCAGAGAGACTATGTTTTTGCCCCCTATTCCGGTGAGCATTCGATCGCAATCCGAACCTATGTGATTTCGTTTTATATCTCCTTCTCGATCTATGCATCGGGCAAGATTTCTGCGCGGATCAAGTTCGCGGCAGATCTCGTTCTCAGGTTTCTCGCGATATGCGCGCTCTTGGATTTGACCAATTCAGCGTTTCTATCGCTTCTAGGCATCCCCTATCCGCTAACCTTAGTTCAGATTTTTGCTGGACTGATCGGGTTTGCGCTGTTCTCTTTGATGCTGGTGGAGCGCGGTGCCATGCCTGAGCCCAAACATGTTCGAACCGGCGAACAGGAAAACCTGCGCATGTTTCTGCGCTTTCTGGCGATCGCAACAATCTCTGGATTTATCTCTGGGTTTATCGGCTCTTTGAATAGCCCGGTGATTGATGGCATGCGAGAGCTGACCCTGCTCGGAGGGATTGGGCCGGGTGTCTTTCTTTTCCTGCCGATGCTGTTCCTGCTGCTGTACATAGTCGGCGTAATCGAACGGGCGATTTCTGCTGCGAAGGACTTTTCAGCCCCCGTCAGCGTGATTGTTCCCGCCTTTAATGAAGAGCACATCATAGGCGAGACCATCCGCCACATTGATGAAGCAGCTCGGCACCTGTCTGAGCCGGTTGAATTGCTTGTGATGGACAATGGCTCGCAAGATTCCACTGCAAAGGTGGCACAAGATGCCATTGACGCAGCACAGGCGGTTGATGGCCGGGTGATCCATGTCGCTACTCCGGGAAAGGCCTTCGCTCTCAATCGAGCTGTTGAAGAGGCTAAACACGAATTGATCCTGCGGATCGACGCCGACACTCAAATCAATCCAGACTCAATCGATCTTGCAATACAGAATTTTCATGACCCGCACATTGGCGTGGTCGGCGGTGTCCCACTGCCTCCGGGTGGCGGGCTGTTTGACCGCGCGCGGCTGGTGGAAGTACTGCTTAAGCATGGCTACTACGCCCCAGCGTTAAGCGCGTTTTGGGGATTGATCGGTGTACCCGGGATGTTTGCACTTTACCGTGCGGAGGCTCTGCACCAGGCTGGCCCCTTTGCCACTGGCATGAACGGCGAAGACACTGACATGTCTTTTCGGATTTCAGAGCTGGGCTATCACGCGATTGTCGACCAAAGGGTTAAGTATGTGTCTGAGGTTCCTGCAACCGTCGCACATATGCGGGAGCAGCGCATGCGGTGGTTCCGGTCAGTTTATCACGTCACCGCGCGCGCCAAAAATACCTTGGTGAACCGGAGCCTAAGTGTTCGCGCCAAACTTGTGCTTCCCTATATGCTGCTCAACTCGGCGCGGCGCGCGATGATGGTCCCCATCTTGATTTTTGGACTGTTCCAACTTTTGACTGACACCGGCACCGACAACGTTTTGGTGTGGCAGTCCATCATCGCTGTTTTGGTTGGCGCACCTGCGCTGGTTGCTTTTTTTGCGATCATTATCAACCGAGAATGGATCGCGCTGCTTGGCATGCCAGAGTATTTTGCCTTTCGGGCATTGCGGGCTTGGTACACTCTGGAATCGGTTCTTTCGATCCGGATACGTGGGTCAGCAAGCCCAATTACTCAAAAATCAACAATCGAAAGACCAGGAACGGTTCAATGACACTGCCCCCCAAACTCAACGAGACAGTGTTCGTTCTTTCGGCCTTTTTTGCGCACTCTTCCGTAATGGCGCAATCCGCAGATGATCCCTTTGTTCTTGAGCTTGAAACCTATGGTGGGCGCTCCGTCGTTCCGCCCGACATTGTCGAAAACGATGTTGATCAAGAACGTCTGGAAGGCGTCATCGGCGGTGCTCTGCTGGGGAGTTACCGGATCGATGATACCCGAATATTCGGCAGCATTGGAGCAGAAGTCTTTCCAACCGATAGCTTGTTTAATCGTTATTCATTCACTGTCGGAGCCAGCCAAGATATCCCGCTAACAGACGGTGGACGTGTGCGGTTGCGATTGGGCGGTACGGCCGACCATGTCATTGGCGATGAGGGCAGGGTTTTCACCCGTGGCCGTGCGGATTCCCAGCTAATCTATCGGCATGGCGATGGTCATACGAGTGTTGGACGGTTTCGCTATGGCTACCGTGATCAAAGCGAGGAGCGCTTCACCGGTTTTGATCAAACTGAGCTGCTTGGCGAACTGCGCCACACCTACCGCCCGCAAGGGAGCAACACTTCGCTAAGCATTGCTGCATTCGTCCTCGACATTGATGCCGATGACGATCGTTTCAGTTTTCAAGGTTTGGGCGTGAGAGTGCTTGCCCAGACACCTTTGAGCGATGATTTCACGGGCTTCGCGCGTGCCTCTTACCTTAACCGCGACTACGAAGATGACTTTAGCCAGGCTTTCCCTCTTGCGCGCGATGACAACGTTTGGCGCATCAGTGGTGGTTTGGAACGCCGCGTTTCAAGCTCGCTCATAATGTTTGGTGAATTGGGTTATATCGACCACTCTTCCAACATTCCCACTCGTGATTTTGGAGGCGTGATCGGGCGTGTAGGCATTCGAGCTAAGCTCGATTGATTGCCGGAATGATCACGTGTTCCTATCAATCGCAAATATCCATTTCCGCTCTCATCTTCAGTCATTAAGCGAAGGTGTGATTTAAGCCGCTAGTTGAGTAACGGCTTTCAGTCGGTCGAGTGAGGAAATTAGACCTTCATTCAAGTCGCAGAGGGTGGCAACGGTCAAGTACCAAGCCCTGCGTTGGAACCCCTCAATGATCCGTCGGATCATTCGTGTCAGTGACGCCAAGCTCTGTTCTTTACGCGTTAGGTATCGGAGCCTCCATCTTAGACGCCGAGAAACCAAAGCAAGCTGCTGGATAGAACGATTGCGTCATTAATGTCGATTATCGCCTCGTCGTCTACACGGCAAATCTCGGTGCGGTGGTTTGCGATGTGGTAGGACCGCTCGAAGGTTTCGATCGCGATGAGAAGCTCTTTCGCTTCAATCTTGGATTTAGCCTTTGCCGCCATTTGCCCACCCCCATCGGTTCAAAGGAGCTGAACATAGGACGCCATTCGACGCCACTGCATCGCAAAAAACGAGGTGGACGAAAAGGTGGGCCAAATTTCTTGGTCTGGCACAAATAATTGATTTTTCTACATATTTTGAGAGAAATGGTGCCAGAAGAGGACTCGCACTTAGAACATAACATATTCAAATATATTGCGAATTTGTCTTCGTCGGACAACAAAGCCCGGAAATAGGCCCGGAAAATGTCATAAAGCACTGTTTTATAGCCCTTTTACAGCATCAGGACGTACACGGTTGCTCCGAGACACCACCCCTCTCAATAACTCACTAAAAAGGCCAGTGCGGTCTTGCTGCTTCGGTACCACCCGAATTGTACGGACTTGCAAGAAAGGCGAGGGTTCAGGATCCGCTCTGTGAGTGCATGTCCATATCCGTGCAAGCCACGCTATCGCCGCAGGCCCTCTCACAAGGTCTGCGATCCTGAGGGGTGCGGTCCACCATTGCATAGACATCATCGCCGAACATTCCGACGAACGCCCAATGATCTAAAGTTGTTCTGGCTTACCCCACAAGTCCGTAGAATTAAAAAATGTGGGATAAGCGCCTCCAAGTGAGAGCATTGGTGAACTCTGACGAGCCCAGAAAATCAAATCTCGAAAGAATAGCATGAGCCAGACATTCACGCGCCGCGAGTTTTACGACCTAGTCTGGTCTAAAGCCGTGATCCACCTCGCCATAGAATTCGGCGTTTCTGACGTCGCACTTCACAAGATTTGCCGCAAGCAATAAATTCGCAACCCTCCGCTGGGCGAGTGGGCAAAGAACGCTACATAAAAGTTAGTCCAATATCCTCACTAGGAATACCGCAAACTAGACACCCAATATCAATCAATACGACAAGGCTAACGATTTGCTAATCTAAGCACCAACTCGTGACAAAAGTTCTGTAGACTTAATCTGTTCCCCGTCAGCACCTATGGCGCGACTTTGGGATTGCCTATCAAGATTTGTTTGTTTCGCGTCGCCATCATAAAGTAAAAGTTAAGAGAAACAAACGCCCAAGACCAAAACGCTAGTGCCGATCGCAGAATAAAAGATATCCGGCAGGCAACGCCTTGGCGCATCTCATCTGAGGACAGCGTCATGATCGTGCTAGAACCCCTGCGAGGCGGCACCTCTTCTGGCCATAAGCCCCAAGTATGAGGCATTTCATGAAAACCAGCAAATGCAGGCTTCCACGCGACACCGCGCATGCTGCCACTAGGGACGAGGTTCGACACCTACAGCACAATGCCTGAGATCTGTAAGAATACGGTAGGGATCTTACGCCAGAGAACCGCTTGCTGAAGCCTCATGATCAAATCACAGACCCAGCCAATAAGGTGACCACAGCTTTGGCTCGCAACTTGGAAGCCACGGCTGCACCCAAGAAACGCATTTTCAAAATGATGTCGCCACACAATATTGGCATGTGCGCCGTCTATTGCTACGATTGACGCCGCTCCGACTGAGAGCGGTTAGGGAACAAAACAAAAGCTATGCTCGCTAAAATTCGCACCCGATTGTACCTTGCCCGCCAGGTGTTCCATTGCGCCTATTTGCGCAAGATATGGGGGATGTCGATAGGTGAGGGCGTACGAATCTCGCGCAAAGCCCATCTGGACTACACTCATCCCAAGGGCGTCCACATAGGAGACTATACCATCATCACGCCAAGCGTACACATCTTCACCCACGACTTCGTCAAACGCATCCATGTAAGTACATATATCGGCTCAAACTGCTTTGTTGGGGCGGGCTCGATTATTCTTCCCGGCGTGCGCGTGGGAGATAACTGTGTCGTTGCTGCCGGAACAATAGTCACACAAGATATCCCCGCTCGCAGTATTGTTGCAGGAAATCCTGGCAAGATCCTCAAAAGCAACATCAAAACCGCTCGCTTTGGCATTATGGGCAACCTGCAACCTCATGAACTTGCGGCTTTTGAGGAGGCTGAGGAGGCCAGCAATTAAGTGACTTTAATCTCTAAGCAGGCTCAATGCATTGGCGCTTAGCTTGCATCAGTTAGATCTTTTCCCAAACCCAACTCACTGCCCAAAAGCTAAAAGATTTTGGTTGTTTGAGTACGGGTTTGGGCACATGTCTATTGATCCCTCGCGGCGGATGTCCTTTACCACATGCTTGGTACTCGCCTTGGACTGTGACTGTTTGTTTCTCATCTTCGTTCCTTCGTCACTACGGCGAAAAACAAACGCCCCTTAAATTTCAACTCCTAATCTGTGCCATAGGTGTTGACCGGGAACAGGCGGCCAAATCACAAGCAAGGCCCGCTTTATTAGCGACCCCCACGGCCTTTTTCAGCACTCCGATAATCTCCTCGCCTAATGTCATAATCATATTCATACCTCGAACATAAGCGACATCTAACGAGACTGAAGTACTGTCAGGGAAGCGACCCAGCCCTATTCCGGGTAAGCTTTGGTCTGCACTACGGCTTAAGTCGATCACCTTGCGATACAGCGGCGCTGTGCCCGAAAGCAGTTGGCTGTATAGCAGCCAATCTTGCACTTGAAAGTCGGGTCTTAGGCGAATGAATGACTTGAGCGCCTAAGCTAGCCGCTGTCCCTAAGAGCATGAAGAACCAAACTAACGCGTTGAGCCACAATGATACTGAAACTGCTCCCAGAGCAAATACCGACAGTGAGATTGCAACGCCCCTTTGAAAACGTGCATCGGCTTGTCCCAACTGAACGGATTTTTTTGCAACCGAAACGACTGCAGCAATAGTTGCGAATATCAATAAAAGTGAGGCTGGTAGCCCAAATCGCATCGCTAAAATCAACCAAAAATGATCGATTGATGATGAAGTGCTCCAGTTCATCCAGCTAGGCCGCTCCCAGTCTGCATACCCGATGCCGAAAATTGGATGATTTATGACACTTTGGCTTCCATATTCCCAGATAATAACGCGGTTGTAAGCACTTACAGTGTTTAAGGAGGCATACCGAACAAGTAAATTGAAGAACCCAGAGTCACTTACCAACTCAATAACAACATAGAGCGCTGTGACGCCACCGATGAACAAAGGCCAAGTAAAATTGCCAATGCGCCTTGAGAGCCAATCGTACATCATCAAGCCAGAGCCTGCTATCAAACCTAGTAACGCGGCTGAACTCATGGTGAAGAAGGCTGCACAAGCACCGAGGGCTCCAGCAAACCTTGGCCAACTACGAAGACCTGACATCCAATAAAGCGTCAAGAAACTGGTGAGGCAGATGCCGGCTAGGATCGGATGGGGGAAAGAGGCTACACCCCTTGTGAGACCCAATCTAACATCGACGCCCACTCGCGTCGGCTGGCCTGTAATCGCAGAGAATAATGGCTGAATAAGGAGCCTGCCAGATACAGATTCCAAAAATACAAAAATGCCCATCAAGGCAACGCCAGGTGCAATGATCACAAGGAAAATCCTCATCTCATTCGGCGTGCGAATAGCCAGCCGCATAAAAAAGTATGCAAACCCAATATCTGTTAAGTGGGCACCGCCCTGTAGCAATGCCGGCCCCAAGCTTTCGCTCGTGAAATAAGACGCCATCACTATCCAGAAGCAACCAAAAACCACAGCGACATCTGACCATCCGAAGCGTATTGGTGTACGCTTCGACGTCTGGCTGAAGAGCAATAAGAAACCTGCTAGGAGATATACCCGGTAGGGCGGCAGTAGAGCAGCCCCAAGGCGGAAGTTGAGCTGCTCCGGAAGCAGTAACAGGTAGAAAAGACCCGCGGCCAAATAGATTGGAAATAGCGATGGCCGCACCCTTTGAGCTTTAGTGAAGGTTTTATGCAATTCCCTATCATGTCGATGCATCTTCATTGTCCTGTGTTTTCTTCGAGTAGGGATCCGCAGCCTTCAGTCCGTCGCGAATTGAAGCACATCCTGCTTACGCATTGATCCTTTTTTAAAAATTGGGGGACCTGCATTATTCCAATATCGACGCGGGTCACCTCCTTCAAAGCAGTTCTCTTGAAGCTATCTGTGTCTTGCCCGCATTATTAAAGCAGTTATCGCGATGATCCAAATCGCCTCAAAAAGCAAAAGGACTGTCGCCGCACCGATTGCGCCAGAGCGGATTATAAGCCACGGGGCAATCACCATCGCTAACAACGATATTAAGTTTGCAATCAGCATCGTCTGAGGGCCTAATTTCAAAACCACCCACGCTCTTGCACCCATCGTGACTAGATTTACACCTGCGACTATCACGAGCCATACAAGAACTTCAGCCGCTAGCTTAAATTCAGGCCCGGCAATTATAGCGACTACCCAGCCACCTAATAATTCGGCGGAAATCCAGGCCGCTATGGATAAAACGAATAATCCTGCCGAGAACCTAAGAATTATACCAGATCGGCGATCGAACTTTGACAGCTCAGCGAAAATTGCTTCGAAAGCTGCCCTGTAGAATAACTGCATGACCGATGCGATGCGATCTGCAACCGTGTACAGCCCAACTGCTGCTGACCCAGCAAATGCATCCAAAAGGAGTACAACCCCCCGGGCCCTTAATGTTCCGACGGCTCCGGAGCCACCTGCGGGTAAAGAAAATGATAGCACTCGACGGATACTAGCCTTTCTAGGCCACTTGGGCGTGCATGAATGGACTGCTTCGATATTCAGAGCGATAGATGAGATCCCATACAAAATACCCGCAGAAATTATATATACCTCGAGCGAGGCGTCTATCCACCACAATGCCGTCACGACTGCCATAGAAGCTAAAGCTATCGTAGATCTCACTACCGCGATGAAACCAAACTTATTGTGCCATCGGAGTACACCGAGCGCGGGATCTGGCAGCCTAATGAGTAACGTGCTGAGATGGGCATAAACGGCCCAACCACCTTCTAACTTTATGATGAAGGCTATGGCACAGCCAAAAACGACACCCAGAGCAGCCAATCCTCCGTTGATTAGGAGTGCAGCGGCGAAGGTGTCAGCTAAATCTTGTTCATTGTCAGCCAAAGCAACGACAGCCTGCCAAGCCTGCATCCCGGCTAACGCCTCTATCATCAGCCCGAAGGCCAGGATCGTCGCATAGGCGCCAAGACCCTCAACACCTAATGATCGTGTATTGAAATAAACTATGAAAATGCCTGAGAACGCGACGATAATCATAGATAATAGGGACCAGCCTATGTTCTTCCGTAAGCGCTCCCACATTATATTGCTAACCTTGGAGAATTATATCATCAAATTGCTTCGTTACCTCTTGGGCCCGCCCTATTAGGCTGGACTCGAATCTCAAGTTATCTCTATCTGACAGAGGCTTGATCAAAGCACCTAAAGGGCGATCTTCAACAGCAAAACCCCATTCCCTCAGTTTCGAAGTAACTGCAAAAGGATCTTCCGCAATACTATTGAGGTCATGCACCAAAACACGCTCAGCCCCGACCCGATGAATATGTTCGAGCAGCTTCGTGTTGTAGTGTATCCAAGCCTCAAGGAACCCGTGCCTGAGATCGAAACACCGCTTCTCTATGGTACGCTTTTTCACCCAATACGCCGGACGTTTCCATCCGGGATATCCAAACTCCCTGATCGCCTTTGGCTCTCTGGCGACCAACGAGCTGACCACTTCTTGATAGGGACGAAATAAGACTATTGAAAATGGATCAAGAGCTTTCTCGTAGAACGGAAGGAACAAGCAAGTCCTCGGTTCCTTCCAACCAAAAGGTAATCTCGAGTTCTTCCGCCTGACGGTCAATTCGGTCGCTCGGTCTAGAATTGATCCAGAGAAAGCGAGCTTGTCGTAACCTGCTTCATCGAAGTGCGGACTGCTTAAATCCACCATTCCGTTATCGGGCAATTGCGCTTGTCGCAAGGCAGCTCTGTGCAGGTCGAAGAAATCAATATCTTCGAAATGACCATCAGAGTTTCCAACTCCTTCCGGCAGGAACTCTTGTCCCATATTCATCCCGCAATCTAAAAGCCAGCGAGAAACTAAAGAAGTGTAGGATCGGTGCATACCGAGTAGCATGAGTGCTGTCATTGTTGCGGTCCATGGTTGGCCTCGTATCCTGCTTTTACAGATACAGCGAGTGAATCTGCTAGAAGGCCATCTGGACGCTGTGACACCTTTCTCCTTCTCCATTGGACTCGCCACAATGGAATTGGGTTATATGAGATTTGGCAAACTGAAGAGAACAATGGCAAACGATCCTTCCATTTTGAACGAACATAACGGTATGCATCTACATAGCCACCGCTAAGTGATGCCCAAGGCCGATTGTTGTGCACAACTGGCAGATCGACAGCGAGCGCGACCTTATTCTTCGAGTAAGCGCTCTGTACGATATCGGTGCCGTAAAGGTGAAAGTCGGGCAGATCAGGGTCAAACTGAAAGTCTTCAGAACGTTTGACGATGAGCATCAATTCATCCAAAGATTCAATTGTGGTTGGCTCAAACGGTCCGCCGCCTAGTTCCCGCCCCATGTTGACGTCCCATATTCGACCTACATGGCTGCCATTCTTTTGAACCCCGTAGGGACCGGCAATCATCCAATTCGGCCAACTTTTTTCTAGATTAGCGAGAGCATCGATCGCGCGTGTCAGCCAGCCTTCCGGCAGATAAACATCTTGGTGAACAAAAACACAAATAGGCGCGGTTGTTTCCTGAAGGCCATCGTTGTATGCCTGCGCCATAGACCTTGCACCCCGAACGGTTATGAGCTTTAGCGCGCCACTTACAACGTCCGGCGATAGTTTTAGGCATTTTTTCAGAATGTCATCATCATTGACCGCTGAAATCAGGCAGAGATCTGAGTGCGAATAATTCATAAAATCCAATCGAATTGGGATTATTATACGGGCGGGTCACCGTTCATTTTTTTGCGAACAAAGCAAGCTTAAAGCTGCCTTGCTCGGGGTTCGAGGGTGGCAGTTGGCTCTGTTGACAACTCAGCGGATAAGGGACGCGTGTAACAGCGATTTACCGCTAATTGGTCAAGGTATTCTGTGTAGTGCTTGGTTATGGGCCGGTACTAGCAGCCGCTTTGCCCCAAACTGGTAGATTAATTCGCCGAATTGGGCCTCTATCAGCACGGCACGCGAGCCTTCGATATAGCATACTTGGATGAGCCTCAACTAAGTGGGTCTCCAGCATGCCAAACGCCTAGAGCTCCCGAGTGCTGTTATCGCGCGCCCAGATGATGCGGTCAGATCGCCTTACCTGCAATCTAGCCCTGAGCTTAACGACAAACTTCACACCGATAAAAACCAGGAGGTCCAAGGGTGACGCCCCACTCTTCAGGACACCCTTTACCCCGCCTTTCGAGTTAACGTCAGCGAGATAGCGCGATGGATACTTCTCTCTCACCTCTGCGTTCCCGATCGCTCGGCGCACCTCAACCCGAATTTGATCCCGAACAGTGCGCGGCGGACGCACGACGCTATAAACGTCCTGACCGTGACGATCCTTGCGAACGTAGCGCCTCTGCGTGTCCGCAAACCGCGTGTGTATCCAAATATCGTCTCCAAAGATTTCAGGAAACTCTCCTACCGTTTTCAGTGCGTGCTGGGAAAGACAATAACAGCCTGCCCCCCCCTTCCCTGCCTTCGCATAAGGTTGCTTCATCCACGCACGATAATAGGACTTGATCAGAAAGCTTCCTTGCTCTTGGTCGAGACGAATAGCGGGCGCCGATACCATCACGTCTGGCTGAACATGTGCCTCAGCAAGTGCCGCGAGACTTTGGAATGAACATTCTACATCCGCGTCCAATATAATCCTCGGGAAAAAGCGTGCGATGCGATTGGCCGCGTTTATAGCATTAGTCTTTGATCCTGGTAGAATGTCTAGTATCGTAGCCGATGGACACGCCTCTCTCGCTCTATGGACGGTACTGTCAGTACACCCGTTGGCTGCCACGATTATCTCAACTGCATGGTTGGCAGGCATACCGGTCAACACCGATCGCAGGCAGCGACCGATCACGCTCTCCTCATTGTGAGCAGGGATGATCAATGTGAATTGAGCAAGTCTGGTCACTTCAAATCCCGTGGCGAACCAATTCTGTCGCAACTAAAGCTAGGCACCTTTTGTTACAAAACTCTATGAGTCAGCCACTAAGCGGATTTGTACTCATAATAGTCATAGCCGTAACCATAACCAGCTTTTTCGGCCTGATATTTGGTCAACACCATGCCCATAACAGTACCGCCCATGGATTGAAGGCGTTTCACAGACGTACGCGCCTGAGAGAATGGTACTCTGTTAGCTTCCAGAATAAAGACCGTACCATCTACAAACCGCGCTAATGTCGGCGCGTCTGCTAAACCCAATACTGGAGACGAGTCGAAGAGAATAAGCGAATACTCATCCCTGTATTTGTTGATGAACTCCTGAAGCTCATTCGAAGATAGAATGTCTGAGGGGTTTGGCGGTATCTTCCCAAGAGGCAGCACGTCAAGATTGTCGTGGACACCACGATTTACGGCCTCCTCAAAATTGGCGTGCCCATAAAGAACCTCGACGAGACCTTTCTCACTAGGATCAAGCTCGAGTAGCTTTGCCACGGACGGGCGCCGCAAATCAGCATCAACGAGTAGCGTCTTGCGCCCTCCACGAGCGAACAGTTCAGCTAACACTACTGCAGTAGTCGATTTACCCTCAGCAGCGTTACTGCTCGTAAGTTGCAGCACATTGCGGTTGCGAGGCAGGGAAAACTCAATTGAAGCCTTGAGAGACGCATATGCCTCCATCAGCGCCGTGAATTGGTTCGTGCTCTCCAATTCAATAAGTCGTTCGTCTACGTAGGGCGTGTGACCGAGTAGTGGTAGACCGACCTTCTCTTCTATATCGTCGAGAGATCTGACACGGTCATCAAACATCTCTCTGAGAACAGCAAGGCCAAACGCGGCTGCCACACCCAAAACGAAAGCAATACCCATGTTCGTGAGTATGTTGGGAGAAAATGGCTGACCCGGCACAAGAGCTGAGTCAATTGCAGTCATCGTGCCGCTGTTCACGTTAGCGGCACTGCTTATCTGATTATAGCGATCAAGCAGTGAACGCAACTGCTGGCGTAAGGCCTCTGCCTCACGCTCAAAAACTGTCAGCTGAACCATCTCATCTTGTTCAGCTAGTGAAGCGCCTGACAGGGTATCGAGTTCGCTTCTTAGCGCCCGCTCTTGCCTCAGGGCAACATCATAGGCATTTCGCACAGTTGATTTGATATCGGCACTGGTCTGCCCGATCTGAGTGTCCAACACTTCAATTTGAGCAAGGATATCTACAATCTGAGGAAACTCATCATTGTATCGCCTCCGTAGCTCGGAAAGCTCTGTCAGCTTGCCAGTTCTGTCTGACACCAACCCCTGCAAGACAGGATTGTTCTGCACTTCGGGAAGCTGCGCGGCAGGTAGACCTTCGATCGCACGCCACTTTTGCTCAGCTGCAATCCGCGCCGCTCGCGCCTCAGCATACCGCTGGCTTATGTTCGATAGGCTCGAGTTCGTCAAAGTCGTGCTCGTGACCGCGCCTTCAGCAGACATGCTTGGCTGAACGATGATGCCACTATTGCGAGCATAGTTGTTAGTTTGCTGCTCAGCCTCCGCAAGCTTCCCCCGAGTTATCTCAATCTGCTCACTCAAATACTCGATAGCGTATTCATTCCCAGCAAGCGTATCGCGAGAGTCTGATGCCATAAATGCATCAGCGTATGCATTCGCCATTTCGGCCGCGAAAACAGGGTCATTTGATACATAGCTGATCGGAATAACCCAACTGATGTCTGGTACGCTCGCACTGACATTTGCTGACAGCATCGCTGCTGCCCTGGATTTTTTAGCTTTCAACCACTCCGCGTCGGACATCCCGGGCGGACGCTGTTGTTCTATGTCATCGCCAAGAAGGGCCGCGCGTTCCGTTAAATTGCGATCATCAACCACCACCGCAGCCAGGCTACGGCTCTCAATCAATTCCACCTTAGTAGCCAAATAATCGCTTACCTGATTGCTAGCAATGCCCTGCTCCACATCCTGACCCTCGAGGATAAATGCGCCGTAGGGCTCCACGCTAACCTTAGATGTGGCGATGTACATCGGTGTTGACAGTAGAGTGACGATGAGACCGATAGTGAGCGCAAGGAGGGTGATACCAAGCAAAAGCCAACGCTGACGGTGAAAAATACCGCGAATATTGGCGATACTAATGAACTCCGCAGACGCCTGAGCCCTGACAACCTGCTGCTCAGGGAGGTAGGATTCAACCCAACCGCCATGCGGATCCGGGCTACTGGGATCAATTATCGAACGCTCATTCATGACGAAGTCTCTACCTTACCGCAGCCACGCCAAATACACCGAAGGCTGGCAAGGCTTGGAGAAGACCTTGATAAAAAACTGAAAGACCGTCTGTTCCAACGACCACACGATCCCCAGGTTCAAGAACAGGATCAAGCATGGTTCCTTGGCTCATTTGCCTGTGATCAAATTTAGCAATCAAAATTCCCTCGGGACTTTCCCGGAAAACTGCTATCTGGTCCCGCTTAGCAAGATTTGTGGGCCCTTGAGCCATAGCAATGGCAGCAGAAAGCCGCGACCCTGGCTGAAATGTGTAAACGCCTGGCGTCGTGACCGCCCCTTCGACGGTCACCAAATGAGATGCATACTCGGATATATTCACACTAACCATAGGTGACCGAAGCCCGGCAGCGAGAAGTCGACGAGCTACATCTTGCTCAAACTCCCTAGCCGTCATGCCAGCAGCGGGTATCGAACCTAACAGCGGTAGTGAAACCAATCCATCGACACCAAGGCGCACATTCTCGACTGACAGATCTGGCTCACGGAACACATTCACCGACAGTTGGTCAGAAGCGCGCAGCTTGTAGGAAGTTGCCCTCGCGTGGGAGTAGCCCTGCTGCCCAAGATCTGTCCGCGGCTGAATTGAAGCTGCGCCAATCACAGGTTCTGGCGTAGAAGCACAACCCACGAGCGTCACAGCTGAACATAGGCCAATAAAACCCATCCGGTACCTAATCATAAAACGAAACCTCACACCATCCACCCATAGGCTCGATCGAGGTCCTAAACTTTGGTTCGGGCTTGTGCAACAGATTTAACCATGGCTAATAAGACGCGAAATTTTGAACTGCTTTCAAAGCCCTTCTAGGATGGATCGAGTGGCGCTTTGAAGGCTAATAAAATGCGAAGCATACCCACGCATAAGACAGTTCTATCGCACACACGTTTTACCAGCCTCAAGGCTGGCACTTTTAGGATCGACAAACAGATGCAAAGTGCACCATCGTATTTTAGTTTGGCCGCCGCCGCATTTTATGTTTTGGTGAGTGTGACTAGCCTAATTGCGTATAAAACAGCGTTCACAACGAACCAGAGTGTTTCACATCAAGCCGCCTGGGCAACAGCTGCTCTTTTATTCGTGCTTCTTGCACTTTCGAGAACATTCCAAGCTGAGGAGGCGGCCCGTGCGATGCTTCGCGCGTGGATCAGCTCACTCGACATGCGCGATGATAGACGTCTCATTCAAGGCATTGCAGTTTCATTGGTTCTTCCACTCTTCGTTCTAATCGTTCTGTACTCATCTGCCTTTTTTTCTCGCTTTATGGTGGGTCGGAGGAATATCGCGGTGGCAGCAGCTTTACTTGGGTGCAGCGGTATGCTTCTCCTAGTTGTGCTCCGCACGATCTCACTGCATTCGCTTGATAGGTTGCTGTTTGGAGCGCTCAAGCTTAATTGGTTCGGAGATATTGGAGCGGCGCTGTTAGTGGCAGGGGCGGCCTCTTATTACACGGCGAGAGTGCGAGGCTTAACTTAGGCCCTGTTGATAGACTGGTTAGTCTCGAGGGGACTACTACGGTATTTGCGAAGGCGAAGGTGGGTTGCTTAAGCTCGGATCGTGTTCCGAGGCGGCGCAAACAGTTGAGCTTGGCGGAGCAGCGATCAATGGCGTTTCTCAGTGCGTTCGAGACGGCGTCGTGGGGGATGGGCTCTTTAATGTCGGTCTTGGCCGGGATGAGGGTTTTGCCGCTGCGCTGGGCGATCGTTTACCGGGTCTGGTCTCTGTCTTGACCGCGGTGCTGACGATCAGCTGGACGTGTCCGGCATCTCGACCTTTTCGTTGAGGGCATCGAGAATCAGCTCCCACAACCAGAAATGGCTCACAAAATACCTACCCAGCATCATCCATGCGCAATAGGGCCAAGATAACTTGCTGAAAAGCCACTTTGAAGCACCGCTCAGCTCGTTGACGACACAAGCTTTCAACAGGGCCTAGAGGCTCCCGTTGGGCACAAACCTGTAAGCGCTAGCTTCGGACAATTGAAATAGCTTCTGAAGCGCAGGGTGCATTGAAAAGCACGCAGATATCTGGCGTGCGCCTTGCCCATTCGAAACTTTCGAGCCCACGACACCCTTTAATTGTAGGCCGACGCACTGCACCAACCTTTAGATACCTTGGCCCAATGGGCATCTTTAAGTGAACATTGGATCGCGAACGCAGCCCGCTCCCCCTAGCAATAGAGTTACCATCTATGCGACCAAAGCGACGACAGCATATCTGCGGTTAAATAGCATTGTTAAGTCTAAAAAGGTTTTTTGGCGCGGCCATACAAGCTACCTTAACGCACAAACCAAAGCCTTAAGGCGCGCTGAGGGTTCTCTGTTGCCTAAAATATTCTACACTCTTATCTTTGCTTTGATCGATGCGGTGGGCGGCAGCCCAAACGACCCCCTTAGATTTGCTGTAGCCTCTGCTATGTCACCGCGGAGAACTGACTGAGCCGCTTTGAGCAAGTTAAATCCCATGGCAATCGGTAAAGCAAAAGGTCGAAATTTCCTCACAAATTTAAGCCGCGACCTGGCCATAAAGTAGCTCGAAAGAGGGGAGGCACTGCGATCAATGGTCGCAGATCCAATCGACGTGCCGCCATGATGATATGCCACTGCATCAGCAAGAAACACGAGCTTGCGATCAGGAAGCGTAAGACACCAATCTGTCTCTTCGTAGTATAAAAAGTACCTTTCAGGCATCAAACCTGCCTTCGCAAGAAAACCTCGCGAAACGACGATATGCGCGCCGCTAATGTAGTCAAGAGACTGAGCTGGCGGAGTGCTCGTTTTATCTGCCTCGCGAAACATGTTAACCGGCTGACATGCTCCGGTCCAGAAATTCACTCTCCCTCCGTCGTTTTGGATAATGTTTGGCTCTGCAAAATAACAAATCCTCCCACCCATCACATCAAAGTCAGGATTCTCTTTTGCCCCCGCCGCTATTGCGACCGGCGTGTTTTTAGCCACAATAGTATCAGGATTTAGTATCCAAAAAAGGTCAACTTCCTCGTGTTTTCTCAAGAACTCTAAACCCAAGTTGACTCCGCCTGCAAACCCCAAGTTCTGATCTGAGCGCAGTACTACAGGCCGATCTTGCAGAAGCAATCGCGGGGGAGCCTCACAGTCCATTCGCTCGGCATCGACCCCAGCGGATCTGATGATAGAAATAACGTCATCGGTCGATGCGTTGTCCACGATAACAACACGTAAATCAGCATCTGGGGCAGAAAAAAGGCTCTCAAGGCAATCGACGATGACGGCCCCGGAGTCGTAAGCTACAATGATCACTCCGATTGTTAGGCTTTGACGAATTTTCAATGATATACCCACATGCTATGCAGAACGAATGGCAATTCTCTTTACGCATTCCATCAAGCTAGCTGCAAGCGCTCAAGATATAAAAGGGCTTCGCGCGGACGCGGGCTTGGCGGACAAAAAGCGAGAGTGACTGGAATTAAAAGTGTTTTCAGGCCTGTTGCGATTTAAACTACACTCGATTTCTAACTTTTGGAAATCCTAAATCGACGAGAGAAAAACACCCCCTATTGATAGACCGATTAGTCCAGACGGGACTGCTACGATATTTGCGAAGCCGAGGGTAGGTGACGTGACTTCCTGCTTTCCTCCAGCTAGGATTAGGGCCGAGCGTTTATTTTGCGCATCTGCACGGTTGAAGCAATGGGCTGCGTAGCGGAGCCCGCAGGGCGTAGCGAAACAGGCCATCGCTTATCCAGTTTGACGGCGAACGCCGCCGGTGTTGCGTAGCCAAGGGATAAGTGCGGTCGCTCCCGATTATAGCCCTGCACCCAGGCAGCGATCCCGACACGGGCATGTGCCATGCCCAAGAACAGCGTCTCGTTCAGCAACTCATCCCGCATGCGACTATTGAAGCTATTGCAGAAGCCGTTCTGCATTGGCTGGTCTGGCGCGATGTAATACCACTCCACGCCCATTTTCCCGCACCATGCCAACACCGCATCAATGGTTAGCTTAGTGCCTTTGTCGCTGACGATCATGCTGGGCATGCCTTGCTGGCTGATCAGCTCCGTCAGCTCTCTCACGACACGGCGGCCTGAGATCGAGGTATCTGGAACCGCCGCCAGACAACTCTCTGGTCATGTCATCGACAACGTTGAGGACCCGAAACCTTCTGGCAGAAGCAATCTGGTCGTGAACAAAATCCAGGCTCCGACGCTGATTGGCCAGCTCGCGAAGTTTCTCACGCAGACTGGCATCATTGCCCCGGGTGGAACGGTAACGTACGCTCTTGCGATCAGCATCGATGACACGGCACACCCCCTGTTCGCTCATCTCGTGACAGGTCTGGAGATGATCGATAGCTTCCCGCTTGGCGGCCAGCGCTAGAACTTTTTGTCAGAAGTTCCTTCAACGCAGCATGGTCCAGCATCGCATCGGCAAGAAGTCGCTTGAGCTTCGCGTTCTCGCTCTCGAGCTTCTTGAGTCGGCGAGCATCGTTCACTTCGATCTCGCCATACTTCGACTTCCAGTTGTAGATCGTCGCTTCGGACACCCCGTGCCGATGAGCCAAGTCAGCTGTCTTCGCGCCCGCCTCAGCCTAATTCAGCACGCCAATGATCCGCTCTTCTGAAAACCTCGTTCTCTTCATCTCGTCCGTCCTTCTGTCAGGGCCGGACCCTAATCCAACTTGAGGGAGAATCAGGGGGTCACCTCAGAAGATACGTTTCGAGGAAAGAAAGCCCAAACCTTCTCGCGCAACCCTTTAGCCAGCAGACATGAAACCGAGATCAGGCTTTGCGAACCTACCAATATTGGGCTGAACCATTTGCAAATTGCTAGAAGAAACACCGAACCACTTGGCCAATGTGGTTGAGTATTCATCAACAGAAGTACTAGGCAGCAATCGGCCTCGGCCGACCTGATCATGGCTATCTAGCGAAACTTTCGGCGCTTTTCCATAAAATTTGCCCCCATCAACTGCACCGCCAAGGACAAGATGATGGCCACCCCACCCATGATCAGAACCCAATCCGTTTAGGCTTAGTGTGCGCCCAAAATCAGATGCAGTGAATGTTGTGACCTGATTGGCTAGGCCCATGGTGGAAATTTCCTTAAAGAAGGCGTCGAGCGCAAAGTCAACCTTTCCAAGAAGTGATGAGTGATCTCGAAGGTCTGTGTGCGTATCAAAGCCGCGCATAGAGACGAAGAACACTTGCCTTTGAACCGAGAGCGCATCGCGCGAACGGATTAAGCGTGCTACGATCTCTAATTGAGAAGCGAGCTCATTGTCTGAGCCGAAATCTGTTTGAGCTCTGTTATTCCCGAGAGCGTCTTCCACGAATGCACCGTACTCGATAGATTCTGCGTTCATTGTTGCGTAGTCCGACTCCAAGACACTCGCGCTGGGCGTGCGCAATAAGCGATCAAAGACTCCAGACGCGGCGCTTGAGCCAAACAGTCGACCTGATTGCAGACCTCGGAATTGAGTTACTCCGCGGTCAGAAACCCTAAAGGGCGCTGTGCGTTCGCCCTGAACGAAGAGGCCATTCCCTGTTGCATTTATTGCAGTGAACATTTGATTGGTGTTTCGCGTCTGCGCCAGGTCGGCCATCCGCCCTCCCCAACCCGTTCTTGTCCCTTCGGAGCCGGAAGTCATCCACGTAGCCTTTTGATCGTTATGCGAAAAAAGGAACGCAGGCCTAGGCTGGCTTCCATTTTCAAATTGAGAACGAGTTATAGGAGCCTCAAGTGTGCCAACATTGAGCAAGGGCGCCAGCATGCCTCTGTCGAATAAAGCTTTCATGCGTGGCATCCATGGAGAAAGAGCATACTCAATCCCATCTGTTAATGTCTGATCGTGCTTTGGTTTGAGAAGGTTTTGGAACAGCTCCTCACGATCGAAAGCCACTCGCTGTCCATTAACTGGGTTGCCCCTGATGTTGAAATATTTAGCATGGTTGATGGGATCGTAAGGAATTAAGGTGTTGGCATGATCATTCCCGCCATCTAAAAAAACGCACACCAAGGCTTTGTAACCTGATATATTTTCAAAAGCAGCAGCTTCGCCTGTAGCTATTAAACCCATTCCATATGATGTTGCGGCGCCAGCGCATGCGAGGTTCCTTGACCTTTTCAGGAAGGCGCGACGGCTGATATCATTTAGCTTACTGATAAACATCTAATCTACCTTTGGATCAAATATGATGTTGTCATAAAAACGAGAAAAACAGCTAGGCGGACTCTTCGCAGCCTGGCTTCTTGATCGCTGCTATCACTAATCTGAACTGATTCTATTGCTTCGCGTATTCCGTCCTTTTCACCTTCCGACAGTTGATTAGCTGTCAGTATCAAATTCAGGTGCTCGACAAGCTCTGCCGGGTTTTCTGCGAGAGGAAGTTCGTGTCTGTATTCTGCAGCGATATCTCTCGACTCGAAGGCCCGGTCTTCGATTATAGCCTCCATAAAATTGGCATAACCCGCTACCGAGGTGGCGTTCACAAGTTCAAACTCGGGCGCCACTAGCCCGTTCTTCGAGGCAGTTGAGCGATTGGCGACGAATGTGGGTCGAAAGAAATTGAAGACTGTTGGAGAGCGAAGAGGGGATTGACCTAGTTGATCGTACGATCTGGAGAGCGAACGTATTTCCCAATTGTCTGATGATGACGTTGCCCCAAAGGTTCGTGCCCATTGAGCAAAACGCAGCACAGGTTCTCGAAGTTTTCCAAAATTCTCATCAGTCAGCATCGTGTCCGAACGGGCTTCGTCGTCAAGGATAATGGCTTTGAAAACTGCTTTGAGATCACCGCGCTTTCCATTTCCATTGTTCTCAAAAACTCTCGCGACACGACGTACGTATGCGCCTGACGGATTGCTTGTTACGAGGCGCTGGATCATTTGCTTACAAAAGAATGGGGCGACGTTGGGATGCTTAAAGAGCGCATCGAGAGCGATACAGAGCGTTTCACTCGCGCTAGTATTTTGTGGAATTGATACGTTCAGAAATTCTTTTGATTCTGGGGAATGGAGTGAAGCTGTCTGGGGTTTGCGCCACTTACGGGGATCAGATGTAATCGGTACGGTAACAAAATCTGGCGTCTCAATTTGCCGGGTTGAATTGGGATAGGTATCAAATCCTGTGCCGCTGTAGTCGAAGTGGTAGCCCGTAAAACACCTGGCAAGGTTCTGCACATCTTCATTTGAGTACGTCTCGACCTGCCGCCCGCCGACGATTTTTGGGGTTCCGTCCATATTTAGTTCAGTCACACCGATCGTGAAAAGCTGCATCACTTCCCGAGCGAAATTTTCGTCGGGCTCCCGCATGCTCTGGCTATCTGCTTTCTGATTTCCAATGGTATCAAGGTATGTCGCCATCGCTGGGTTAAGTGTTATCGCCTCCAGCAGTTCTCTGAAGTCACCAAACGCGTGTTCATTTAAGGTGTCCCAATAGCTTCCTATAGCAATTGCAGGCCAACTAAGCCTAAGACCTTCAAGAGAGACCACAAAAAACTGTGAAAGAGCGAATGCAAACTTTTTGCGCACAGCGTTATTGCCATGCAGCAGCTGACTAAAAATCATGAAGTCAGCGGTTTGCGATCGATCAAAGTGATTATTCGTATCTACGCGGTCAAACCCACGAGACGAGAAGTATTCGCGAGCGGTCTGAGATATTGGTTCAGAAATTTTTCGGTCCAGCCAAACTTCATTGCCTTGCTCCAATACTTCATCAATTTCCGCTAATGAGGCAGAAAAAGAGGCTTGGTGTAAAAAGCGGGCAGCACGCGACCTTTTCGTCACCTCTTCCGTATTGCTTGGCGCGCCTGGGCCTGAATCAGTGGGTGGTTGCGAGCCGATGGAAGGAGCTACCGCGCTTGCGGGGTTAGATTGACCGCCGCCTCCGCCACAAGCCGCTAACGTTGCAGTCGATACACTGAGAGCTGTCAGAGAGAAGAGGCTTCGTCTAGTCGGCTGTCCTTCAGAAAGTATGACTTGCTCATCGGCCTTGCTTTCTGTGCGCATTTTTTTGGGCTCCTTTAAGAAAGAGCCCTTTGGGTAAATCAACGCAGTTTACAGGTTTTGCGGTCACACCACCGCGCAAACTCTTAAGTATATTCCGCAACTCAATGCGGATAAGATGCTGGAGTTAGGCTGCATTGCTTCAAGGGTGGTCGAAATGGTGGTATTTTTGGCGATATTACACCTTGGAAAGTCACTTTGCGCTGGCCTGATTGACGGTACGCAAAAACCTATTCGGGTAATTTCGTCATGTCATCATGCCTTATTTAACTGTTTAAGGGTCGCCACCATTTTTCATTGTCCAGATACCAGCGCAAGGTTTGCCGCAAGCCTTCGTCAAAACTGCGGGTCGCGGCATATCCGAGCTCGCCGCGCGCCTTTGTCTCGTCGATCGCATAGCGGCGGTCGTGGCCTGCACGGTCTGTCACAAAGGCCTTGAGCGTTTCGCTCTTCTGGCCCTTGGAGGCAGGGGCATCCGGATATCGCTCTGCAAGGCCCTCTACTTCTTCGAAGGCGAGATCAACCTCGCGGCAAATCGCTGCGATAACTTCCAGGTTAGGAAGCTCAGCCCCGCCTCCGATGTTGTAGGTCTCGCCCGGCACACCCTTGAGAAGGCACGCCTCGATCCCGCGGCAATGGTCTTCAACATGCAGCCAGTCGCGCACATTCATGCCATCGCCGTAAATTGGCAATGACTTGCCCGAGAGCGCATTGAGGCAGAATAATGGAATCAGCTTTTCAGGGTATTGGTACGGACCGTAATTGTTCGAACAATTGCTGGTGGTCACGTTCAAGCCATAGGTGTGATGGTAGGCACGAACCAAGTGATCAGACGCCGCTTTAGACGCCGAATAGGGCGAATTGGGCGCGTAAGCCGTGGTCTCGCTGAACGCAGGGTCGTCATTTCCGAGAGAGCCGTAAACCTCGTCGGTGGAGATATGATGGAACCGGTGATCCATGCCATCACCATCCAGCCATACTCTGCGCGCAGCTTTCAAAAGCGAATTGGTGCCAAGAATATTGGTGTCAATGAAGGCATCAGGCCCCGTGATTGATCGATCCACATGGCTTTCAGCAGCAAAGTGAACCAGGGTTCTGATATCGTGTTCGCGAAGGAGCCTCTCGACCAGTTCCTGATCGCGAATATCGCCCACTACAAGTTCTGCCGCAGGCGCATCTTCAATCGTTGAACGATTACCAGCATACGTCAGAGCATCCAGAACGACCACATGATCTTCGGGATGGTGCGCATTCCAATAATGCACAAAGTTGCCGCCGATAAATCCGGCGCCGCCAGTTACGAGCAGGTTAGCCAAGAGCCTTTTCCTCTCTCAACATTGTGCGCAGGTTCTCGCGCCAATGAGTGTGTGTATCCCCCAACACAGCGCGCGTCGCGCTGCTGTCCAGAAGGGAGAATGCGGGACGTTTCGCAGGGGTAGGGTAATAGGACGTGGTGATTGGCTTGATGGCAGGGATACTTTCAATCAGGCCAATTTCATGCGCCTCTTCGGCAATAGCGACCGCAAAGTCGTACCAGCTGATTTCGCCTGCATCGCTGTGATGGAATGTTCCATTAGCGCCATTTTCGATCAAGCCCCAGATCGTTTGAGCAAGGCCAGTCGCCCATGTCGGTGACCCAGTTTGATCAGCCACAATACCAAGCTCATCTCGCTCATTCATAAGGCGGATCATCGTCCGGACAAAGTTTGCGCCGCCTGCCGCATAAACCCAAGCCGTGCGGACAAGGATATCGGAAGGCCGAACGTGGTCTTCGCCAGCCGCCTTTGTGCGGCCATAGGCGCTGATCGGTGCGCGGGTATCGCCAGGCTGATAGGCACGCGAAGAAGTCCCATCGAAAACAAAGTCCGTTGAGACATGGACAAGCTTGCCGCCTGTTTGCTCCATTGCTTCGACCATGATCGCCACAGCATCTGCGTTGATCGCAAGAGCGAGTTCTTCGTCCTCTTCTGCACGGTCGACCGCAGTATAGGCGGCTGCATTAATGATGATTTCTGGCGCTTCAACTGCCAGCCGTGCGCGAAGCATTGCGGCATCGGTGAGGTCCACATCATCAACGTCAATCGCGCTGATTTCCGCAGCGTCTGGCGCAGTTGTCTGAAGCGCGGTGCCAAGTTGTCCGCCGGCCCCTGTGATCAAAACTCTCATGGAAACACCGCAACCTCGGCCAGAGCCGACCCTTTGGCATCTTTTGCCGAGATGATCGGATCAAGGTTTAACGATGGCCAATCAATTCCAACGGCTGGATCATCCCAAGCCAACGTATGCTCGGATTGCGGCGCATAGGGCGCGGTGCATTTGTAGAGAAAATCAGTATCGTCGCTCAACGTCAAAAACCCATGCGCAAAACCCTCTGGCACCCAGAACATCCGCTTATTGTCTGCCGACAGCTCGACGCCAACCCATTTACCAAATGTGCCGGAGCTTGCGCGGAGGTCGACAGCCACATCAAAGACCGCGCCATTGGCAACTCTTACCAGCTTGCCCTGGGGGGCGGGATTTTGGAAATGCAATCCGCGTAAAACGCCCTTTTGTGATCGGCTGTGATTGTCCTGCACAAAGGTGAGATCAATGCCAGCCTCGCGAAACGCCGCCTCATTCCATGTCTCCATGAAAAACCCGCGCTCGTCACCGAAAACGCGCGGCTCTATTATAAGCACGCCTTCAATCTCAGTTTCGATGATATTCACGGCAGGATCGGCTTTTCAAGCAGCGCCAGAAGATATTCGCCATAGCCAGACTTGCGCAGCGGCTGCGCGATTTCTTCAAGCTGGGTGTCAGTGATAAAACCTTGACGCCAAGCGATTTCCTCCGGGCAGGCGATTTTCAGACCTTGCCGCTCCTCCGTAATCCGCACATAAGTTGCCGCATCAAGAAGCGAAGCATGGGTTCCTGTATCAAGCCAGGCAAAGCCTCGCCCCATAATTTCAACCGACATCGAACCTTCATCAAGATAGAGGCGGTTGAGATCGGTAATTTCCAATTCGCCGCGCGGTGATGGCTTCAGGTCGCGGGCGCGGTCCACAACGGTTTCGTCATAGAAATACAGACCGGTCACGGCATAATTGGATTTGGGAGCGGCAGGCTTTTCTTCGATAGAAATCGCCCTGCCGTCGCGGTCAAACTCAACCACTCCAAAGGCTTGCGGATCGGTGACCCGGTAAGCGAAAACGCTCGCACCCACATCGCGTTTATTTGCACTTTGCAAGATATCCGGCAGGCCGTGACCATAAAAGATGTTGTCACCAAGGATCAGCGCGCTTGGACCACCAGCCACAAAATCAGCCCCGATATGAAAGGCTTGCGCGAGACCTTCTGGCCGTGGTTGTTGTGCATAGGAAAGGTTCACGCCAAAATCGGATCCATCGCCCAGGACACGCTTGAACTGCTCTGCATCCTCAGGCGTTGTGATGATCAAAATGTCCTGAATGCCCGCCAGCATCAGCGTGCTGAGCGGATAATAGATCATCGGCTTATCGAAGATCGGCATCAGCTGCTTCGACACGCCTTTGGTGAGCGGGTACAGCCGCGTGCCTGATCCCCCTGCGAGGATTATCCCTTTGCGAGGTTTTGTCACGATATTCGCCTTGATTTACCCTACACCCTTAAAGCGCATTGTGCTTTGCAGCATGCCCTATAGGGGTCAAGGCTTAATGTCCCCTTGTAGATTGCACGCCCTCAAGTGGGGGAAGCAATCACTGGTAAATGGGCGGCAATTATCGCATGGGAGCATGGGGGGAAGCTTTGTGCTCGGCCAACCGGAATTGGGATCGAATTTGCAAATCCAATGAACAATGCTGCATCCATTGATGACTTTCTTGCGCATGGCTTGCGTGCGCTTCGTGCGGGTGAAGCTGCGCCATGGGCAAAAGAGGGGTCCACTGGCTGGGAGACGGTTTGGAGCCGCATCGAATACCATGGCATCGCCTTTCTTCTCAATGTGCATGTCAATCAGCTGGACAAATGGCCGGAGGAACTGCTGGCACGCATGGCAGAAGAGGCGCGGCTTATCGCCTTGTGGGAAACCACCCACCATCATGCTCTCTCCAAGGTTTTGGATGGCCTAAGCAAGGCCTCAATCGAGGCCACCGTGATGAAGGGCACAGCGCTTGCTTATTCACTTCACGATGAGCCTGCGACGCGGCGACGTGGTGACACCGACTTGCTCATCCAGCCGAAAGATCAGGCTCGTACGCGCACGGTCCTGCAAGAGCTTGGTTGGTACCGAAAAGAGGACCCTCATGGCCTGTATTATCAAGAAGGCTGGCTACACGATGCGGCGGGTTTTTTCATTCATTCGATTGATTTGCATTGGGAGCCCTCGGACAGGCCAGTGCTTCAGGGCATTTTGCCCTTAAGTGAGTTTTTCACCGACAGGCGCCCCGTCCCTCGCCTTCATCCGGCAGCTTTCCGGCCTCATCCGGCGTTGATGATCCTGCACGCAACGATCAATCAGAAATGGCATGCCTTGCACGGTTATCATTCAGAAAGCGGCAGGCTAACCAGTCAGCGCCGCCTGATCTGGTCAGTGGATCTGGCCCTGCTTAGCCAGAGTATGACCGACGCAGATTGGCGCAAGCTTGAAGAGCATTGTAACGCGCACGGCGTCGGCGCTCTTGTTGCCGAGGCTTTACGCGGAATGCAGATCGATCTTGAGGGTTCAGTACCCGAGGCGAGCCTCGCAGCGCTGGAGGCACGTCCACTTGATCCGATCTTAGCGGCATACTTTGCCAATCCGGACAGCCTCAGCCAGTTTCGGATTGACCTTAAGAAATCCCGATCACTTGGCCAAAAAGCATCACTTGTGATGACGCGCGCTTTTCCTCCGCGCGAGCATTTGCTGGAGAAATATCCATCAGCGACGAAATGGCCCACCGCTCTGTTGCAAGGCCGCTTGTTGCTAGAAACCGCCGGACGAGCGGTTCGAAAGGTGGGGTCACGGTGAGTGTTGGATTCTGGCTCGAATGGGCCTGGCGATTTAGGTGGCAATTGGCGGCGATCAGCACGCTTACACTGCTGAGCTCGATTGCGACATTGGCTGTGCCGTGGCTTGCAGCTGATGCTCTGGGAACGGTGGTTTCCGCCGAGGGTGATGCGCCTGATCTCACTGAGACACTGATCATTTTGGTAATCGTTCTTGCGCTGCTTACAGGCCTGAACATTGCTGCTGCAATCCAGTCCGAACGTGCTTCCACCCGTATCCTCACCGATCTTCGGAAGCGGATTTACGAGCATGTCCAGATTATGCCGCTGAGCTTTCATGATGAGCAAAGATCAGGCGATGTCTTAGCGCTGACGTCATATGAAGTCGGGAATTTGAGCGACTTTCTCGCAAGCACTCTTGCGAATGCTCCTGCGATCTTGCTGACGACGATTGGAGCGATTGCGATCCTTTATTGGATTGACCCGGTGATGGCTTTGATTGTGCCATTGTTGGTCCCGGCATTCGCAATGATGATCCGCCTCACCGGCAGACAATTGCGAGGCCTTTCAGGCAAAGTGCGAGCTGCGGAAGTCGATCTGGTGGCGATTGCAGAACGCGATCTTGAGATCCTCCCAGCCATCAAAGCCTTCGCCGTGGAAGAGCACCACCGTACAAACTTTGCCAAAGCAGCAGAGATTTCGCGCGATTACGCCGTTCAGCAAGCCCAGCTCAAAGCCTTTATAGGCCCCCTCATGGCGTTCATTGCAGCGCTTGCTGCCATTGGCGTTCTGATGATCGGTAGTGGGCAACTAAGCGGTGAGGCATCATCGCCTGCCGAAATTTTCGCCTTTCTACTTTATGCAGCGTTGTTGACGCGCCCTGCAGGGGCGCTCGCCAATATGTATTCATCCTACCAGATGGCCCGTGGGACCCTCGCACGGCTGGAGACAGTGCTCGCCTTCGATCCAGAAACCGGACACGATAGCGGGATCAGTATTGGCCGGGCAAAAGGAGCGATATGCTTTGAAAATCTGAGCTTTGCGTATCCCAATCGCTCGCCGGTTCTGACCAAGCTCGACCTTGCAATTGAGCCAGGAGAAACCCTTGCGGTTACCGGCGAGAATGGCGTGGGCAAATCAACCTTGGTACGGCTTCTCTTGCGCTTTTATGATGCAAGCTGTGGCCGGATCACTCTTGATGGGACCGACATATCCCAGTTTCAGGTGCAAGAATTCAGGCGTCAGTTCGGTTATGTCCCGCAGCGCGCGCTGCTGTTCAATGGTTCGATTGCTGATAACATCGCCTTTGGACAAAGCGCTGATAATCGCGAAGAGCGGATAAAGGTTGCAGCACGCCTCTCTCAAGTGGACGATTTCTTGGCCAACTTGCCAGACGGGCTTGATACCGAGATCGGCGACCACGGGGTGAAGCTTTCAGGCGGACAGCGTCAACGCATTGCCCTTGCAAGGGCCCTGTTCAGCGATCCGCCGATCATGATTTTGGACGAGGCAACCAGCATGTACGATCTCGAAAGCGAGGCCGCTTTCGTCGAAGAATGCGTCGAGGTTTTGAAAGACAGAACTGTCATTCTCATAACGCACCGCCCCGCAAGCCTGTCGCTTGCGGATCGAGTGATTAAACTCGGCACTGACGGCGTAAGTGAGGTCAGCCAAAAGGGCTGATTAAGCCGCCTCGGCTGCGATCAATTCCTGTTCTTGCAGCTGTTTGGCCAAAGCCATCATATCAGCCTCGATACGCTCACGCGGGGCATCGAATTCCTTCTCGATCTGGTCGCAAATGTCGATCAAATTACGTGGTGCATCTGCAAGCAATTCCCAAATGCGCGCGCCAACAGCATCGAGCCCGAAATACTGTCCCGAGTTAAGATCAAGCAGCACAAGCTCGCCGCTGACTTCGCGCACAACGACATCTTCGGACACTGTAAATCGATCAGTGAGTTGCATGTGAAAGATCCCAAATCGCTCAATATGTCATCATCTCAGGCTAGAAAAACTTTCCAGCACAGCTTCGCGCACCCGCGGCAATTCTGCGTAGTCTCGGGTAAAGTCAAGGGCGTAGCAAGCTATGTCCTGCGACAGGTCAGCCATGCGGGTAAAGTGCCCCTTGAGCCTCGATTTATCGGTTACATCGAGAATAAAGGCATGCGGCATCAGCGCGCTCAAAGCCTCTTGGCTTGAAAGTTGCCGGATCGAAAGCGGGGCTGAATGATCGGTGCCTAAAAGGAATATCTGGCGCAAGGGCACCGGCTCTTTGGCAAATGGCAAGGCGCTACCCGCTTCAACATCTTGCTTGAGGTCGTCGTTTTCAAAGTCAGTATCATCGCCCAGCAAGAACCGCGCGCTGTCGGCAAAAAGCCTAAGCTTTGAACGCTTCGGCTGCAACCAATAGGTGCCTTTATCTAACCTTAGATCGATCACATCTTCTGTCAAAAATGGAAAGCCTGCACGCGCAAAAGAGCCAGCAAGCGTGGTCTTTCCGCCCCTCGAAAGACCAAGAAATGCGATTACTCCGTGTTTGGCTTTCCCCGATGCAACCGCGGGAACCGCGACTGCACTCCCATGAAGGTAGAGACCCCCATTATGATTGCCCAAGATGGGCTCGATCGCATTATGGTACAGATTGGTCAGCGTTTGCGTGTCGCAATCAGGCGTTGGCCAGCCTGTAATGGCAATACCATCGCCTTCTAGCTGAAGGCTGAAATCAGCCTGGCCGGGAAAACGAATGACGAAGCCCGAAGCCTCACGCCGAAATTCAGCCATGCAAACACCATTAGGCGAAACCCAACGATCGTAGGGCTCACTCGTTAGTGCTGCTTGTTCTCGTGCTGCTTCTTGCGTCCAACTCATAGCAGGTGCCTCTAGCCGCAAGTGACCGCTTGTACCACGGCCCAGTTTCCATGCTTTAGGAAG
>NZ_JBDXIY010000019.1:0-624753 GCF_039988855.1 Erythrobacter sp.
AAAAAAAGGCACCGCTCTCGATTGAGAGCGGGGCCTTTTTATTTGTCCAATGGTTGTTGTTATTCTGGCGGAGTTGAAGGGCCTACTGCCAAGTGCGAAAAGCTGGCTTGTGCGTAATTGCCGTCTGCTTTGTCTTGTTCCCAATCACCCGTTCCCGGGCATCCTGCATACCATGAGGATGCGCCAGTTCGCGTGCTGCATTGATTGTAGATGCCAGCCTTAAAATACAGCGAGTCCCCGCCATAAGCATAAGGATTATCCTTCGCATCAGCACCTCTGATCAGGCTGCGGGTTTGCTGAATTGTGCCCAAACGTTCATTGTGAAAGGTTAGGTACATCGTATTCCGATGGACGTTGATGGTGTAACTAAAATCCTCACCCAATGCGATGCCATTTGCACCAGGGTCTTCGTCGTTGTCCCATGTGTAGCCAAAGACTGGGACTGCAAGGTCCGAGCGATTGGGATCATCCTTTGCCAGATTGCGCTCATAGGTCCAGAAAACCGAACCGGTTTCATGCTCTGGGAATTTCTTATAATAGATCTTGATTGGCTCATTGCCATAACCAAACCCACTTCGCGTGCTCTTGTATTTGAGCGCGTGGATCTGGCCGACAACCGCTGAGAATGCCGGTCGCTTCGATGGGTCGCCGGCATTGGTGGAGACATGATCCACCCGAAGAGTTGCTTCGAGTTTGCCGCCGACCGCACCGAATTTATCGGAGCTCTTGCGTGCTTCTACTGCGAAGTTATTGCCGGGCTCATGGGTGCCAATGCGGGTGTTGGTCCCGCGCAGCATCTGACGCAGTTCGCTACGCGTATTGGTAGAGTTTGCAGTTGTTGGCGCCTTGTTCGGTGCCGCGAAAACCAATCTTCCTTCATCGTCCAAGAAAAAGAAATCTGAGTGAGTGAAACCTTGGAGTTCACTTACAGAAATGTCGTCTGGCTTCTTGTCGTTATTGCGATCGGTGGGCAGAGTTATCTTCCAGAAGCCCAGATCAAATGCGTCGCTTGGGGCGGGTGATGTATCACTCGCCGCGACCAGCGAGAATGGAATTGCAAGAGCGATTGCGCTCCCAGCGAGCGCCATACTGCTCTTCTTAAGACACTTAGCGAAATTCATTTTTTGTCACTCCCAGAATCCAATCTTTCTTTTATAGGGGCCCTGCACCAACACAGCCTGAACAAAGACCTCGCTCATAGGCGGTGATTCTGTGCTACGAGCCCTTCAAATGCTCCTCTTCTCACCTGCAACGGCGAGCAATCCACAGGCTAGGCCTTGTGGAGCGAGTGTCAATCAAATGAACATACCTATCAAGGCAGGTCTGTACTACCAATTAACCGATTTTCATCTAACATGCTGAGAGAAAACAAGAAGCACAGCCCAATTGGAGAGACTCGCGGTGAAATTTTGTTGCTTTGATCCAATGCTGTCTCGCGTACCGAATCACTATGGCGGAACCGAGCAACGATAGAAATGCTCACCTTCGTTCCGTTAGAAAAGATCTAACAAATCCAATAATTCAGTACCTTAGGGGCCATCACATTCCCTTGTTCTCAGGTTGTTGCAATTTGGCATCGTCTGCTAATTGGTTAGATAAAAAAGTACATTTTGGTATGTGGCAACGGTTGACACGTGGGGGGATGCCGGTATTCCAAAAGCTCAAAGAGCCTTTAGGGAGGGGCAAAATGGGAAATCGCGTAATTGGTCGCCGCGCTTCATCGCGCATTTCGTTCTCAGCTGCATTGCTTGCTGGAACCGCTTTTGTTGCGAGTCCTGTGCTTGCTCAGGATGAGCAGCCTGAGGAGGAAGTTGTAGATGTCTCTGAGGGGCAGGGCGATGAAATTGTTGTTGATGGTTTTCGTGCCGTCGTCCAAAGCTCGATTCAAGAAAAGCGTAATGCAACCGAGGTTTTCGATGCGCTTTCTGCGGATGAAATCGGCGATATCCCGGCGCTATCTATTGGTGAGGCGCTTGAGACGCTCACTGGCGCTGGCTCGCACCGCGAAAATGGCGGGGCGACCGAAATCTCGATCCGAGGTCTTGGTCCATTCTTGGGTTCGACGGTTATCAATGGCCGTGTTGCAACCAACGGTAGTGGTGATCGCTCGGTGAACTTCAGTCAGTTCCCTTCTGAGCTTTTCACGAAGATTGGTATCTACAAGACGCAGGCTGCAAGCTACATCGAAGGTGGTGTCGCTGGTCAGATTGTGCTCGAGACAGCGCGTCCGATCGACTTTGGTAAGCGCCGGGTTCAGGGTGAGATCAAAGCCGAGCTCAACCCAGACAATTTCGATATCGACTCTGATCAGCGGTTAAACGATGTTGGTTATCGCGGTTCGTTGAGTTTCATCGATCAGTGGTCGGTCGGTGATGGTGAGTTGGGTCTGTCCCTCGGTTACGAGCGGCGCGATTCCAACAATCCTGAACAAGAAGTTCGTGTTTCCAACACGATCCGTGCATGTGTGGTCGATCCAAGCACCACAACTGATGGTGTGTTCGACGATGGAAACTGCGATACGAACAGTAGCGTGATTGATGGTCTTCGTGACGGCAGCGTGGATTTGCCTTTCGTGATTGCGCGCAACAGTTATGCGCTCCGCCAGAATCTCTCTGCTGACACTCGCAATGCATTCTTTGGTGCAATCCAATATCAGCCGAGTCCGAATGTCGATATTAATGCAGATTTTCAATACTCGACCAGGAAGCAAAGTGAGCAGCGTTCTGATTTGAACTTTGCGGAGGGTCGTCGAATTGACGAGCAGGATGCTGCCAATTCGATCCCAGGCTTTGATCTTCTTTTCACCGAAAGCGGCGCGCTGCGTCAGTTCACGAGTGAGCAACGCATCGAAGCTGTCAGTGAGTTTCTTGAGCGTGATGAGGAATATTACGGTGGTGGCTTGTCGATCGATTTCAGCCCTGCTGATCGCCTCACGATTTCACTAGACGGATCGTACTCACAAACTCGCCGCATCGAAGAGGCTGTGCAGGTTCGTTTCCGGACTGAAGATGACGAAGACATCTTCGGCAATACGGGGGCATTCACACCGAGCGTTGAGAATGATGGCGGCACCCAGGATGACCGCGTTGAAAGCGTTATCCAAATCTTCCAAAATGGTTCCGAAGGCGTGAACTTCGTGGTTCAAGACTTTGATGTGGACAACCATAATTTGTTTGCCAACGATCCGCGCGTGCGTGCTGATTTGGAGCAGGATCGCTTTAACAGCATTTGGGCTGTGAGGGGTGATGTTGCCTATGAACTCGACGGTTTCTTTAGCTTGTTTCAGGCTGGCACTCGCTATCAAGAGCTAATCTATCGCGATGTTCCAGGTGCTCAATTAAATACCAGCCGTTTGGAATTTGGGCAGTCTACCGGTAACCCGTTTAGTGATAATCCAATAGATCCTAATGATCCGAGAAGTGGTGCGCTTGCGACCGCTAACCAAGAGTGTCGAACTAGTTTTCCTGAATCAGGTTTCTTATCCTCCATCTCTGGCGGCAACCCTCTGGTCACTCAAGTCGACGCTAGCGGAAATGTTGTGAGCACAACAAACACATTTGCAACGTTCGATGCGCGCTGCATTGTACAGGTTCTCGAGCGGGTGGATCCGCAGGGTCTGCCGCTTGATGAAGACGGCAATGTGATTTTCCCGACCGGCGAATTTGACTCGATCCAAAATACAGACGTGACGGAGCGGACCTGGGCGGGTTATGTTCAGGCCGACTTCGATGGCGAGCTTGGTCAAATGCCAATTCGCGGCAACGTGGGTGTAAGGGTGGTCGATACCTCGGTGCGTTCGCGCGGATTCCGTGCGGCACTTAATGTGATGGTTACGCCTGGCGATCCGTTGGATCCGACCGATAATGGTCAATTCGTACTGGCGCAGGACAATGCAACGTTGGTCTCGGAGGTGTTTGAGAACTCCTACACAGAGTTCCTTCCAAGCGTAAATTTAGTGGCTGAATTCCAGCCTGAATTGCTTGGTCGTTTTGCTGTGTATCGCTCTCTGTCTCGTCCTGACCCGTCCAGCCTTGGTAACGGACGCTTCTTTAGTACTAATAATGATGAGTTTGCGACCGCAATTGATGCACTTAACGGTGGTATTGATCAGGTCACTGCGACCGGCAATCCTGCAACAGAACCGCTGCTTTCGTGGAACGTTGATGCGGGGCTCGAATGGTATCCGAATGACGATACGATCCTTGCTTTCAACGCGTATTACAAGAGCTTCGATGGCGGGTTTGAAACTGTTGGGCAGTTTGAGCCTTTCTCAATTAGCGGCCAAGATGTCGACCTGTTGGTAACTCAGGTTCAAGTCAATGATGACACGAGCACTATTTTCGGTCTTGAGGTTACTGCTGCGCACCGCTTCAGTTACCTGCCGGCGCCTTTGGACGGTTTGGGTTTTAAGCTGAGCTACAATTACGCAGACTCAAACTTCGAATTTGAGGATGATACGCTCGGGGCGCTTACGACCCTCAACCCTGATGGTACTACTTCGGTGTCTAACGGCCTGATTCCGCCGTCAAATCTATTTGGTTTTTCAGAGCACGTTTTGTCAGCTCAAGCCTACTACGAAATCGGCGACTTCGATTTCCAAGGGATCTACAAATATCGGAGCGATTACTTCCAGCAATTCGTCACAACACCAGGCCGAATTCGCTTCGTCGATGATGTGAGTGTGTTTGAGGCGCGTATTACATACGCGCTGAATGACAATCTCCGTTTCTCGCTTGAGGGCCTGAACCTGTTCAACCAACCGCGCACTGACTTCCGCGGCGCAGCGGACGATCTTGGCCAGGTTCTGGTCTTCGGTCCTCGCTTCTTTGCAGGTGTAAGGGCGCGTTTCTAAAGACCTAGGACTGCCGCGCCTTAATTGGCGTGGCAGTCTACTCCTTTTGACCGACCGACTTGTCTTAACTATGGGACATTGAGATACGGAGTTCCGAGCATTAAGAGTATTGGAAGCGACAATGACGAGTAAGCGACTTTTCCAATCTGTGGCCGAGCAAATCTCGGAACTGATTGATGAAGGGGCATTTCCCCCAGGAACCCGCCTACCCGGTGAGCGGGAATTGGCAGAGCGCCTCGGGGTAAGTCGTGTGACTATTCGAGAGGCGGAAATTGCGCTTCAGGCTGTCGGTCGCCTTGAAATCAAAACCGGCTCGGGCGTTTATGTCGGTGAAACGGTCTCTGAGAATGTGGCTGCACTCCCTACCTCGAGCGCATTTGAGGTGACCGAAGCTCGTTTGCTCGTAGAATCTGAGACCGCTGCGCTTGCTGCGCATAATATGACCGATGCGGTGGTCCAACATCTATCGAGCCTTATTGAGCAAATGCGGACCGGCGACGAAGAGATCGCAAATGCAGCCGATGAGGAGTTTCACCGGGCGATCGCAGAGGCTTCAAACAATACCGCAATGGTGCACACCGTGAAAGAGCTTTGGCGGATGCGTGAAGATATTCCCGAGGTGAAGACGACTTACGAAGCTGTCTGTGTCCATGATGCGGAATCGCGCACTCAAGAGCATGAGGCGATCTTCTTTGCACTGCGTGATCGGGATCCGGCAGCGGCGCGAACCGCCATGCGTGAACACTTTCATCGTCTAATCGAGGCGATGCTCGACGCAACCGAGCGAATGGCGATGGAAGAGCTTCAAGAAAAGGCTTCTAAGAGCCGGGAGCGCTTCGCTGCCGCGTCAAAAATTGGCTAACCAAATTGGTGCGACAAAAAACCCTCAACTAATATGCCAGATTGATTGACACGCGTTGGCTCGGGTCTATAGTTGTGCAATAAGAGTTTGGATGAGGGGATTGATGGTATGTTGGCGAGGTTAAGCCTTGTGACCGCTGTGCTTTGGCTTTTGACTAGCCCAGCTGCTGCTGAACGCATCCTTGTTCATGATCAGGATCAGTATGCAGCCGCCGCAAAGTCGGTTGAGGCTGGTGATGAGATCGTTCTTGCAAACGGCGAATGGCGCGACTTTGACCTTGTGATCACTGGCAAGGGGAGTTCGGCTGAGCCGATAATTGTAACGTCGCAAGAGGCTGGAAAGGTTGTTCTTACTGGACAGTCTAGCCTTCGTATCGGCGGCGAATATATTCACGTGAACGGGCTTGTCTTCCGCGATGGGTTTAGTCCGCGCGGTGAGGTAATTTCATTCCGCCGCAACAAGGAAGATTTGGCACGCCACTCACGTGTTAGTGGAGTTGTTGTCGACGGCTTTAGTAAGTCTGATCGGTATGAAAGTGACTATTGGGTTGGAATTTATGGCCAGAACAATCGCTTCGACCACAACAGCCTCATCGGCAAAACCAATAAGGGTGTGACGCTCGCAGTAAGGCTTGATAGCGAGGGTAGCCGCGAAAACGATCACCGGATCGAGTTTAACTATTTCGGGCCTCGTCCTGTGCTTGGCTCCAATGGTGGTGAGACTCTTCGGATTGGGACCAGTCGTTATTCAATATTCAACTCGAACACTGTGGTGGCGAACAATATCTTCGACCGGACCAGCGGTGAGGTGGAGATCATCTCGTCTAAGTCGGGTGGCAATATTTTTCGTGGGAATGTCTTCCTGCGTTCACGCGGTACGCTGACGCTGCGTCATGGCGACAACAATGTTGTCGAGGGCAATGTCTTCTTAGGGGGTGGCGAGGGTCACACCGGAGGTATCCGTGTGATCAATCGCGGGCAGACAGTCCGCGGTAATTACATGGAGGGGCTCCGCGGAGAGGCCTTCTCCAGTTCGCTTGCCATTATGAATGGTGTGCCCAATTCACCCGTCAATCGCTATGTCGAGGTTGAGGGTGGTGTGATTGAAGGCAACACAATCGTCGATAGTCGGCGTCTCGCCTTCAATGTGGGGGCTGATCAAGAACGTTCGGCAGCGCCCAGTAATACGACATTTGCCAATAACCTTATGGCGGGCCTTGAGGGAGAGTCTTTCATCGAGGTCTACGATGACATTTCAAAAATCGCCTTTTCGAACAATGTTGTGGGCAAAGGTGAGGTCGACGAGGAGTTGCCTAGTTTTGCGCAGCGGCCCTTTGAAATGGAGCGCGCTGAGAATGGCCTGCTCTACCCGGTTGACCCCGCGCTTGCGGATGTTGGCGTTTCTCGTGCGCTTACCCCGGTAACGCTTGAGCAGGTTGGGGCGTCGTACTACCCCAAGCCTGAAAAAGGGGCTGTCTTTGGTTTTACAGGCAATGTGATTGCAGTTGAGCCGGGTGATGACACGTTGGTGGACGCTATTCTTGCGGCGCAAAGCGGTGATGTGTTGGAGCTTGCTCCGGGTGATTACACCGTAGAGCGGACCATTTCGTTGAAGACGGCGATTACTATCGCGGCAGCGCCAGGTGCGGGGAGCGAAAAGCCTGTCATCTACTTTGGCCGTCCCTCACTGTTTGAACTTCGTGAGGGGGGGAATCTCAAGCTTGAGAATGTGGTGATCGACGGGGCGCTTGCACCAGATTCCGTTGGGAATTCGGTTATTCGCACCACAACCTACCCGATCAAATCAAACTTTGCAGTAGAGATGCACGGCGTTACTGTGCGCGGGCTTATCGTCAATAAGAGCTTCAATGTGCTGACCCTTGGTAAAAGCACTTTAGCGGACCGGGTTGTCATCCGAAACAGCGCTTTTGCTGACATCACAGGATCCATCGTTTCAGCGAAAGCAGAGACCGAGGACTATGGACAGTATAATGTCGAAAACCTTGATATTAGCGAGAATACCTTTGCTCGGATCGGTGGTCCGATAGCGGATGTATATCGCGGTGGTAGGGATGAAAGCACCTTTGGTCCGGATGTCACCATTGCGCGCAATGCGATGGATGATGTTGGTCGAGCGTCGACAAATGGTTCACAGGCGTCGGTGCATCTTCACGGAGTTCAAATCGCTAAGGTTAGTGAAAATGCGATCCGCGGATCAGCGCCGGCTCGCGTCGTTCATACCGTGGGCACGCCTAAGACGGAAATCACTAACAACGCTTTTGCTGGGACCCCTGCGTTGGTCCTAGAAGAGCTCAACTTTGAAGGTGCGCACCGCGCCCAGCTTTCAGGCAATGAATTTGCCACTGGGGGAGATCAATGATGCGCGCCCTTACCTTTGCCTCCGCGCTTGCGCTTTCTGGCGTTCCGGCTATCGCGCTGGCCGCTGATGGACATGCGCAAACGGGTCACGAAGCAAATGACGCGCACGCCCCGCTTTTTGCAAGCGAAATGGAGCTGGCGCGCGGTTTCGTGGATGGCATGATGGCATCAGGGGTTGTGGTCCCGCAGCCCAAAGACCCCGGCGGCGGCTACACTCACGAACAACACAAACGCAATTTTCGAGCGATCTATCAAGGCGGGCAGCTGTTCCAGATCACCGGTGACGAGCGATACCGCGACTATGTGCGCGATCTGCTACTCGAATACGCCGAACTTTACCCGACCTTGGGCGAGCATCCAGCCAAAGCGAACCAATATTCGGGCCGCATTTTCTGGCAGGTCCTCAACGATGCCATGTGGTTGGTTCATGCGGTGCAAGGCTACGGCAATATCCGCGATACGCTGAGCGATGCAGATCGCCAGACAATCGACGACCAAGTGTTCCGCCCTGCGGCGCACTTCCTATCGGTTGAATCGGTTGCGACCTTTGACCGCATTCACAACCACGCCACTTGGGCGACCGCTGGTGTGGGCATGACGGGATATCTTCTGGGCGATGCTGACATGGTCGAGCGCGCTCTGGTTGGTTCTGACAAAAGCGGTGAGGCAGGCTTTATCCGCCAGACCGAACTGTTGTTTTCACCCGACGGATATTACACCGAAGGCCCCTATTATCAGCGGTTTGCCCTGCTTCCGTTCCTCGTTTTTGCCAATGCGATTGAGCGTAATGATCCGCAACGCGCGATCTTTGAGCATCGCGACGGCATTCTATTGAAGGCTCTGCGCACCACAGTTCAGCTGAGCTATCGCGGCTATTTCTTCCCTTTCAACGATGCGATCCGGGATAAGAGCCTGCGCACGGCAGAACTCTATGAAGGCGTTGCGATTGCTTACGCGCAAACCCGCGATCCGGCGCTTTTGTCGATTGCTGAATTTCAGGGACGCACTGTCCTGACGCCCGGCGGCGCAATGGTGGCAAAGGATCTGGCGGCGGGCAAAGCCCAGCCCTTTCCTTTTCGCTCTTTGCTCCTAAGCGACGGGCCAGAAGGCAACCAGGGCGCGGTCGCTGTCCTTCGCCAAGGCAAATCCAATTCGGAAGGTGAACCGGCCACCGTGCTGATCGCCAAAAACAGCTCGCAAGGTATGGGCCACGGCCATTTCGATAAGCTTGCATGGCAGCTTTACGACAATGGCAACGAGGTTGTTCGCGATTATGGTGCGGCGCGTTTCCTCAATATTGAGGCAAAGCGCGGCGGGCGTTATCTGCCTGAGAACACGACTTGGGCCAAAGCGTCTGTTGCGCACAACACCCTAGTTGTGGATGAGGCCAGCCACTTTGATGGCGATGGCAAATACGCTGACAAATTCTGGCCCACCCAAACATATTTCTCTGATGCTGATGGGCTTCAGGTCTCAAGCGGCATGATCGACAGCGCCTATCGCGGCGTTTCGATGAAGCGCACGCTTTTGATGGCTTCTATTCCCGGCTTGGAACAGCCTTTGGTGATCGATCTTGTGCATGCATCAAGCGATGCGGCGCACCAATATGATCTGCCATTGCATTATTCGGGTCATATCATGGAGTATGACTTCGACGCGCAGCGCAGTGTTGCTCAGCGTCCCGTGCTGGGCTCTGCCAATGGTTATCAGCACATTTGGGTCGATGCGACAGGGGCGCTGGACGATGGCAAGGGCGCGCTCACGTGGATCCTTGATGGGCGTTTCTACACTTACCGCTTTGCAGCCAACGGCCCGGTCACGGCGATCCTTGGTGAAAGCGGCGCGAATGATCCGGAATTCAACCTACGCCGCGAACCGCTTCTGATCCTGCGCGCGCAAAGAGAAGGTGGGCACGAGGGCGCAGTGTCATTTGCAAGCCTGATCGAAGCGCATGGCAGTTATGATGGCGCGGCAGAGCAAACACTCAATAGCCGTAGCTTGGTAGCTGACCTCACGCACACACGTGTGGGCGCGGCAGATATTGTTCAACTGACCCTGAAATCAGGGCAGCGTTACGCAGTTGCGGTTTCGCACAATCCTGATCCTGAAGCGGCGTACAGCGCCCAACTTGATGGCGAGACCATCAGCTGGAACGGATATGCGGGCGTCATTGTGTTGGCAGCAAAAGAGTAATGGGAGAGCCTAGAATGGAAATGGTGAAAGAGGCGCAAAGCCCGCCCTTTGTGGTCGCGAAGGATACACCCAAAGAGGACCTGGGAGGCGGCATATCGCGCCAGATCCTTGGCTATGGGCCTGAAATCATGATTGTGCGGGTCTGGTTTGAAAAGGGTTCAGTGGGTGACGTTCATTCCCATAGGCACAGCCAATCAACCTATATCGAAAGCGGCAAGTTTGAGGTCTTAATCGACGGGAGCAAGCAAGTTCTCGAAGCTGGCGACAGCTCCTACATCGCGCCCCATTTGGACCACGGCACAATCTGCCTTGAGGCTGGCGTGTTGATCGACACATTCAGCCCGATGCGCGAAGATTTTTTGGGTGAGGGGAACTAAAATGAAAATGCAGGGACTGCGTTGGTGGGTTGTAAGCCTCGTCGCGATTGCGACGATCATTAATTATATCGACCGCCAAACCATCAATGTTCTGTGGCCCGAGCACATCGCGCCTGATCTGTTCCCCGACATGGATGCCGACGGGCATAAAGAGATTTTGGGCCTCATCAGTGTGGTGTTCATTTTCTCCTATGCCGCGGGTCAGGCCATTTTCGGCAAGATTTTTGACTGGCTTGGCACACGGCTTGGTTTTGTCCTTTCCATTGGTGTTTGGTCGCTGGCAACAGCGGCACACGCCCTTGCGAAAGGCGTCGTTAGCTTCAGCATCTTCCGGGCAATTCTGGGTATCGCCGAAGCTGGCAACTGGCCTGGTGCGACCAAGGCGAATGCGGAGTGGTTCCCGACTAAGGAACGCGCCCTTGCGCAGGGTATTTTTAACTCGGGCGCAGCAATCGGTGGCATCATTTCGATCCCGTTGATCGGTTTCCTTGCGATTATCCTCGATTGGAAGCTGATCTTCATAATTGTCGGCTTGGTTGGCCTTGTGTGGCTCCTGCCATGGTGGTTCATCGTCAAAGGACCGCCCAAGAGCCACGATTGGCTGACCGAAGAGGAGCGCGAGTATATCCTTTCAGGTCAGAAGGCTGAACCTACTGACAGCATTGATGACGACGACGAATACAACCCTTCGACCGGCGAGCTTTTGTCACGCAAGGAAAGCTGGGGAGTGATTATCGCATCGGCGGCAATCGATCCTATCTGGTGGTTGTTCATCATCTGGATCCCGACCTATTTCCTTGAAGTTCATAACTTTGCGATCAAGGACGTCGCGGCCTCTGCGTGGCTACCTTATGTAGGCGCTATGGTTGGAGCATGGGCCGGCGGTCTTCTGGCCGGCAACCGCATCAAGGCGGGTTGGAACGTCGATAAGACCCGCAAATTCGTGATCACGCTGGGCTGTCTGATTATGCTGCCCTCGCTTCTTGCGCTTTCGGTTGCATCATCACCATGGACAGCTTTGTGGCTGATGTTTGCGATCCTGTTCGGCTTCCAGGTTGCTATCGGCAATGTGCAGACTTTGCCGAGTGACCTTTATGGCAAAGGCACCGTTGGGACTTTGTCAGGTATGGCCGGAATGGCGGCCAAGCTCAGCGCTGCGGCGTTGACGGCGATCGTTCCGATCATGACGGCGGGCGCCAATTATTATTCTGTTTTCGTCCTGGGGGCGGCCATGGCACTGACGGCAATTGCCAGTGTCTGGTTGCTTTGCGGCGAAATCAAACCACTCAAACCAAAATCGGCGTAAGGCCTCGTACATTCCTAAAGGGGAAACGAATATGAAATTTGCAGGCAAAGTGGCAGTGGTCACCGGCGGAAGTCGAGACATTGGCCGCGCGGTTTGCGTCAAGCTGGGCTCTGAAGGGGCAAGCGTTGTCGTCAACTATAACAACAATCAATCCGATGCTGACGCTACGGTTGCTGCGGTTGAAGCCGCAGGTGGTAAGGCAATCGCAGTCAAGGCGGATGTGACGAAGCCCGCCGATGTCGATGCTCTAATCGCTGCAACCCGCGAGGCGTTTGGCGACGAGGTTCATGTTCTCGTCAACAATGCTGGCGGATTGGTAGCGCGCAAGACGCTTGAGGAGATGGACGAAGAGTTTTTCAACTTCGTCATGCAATTGAACGCGACCTCTACTTTCCTTGCTTGCAAGGCGGCGGTGCCATTGATGTCAGAGGGCGCGTCGATCGTGAACCTTGCTTCGTTGGCTGGCCGTGATGGCGGCGGCGGCGGTGCAATCGCATATGCTACCTCCAAAGGCGCTGTGATGACTATGACCCGCGGTCTTGCCAAAGAGCTTGGCCCCAAAGGTATCCGTGTGAACGCGCTGTGCCCCGGCATGATTGCGACCACATTCCACGACAAATTCACGCCGGATGCCGCTCGTGAAAACGTTGCAAACTCAACTCCGCTTCGTCGTCAAGGCAAGGCTGAAGAAACCGCCAATCTTGTCGCATATCTTGCCTCTGACGAAGCTTCATTCGTGAACGGCGCGAACATCGACATCAACGGCGGTCTTGCCTTCTCATAAGAGCTACGAAGAGAAAGCAAACACATGGATACCTCTCTTTCAGAGCGCCTTGCATCTGCTCCTGTCGTCCCACTTATTGGTGAGAACGATGCGGACCGTGCTGTAAAAACCGCCGGTGCATTGGGCGCTGGCGGCCTGAGCGTCATCGAAGTGGTAATGCGCAGCGATGATGCGCAAAAAGGTATGGAGGCGATTCTTGCGCAGACCGAAGGCTTAATCGTGGGCGCTGGCACCGTGCTGACGCTGGATCAGGCGAAATCGGTTCGCGCAAGCGGCGCTGAATTTATCGTGTCACCGGGGCTAGTGGATGAGATCGCCGAATATTGCTTGGCGGAAGAGATCCCTTTCTTCCCTGGCACGATGACCGCAGGCGAAGTGCAGCGCGCTTATGCTCTTGGCCTTCGCGACGTGAAGTTCTTTCCGGCATCGCTCGCAGGCGGCGTGCCTATGCTCAAAGCCTTGAGCTCCGTATTTCGTGAGATGCGCTTTATGCCGACTGGTGGCGTATCCGCAGGAAATCTTGCTCAGTTTCTAGAATTGCCAAGTGTGCTTGCCTGTGGCGGCAGCTGGCTGACACCCAAGGAGGCAGTGGCCAGCGGCGACTACTCCAAGATCACAACCCTTGCGAGCGAGGCCTTGGCCATCGCGCAGTCTGCTCGCTGAATGAAGGCTCCTCTCCATGTCTGAATTCCTTTCTTTTGGTGAAATTATGCTCCGGTTGAAAACACCGGGCCACCAACGCTTTTTCCAATCACCCGAGTTTGAAGCAACGTTTGGCGGCGGTGAAGCCAATGTTGCTGTGGCCTTGTCTAATTACGGTTTCGATGCTGGCTTTGTCAGCGCACTGCCCGACAATGACATCGGCGAAAATGCGATCATGGAATTGCGCAAATTTGGTGTCGATACCGCTCACGTCAGCCGCTCTGGCGACCGGGTTGGTATCTACTTCCTTGAAACTGGGTCGAACCAACGCCCATCCAAGGTTGTATACGACCGCGCAAACTCATCGATCTGCAATGCAGGTTTGGATGAGTTTGACTGGCCGACAATCTTCAAGGGTGCAAAGTGGCTCCATATCACTGGCATTACCCCTGCGCTTAGCCAATCGGCAGCTGACCTTTCGATGGCCTGTGTGAAAGCAGCGAAGGAAGCTGGCCTCACGGTCTCATGCGACTTCAACTTCCGCGGGAAACTTTGGAAATATGGCAAGACAGCCCCCGAAGTGATGCGCGAACTCGTGAAGTATGTCGACGTCGGCATTGCCAATGAAGAAGATTGCCAGAAATCTCTCGATATCACTGTTGATGTAGATGTGGAATCAGGCGAGCTCGATACGGCAAAATATGAAGCATTGGGCCAGAAAGTCCTTGATATTTATCCGAACATGCACACGATTGCGATTACACTTCGCGAAAGCCTTTCTGCGGATCGCAACAATTGGTCAGCTTGCCTACGTACGCGCGAAGGTGGCTTTAAGCTCAGTCGCAAATATGAACTGACCGATATCGTGGACCGCGTTGGTGGAGGGGACAGCTTTGCCTCAGCCTTGATTTATGGCCTTAACGCCTATGAGGATCGCCAGCAAAGCTTGGAGTTTGCAGTGGCCGCAAGCGCGCTCAAGCACACGATCTTGGGCGACTTTAACCGCGTCACCGTGCCAGAAGTTGAAAAACTCATGAGCGGCGATGGCTCGGGCCGAGTTCAACGTTAAGGCGCTAAGTGTCGATAAGCCCAGCCTCGATCGTGCTTAGCATTCAAATGCTCCAAGAGATGAGCCCGCTTCCTCGCGCGATGAATGATAATTCGTCGCGCGAGCAGGAGTTATTCGAAAGGCGGGTTGAGCGCGAACTGGTTGATGATACCGACTAGCAGCGGGTTGACTTTGGATCGCTAAGCGGATGCGCTGGGCAGATTGATCTGCGGCTTGGGTCCGGACGTGAGGGACGGCGCACGCATCAATCTGTTGCGTGCAGAAGGCCTAATTACAAATCTCTGCTCTCCAGCTGGGTGCTTCATCGCGAAGTTCCCATATAATGGGCTGCAATTGATCGCACTGCAAAGTCATCCCGCCTCAAGAATGGAATACTCCATTTGGATGATGTTCCATTTGATTGGGCCAATACCTCACTCTAGGTGTGGGAGCGAAGATTAGAGCTGATCAAATAGAGGAATGGCACTTTGTCCAGAATTCTCATCGATGGATACAACTTGGGATTGGGGAAAGGCGCCAAACTTTGCGATCATGATGCCGCTTTTGACAGATGATCTGCCCACTGAATTCTATGGTTAGAGAGTTTGCTCTAGCGCTCCATCGACACTAACGGCGCTAGGACATTGTTGACGTGCGTGCCTATGATGTACGTGCGCAAAAACGATCTTGGCATAAGGGAACTGGGTATAGATGGGCAAACTTTCCGGTATTCGTGTTGTTGATCTTTCGCAGTTCCTTCCCGGCCCCATGATGAGTGTCATGATGGCGGATCAAGGCGCAGAAGTGATCAAAATCGAACCACCCCAAGGCGACCCAGCGCGCGAACAGGCTCCATTCAGCAGCTATAATGGTGAAGAGCACTCGGTTTGGTTCGCCAACCTTAACCGGGGTAAGAAGAGCGTTGTCCTCGATCTGAAATCGGACGAAGGCAAAGCGCGGCTACGTGAGCTTATCGCGGATGCCGATGTGTTTGTTGAAGGGTTCAGGCCAGGCGTGATGAAGCGGCTGGGATTTGATTATGGCAATGTGAAAACGATCAAACCCGACATCGTTTACTGCTCCATCTCTGCCTTTGGTCAGCAAGGTGATCTGGCCCATCACCCTGCACACGACATGGCTGTTCAGGCTCTTGCCGGATTTCTTGCTGTCAATGATGGTGCTGATGGCGCCCCGGTTGTGCCTGGCGCAGCGAGCGCTGATCTTGCTTCTGGACTTACTGCGTTGTCGGGTGTGCTAATGGCGCTCATCGGTAGGGACCGAACAGGCGAGGGTGCGTATATCGACTGCGCAATGTTCGACAGCCTTCTGCCGTGGTGCGCGCACACTGCCGGTAGCGCGATTGCAGGTGGACCCAGTCCCGTATCACAATCGCAACGCTCATTAGGCGGAGCCGGCTTTTATCAGGTCTATCAAACTTCAGACGGCAAACATGTCGCCTTGGGAGGGCGCGAGGTAAAGTTCGCTAAGAACCTTTTGACCGCGCTTGACCGCTTGGATTTGCTACCGCTCGCAGAAGCGCCCGCAGGAGAGCAAGGTGAATTGATCGCATTTCTGGCGCAGGTTTTTGCCACAAAGACGCGGAGCCAATGGGTAGAATGGTTTGCCGATAAAGACGTCGCTTTCGCGCCCGTATTGAACTTTCGAGAAGCCCTTGACGAACCCCATATCGCCGAGCGCGGATTGCTTGTCGAAGCGGAAGGCGGCGGCAATCACATCGCGCCAGCAATCCGGTTTTTGGGGGAGGAATGGACGCCGGGCTGCGTCCCAAAAAAGGGCGAGCATCATTCATGACACTGCGGCTTGAAATTGACGGGGCCGTTGGCCATTTGCTGATCGATCGGCTTGATCAACGCAATGCGTTTAACATGGATATGTGGAGCGCAATGCCAGAGCTGCTCGATCGAGCAGAGGCGAACCCGGATCTGCGTGTGTTGGTGCTCCGATCAGCCAATGCGGGAAGCGCATTTTGCGCCGGTGCCGATATCAAGGAGCTCTTGGCGAATAAGGATGATGCCAATTGGCGCAGCGCCAATCAGGCGGCAATCAACCGTGTTCAGTACAAGTTAGCGCGGTTAGCGCTTCCAACGCTCGCTTATATCGAAGGCGATTGCATTGGTGGCGGTTGTGGCTTGGCATTGGCCTGTGACCTTCGCGTAGCAACTTTATCTGCGCGGCTGGGAATTACGCCTGCAAAGCTTGGCCTTGTTTATCCATTTCACGATGTAAAACTGCTTACCGATTTGGTTGGCCCGGGACAGGCAAAGCGCATTTTGTTTACAGGCGGTTTGATTGATGCCCAAGAGGCAATGCGGATTGGTCTGATCGAATGTATCGACGATGATCCGACCTCAATAATCGAGGCATTGACCGCCGCGAGCCCCCATTCAATCCGCGAAGGCAAGAAATTCGTGCGCCGGGTCCTGGATGGCCAGGAAGAGGATGATGAGGCGACTTTGCGCGTCTTCGCTGATGCGTTTGTAGGCCCGGATTTTCTTGAAGGAACCACTGCCTTTGTTGAAAAACGCCGACCGCAGTTCGGTAAGTGACGATCACATTCCCCGCTGCGCTACGAAGATTTCCTGACGCCTGACCCAGTGTGCTTGACGTGAATGTGATAGGGCGCGATGTTCAGGTCAAAGAATAGAACAAGAATGGGGAGAGGGCTGTTGCGCAAAGCATGGGTGACACTCGCATGTGCGAGCATTTTGGCAATTGGTGTTGTTAGCTGTTCTGGTGGTGAACCCGAAGCGCCGCCTGAGCAATCCGGCGATGGTACTGATACAATCGAACTCGCAGAATTCCCCGATCGGCCTTATTGGGGCGATACGCACCTTCATACCGATAATTCGGTTGATGCCTTTGGGTTTGGGACAAGGCTTGGCCCAGAGGCGGCTTTGCGATTTGCCCGCGGCGAAACGGTAACAGCCACTACCGGAGCTGAAACACAGCTTTCGCGGCCGCTTGATTTTCTTGTGATCGCGGATCACTCCGACGCCCTTGGCGCGACCCGGCGGCTTTATGATGCACCGCGCTGGTATGTGAATTGGGTGATGGGTGACGAGACCGTACTTCGCTGGTACGACATGATGCACGAAAGCCCGGAACAATCGACGAAGGCTATTGGCGAACTGATCTCAGCGGCAGCAGAAGACCGCATCCCAGAGGCGATGGCAGCAGACGCCGAAGCGTCCGAAGAGGCGACGAAGGACATTTGGAATACGCAGCTTTCCATCCTCGATCGATATAACGAGCCCGGGGTCTTTACAGCACTTGCAGGGTATGAGTGGACGGCAATGCCCAATGGCAACAACTTGCACCGAGTGGTCATGTACCGCGACGGATCTGACAAGACCCGCCAAACTGTGCCGTTCCCCGGCCTTCAAACCACGCCTCCGCAGCTATGGGAATATATGAAGAGCTATGAGGAGAAGACCGGCGGGCGAGTGCTAGCTATTCCTCATAATCCGAACCTTTCCAATGGTTTGATGTTTCAGATGACCATGGAGGATGGCTCGCCAATGACGCCCGAATACGCGGCTCTTCGTGCTTGGGCGGAACCCGTGATTGAGGCGACACAGATCAAAGGTGACAGCGAAACGCACCCCTACCTGTCACCCAATGATGAAATGGCAGGTTTCGGTGTTCAAGGTTGGGACTTTGGCAATTTGTCTCTGAGCGAAATGACCGAACCTTCCATGTATGCAGGATCTTATGCGCGCTCCGCCTTGCTGCGCGGGCTTACGCTGGAAGAGCAGATGGGAGTAAACCCATACGCCTTTGGCATGATCGGTTCGACGGACAGTCACACTTCACTTGCAACCGGCGATGAAGACAATTTCTGGGGCAAGCATACCGGGAATGAGCAGAGCTATGAAGACCGCGCTATTGTGCCTCAAAATCTTGGCACTCGCGAGGGGCGCTTTGGTTGGCATTATCTCGCCGGCGGATATGCGGCTGCGTGGGCGCGGGGCAATACAAGGGCAGAAATCTTCGATGCTTTCGCCCGGCGTGAGGTTTACGCAACCACCGGACCGCGTATGAGCGTGCGCATCTTTGGCGGCTTTGGCTTTACCGCATCTGATTGGGACGAGGACTGGGTACGCAAAGGTTATACAAGCGGCGTCCCAATGGGCGGGGAGCTTGACGACCAAGGCGACGCGCCCAGCTTCCTAATCAGCGCGATGAAGGACCCGGACGGTGCAAACCTTGATCGTGTTCAGGTAATCAAGGGCTGGCTTGATGCCTCTGGCGCGATGCAAGAGCAGGTCTATGATGTTGTTTGGAGCGATATGGACACACGTCGCAGATCGGGCGGCAAAGTACCCTCTGTTGGCGACACGGTGAACCGTGATGACGCGAGCTACACCAACGATATTGGCGCTGCCGAACTGCGCACCACGTGGACCGATCCTGACTATGTGCAAGGCCATCGGGCATTCTATTATCTGCGTGTGTTGGAAATCCCAACACCGCGCTGGACTTTGTATGATGCGGTCCGTTTTGGGGTAACGTTGTCGGACGACGCGATGGCTGATGCTGTGGCACAGGAACGCGCATACACCTCACCAATTTGGCTCAAACCAAACAGCTAAGGGTTCTGCGCAAATGAAGCTACCCAATTGGACGCGCGAACCGCTCGTTCACTTCATGGCCTTGGGCGCTGTTCTTTATGTGGCGCTGACATGGGGTGGGACGCAGCCTGATCCGGCATCACGTGTGATCAGCGTGGGTTCTGCCGAAGAAGAAAAGATTGCCGAAAGCTGGACGCTTACCATGGGCCGCTCGCCGACCGACGCAGAACTTGATCTGGCGGTGGATGCCTATGTCCGCGAAGAGGTGCTTTACCGCGAGGCGTTACGCCTTGGCTTTGACGAAAGCGATGCGATTGTGCGTAGGCGGATGGTCTCCAAGATGGATATGTCCGCAAGTCTTGCGGCGGAGACGGCAGAGCCTTCGGAAGAGGTTCTTCGCGCATTTCTCGAGGATAATCCTGAACTTTACGCGGGCGAAGCGTCCGCCAATGCGAGAGTTAGCTTTGATCAAGCCGTCTTTTCCAGCGAGATGAGCGCGCGTGCCGCGATGGCCAGGGCTCAAGTAAAAGGCGATGCGACAGGCTTGCCCCGCAATGTGTCAACGACGCCCATGCGCGACATCGAAGCACAGTTTGGCCAGCAATTCGCCGCCGGAATGCGGGGACTTGAACCTGAAGATGAGTGGCAAGGACCGCTTGCCTCTGGCTTCGGTTGGCATCTTGTCCGTTTGACCGCGCGTAATGTGCCTGAACCTGATTTCGAAACTTTGCGCGTTTCAATCGTCAACGATTGGCGAAGTGCTGAAATCAAGGCGCGTAAGGAACGCGCCTATGAAACGCTGCGCAGCGCTTATCGCATCGATATCGACCGGTAGCTTTCGTGACCCGCTTATTTCTAGGCCTGCTTGCCGTATTGCTGGTTTTTCCGCTTGGCTCACTTAGCGCGCACGAATTGCGTCCGTCGGTCGTGGAAATGCGCGAAGTGGAGAGTGATCAATATACGCTTGATTGGAAGGTCACACTTTCAGCCGGCAGCGCTGGCATGCTTGCAAGCCGGTTAGAACCGGTGATCCCAGACAATTGCTCTATCAAAGGAGAGATAGTGCAACGTATCCAGTCCGCCGCGCTTATGGGGCGGGCCAGCATCGCATGCGAAGGTGATCCTGCAGGCGGCCAATTTGGCCTTAGTGAACTCTTGGGCAAGTCCGATGCAATCGCACGCTTCGTCCCGATTGACGCTCCCACGCAGAGTTTCCGTTTGACGGCAGACAACCCTGCGGCAGTTATTGCGTCAGAGCCTTCCCCCTTTGGTGTACTCGCCGACTATTTTGTGATCGGCGCAGAGCACATCATCTTTGGCTGGGACCACCTCCTTTTTGTGATCGCTCTTGTCTTGCTGGTGCGCAGTCCGTGGCCAGTGGTTAAAGCAGCGACGGCGTTTACAATCGCTCACTCCATAACACTTGTGGCGACAATCCTTGGCTTTTCAGGTCTGCCCGGCAGACCGGTGGAGGCGTTGATTGCACTTTCCATTGTATTCCTCGCGGTGGAGGTGGCGTTGGTATTGCACGATCCAGATCGGCAGACACTGACCCGGCGTTTTCCATGGGCGGTCGCTTTTGCATTTGGGTTGATCCACGGGTTTGGCTTTGCTGGCGCGCTAGCTGAGATTGGTTTGCCTCAGACACAGCTCGCGGCCGCTCTATTTGCGTTCAATATCGGGGTTGAGGCGGGCCAACTGCTCGTTATTGCGCTCACAATGATCATTCTCACAACCCTAGGCCGCGCGTCTGAAAACACACAAGGCCTCGCCCTCAAAACCAGCACCTATGCAATCGGGGCGATTGGCAGTTTCTGGTTGATCGAACGGATTATTGGCTAGTCCGGACCATTGAGCAAGAAACGTTTCAAGCGGGCGGGTAATGGTAGACTTGCTTGATTGGTACGAAATCCGTGCCGCGACCAAAAATTGGTCTTGTTGCATGGCCGATCGGCGCGATTGATCAAGACTTGTGCTGTGTGTGGGGCAAAATGCCTTGCGCATGGACGGAGTCTTGAATACCCGCAGACACAAATTGCCTTCGCGTGCGCCCATCCTAACGCAAAAATGCCGGGTCCGCCGCATTCACACTTAGCAGCCGCAATCGGCACTGGGATAGTTATGAGCCTTTACGCCTCTTACCTCGACGAGATTGAAACCCGCAAAATCCAAGGTCTTTCGCCAAAGCCGATTGATGGCGGACCGTTGGTCGAAGAGCTGATCGTGCAGATCAGAGATGAAGGACACGAGCACCGGGCGGATTCGCTGAACCACCTTATCTACAACACGCTTCCCGGCACGACGAGCGCGGCTGGTGTGAAAGCGGCGTTCTTGAAAGAGATCGTTCTGGGCAAAGAAGCGGTGGCTGAGATCACGGTTGGGTTTGCGTTTGAGCTGCTCTCCCACATGAAGGGCGGCCCGTCGGTCGAAGCTCTGCTCGACCTCGCACTTGGCGCGGATGCTGGCATATCTAAGCAGGCTGCCGAAGTCCTCAAAACACAAGTTTTCCTCTACGACGCCGACACGGCGCGCCTTGCAGCCGCCCATGAAGGCGGCAACGCGGTCGCTACCGAGATCCTCGAAAGCTACGCAAAGGCAGAGTTCTTCACCAAGCTTCCCGAAATTGACGAAGAGATCAAAGTCATCACCTATATCGCTGGCGAAGGCGATATTTCGACCGACCTCTTGTCTCCCGGCAATCAAGCGCACTCGCGCTCTGACCGTGAACTGCATGGCAAATGCCTGATTTCACCAGAGGCGCAAGACGAGATCACTGCGCTTAAAGAAAAGCACCCTGATGCGCGCGTCATGTTGATCGCGGAAAAAGGCACGATGGGCGTTGGCTCTTCGCGTATGTCGGGCGTGAACAATGTCGCGCTTTGGGCGGGGAAGCTGGCGAGCCCTTATGTGCCGTTCGTCAACATCGCTCCGGTTGTGGCGGGCACCAATGGCATTTCGCCGATCTTCCTGACCACAGTGGGCGTGACCGGCGGCATTGGCCTCGACCTTAAAAACTGGGTCAAGAAGACCGATGAGAACGGCGAGGCCGTAAAAGACGGATACGGCGACCCGATCCTTGAGCAAACCTATTCGGTTGAAACCGGTAAGGTCCTCACGATCAACACCAAGACGAAGAAACTCTACGAAGGCGACGAAGAGCTCGCCGATGTGTCGAGCGCTTTCACCGCGCAGAAAATGGAATTCATGAAGGCAGGCGGTTCATATGCCGTGGTCTTTGGTAAGAAGCTTCAATCATTTGCACAAGCTGCTCTGGGCCAACCGCTCAAATCGTCCTACGCGCCAAACCGCGAAATCAGCGTTGAAGGCCAAGGCCTCACCGCAGTTGAGAAAATCTTCAACCGCAACGCAGTGGGCGTTGCCGATGGTCAAGTGCTGCACGCAGGTTCTGACGTTCGCGTTGGCGTGAACATTGTTGGTTCGCAAGACACCACCGGCCTGATGACGAGCCAGGAGCTTGAAGCGATGGCTGCAACGGTGATCTCACCAACTGTGGACGGCGCTTATCAGTCGGGCTGTCATACCGCGTCGGTTTGGGACAAGAAAGCGCAAGCCAACATCCCCAAGCTTATGAATTTCATGAACAAGTTTGGGCTGATCACCGCGCGTGACCCTAAGGATGGATACCACGCGATGACCGATGTGATCCACAAGGTTCTGAACGACCTTACCATCGACGACCGCGCGGTAATCGTTGGCGGGGATAGCCACACACGCATGTCAAAAGGCGTCGCATTTGGTGCAGACTCTGGCACGGTGGCGCTGGCTCTTGCCACGGGCGAGGCGACTATGCCGATCCCTGAAAGCGTCAAAGTGACCTTCAAAGGCACGCTTAAAGACCACATGGATTTCCGCGATGTGGTCCACGCAACACAGGCGCAAATGCTTAAGCAATTTGGCGACAACGTCTTCCAAGGCCGCGTCATCGAAGTGCACATCGGCACGCTGCTGTCCGATCAGGCATTCACCTTCACCGACTGGACCGCAGAGATGAAGGCGAAGGCTTCGATCTGTATCTCCGAAGATGAGACGCTGATTGAATCGCTGGAAATCGCCAAAGGGCGCATTCAGATCATGATCGACAAAGGCATGGACAATGAAGGCGGTGTTCTCGCTGGCCTGATCGCGAAAGCGGACAAGCGCATTGCCGAAATCCGTTCTGGCGAAGTACCGGCGCTGCGCCCTGATGCTGACGCGAAGTACGCTGCCGAAGTGGCTGTTGACCTCGACATTATCGCTGAGCCAATGATCGCTGACCCGGATGTCAACAATAACGATATTTCAAAGCGGTACACCCACGACACCATCCGTCCGATCTCTTACTATGGCGGTGAGAAGAAAGTGGACCTTGGCTTCATCGGCTCGTGCATGGTTCACAAGGGCGATATGAAGATACTGTCTGAAATGCTCCAAAACCTTGAGAAGCAAAACGGCAAGGTCGAATTCAAAGCACCTCTCGTGGTTGCGCCTCCGACCTACAACATCGTTGATGAGCTTAAGGCAGAGGGCGATTGGGAGCTTCTCGCGAAATACGCAGGCTTTCAATTCGACGACACCGATCCGAAGAACGCGGCGCGCACCGATTACGAGAACATGCTCTATCTTGAGCGACCCGGCTGTAACCTGTGTATGGGCAATCAAGAGAAAGCCGCCAAGGGCGACACAGTGATGGCAACATCGACCCGCCTGTTCCAAGGCCGCGTTGTTGAGGATGCAACAGACAAGAAGGGTGAGAGCCTTTTATCATCCACCCCGGTTGTGGTGCTTTCAACGATCCTTGGCCGCACGCCAACGATTGAGGAATACATAGCAGCCGTTGAAGGCATCAACCTCACCAAATACGCACCGCCCGTTGCGGCGTAAGGGGGCCCTCGCAAGGCGATAACAGACCAAACCGTCCGGCCGCCGTCGTTGTTGGTTACGTGCGCATTGACTGGGTGGAGCAAGACTGCTCCCCCGTCGTGTGCCGCTGATCCGCGGCTGGGTTGGAGAGAGATCGCTTAAAGGCAAATGCATTGGTTCGCCGCTCAAATCTGACGAATTTCAAGTTGCTGCGCTTTTGTTGGTGATTTCCAAAATAACGATGGTTGAATGTGATCTAGCCAACGGATTGAACGATCTTCCGCCTCGTATTGAGCATGAGTTTGCGGGGGCGTTTTGGGTAAGGGTCGAGCATAAGGCTCAATTCAACAATTGGATCTGCTAGCAAAACAGGCTGTGATTGAGTGAGCTCTCAAGTAACTTGTATGAATACTTAGTGAGTACACGCCGAGGGTTTGTCCCTAACTCAGTGTTAACCAAACTGCTTTAACACATCCGCCAAGCATGAGGACCTTCATCTCATGCGCAAGCGGGGTTTCACAATGCAATCACAATCAAGTTTGCCTTCGCAAGATATAGCGGCACAAGTGGGCCCATGCGAAGGCGCAAATGGCTTTGTCGCGCCGGGATTCGAACCTGTCGCACACGCTTTTGCAGCGAGCGTTTTGTCAGGTGAAGCTCTGGGAGCAGCGTGCACTATCATCCGCAATGATGCGGTCTTGGTCGACCTTTATGGCGGGCGGAAAGATAGAAATCGCGATAAGCCTTGGGCATCTGATGACATTACCCTTGTCTATTCGCTTACCAAGGGTCTCACCGGCATGGCGGGCGCTGTTGCGGTTTCACGCGGGTTGTTCTCTTACGAAGAGGCGGTTGCGGACATCTGGCCCGAATTTGCGGCCCATGGCAAAGACCGTGTGACCGTTGGCGAGGCATTGTCAGAACAGGCTGGTCTTGCAGCAATCGACTTTAAACTCACGCTTGAGAACATTGGCGATGAGGCAGCGATTTGTGCTGCTATCGCTGCGCAAGAACCCAATTGGACGCCTGGAGATCACTCGGGCAACCACGCCTATACGCTAGGTTGGATTGCAAGTGAGCTGATCCATCGCCGCGATCGAAAGGGACGCCGACTGCCGCAATTCTTCGCTGAAGAAATTGCTGGTCCGCTTGGGCTGGACGTGTTTGTTGGCCTTCCGTCAAACTTCGACCGTGAACGCATCGCGCGGATTGAAGGGTTTGGCATGCAAGACCTGTTTATCCATCACACGACCATGCCATGGGCGCTCACGTTCGAGATGTGCCTGCCCGGTACATTGGCCTTCCGCACGCTCAACAACCCGTTGGTCCTTGCTGGGCCCGGGGCGCTCGACAATGAAGAGTTCTGGAAAGTCGGGCAGGGCGCAGCTGGAGGAATGGCTTCGGCGCGCGGTCTTGCACAGGTCTACAATGCATTTGCCCGCGGTGGTGAGAAGCTGGGCATCACTGAGCAAGTGATGGAGACCCTCAGGCAAGGGCATGCTTATCCGCATAAAGGCCTCAAGGACCAAGTGCTCACCGCCGACATGTATTATTCCTATGGCTTCGAAAAGCCGTTCAACGAGTGGGAATTTGCCCGGACCCGCAGCGCCTTTGGCAGCTTTGCGGTGGGTGGTTCACTCGCCTTCTGCGATCCTGAAGACGGTGTTTCCTACGCCTGGATCACCAATCGGCTTGGCACCGGAAAGTGGGATGACCCCCGCGAAAAAATGGTGCGCGATGCTTTCTACAAATGCCTGGAGAACTGCTCATGAGTATTGCTCAAGTTGTTCTGTCCGACGTCCATCTGGGCGCGCGCGACAGTATTATGACGCATCTAACCGCCCATGATGAGATCGCGGATGGCCCTTCTGAAGTCATGACGGCGTTTGCCAATGGAATGCGTGAAACGCTTGGAGATGCCAAACCGCAGCTTGTTCTGCTCGGCGATGCGCTTGACCTTGGGCTCTCGCCTTTCGGTGATGTTTCTAAGAGTTTTTTGCAGCTGCTTGATGCCTTCTTCCCAGTTAATGGTGAGGATATTTTTGCTCGCGAGATCATCTATATAGCTGGCAACCACGATCACCACTTGTGGCGTATTGCTCAGGATAATGGTTTCCTGGAAGCAGTTGAGGCTGGCGATATTCCAAGTGATTTGGCTTCAACCAGCCGCATTTTCGGCATGCCATCGCGCCGGTGTCGTTTGATGGAATCGCTCATGAAGCACCGTCCGCATCTTGCAGATGCTTCTGTGCACATTGCCTATCCCAATTGGGGCATTGCCAACAAAGACTTGAACCGCGCTGTTGTGATGCACCACGGGCATTACCTGGACGGCATGTACCGTGCGCTTTCCAATATGCGCGGCTTCCTTGGTGATAGCGATCCTCGTCCTGCAACTATGCAGCAGCTGGAACAAGAAAACGGGCCTTGGATTGACTTTCTGTGGTCCGACCTCGGCTCTGCAGGTGATGTGGGTAATGAAGTTGGTTCTCTTTATGAGACCATGCTTAGCGCTGGCGCGAGCCACGACTTTGCTGAAAGCCTTTCGCGCAGGATTACGGGCGGGTTGCATTCAAAACTTGGCATCAATCCCAAGATGCAGCTCAAATACGGGATCACTCTCGACAATCTGATCCGCGCAGGCGTCGATCTTACGGCTGGCCGCGCGGCAGAACGGCAGCGTGATGGCCACGGACACGTGCTTGGTCAGGACGAGGTTGATGATCTGGGTTGGTATCTGAACACGCCAGTGGCCGCTGAAATGCAAAGAGAGCTTGGCGGTATCCCGCGCGAAGTGAACTTTATCTTCGGTCATACGCATAAGCCGTTTCAAGATGAGCTTCTTGTTGATGGTTTTGAAGTGCCAGTTGGCGTTTTCAATACCGGCGGGTGGGTGCTTGATGAGCCTACTCTCATGCCAGTCCAAGGTTGTGCTGCCATGCTGATCTCCAACGAACTGGAAGTCGCCAGCCTTCGCCTATTCAATGATCCGACTGATGGCACCATGGCCCCGGTCCGCGCCGAGGGCAGTGGCCGCTTGAGCAGGCTTGTCGATGAAACTAGCGAGGCGGTGAGCCGCGCATCAAGCCATTGGACTGAATTCTCTAACATCGTTCACAAACGCATCATCGAGGAGGCCGACAAGCGCGTCGTGAAGCTCCTTGAAGAATCCGAAAAATACGCGCGGGAGGCAGCAGAATGAGCATTCAGCAGACCCCATTTGGGCAGAAACGCATCGCCAAATCGCTTAATCAAGTGAAGTCTCACTACACCGTTCTGGTTGTCGGCTCCGGCTATGGCGCTGGTGTTGCGGCGTCGCGCCTGGCACGCGCTGGACAAGATGTTTGCGTGCTTGAACGCGGGAAAGAGCATCTACCGGGCGAATACCCCAACAAGATCGCTGATGCGCAAGATGCAGTGCAGTTCAATGTCAAAGGCGGCCGGATTGGCGCGCCGAATGCGCTGTTCGAACTGCATGTGAATGATGACCAATATGCGCTCGTCGGTTGCGGCCTTGGCGGCACATCGCTCATCAATGCGAACGTCTCTTTGGAGCTCGACAAACGCCTGCTTAACCAAGCTCATTGGCCCCAAGCGTTCCGTGATAATCCGCACATGGTCGACGCCTACTATGAACGCGCACGCGAAATGCTTAATCCGAATGCGTATCCGGATACGTATCCTAAGCTTGGCAAGCTTGAGGCGCTTGAGCATTCGGCCAACGAAATGGACGAGCGCTTCTATAAGACCCCGATCAATGTCAATTTTGAGGATAAGACCAACAAGTTTGGTGTACCTCAACCGGCTTGCAACAATTGCGGTGATTGTACTTCTGGCTGCAATGTTGGTGCGAAGAACACCACGCTTATGAATTACTTGCCCGACGCGGCGAACCACGGTGCGGAAATTTTTACTGAAGCCAAGGTCTCCCATGTCGAACGCGTTGGCGATGTCTGGCATGTCCATGTCCAGCGCAATGATGGCGGCAAGGCTAGTGCGCCTGTTATCATAACAGCTGACCATGTAGTGCTCGGCGCTGGCGCTTTGGGTTCGACAGAAATCCTCCTGCGTTCGCGTGAAAAAGGGCTTCCACTCTCAGCCTGCTTAGGTGCAAGCTTCTCAGGCAATGGCGATGCATTGGGCTTTGCCTATGACAGCTATTTCAAATCCGAGCGAAAGGGCGATGAGGTCCAGGCAGAGCCGTTCTATGCGATTGGCGTTGGCGCGAATGATGTTGCGCAAGAAGCCTATCCCGGTCCGTGCATCACTGGCGTCATTGATATGCGCGATAACGAAGATGTGACCAAAGGTCTCGTCATCGAAGAGGGCGTTGCCCCCGGTATTCTCGCCGCTGGTCTTGGCCCGGCCTTCTTTTTCGGAGAAGCTCTCGCCGACGGCTTTACCCGCTTTGGTTTTGACCAGGTGAAACCGCGCCTAATGGACGCAAAAACGATGGGCGAGGCGGTTCAGAGTGACCCTGCTTCCATCGCAGATCTTGCTTACAAAGGCCCCATGGCGCGCACGCTCACATATCTTGTGATGAGTATTGATGATTCTGGTGGTCATCTCAAACTCGAAGACGACCGCCTTACCATCGAGTGGAAGCATGCCGGGCAGCAGCGCACTTTCCGCCGTGATGATGACAAGATGCGTGAGGCTGCAGAGGCGATCCAAGCGCAATATTTCTCCGACCCTCTTTGGTCAGAACCTATGGGGCAGAAACTCATCACTGTGCATCCAATCGGTGGATGCGGTATGGGTGACGATGCCGAAACGGGCGTTGTTGATGACACTTGCCGTGTGTTCGCAGGTGCGTCCGGCGCAGAGGTTCACGAGGGTCTTTATGTATGTGACGGCTCTGTCCTTCCGGGCGCTGTGGGCGTAAACCCGCTGCTTACCATCACCGCAGTATCTGAACGCGCTGTTGAATTGCTTGCTCAGCGTCAGGGCTGGACCATTGACTATTCGCTTGACCAAGAGACGGCTCTTCCACCCGCAATCGAGGCAGAAGAATTAGAGGTCGAAGTGCACGAGGTGCCCCACAAGGAGCACCTCAAACTCGGCATCGCCAAATGGGTGGCGGGCCATGCGATTGGTCCGGTAGCCGACAGCATGGTGAAAGCGGCGCAGCACTTCAGATCTGGCGCGATTGACGACGGCAAAGCGGCCATCCGTAAGCTTATTGAAGAGCACCCTGAAGCGATGAGCCCGGGTATGGATTTTACCGAAACCATGGCAGGTTACATCAGTGCGACTGGTTGCCACCACCGCCCTTGGGGCCATGTCGAGCGAATTCGTGATGACTACGAAAACGGTGCAGCGTGGGGGCAATCTGAAAAGAGCTTGTGCAGCTTCAAATTGACCGTTGCGACAGACAATCTCCACCGGATGATTGAAGACAAGAACCATCGTTCGCGGATCATTGGCGAAGTTCTTGTGACGACGATTTCGCCTGAGCCCATGAAAGTGCGCGATGGGGAATTCCAACTTCTTGTTACCAACCCCGACAAGGCTGAGAGCTGGACCATGAATTACACCATGGTTTTGGATGGACCAGACGGTCCGATCCATTTTCATGGGCATAAGACGCTGGAACAGCGCGGGAAATCCGATCCATGGACTGATCTTACGACGTTGTTCGTGACCCTTCGTCATGGCGATGAGGACGGCGAGCTTATCGGGCGCGGTGTTCTGAAACTTGGCATTGATGAATTCATGCGTCAGCTGACCACCATTACCGTCCACGACAGTGACACTTTGGTGGGTCATGTCGTGAACCTGATCCCGAAAGCGAAAAAGGCCATCGAGACCTATTTCATGGCGAAATACGCAGGCTTCTTTGCGATGAATGTGTTCCGTGCTTACGGCGGAATGTTGGCAACGCTCAACGATTTTCCCACCAAAGATGCAGAGAACCTCGTCCTTCGTGAGCTGCATTTGCCCAGGGCAGAAAGCTACATTGTACCGACCGAAGACGGCGTGAATGTGGGGCTCTCCCGTTATCGCGGCGGTATGCGCGGGCCGATTATGTTGGCTCCGGGCTTTTCGGTCAAAGCCTCAAGCTTCGCGACGCCAACGATCGACAAGAACCTGACCGAAGCCCTTGTCGAACAAGGTTATGACGTGTGGCTCTTCGATTATCGGGCAAGTGCGGATTCCGGCAATGATCGTGAGAAACCGCCAGAGTTCAATATCGACGATATTGCGCGCTACGATTGGCCGGCGGCCATCGCTAAGGTGAAGGCGGTTTCAGGCGCTGACAGCGTTCAGGCGCTTGCACATTGTGTGGGTTCGATGAGCCTTCTTATGGGGATTGGTGCCGGTTGGGTAAGCGATGTGCGCTCTCTCATCAGCTCGCAATTGACGTTGCATCCGGTAACAGACTGGCTGAATTATATGAAGTCTGACCTTGGCGTGGCAGGCGCTCTTGGAGAGGTGTCCTTACTCGACGGACATATGGATTTCGTCAGCCAAGGCAGCGATGCCGACAATCAGATCGACGCTGTCATGTATCAAGTGCCAATGCCCGAAGGGCAGGAGTGCAAAAGCCCGACTGTGCGCCGTGTCTTTGGCGTCTTCGGGCCTAGCTGGGATATCCGCCAGCTTGGTCATGACACCTATTTGGCGTTGGGCAGCATGTTCAGCCGCGTATCTCTAAGCCCGTTTGAGCATCTACAGGATATCATGCGTGCTGGAGTTGCGGTGAACAAGCAAGGCGATGCTGTTTACACCAGCCAAGAAGCAGCCCGCCGATTGGCTTTGCCGATCACCTTCTTGTCAGGCGCCACCAATCAGATTTTCTACCCTGAAAGCGGTCAGAGAACACGGGTTTGGCTTAGCCAACACAATGGCAATGACCTCTACGAGCAGCGGATTATCCCGGATTATGGCCATATGGATCTGTTCATCGGACGCAATGCGGATCGCGATGTGACACCGACTGTACTGGAAGAGCTTGAACGGCTCGACCAGATGCAGCGGCGCGAGGCCGGCGAGGCGGGGCGCCGCACCGCATAGACAATAATCTGCGCAGTGGAACTGGCAGGTCTAAAGCCTAGAGATTTTGGGCAAGGCCTGCCAACGACCCGCTGTTTTTAATCGTTTTGAGGCAGATCGTAGTTGTGCTGCCTTGCACGCCTGGCAGCTTTGATATCTCATGGCGAAGCAAATCATCGAGATGCTCAACGCTGCTGGCATAGACCCTGAGCAGATAGTCGCTCGAGCCCGCGGTTGTGTGGCATTCCATGATCGCTGGGTGATTGCACACAGCCTTTTCAAAGTCCGAATATGCGTCAAAGCCGATTGTTACCGAGATATGGCATTGCACACCCAGGCCGAGAGACGCCGGATCAAGACGCGCGCCAAAGCTTGAGATAACTCCCTCATCGCGCAAGCGTTGAACCCGGTTCCAGCACGGGGATTTGGACAGACCAACTTTATCCGCCAGCTCCGCAAATGAGATGCGCCCGTCGCGTTCGAGCAAGCTCACGATCTTCCAATCAAGATGATCCATTCCAGCCCTCATTCGATCAAGGTTAGTTCAGTAAGTACAGGCGGAGAGTATGTTATGAACAGTCTCATTGAAATGGAACAATGTTCTTTTTTGGATTCAATTAGTAAGAATATGTTCTGATTTAGAGCGGTTTGCAAGCGATTTTAGGACAATGGTCGCGTGAAAATCGTCTAATGTGCTGCAATGCTGATTACAGGCGAAAGAGGATCAACCACCATGGGTGCAGCGCATTTCTTTGAAACGCCGCCAGAGGACGTCGCCGAGGATTGGAGCATGTCTCAAAATTGGGCGCAATTTACCCAAAACGACCACGACCGCTGGAGTCACTTTGCCGCAAAGCAGACTAGGGCGCTCCAAGGGCTTGCCTCTGATACATTCCTTGAGGGAGTGCGCGCACTCGAACTCGATACTATGGGTGTACCGGACTTTGACCGTTGGAACGAACGTTTGCGCGAAGTCACAGGGTGGGAAGTGGTTGCCGTGCCAGGCGTCATTCCGAACGAACCCTTCTTCAAAATGTTGGCTGAACGCAAATTCCCGGTTGCCGATTTCCTTCGTCAGGGACCTTCATTTGAATACAGCGACGAACCTGACATGTTTCACGATGTCTTTGGCCATATGCCGATGTTCATCGATCCCACCTTTGGCGAATTTATGAGCGCCTATGGCCGCGCTGGTATCAGGGCCGAACGGCAAGGCATGTCTGATTGGTTAGGGCGGCTTTATCTTCATACGGTCGAATTCGGTCTTATCCGTCAGGGTGGCGGGCTTCGCGCTTACGGCGCTGGCCTCATGTCGAGTTATGCCGAGACGGTGCATGCACTCACCAGTGGCGCGCCTCGCCGGCTACAATTTGACTTACCGCGTTTGATGCGGACCCAGTGGCCGTTTGATGAGTTCCAGCCGACCTATTTCGTGATCGAGAGCTTTGACGCGCTGCTCGAAGAAATGGAGACGACGAGCCTTAAACACGTGTATGCAAGCGTTTCGGACTTGCCGTTGATCCCCATTGGCGAAAGCGTGCCGGGGGATTGCGAATATGAGAAAGCTGGCGCGGACGCATGAGCATCAAGAAGACTATCGTCGATGGGGTCGAAACCTTCGAGGCGCAGATTGATGGTGAGACGATCCAATGGGACCGGGGGCTTTCCTATGCCCGTCATATTCAGATCGAAGCGCTCTTAAACAGTCAGGTTCCGGTGTCGGATAAGCCCGATGAAATGCTCTTCATCATCATGCATCAGACGATGGAGCTTTGGATAAAGCTGGCGCTGCATGAGGCCAATCAGGCGATCGAAGCTTTGCGTTCTGATGAACTGGGCAAGGCGGAGAAAACGCTCGACAGGATTGCGACCGTGTTGCGCCATATGATCCATTCGTGGGAAGTGCTGGCGACCCTTTCTCCGCATGATTTCCTCAGTTTCCGGGGTTTTCTTCGCAAGGCATCTGGCTTTCAATCGCATCAATATCGCGCATTGGAATTTTGCCTCGGGCTAAAACGCGCAGACCTTGTGCTGGTGCATAATGATGATCCGGAAAAACGCTCTCATCTGGAAGAGGTGCTGGCGGCGCCATCGCTCTATGATGAGCTGCTGCGCCTGCTTGCACGCCGGGGATTTGGCATTCCTGCCAGTAGGTTAGAGCGCGACTTTGCGCAAGAGTATGAACCTTGTAACGAAGTTGAAGACGTTTGGCTTGCGATTTACTCCAATCCTGAAAACAATTGGGATCTCTACAGCCTTGCTGAAAAAGTCACTGCGGTTGAGTACTATTTTCAAGAATGGCGTTTTAAGCACATGAAGACGGTTAGCCGTGTGATTGGTCATAAGTCTGGGACCGGCGGGTCATCGGGTGTGAATTATCTGGTGAAGGCATTGGACCTCCCATTTTTCCCGGAACTTTGGGCGATGCGTACGCGCATGACTGCCCCAAAGGAGGGCGGCGTATATGCCGATATTGAAGATGGCCAAGATGAAGGAGGCTGTCCTCTTGGTCACTAAGATGTGGGATATTACGCAGAAACTGGGTTCGCGTACGCCGTTATGGCCCGGTGAGCCCGACCTTGTGGTCCAGCGCAATGTTGATCTTGGCCCCGATTGCCCGGTCAACATCGGCCAAGTTACCGCGCCGCTTCATGCTGGAACCCATGCCGACGCGCCGCTCCATTATTCCAACGACGGCGTTGATAGCGCGGGCTCTTCGCTGGCAGCATATATTGGGCCATGCGTGGTCGTCGATGTGCGGCATGCCGGGGAACGCGTTGAGGCGGAGGATTGTGATTGGTCGGCGATGGGAGGTACCTCGCGCGTCCTATTTCGCACCTATGACCGCTTTCCCCATGATGCATGGGATGAGAACTTCAAAGCCATTGCGCCCGATGTCGTGGCGCGGCTTCGCGAAGGCGGGGCCGTCTTGATTGGCGTTGATACGCCTTCGCTTGATCCGCAGACCTCTAAAACGATGGAGGCCCATCGCGAAGTGCTGGCCGGTGATATGCGCATCTTAGAAGGGCTGGTGCTCGATGATGTGCCGCCGGGAGCGTATGAGCTTATTGCCTTGCCTCTCCCGTTGGAAGGCGCGGATGCGAGCCCGGTTCGCGCTATTTTGAGAGAGCTTACTCAATGACCATCACGCCCGGCACAATCGCGCAGATGGACGCTGCCGATCCGCTTGCGCGTTTTCGTGATGAATTCGCGATACGCGAAGGGTTGATCTACCTCGACGGCAATTCGCTGGGCATGATGCCCAAACGGACCGTGGCACGAATGAACCGAACGATAACCGAAGAATGGGCGGACGGGCTTATCACAAGTTGGCTGGGTGCGGATTGGGTCAATTCGGCGGCCCGTATTGGCGATAAGATTGGCCAGATTATCGGAGCTGAGGCGGGTGAGGTGATCGCGGGTGACAGCACTTCGATCAATATCTTCAAGGCTCTTACCGCTGCACTTTCCTTGCAAGAGGGACGGCGTGTGCTCCTAACCGAGACCACCAATTTCCCGACCGATAACTATATGATGCAAGGCCTTGCTCGCTTTGGTGATCTCGAATGCCGCGAGGTTGGACCAGACGCGGTTCTCGATGCGCTTGATGAAAGTGTGGCAGTGCTGCTCCTTACTCAGGTGCATTACAAAACCGCACGCATTCGCGACATGGCTGAGGTCACGGCCCGCGCGCATGAAAAGGGCGTTTTGGTAGTCTGGGATCTTAGCCATTCGGCAGGCGCGATCGAAGTTGATCTTAATGGTGCAAACGCGGACTTTGCGGTGGGCTGCGGGTACAAATTTCTAAATGGAGGCCCCGGTGCGCCCGCATATCTTTTCGCTGCCAAGCGTCACCACCATGCGAACCCGGTTTTAACCGGCTGGTTTGGCCATGCGCGCCCCTTTGATTTCGATGGAGCATTTGAGCCAGCGACCGGAATCGACCGCTTCCAATGTGGGACACCTCCCGTATTGGGGATGAGCGCATTGGAAGAGGGGGTTGACCTCATGCTGGAGGCGGACATGGGCGCTTTGCGGCAAAAGAGCGTCGCATTGTCCGAACTGTTTGTTGATCTGATGGGGCAGAGCTGCGGCGAATATGGGTTCGAATTTATCTGTCCCAAGGATAGCGATGAGCGCGGCAGCCAAGTCGCCTTTGCCCACGATCAAGCCTATGCCATAATCCAAGCCTTAAAGGCGCGTGATGTGATTGGCGATTTTCGCGCTCCCAACATCATGCGTTTTGGCATCACGCCGCTTTATCTGAGCTTCTCCGATATTGCAGAAGGTGTGGAGCGATTGCGCATGATCTGTGAACAGCGCGAATGGGACTGGAAAGAATACCGCACGCGCGCGGCAGTCACTTGACGCGAAGGACGCGCCTTTCCAGAGGCGAGCTCTGTTAGGAAGGATAAAGCATAAGATGAAAACTGTTCTTGTCACCGGTGCGTGCGGCATTGTTGGAGCCGTGGTTTGGGAAACGCTTTCGCAATCGGGCTATGATGTCATCGGTGTGGATTTGGCGGAAAGTCTGCCTTTCGAAGGGGAAGGGCTTGATTTTCGAGGCGGGGTTGATCTGACAAGTGAGGACGCGGTTCAGGGGTTGGCGGACGCTATCAAGGCGCAAGGACGCACGCTTTATGGGCTGGTCAATATTGCAGGCGGTTTTGTGTGGGAGGAGACGCTTTCCGGTCCTACCGACACGTGGAGCCGGATGTTCGAGATGAATGTGATGACCACTCTCAATTCTTGCCGCGCATTCGCGCCGCTGCTGGCAAACCCATCCAGCATAATCAATATCGGTGCGGCGGCCGCTGATAAAGCGGGTCTTGGGATGGGCGCATACGCCGCGTCAAAGTCCGCCGTTATCAAGCTTAGCGAAGCTTTGAATGAAGAACTCAGGGCAAGAGGCGTTCGGGTAAATGTCATTTCGCCGACAATTGTCGATACCCCGACTAATCGCAACGACATGCCTGATAACGACTTTAACGACTGGGTCGCCCCCAGCCAGATCGCCAATCTGGTGGCATTCCTGCTTTCGGATAAGTCTGCTGCGATCAACGGTGAAAATGTGCGCATTCGCGGGCAGGTTTAGGTCCAAACGCTAGTCACCTAGAACGGGATAACCACGCCAAGGTTTGACCTCGCGGATGGAAAAACTGCTTTTCATAGTGGCAACGCCGGGAAGCTTGGCCAACGCTTTGCGGTGGATCCTGTCGAAGTGGTCGAGGTCCTTTGCCGCGATCCGCAGCATGTAATCCGCTTCGCCTGATAACAGATGGCAAGAGAGAACCTCTTCAAAACCGCAGGCCGCCTCCTCAAACCGATCCATCGCCTCTTGTCCCTGGTTGGCGAGTGTAATCTCGACAAACGCCTGCATCTTGAGCCCGAGTTTCCTCGCATCAAGCCGCGCCGCATAGCCGGTGATGGTGCCATCCGTTTCAAACGCGCGCATCTTGCGGTGAGTGGCTGAACTCGACATGCCGACTTCTCCCGCAAGATCTGCGATGGAGCGGCTGGAGTCTTCTTGAAGCTCGCGCAAAAGGCGAATGTCTGAATTTGGCAAAATTTCCCTCCATAAGGAAAAAATTGGGTGAAGTTCCCAGTGTGAAGCGCGTGTCTTGCATAATAGGGGGAAATTCCCGTGGCAATGGTGATATTATCCGTAGTGTAATTGAGAGGAAATTTGTCATGCGTGTCGGTTGTCCAAAAGAGATCAAGAATCACGAATATCGTGTCGGTTTAACGCCAGAGAGCGTGCGAGAACTGGCCACCCATGGTCACGAGGTTTGGATCGAAAGCGGTGCTGGCCTTGGCATCGGCGCATCCGATGAAAGCTATATTGAGGCAGGTGCCAAGATTGCCGATGGGCCCGACCCAATCTTCGCCGAGTGCGAAATGGTTGTGAAGGTCAAGGAACCCCAAGCAGTTGAACGCGCCAAGCTGCGCAAAGATCAAGTGCTCTATACCTACCTCCACCTGGCACCCGACCCCGAGCAAACGAGCGACCTTGTGAAATCAGGCGTTACTGCGATTGCTTATGAGACGGTCACTGGCGCGGAAGGATCGCTCCCATTGCTTAAGCCCATGAGCCAGGTCGCCGGCCGAATGAGTGTGCAAGCAGGTGCCAGCGCCCTTGAAAAAGCGCATGGCGGCCGCGGCGTATTGCTTGGCGGTGTGCCCGGTGTTTTGCCTGCTAAAGTAACAGTGATCGGCGGCGGGGTTGTTGGCTTTAATGCAGCCCAAATGGCTGCAGGACTTGGCGCTGATGTCACCATCCTTGATCGCAACCCAGAGGTTTTGGAGAAGCTCGCGATCCACTTTGAAGCGCGCGCCAAGACACGGTTTTCTAACCTTGCCAACCTGCAAGAAGCGGTGTGCGAGGCAGACCTTGTGATCGGTGCAGTGCTGATCCCTGGAGCAGCGGCTCCAAAGCTGGTTTCACGTGATCTGCTCAAGAAGATGCAGCCGGGTGCAGTGTTGGTCGATGTCGCCATTGACCAAGGTGGGTGTTTTGAAACCTCTAAGGCGACAACTCACGCAGAACCGACTTATGTCGTTGACGATGTGGTGCATTATTGCGTTGCCAATATGCCCGGTGCGGTTGCTCGGACCAGCACCTATGCGCTCAACAATGTAACGTTGCCTCACGCTCTGCGGATTGCCAATCTGGGGTGGAAAGAGGCTCTTCGCACTGACCCTCATCTCGCAGAAGGGCTCAACGTTCACGCAGGTTCAGTCGTGTATAAAGCCGTCGCGGATGAGTTGGGCTATGATTACGTGCCGGTTGCCAATGTGCTTGTGTAAGGCGGTCTAGGAGTAGAACTCAATCTTGAGCTCGGCGTATTTGTTCAAGGAAATCGGCGACTTTGTGTTTGAGCAAGTCGGCTTGCGTCTCCAAGTGGTTGGAGGCAGTCATGAGTTCGGCTGACACTTGGCCGACGCTGGCTGCGGTGCTGCGCAATCCTTGGGTTGTAGCTGACACGTCAGCGGCACCTGTCGCGGCAAGATCAATGCTCTGAGCGAGACTTCGACTGGCTTGGGATTGTTGGTTCATCGCTGCGGCAATATTGGCGGCTGAAGTTTCAACGGCTCCGATTTGCTTCCGCATATCGGCAAGCTCCTGCGCGCTTGCCTGTGTCCGAAGTTGCATATCTTCTATGTTGCTTGAGACATCGCGTGTGGCGCGACTGGTTTGGATGGCAAGGTCTTTAACCTCGGCGGCCACAACAGCAAAGCCGCGTCCCGCCTCGCCCCCTCGCACGGCTTCGATCGAAGCGTTGATCGCAAGGAGGCGAGTTCGCCCAGCGATCGAATCAATGAGATTGGCAATGTCGCCAATTCCTTCTGCGCGATTCATGAGATCGGCAACGCTGGCGTCAGTTGCGGTTGCTGTTTGATTGGTGAAACGCGCGAGCTGTGCTGCTGTTTCGGCTTGTTCTGATACATTATCGATTGAGACAGCAAATTCGTCCGATGCCGCCGCAGCTGCGGTGCTTCCATGGGCGACTTGATCGATCGCGGTCGCAATGTCTGCAATTTGTGCGGTCGCACTCGATGCTTCGCGCGACACATCCTTTGCCGTGGCACTAAGACGCGAAGCGGCGGCAGCGACAATGCCAGAAACCTCGCCGATATTGGCTTCGAACCGGGCGGCGAGATCAAACAGTTCCTTGCGGCGGGCTTGATCCTTGTGGACCCGGCGCTCTTCCTCGCGATTGCGCTCCTGTTCGCGTGCTTCGAGCAGGCCGCGCTCGGCCTCATGGGCAGTTTCGATCGCAAGCCGTTTCTCGGCCTCGCTTGCCTCCAACTCTGCGGCATCACTGACGTGCTGCAAGGCGTCGCGGGACCGGCGCAGGAATTGGGCATAAAGGAGCAATACCAGATATATCCAAGCCGATATGTAATAGAGGCTATTGGTTTTGTCTGGCACGAGACTGGCAAGAATTCCGCCGCTGGCAACGATGCCCATAAAACCTAGGGCGAGTAGGGGATGGGGCGAGCAACCAATCCCGCCCATTGCAATCACAGCGACCCCGGCTCCAACGGAAATTCCCTGCCATTCATCCGGTAAAAAGACGATTGTTGTGTAAACGAAGATTGACCATCCTACAGCGATGCCAAGCAAGGATATGAAGGTGACAACAGTTCCCGATCTTGGGTTGTTGTATTGAACCTTGCAAAAGCGCGAACCTGGCATGCAGCATAGCCCAATCGCGAGAAAGAACACGTTTGTGAGCAGAGCAAGCCGGACAAGCCACGTCAGATCACCAACACCGACGGCAAAGCCGATCACCCCCATCACCAGCACGCTGGACCAACCTGTTTGCACCAGATAGGCGGCAACATAATTGTTTTGATACGTGCGTTGCAGTGTCTCCCAGCGCGGATTGTATGCTGGAACCCCTAAAATCGTGATTGTCTTGGCGAAGACTGTGTTTGGCGGCGCTTTGGCGGGGAGAGTTCCGTTCGGTAATCCCTGTGCTCGAGCGCCGCTATGCCCTGCATCAATGCCATGGTCATCTTGGACCAAAAGAGTTCTTATCAGTGGTTCTGGGGTTACCGCATTCATCGCCTGCCCGCCTTTGGCAATGGCTCTAAGTTGACTGGGTTGAAGGGAACTTAAATAGGGTTTGCGGGTTAGCCCCTCGGGAAAACTACCTTCTATCATACCGCCCAAATAGACAGATGGGACCGAGGACTACAGCAAAGTCCCGTTTGATCCCTTGAGCTTGATATAGCGGTGGGTTCGCCTGTGCCGTCACCATAATGGTCTTGTGAGGAGTGTGCAGGAACGTATGTCTGCGGCGCATTGTTTGAGGGGGGATAGGTGAATGAGAGTTGGAAAAATGACAAACTTGTGATCGCGGCCTTGGCAAAGTCGAGCAAGGGAGAATGTTCATTCAAAACGTGATTTCCATCACTGCATTCCCATTAAAGTCCCATTAGGTTCAGCTCTTATTGAAGCGCAGAATTGATCCAGATTCGTGTCAGGTCACAAAAAGAGGTACACTTTGTGGGTTAGGCGAATGCGGCGATTCTGAAGCTTGCCGTGTTCTTACAATGTAGATGCGCAAAGCGTCTCTAAGGTGCGACAATGTAATGAGGGGGGGCTTTCTTTTCCCGCTGTGAGGGCAGCGACATGGGAAGAGGGTTTGAGGCTCCCAAAAAGGGGGTAAATGTGGGGCGTATTTCCACAAAAATTTCAGCTATCTGCGCGATTCTTGCAGTATCGATGACGGGTGCCTCGGCACAAACTGGATCGGTTCTGACAGCGGACAGTTTTCCAATCGGCGATAGCGATGGGATCTTGTGCCAAGTGCAAGATCGCAGCATCGACAATCCGGCCAAGCAGTCGATTTTCGACCGTCGCTGGGCGATTGTGTGCCGCGATAGCCCGCGACCCATTGCAGAGATTTTTGCGTTTGAAAGCTTTGATGCCGAGGCGCGAGAAGCCATCAAATCCATGCGCCGCTTTGCTGTGAGCTGCCCGGCGGGCGCCACGATGGTACCTGGCCCGGTTGCTGGGTCTCGCAAACAAATTTGCACAGTCGATGAAACACAGCTTGATTGGAGTCAGATATCAAGTGAGTCAGACGGACTGACCTATTACGCTGAGGGCTTTAGTGCGTATGACGATGCGACAGCTTTGGCTTTGCGTTCGGTACTTGGCAACGCGGTGGCACAAGGGACAATTGATGCTGCCTCGACAAGCGTTTCTGACCCACTGTCCTTTGCACGCGTTCAGGCGGACACACTAAAACCAGAGCAGGCGTTGGCCGAAGGATATCGCCGAAATCTAGCCGGGGAATATGCAGAGGCGGCGGCTTATTTTGAGACGCTGCAAAAGCGGTTGCAGGATGATGGTGATGATGCGATCAATCCCGGCGAGTTTTTCGTCAACCGGGCTTTGCAAAAGAGCAATCTGGGCGAATTTTCCGTCGCCAATAAACTGTTTGAACAGGCTCGAGATTTTGGCGGCGATGATCAGATAACAGCGCGACTATTGCGCAATTTCGAGGCGATCCACCTCCTCAATCAAGGGTTTGGCGATGCGGCTATCGACCGTTTGAGCCAGACCCTTCCGCCTAGCGCATTGGGGGCAAGGTCGGCGGACGGCGAACTCTCGATCACAGTGCCCATTTCAGAGCGTCTCAACCGCGAACAACGCGGCGGATATCTGTTTGGCATTGTCGATGAATTGAGCCTTACGGCCGAAGAGCGCGCGAAGATTGTGGATGCGCAGGCGTTGCAAATTCGCGGGACTGCAAAGCGTCTTGGCGGAGACCTTGAAGGGGCTCGTGAAGATCTGATTACGGCCTATGAACAGGCTTTGGCGGTGCGCGATGGCCGGGTGACGTCGATCACACGCTTCCGCAGCCAAATTCTCGGTGATCTGGCTTTGATTGCTGAGCGGCAAGGAGATGCAGCATTAGCAGAGGACTATCTACGTAATGGGCTCGCATTGGTGCGTGCGCAATTCCCAGAGCGGCGCACAGTAACTGCATCAGAGGCTCGGCTTGCCTCTTTCTTGCTTCGCGAAAATCGTGAAGGGGAGGCGCTTGAGCTATACGGCAATGTGATTGAAAGCGCGCTTGGTAAGCGCAATGCGACCATCGGTTTTGCCAACCAGCTGAACCCGTATTACGAACTTCTTGCGAGCAGAGTTGCAAGCGATCCAGAGGCAGCAAATGCCTTCTTTAAAGCGGCTCAAGTTTTGATCCGGCCCGGCGTTGCTGAAACGCAGGCCGTGCTTGCAAGACGGTTGAGCTCCAAATCCGATGAGGCATCTCGCCTGTTCCGCCAGTCAACCGATCTGGGCCGCGAAATCGAACGCTCACGCATTCGTTTCGCAGCATTGAGCGCACAGCCTGAGACGGCGGGAACGAAGGCACGTTCAGATGAGCTTTTGGCCCAGATTGCGCGGTTGGAAGACGCGCAAATCAAAACACAAGTCCAGCTTAATGCTTTCCCGCAATACCGGGTGGTTTCGCCGTCATCGCTGGAGCTAGATGAATTTCGAGCCACGTTGAGACCCGGCGAAGTCTATGCCCGGGTTGCATTGGTTAGCGATGACGTCTTCGTCTTCTTCACCGACCGCCAGAAGGCATCCGCTTACCGCGTTGATATGACCACTGATGAACTCGAAACGCAGGTCGATATCATCCGGGAATCGATCTCGGTTTTTGATGGTGGTCAGAACATCACATTCCCCTTTGAGATTGCTTCGGCCCGCGAACTTTATGGTAGGCTTTTTGGCCCGATTGCACAGGACCTTGAGGGTGCTGAGCATATCATCTTTGAGCCGGACGGGGCCTTGCTTCGCCTGCCGATTGATCTGTTGGTCACGGACGATGCGTCAGTGGAGCGATACCAAACTCAGCTCGTCGGGCCACAGGGTGATGAGTATGACTTTCGCGGTGTAAATTGGCTTGCGCGTGGCCGGACGATTAGCACGGCTGTCTCGGCAGAAGCGTTTGTCCAATCGCGCCGTTCGCAAAATTCGCGGGCGAAGCGTGAGTATGTCGGCTTTGGTGAGAATGCTCCTGTGGGCACAAGCTTTCCAGCAAGCTTCACATCTGACGCGGCACGCACTTCGCTCGATTGTTTTTGGCCAACAGGCCAATGGAACGACCCGATCAGCGCCAACGAACTGCGAACAGCAGCGGGCCTTATTGGTTCAGATTTGGCACAAGTTGTCACCCAAGAGAGTTTCACTGACGAAAGCATCAAAACGCGCGATGATCTCAATGAGTTTCGGGTGCTACACTTTGCCACGCACGGTTTGGTCACAGCGCCCAATCCCAATTGCCCGACAATGCCCGCACTCGTGACTTCCTTTGGCGGGGCAGGCTCTGATGGTCTGCTCAGCTTTGAAGAGATTTACGAGCTCAACCTTGATGCCGACCTCATCATCTTATCAGCATGTGACACGGCGGGTGCCGTCAGTATCGAAGCAACACTTGCCGCTGGTATTCAATCTGGCGGTGGTTCTGAGCTGGAAGGATTGGTTCGCGCCTTCATCGGGGCAGGCGGGCGTGCAGTCATGGCAAGCCATTGGCCGGTTCCCGATGATTTCAACTCCACAGAACGATTGATGGCTGAAATGTTCCGTAGGGGACAAAATCAAACCATCGGCCAAGCGCTCGGTCAATCGCGTGCACTTTTGATGGATGAGGCGGCAACATCGCACCCGTTCTATTGGTCGGCCTTTGCCGTGATCGGTGATGCGACACGCCCATTGCTTACGGGCGCGAGCACTGATCGAAGCCAAAATATTGCCATGCTGGATAAGCGTGGAGGAGCACAATAATGCACACGTCTGTTTGGAAAACTGCCAGCATTGCTGTGCTCGGCATGACCGCTGTCGCGCCAAGTGTTGCTTTTGCACAAGGCCAGATTGCACCCACTCGTGAAGAAATCGACAGACGCGGGATTGAGGCTGAATTGCGCGGTGAAAGCAATCCGGTTTCGGTCGAAGGCGACATTGAGCGTGCACCTTGCCCGCTCGCTGCTGACCAGTTTGCTGATGTACGTTTTACGTTTAGCGCGCCTCAATTCTCGGGGCTTGAAGGCATCGATCCTTCTATTTTGCAGCCTGCCTATTCCGAGTATGTTGGCAGCGAGATTCCCGTCGCGACCATTTGTGACATTCGCGACCGTGCAGCCACAATATTGCGCGCCAATGGATACCTTGCTGCGGTTCAGGTGCCGGCCCAAACCATTGGCGAAGGCACCGTCGAATTCGACGTCCTATTAGCCAAAATGCAATCTGTTCAAGTGCGCGGTGATGCAGGCAGTTCAGGCAAAGCGTTGCAGCCGATCCTTGATAAGCTTGCAAGCAGCAAAGTGTTTAACGCCAAAGAGGCAGAACGTTATCTTCTTTTGGCGCGGGACATTCCAGGCCTTGATGTTCGTCTTACACTCCAGCCATTGACCGCAGAGCAAGGCGGCGCGCCTGGAGACGTGGTTGGCGTCTTCGACGTTGTGCACACGCCGGTGATCATCGATGTGAACTTTCAGAATTTCGGCTCCCAGCAAATTGGACGCTTTGGCGGGCTTGCGCGTGTGCGGTTTAATGGTCTCACCGGGCTTGGTGACGAAACCATGATCAGCGCTTATTCGACCCATGACTTTGACGAGCAAATCGTCGCATCGGCATATCACGAGTTTAAGGTCGGTTCGGAAGGGTTGACGTTTGGAATTTCTGGCACAAAGGCATGGTCACAACCTAACGTGCCTGGACCCAATGTGTTCGACACCGACACCTTGGCGATCTCTGCTTATGCACGCTACCCATTGATACGGTCGCAGGCCAAGAATTTGAGCCTTTCGGTTGGCGGTGATTTCATCAACCAAAGCGTTGATTTCACCGATCTTGATTTTAGCAGAGACGAACTACGCGTTGCGTTTGCTCGCCTCGATTTTTCAGGCAATGACGAAGGAAGCATCAATGGGCGCGGCGGTTTCACCGTTTTCGAACCAAAATTTGCTTACCAAGCGATGCTGGAAGTTCGCCAGGGCCTAGACGTGTTGGGCGCAAGTCCGGATTGCGGAGTGGGCTTTGCGACATGCCTTGCGTCAGGCGTCGTTCCGCCAAGCCGACTGGACGGTGATGCAACCGGATTTGTTTTGCGCGGCGACACGAACGTTACTTACCGTCCAACGCCCACCTTCGGTTTAACGGCCAGAACGCGTTTCCAATGGTCGCCTGACGCTTTGCTGGGTTACGAGCAATATTCAGGCGGTAACTTCACGGTTGGGCGCGGTTACGATCCTGGCGCGATCATCGGCGATGAAGGCATAGGGTTCCAGCTTGAAGCTTTCGCTGGTTCTCTAATCCCCGAAACACCTGACGGCGTCGCGGTCCAGCCATTCGCATTCGTCGACTACGCAACCGTCTCAGTAAACAATATTGCTGATGATAGTGACACGCTGACCTCTGTTGGAGGAGGAGTACGCATGGCGATCGGGCGTCAGGCCTTGTTCGACCTGTTTGCTGCCGTTCCGTTGGACCGATCCGATTTCGCAGCCAGCCGAGGTGATGTCCGGATCCTGGGTACCCTTACAGTGCAGCTGAAGCCCTGGTTCAATTGAGCCCGTGGGAAGATAAAATCATGAATAACAGCAATCCGACTCAGCCCCAATTGCTCCAGCAGCGTCCATTGCGCCTGAAATGGATGCGCAGTGCCTCAATCCTTGCGGCGGCCTCAGCGATGATAGCAGGTGGTATGCCTGTATATGCTCAGGCGGGACCTGGAGTAGCGGCGCCAAATGCTGCTTCAATGGCGTCACGGCTGCCTCAAGGAGCATCAGAGCTTCGTGTACCAACTCCAACGCAGCTGCGCTCTCCGTCTCAGCCTCCCGTTCGCATTATCAATGCGCCGCGAGCTGATGTGCCAACAGTTAATGTGCCGACCGTCGATACGCGGGCGCTGCCAATGGCTAATGATGCGTCAAATGTGCCGTTCTTCAGGCAGAATGCGGTGGCGCCGCTGGCTCCTGCGCTCGTTTCGACGCCAACACCGCCAACGCCCCAGGCTGCGTCAAGCGGTAATGGGGCTTCAGTAAACGCCACCGCAGCCTTTGACGATACGCAGATCCGATTTACCCCTTCTGTGGCAGGCGACACCGTAGAAATCCTTGGTACATCTGCGATTGTTGATTGGACGACATTTGTGGCAGGCAACGGTGGTCCGGTCACCTTCCTTGATGCCGGGCAGAACCTATTGTTCACCTCGGCTGAAAATGACTTCACCGTCCTTAACCGGATAACGACGCCAGGCGTGGACGCGGCCGTCCGGATCGACGGAAATGTCACTTCTACCACCAATGGCAGCGCGGTGGTGGGCGGCAATGTGTGGTTCTCGAGCGCTGGTGGGCTCATCCTTGGGCCAACTGCATCGTTTAACATCGGCAGTCTGCTGCTGACTTCCAGTCAAGTTGATCCAAGTGATGTGGTTGCAGGTCCATCGTCAATCGATCTCCTCGGGGTTGCTGATCTGGGGTCGGCAATCGAAATTCAGAATGGGGCAACGATCAACGCGCTCAACAACAACTCTTATGTTGCGATGGTCGCCCCTCGGATTGTCCAAAACGGCACTGTAAACGTCAATGGTTCGGTCGCCTATGTCGCGGCTGAAGAAGCCACGTTGACCATTCAAAACAATCTATTCGACATCTCTGTCTTGGTTGGGAGCGAAGATGGAAATGGGATTGTTCACGGCGGAACGACAACAGGCCCTTCATCTGTTGCCGTCACGGACGAACAAGCGATTTACTTCGTCGCGGTGCCGAAGAATGATGCGCTCACCATGCTGCTTAGTGGTGATATCGGTTATGCAGCGGCTGGTTCGGCCGATGTTGTAAACGGCAATGTTATCCTCACTACAGGGGACCGCGTTGAAAGGCAGGATACGACGACTGTCATTGGTGGGACGCAGGTTCAAATATCGTCCAACACGGTGGATACTACCGTTGATGGCGGCCCAGCCGGGAGCATTGAACTTTCTAGCCTAAGCTTAAACTCCGACACGCAGGTTTTCGCTGAAGACACGGTTAGCTTAACCGCATCTTCCACCTTTGTTGACGGAGATCGTGATATCACGGTCGGCACGGCGGTGAACGAAGTTACCCTCGAGGTTGTCGGGGGCAGTGCGGTTGATATCTCTGTCAGCGAAGTTGCTCTAATCGATGTTAGCGGCTCACTTGCCGTGAGGGCGGGGGATGGTGCTGGCAATGGCGGTGATATCACCGTTGATGTCGATTTTGACGATACATTCAGCAGTCCTGACGGCGGCACTCTGACGGTTGGCGGTAATCTGACTTTGGATGCCAGTGGGCGCGGGTTCGATGACACCGGCAACACGCGAAACAATGGCGGCAATGGTATTGGCGCAGACGGTTTTGGCGGCGACGTCAGCGTGACCGTTGGGCAGTTTGCAGGGATTAATGTTGGCGGCTCGGTTGTGCTGGATTCATCGGCCAATGGCGGACGCGGTGATGTCCGGCAGGGTTCGGCGGTGGCAGGCAATGCTTCGTTCGCGGTCAATGAAGGCTTTGTTGATATCGGAGGTACCCTCACGATCAACGCCGGGGCACGTGAGGCGGGAACCGCTGTGCTCGTTGGGCAGGCGCTCGAAGGGGGCGATGCGACCGCTGGCAATGTGAACTTCACTTTGAACGGTGGCGGAGTTGATGCTGGCGCGATTGATATCTCCGCGAGCGCAACGGCCTCTAGTGGTTCGGATAATACGATCGCCCAATCTAACGATGCGTCCGCAGGTGCTGTATCTTTCGACATTACAGGCGGTGCCCATTTCTTCGGTTCGATCGACATCAGAGCATCGGCAGAAGCAGTGGCGTCGTTCGATGGGAGTGCACCAGATTCATTCATCGGTGATGCTGGACGCGGTCAGGTAGGTATCAACATTGGTAACGCGGACACTCTTGTTGATGTTGGTGGCTCGTTTGACATCGATGCCTCAGCCACTGGCAGTGTATCGGCCCCTGTCGGCGACACAGTCGCTCTTACAATCAGAGATTCGGGCTTTGGTTCAGTCTCTGGTCTGACGGTTGGTGGTCTACTTGGCATCAACGCCAATGCCCGAACCGGTGCGCGAGGGACGGTTACAGAAGCCGGAAGCGTTAGCATCACTGCCGACAATGGCACGCTGATCGCAGACAGTGTCTTTATTACTAGCGATGCATTTGTCTCCTTTTCCGCTGCAACTGCGCTCAATGGAACCGACTTCCAAGGTGGTAGGGTCAACATGACGGCCACAAATGGTGGGTCGATCTTCATCAGTGAGTTCAGTGAGATAAGCGCAAACGGAATAGGCCGGATCATTGAAAATGCTCCTGCCCCTGGTATCGGGCAGGGCGGCTCAATTATTGTCTTGGCGGACAATAGCGTTATTAATTTTGGTGATTCGCTTTTCTTAAACGCCAATGGTGTGGCTAACACTGGCGTGAATACAAGCGGAGGGACCGGCGCAGGGGCTGGCGGCACTGTCAATATCACTGTTCAAGGCGGTAATGGGGTTTTGGGCTTCGCTGATCTGTTCGCGGGAACAGACGGAACCTTTGCTTTTGATGGCGAGACCTTGGACAATTTCTTCGTCGGGAGCGGCAGCTCCGGGACCGGCGGTCTTACCCAATTCAACGTTCTTGGCGGAAGTCTAGACGCGCTGGACATCACGGTTTCGTCGGATGGCGAAGGGGGGCCTGGCGGAGTGAACCCTGGTGGCGCTGTCAATGTTGTCAACGGACTTCAGGATACAGGCGATGGCGGTGGCGGCGTCGGAGGCGAAGTTGTTTTCAATCTGGATGGCGGCAATGCGACGGTTGTCAATCTTGACGTCACGTCCAATGGTAGCGGAGGATTTGGAGCCAGCGGTGACATCTTTGATGACACAAACGGCGGCAATGGCGGCAATAGTACAGGCGGTTCTGCGACGTTCAATGCTGTCTCTGGTAATTTGACCGTAACTGATACCCTTACTGTGGAAGCCACTGGCAACACCGAGTTTGGCGGTATCAACATTGGTGGTGATGGCGGCAATGCCCGCGGTTCTATCGCTGGCGAAGGCGGAGATTCCATCGGCGGGTCCGCCGTATTTGATTTGGTCGGCACGGCCACGGTCAATGCAACCAATGTTATTGTCTCAACACAGGCGTTCGGCGGCGATGGAGGCGAAAGCCGTGCTGACACCAGCGGCAACCCCGATCAAGGTGGTGGCGATGGCGGCAATGCTATCGGAGGCACCGCGCTGTTCAATGATGTTTCTGGTAACCTTACCTTTGACTCGCTGGTGGTCGATGCAAGCGGACGCGGCGGCCTTGGCGGCGAAAGCAGCGGCGGATTTTCCGGCAATGCTACACAAGGAGAAGGCGGGCAGGGCGGAAGCGGCACAGGCGGCGACGCATTGGTATCACTCAATCAAGATGATGCCGTCGCCAAAACTTATTCAGTCCTTGCGTTAGGGATTGGCGCTACCGGAGGTGAGGGCGCATTCGCTGGTGCAGGCGGGCAAGGTGTGGGCGGCAGAGCCGAACTTGTCGTCAACGATGTGGTGGTTGTTTTTGACGTTCTTACCATTGATGCGTCGGCAAGCGGCGGATTGGCCGCGGATGTAACCGGCGATCAAGTCGCCGATGGTGCGGATGGCGGCGATGCTGAAGGCGGCGAAGCATTGCTGTTAGTTTCTGGCAGCAACGCAGACTTCCAAGCGGACTCGACCATTTCGATCATCGCGGGCGCTACGGGTGCGCAGGGCGGTCTTGGCTCGGTTAGCCTTGATGACATTAACCGGAGCGGCAATGGCGGCCGTGGCGGCGATGCGATCGGCGGTTCCGCAACTGTTGCAGTCGAAGACGATGCAATGGTTACGATTGATACGATTGATACGGTTGATTTCATTGTCAATTCGGACAGTGTTGGCGGCGCTGGTGGCAATGGTCAGGCCCATCTATTTGGCGGAACTCCAGGGGACGGGGGTGTTGGCGGTGATGCAACAGGCGGTGTGATCAGCATCGCAGCTGCCAATGGCGGTGAGGTCACAGTGGTCAACGCGTCCGGCCCGGTTGAACTGTCCAGTTCCGGTATAGGCGGATCTGGTGGAACAGGCGGCAATATTGATAGCGGGACTGGCGTTGGCCTAGGCGGTGCTGGCGGTGACGGCACGGGCGGTTCGCCGCGTTTGAGTGCGGTTGGCGGTACGATCAACATTGGTGATCTAACCCTGTTTGCAGCAGGTCTTGGCGGAAATGGCGGGGAGAGCGGTGTTGCTCTTAGCAATCCGCTGGACACCGTTGCACGCCAAGGCGGAAATGGCAGCGGCGGCACTCCGCGCATTGAGGCAATCGAAGGCAGTCCGGGCATTATCAACCTTGGCAATGTCACTATTGTTGCAAGCGGTAGCAGCGGGTTAGGTATCCAACCGAGCTTCGGTTTCGGCGGTCAGGTGACCATCAGTGACACGTCCATCGATCCAGCTGGATTGATTACCTTTGATAATCTCACAATTGATGCAAGCGGCACCAATGGGACCAATGCAGGCCTGATTTCGATCTCTTCCAATAGCGGCCCGATCACGGTCGCAGGCCGCCTTGATCTTGATGTCTTTGGCGACATTGAAATTGCTATGGCAGGCGATGGTCAATTGGTAGTCAACCCGAGCGCAGGTGCGCTCAATACAACCACTTTCGACGCATCAGGTGATATCACCATCGACCATCAAAATCCCTCAGCCGGGGTCAACACAATTGATGCGGGAACGAACTTTATTGCGACCTCGACCGGCGGGGCTTTCGATGCGTCTGACCTTGGCGATATCGTTGCGGGGACGAATGTTTCGATTACCGCGGCCGACATCGCTTACAATTCTATCACAACGCCGCGCGTGGTTAATCTGACAGCGACGGCGGGTTCGATCACGGGCTCTTCTGATGGGACGATCTCTGCATCCGATGTTCTGGATGCGATTGACCTTATTGCGGTTCAAGATGTGGCCTTTGGCACTTTGATTAGCAATGCAGGCAATATCGACATCGACGCAGGTGTCGGCGTGACCGGAGTGAGGGTTGATGCCGCGCAATTCGTCAACATAGACGCAGGCGGAACCGTCACAATCGACGAAATCGACAGCACCCGCTCTGCGATTGGCATTGTGACGGTCAATGCTGGCGCGATTGACATTGGCCAGGTTGACGCGGGTTTCATTACGACCCTGACAAGTATGATTGGCGATCTAAGCGTCGATGGATTGAACACGCCTGCAACCGCTGACCTTACATCAGCTGGGGCAATTGACTTGGGCACCGGAACTGTCGGCGAATTTACCGCTGATGCGGTAGGCGATGTCACAATTGGTAGCATCACCACGACTGGTAGTGCTGGAGATTTGCGCATTGCTGCTGGCGGAACAGCGAGTTTTGACAGTCTAGATTCCAACAGGTTGATCAATATCGATGCGACGGACATCGTTGGCGGCGATGCAGCTGCGGATGGTTCGATTGCGCTCGAAGCCGGATCAATCGATGTCGGCGATGTATCAACGCAGGGTTCTGCTAGTATCACATTGACCTCTACGTCAGAGGGCATTGCAACAGGTCAACTCAGCACAACCCAAGGCCTGATCTTAGTCAATTCAGCAACTGATGGGGACATTGGCGAGATTGCCGCATCGGCGAGTGCGTCTGTCACAACCGACACAGATCTCATTATCGGTGATGTGGATGCCGGTTCAAACGGTTCCATTAACGTCGGCGGCAATTTGACTGCTGGCAACCTGTTTGCGGGGACCATAAGCCCCGGCCTGAACGTGGATGTTGGCGGCGATGCCAACATCGAAAGCGCCACAACCAACGGTTTGCTTGACCTGGACATCGTCGGCGCGCTGAGCGGTGGTGATTTCATTGGCCAAGGCCCCGGCAGCATTGTGACTATCGATGCAGCATCGGTTGACGTTAGCCTTGTGCAATCGACCAACCAGAATGTGACGGTTGCCGCACCGGGCGCTGTCTCTATCGGTGACCTCGTCGCCAATTCCAGCTCCACCGTCACGGGCTCTTCGGTCAACCTCGACAACGGGACATTGGCCCAAGGTCTGGCGGTTACTTCGACATCAGGTGATATTACTGGCCTTGGTTCGATTACAGTTGCGAATACGGCCACTTTCGATGCGATCGGCAATATCGCTATCGGCACTCTTGAAGCGGGCGTGATCTCGCTCACCAGCGGGGCCGATTTGCGCTTCAATGGCTTGATCTCTCCAGCTGCGATTACCTTGTCTGCAGCGGGCGTCATTGGCGCAACTACGCCGGGCGAAGGCGATATTGATAGCGGTGGCAATGTCGACCTTACCGCGCAAGCCATCGACATGGGTGATATCACCAGCACCGGTGCAATTTCAGCAGATGCAAGCGTTGGTGATGCGAGCTTTGGCGCGCTTAACGCGGGCACCACGATCGACATCACTGCCCAAGGAAACCCTCTGCTTGAGAGCGTAACCAGCGGCGGCAATGTGACGCTTTCGGGTGCTTCGGTTGATCTTGACGGTGGCGATGTTGGCGGGAGCTTGACGCTTAACGCCTTGGCCGGTGACATAACGCTTGCGTTTGATGGCACCGATCAATTGGTCGTTGCTGCTGGGGCAACCTTCAATGCCATTGGCAGCATGTTTGTCACCCATACCAACAACACCGCCGACACCGTTTCTGTGGATGTTGGCTTTGGCACGCTTGTCGATATCGGCGGCTCATTCGTTTCAGAAGCGGGCTCCATTCTGGACAGCGGTATTGATCTGACGATGTTTGCCTCTGACAGCATAGAAGCGGCAGACCTGCGCGCGACTGAGGCTATCTTCCTGCAGGCAGGGGGCAATGTCACGCTCAACAATGCGAGCGTCACGGGTCCCCAAAGCGTCAGCAATCTCCGCGGGATCATTATCGAGGCAGGCTTCTTCGATTTTGGAGGCAGCGGCTTAGCTTTTGATAATAATGCCAATGCGACAATCACCGGCACTGTCACAAGCTATGACGATATCGACATCACCGCAGGCGGAAACGCCGTGTTTGCGGGCGGATCAAACACAGCAGCGGATAATGCGCTGATTGTGAATACTGGCGATGATATCATCGTTGAGGCAGGTGCAGTGCTGTCGAGCGCAAATGATCCGACTGACCCAATTACGCCCGCAGCGCCCTTCGAAGGCGGCCCTAATCTGGAGCTGATTGCAGGCGGGGAAACAAACTTACTTTCCATTCCGACAAGCCCGATTGCCTCGCTTGTTATTGACGGAACCCTTGACGCCAATGACGCATCGATCATCCTTGAAGGAAATGCGATCGAAGGGCTTGATAGCGATCTCATCGCTGGGTTTATCAAAGCGGACGTCCGTGATGCTCCGAACACTGGTTCAACGTTAGAAGACGATAACGGGTTACTAAGCGGGCCATGCCTAGAGGGGGTTATCTGCCTTGGGGACATGGATGCTGAGAACGTCATCGAAATCGGCATCGATAGCAACAATGACGCGATCCAGTTGTTCATTGAACAGGCCCAGATCAGCGCGACCGACATCTCGATCCAGACCCGCAATGACATTGTCATGGGCACCAATGGGATCGACACTGATCTTAACGCAACTGGCACTTTCTCCGCTGAAAGCACGACGGGTAATGTTGATCTTCGTGATGCGAGCATTGGCGCCGATCAGATTCTGATAACAGCAGCGGGCAGTGTTTTGGGTACTGGTGTCCTGACAAGTGGCAATGACATCGGGATCACGGTAGGCGATTCCATTATTGTCGGCGGTATCGATACAGGCGGCGAGCTTACCACTGTTGCGGACATTGGCGGTGGTTCCGGCTCTTTTGAGGTTCCTGGCAGCTTCATCGCCGGTTTCTTCAACCAAGGCGGCAGCAGCATCGATCTGTTCGCAGGCGGTAACATCAATATCGGCGAAGCATCTTCGCCCTCGGATGTCATTCTTACGGCCAATGGAGACGTATCGCTTGGTTTTGCAGGTGTCGGCGGTGCCATTTTGCTTGACGGTGCAAACATCGACTACGGCCTCCTTGATGGCAGCGATGTTTTTGTAAGCGGCTTTGGCGTGGTCAATGGTGGTGACGCGAGAGGTGGAAGCGTCGATATCGGCGGCGATCTGGTGAATGTCGGTGATATCGATGCAGGAACTGTGGCCTCGGTAAGCGGCGGGTCCATCGCAGTCCGCGATGTAACAGCGGACGAGATCGATCTCTCAAGTGGGTCTGACATTTTCTTTGATCGGCTCGATTCCACAAACTCGATCGACCTTGACGCGAGCAGCGGATCAATCGCATCGAATGGCGGCAGCGCGGATATCTTGAGTGACGGAGATGTGACTCTCAATGCAGTTGATATCGAAGTCGGTGATGTCACGTCTGGCGGCTTTGTATCAGCCAATGCGACAGGGGGTGATGCAAGCTTTGGCTTGGTTGATGCCCAGACCGATATCACAATCGATGCAGCAGGTGCGCCAACCTTGGCCGGTGCGATTAGCGGGCAGGACACATCGATCACCGGCAGTTTGGTTGCCATTGATCTGATTGATGCGGGCGGAAATGTGGATGTGACCGCGACAAGTGGCGGCGTGAGCATTGTTAACACTCTCGCTGGCGGCAACATTACGATCTCTTCGGCAGGCGACATCGATGTCGACCATGCCGAAGCTGACGGCAACTTTACCGCTACGGGCAGCAGCACGATTAGAACCGGCCTCAATTCGATTATTACGGGCGGCGACATTGTTATTGATGTCGCTGATGCGGCCGACCTCGGGAACTCAAGTGCGGGCGGACTTGTTGATGTGTCCGCACTCTCGATCGAGTTTGTTTCTGTTGTGGCGGGTACTACGGTCGACATGATCGCCGACACCTTTGTTCAAGGTACCACGCTTACAGCCGGCGACACCGTTGATGTGGTTTCTGGCACTGCTGGCGGAACAGGGGGGGGCTCAGGTGGACCTGTTGCGATAGGCGGTAACGGAGAAATCGATTTTGGCACTCTTACAGCCATAGAAGCCAACCTGCTTGCCATTGGTGGGCCTGTTACGGTTGCAGATGCCATTATCGATGATCTGTTGACGGCTGAGGGAACCGCGATTGATATCACTTCTAGCACGAGCCTTACAGTGGAGGCGCTCGCGAATGATGGTGATGTGTTTGTTTCTGCCCAGGACATTCTTGAGGCTGTGCTGGCCAACGCGACAAACGACGTAACCCTTGAAAGCGTGAGCAGCGACCTTGTCGTCAACGATGCGCAAGGATCAAACGTGACCCTTATCGCCGCCAATACTGTCCAAATCGCTGGTATCGCTGATGCTGGGACCTTCTTGGATATCGCGGCAGGCGGCACCTTTGATGCGGCCAATGGCTCTGCGTTCGCAGAAGCGATCAATGTGCTTTCTGGGGATGTGGTGCTTGGCAATGATAGCATCATCGGTGACGCATCGCGCACCTTCTCGATCGACTTCCAAGCCTTTGGATCGATGGTGATTGGCGGTGTAAATGACGTTATCAACCCGTATCAGATCGACAATACCGAATTGACTAGAATTTCATCGGGTGGAAGTCTGAACTTCACTGCCTTCCCTGACGTAAGCGGGCTTGCGGCGCTCATTACATTGGATCAGTTGGACGTGACTGCAGGCGATGGTTCGGGAAGCTTTAACCAGAACTTTGGCCAGTCGACCACGCTTGGCTTTACGGCAGCGGGTGATATCGAAGTGCTCGGCAATCTGAGTGTTTCAGGCGCCCTTGTAGATACGGCGGTTTCCTTCGATGCGGCCAACCGTGTTCGAATCGATACGGCCAATGGCGGTATCTTCATATTGAATGCCAACGGCGCTCCGACGGGCGATCTATCTGTGGTTGCGTCCGACTTTATCGCTGTAACGGATCAAGCCCTTATCGATATTAGCGGCATCAGCCTTGCTGAGATTGATCTGCGCCTCGGGGACAGTGATGGCGTCGATCGCCCAGAAGGGATCATTCGCGCTGATGCTTTGGCCATTCAAACAACAGGTAGCGACGTTTTTGTCCAAAATACGGCGCTAGGCACCGCTTTTGATGACCGCCGCGGCATTGAGGTGAACTCGCTTTCGATCTCGAATGGTGGGACGACAGACCAACCGATTGTGATCAACGGCGTCGTTTCAGGCGAAACCGGCATTGAAGCAATTGCGGTGACAAACATTAGCAGCACACCTGCCGCGGCCTCGACGATCAATGGCTGTTTGATTGCTGATCCTGCATTGTGTGCGACGGGCACCACTCCGCCCACATCCCCTCCTACGACACCGCCAACGACGCCTCCGACCTCAGGTCAAGAGCCGAACTCGGAGATCGAGACGCGTGATCTTATTGAAGATGGTCTTGTACCGCCTGAGGTGCAGCCGGAAGGACTGCTTCAAGGTGGACTTATTGATCTTACTCCGGATGCGAGTTTTGGCGATGATCCGCTAATCGACGATCCCGTCACTGGTGCCGGAAATGAGGATTTCTGGGTTGGTGAAGAAGAAGAATGCGCAGATGGCGAAGGTTGCAGCACTTAAGGTTGCTGCGCCCGCCACCACAAAGCTCTCTCTATCATCGTGGTGGCGGGTTGAGGCAATCGGTGCTCGCATCGCCAGTGTAAAGCCCGCCATCGACATAGACGACCTGACCGCTCACATAACGCGCCGCGTCCGAGCTAAGGAATTTGGCCATGTCAGCGATTTCGTCGACTGTTCCTAGGCGCTTAGACGGAATTCGGCTAATCGCGTCATCGAATTTTTCGGGGTCTTTGTTCAAGAATTGGATGCCCACCGTGTCGGCGATACCGCCCGGTGAAATGATGTTTGCGCGCACTCCTGCGGGGCCCCACTCCACGGCGCACACTTTGGTCAATTGGTTGACCCCAGCCTTTGCGGCGCAGGCATGAGCCTGCATCGCGCTCGCCCGGTCAGCTTGGCCTGCGGAGATGGCGATCAAAGATGCTCCAGGTTTGGTGAGGTACGGAAAGCTGGCGCGAAATGCATTGAACGTCCCGAATAAATCGATGTCGACTACGGTGCGAAAGGCGTTGGGCGACATGCCCAAGAGAGGTGCATAAAAATTGCCTGCAGCGCCGGCGACAAGCACATCAATTGTCCCATAAGCCTCTGCAACTTTGGCAAGCGCAGCTTCGACCGCGTCATAGTCGCGAACATCGCACGAAAAGCCCATTGCATCGCCGTAACCTGTGCACTCCGCCTTGATATCGCTTTGCGCATTGGCGGCCCGTTCCGGATCGCGGCCGATAACCGCAACCTTCGCCCCTTCGCGGGCAAAGCCTTTGGCGATGCCAAGGTTTATCCCGCTTGTCCCGCCCGTGATAAATACGGTTTTGCCTGCATGTTCACTCATCGCTTGATCCTTTTTTGGGCCTCTGGCTCGATCGGGCTGCGCCGCCGAACGGTCAGCCAACTTAGCATAAGGTCATCTTGCAGCCTTGGGTAATTCAACTTTTGGTGCAGACTTCGACATTGTTCGATAGCTTCCTCGAAATTCGGACTGGATGTGAGAGTGGGCCCAAATTGCATCAAATAGCCGACATCAATCCGGCCTCAGCCCAGGAATCAGCATGAAATAGCTCCCAATTCCCCCCGATCAAACGCTGGACTGTTCGCAAAAGTTTGTAAAAAGGCGGCAGTTTGGCTCGCAACCCTTTTGGTGTCTGCCGTGTAATGCGCTAAAGGTAGGTCCCCGATAATCTAAAAGATTGCGAGCAGGCCCATGGCGCTTCGGATGTTTAAAAAAATGCTTGGCACATCAATTGTGACCGCATTCGTGGCAGTCGCAGGATTGGTGGCTCCGGCAGCGGCGCAGGAAGATGATGCGATTCAGTACCGGATGAAGGCGGGCGATACCCTCTATGCGCTTGCGAATGATTACTTTGTCTCGGAGGGGGCGGCGTTAGAGGTTCAACGACTCAACCGTATTCGAAACGCACGAAGAATCCCCGTTGGCGCTCAAATCAAAGTGCCACGGTCATTGCTCAGATGGGATCCTGTGACCTTGCAGATTGCAGCTTTTGCCGGGAGCGTAAGTATTGAGAGCGGCGGAACGCGTCAAACGCCGCGTGCGGGTCAGGCAATCGCCAGAAATACAATTGTTTCAACTGGCGCTCAGTCGTTCATTTCTCTTCAGGGAGAGGGGCGTACGGCGCTTTCGCTTCCTTCAAATTCGCGGGTGCATATCCGGCGTGCACGGAGGTATCGAATTGATAATTCGCTCGATGTCGACCTTCGCGTTTTGCGAGGTCGCGGAGAAATAACAGCCCCAAAATTGGAGGAAGGCGAGCGTTTTAGAACCGGGACGCCTCTTGCGGTTACGGCTGTGCGGGGTACGCAATTTCGCGTCGGTTACGACGAAGAAAGATCGCTCGCACTTACTGAAGTGACCGAAGGTCTCGTCGAAATTTCTGCTGGTGGTGCTGCGGTTTCAGCGCCGGAAGGCGCCGGCGTTGCGAGCAATTTGGGAGGCCTTGGCCGGCCTGAGGATTTGCTCAGGGCCCCTGAGATTTCTGATCGAAGTGCGACTCAAACAAAAGAGTCCGTGAGTTTCGACGTCACACCCTTGGACGGTGCGGTGGCCTATCGCACCCAAATCGCGAGCGATATAACGTTCACCGATGTTATTGATGAACTGATCTCCTCAGATATCGCGATTGAGTTTTCAGGCATTGAAGACGGACGTTTTTCAGTCAGGACGCGCGCGATTGCGCAAAGTGGTCTTGAAGGCTTTTGGCAAAGCGAAGATGCATCGTTCCGGCGCAAGCGTGTAGGAACCTCTGCTGGTGCAGAACCGGCGCCATTCGCAGATGCCTATAAGTTTGCTTGGGTCCCGGTAGGATCGGGCCCGTCGTACACAGCCTTCCAAATGTGGCCCAAAGGTGTGCCAGAAGCCTTGATCGTTGATGAAGTCGGACTTGAGATTTCCGGCCTTTATGTCAGCGATGTGGAGCCTGGTGTCTACACATGGCGCGTTGCAACATGGGTGATTGATGAAGGCGAAGTGATCAAGGTGTGGAGTGAGCCACGCGATCTGACGGTTAGCGAATAGGACCATTTTGTTTGGCGGGACAAAACTGCTTAAGTCGAGGCTTACTGCTGAATGGGTGATCCTGTTTCTAGCGATGCTTGCGCTTCTTGTGGCTGGGCACCAGCGCGGATGGACAGAGCGGTTTGACCTATTTCTTTTGGACCTTGAAGGGCAAGCCAACGCCCCTGCAACCGACCCTTCGATAATACTCCTGAAGATCGATGATCGCGCGCTTGAAGAGTTGGGGGCATGGCCTTGGGACCGCGCGGTTCATGCAGAGCTCATCGAGCGGATTAACTCGTTTGGCCCGCGCGTGATTGCTTACGATGTGTTGTTTGTTGAACCTAGCAATGAAAAAAGCGACGTGGCGCTTGGACAAGCTTTAGCGGCCAGTGGCAAGGTAACATTGCCTCATTCCTTTACCAGCAAGCTGAATACCTTCGATGGTCAGGCGCCATTCTATCCAATCGCGCTGTTTCGCGGGAGTGCGGCGGATATCGGCCATGTTGCGCTCTCGCCCGAAGAGGACGGAGTGGCCCGGCAATTTGACCTGTCATTCAACATTGAAGGTGAACGGTTCCCCCATTTGATGGTTTCGAGCTTAGCTCTTGATGGGGCAAGCCCTTGGTCGGATGACATGCTCCCCGATTCAGCTTTCGTGCGTTATGGCGCCCGAGGTGAATTTCGCGAAGCATCGGCGGCCACAGTCTTGGACGGGAGCGCCGTTCCAGAATATTTTAAGGACGCCATCGTCCTTGTCGGAGCAACTTCGCAAGGGCTGGGTGATCGATATTCAGTTCCTTCTTACGCCGGGGGCATTCTGCCCGGATTGGAAATGCAGGGCGCGTTCGCCAATGCAATACTCACTGACAATTTGATCCAACGTTCGCCTGCCGCGTGGACGCTGGCCGTGCAGATATTCGCAATTGTCCTTTTGTTCGCTGGCTTTTGGCGGTTGTCACCGCGCTCGGCCTTGATCGCGGCCATTGGCCTTATTGCGGGGCTCTTTGGAGTCTTCTTCGCCACATTAATGGTGTTGAATATCTGGATTCCCGTAGGCGGCGCTTTGCTAGCCATTGTGATCTCTTACCCATTGTGGGGATGGCGCAGGCTCGCCTCGGTAAGCCGGTTTCTCGAAAGCGAAGCGGCTGAACTCAGAGGCCTTGCCAGCCTTCCCATTTCCGAGCGATCAGAGGGTTTTGATGTGGTGGCACAACAAGTCACTTTGCTCAAACGGTTGACGAAAGGGGTATCTGGCAACCTCACCCTTATTCAGGATGTTATCAATGCCTCGCCTGATGCAATGTTAGTGACCGATGGTAGGGGTGCGATTTCGATGGGGAACTTTGCCGCACAGGATCTGTTTGGACCCATAAGCCAGATACAGGGATTCCAGCTCAATGAGTTGCTTTATGAATCCGAAGGGCAATTCAATGATAAGCGCGACGAGCTTAGCCTTGGAGATGGACGCACATTCTGGTTAGTCGCAGCAGATCTGGATGCCGATGTGGGCTCGCAAGTGCTTTCATTGCGCGAGGTGACACAGATCAAAGAGGCGGATCGCCATCGGCGCGAAACACTGGAATTTCTGTCGCATGATATGCGCTCGCCCCAAGTCGCGATCATCAGCCTTGCGCAGCAGCAGGACGCGGTTCTGGAGGCGTCAGATCGTTTTGGCCGGATAGAAGACCAGGCTCGCCGCACACTGAAGCTGACCGAAGATTTCGTCCAGATTGCGCGCATTTCTAATGAAGGATTAGAGCGCGAAGAGACCGAGATGAATTCGGTGCTGCAAGAGGCCGCAGATCGAGCGTTCCCATTAGCGCATAAGAAACGAAGCAAAGTGGCGTTTGAACCTGGCGAGGAACCGTTCTTTGCGCGGGTTGATCCTTTTGCCGTAGCAAGGATGCTGGACAATTTGATCAGTAATGCAGTCAAATTCTCGCCTGATAATTCGCAAGTCACACTTGGCCTTAGCACGGGGGCAAACGGGCGCATTGTTAAGTTGACCGTCACTGATCAGGGACCAGGTCTTTCACCAGAACGCCGTGCCGATCCTTTTGCGCGCTTCGGTGCACGTGATGCGAGTGCAGGGCCCAGTTCAGGCTTGGGTCTCGCTTATGTAAAACAGGTGGTTGACCTTCACGATGGCGAAATTGCGATTGAAACCGTGCCAGCTGGCGGCACCAAATTTGTGATCAGCCTTGCCAGCATGTGAGTTGATGAAAGCTCAATTGGCTAAGGCACGGTCGACCAACAATCCAGCCAGTTGGTCAAGCTGCGACAAATCATCAGGACAAGCCAAAAACTCACCAGACGACTTGGCCTGCACTGCTCCGCTGGAGCGGGCATAGATGACCAAACTAGCGCTCACCCTGGCAGGTTTGCATTTATGATACCAATGACTGCGAAAATTGGGTTTGTTTGGCTGAGTTGCTGTTTCGCTATCTGACACAGCTTGTAGGCCAACATCAGCCTTGCGCTGAGAAACAGCAAAGTCCGCAACAAAGTCTGCATTTGGCGCGAACGAAATACCACGCTCGGCAAACTTCCCGGTCAGTTCTTCATGGAAGCGACCTCTAAGGCTCGCCGCGCTGCTCTCGTTCAGCAACTGGATTTCAGCGATCGGTTGCGTACTGCTCCGCGCCGATGTGACAATCGCAGGGGTTGAAACCGCGCAAGCAGACGCAAAAAGTGCTGCCAGCAGAGCAGGTGTCATATGCATGATGGGGGCTTTTCCCTGTTTCATCATTGCGCTGCGTCTCCCTGTGCTATTACCGCATGGTTGCGATCACTCAGGTAGCGCTTCTACCTCAAAATGATCCATCCGGTAACCAAAACCAAAAACGGTTCTAATAACAAGCCCAGATTCAGGGGTAAGGCCCAGTTTTGAACGGAGGCGTGATATATGCATGTCGATGGTGCGAGTTTCGACATCGATATTGCCACCCCAGACGCGTGAGAACAAATAGCTACGCGACAATGGGCGATCGATATTCTCGAACAAAAGAACCGCCAGATCATATTCTTTCGCGGTGAGGGTAACTGCTTCACCATCGCGCGAGATGTTGCGTGCGTGGTGATTGACGACAAACGGACCAAACTCCGCTGTATCCCGGATCTCTTTGACAGCAGTGCGCTTGGCAGCAGCTTCGATACGGGCCTTGATTACCTCTTCGCTCTCGGGCTTTACGATATAATCAACCGCACCTGCCTCTAGCCCAGCGACAATGTCACTTTTGTCCTGTCGGCTGGTAAGCAAGATAACGGGTGGGGGAAACTCTATGTTTTCGGCTGCCCATTCGAGCACCTCAAATCCGGTGCGGCCCGGCATGTTCCAGTCCAACAAAACGACATCATAGGTGTCGCGCTGCAACGCCTTTTGAACATCCAGCCCATTGGTGAATTCATCGACAATATGGCCCGCTTTTTGGACCATGGCCGAAACCTGATCGCGGATGTCCCGGTCGTCGTCTGCGAGCGCTATGCGCATCTTCGAGTGCTCCTAAATCTCAAATGTAACATGAACAGCCTGTTACATTTGATCGCCAATGAATCCAGCCTTTGCGGCTGTTTGAGAGGTAGAAATTACATGTTTTTACCCGCGTGGGCATTTCTTGGGTGAGGCAAGCTTTCATCCCAAAAAGAGTGAGGCGAGCCCCGGGGGGTTAGGATGGGGCCCGCCTCAAACGATTGACTTAGCCTTTGAATACGCTGCACCCGAAGTGCCTAGTCAAACGTCAGTAATTACGTTTTTTGAGTCGTTCAATTTGCAGGGCTTGTCGACACTTCGAGCTTTTGTGCTTCGACGGAGGTCGCTTCGCTGCCCGTGCTCATCGCGGCGAAGTATATTGCCAAAAGGAATGATGCGAGGACTGAAAACCCACCAATTCCGATCGCAAGCCAAAGTGTACTTGCGTCTGGTGCTTGGTCGTTGGCCCTGTGCTCCATCCTTGCATATCCCCCATTCGCGACTCTTATCCGCGCTTAGTAGGAACTTATTCCTTCCAGCACCCGTAAACACTTGCAAATTGTGGAGGGTCAATGAGGCTTAGCGTTTGGCGAGGCCCGCAAGATGCGCGATAATTTCATCCTCAGATACAACGTCTGCATATTTGGCCTGCATGTCGAAGAGATTGGCTTCATGCGGGTCTTCGTGCCTGTCACCGCACGCGTCGCGCACAACAGTCGTAATGAAACCGTGGCTCATTGAATCGACGCATGATGCGCGAATGCATCCGCTGGTTGTGAGGCCGGTCAGTATGACATTGTCCACGCCAAGGCTGGTCAGCGTTGAGGCAAGAGAAGTTCCAAAAAACGCGCTTGGATATTGCTTTGAAACAATCAACTCGTCTTCTGTTGGCTCTAATCCCTTGGGCCAATCCCCCATTGGACTGCCTTCGAGGAAATAGCGCAATGGAGTCGCCTTTTCGAAAAAGCGGCCACCGTTGATTGCTTTAGGGTGATAGACGACGTTTGTGAGAATGACGGGAATGTCGGCCTCATGCGCGGATTTGCGCACTCTAAGGGCCGAAGCGAGCGTTTCGTCGACATCGGCAAAAAGATCGCAGGAGGGATCAAAATACCCTTGGACGAAATCTATCAAAATTAAAGCTGGTGATTTGCCGAAGCCGGCCTTGCCAGCATATGCTTTCGCGTAATTTTGACCCAATCCATCCGTCATGTGCGTGCCTTTATTGTCCCAGTTTGTTCGATCAACCAGCGGGAGCCTATGGTCAAGCGCGAAGCATCGAATGAGCGGATTAATCGAAAACCTCCGCGCACGAATTGTAACGCGTTGCGAAGTTTCGTTTCTCGGCTAAGGTCTCTTTTTAGAGAGTCGTAAAAGGGGAAGGCTTTAAGCCATGAGACATCTTTTCCAATCTGCCGTCCGTGCGATCGCATTGATCTCATTGCTAATGGGCGTTGGCTTTAGCGTACCAACCGCTGCGCAAGATGATGAAAGCAGTGCTCTTTCTTCGCTTCCCTTGCGGTTGATCGGCCCGTCCTATGTTTCAGGGCGCATTTCTGATTTTGCTTTCTTCAAAGGCGGTTCGCACCACTACATCGTAGCTACCGCTTCGAGTGGCCTATGGATGACCAAAGATGCAGGCACGACTTGGACGCCGATTTTTGATCGCGAGGGTTCATACTCAATCGGTGTTGTAGAAATTGCGCCTTCGGATGAGAACACGATCTGGGTCGGCACAGGCGAGAACAATGCTCAACGTTCGGTTGCGTTTGGCGACGGCGTTTATAAATCCACCGATGGCGGCAAGTCTTGGAGGAATATGGGGCTCAAAGAATCAGGTCACATTGGCCAGATTTGGATCAACCCTGAGGACTCCAACCACGTTCTTGTCGCAGCCCAAGGTCCGCTTTGGTCCGAAGGTGGCGATCGCGGGCTTTATAAGACCACCGATGGCGGGGAGAACTGGGAGCTTATCCTCGAGCTAGATGAGCACACCGGCATCAATGAATTTGTAGTACACCCTGACAATCCCGACTTGATCACCGCTTCCTCCTATCAACGCCGCCGGCATGTTTGGGTGTTGATTAATGGCGGTCCGGGTTCTGGTATCCATCGGTCGAACGATGGCGGCGATACTTGGAACAAGGTTTCTGCAGGTCTTCCGGGTAAGGACGATGTGGGCCGGATTGGCCTTGCCATGGCTCCTTCTGCGCCCAACACGCTCTATGCGATAATCGAAGCTCAGGACGATGAAAAAGGTGTCTATCGTTCGACCGACTTTGGCCAGAATTGGACCAAGCGTTCAGGCCACATCACGAGCAGTCCGCAATACTATAACGAGATTGTCGTTGATCCTAAGGACCCCAATGTCCTTTATTCGCTCGATACGTTTTCAAAGCGTTCGACCGATGGCGGCAAGACGTTCAGCAACCTTAGCAATGCGACGCGTCACGTTGACGATCATGCGCTTTGGATTGATGAAGGCAACACGAGCCACATGATCATGGGCGGCGATGGCGGCGTTTATGAAAGCTGGGATGGCGGTCAGAAATGGCGCCACTTCCAGAACCTGCCCATTGTGCAGTTCTACCGCATTCAACCCGACAATGCCGCACCGTTTTACAATGTGTGTGGCGGCACGCAGGACAATAACTCGCTGTGTGGTCCATCGCGCACCACGGTTGTTCACGGCATCACCAATTCCGACTGGCACATCGTGCTCGGCGGGGACGGATATAAGCCGCAAATCGACCCGCGTGATCATAACCTTGTTTATACGCAGTACCAATATGGCGGGCTTGCTCGTTATGACCGACGCACTCAAGAACGGGTGTTCCTCGCCCCGCAACCAGAGCCCGGCGAGCCAGCGTATAAATGGAACTGGAACACGCCTTTGCTGATCAGCCCGCACAATCCCGATCGGATTTACTATGCGGCTGAATACCTCTTTGCTTCCAACGACCAAGGCAATTCGTGGGAGAAGATCAGCCCTGATCTCACCCGTCAGATTGACCGCAATGCTCTGGAAGTCATGGGCCGTGTGTGGAGTGTCGATGCGATTGCAAAGAACGCCTCAACGTCAATCTACGGCGCGGCGATTGCTTTGTCTGAAAGCTCGCTGGTCGAGGGACTTATCTATGTCGGCACTGACGATGGCGTGATCTCGGTGACGGAAAACAACGGCAGCGATTGGCGCAGGCTCTTGAGTGTTCGAGGCGTGCCAGAGATGACTTTAGTTGAGGACATCATCGCCTCAAACCACGATTCCAATGTCGCATATGCGGTGTTCGACAACCACAAGCGCGGTGATGATAAGCCTTACGTTTATCGCTCGAGCGACCGGGGCCAGACTTGGACGTCGATTGCAGGCAATCTGCCGGGCAAAGGCTCTGTCCACACCATCGCCGAAGATCATGTTGATCCGAACCTGCTGTTTGCAGGCACGGAATTTGGCTTGTTCTATTCGCAAAATGGCGGTGGGAGCTGGCAGCAGCTCAAAGCCAATTTCCCGACCATCGACGTTCGGGATATCGAAATCCAGAAGCGTGAAAACGACCTCGTCGTGGGCACCTTTGGACGCGGTGTCTATGTGCTTGATGACTATTCGGCATTGCGCACAAGCGCATCAAGCGTTGCGTCGAACGAAGCCACGCTGTTCGAAGTGCGTGATCCTTGGATGTATATCGAAGGCGACCTTTGGGGCACTTATGGCGGCGCTCAGGCGTCGAACGGCGACAACTTCTGGTTCGCTGAGAACCCGCCCTATGGCGCGGTCTTCACCTACACGCTTCGCGATGGACTTGAGACACGCGCTCAGAGCCGCCGCAAGGCAGAACGTGAGATCGAGAAGACGGGCGGGGATACGCCGTACCCATCGTGGGAAACCCTTCGCCAAGAAGACCGCGAGGATGAACCAGCTATCATCTTTACAATCACAGATAGCGAAGGCCAGATCGTGCGCCGTATGACAGGGCCGAAATCCAAAGGCCTTCACCGGGTTGCATGGGACCTTCGCTATCCTGCGCCGGGCCCTGCGCGCTTGTCGGCTGGCGAAGTCAGCATCTTTGGCAGCCCGCCAACAGGGCCGCTTGTGGTGCCGGGCCAGTACACAGTCCAAATGGGCAAGCGCATCAACGGCGTGGTCACACCTTTGGGAAGCCCGCAAAGCTTCACTTTGAAGCCGCTTGAAAACTCACCAGAGCTTGCCATTGATCGGGCCGCTGTCCTTGCCTTCCAGCAAGAGACCGCCGACCTGTCACGCGCAGTATCGGGTGCAGGCGCTGCCTCGCGTGAACTGTGGGGTCGCGTCGCTCACCTGAAAGTTGCAGTAGAGGCTCTTACCCAGCCCAATGAAGCACAGCGCACCACGATCCAGCAGATCGAGATCATCCTCGATCAATCGGACATGGCGCTGTTTGGTGACCGTTCGGTTGCCAGCCGGAACGAGCCTGTGCCGTTCTCCATTGCTCAGCGCGTGGGCCAGATCGAAGGCTGGGGTTGGAACCACCAATCGCCAGTCACCGGCTCTGATAAAAGAGCGCTCCAAATCGCGAAAAACGACTTTGCAGGCGTCCTTGCCCAGCTTCGCGATGCCGAGCTGCGGGTTGAGGCGCTTGAGAGCGAACTGGCTAGCCTTGGCGCGCCGTACACGCCGGGCAGCGGGGTTCCCAGCTACCCGCAATAAGCCGGGCACAACAATCCGGGTAGGCCAAACGCAAAAAAAGGGGCGGGTGAGATCATCTCATCCGCCCCTTTTGTATGTCTCGAAAGGTCGGCGTCAGGCTTCAGCCAAGGACCCCGGCTCACCATGTGCAACAGTCATGCGCTTGCGCGTCTTGATCGAACCGCCACGCCGCGACACATATTCCATCGTCTTGAACTCAGTCGTCCATTGGTTGCGGGTCACATCACACATGACATAGCCGCGCTGTGCATTGTGCCATTTGAGGCATTCGTTCTCTTTCTGGATCTGGGCGGTATCGCCGCGCTTATCCTCACCATCGCCGCCCGACGAGATAGAGGTTGAGACAAATTCGGTCGCAATCGGTTTTGCGCCCGGACGCTGTCCATCAAGGTGAAGCTCGCCAGCATAATTCTGGTGCTCATCACCCGTTAGAACAATCACGCTGTCGCGCCCAAGTTCTTTGACCTGCGCGAGCACACGGTCGCGCGGGGTTTCATATCCGCCCCAACTATCCAGATTTCGTCCCTCGCCATCGCCAATGCGGCGGTCGAGGTCCATCATCATGATCTGCTGCGCCAGCACCTGCCATTGTGCCTTGGAAGACCCCAGCCTTTCAAACAGCCAGTCCTCCTGTTGCTTGCCCAGCACTTGCGCGGCGCGGTCATCAACACCATCACAATATTGTGCCCAGCGGTCATCGCATGGCTGATCAGTGCGGTATTGGCGGGTATCGAGAAGGTTCAGGTCGAGCAAATCGCCAAAGCGTTGCTGGCGGTAAATCTGCATCCGATTGCCCAGCGGCATGGAAGACGCGCGCAGCGGCATATGTTCGTAATAGGCCTGCATCGCCATTTGTTGGCGCAGAGCAAAGATCGAAGCGGGCGTGCCGTCCTGATCAATATCCGCGACCCAATTGTTGTCGATCTCATGATCGTCCCACGTCACAATCCAAGGAGCAGAGGCGTGGGCAGCCTGAAGGTCTGGGTCCATCTTATACTGCGCATAGCGGCGGCGATAATCTTCGATCGTGTGGATCTCTTGGCCAAAGTGGGGCCGTACATTCTCTTCCACCCCGCCATGCCAATTTGCGCGTAGGCGGTCGCCGCGATATTCGTAGATATAATCGCCATAGCAGAAGACGAAATCTGCCTCTTCGGCGGCAAGGTATCGGTGCGCTGTGTAATAGCCTTCTTCGTAGTTCTGGCATCCGGCAACGGCAAAACGCAGGCTATCAATGGGCTGTCCCATGGCGGGCGTTGTCTTCGCCCGCCCAATTCCGCTGCGTTCATTGCCAGAATAAAAGCGGTAGAAATAGGGGCGGTTTGCCTCAAGCCCGGCAACGTCAACATGGACCGCATGGCCAAGTTCAGGGCGAGCCACGGCCGTTCCTTCGGCGACCTTATTGCGCATGCGTTCATCGCTCGCCACCTCCCAGCGCACTTCGACAGGCGCGGGCAGCATGCCATATCCGGGCTCAAACGGTTGGGGCGCAAGGCGGGTCCAGATGACGAAGCCATCGGGCTCAGGTTCCCCACTCGCGATGCCAAGCTGGAACGGGTATTGCCTAAAAACCGGCTGAGCAATCGCGCCTGTAGCGGTCACCAAAGAAAGCCCAAGAATGGCGGAGGACCCGAAGGATTTGAGCGCCAGACGCCGAGAGAGTTCTAACCGCCGTGATCGATTGTCATTCATTGATGAAGGTCCCGATTAATTGTGTCGCTGCTTAGTGGCTCCACCATATTGCAGCTTGATGGCTTTAAGGGCGTCTTCTTAGCGCAACAAAAGAAAAAGGGCAGGTCTGTTAAAGACCCACCCTTTTGCGACGCTGGAAGCGCTCTTTTGTATGCCAGCGTTAGAAGTTGTAGCCAACTTCCACGCCAACGAGGCGCCGAGCACCCGGCGAAATGAAGGAACCACCAAACTCAATCGCGGGAATGACCTCGTTGAGGTATTCTCGGTTCAATGCGTTTTCTGCGAAGACCGTGGCCGTAAAGTTCCCTATTTCAACGCCTGCACGAAGGTTAAGAACCCCAAACGCTTCACGCTGGGCTACGCTGAAATCGGCGTCACCGACAGATGCCGGCAACGCAAGAGCAGAGCCTGGCAACAGGCCAGAGAATAGCGTCGGTGAGGTTTGATCTTGGAACGAGTGGAACGATGTCGGTCCGGTGATCCGATAATCGGCGCGCACGATAAGATCCACATTGTCGCTCATCGGAGTGTCGATTTCGGTGCCCAGATTGATAGTATAATCTGCGGTGTAGGGGCTCTCATTACCCACGGTTGAAGGACGCGAGCTATTCGCTTTGATTTCGCTCTCTGTCACATTGACGGAACCGAAGAATTTCCAGCCCTCGACGATTTCAACGCTTGAGTTGAATTCAAGGCCATAAACCTCGACATCGTCAATGTTGGAGACCACACGAAGCAGACCGAACGAGCCAACGAAGAATTCGAAGAACTGCATGTCGTCAATTTCTGTGTAGTAACCCGCAAGATCGAAGGTTACGCGCCCGTTCCAAAGCTGTCCTTTGACGCCTGCTTCAAAAGCGGATGAGACCTCTTTGTCGTACACATCATTGATGCTGACATCCGCGCCGATAAACTGGACGAAGTTTGCATCGATGATGGCAGACGAGCCTTGGTTGTTAAAGCCGCCTGACTTAAATCCAATGCCCCAGTTGGCATATAGGTTGAGGTCTGGGCTCGGCTGATAGCTAAGGCTAACTTTTGGCTGAAGTTGTTTAAAGGTCTCGCTAACTGGGCTGAACGCGCCAAAGGCAAGGCCGGGATTGATCGGACCGCCCGTGAACGGGTCAAGCGCGCCGGCAGGCACAAGGCTTTCTGACGAACGGTCTTCGACATCGTACCGCAGCGCAAGGCCAAGCGTTAGGTCATCCCACTCATATTCAACATTACCAAAGACGGCATAAACCGTGGTGTCGAATTCATCATTCAGCAGGAGGCTGGTTGGGTTCGAACTGCCAGGCGCATTGAACAACGTTTCGCTAACTCCAGCACCTGTGTCGCCGCCAATGCTGACGCCGGTTTCGCGGTCGATATTAAGGAAGTAGGCACCGATCTGCCAGCTGAGTGCATCGCCGCCGTTTGAGGCAAGCCTAATCTCAGCACTGATGTCCGATTGTTCGCGGATTTGAAGCTGCGTGCCATCGCAAGTGGTCGGACTATATGCGCCGAAAGTCGATCCATTGGCCGGTGCAAAGATAAACGGCACGGGAATTTGGCCGATAAAGCCGGGCTGTGCCACTGGAAATCCGGTGAGCTCAGCTGTCGTTGCAAAGCAGCTATCAACGACTCCTTGGGCGGCGGGGTCTGCTGCGTTGATGAAACGTGCAAAGTCGGCGCTGGTTCCATCGGCGGTTAAGAGCTGATCAACGTCAGAATACAAAGCCCAAGCGGTCAATGTCATATCGCCAAAGTCGTGCTCTACCTTGGCAGAAATGTCGAAGCTGTCCTGTTCGTTGGTAGGGCGAATATTGCCGTTATAGACAAAAGGATGATCGTTCACGTCTTCGAAGAAGGCCGGATTGGTTCCGCCAAATGCGGGGATATGGAATGAGGAGTTGAAGTTGATTGAAGCACCGCGAAGCTGCGAGTAGCGGGCCTTCACATCAAGCTCGGTTGCCTCTCCAAGATTGGCAATTAGTCGGCCATCGACTGACCAAACTTCCTGATCGTCAACAACGTCAGCATCCAGGAAGTCATTGCGGAAGAAACCATCAGTGGTGCGATAATACCCTGACGCAACGAGACCAATGTTGTCGCCAAGGGGGCTTGAGATATATGCAGTGCCCTCAAAAGTGCTATCGTTGGCGTAGGATGCTCGAACTCCGCCTTCTACAACGTCGCTTGGCTTGATGGTTTGAAGGACAATCGCGCCTGCTGCGGCGTTGCGTCCATAAAGAGCGCCTTGAGGGCCCTTGAGGATTTCAACTTGGCGCAATGTCCCTTGGTTTTGGTTTAGCTGAGCGGTGTTGGTCTTGAGGATGCCGTCAACCACAAGAGCGACAGAGCTCTCCGCATCGCGTGCGCCATTAATACCGCGGATGTTGATCTGGGTGTCGCCTGCTTCTGCTGTTCCGGTCACGATTGTGACACCCGGCGTTAGCTGAGAGAAGTCTGCTGCGTTTTGCGCGCCGGTCTTTTGAAGCGCATCCGCCGTAAGGACGGTCACTGAAGCTGGCACGTCTTGCAATCGTTCGTTTTGACGACGGGCAGTCACGATGATGGCGTTGTCATCTTCTTCGGCTGCGGTGTCCGGGGCGGAATTACTCTGCGCTGCGGCAGGTGCAGCGACGGCTAGACTTATGAATGAAGCTGCAGTGAGCAGTTGAAACTGACGCATGTGAATTTTCTCCTCCAATCGCTCCTCTCCCGTGGAGCGATCTCGTGACACGTTTGTTCTTTCGGCACCTAACCAACTGTCCCAAGCTTGGGGTTGATCAAAGTGGATCTCGCCACTTTCCAAGACGGCTTGAACAGACCGCCTTGCAAGGGCCTTGCTTTATTGTATACAATTAAACGGAGTCAAGTTCATTGATGCCCTATTTGCGAGTTGAGGATTATCCATGACCAAAGCGTCAGATCGCGCCTATGAAGCGATCCGTGGGATGATCCTTTCGGGGGAGTTGTCCTCGGGAGATCCTTTGCGTGAAGAGGCATTGGCGCAAGTTTGCGGCGTATCACGGACACCCATTCGCGAAGCGTTGAAGCAACTTGAAGTGGATATGCTTGTCACTCGCACCGAGTCGCAGCGCAGCTATGTTGCGGATTGGTCTCTGGATGATGTGGCCGATGCCTTTGAACTTCGCGCGATGTTAGAAGGGCATGCGGCAAAGCTGGCGGCCGAGCGAATGACGGATGAAATCCTGATCGCATTAAGGTACTGTAATAATGCAATTTATGAGGCGATTTCTAAACCTGATCCAGATGTTAACGCCTTCTTGGATCATAATCGTGAACTGCATGCTTTGGTTCTTAAGGCTGCCGGATCGCGGCGTCTTACGAACCTTTTGACAGCCCTTATTGAGCAACCAGTCGTTTGGCGTACGGCGCACCACTACGACCCCAAGGCGTTCGAGTGTTCGCACAGTGAACACGCCGATCTTATTTCCGCCTTTGAGCGCCGCGATGGGGCATGGGCTGAAGCCATCATGGCAGGTCATATCCGCCGTGCCTTTCATGCCTATGCCGATGCACACAAGGGTATGACAAAGGGTGTAGGCGAGACCGAGCGAGGTGCGGCATAGTGGCAACAGTGTATACAAAAACCATCGAAATCGTCGAAGTGAGTCCGCGCGATGGGCTCCAGAACGAGAAGGTTTTGGTCTCTACCGCTGACAAGATTCGATTGATTGAAGGCGCGATTGCCGCTGGCGCGCGCCGGATTGAAGTCACCAGTTTCGTCAATCCCAAAGCTGTCCCGCAAATGGCAGACGCCGATGAGGTTTGCGCCGGACTGCCTCAGCGTGATGATGTGACCTACATCGGTCTTGTCATGAACCAGCGCGGGGCTGATCGCGCTTTGGCAACGGGGCGAATTGATCAATTGGGTGCGGTTTGTGTGGCGACCGACACTTTTGCCATGCGCAATCAGGGGCAGACGTCTGACGGCTCGGTCGAAGCGGCGAAGGCGATTATTGAAAGCGCTAAGGCGGCTGGAAAGGCGGCTCAGGCCACAATTGCGGCGAGTTTTGGCTGCCCGTTTGAGGGTGAAGTTGCTGAGCGCCGCGTTATTGAAATGGCCAAGGCTGTTGCTGAGGCAGGGCCAGTAGAGATCGCGTTTGCCGACACAATTGGGGTGGGCAACCCGGCTCACGTCACCCGTCTGATCGCAGGGGTGAAAGAGGCTGTTGGCGATCTGCCGATCCGTATGCATTTTCACAACACGCGCGGGACGGGTCTTGCCAATGTGTGGGCCGCGATTGAAGCGGGCGCCTCGACCATTGACGCCTCCATCGGCGGGCTGGGCGGTTGTCCGTTTGCGCCCGGAGCGGCTGGCAATGTCGCCGCCGAAGACGTCCAATATATGTTGGAGCGCGCCGGGATCGATACAGGGCTCGACCTCACCAAACTTATCGAAACCAACACCTGGCTTGCCCCCATTATGGGCAAAGACCTGCCAGCCATGGTTGCCAAATCCGGCGGTTTTCCGACCGCCCAATCTGAAGAGAAGGAACTCGCCTGATGCGTTACCGTCTGGGTGTAGATGTGGGTGGCACGTTCACCGACTTGCTGTTGTTTGATCAGGAAAGTGGTGCGTTCTGGCGGCACAAGACGCCATCGACTCCGCATGACAGCTCGGAAGGCATTTTGAACGGTGTGCTCGCCATCACAAGCGAGGCGGGCGTTGATCCAGGCGATATCGAGTTCTTTTTGCACGGCACGACGGTTGCAACCAATGCGGTGCTGCAGAACAAGGGCGCGCGGGTGGGTCTCATCACCACAGAAGGTTACCGCGACATCATGCAGATCGCGCGCAGCTTTGTGCCCGGAGGCCTTGCCGCGTGGATAATATGGCCAAAGCCGCAACCTCTCGCAGCGCTCGAAGACACGCTTACCGTGGGTGGCCGGATGGATGCCGATGGCAATGAAGTCCGCCCCGTTGATGAAGCGGGCGCCCGCGCTGCTCTCGAACAGCTAAAGGCGCAAGGCGTTGAGGCGATCACGGTCAGCCTCATCAACGCCTATGTAAACGGCGCGCATGAGAAACAGATCGGCGCAATTGCGGCGGAAGTGTTCGGCGCGGATGTGCCGATTTCACTCAGCCACGAAGTGCTTCCCGAAATGCAGGAATATGAGCGCACGCTCTCAACCGTTGCGAACGCGGCGGTGCGTCCGGTGGTGGGCAATTACATCTCAAACTTGCGCGACAAGCTGGTAGAGGCAGGCGTGAAGGGTAAGCTTTCATTGCTGCGCTCTGACGGCGGATTGATGAGCAGCGAGAAAGCGCAAAAGCACCCTGTGAACATCCTTATGTCGGGCCCAGCTGGCGGTGTGACGGGCGCCGTATGGGTGGCGAAGAACGCAGGGCTTAAGAACATTCTCACCCTCGATGTCGGCGGGACCTCGACCGACGTTGCTCTTATCGAAAATCTCGAACCGCGCCGGGTGCGCACGACCGAAGTTGGGCACCTTTCCGTGCGCGCGTCGGCTCTCGATGTGAAGACGGTTGGGGCTGGGGGCGGCTCTATCGCTCACGTTCCGGAATTGACCGGCGCGCTTCGCGTGGGACCTGAAAGCGCAGGCGCTGTGCCGGGGCCGGTGGCCTATTCCAAGGGAGGCGAATTGCCGACCGTGACCGATGCCAATGTGGTGCTTGGCTATCTGCCCGAAGATCTTCTCGGCGGATCGTTTAAGCTTGACCGTGAGGGCGCGAAAAAGGCGGTGCAAACCATCGCCGACGCACTTGGCGTATCCTTGATGGATGCAGCGCGCGGGATCATTGATATCGTCAATGAGAACATGTTCGGCGCGCTGCGCATGATTAGCGTTCAGCAAGGTTATGACTCGCGACACTTTGCCCTCATGGGCTTTGGCGGGGCAGGGCCTTTGCATGTGAATGCGGTGGCGAAACTCATGGGCTCCTGGCCTGCGGTCTCGCCTGTCTCGCCCGGCGTTTTGTGCGCTCTGGGCGATGCAACGACACGGATGCGGACTGAGACAGCGCGTTCTTTCAGCAAGCTTGCGGACCAGACCGATGTGGCGGACCTCATCGCATTGCTCGATGAGATGGCAGCACAAACGCGGGCCGAATTGGAAGCGGACGGCATTCCGTCAGACTCCATCACATCCGAGTTCGAAGTTGATGTGCGTTATGCAGGTCAAGCCTTTGAAGTTCCGCTTACAATCGATCAAGCGACCCTGCGCGAGAAGGGCATCGAAGGCATCCTCGCCCGCTTTGATGAAGAGCATAATCGCCTCTTCACCTTCAACATGGATACCCCGCATGAGATCGTGAACCTGCGCGCAGTGGCTCTTGGCGAGTCGCTTGAGCTGGAGGCGCAGGAGCTTGCCAAAGGCAATGGCGACCCGTCGGCGGCCAAGGTCAAAGATCACACGCTTTGGATGGACGGAGAGGAGCGCGCCGCTGTCATCTACGACCGCGGCAAGTTGCTCCAAGGGGACACCATCCCCGGACCCGCCATCATCACAGAGATGGATTCCACAACGCTTGTCGAACACGATTGCACCGCAACCATCGATGCGGTCGGCAACATCCTCATCAACCCTACTGAGATGGAGGGCTAAACGATGCCAGCACAAATCATCGAAACCAACACAACGCCTTTCAAAAAGCTCGACCTTGATCCGGTTACGCTGGACATCATTGAGAACGCGCTACGCAATGCGCGGATCGAAATGGACGCGACGCTTGTGCGCACCGCCATGTCGCCCGGCATTCGTGAGCAAGGCGATGCATTCCCGCTGATCGCTGACCCATCGGGCAAGATGATCGTGGGCCAGTTCGGCAGCTTTATCGGCGGCTTCCTCAAAAGTTTTGAGGGCACCATCGAAGACGGGGACATGATTTTCCTGTCCGATCCATACTCCTGCGAAGGCGCGATTAGCCACTCGAACGATTGGCTTGTCATGCTGCCGGTTTTCAAAGACGGACGCCTTATCGCTTACACCGCCATGTTCGGGCACCAGTCCGATATTGGCGGCATGGTGCCCGGCTCCATGCCGATCGAGGCAACTTCAATCTTCCAAGAAGGCGTGCGCATTCCGCCCGTTAAGATCTGGAAAAAAGGCGAATATAATGACGACTTGATGAAGCTCGTCATGCACCAAACGAGGAAGCCCGATTGGTGTCAGGCAGATTTGAACGCCCTTATCGCAAGCTGCCGTGTTGCCTCCAACCGCCTTGTCGAGATGGCAGAGCGGTTTGGCGATGATGTGTATTATTCCGCGACGCAGGAACTGCTTGCGCGCAACCACCGCGCGATGAAAGCGCTGATCGGGCAGGCGATCCCAGAGGCGAAGAACAGCTTCGAAGATTTCATCTGCGACGATGGTAAGGGCTATGGCCCGTACAAAATCAAATGCACCATGTGGCGCGAGGGTGATAAGGTCATCCTAGACTTCGACGGCACCGATCCTCAAAGCGCGGCCTCGATCAATTTCTATCTAAACGAGAACATGTTCAAGATGTTCTTTGGCATCTACATGATCATGGTTTTCGACCCGCAAATCCTGTTCAATGATGGGTTCTATGACCTCATCGAGGTCCGCATTCCCGATGGATCATTGCTCAAACCCAAATTCCCCGCAGCTCTCTCAGGCCGCACCCACGCTTTGGGCCGGATTTTTGACATTCTGGGCGGACTTTTGGGTCAGGGCACACCGGAGTTCCTCAACGCGGCTGGCTTCTCGTCATCGCCTCACCTGTTTTACTCCGGGTTCGATAACCGCGAGGGCAAGAAACCGGATTGGTTCCAGCTGTTCCAAATCGGCTTTGGCGGCATTCCGGGACGGCCCCTTGGCGATGGTCCGGACGGTCACTCACTCTGGCCGGGCTTTACCAATGTGCCGAACGAATTTTTGGAACGGTATTTCCCGCTGCGGATCGAGCGTTATGAGACTGAAAAGGATAGCGGCGGCGCTGGGCTTCACCGGGGCGGCAATGGCATTCACATGACCTATCGCTTCCTCGCGGACGGGGCGATTGCGATCCACGATGACCGCTGGTTCGTGCCCCCATGGGGCGTGAATGGCGGCCATCCGGGTAAGCGCGCGACCAAGCTGCTCGAACGCGTCGATGGCACCACCGAAATCGTCGGCAATAAGGTCGAAGACGTTGAGGTGAAGGCGGGCGAACAGCTCCACTTTATCACTTGGGGCGGCGGAGGCTGGGGTGACCCGCTTGAGCGTGATCCTGAGCTGGTGGCATTGGAAGTGCGCCAAGGTCTGGTCACGGTTGAGGGCGCACGCGATTACGGCGTCGTCATCACGGACACGCATACGGTGGACGCAGGCCCAACCGATGCTTTGCGCGGCGAGATGAAAGAGGGCCGCGGCGAGCTTTCCCTCTTCGACTACGGCCCCGGCATCGAGGCCCTTCGTGCCAATTGCGAAGAGGAAACCGGACTCAAGGCCCCGATCCAACCTTCGTGGGATCAGCAACGTCATGGGTGAAGCGGCGAATACAGGAGCGCTCGTCGGCCTTCGCGTTGTAGAGATGGGACAGCTGCTGGCTGGCCCGTTTTGCGGCCAATTGCTGGGCGATATGGGCGCAGACGTCATCAAGATCGAGGCGCCCGGCAAAGGCGACCCGATGCGCGTTTGGGGGCAGGGTGAGGAAAAGGTCCAGTGGGAAGTGATCGCGCGCAACAAGCGCTCTGTCACCTGCAACCTTCGGGTTCCCGAGGGGCAAGATATTGCCCGCCAATTGATCGCAAAGGCGGATATTCTCATCGAGAATTTCAAGCCCGGAACGCTGGAGAAATGGGGCCTTGGTCCCGATGATCTTCACGCGATCAATCCCGGCCTCATCATCGCGAGAATGTCTGGCTATGGTCAGACGGGGCCTTACTCAACCCGTGCCGGATTTGGCGGCATTGGAGAGGCGATGGGCGGTTGGCGCTATATTGTCGGCGATCCTGATCGTCCGCCTGCGCGCATGGGCATTTCCATTGGCGATACGCTTTGCGCGACTTACGGCACGATGGGCGTGCTTGCCGCGCTGCACCACCGTGAAAAAACCGGTGAAGGTCAAGTGATCGATACCGCCCTTTACGAAGCTGTGCTTCAGGTCATGGAAGGTTTGGTGCCCGAATATGACGAGAACGCATTTATCCGTGAACGCTCTGGATCGATCCTGCCCGGCATCGCGCCAAGCAATGTCTACACCTGCTCTGATGGTCCGTTTATGATCGGCGCCAACAATGACGCGATCTTCGCCCGCTTTGCAAAGGCGATGGGGTGTCCAGAACTTGCCGAAGACGAACGTTATGCCACGCACCTTGCGCGCGGTGTGCATCAAACCGAGCTCGACATATTGATCAATGAGTGGACCGCCACTTTAACGATCGACGAACTCGACGCGCTGATGATCGAATATTCAATCCCTGCAGGCCGGGTTTACACCGCCAAAGACATGCTCACCGACCCGCACTTTCAAGAGCGCGAGGCGATCATTGAGGTTGAGACTGAGGGGCATGGTAAGCTCAAGATGCAAAACGCATTCCCGCGCTTTTCCAAAACCCAAGGCGGTTTCCGCCGATCAGCGCCCGTCACACCGGGGCAGCATAATGCCGAGGTTATGAGCGAGGTTTTGGGCTGGGATGCTGCAGAGATTGAGGAAAAGACCAAGAGCGGGCTCATGTAGCTTGGCATTCCATTAACGGCTTGGGCAACAATCCTGTTACGTTGAAGGCTGTACGGGCCTACTTTAAGAGCGGCTTCGAATGCTGGCCAAAGGTTAACCGGCGAACGTTGCGGCTTGCGCCGCCCGTGCCTTGATCTCATCAAGACCAGCTCCGTCTGGAACGATCCAACTGCCCCCTACACACAGTACATTCTTCAAGGCGAGCCATTCGGGCGCTGTCTCAGCCGAGATGCCGCCGGTTGGGCAGAATAGGCATTGGCCAAATGGCCCTGACAAAGCCTTCAAAGCTGGAATGCCGCCTGATGCCATCGCTGGGAAGAATTTGAAGTGTGTGAGCCCTAAATCCAACCCTCGCATAATGTCACCAGCATTGGCGATACCGGGGAGGAAGGGAAGGCCGCTGGTTAGGGCCGCTTCGCCCAGATTATGTGTTAAGCCGGGCGAGACGATAAATTCTGAACCGGCTGCGCGCGCTTCTTCCAATTGCCGGGCGTTTGTGACTGTGCCGGCGCCCACAATTGCGCCGGGAACAAGGTTCATTCGCTTAATGGCTTCCAATGCGTCAGGAGTGCGAAGCGTTACCTCAAGCACTTTGAGACCGCCTTCCACCAAAGCGGCCGCCTGTTCGCGCGCTTTTCCGACATCTTTGACGACCAAAACCGGTATTACGGGCGCGGTCTTCATCACCCTTTCGATTTCGCTCGGATCGTAATTTTGAGTGTCGCTCATTCGCTTGTCCTTGGCTGTGTGCAACGCTGATGATCGCTGCTGCACAATATGTGGGAGAGTATAGAAAATTCCCCTTCGTTGAGCGAGGGAAAATCACAGCACCGAATTCGTATTCAAACACTCGCATGACCTATGCGGCGTGATTAACAGAATTGATAGCAATCTGGGTTAGGTCCCGTGGTGAATTTTTCGTTCATTCATACGAGGGCAAATACGCAGGTGGCCGAATGACAGGACTTGCATCAGTTACCGATGGCAAATGCCTGCTTGGCGCGACCGGCTTTGTGGGCTCTGCATTGCTGCGCCAGACGCAGTTCGATGCGTGCTTCAACAGCCGCACAATCGGTGACATTGAGGGCGGCGAATTCTCACACCTTGTATGCGCGGCGGCGCCAGGTTCCATGCTTGAGGCCAACACTGTGCCTGAGCGTGATCGCGCGTTGATGTCTGAGTTGATGGAGCGTCTTTCAAAAGTGAAGGCGCACCGGTTCACATTGATCTCCTCCATCGCAGTGTTGTCGAACTTTGCAGGCCAGGATACTGAAAACACGAATAGTTTCCAAGTCGACCTCGCCTATGGACGTCATCGCCGCGAGCTCGAAGTGTTCGTGGAAGAGCACTTTGACCAAAGTTTGATAGTACGACTTCCCGCTTTGTTCGGACATGGTTTACGCAAGAACTTTATATTCGATTTGCTTAATCCGGTGCCTTCGCTGTTGACGCGGGAAAAACTGATGAGCTTGCGGGAAGGATTGCCGGTCGGGCTCTCGGATTGGGTGGGGGAGCTGTATGGAGAAGATTCATCGCTTGGCCTGCTAAAACTCAACCGAGAAGCGCTGAATGCTGATCCACGGCGGCGCATTTTGGATTGCGCGGTGGATGAGCTTGGAGCCAGCGCAACCCAGTTTCACAATCGCGAGACGACTTACCAATATTACGAAATTGATCGACTTTGGCGTGATTTTGATATCGCCACAAAGGCGGGCCTTTCGCATCTGCATCTGGCCAGTGAGCCTGTGCAAGCCAAGGAGATATACAAGCGTTTGGCCGGGCGCGAGATGCCCCAGACCAATGCGCGTCTCCACGAAGAAGATATGCACTCGGCGCATGGTGCGCTTTGGGATCGCGAAGGCCCCTATCTCTTTGGCGCAGAGACGGTTCTAGAGCGTTTGGAAACGTTCTTCGAAAGTGAGAAAGCGGCAAAGGATGGGGCGGCGGCATGAAGTTTGCGATGTCGAACATTGCCTGGGCTCCCGAAGAACGCTTGGCGGCGTATACTGCGATGGCGGGTGGCGGTCTTACAGGACTTGAAATTGCGCCGGGTCTGTTCTTTCACAAAAGCACCGATCCCTTTGATCCGGGTGAAAATGAGGCGCGTGAAGCCTTGACCGAGATGGCCGATCACGGGCTCTCTTTGGTCTCTATGCAATCGCTCCTATTCGGCGTTCAAGGCGCCGGACTTTTCGAAGGTGAGGCAGCGCGCGGGGCGTTCATCAACGGAATGGAACGGGCGATTGATCTGGCGGGCCGCTTTGGCATTCCAAACCTCGTTTTCGGGTCACCTGCACAGCGCCGTGTCCCCAGTGGTATGGCGATGAAGAGAGCGATTGGCGAAGCAGCCGAGATCTTTCGCAAACTGGGAGACCGAGCGGCGCAAGCGGGCACATGCATCACAATGGAGCCCAATCCTGCTGCATACGGGACAAACTTTCTGAACACTCTTGAGGAAGTTGTTGAGTTTACGGCAATAGTTGACCACGCTTCGATTGCCGTGATCCTCGATCTTGGCGCCATGCATATGAACTCTGTTTTTGAGGCAGTTCCTAATAGGCTCAAAACGCTCACGCCAATGCTCAATCACGTGCATGTCAGTGATCCTGAACTTTCCCCGGCTCCAAAAGATGCGCAGGGATTGGTGCCCATCCTCGCATCGCTCGATGCAAATGGATACACCAAGGCAGTCTCAATCGAGATGCGCCGGGACAATAGCGGCATGAAAGCGGTCAGTTCCTCCATTGCATCGCTTGGCAATGCGGCGCGCGCGGCTAGGCTTGAATGGGAGGATGCTCATGCATGAACCCATCGCTGCAGATTTTGTTAAACAACGCGAAGATACCGTTGTATCTATCTGTTTCGCCACACCTAAAGCGAATGCCAAAACCCTTGAAACGATCCGCAAGGTCGCGGCGGCGCTTGATGAAGTGTACCGTTTCCGCGAGACCATTCTCGTGGTCGAAGATAACCATCGCGATGCGTTCCTGCCTCTGGTTGAAGACGTCAGAGATGTGCGCCTATTTGTCGTGCGCAAAGGCACAGAATATTACGAACGCAGAGTAATCGCCGCCGAAGAGGCAATCGGTGATCTTGTCCTGATCGCTCAAGAGGATGAGGTTGCAGACTTGGATGTGTGTGCTTTCCTCGATCACGCTGAAAGTGCCAATGCAATCGCGCTCGCCAATTGCGGTAAGCGTCAGCCCATCAAAACCCTCTTAAGCGCGCCGTTCATCGCTTTGGGGCGGCTTGCCGGCTTTACCGTTTATCCAAGCGATTTTCAGTCAATTGCGATGCCGCGAACACTTCTTAATCACATCCTTGCGCATGATGAGCCGCGCCTTGCCTTGCGTTATCCACCGCGTGATCCGCGCCTTCCCACTTCGTCATTCAAAGCGTCCAACGAAGTTTCCTCACGAGGGGCATTCAAGGACATTGGGCGGCGAATGCAATTGCTCCAAACGCTGTTGGTTTATTTGACGCCAATCATCCTGTCAGCGGTCGCGATTTCGTCAACGATCCTGACCCTTCTCGGACTTGGCTATGCAGCTTGGATAATCGGCGCTGTGATCGTTGTGGATACGCTGGCGCCGGGATGGCTTACGACCAATATTATGCTTGCGGTGAGCGCCGTCTTCATGGGTGTTTCGACCTTGGGGCTCAGCCTCGGCTTGCAGCATCTGCTGCGCGGGCAGAACCGTGAGAAAGGTGAACGCGTCTCTGAAGAGGTGAACCGGATTGACCTTTTCGGAAAAGTTGCAGTTGACCTTAACGTTGAACTTGAGAGTGAAGACTGGGCTCGGAAAAACGGCGGCTTTGACCCACAAACAAAGGGTACAGCTGGCTGATGGCGCGGCCTTTTTCCACCACATATGATTACATTGTCATAGGCGGCGGTTTCTATGGCTGCTGTCTTGCGCTGTACCTGCGATCAATCTCGGACAAAGTGCTTTTGGTGGAAGCGTCAGATGCATTGATGACGCGTGCAAGCCGAGTTAATCAAGCCCGGGTCCACACAGGGTTTCACTATCCGCGCTCGGCGGTGACTGCGGTTAAGTCGATGTTGCTGCATCGCAAATTCCTCGAAGATTTCCCCGAGGCAATCGTCGATGAATTTCAGATGCTCTACGCCATTGCAAAACGACGCTCCAAGGTCACAGCCAAGAAGTTCCACCGCATGTTTGGCGATATGGGCGCACCGATTGAAATCGCTTCACCTAATGATCGCGCACTGTTCGATGCTGATATGGTTGAAGAGGTATTCGCATGTTTCGAAACCGCTTTTGACTATTCAGTCCTCGCGAGCCAGATGGCCGAACGCCTCGATGCGGCAGGGATCGAGGTACGGCTTGCGACACAGGTTAACACCCTCGAGGCAAAACGCGGCGGTGCAATCGCAGGGCTTAGCGATGGCCACGAAGTCACCGCGCGATATGCCTTCAACATCACCTATGCCCAGATCAACAATCTTCTGGAAAAGGCGAGCTTACCCAAAGCATGCCTCAAATATGAAGCCGCAGAGCTTGCCCTGATTACACCGCCTGACCAGCTTCGGGAGCGGGGGGTCACGGTGATGGATGGTCCGTTCTTTTCGGCCATGCCATACCCGTCCGCCTCGCTCTATTCGCTTACTCATGTGCGATACACGCCGCACGAAAGTTGGAGCGATGACGTTGGACCAAGTGATCCTTATAAGCACTTCGCTCAGCGGCATTATGAAACACGCTATGCCTTTATGCTGCGTGATGCCCAGCGGTATTTGCCGTGCCTTGCAGGTTCGACTTATGATCGTTCGATCTTCGATGTGAAGACAGTGTTGGTAAAGAACGAGCAGGATGATGGCCGCCCGATCCTATATCACCAATCGCCAGCAAGTAGCCGGGTGATCTCAATCCTAGGCGGCAAGATCGACAACATTTATGATCTATTTGAAGCGGTAAAGGGCACTGCGCCAGAGTTCGGTAAACTCCATTCTGGTTTCGTGCTTGGGGCACAGTATGCCTAAGCGCAGTTTGAGTAATTCAGGTGCGTCCTTTGGCTCGCTAGCCTCTCTCCCAAAGCAGCAATATAGATGGCTGCTCTTGGCGGCGCTTGGCATAGTGTTGCTGGCTTTGCGAGGCGCCTTGCTCCTCTATGATCATAGCCTGCATTCCATCGACGGTGCGATGCAAACATGGTATGCCGCGGACAATTTCGCCGACGGCGCGAGGTTAGGCGATGACTTTCAGTCTTACCTTGGGATCACTATGATCCTTTCACTTTTGCCGGTGTTTATGGCCTTTGGTGAGACCCTTTGGGCCTCGACTTTTTCGGCATATGCATTGGTGATGGCAGGATGCTTTGCAGGTGCCTACGCGATTATTTGGATGCTGCGCCCCGTACCACGCAAACAAAATTGGTTGTGGACGATCCTGCTGATTTTCACCTTCTACTTTGCTGGCAAATGGGTGGCTGGAAGCGTTGGATTACCGTATCCTGCGACCTTTGATCCCGGTGTATCGTTAAGGCCACTTCGCGGGGCGTTGCCATTCTTTGTTTTGCCTGTCTTCGTATGGGCGGTGCGCCGTATTCATTCGGCCGGCCAAGCGCGTTACGCTTGGGCGTTGGGTCTTGTCGGTGGACTTGGCCTTTTGTGGTCGAATGACGCCGGTATCCCGCTTGTGATCGCAAGCGCAATCGGCCTCAGTGTGGCCCTGTTTCAGAAGCCCTTTCTCCTTGTAAAGTCCCTAAGCTGTTTTGCCACTGGCGTAGCAATTTCGGCGGTGCTGACGCTTGTGTTGGTGACGCATGGTCAGCCGTGGGGCTGGCTTCAGTACAACTTCGTCGATGTGCCAAGTGATCAATATTGGTACTTTGCCCCATGGAATCGCGAGGCGCGAGTATTGGGCATCACCGATTTGCCCAACCTATTCCTGCAGGGGCAACTGCTTTCCACACTCAGTCTCAACTTGTTGACAGCCTTTGTGATTATCGCAGGTGTAAGGCGGGTGATGAGACGCGGATCGGTTTTGCGTCTGAGTGCCTTCATCTTTGTCGGGGCAAGTGTGCTGGGAACCGTGATTGTTCCGCAGATCGGTGGTCATATTGGGGCTGAGTACAATGCGGCGACGTTTGTCCTTGGGATATGTGCGCCCCTGATTGTGTTCCAAGATGTTCTTATCCCTTTTGCGAAGCCGATCTTACGTGCGCCTCCAAAATGGGCGGTTCCTCTTGTTGCTGGCATTGCAAGTCTTGGCATGATCGCAGCGGATGCGGGCCAGCTGGTTCAAACGGTTTCAAGCACCGACCGCACGGTTTATGCAGAAAAGCTGGGATTTTATGTGTCACCTCAAGCGGCGCAAGATCTTGCCGCTATGGAGCGACTATCGCTGGATTTGGAAAGGCGCGGCTTTCCTCGGGACGAGCGCCTCTTGTCGGTTTACACATCTGCGCTTGATATTGCGGCGGGCACGAAAAGCCCCGCGCCAGTGGGCTCTCTTATCCATGCTCTGGGCGAGGAAAACCGCATCGACTATATCGAGGCGCTCACCAGAAAATCGGTCGCGGTCACAACGATTGCGCCAGACTTTACCGGCTGGGCAGGCTGGAATGAGAGGGCAAATTGGCGGTTTTTTAAAAACTTACGCGACCAATACCTACCTGTCGCTCGCAATGATCAACATGTGTTGTGGATCCGTACTGGCGGCTTGCCTAGTTGGCATGAAGGTCAATGCGAGGTTGCCGATTGGGGTTCTGCGCGGATGGAGGTCACAATCTCCAGCCCAAACTCTGGCCTAGCGTCGGTTTTTATAGAACGTTCAGGCTTTGATGCCGGATCGCGCACCGCCTTGTTAACTGTCTCAGAGGATTCCCCCTTCACGCGTTCAGTCAAGGCGCCGCAATGGAGTGATTTTCCGCGGTATGGCGTCGCAAACACGCGGCAAATAGAGGTTTCTGCTCCCGTGAAATCAGGCGAGCAGACGCGCCTTACATTCGAGGTGCTCGATGGGTCGGTAATCGGGTGGGGTGAGTGTTTCGTGCGCGTTTACGAGCCTATCGACTATGCTCAATTGCCGAGCCTTTCTGCCGGTATTGATCAATTGATCGGGGAGGCGGGGCAATGAACGAGGTGCTGCGCTTCTTCGTTGTCACTGTGCTGGGTGTGATACTGGATATTGGCATTGCCTATGCGCTGCATGAACAAGGCGACGTGCCTCTAGCTTGGGCAGCTGTGATCGGCTTTGTATGTGCAGCAACCATGAATTACGTGCTCCATCAACTTTGGAGCTTTCAGGGCGGAACAGGGGCATTGTCTTTCGCACGAGCGGCGAAATACGCAGCAGTCGCAGGGGTTACCCTTGGGGTTCGGGTGATGGTCGTTGCATTGCTTGCCATTTGGACGGGAGGTGCATACGCGCTGCTAATCCTGATATGCGGGGCCGGGGTGTCGTTCTTCGTCAATTTCACTTTGAGCAAGTGCTTTGTGTTTGAAAGAAATTCTGCACAAGGAAGCGCTTCATGACAGGCACGGTCAACCTTGATGACAGTGATTGGGAAGTGCCTTCCTATGACGCCGCGATCTTTGCTGAAAAGGCGCACAAATATGCGCTTGTCATCCCAGTCATCAACGAGGGAGATCGCATTCGAGGCCAGCTTAGCCGGATCAAGGATGCTGAGCTTCCAGTTGATGTGATTGTCGCTGATGGGGGGTCAAATGACGGCTCCCTCGATGCAGAGTTTGTGGGCCCGATTGGTGTTCGCGCAGTACTTACCAAAACCGGGGCGGGTAAGCTAAGTGCGCAGCTGCGTATGGCGTACGCATGGTGCCTTCGTGAAGGTTATACGGGCATTGTGACGATTGACGGCAATGGCAAAGATGGAGTTGAGGCGGTCGCTGAATTCGCCGCGAAGCTCGATCAGGGCTGCGATTATGTTCAGGGGTCGCGGTATCTTCCCGGAGGTGAGGCAGAAAATACGCCGCTAGAACGAACAATCGCCAATCGGTTGATCCATGCGCCGGTTTTGAGCTTGGCTGGGCGACACTTTTTTACCGACACCACTAACGGTTTTAGAGCCTATTCCGCGCGCTATCTCACTCACCCGCAGGTTCGCCCGTTCCGCGATGAGTTTAAGGTCTATAATCTACTCTTTTACCTCACTGTGCGAGCAGGGCAGTTGGGACTGAAGGTCGATCACGTTCCGGTGGTCCGGCGCTATCCCGAAAATGGCAAGGTCCCGACCAAAATCGGCGGCTTTGGCTCCAAACTTGCTCTGCTTGGCGAGACGGTGACTGCCGCGACCGGAGGGTATACTCCTGATGCTTCTTTGACCCAGAAAGCTTCACTCGGATGGGCCGGGCTTATTGCAGCATTTGTGCTTTTGCCGCTCTTATTCAGTGTCATTGCTGCGCCCAATTATTCACCTGACAGTTGGGCCATGTATGAACTGAGCAAGACTGTGTTTGCTGATTTCTACCGGTTCAGTCATTTCCGCAGTTACGCCAGCGTTTCCGAGTATTCGAGCGCCTTTGCACCGCTTTGGCCGACACTGATCGCAATGGTTGATGGCGCGGTTGGAACCGGTGCGCGCACGGGGCTGTATCTCGCTTTCTTAAGCTATTTCGCCTTCTCATGGACGTCTGAGCATGTCGGTCAAAAGCTCACCGGCGTGCGTTGGATTGGCCTAGCTATGGCGATGATTCTGCTGCTGGGCCCCAGCATGGTTTGGAACGAAATCGAGGCGGGCCGGACAATACCTTTGCAATTGCTGCTCTATGCTTTGGTCTTGAACGGCTTGATGGCTGGAAGAGAGATGAACCTCGCTCGCGCCTTGGGCATTGGTTTTGTCGCTGGACTGGCCGTTATGAACCGATTTGATGCCGTTCTCTTGCCGGTTCTTTTGGCCCTCGCGCTTCTTTGGATCAAACGGAGCCCTGCGTGCGCCCTTGCATCCTTGACGGCTTCGATTGTCGCGGTGTCACCTTGGATCGCATATTCTCTCAGCACCTTTGGGACAGTGTTTGCCACCGATAATTCAGCCGTTGCATTGACGCTCGATCAGAACGCGTTTGTGACCGATTGGTGGCCCGCGCCGCGGCCGGATTGGTCAGATGACCCCAATGCATGGACAATGAAAGTCTCCGGCCATTTCGGCCAATGGATTGTGAATGGAGTATCGCTTATTCTCACCCCTCTTGGCGCTGTCTTTGTGTTAGGAGTGGGCGCTGCCGGCGGTGTGCAAATTCTATGTAGTAAAGCGCCATTGGCCCGGTCATACATGCCGCGCTCCAGCGCAATCCGGCTAACAGTGATCTTTGCGGTTATTCTCGTATGTATGATGGTGCCGCAAATTGTCACAGGATACCTTGAATATCGCTATTATTCTGCGTTGCTTTGGACGTCATTCTTAGGGCTTGCCGCGTGGCAGATTGCACAGGGCCGAACCCATAGACAGCGACAATGCTATGCTAATTGTTTTGCTGGATTGGCAGCGCTTTGGGTCGCAGGGTTTGCGGCGTTCCAGGTCACAGGAATGACCTTAGCACAGCGCTCCACCGAAGCCGATTGGGCGCAATTCGAGGCGCCTAGTGACATCGAAGTTCTTAAGCAATGCCTCGGCGAGGATCGCGCTGCACGCGTCTTGGTGATGGGAGATGATGAGTTCGCGGCCAAAGCGGGCGCTCTTGCGTCCCTTCATACCATGATGGAGCCGCGCAATATGGTTGAAGGGCGTTTGGATAACGGTGGACGAGCTCAATTCTTGCGGTCGTGGGATGTGAAATATGTCCTTAACCGGAGGGGTGAGGGTGACGCCCTGACAGAGACTTTTCCCGAGTTTGAACAAGTCGCAGATTGCGATGCACGACTATTGAAACGCGCGTATTAAAGTTCAGCACAGAGTCAGTTTGAGGTGATTGCTTCCCGACGCGCGCGAATAGACCGCGTCTTCGCCCCAAGTGTTGATGATCGCCAGTCCAATCCCTCCGCCTGTCGCCGGATCTGGGCCGGTGATAGGTGCGACGGTAAAGGGATCAAATTTCGGACCGTCATCCACCATTTCAACTGTTATTACGTCTTCATTGCCTTGAAGGATAAGCAACAAGGCGAGGTCTTGTGATTTCCCGCCGTGGCGCAGAGAATTTGTAACGAGCTCTTCAACCAAAATAACGAGTTTGATCTTGAGGCGTGGTTTGCAATCCAGATCCTCCAGAAAGCTACGAGCGAATCTAAGAGAATGCGCAATCGGAATCGCGCAATTGCTATCTTTTGTAACAAACGCCGAAAATCGTCTCCATTGCCCCATGTTTCTATGCTAACACAGCTTCAACGGGGGAAGAAACATGCGAAACCTATTTTTACTTCTAGCCGCAATCTTTGCGATGGCAGCCCAACCTGTTGCAGCACAAGCTGTCGCAGAACGAGAAATCGGGCGGATCAAGAATGTGACGCAAGGCGGCATCGAAGTCGTGCGGGATGGTAATAAGCTTACAGGCACCTCGGGGTTTCGTTTACGCGAGGGCGATATTGTTGTCACACGCTCGGGGCAAAGGGCTGGCATCACATTCGTTGACAATACGCGCTTGGTCATCGCTCCAAAGAGCCGGATGATTATCTCTCGCTATCGTTTCGACCGGGCCCGGCGCACGGGAGAATCCCAAATGCAGATTGACCGCGGCGCAGTGGGTGTTGATTCCGGCGAGCTTGCTCGCTCTGGCCGGATGAAATTCAAAACACCGACTTCGACATTGGGTGTTCGCGGAACCACTTTTGTCATCGAAGTGGATGAGTGATGCGAAAATCTCTTGGACTTACCGTATGTATTAGCGCTCTCGCATTGGCGGGGTGTTCGGTCGCTAAAGAGCGTGTGACGCTGCTGTCACCGGCGCAAGATGGCAAAGACATTGGCGGTGTCGTCATCGAGTATGATGACGGCCGCGAAGCTTATTTGGGCTTCGACAGTCAGCAGGCAAAGCTTCGGGGCGAAAAAGTGCCGCACCTCGTCAGGCAGTATGACGAGGCCGATCCATTTTACTCTGACCTGGCGAGCAGTCTTCCCGCGAACGTTGTGCGTGAATATTTCTATTTCGCGCTTGGCAAGGATGAACTTGCTCCTGCTGAACTGGATCGATTGCAGGCATGGCTCAATGAGAACATTCAAAACCGCCCGGGACTTTCTGTAGAGATCGCAGCTCATACGGATGTCTCTGGCGGCGAAGAATTAAACACGGGTCTGGCAAAGAGAAGAGCCGCCGAGGTGCGCAAGCAAGTCGAAGAGCGCATTAAAGAAGGGCAAATCGCGGTGAAAAGCGAAGATATAGAAGAGCTTCCCGGCTCTTTATGGTGGGCGCAGTCGATCATCGATTCCGGGCAAAACTATGTCCCCGAAGACTACCGTGTGGCTGTGGTGACTATTCGTTAGTCTGCGGCTCCTTGCCCAAAAATCGAAGGGCGAGAATTGTAAGGTCGTCGGCGGGGTCCATGCCATGTTCGTATGAGCGGACTTTGCCGGCAATTGCTCTTGCTTGCTCGGGAGCGGATTTGTTTCCGCCCGAGCCAAGCACTTCGAGCACCCGTTGCAATCCAAAGCGGTCTTCCTTTTTGTTCATGGCATCGGTTGCGCCATCGGTGATGATGACCAATGTTTCACCTGCCTGAAGTTGCAGTGTTTCAACGCTGTATGGGAAGCCATCAAGCGTGCGAAGGCGAAGACCGCCGCGCATTTTCACGACTTCGACACTGCCATCGGTTTTGACACGCATGGGGTCTTCATGGCCTGCGTTGACCATTTCGACATGACCTGTCGTACAATCAATGATGCCCACCAGCATGGTAAGGTCCATCTCCTCATCCTCTTCGGCCATAAGGTCAGAATTCATCTGACGCACAGCCGCCTCCAGATCGCAGTTTGAACGCAGGAGATTGTTCTTGGACACTGACTTGGAAAGCGCCATGAAAAGCGCTGCACGAAGGCCTTTGCCGCTCACATCCCCGACGAGGAATGCCAGTCGGTTGCCTTCTAATTCCATTGCATCATAGAAATCGCCGCCTACCGATTTCGCTGGCTCCAACACTGCGCCGATTTCCGTCCGAGTGCCCAACTTTGCAAGCCGTGCGGCACTTGGCACCATGGTAAGTTGAAGCTTGCGTGCGCTTTCATTCTCTTTCTCCTGTTCGGCTGTGAGGACGCGCTGCTCTAACAATTCAGCGAATGTCAGCGCATAGCGGGCCAACACCAGAGCGATGCCTGCACAAAGGGCGATGATGAGAGGGCGAGCAGGGTCGATTAGCAACCCTGCGCTGTCATAAGCTGCAAATGAGCCGATCGGCAGCAGCGCGGCCAAAATACCCGCCGGAAGAAATAGCCACTTGGCCAAACCAACGCCTGCTACAATCAGCATCGCGACAAGCAGCAAGGCGAAGGCAAATTCCAGTCCTTGAGCCCAGCCAGGCCGCGACAACCAGTGCCCGTTCAAAATCGCATCGACAGCCTGCGCTTGTACAAGTGTGCCTTGCATCTCACTTGCGACAGCTGTTGCGACGATATCGGTTGTGCCGGTTGCTCCAAAACCGACGATGACTGCCTTTCCTTTCATCTCTTCGACATCGAACTTGCCGTTCAATACGTCGAGCGCGGTGATAACATTCGCATCCCAACCGGCAGTCATTTTGAACTCAAGGCTTGCGGCCTCATCAGATGGAATGATCTGCTCACCCATTTTAAGGCCATTGTCAGTCCATTCGGGTGCCTCCTGCCCAGTTTTCATGTTCGCGATTTGCAAGGCGAAGCCTGCGACTGTTGTTTGTCCAGCCATCACTGAAAGGGGCACTCTGCGAACAATCCCATCGGCATCCGGCGGGCCATCGACTACCCCTCTTGCGAGAGCCGCTGCATCGAATAATGGGATGCTTGTGAGCAAGAACTGAGCTTTGGCAATATCGCGAGGCGGCGTCCCGCCAAGGGCCTCAAAGGTGAGACCATCTATGCCGCGTTCTTGATCGGTGGTGGTTACACGGGCCAGCACCGTCGGCGCTTCTTCGATAACGCTCGCTAGATATGGGTCTCCACCGGGCAATTCGAGGACTTTGCCACGGGTCGCAGCATCCAACGCGTCTTCGTTGTAAAGTTCCAGAAAATTGCTTGGGTCAAGGCGATCGGGTTCTACGAAAAAGATATCGATGCCAATCGCGGCGGGCTGCGCGTAAGCGATGTTTTCGATTAATGCGGCCACATCGGTGCGCCGCCATGGCCATTGGCCTTTTGCCTCGACACTTGCATCGTCGATCATCACGACGACAACATCATCGCTTGAAGCGTGGCGCGGCCCCCATTGCTGCCAGCTGTCAAAAACAAGGCGGCGCTGAAATTCTCCGCCCAGCACACTCACCAATACGCCAACAAGGGCGCCGGCGAGGACCGCTGCGGTGATTATGCGCTTGGGTTTGGACTGCATCTGCGGTCTAGTCGCGCAAGCTCAAAGCTCAACGCACAACCCATCATATGAACACAGTACGTCAAGCGGTTTGCCCTCGCGCACGAGCTCTTCATACCGTTTCGTTTCTGCATGCATCCGGCTAATGTCAGCATCGGAATATGTTGGCTCGTGATGGAACAGAGCAAGCCGTTTGGCCCCTGCCTGATGGCAAAGGTCAACTGCGACAATGTTGGAGGAATGCCCCCAATCCTCTTTCATCGAAACACTATCGGCGAGCGAATACATCGTATCGGCGATAACCAGATCCGCGCCCGACATGAATGCAGCCATGTCGTCTTCTTCGTCCATCTTGTCGATTTTATATTCGGCATCAGTAGAATACACCGCGCTGCGTCCGTCCGCGTCGGTGAAGCGAAAGCCATAGCTGTCATGGCTATGTTCTTGACGGGTCAAAGCAACGGTCAGTTCGCCAACTTGATAGTCTTTGCCCGTTTCAAGTGTGCGAAATTCGATGTCTGCTTTGAGCCAGTCGAACGGCACTGGGAAGGAAATTTCCTCTTGTTGGCGCCGCAAAGCGGTTTCGGCATCGCTGTGTCCTGCGTGAATGATGACTTTCGTGCCATCCACGAATGCGGGCAGAAAGAACGGGAAGCCCATGATGTGATCCCAGTGAAGATGGGATAGGAAGAAATGCCATTCCTTTGGGCGGTGCCCATCAGAAAGCCGTCGCAACGTGTCGAGACCAAGCTCGCGTAGTCCCGAGCCCATGTCGCAAATAACAAAAGCGCCTTTGCCTACGTCGATCTCGACACAGCTGGTTGCGCCGCCATATCCTTGACCGACTGCGAATTCGAGTTCGTTATGCGCAAAGTCGAGAGCGGCTTGTTTATCCGCAAAGCTCCTACCTTCAGCCAGTAGGAGCGCGTCAGCCACCTTGTCAGCAATGGTTGCCGCCTTAGGCGCAACCGGTAGCGAACCACGCGTTCCCCAAAACCGGATCTGCATATTCCCCCCTCATTGTTACGCTAATTCCCGATTGCGTCTTCAATCGTATCAGCCACCCTGAACACCATGTCATAGCGGCTGATGGCAAGAATTTCACGCATCGTATCATTCGGGCAGGCAAGCACAATAGTGGTGCCGCGTTCATTGGCGGCGCGCTGCGCCAAGGTCAGGCCGCGTAGGCCCCGTGATGACATATATTCAATACAAGATAAATCGATGATGGCGGTTTCCAACTTGGTTCCAACCGCATTCACGAGGTATTCTTTGAAAGCGTCGGCGCTGGTTTCATCAACCCGGCCACTGGGCAAGAGCACCAAAGCGCCCTCTTGTTCCCTGCTCGTCCATTGCAATACATCAGCCGACATATCGATTGCATAGCGTGAGTTAACGCGATTGCCAAACGATCTGCTGGCTATTGGCAAAGTCGCGGCACAGGGCGGCGCTGTGTTTGCGCCGTATGGACCAAGTACGGGTGCGATTTTGGCAAGGTTGTGCATAAGCGGCCTGATTGGTTTTCTACGCTCGGCATGAAACCATGAGATTGTGAATTTTTTCCTATTCTAACCCTTTTTTCCAATCGCATAAGCGTGATCACCAACTGTTCATTGGGCAGGCTCCGTACTTGTCCTTAGTTAGTTTACCGTTTGAGCAAGGGGAAAGGACATAGGTGCGCCTTTGCCCTTGCTCGCCCGCGGTAAACCTGCTTTCCAAGCCGTGATGACAGATCAGCGTCTGTCAGGGGTCTAGGGGGATTGGCAATGGCGGATGACGCCACCGGAAAAAAGCGCTTAGGCGCGTTTGCACGCAATGTTCGAGGACTTCGAGAGGCGGGCACGGTGCAGCTTATCAGCATGGTCATCTTTGTGCTCTTCTCGGTCTTTATCGCCCGTTACAGTTGGGCATTGCCCGGCGATGGTGAACCGACGCCGCTTACCAATGACGCGGAACGTGCGCTTTACGACACTCGCGCCTATCTCGCCGCGGACTTGGTTGACCAAGATGACCGCATCGTTCTTGTCGTCTATGATGATGAGGCGCTCATCAATCTGGAGAAGCGTTCTCCTTTGCCGCGTGATGCATTGGCTGAGGCATTGCGCAATCTGGACGTTATGGGGGCAAAGGCGATCGGGATCGATGTGCTCTTCGACCAACCTCAAGCCGAAGACCCTGAATTGGTTGAAACCTTGCGTGCGATGGAGACACCGACATCGGTTGCCTATGCGACGCTTGCCACCAATAAGGCTGATGTTGTCTTTCAACAACAGCAACACCTCGATGAATTTATGCAAGCGATTGAGGAAGGCGGCACCAACGCAAGGCGCGCCAGCATCCGCTTGGACGATGAATTTGGCGCAACACGGGTCTGGCCCAATATCATTCCCGACTTGCCGCCATTATTGGGCCGGGCAATGCTCGAAGATGCCGGTGGGCCGTTTGAGGGATTTGAAGGCTATGAAGGCGCAATCGAATATCGCCGCGCATTGAAGGCCGATTTTGCTGATGATGTGGACCCTGAAGCGCCAGTTGAAGGGCAAGTTGAGGAACCCTTGTTCTTCTCACTTTCAATCGAACTGTTCCTAGATTTAGATCCTGATGTGGCCCAATTTGTCGCGCAGGAAATTGAGGGGAAATATGTCCTGATTGGCGGCGATATCCTTGATTATGACCGGGTAGCGACACCGTTTACGTCTTGGACTGGGTTTGAGCCCTCGGGGCTATCTGTGCATGGTGAGCTCATCGCGCAAATGCTCGACGGAAAGCGCCTTACTCAGATCCCTGTGTGGAGCATCTGGATCATGGCTCTTGTCGTCGTGGGAAGCGCGATGGTGGTTGCGCTTCTTGAATGGTCTGCGCCAAAACTCGTGCCGCTCATGCTGGGGCTAGGCGCTATTTATGTCGGCCTTCCATTCATGCTTCATTTCCATGAGGTGGACACCTATGGTTTGCCCGCCGTGGGTTGGCTGGTCGCCTGGATTATCACCTTCACCGTAGTGACCGCAGCCGCACGTTCAGCAGGCGCGGCGCAGCGCTCGTTCGCGCAAGGGGCGCTTGGCAAATACATCCCTCGCGATATCGCTGAGGCGATCATTGATGATCCCGACCTGCTCTCCCTTGGGGGACAAAAGCGTGAGATTTACGTCATGTTTTCCGATCTCGAAGGCTTCACCAAAATGAGCCACGCGATCGAACCAGAAATGGTGGCGAAGCTGCTTAACCGCTATCTTGAAATGCTCAGCAAGGTGGTGCTCGACCATGGTGGAGTGATCGACAAATATGTCGGCGATGCGGTGGTCGCGTTTTGGGGAGCACCAATTGCGCGCGGCGACGATGCAGAGCGCGCATTGAAAGCAGGCTATGCGATTTGGCAGGCGGGTGAGGATTTCCGTAAGGAAGTCGCAGCGATGGACGCCAGCCTGCCCAAGATCGGTAAGACCCGCGTAGGGCTTCACTTTGGCGAAGCGGTTGTTGGCAACTTTGGCGGGGAAACTCGCATTCAATATACCGCGCTTGGCGATTCCATGAACACCGCCGCACGGCTTGAAGCAGCGAACAAACCGCTTCAATCGAGTGTTTCCGCCAGCCGCGAGATTATCGAACAAGCCAATTTGGATTGGTGGGTGCCGATGGGCCGTATTGTCCTTCGTGGGCGCGCGCAGCCGGTTGATATTTACCAGCCCAAGCCAGGTTTTCCTGAAGGCGATCGTCGCAAACTTGAAGAGGTTGTTCAGGTTTCAGATAGCAACCCTGAACTAGCATCGCAGTTAATAGATCAGGTGGTCGCTGGTCATTCCAAGGATTCGGCGCTAGAAAACTACAGCAATCGAATTCGAAATTTGAACAATGGGGGAGCATATGTTCTCGGTTAAATTTAAAGCCCGCGCAGTGGGCCTAGCGCTTGCGGGCGCATGTTTGTCAGTGTCAGGGGCTGCTGCTGCTGGCGTTGTTGTGAAATCATCTGGCCCTTCGGCGGGAACATATCCCGTGGGTAAGAAGGTGGCCGATGCTTCTACAATCACGCTTCGCGCAGGCGATAAGATTACGGTACTCGTCAATGGCGGTTCGAAAGTCATGCAAGGTCCCGGTACTTTCCGCGTTGGTGAAGGTGCCACGCGAACCCGCGCTCGTTTTGCACGACTGACGCGTCAAGGCGCATCAAATCGCGCCCGGACAGGAGCCGTTCGTGGCGGGGCAAAAGGATCGGTCAGAATGCCAAATTTGTGGCTCGTGAATGTCGCCGCATCGGGGACCACTTGCCTTTATGATCTTGAGAACGTGCAGCTTTGGCGTCCAACCGCCGATGAAGGCGCCACCTACACTGTCGCTGAAAAAGGGGCTGATAGGCAGGTCGAGGTCAATTTCGTAACAACGGAACCGAACCGCGCTCTCGATCCCGAGGGTTTGAAGCTTGCGGATGGTTCGACATACACGATTACCGGCCCAGCAACCGACGAATCCAATGCGCAAACGGTTGATGTGAAGATTGTTGCTTTGACAGAAACATATCGCCAGCCCGACCAACTGGCAGCGGCCCTCGCTGATAATGGTTGCATGGGGCAATTGGCTGCTCTTGGCGATACCGCCGAAGCAGAAGCGTCCTAATCGGCCGCTTGTAGAGACTAGGGTGCCGGGCGGTGATCGCTCGGCGCTTCGCTTTTGGGGCAGCCCCGATGTCAGAAATCGAGCGTCCTTCCAGTCTTGCTGATGTCCTTGAGGCACAGCGTCCCCGCTTTGTACGGTTCCTTGTCGCACGAACACGTGATGCCGATGTGGCAGAGGACCTTTTGCAAGACGCGCGCGCCAAGCTTTTGGTTGATGCAGGCGATAGGTCCGTCTCCAATCCAGTTCCCTACATTTTTCAGATGCTCGCGAATCTTGTGGAGGATCGACGCCGCTCTGAACATGCTCGGAAACAGCGCGGCCGTGATTGGGGTGATCGCGGGCAAGGGCTTGAACCGGACCGCGCGGATCATATCACTCCTGAACAAACTGCGAGCGACCGCGATATGTTGGTCAAGACGCTAGAAGCGCTGGGTGAAATGCCCGAGCGCACGCGATCAATATTTCTCGCCTATCGTGTCGAGGGCAAAAACCAAAAGCAGATCGCCTCCGATCATGGAGTTTCGCTCAGCAGCGTCGAAAAACACCTGCAACGCGCCTACCGTGCGGTTATCGACATTCGCAGCAAACTTGATGCGGGTTTGTAATGAGGTTTCCGTCTCATCTTGTATGGCGCGTTAACAGCGTGCCGCAAACACCAGCTATTGCATGGGTGTTGGGGCCAGGGGCAAGGCGTAGATCATGAGTGACGAAGCAAAACAAGTCGCTGCAAAGCAAGAAGCGGTCCATTGGCTGCTGCGCACTCGTGCTGGCGATATGGATGAAATCGAATGGGACGCGTTTACCCGGTGGCTTGAAGTGTCGAGCGATCATGCGATCTTTTTGGATGAGGCCGAGGCCGCGGACGATTGGACGGTTGAGAATACCGCTAATCTATCAGCTTCGCTATCAGAGCTTTCCGAGAGTGATGCACCTCAGCCGGAAGCCGCCAATGACAATCAGATGATGCGTTTCTTGCCGCTTGCTGGGATGGTTGCGGCTGCTGTCGCCATATTTGCATTGTGGCCAAGCGCGGCTCCAACCGCCACTTTGATCACCACGCAGCCGGGAGAAACCCAAACCGTTGCGGTCTCTGATGAGATTGTGATGACCCTCAATGGCGGAAGCAAGGTTACTTTAGTCGAAGCAGAGACCCGCGTGCAAATCGCGCGCGGTGAGGTTTCTTTCGCTATTAATGCCGACGAACCATCTCCGCTTCGCGTCGAAGTCGCTGATCTAGTGCTGACGGATTACGGGACCATTTTCAACGTCGTGCTAAACGACGCGTCGGTCAGTGTCGCGGTTGCAGAGGGCATTGTCGGCATCAACCCGGAGAACGAAAATGTCCAGGTACAGGCCGGCGAAAAGGTGACGAAGGCTCTTGATGACGGCAAACTTGTTCGCGAGCGTGTTGATTCAGAAACCGTTGGCACTTGGTCACAGGGGCGGCTTGAATTCGATAACACGCCCGCGCAGGAAGCCGTCGCAATGTTAGAGCGCAGCATTGGCTCGCGCGTAACATTGGCTGAGGTTCTAAAAGGCGAAACGCTCACGGGCACGTTGATTGTTTCGGAAGATGACAGCGAAACTGTTGCGCAATTTGCCGAGTTCCTTGGAGCGCAGGCGAGGCCTGAACGGGTTTCCGGAGCGAGGACGGTTTGGGACGTGCGCTGAGCGTCGGGGATAGGTCGCCAAGATGCTTGCCGCCTTCTGCTTGATGCCTTCTCTCGATTTTCATAGGTAACAATCCATGGAAAGCAGGCGACTTGAAACGCAGATAAGACAGCTGCGATTAGCGACGGTTGCAGCGTTCTTGGGCGTGCCATTAGTTATCGGTGTACAACTGGCGCCCGTCTCCGCTCAATCGCACCAAGAGGTCAATGTACCTGCCGGGCGTCTGTCTAGCGCGATCCGGACCCTCTCGCGCCAAACAAGGGTTAGCATCGTCAGCTCTGATCGCGGCCTTCGATCAATCCGTTCGCGCGCGGTTCGAGGCAATCTGAGCGCGGAGGAGGCGCTTCGTCAACTTCTGCAAGGGACGCCGTATCGCGCCGCAAGCGTTCGCGGCGGCGGATTTCGGATCGAGAAACGCCCACCTACACGCATAGCGGGATCGCGGGTCTTAGCGCGGGCCACGCCGCCACCGCCACAACCGATTATTGTTGAAGCGACCAAACGCTCTGCCGCCTCAACCGATTACGCTGGTGGTCTAAGGACTCTCGATTTGACGACACCGGGCTTAATATCTGGGGCATCTGGGCTGGATGATTTGTTGGCCAATGTTCCATCTGTGAATGGTACGGCACTTGGTCCAGGGCGAAACAAAGTGTTTCTGCGCGGCATCGCGGATAGCAGTTTTAACGGACCGACCCAGTCCACAATCGGCCTGTATCTGGGTGAGCAAAGGATTATCTTCAGTGCGCCCAATCCCGACCTTCGACTTGTTGATGTCGAAACGGTCGAATTGCTCGAGGGGCCGCAAGGCTCGCTTTACGGGACCGGCACGCTAGCGGGTTTGTTGCGTATCAATCCGCGAAAACCTGACCCCACTGCACTGGAGAGCGAAGGTTGGGTAGGCGTGGGGTTTACCTCAGGAGCAGAGCAGAGTTGGGATGTGGGGAGTCTCTTTAACCTGCCTGTCAGCGACAGCGCGGCTGTGCGGGTGGTTGGCTATGGTGGCCGGGAAGGGGGGCATGTCGACGACGCAGCCCGAAATCTCTCAAACATCAATTCTGCCAAATTCTATGGAGGGCGCGCGGCGTTAGCATTTGATCTGGGGCCGGATTGGAATGCGACACTGTCTGGCTTTGGCCAGCAGGTCGATGTTGACGATGGGCAATATGTTGACGCGGGTTTGCCCGGTTTATCGCGCGCAGACCTCATCGCGCAGCCATTCCGCTCACGCATCTATAGCGGAGCGGTCACTGTGCGTGGTTATCTTGGCGAGGTTGGGATCGTGTCTACCACTGGGCTTGTCGACAACACCCTAGATACAACTTTCGATTCAAGCGCACTCACCCAGCGTCCCGGAAGCCGTCAGGCCTTCGAAGAAACCCGCGATATTCGCCTCATCACTCACGAAACCCGCATCTCTGGCGGCGATCTTGAGGGGTTTAATTGGGTCGCCGGTTTGGGTACACTGCGCACCCGTGAAGATGTCACCCAACTGATAGAAAATGTGCAAGGCGATGTGAATGACCTGCCACCATTTGCTAGGCAGCGTTTCAAGCTGGACGAGGTCGCAGTGTTCGGTGAGGGAAGCATCCCGCTCACCTCAGAAGTCTCGGCCACTGTAGGTGCGCGCGTGCTCTACACTTGGAGTACGGGGGAACGATCATTCGGTCAAAACACCGTAGTAGAGCCGCGTAATGGCCCCACCCGTCTTTTGCCCACTCTGGCGCTATCATGGAAACCTGACTCGCAGATGATAATCTATGCGCGGTTGCAAGAGGGCTTTCGCACCGGGGGCGTGGCAATTGAACGCAGCGAAAACGGTGACCCTAACACCGCGCAATTTGACCCGGATGAAATCCGTTCAATCGAATTGGGCGTGCGCGGGTCAACGTCAGGCAAGGTCAAAGTCAAATACTCGGCCGTTCTTCACAGCTCCGACTGGGATGATATTCAGGCCGATCTGATCGACATGCAGGGCTTTCCCATCACTCGGAATATCGGCGATGGGAATGTTATGGGGGTGGATGCCAGCCTTGGGTTAGAGACGGGTTCAGGCTGGCATTTTGATTTGGCTGCGGCATACAATGCGTCCCAAGTGGATCGCTTGGCCCCAATGGATGCGCCGATCAGTAGGACGACTATCCCTAATGTTCCTGAATTTGCGCTTAGCGCAAGATTGGCGCGCGAATGGGAGATTGGCGATACTGAGAAAGCAGGAGCAGCACTCGATGCGCGCTACACCGGGGAATCGTTTCTCGACCTCGATCAACAGGTTCGTGCGGAACAAGGTGAATTTGGTTCGTTGGACTTAACTGCTTGGTGGAGCAAAGGCGGCGTCGAAGTACGGTTGGAGGCGCTCAACCTTACGAACACGCAGGGCAATCGGTTTGCGTTTGGCAATCCCTTTAATGCAAGGCGTGAAGATCAGGAAACGCCGCTAAGGCCGTTTACCGTGCAAGCCCGGATCAGCATAAAGCGATAGGTTTGTTCTGCTTGAGTTTAGAGAAGCGAAACCGCACCTTTCCTCCCTATGAAAGCCAGCACAACCACATTCACAAAAGCCTGGTTCGAAGGAGCGCCCCTGCTTTGTCAGTGTGAGAATGCGTTTTTGCGCGCGCGACTGAGCTTGATAAAGCTCCTTTATTAAGCCTGCTCACTTTTTCTCGCAAAAAGACTTGCCGAGCGAGCGTGCTTGGGTTCAAGCTCTTATCCAAAGCACAGATCAGAGAGGACACCCCATGCACAATTTTGGCGGTATGCAGAACGAGATTTACAATGCAGGGCTGCAAGGGATCCTACCCGATTTCCCAGTTGATTTTGCGACTTTGGAAAAGCGCGGCCAGCAAGCTTTGGGTGAAATGCTGACCAACTATGTCGCAGGCGGTTGCGGAGATGAGCATACGCAGGAGAGCAATTCCGGCGCGTTTCACCATTGGGGGATGATTCCGCGCATGATGGTTGATTGCAGCGAACGTGATTTGTCCATCGACCTGTTCGGGATGAAGCTCAAAAGCCCGCTGTTTATGGCGCCGATTGGCCTAACAGGAGAGGCTACACAGGACCGGCACGGCGATTTGGCCGCCGCGCGCGCCTCTGCCGAAGTCGGCGTGCCATTTTGCGTCTCGACCCTTGGCAACGACCCGATGGAGGGTGTGTTCAAGGCTTGCGGCGGCACGCCCGCCTTTTTCCAACTCTATACCCCGCGCAGCCGCGAACTTGCGACAAGCTTGATCAAACGCGCTGAGGCTTCGGGGGCCAAGGCGATTGTGGTCACACTCGACACTTGGCTCACCGGCTGGCGTCCGCGCGATCTTAATGCATCCAACTTTCCGCAGCTACGCGGCAAAGTCATGCAAAATTACTTTACCGACCCAGTGTTTAGAGGAATGCTTGAGAAGCCGCCCGAAGAAGACCCCAAGGCGGCAATCATGTTGTTTGCGGCTATTTTTGGCCAAGTCCTGACCTGGGAAGACATGGAATGGTTCAAATCTGTGACCGACCTTCCCATCGTCCTTAAGGGCATTTGCCATCCCGATGACGCGCGCCGGGCGGTCGATCACGGGGCGGATGCGGTCTATTGCTCAAATCATGGCGGGAGGCAGGCCAACGGAGGCATCGCTACCATCGACTTGCTAGCCGATGTGGTGAAGGCGAGCGGCGATTTACCGGTGCTATTTGACAGCGGCGTTCGCTCTGGCAGCGACGCAGTCAAGGCGCTTGCCCTGGGCGCGACAGCTGTCGGTATAGGGCGGCCTTACACCTACGGCCTTGCGATTGGCGGCGCGAAGGGAGCGGCGTGGGTGCTGCGCTCTATGCTCGCGGAAGCTGATCTGCTGATGGCTGTCAATGGCTATCCAGATCTGGCTGCCGTTCGTGAGGCCGGAGCCCAGCGCACAGACCGAGCGTGATCACAATTATATGATGGTTCAACCGGATAGGGCAGGCCACCAAGGTGGATGAAACCGGATGTTAATTGTAAACTTCTAGCACTGGAGTTAAATTTCGACTCAGTTTTCCACAGGAACGGTGTTAGCCTCGGATTCATAATAAAACGCGATTCGGGGACGCGACAAAAAATGGAACGACCAACCATCATCTCATCTGGTCCAGACGCTATGGGCCGCACTGTATGCTTCGGAAATGAAAGTTCACGCAGAGCGCGCTATGGGCGCATCCAGCCTATGCCATCGAAACGGACATTGACGCGGTTTATTGCGGGCCTTTTCCGGTTGCGTTAAACCTCGCAAGCAAGCCCAATTCAGAATTGTCGCGCGTAGTCACGGCGCCGATTTGGCAACCGTGACCAATTTTGTTTCGGTGTAGCCGAGATACCCTTCGACCCCGCTTTCAGAACCAAAACCGCTGTCACCGATCCCGCCAAAGGGCGTTTCGGGTGATCCGACGGCGAAGTGGTTGATGGCGACCATGCCTGCGCGAATGGAACTGCCAAGGTAATGGCTTTCATCAAGTGAACCGGTGAAAGCATACGCGGCTAACCCATAGCGCAACGAGTTTGCGATTCCGACGGCCTCTTCGATCGTGTCGTAAGGAACAATCCCTGCGACCGGGCCGAAGGGTTCTTCGTTCATAAACCGGCTGGTCGCAGACGGTCCTGCGATCACGGTGGGCGCAAAGAAGTACCCTGGCCCTTCAAGCGCTGCGCCGCCGCTGACGATTTCGCCCTCGCTTCCGCCCATTGATGACATCAGGTCAGCCATCGCCGAAACACGGCCATGGTGGGCAAGCGGTCCCATATCGACGCTATCATCGACGCTCGCATCGCCAATTTTGAGAGCTTGTGAACGAGCCGCAAATTCGGCGACGAACTTGTCGTAAATGCCGCGGCCAACAAGGAACCGTGTGGGTGAGACACACACTTGTCCCGCGTTGCGGAACTTGGTTGCTGCGCATGCAGCGACTGTGCGCTCAAAATCTGCGCTTTCACCGATTACCACTGGCGCGTGCCCGCCGAGTTCTGATGTAAACCGCTTCAATCCTTGTGCAGCCAAAGCACCCAATTGTTTGCCCACTGCGGTGGATCCGGTGAAACTCACTTTCCGCGTGGAAGGCGCGGTGATCAGATGCTTGGAGATCATCGCTGGATCGCCATAAACAATGTTGAGTACACCTGCTGGTAGTCCTGCATCAACAAAGCACTCCGCGAGCATCTGAGCAGTTGCTGGCGTCGTTTCGGCAGGCTTGAGAATGGCACTGCAGCCAGCTGAAAGTGCACCAGCGATCTTCTTGGCTGGCAGGTTGATTGGGAAGTTCCAAGGAGTGAACAGAACCGCTGGACCAACAGGTTCCTGCGTCACGCGTTGCTCAAGCAGATTATGGCTGCGCACTGGAACCAACCGGCCGCCTTGGCGTTTTGCTTCTTCGGCAAGGAATTCAATCAGGTCGGCTGCGCCCGCCGTCTCTCCCACTGCCTGCGCATGAGGCTTTCCCATCTCAAGGGTCATCACGCGGGCAATGATCTGTGTGCGTTCGCGCAAGAGATCGGCGGCCTTCCGGATTACGCGGTAGCGCTCAATCGCTGGCGTTTTTGACCACACGATGAAAGCGTCACTAGCAGCGGCAAGTGCAGCGTCGAGTTGCTCTTTGGATGCTTTGGGCGCGCGGCCGATTTCTTGCTCATTGGCGGGGTTGATGACCGCCATCGATCCATCGCCGCCGCTCTCAACCCATTCGGCCCCGATCAGCATTTTGATTGTGGGATAGGTCGTCATGGCGGCTCCTTGGTGCGCAAGTTAATTCAATTGAAATTGGCTAGCAGAAGGGGCGCGGTTTTCAATCTTTGTCAGCGCCGTCCTAACTTTGCGATCGATTATTGGCAGCTTCCCCAAGATGCACGTCTTCGCGAGGTTATTATCACGATGCGCACAGACGCAGCGGAACATCGCGATGTGATTCATAATTTCGTCGATGCGATCGACGCCAAGAGAGGCTGATCTCTCACCCTTACTTTGTAGCCTTGACCATTTTTCTCTCCTGCTGTCTGAGTGCCAGACAAGCAGGAGAAAAGTTGAAATGAAAACCAGAGCCGCCGTCGCCTTTGAAGCCAAAAGACCGCTTGAAATCGTCGAGCTTGATTTGGAAGGGCCCAAGGCGGGCGAAGTTCTCGTTGAGCTTATGGCAACGGGCATTTGCCACACGGATGCCTACACCTTGGACGGCCTCGACAGCGAAGGCATCTTCCCCAGCGTTCTGGGTCATGAAGGCTGCGGCGTGGTTCGCGAAATCGGCTCCGGAGTGACTTCGGTGGCGCCCGATGATCATGTGATCCCGCTCTACACGCCTGAGTGCGGGAAGTGTAAATTCTGCCTCTCTGGAAAGACCAATTTGTGCCAAGCGATCCGGGTGACGCAGGGCCAAGGCCTGATGCCCGATGCCACTTCTCGCATGAGTTATAAGGGGCAGACGATATTCCACTATATGGGGTGTTCGACCTTTTCGAATTTCATCGTTCTGCCAGAGATTGCGGTGGCGAAGATCCGCACCGATGCGCCGTTTGATACGGCTTGTTATGTGGGCTGCGGGGTGACCACGGGTGTGGGCGCGGTGACAAAGACCGCGAAGGTCCAGCCCGGCGACAATGTTGTTGTCTTCGGCCTTGGCGGTATTGGTTTGAACGTCATTCAGGGCGCAAAGATGGCAGGGGCAAAGCGCATTGTCGGCGTCGATATCAACGCATCGAAACGTGAATGGGGCGAGAAGTTCGGCATGACCGACTTCGTAAACCCAAAAGAGACACCCGATGTCGTTGGACACCTGGTCGAGATGCTTGACGGCGGCGCGGATTACTCCTTCGATTGCACAGGCAACACCGACGTCATGCGCGATGCGCTGGAGTGCTGTCACAAGGGGTGGGGCACCTCGATCATTATTGGCGTTGCCGAAGCGGGCAAAGAGATCGCTACGCGCCCCTTCCAATTGGTCACGGGCCGCAATTGGCGCGGTACTGCCTTTGGCGGGGCGAAGGGACGCACTGATGTGCCAGAGATCGTCGATTGGTACATGAACGGCAAGATTGAGATCGATCCAATGATCACTCACCGCCTAACGCTGGAAGAGATCAATAAGGGCTTTGACCTGATGCACGCAGGTGAGAGCATCCGCAGTGTGGTGGTTTTCTGATGGCATCGAAGGTCACTCTCTCTGACAAGTTTGCCCTATTCGATGAGCAGTGGGCCCCGCGTTTGGCGGCGCGGTACAATGGCAATGAAGTGCGGATCGCCAAGGTGGAGGGAGAGTTTCATTGGCATTCCCACCCTGATACCGACGAGCTTTTCCTTGTGATCGAAGGCGAGCTGGACATGGAGTTCAAAGACCGAACCGAGGCTATGATTGCGGGCGATTTGATCGTCGTCCCCAAAGGCACCGAACACCGACCATGCGCGCGCAAAGGCGAGGTGAAGCTGCTTGTGATGGATGCAGATGGCACGCCCAACACCGGCGATGAAGCCACAGCGTCCAAGCCGGTGGAACTTTAGATTAAAGCCCGGCCTAAACGAGCCGCATCGTCACATATGGTTGCCGGAGACCGCATAGCCGTCATTCATCTTTTTACGGACAAAGTTGAGCCCCAAAAGCAGCGTGTTTATGTCTGGCCGTGCGAACGGGACGTTTGAGATATCCATCACGCGCAGATTGCGGTCCTGATCCACCACGAACAATCCTGGCTCTGCGAAAGGACCGGCAACGTCTTTGCCGTTGTGAGGGCCAGAAATCATCAAACCCATTTGCTGCATCTGATCGACCGACAATCCATAGCCCACGCGGTAGGTCGATTTGACCTGCGCGATTTGATCGCTTGCCCGGTCTTCACAGTCGGAAGATACCGCAACCAATTCGATGCCCAGTTCATCAAATTCCGCGCGGCGTTTTTCGAATTGCTGCAAATATCCAGTGCAGACCGGGCAGTGTTTGCCGCGGTATACAATCACTAGCTGCCAGTCATGATCACCACCGGCTAAACCAAGGGTCATCGCCCCGCCGCCCAGCTGCGGAACGGTGATTTCGGGGAATGTGCTGCCGGGAACAAGCGGGGTGATGGGCATGGGATGGCCTTCTTTCTTGGTTTGGGAGATGCACGGCCGGGTGACGCCCTGGCAGTGTTAGAATTTGCCTTACTAATTCATATTTTTGGCAGCGCTAGCTTTGAACGACCGTCTGCTCAATCGCGCCAAAGATTGAATGGTTGTCCTTATCACGCATTTCGACCTTCACCGTGTCGCCGGGGACCATAAACGGCGTTTTCGCAGCGCCGTCGGCAATGGTTTCGATCATGCGGATCTCTGCAATGCAAGAATATCCGAGCCCGCCATCGGAAACAGGCTTGCCCGGGCCGCCATCGCTGCCCTTGTTCGAGATTGTACCAGAACCAATGATTGCACCTGCGCAAAGCGAACGGGTTTTGGCCGCGTGGGCGACCAATTGTGCCATGTTGAAGGTCGCATCAACGCCAACTTCAGCGCGGCCAAAGGGCTCACCCTTATAGTCCACCATGAGTGGCAAGTGGACGAGGCTGTCACGCCATGCATCACCCAGCTCATCCGGTGTCACCGCAACGGGGCTGAACGCGCTTGAAGGCTTTGATTGGAAAAAGCCAAAACCCTTGGCAAGTTCACCCGGGATAAGACCGCGAAGACTAACGTCATTGACCAGCATGATGAGCTTGATGTGTTTCGCTGCATCCTCAACCGAAACGCCCAACGGCACATCATCTACCACAACCGCGATCTCGCCCTCCATGTCGCAGCCCCATGCAGTGTCACCCAAGGGAATTTCGGCGCGTGGCGGCAGGAAGCTGTCCGAACCGCCCTGATACATCAACGGATCGTGGTAAAAGCTCTCTGGCACCTCGGCACCTCGCGCTTTACGGACCAGCTCAACGTGATTGATATAGGCGCTGCCATCGGCCCATTGATAGGCGCGCGGCAGAGGCGAATGCGCTTGGCGTTCGTGGAACCGTTCGCACGGCACCGCTTCGTGTTCTACATCACGCGCGAGCACTTCGAGTTCAGGTGCAACCCGTTCCCAATTGTCGAGCGCAAATTGCATCGTGGGCGCAATATACCCCGCAGCGCAGCACCGCGTTAGGTCTTTGGAGACCACCACCAACTTGCCGTCGCGTGTACCGTCGTTGAGGGTTGCAAGCTTCATGTTTGTTGCCTTTCGGGATTATCGCTTTGATTGTCAGGATGCGCGCGTTGAAACTCTGGCAGTGCAAGACACGCTGCCTCAATGCGCACCATATGCGGCGCAGCGGAAAAGTCATAGGCAAAGCGGCGGGCATTATAAATTTGAGGTAGGAGCACGACCTCAAAAAGGCCGGGTGCATCGAATAAGAAATCGCCCGTCTTTAGTTGAGCAAGGCGCCGTTCCACCGGTTCAAGAGTGCGCGCAAGCCAATGGCAATACCATTTGTCCACCTCTTGCTGAGACTGGCCGTATTCGCTCTTCAAATATTTGAGAACGGGCAGGTTTAAAGGCGCGTGAAGCTCTGTTGCAATGGCATAGGTCAGTTCGCGCGCGGTGTACCGATCTTCGACATCAACGGGCAGGAGTGGTTTTTGTGAATAGGCTTCATCGAGCCATTCAATCATTGCCATCGATTGCGCCCGGTCGCGGCCATCCGCTTCAAGCAAGGGCACACTGGCAAATGGATTGCGGCTGGTGAAGGCCTCGTCCTTTTGTTGAGAGTGGAGCAGATTGACGCCGATATTCTCGTAAGCCAATCCCTTCAATTCGAGCGCGATGCGTAAGCGATAGGAGGTTGAGCTTCGGAAATAGCCGTGAAGTTTCATAGTTTGGCCCCTAACGCGTCAGATGTTTGACACACTTGACACACTGTCCAAGGACAAAAAATCTCCCTATCCATATAGGCACCTTCAAGCGGGCCCCGGATTGAGTTGAGAGATGCCATGTATCCACCCTTATATCGTCCGCGAAGTGTAGGATAGCGGATAGCGCAATAATAGTTTCTCATGAAACTTGTTTGCCCCGCTTTGGCATGAGTTTTCCGGCCGAGCAAGGAGTTTGCGAGGGGAAAATTGGGAGCAACGGACTAAACGGTGCTTACCTCTCTATTGTTCCGCAGGCGCCACACCCAAGGCATCGGGCATATGGGCCTCCTCCCATTCCGATCACGGTCAGAAGGCTAACGCAGTTTTAGACAGAAACCGTTTCCAATACGGATTGATCCCGTGAGACTTAGCCGTTGTTTCCGAATGTTTCGCTAAACCCGCTTTCATCTCCTTCGACGAGCAGCTTTGATTGTTCGACCCATTTGTCCCGGGTGATGCGCCCTTGAAAACGGCCAAGCTTCGCATCCACTCGTTCGACATCCGCATCAGTCCACGCCGCGATCTGAGCAAAGCTTGTGATGCCTTGTTCGTTCAATATACCGACAAGTTTGGGTCCTAATCCTTTGATGCGTTTCAAATCATCAGATGCACCAGCATCTTTCGTTTCAGTCGGTGCGGGAACCGGTGGTTCAGCAGGTGCCGTTAGCGGTACCGGCTCATTCGAAAAGACGGGTTGAGTTTCTTTCGTGTCGGCAGTTTCCAAAGGTACGCCAGTGTGGGTTGATGTGGATGGCTGTGCATCAATAAGCGCCTGATTGCGGGCCGCAGGGCCAACGCCTTCGTCCAGAACGTCGCCTTCTTGCTCGCCGATAACTTTGGTTTTGCGCGATGCTCGCAGGATAATCCAGACCGCGACGAGGAGCGCGATCGCGAGCAGGATGAATGGGAGAGCTTCTTGGAAGTTGGCTGGCATAACCATGGCGCTTCTTTCAAAATGTTGAGCGTTTGCAAAGGGCTCTTAGCAGCAAGGTCTGGACGAGCGTAGCCCTTTTTGTGTGGGGGACCCGCCCGCGCAATAGACAGCGGCCGGGGCTTCCGTGGGTAAGCGTTGGAAGACCCGGCCGCCTATGGCAAAACGCCAATTGAATGGAAAAACCTAGCCTCCGCCGCGCTGTATTGGGTTTGCCGCCCCAGCGAGCGCGTTGAGTTCTAAGAATTCTTGCCGCCAGAAATTGCTTTGACGGCCGGCTAAAACGCCGACGTCATCATGCGAAAATTCCATCATCAATTCGTCGCCGCGTAGGAGCTGGCCATAGGCAGCAACAGCCGCAGCAAAGGCGAAGTCTCCGCGCGGCGCACGGGCCCTTGTGAAGGCATCGCTCATCACCACATTTTCAAGCAGTTTTGAACGTGTGCCGTTTGGCATTTTGTATCGCAGCTTCATATGGGCCGCCTCTGCGACACGGTTTGTGGCTGCTTGCTGGGGCTGATCCTCATACCGGCGCGGCGCAATCCAACCTTTGGTTCCGGTGGGAACAACTTCGTAGATTGCGGTCACTTGGTGGCCTGCTCCAATATCGCCTGCATCCACGGCGTCATTGTCGAAATCTTCTTCGCGAAGGGCCCGGTTCTCATAGCCAACAAGCCGATATTGACTGATAACCGCCGGGTTAAACTCAACCTGGATCTTCACATCTTTGGCAATGGTGAAAAGGGTCGAGCTCATCTCGTCGCCCAACACCTTCTTTGCCTCCAAAGCGCTGTCGATATAGGCGTAATTGCCGTTACCATGATTGGCGATCTGCTCCATCAAGGCTTCGTTGTAATTGCCCGTGCCAAAGCCAAGTGTCGTCAAGGTAATGCCCCGGTCGCGGTTCCTCTCGACCATTTCGACCAAGGCGTCGCGGTCAGAGACACCAACGTTAAAATCGCCATCCGTCGCCAGGATCACACGGTTGACGCCGCCCTCGATAAAGTTGTCTTCGGCAATGTTGTAAGCAAGTTCAATCCCGGCACCGCCAGCTGTAGAGCCGCCTGCGTTGAGTTGGTTCAAAGCGCTGCGAATTTTTGCGGTGGAATTGGTCGGTTCGAGAACAAGGCCAGCTGCGCCTGCATACACAACTATGGATACGCGGTCTTGTTCGCCCAGTTCATTGGCCAGTCCTGCCAATGCGGTTTTGACCAGCGGGAGCTTGTCTGGGCGGCCCATGGAACCCGACACATCCATTAAGAACACGAGGTTCGAGGCAGGCCGTTCATCGCGCGCAATGTCATACCCCCGAAGACCAACGCGCATGAGGTAGGTATCGTCATTCCACGGCGTTTTCGCGACATCAATATTGGTGGTGAAGGGCGCCGATTTGCCAGTTGGCTTGTCGTAGTCGTAGCGGAAGTAATTAATCATTTCCTCGGTCCGCACGGCATTACGCGGTGGCAGCGCCCCTTGGCGAAGGAAACGCCGCGTATTGGCATAGGCGCCTGTATCCACGTCCACGCTAAATGTGCTGACAGGTTCTGCATTGGTGAGTTTGACGGGCGCGACTTCCTCGCCATCATAGCGCTCACGGCCTGGATCGCGGGGCACAACCACAGGCGGTGCGTAAAAGCCATTTGCGCCCACCTTCGCCACGCGTGACCCGGTCACAGCTACGGTTTCCGCCTGTAAGAGCGATGGCGGCGGCGGAGGTGGTGGCGGCGGGGAGACAGCGACTTCCGTGGGGGCGTCACTAGTGCTTGCGAGATCACCCGGCCCTGTGCTGCACGCGGCGAGCAATGCGATATGACCGATAATCACGCCGCCTAAAACTGTAGCCCTGCGCCCTTTTAACCTACCTTGAGAAAATTGTGTTCCGACACCTTTAAGTGGCATTGTTCAGTCCTCCATTCCCACCTCAGCTCTTTGGACTTGAATGCTCGCGGCAGAAGCAAACCACTGCCAAACCGCAATATTTCAATAGCATTCGAGACCCATTTGCTTAAGGTCGCACCCTGTTTGCCCCGCTCATAGAAATCTGACTCTCAAGATTAACGGTGCATGAGTTGCGCTGAACAACGGCAATTTGAAGGCGGAAAAGTCGCAAAGTCGCGGGTTATTTGGCCTCAGTCTGAGATGCCTCATCAGCCGTTTCCGGCACCACATTCTTGCGGAAGAGCACCTTATCTGATTCGTCGAAGCCCCATTTCCAGATGACCCAGAAGTAAGCCGCAAAGATGGCTGGACCGCCTAAAATGATCTCGACCCATTCAGGCGTGAACTCAGTGAAAAGGAAGCCGACCAGAACAGCCGGACCCACAGCCCACACCAAAGCCCAACGCCAGTTAGAAACGGGCGCTTTCAAAAGGGTTTTGAGCACCAAAGATTTCACAAGGCTAGCCACGCTCAGAGCCACGAACAGAGCCGCGGCCGCGCCTGCTGCCTGAAAGCCCTCGGGATAGCCCCAGTGCTGGACGAGCAAGATGAAAGCGACCGTGAGAACGCCTTGCAAGGTGATTACGCCCACAGAGATCGCGAGATTGCGTTTCCTTGCGATGTAAACGAGCACGCTTTCCGAGACGACGGCCATGGATGCAATCACTTCTGCTGCGAGCAGGGTCGCGAGTGCGCCTGTGCCTCCGACAATATCGGGTCCGCCAAGCCCCATAACCGCTTCGCCTGGGATCGCGAGCGTTAAGGCAATACCAGCCTGAAGCGCGATGATCCAAAAGCCCACTTGACGCACTTGTGATGCGATTGCCGCCATATTGCCGGTTAGCAAGTTCTTTGTGATTACGGGGGCAAGGATGGGCTCAAAACTGGTTTTGAGTTTCTGCGGCAGGCTCACCACTTCTTTTGCGAACCAATAGATGCCCACTGTGCCTGCGGAGGTGAACTGGCCCAGAAGGAAGACGTCGAGAAGCCTTGTGCCGCGCTCGATCACATCTGCACCAATGAGCGGCACCGCGCGCGATGTCATTTTGCCTAAATAACGCGGTCGTGGGCGCCATCCTTTGGGCAGGCCGTAAGTCTTCAAGAAGGAATAGAGCGCGGTAAGGAATGCCGCATAAATCGCCCCAAGGAATGCCAAGGCAATGCCGCCAGCGGCAAGTGCAGGTATGAAGAAGAGCGCTGCGACCAGGATCGATTTGACCCAAGGCTCCACCAAAGCGCGCGCGCGCACTGTGGTGGCGATGTCGTATCTATACGCCTGTGCTGCGAGTAATATCTCAGTGAGGGCAAAAGCCGGGATTGCCGCGATCATCCACATATCGAACTCGCTGCCGGTCCCGCTTGGAAATATGATCCTTGGAAAGACGATAAGCAGTAGGCATGCCAGACCTGAAAAGATGAGCGAGACAAGCATCGCGTCAAACACAAGGTTGGCGGGCGTGTCCTCGTGGCTTTCAATCCCTTCGGTCAGCCGCTGGGCAAGGCCGCGCTTTTCACCAAGCGCACATATCAGCGCAAATATCTCAATGACGACAAAGGCGGCCGCGAACCGTCCCATCTCATCAACACCGTAAAGCCTGAAACCCACGAAAAGGAACGGCAACCCGCCCAGCAAACGCAGGAGAAAGCCAAGTGTGTTGGTCCGCCCGCCTTTGGCAAGCGTTGCCATATCGTCGTCGCCTTTATTGGGCGGCGGCGTTGTAGCAGGAGAAGGGGGCGCAGCGCTCACGCAATATCCGATTGGTCGCTGCCAAAATCGTCATTGGGTGTTTCAGCGGTGAGAGGGCGCGAAAGGAGTTTCGTCACAACATCGCCGGGCATTTCGCCTTGCAAAATTGCGTTCACTGCAATGACGATGGGCATCGCGATCTGCCGGGTTTGAGCAAGCTCAGCAAGCACAGGAGCAGTGTGTGCGCCTTCGGCTACGGTTGTGCGGTTTGCCATTAACTCGCTTGCCGATTGACCCTCGCCCAAAGCTTTTCCAAGTGAGAAATTACGGCTTGAGGTTGATGAGCAGGTGAGAACCAAATCGCCAAGTCCGCAAAGGCCGGCCAATGTTTCAGCTTCGGCCCCCAATGCCTCTCCAAACCTTAGCATTTCTGCATAACCGCGCGCGATAAGGGCCGCCCTTGCGTTCTGTCCAAGGCCAAGTCCATCGACAACACCGCAAGCGATAGCGAGCACGTTTTTGATCGACCCGCCGATTTCTGCGCCGGTTACATCGTCGGAATAATAGGGGCGAAATGCAGGACGCGCGATTGCGGCGGAAAGGCGCTGCCATTGTTCGCGCCCACCCTCGCAAGCCAGGGTGACTGCGGTTGGCAGGCCGCCTGCGACTTCATGCGCGAAAGTGGGGCCAGAAAGGATCGCGATTTCGCTGCCGGGGCAAGCGGTGCGTGCGACATCATTCATGAGCCGGCCTGTGCCCGCTTCGATCCCCTTTGAACAAAGGACAAGATCGCGTGGAGGACGCGAAAGATCTCCGAGCACACGGCCTAGAACCTGTGCCGGAGTGACCGCAAGAATGATGTTGAGATCGGCCAAATCTCCAAGATTGCCTGTGGCGCGGACACCGGGAAAAAGTTCAGCGCTGGGAAGATACAGCGGGTTGCGATGGTCTGCATTGATCGCCTCGACCACTTCTGCCTCAAACGCCCAAAGCATCACATCGCGGCCATCGCTGCTGAGCATTTGAGCCAAAGCCGTGCCCCACGCGCCTGCGCCAACAACGCCAATGATTTCTTTTTCGCTCATGCCTTCACTCCTGCCCCGCGAACGGGTTCTGCATCAGGGTCAAGTGGCCAGCGAGGCCGCGCTTTCAAGTCCAGAGGGTCCCCTGTAAGGTCGGGGTTCGACAAAAGCCGCTCACAACCCGCCCAAGCAATCATCGCTGCATTGTCCGTGCACAGTTTGAGCGGCGGTGCGACGAATTGCATATTGTGACGGCTGGCAAGCTCTTCCAATGCGCCGCGCACCGTCTGGTTAGCGGCGACGCCGCCTGCAACAACCAAGGCGGGGTGGAGGCCGGCTTGCCTCAGCGCTTTTTCCAGTCTGTCGATCAGGCAATCGACCGCCGCTTGCTGAAAACTGGCGGCGATATCGGCATCTTTGTGATCGCCGCTTTCATAGGCGCGCAAAACTGCGCTTTTGAGGCCAGCGAAGGAGAAGTGCGGTTCCTTTGATCCCTTTAGAGGCCGCGGCAGAGGTACAGCCTTTGGATCGCCGTCAAGCGCCAGCTTTTCCACCTTTGGTCCGCCAGGATATCCAAGACCCATAATTTTGGCGCTCTTGTCGAAAGCCTCCCCCAAAGCATCATCGATTGTTGTTGCCAAACGGCGATATTGGCCGACGCCTTCGACGCTCAAAATTTGGCAATGCCCGCCAGAAACGAGCAGGAGAAGATAGGGAAAGCCGAGCTTCTCATCCGCTAAACGCGGAGAAAGGGCATGACCTTCCAAATGGTTGACACCGATCAAAGGCTTTCCTGACGCCATCGCCAGCGCCTTTCCGCTCACAAGGCCAACCATCACGCCGCCGATAAGGCCGGGCCCAGCAGTGGCCGCGATTGCAGCGACCTTGTCTAACGACATCCCTGCATCGCTCATGACCGCTTCAATCATCGGCGCCAATCGTTCTGCATGCGCGCGCGCCGCGATTTCGGGGACAACCCCGCCGTAGGGTGCGTGCTCTTCTTCCTGACTAGCGATCCGTTCAGCAAGAATGCGCCGGTCGCTTGTCACCAACGCGACTGCGGTTTCATCGCAGCTCGATTCAATGCCAAGAACAATGTGCCGATCAGGTTCCATGGTCCTTCCATCTAGTCCATGTGCCCGCTAGAGCAAGCGCGACAGGAGACATGATTGGTGACACAAGAGGCAGATAGCGCGGTAAAACTCCGGTTGGGGACGCGCAATTCCCCCCTTGCGATGGTGCAGGCTGTCGAGACGCGAACGCGCCTTTGTGCCGCGCACGGATGGAACGAGAGCCAAGTTGCACTTGTTCCGGTACTGGCCAGTGGTGACAAAATTCTCGATAGGCCGCTTGCTGAAATTGGCGGAAAAGCACTTTGGACCAAGGAGCTTGACGCGTGGCTTGGAGAGGGGCGTATTGATGTCTCGGTTCATTCGGCCAAGGATGTTGAGACAATCCGCCCACCTGAATTTTGTTTTGGTGCGGTTTTGCCCCGCGCTGACCGGCGCGATAGTCTGGTAGGCGCGGTCAGTATCGCCGACATTCCGGATGGTGCAGTGGTCGGCACGTCGGCGCCGCGCCGGGCGGCTCAGCTCCTCAACTTGCGGCCCGATTGCAAGGTTGTGACCTTCCGCGGCAATGTCGCCACACGGCTTGCCAAATTGAAATCCGGAGAGGCGGATGTGACCTTTCTTGCAGCGGCGGGCCTTGAACGCTTGGGGGAAGGCGCAGTGGGCGTTCCTCTCGAAGTCGATGATTGGACACCGGCGGCCGGACAGGGCGCAATCGTCCTCGAATGCCGAACGGATGACGCTGAGACTGGGGCGTTGCTAAGTGCGATTGACGATCATGAGACGCGGGCCGAGCTGCAAGCAGAACGTATGTTGCTGGCTGAACTGGGCGGGACATGTCATTCGCCTATCGCAGTGCTGTGTCAGCCGGGGCGCGAAGGTTTGACCATGCGTGCAGCACTTTTCAGCCCTGACGGAAGCGAACGGATCGAGGGTGAGGCGTTGTTCGATGCGCTTGACTTTGCACCTGTGAGAGCGCTTGCGAAAGACCTTCTGACCCGCGCGACGCCGGGTATCGCGCCGCATTTTAACGCCGGAGTTTAAGGCGTGTCATGGGCGGTATGATCCTAGTAGTGCGACCAGAGCCGGGCCTTGCCTCTACGCTCGCTGCTGCAAAGGAAATGGGCCTTAACGCAGTGGGTTACCCGCTGTTTGAAATAGAACCCGTTGGTTGGCATTGCCCCGATCCTGACGCGATAGACGCCCTGTTAATCGGAAGTGCAAACGCGTTTCGGCATGGCGGGGATGCCTTGGACGGGTTGCGCAGCAAGCCGGTATATGTCGTCGGGAACGCGACGGGTGAGGCGGCAAGAGAGGCCGGATTTGACGTCGCTGTGATCGGTGCAGGCGGGCTGCAAAATGTTTTGGATGATGTCCCTTCTGGAACAAGGTTGCTGCGGCTTGCTGGAGCTGAGAATGTACCGCTTGATCTGCCCCGCGATGTCGGGGTTGAGACACGGACCGTGTACAAAGCAGTCCCGCTTGAATTGCCCGAACCTTTGCGTGCGCTCCAAGGATTAAAGCTGACAGTGCTGCTTCATTCCGCTGCTGCTGCGCGCCAGTTTGATGCAGAAGCGCGGCGAATGGCGCTGCATCGCGGAGGTATAAACCTTGTCACGATTGGACCGCGCGTTGCGTCAAATGCAGGCAAGGGCTGGGCTGATATCCACGTCTCTGATGCTCCAAATGACAAGGCAATGTTGGAATTGGCGCGGGCAAGGTGCATATAGAGGGCACGCCCGCATTTTCTTCGGCCCGCGTTTTCTTCGTTTAGCGGGAAGAGATCAAAAGAACGGGCACGCAAGGTAAGCTCAAGATGGACTCAAAATTTGGTAGCCGCAGAAAGCCATCCTTGATGAAGGGTGCATTGCTTGCTGGAGTGGCATCTTTCGGCATTGGCGGCGCATTGGTTGGGTATGTGGTTTGGTATAATCTTCAACCAGATGAGCCCAGCATCGAGACTGTCCAGGCCGTGCCGGAGCTGCCAGAGGCTGCGCCCGTAGAAGGCGAAAGCTCTCCAAATCCCGCCGCAACTGTTTCCGCTTCTCCAACCCCTTTGGCAGAGGCAGCTGCTGCGCTTGAAGATGGGGATACAGAGGGTGCAGCGGAAGTTGTGACCCGGGTTGTTGACCAACAAGGCGGCATCGATTCCCGCCTCGCAGCTGCTGAACAACGCCTTGCGCGCCTTGATCTTCAAGCACAGGCGGCAGCTGGTAATGCGGCGCGCGCTGAAGGCTTGCTGATCGCTTTTGCAACGCGCCGAGCTGTCGAACGCGGTGCGGAGTTGGGATACCTTGCGGATCAATTGCGTCTGCGATTTTCGGACCAATGGCCCAATGCTGTTGCAACGATTATTGGGTTTTCGCGCAACCCCCTTCGGGTTGATAATTTAACCGCCCGGCTCGAAGGGCTTGGTCCGCAATTGGTCGAGCAAGAAGAGAGCTTAAGTTGGGCACGCATTCAACGTGAGCTTAGCGAATTGTTTGTGGTGCGGCGCGAAAGCACACCATCACCCCAGCCGCAATTGCGCCTGCAAAGGGCACGCATTGCCTTGGAGCAAGGGCGCTATCAAAACGCGATTGATGAGATCAAAGGCATGCCCGGCGCTGCGCAGGCCGAGGCGTGGATTGTCGATGCTGAGCGTTTCAAAGCCGCGATGGAAGCGCTTGAAGTGATCGAAACCGCTGCGGTCCTCGACCAAAGCGGGCTTCGCGACGGGGCAGGCAATGTCGTGACACAGCCGAGCCCAATTGACGGCGAAGGCTAAGTTTGAGTTTGGTTTTAGGCTTTCAGGAGCTCTGGCAGATCGCCAGAGACACCGCGCGCTTCGTCCATAAAGAATGTCTTCAGCAAAGGCGTGCGTTGAACCGCTGCCATGCCGAGCCGCCGAACTGCGCTTGCTGCACCTGTTGGCACTCCGAAGAGACGCGTTAAGCCATCGGTCGCCAGTGCCACCATAAAGCTGTCGAGCCCGCGCCACGTTTCATAGCGCTTCAGGTTCTCCGGATCGCCCGGATCAAGCCCAATGCGCGCACCCTCGACCAGCACCTGTACCAAAGCGCCCACGTCGCGAAGGCCAAGGTTGAGCCCTTGACCTGCGATCGGGTGAATGCCGTGTCCGGCATCGCCAATAAGCGCCAGACGCTCGCTTGTAATCTTGGCCGTGTGGTGGAAACCCAGTGGATAGCTCGAGCGTGCGCCCACGCTCGTTACTTCGCCCAGCACACCGCCCATGCGTTTTTCCAGCTCAGCAATGAATGCGCGGTCGCCAAGCTTGCTCACGCCTTTGCCGTCTTGTTCTGACACCGTCCAGACCAGTGATGAACGATGCGTACCATCCGCATCGTCCTTCATCGGGAGCAGCGCGAAGGGCCCAGCAGGATAGAAAATCTCCCATGCGACATTGCCATGCGGTTTCGAATGGGTGAGCCCGGCGATGATCGCGCGGTGTTTGTAATCCCATTTCGCAATGGTGATGCACGCCTGATCGCGTGTGGGTGATCCGCGCCCTTCTGCTGCAATCATCAAGCGGCCTTTAAGCTTGCGGCCGTCTTCAAGCACGGCGGCAACCCCAAATTCGCCGCGTTCGCGCTCGCCAATTTCTGCCAATGGCACCCAATTGATAAGCGGTTCTTTGGCGGCCGCTTCAAACAATGCGAGGCGCAATCGGCGGTTCGGGAACATACGGCCCAAAGTGCCCTCATGCGCCTCAGGTGTGAAATCAAGTCGGCCCGGCTTATTCTGGTCCGTCACAGCAATGCTGGCGATATCGCAGGCGAAAGGTTCGAGATAATCCGCGATCCCGATGTTGGTGAACATATTCCAGCTCGCGGTTGAGATCGCGGTGGCGCGGTCATCAAAGCCTTCTTTGGTCAGCTCCGCCGGGTCCGCACGGTCGATGACATGGCTGGAAATTCCTTGCTTTGCCGCGGACAAGGCCAGCGCCATGCCGACAAGCCCTCCGCCAAGGATCAAAAGGTCACGGGTTTCAGAATCTGCCGATTTGGTCATTCTTGCTTCGTAACCGTTCAAGTGTTCTTTGCGAAGACCAACAATGCCGCTAGGGCGCAATTAGGTTCACCCACCAATCAAAGGCAAGCCATGTTCGCTGCATCCCCTTTTGCAAATCATGCATGGTTCAAAGCGCTCATTATGGCGATTGCGGCCCTGTTGGCGTTGCCGCAGAGCGTGTTGGCGCAAGAGGTGGATGAAGACCGAAGCCGCGCACTCCAGCGGATTGCAAGGTCCGGCGACGCGCATATTTCGGTCGATCTTTATGCGGACGGTGCGCCGACGGCGGGCGAGACTTGGATGTTGGCACTGCGTTTCACCCCGAGCGCGCCGGAATGGCATGGTTATTGGTCTAATCCGGGTGATGCAGGGCTAGGGATGCAATTGGTGCTAGACCTGCCGGAAGGCTGGGAAGCAGGCGAGGCGCTGTACCCGGTGCCCAAACGCCTTTTGATCGCAGAGTTGATGAACCACATTTACGAAGGTGAATACGCGGTTCTGGTCCCGGTCGAAGTTCCGGCAAACGCGGTGTTTGACGGTATTCCAGACGTCACTGGCACTGTCGAATTTCTCGCTTGCACAGATGAGATTTGCGTGCCGCAAGGGGCGGTTTTGAACGCAGGTCAATCCGGTGATTTTGCCCGGTGGCGCGCCGAAGCTGCACCGATGTTGGATGCGCAAGGCACTTTTGCGATAGCGGGAGAGACTTTGCGGATCGGTATTCCTCTTCCCGAAAGCGTTGAGCTTCCCGAACCCTATGTCTTCATCGCGAACACCCAATTGGTCGAATACGCGCCCTTCCAAAACTTCTGGCGCGACGGCGACCGATTGGTCGTTGAAATTCCCTTGAGCGAATTCCGCAGCGGTGAAGCCGATCGCATTGAGGGCATCGTGTCCTTTGGCGAAGAAGCAGGTGTGCGCTTTGTCGCAAAGGCTGGCGAAGTTGCCGCTGGCGGAGAACGTCTGGTTACGATGAATAGCGCAGAGGGGGCTACGCCGCCGCTCTGGTCGCTTATTCTGGGTGCTTTCGTCGGCGGGTTGATCCTCAACATCATGCCGTGTGTTTTCCCAATCCTAAGCCTCAAAGCGCTGAGCTTGGCCCGCGCAGGCGGCAGCGAGGCTGAGGCGAGGGCTGAGGGCACCGCCTACACAGCGGGCGTGGTTCTCGCCTGCGTTGCCCTTGGCGGGACGATGCTGGCCTTGCGCGCGGCGGGTGAGCAGGTGGGTTGGGCCTTTCAATTGCAAAGCCCCGGTGTTGTGATCGCACTGCTTGTGATGGCGGCGGTCATCACCATGAATTTTGCAGGTCTATTCGAATTGCCCAGCGTCGACACTGGCAACAATCAAGGCCGCAGCGCATTTGGTACAGGGCTCCTCGCAGCGGTCGCGGCAACGCCGTGCACCGGGCCCTTTATGGCGGCGGCCTTGGGGGCAGCATTGCTTTTGCCAACTCCTTTTGCGCTCCTGCTGTTTGGAATGCTCGGGTTGGGCCTTGCTTTGCCATTCCTTATCATTGGGTTTGTGCCTGCGCTTCGAAAACGACTGCCAAAGCCCGGTCCATGGATGGAAACATTTCGCCGCTTTATGGCGATCCCCATGGGGCTGACTGCATTGGCGCTTGTTTGGCTGACCGTGCAATTGGGCGGGCGCGGCTTTGCTCTGTTTGCGCTGGTGATGCTCTTCGGGATTGTGCTTGCGCTGTTTGTGGTCGGACGCTTGCAGCAAGCGGGCAAGATGGCTTGGCCAGCATTTGGTCTTATCGCGGCTCCCTTCCTGATTTTTGGAGCCTTCGCGCTCCCCTACGCCTATGCCCCGCCGGAGCGTGATCTTAGCGCGTCTTTGTTGGAGCCCCAGGCCTTTAGCCGCGCGACCCTAGCCGAAGCGCGCGCCTCCGGTCAGCCGGTCTTTGTCTGGTTCACCGCTGATTGGTGCGTCACCTGCAAAGTCAACGAAAGCGTCGCAATTGAACGCGAGGCCACCGCCGAGGCTTTCGAGCAAGCAGGCGTTATCGCGATTGTCGGTGATTGGACGGTGCGCGATGAGGAAATCACCATGTTCTTGACCGAGCAAGGCGCGGCAGGCGTACCGCTCTACCTGTGGTACGAGCCGGGCCAAGAGGCAGAGCAATTGCCTCAGGTTCTAACCTCGGAAATGCTTGCGCAGCGCACGTTAAGGGACCGGTGAAGTCTCACCTTCGGGCTGTGCTGCCGTGATTAAGGTCTCTGTATCCAAGGCTTGGCCAGCTCTGCATGATGCAATCATTGAGCCGGGCAAGGCGCTTGGGTTGAGGGTTACCATCCCGGCACCTGGAACAGTGGCAATCAGTTCGCGCGGTCCGGTCAATGGTTCCCAAACTTCGTCACTGGCAGGCGCATCACCTACCCAAAAGCGTTGATCTCCCACTTCGGAGGCATCGACTTTGACCCGCCCGATATGCCCATTGCCGACAAGCGCCAACAAGGCACCTGCTCCTTCATCAGCGGCTGCGGTGCGCGTGATCTGAATTGTTGGTTGATTGGAAGTGTCGCAGTCCAGCAAGAGCAGTGCCGGATTGCCGGGATTGCCATAGAGGATGCGGCCTTGCACCCGAGTGCTCATCGCCCAAACGGCGCTTTCGGTTTCAGGGGAGGACAGCGGAGCAGAAGCGAAGGCTGTCGCAGCTTCCGGCATATCGCGCAGCATATCCGCGTCCGTTGGAGGCGGTTTGCAGGCGAAGCAAAACATGCAGCAAAATGACGCGGCTGTCCGGATGCCCATATGGCTCTGCAATGATTATCTTTCCTTTATCTGGTGCAGGAATCGTAACCGTTCAGCACAAGTGCGATCCGCTGACTGGGTGTAGGATATCCAGGAGACGCGCCCATCTCGTGAAGTGTACGTGCCATCGGCAATAGATTGCTGCGTCCCGCACCGGCAAGCGCAAATGCACATCCTGCATATTGGTCTGCAGTCGCCTCCCGATCCGCTCGACTGATTTCGAGTTGTGGTGGACGTCTTGCGAAATCGATTATGTGCCCCAGTTCATGCGCGAGGATCGCTGTAGTCGCGCCCGAACCATGTCGTCCTAGGACGGAGTTCATAAATTCTGGATTGTAACGGATTACGTATCCTTGAGGTGTGACGCTCGCCATCGCGTTGCCACTCTGAGGATTCGACCAGAACGAGTAGTTTGGACATCCGAAGCGACCGCACAGTACCGAATTGACATCTTGCATAGCACTCCATGCGACGGGAGAAGGATTAATGTCAGTTCTTGGATTGTGATTTGGGGAAGCCAACGCACAAAGTGGCTGCCCTTGTGCTTGTGCGATAGTTGGCGTCGAAAATATGATTGAGGTAGCGACTGCCATCCGAGTCAAAACTCTGCTCTTCATTATAACCCCCCCTTTTTTCAAGTTTCCTTTTTCAGACGTTACCAAGTAAAAACCGATAATCTTGAGCATAGATTCAGTTTTTGAATTGCGTCAAGGCTTACCGCCCATAAACTTCGTGCGCTTTTTGCCGTAGCGTGTGTTGCGTGTGCCCGGTCGCCCAGCGTCGGAACGGCCAACCTTGGGCGCTTTCTTCTCAGTGTCCGGCAGGCCCAGCTCGTCATTCTCCAACCGCCGGATTTCGTCGCGTAGGCGTCCCGCTTCCTCAAACTCAAGGTTAGCGGCGGCATCGCGCATGCGTTTTTCGAGGTCTTCGATGTAGGCACGAAGATTGTGGCCGACGAGATTGTTTGTGTCGTCATCCTCGAGATCGACTGTGACACCGTCTTGGCTTGCGGTGTGAGCGACGATGTCAGCGATATCACGCTTGATCGTTTGCGGGGTTATGCCGTGTTCTTCGTTATAAGCGCGCTGTTTTTCGCGCCGGCGGTCGGTTTCGGCCATCGCGCGTTCCATGCTGCCCGTGATGCGGTCGGCGTAAAGGATCACGCGGCCGTCCACGTTACGCGCCGCGCGGCCAATGGTTTGGACAAGGCTCGTCTCTGAGCGAAGGAAACCTTCTTTATCCGCGTCCAAAATCGCGACCAATCCGCATTCAGGAATATCCAGCCCCTCACGCAGAAGATTGATACCGATAAGTACATCGTAAACGCCCATGCGAAGGTCGCGGATAAGCTCAATGCGCTCCAATGTCTCAACATCCGAGTGCATGTACCGCACGCGAACGCCGGCCTCGTGCATAAATTCGGTAAGATCCTCCGCCATGCGTTTGGTCAGCGTGGTGACGAGCGTCCGGTAGCCTTTCTTGGCGGTGGCAAGGCATTCCTGGATGCAATCTTGCACTTGATCTTCGACCGGACGAATTTCGACAGGCGGGTCAATTAGGCCGGTGGGGCGGATGACCTGTTCGGCAAAAACGCCGCCCGTCTGTTCCATCTCCCAAATGCCGGGTGTGGCGCTGACGGCGAAGGTTTGCGGGCGCATCGCGTCCCATTCGTTGAAACGAAGCGGGCGATTGTCGATACAACTTGGGAGACGAAAGCCGTGCTCTGCCAGAGTGATCTTGCGGCGGTGATCGCCTTTGGACATCGCGCCGATTTGCGGCACCGTCTGGTGGCTTTCATCGACAAAAAGCAGGGCGTCTTCCGGTAGATATTCAAATAAGGTGGGCGGAGGTTCACCCGGCAAACGGCCGGTGAGGAAACGGGAATAATTCTCAATCCCTGCGCAGCTTCCCGTGGCGGCGATCATTTCCAAATCGAAATGGGTGCGCTGTTCAAGCCGCTGATGTTCAAGCAATTGCCCGTCGGCCTCTAGCTCCTTTAGCCGCTCTGCAAGCTCAAACTTAATCGCTTCGGCGGCCTGTTTCATCGTTGGGCCCGGCGTCACGTAGTGCGAGTTTGCGTAAACCCGTACCCGGTCCAATTTTGCACCCGTTTTTCCGGTCAAAGGATCAAATTCGGCAATCTCTTCAATCTCATCGCCAAAGAAACTGATGCGCCATGCCATGTCTTCATAGTGGCTTGGGAAAAGCTCCAAATTGTCCCCTCGCACCCGGAAACACCCGCGCGTAAAGGCGGCATCGTTGCGTTTATATTGGAGCGCGACGAGCTTACGGATAAGTTCGCGCTGATCGACGCTCTCATCCTTTTTGATGTCAAAGATCATCGCCGAATAGGTCTCAACCGAACCAATGCCGTAAAGGCAGGACACAGAGGCAACGATGATCACATCATCGCGTTCAAGCAGAGCCCGCGTGGCAGAGTGGCGCATCCGGTCGATGGCCTCGTTCACGCTCGACTCTTTTTCGATATAGGTGTCAGAGCGCGGCACATAGGCTTCAGGTTGGTAGTAGTCGTAATAGGAGACGAAATATTCGACCGCGTTTTCGGGAAAGAAGCTTTTCATCTCCCCGTATAATTGCGCGGCGAGGATTTTATTGGGCGCAAGGATTAAGGCGGGGCGCTGCACTTCTTGGATGACGGACGCCATGGTGAAGGTCTTGCCCGACCCCGTTACACCCAGAAGCGTTTGCGTTTGTTCCCCTTCGCGGGTTCCGGCCACGAGTTCCGCAATCGCGGTAGGTTGATCGCCTGCTGGTTCATAATCCGAGACAAGCTTGAAGGCTTTGCCCGGCATGGATTTTTCGGGACGGGCCGGGCGGTGCGGGGTGAAATCCTCGCCTGTTTCAGGCTCATCAAGCCCGCGTCTGATGACCAATTCTGACATGCGAACATATATGGTACATCAGATGCCTGTTGTGAAGCTCTGACAGCCGTTCTATTCACGCTATCAAGTAATGTGGGAGGAATTCTCGAAAAATGATGACAGGTAAATCAATGGGCACGCTGGTGCTGGTATCCGCGTTTGCACTTAGTGCGTGCGGCGGCGCGCCAGAGGCGGATGCAGATGGTGATGGCACAATTACGCAAGCTGAGGCTGAAAATGCACTGGCTGCGTCCGATGTCGTGATTTCGCCAGGCGAATGGGAAAACACCGTCGAATTCGTCGATATCGAGTTTGACGAGAGCCAATTGCCAGCCGAAGCGCGCGGCATGATTGGTCCAATGCTTCAATCTATGCGCGGACAAACGACGACAACCAACTCGTGTGTTACAGAAGAGCAAGCGAATGAGCCTGCGGCCGAGATGTTTTCTGGCAGCGATGCTGCAGACTGCGAATATTCAAAGTTTGAGTTTTCGGGCGGCTCAATTGACATGGCGATGACGTGCAGCGACCCTAATTCCGGCACGGCTAATATCACAAATACCGGCACTTTTGACGAAGAAAGCTATTCCATGGAAATGGAAATCTCCATGGAAGGATCTGAAATGGGGGCGATGAAGATCAAAGCGAAAAGCGCGGGCAAGCGCGTGGGTGAATGCTCAGAGTAAGCGTTTGCTATTGCCGATTATCAAAGGGGGTTGGGGAGACCTGGCCGCCTTTTTCGTCTGAGGTGCTGGCCTGACCCCAACACACCGTCTTGCACTTCACTATGCGTTCGGCGGTGCAGTCTATATATGAGGCGTAATGTCAAAGATTGAGCACTTCCTCGCCTCTTCCAAGGCGGCCCTGAATGAAAGCGAGCTTGCGCGCCGCATTCAACTTGCCTCGGGCGATTATGCAGACGAAGAAAAGGGTAAGCCTAGCCTTCTCAAATTCATGGGCGAGGCTGATTTGTTGATTGAGCCGGCGCGCCGTCTGGTTCGCCAATTCGAAGTGCCCAAAGCCAGGGTTCCGCAAACCGTCATCCTGTTCCCTGGCTTTGGCCATGGACCATCGCGCATGCAGTATATGGCTGACCGTTTGGAAGAAGCGGGACACACCGTCAAACACTGGGGGCAAGGCCGCAATTGGGGCGTTGCAGAAGCGACACTCGATGCGCTTGAAGAACGCCTTGCCGATGTGTGCAATCAAACCGGCGGGCCCGTGGCTTTGGTCGGGTGGAGCCTTGGCGGGCTTTATGCCCGGGAACTTGCAAAACTGCACCCCGAACAGATCACAAAGGTCATCACCATGGGTTCGCCCTTTTCAGGCTCGCGGCGCAGCAACAATATTTGGCGGTTATACTCTGTGATCACAGGTGAAAGCGTGGATCAACCTGCAATTCAAACCGACGCCTCGGAAAAGCCCGATGTCGAAACGGTCGCGTTCTGGAGTCCCAATGACGGCGCGATCGGTCCGCGCAGCGCCGCAGGTAAACCGGGCGAACGCGACCGTGCGGTTGCCCTTCGCTGCACGCATTCTGGTTTCACTTATGATCCCAATGCCATCGTCGCAGTTGTTAACGAGCTCGACCGACATACCAGGTAGGCTGCCCAAATAGACTGGCCGAATGCAGGGCCTTCAGATAAGCAGATGCTTCTCAGCATTAGTGACCTAAGTCGCTCTAAAACGATCATTCAGCCGACTGAAAAATGCGAGGAAGTTCACTGCCTTGCCGGTAGGGCATTAAGTTCCTCTCGCAATGTATCTATGTCTGTCGCTGTAGGGTAGTAGTGAGCTGCAACGTCCAGTGCGGTAAACGCCGCCTGACGATTTCCAACCCTCCGCGCCATAAATTGAGCGTACCCCGTAAGGTGGCGCTTGCGCGGCTTGACTGGGTAGCCGAGGCGATCGGAAAGGTCGTCATAGTGTGAGATGTAATCAGATTTCTGCATTGTCTCGGCGGCCTCAGATTGAATGGTATAATCTGCATACATCCAAGCCAGCGCGTTATATGTGCCCTTAAAGGCGGCGAGCAGGTGATCTGTGTTTGGCATACGGTTTAATTCCCATTTGCCTGATTGCTGCCCGGTTTGCTGAAATACGTCCGCAAGAGCATCATAGCCTTGCTGGATTTGCCCATGCTCCAGTGAACCCAGCGACATATAAATTTGGCTAGATCTCTTATGTTGTTGGCCGAGAAACTCTTGCATGAGCGGGATCATCTGCGGCGCTTGATGTAGGGATGGACTGAGCGCCACAAAGGTTGAAAACGTATCATTGTGTTGTGTGAACATGTGCATTGCGAACAAGCCTGATAAAGAATGCCCGATGATCGTGCGTCCATTGTTCACCCTGTATCTTTCTTCAATCAGTGGAATGACTTCTTGCCTGATAAAAGCAGAGTACTTTTGTGCTTGGGGGTTGAGCTCGTTGTTTTTTGGCGCAGCGAAAGGATAATTGTCACGGGTGTACTGCCCAATGTGCGGCAAGCCGACGATGAGCATATCCTCAATACCGAACTTGGACGCTTGCAAGTCGACAATGTAGCTTGCCCACTCAAAATTGCTTTTCTCGTTCAAAACAAAAAGCACCGGATAGTCTTTTGTCGCGGTCGCAGCGTAATCCGTAGGCAGCCGGACCAACACAGGACGTTCCTCGCCCAGATGTTCAGAGTCTATGTTTAAGGTGATGAAGCTATCTGCAAAGTGGCTGGCTGACTGCTGCGAGACAGGGGTTTCAGATTGTGCATAAGAAGGAACAGACCCGCTCACTATGCATGCGAACATGCATGATATCGCAAGTTTCAGCATGATGGGGTACGGCGAAAATTTGGTCACAAGAATTCTCCTGCACTCGGCTGAGCAACTATATCAGGTATGGAATGGGGCTGGTGTTTACCGAATGGGTTTTGGTTCGGTGCCTCTCTAAATCGCAAGCGAGTTGATAACTTTGGTTGTCCGCCGCGATCCGATGGTCTGAGGCATATGACAGTTCAAAACCGGCGGGTGATTTGGTTCATCTGATTGGCTGGTATCATGCGGCTTGCCTTTCGTTATCCAAGCGCCGTTGTTCGACAGTTTTGCGCTTGATCCTTGCTCGGCGTGTGATGGTGGCTTGTGTTGCGCCAACGTAGACGTCCGCAGGTGTGGCATTTTTTGGCTCTCATGGATGTTCTAATCGACGAACGCTTTAGCCTGCTCTTCCAGTTGAGCTTATGGTGATCGGCAAAGACGGTTTTGCCTCAACCCACAAACGTGGGTTCACGCATGAGGGCGACTATTTCGATTCGATTTCTAATGGATGGGGGGATGCCCTAAGGACTGCTTTCCACTGACCGCCGGATTGCAGTCTCGATTCGAAGTAAGTCAACGCCACTAATCCCCAGATAATTGAGTAAATAGATCAGGCAAATGGTTCGTAATGGAGCTAATTACTGACGATTATTCAGCGATTTGCGTGAACTTACGAATAGTAAGCCTCCATATTGGGTTATGTGCTGCGTGAATTAACACTCGTCTAGGCGCACGACACTAAGCATGTCACGCAAAGCCACCCTCCATTTCATCGATTCCAATAGTCGCCATCGCGCCGAATTGGCTCGCGTCGGGTTTTCACTCGGCCACCATTCGGAAGTGTACGGCGACATATCGGAATTATCCATTCACCCACCGCGAGAAGGGATCATTGTTGCCCGCGATCTGCCTGATCAGGGCGGCGTTTCTATGATCCTTGATCGGCTCAGTCGACTTGGCATTTGGTTGCCTTTGATCGCGATTGAAACCGATCCCCGGCCAGGACGGATCGTAGAGGCAATCAAAGCGGGGGCGCTTGATTACCTTTCCCTCCCGCTTGATCCTGACCGTTTCGAACGCTGTCTCTCTCGGATCGAGAAAGAGGCTGAGGTCTTTGGCGCAGCACGTCGCCGAATGATCGAAGCGCGCGACCGGATCGCAAGTCTCTCAACCCGTGAACGCGAAGTCTTGGAATGGCTCGCTCAAGGAAGCAGTAATAAAGTTATCGCTCGTGAGTTGGAAATCAGCCCGCGCACCGTCGAAATCCACCGTGCCAACATGATGCACAAACTCGGCGCGCGCCATGCCGCCGAAGCCGTCCGTCTCAAACTTGAGGCAAAATTGGAACCTCAGATTGAACCCCAAGTGAACCATTAATCCGGATTAAGAAATGCTGGTCTACTTCCAGCATCCATCCTGCGAAGGGCGCTCTTACGAGTAGCGAAAGCCATCCTGCCCTTGGTACCCGCACGGCCTCGGCGCTTTCTAAGTGCCGGGGCCGTGTACCCGTGTGAGGGACTAAAACGGCGAAACCGTTTACGGCGTCTCGTCGGCGACCTGCTCCCAAAGTTCAATCTTGATGCCGTTGGGGTCGAGAATCCAAGCAAATTTCCCGTAGCCCTCGTCAGCGGTGTCGAGCACTTCGACGCCGCGTGATTTCAGAATCTCGACAAAGTCATCGAGATCGGCAACGCGCAAATTGATCATGAACCCGCCCAAACCAGGCTTGATATATTGGTCGTCCTTGAAATGGCTGATGAGCGAGTAGGGGTTCTGCTTGGGTTCGTCTTCCCAAGCAAATTGAGGCCCGTATTCGCCGTCCACTCCCAGCTTTTCACGATACCAAACGCGGGTCGCTTCCGGGTCAGGTGCGACATAGAAGATGCCGCCTAATCCGGTCACGCGCGGTCCTGACGCTGCGGTCTTGCTCATCGCTCTTTTCCTCCCAATGCGGTGCAGGAACGCCTTATGCTGCAAAGGGAGAGAACTGGCAAAGTGTGTGTCTTAGAACGAAGTCGTAAACAGGATAACCGATTGGGGAAGGGCATCCAGAAGAGCAATCTCGATCACCTTGTCAAAGCCGGTGACCACCATCAGGCCGACCGCCAAGAGCGCTGCTCCAAACAAAGGTTTACCGTACTGTGCAAGAACGGTGAGCGTCTTTCGTCGTTCACCCATGGCTTTTCGAGAACCATAAGCAAAGGCGAGTACGCTCGTGGCAACGCCTAACCCGAAAATAAGGAAGATCAAGAAGCTGGAAAGTAGGTCTTGCCCTTGACTGGCCGCGGCAATTGCCACGCCTAAAGTCGGGCCAACGCATGGTGCCCAGACCACGCCCAGCAAAAGGCCAATCGCAAACTGACCATGCCAACCTTCGCCGCTCAAGGACGACAACCGCTGATTGCCGAAATTGGCAATAGGTGCCGCGGCGGCGCTTAATGCCGCTTGCGCTTGGGGGATAAGCAGGACCAAGCCTGCGACCGCCAACAAACCGCCCGCAAACAAGCGAACATACTGTTCATTGATACCAAGCGAATAGCCAAAGGCGATCACCGTGAAACCAAACAAAGTGAAGCTTGTGACTAAGCCGCCCGCCAATGCGAGCGGCCCGAATTTGCTCTTGCCCAAAGCCGATGCCACCAAAATTGGTACCAAGGGTAGGACACATGGGTTTAAGATCGTCACTAACCCTGCCGCAAAGGACAGAAATGCACTGCCGAACATAGTTTATTACTGCCTGAGGTGTTTGGCTGATTTTGTCGCGGGAATGAACGCTTTAAAGCGCGTTCAGAACCACGCGGCGTAAGCGCGTACGGTTGGTTTCCGCGATCGAACGTGCGACTTCTTTCGTGCCATTAAACACGATTACGGTTGATTGGCGCGGCACTCGGTTTGCGCGAAGAAAAGCCTTCTCGTCGTCAAAATTGACCTTCACAAAAAGAATCTCACTGGTTTGTTTTTCGGCTCGCAGTTCATCAAGGATTGGGGCCTGCGCACGGCATGTCGGACACCAGTCGGCATAGACATCAACAACGATTGTCTTGCCTTTCTTTTGGGCCATCATGAACTCAGCCTCATCATAGGTGTGCCAATCCGCAGCGCTCGCCCGCGCAGTAAGCTGGGTTGCGCCAATGATGAGCGCGCCAATAACGGCGATTGCTAGGAAAAGGCGGGTCATTCTTCAAAAACTCCGTAGGGCATGGACGGCAAAACAGCCGAACTTTCTATGAGTTTCGATGGCGCTGTTCTGAAGGTTACAGTGGGATGAGCAAAAAAGTGACTTTCTCGCGGAACGCGGCGGTCAAGAAGCTTGGCCACGGCAACAAAACTTGCGCAATCTCCATGTTGCGATAAGCCAGAGTGAACACGCGCACATTCAAAGGACAACCAAATGGCACACTCGCAACGCTTCACTGGCAAAACTGTGATCGTCACTGGCTCATCAACCGGAATAGGCGAAGGGATCGCCCGCCGTTTTCACGATGAGGGTGCCAATGTTGTTATCAACGCGCGCAACGCAGAGAAATGCGCAGGCGTGGCGGCAAGCCTTGATGAAAAGCGAACTTTGGTCTTGGCTGGTGATGTGTCGAAGTCGGATTTCGCAAATGAAATTGTGGCCAAAACGGTCGAACGCTTTGGCGGGCTGGATTGCCTCGTCAATAATGCAGGGGTTGGCGGTGGCGGTATCCTCCACAAGACGGATGATGCTGAGATCGACCGCATCATCGATATTAATGTCAAAGGTGTGATCTATTTGTGCCGTGCTGCGATCCCGCACTTGATCGAAACCAAGGGTTCGATCGTGAACATCTCAAGCGTTTCTGGCACGGGCGGCGATTCAATGCTGCCGATCTACAACGCCTCCAAAGGCGCCGTGACCAATCTTACTCGCGGTCTGGCTTTGCAGGTCGGTGCCAAGGGCGTGCGGGTCAATGCGATCAATCCATCGGTCACGCGTTCGGACATGGTGGATGAGATCACCGGCAATGAGATGGCGATGAAGATGGTCCTCAACCGCATGGCATTAAAACGCGTGGGTGAGCCCGAAGACATTGCTGCTGCAACGGCCTTCCTCGCCAGCGAAGACGCAAGCTTTATCACCGGCGTGAACTTGCCAGTGGATGGCGGTGTGAGCGCATCAAACGGCCAAGCTAACTTCTTGGGTTGAAGAACATGAGGGCGGGTGAAGCGTGGCCTGTTTAAGCCGCGTTAGACCTCCCAGCAGGGTTCCGGGATTACCCCACAATCGCCTCTCAATGCGTCTCTCAATGCGCCCGTAAATGCGCCTGTGTTCTTGCCGGTGAAGTGGTGCTCCAAATTCAGAGAGCATAGCCCTCTGCCCAGTTAACGCTCTGGGGATGTGGGCGCTTGCCAATCTATCGAATATCGATGCCGCGCGGGAGAGCTACGACGGCGAGAACGCGGCCTAGAGCCAGGTAATGAAGCGGGAGGCCCAAGGGCTCGGCCTCCCGCCAACATCAACTGTTTGTTTTCAGCCAGTAGAATTCAAACCGCTCGACACCGGTACGGAAGAATTGTTGGTGTGCTTGATATTCCGGTGATTGTTGTACCTTGGCAAAACCGTCCTCATTGTCCCACTCGACAAAGGTGATTTGACCCGGAGCGCCGGGAGGTGAGTTGTGCGCTTCCATTGTGGCACCCCGCATTTTGTAGACAAACCGACCACCAGCGCGTTCCATCGCAGGCTCAATTCCGTCGAGATAGCGGTCATAGTCATCAGTGCCTTCGAGCCATGCAACGACGACAGTGTAGTGCTTGTTCGGATCAAATTCGATCGCGAGGTCATCTTCCAATTTCAAACTGTAGATTTTGAGCTCATCCCAGCCATCGGGACGGGTTGTGGAAAGCGCAGGCCAGCGCGGATCGTTCTGCAATTGTTTATAGGAGGCCTCGTCAGGCCATGAGAAGAAGATGAACGCGCCTGGGTCAAAATCGCTGATGACCTTGCGGCTGACATTGAGCTGGCCGATGCGGGTAAAGCCCAGCGGTTGGGACAGCGGACTGGTGCTATCGTAATAGGTCTGCCGCGCTTCTTGGGCGCCTTCGCGCGCATCAGGGGCGATCAATTGAATGATTTGTCCTTTTCCGGCTTTTAAAGTGAAACCCTGCTTGGCTGGGGCCGCCGCATTGTGGGAATCTTGCGCATATGATGTGTGGGCCGTGCCACCAAGAGCAACGAGCGCGGCGCAAGTGACCGCCAGAAGGGGGGCGTGTTTCGTGAACTTGAACATGGTAGTCTTCCATTGAATGTTGGTAGATATACGCACCATGCCTGACGCTATCTATTAAGTATCGGCTAGATTTCTGAGAACCTTGGTGCAAAAACGTTCCAATGAACGATTGGGATGACTTTCGATTGATACTGTCTTTGTCGCGGGCGGGCACATTGCGCGCCGCTGCCAGCGACCTTGGACTGACCCATACGACTGTCTCGCGCCGGTTAGCGATGATCGAAAATGCGCGCGGCAAGCTGTTTGACAAGCATCCCGAAGGATATCGCGTTACACCCTTGGGCCGCGCTTTGGTCGGTGTGGCGTCAAATATGGAAAGCCTGACGCATGCCGGTGCCCGCTATCAAAAGGCGCTCGATCAGGAATTGTCGGGCATCGTCACTTTGTCCTTGCCCGAACCTGTTGCACAATACTTGTTACTCCAAGATATCTTTGACCTGCACGAAGCCTTCCCACAAATCGATTTAACCATCGAGGCGAGTAGCCGGTTTGCCGATCTTGATCGGTTGGAGGCTGATATCGTTGTGCGCGGAACCAAGGAGCCGCCCGATCACCTTGTCGGACGGCGCCTTTTTCCCAACTGCGTGACCTATTACGCGCACCGTGATTATCTGGTGAACACCCCGCGCGAAAAGTTGCGCTGGATTGCGCCAACCTCAGATGGAATGTGGCCTGATTGGCGTGAAGCGTCACCCTATCCTGATGCCCCCGTCGCTTTGATGATCGATGATATCGTCACCCGGTATCAAGCACTTGCAAACGGTCTAGGGCTTGGCAGAGCAGCTTGCTTTATGGCCGATCCAGTGCCGGAACTTGTGAGGCTGGCGGATGATCCACCGGTGCCTCAACAAGAATTCTGGGTTTTGACCCACCCTGACCTTCGCGAAACGCCTCGCATTCGTGCGGTCATGGAGTTCATAACCCGCGCGATGAAGGACAAGGAAGACCTTGTGATGGGACGATTGGCTTAAGGGCTTGCTTAACTAGCCTTCGAGCGTTTCGCTTTCTTACGTTCGTGTGGGCACAGCAGGCTCTTCCTTAAGCGGATGCTTTGCGGTGTCACTTCGACCATTTCATCATCGTCGATGTAGGCAATCGACTGTTCCAGTGTCATGCGGCGCGGCGGTGTTAGGCGGATGCTGTCATCCTTACCCGAGGAACGGATGTTGGTGAGCTGCTTTGCCTTCATCGGGTTGACTTCAAGGTCATCAGGCTTTGCGTTCTCACCAATGATCATGCCTTCATACAGCTTCATCGATGGACCGACGAACAATTCGCCGCGTTCCTCAAGGAAGTTGAGAGCATAGGCGTTGGATTCGCCGTCACCATTGGAGATGAGGACACCGTTATTGCGCCCTTCGATGGGGCCTTTGTAGGGGCCGTACTTCTCGAACAGGCGGTTCATGATCCCTGTACCGCGCGTGTCGGACAAGAATTCGCCGTGATAACCAATTAGTCCGCGTGATGGGGCGGAGAAAGTGATGCGGGTTTTGCCCTGGCCCGATGGTTTCATCTCGGTGAGGTCGGCCTTGCGGCGTTGCATCTTCTCAACCACGGTGCCGGAGTGTTCATCATCCACGTCGATGACAACCGTCTCGTAGGGCTCTTGTTTCTGGCCGTCTTCTTCACGAAGCAGCACTTTGGGACGGCTAATGCCAAGCTCAAAGCCTTCACGGCGCATGGTTTCGATCAGAACGCCGAGTTGAAGCTCGCCGCGTCCTGCAACTTCGAAGCTGTCTTTGTCGGCGCTTTCCGTAATGCGGATCGCAACGTTGGTTTCCGCCTCGCGGAACAGGCGGTCGCGGATCATGCGGCTGGTGACTTTATCGCCTTCGCGTCCGGCAAGCGGGCTGTCGTTGACGGCAAAACGCATGGCGAGCGTTGGCGGATCAATCGGCTGAGCTTCGATGGGTTCGTTCACCGATGGATCGCAAATGGTGTTGGCAACGGTTGCCTTTTCAAGTCCGGCAAGCGCGATGATGTCGCCTGCCTGCGCGCTTTCCACTGGAACGCGATCGAGCCCGTCGAAGGACAGCACCTTGGTCGCACGGCCAGCTTCGACGACATTGCCGTCGCTGTCGATGGCGTGGATCGGATCGTTGACTTTCAGCGTGCCCGATTGGACGCGACCCGTCAGGATACGGCCCATGAAATTGTCGCGGTCGAGAAGCGTCGCAAGGAAGCTGAACTTACCGCTTACATCAAGTCCGGGTGAGGGGACGTGTTCGGTGATGAGCTTGAACAGCGGATCGAGCGAGCCTTCGCGCGCGGTTTCGCTGTCACTGGCATAACCATCGCGGCCGGATGCGAAGAGTGATGGGAAGTCGAGCTGGTCGTCATTGGCATCAAGCGATGCGAACAAGTCGAACACTTCGTCCAAGACTTCCTGCGGGCGGCCATCGGGACGGTCGATCTTATTGACGACCACAATCGGGCGCAGGCCAAGGGCGAGCGCTTTACCGGTCACGAACTTGGTTTGAGGCATCGCCCCTTCTGCGCTGTCCACCAGAAGGATAACGCCGTCGACCATGCTAAGGATGCGCTCAACTTCTGCACCGAAATCGGCATGACCAGGGGTGTCGACAATGTTGATGCGTGTCGTGGTGCCGTTATGCTCCCACTCAACGCTGGTGCATTTGGCAAGGATAGTGATCCCGCGCTCTTTTTCCAGATCGCCAGAATCCATCGCGCGTTCTTCGACGCGCTGGTTTTCGCGGAATGTGCCGGATTGGCGGAAAAGCTGGTCGACCAGAGTGGTCTTGCCATGGTCAACGTGAGCGATAATCGCGATATTGCGTAGGTCGCGAGACATAAGATTTCTCATTTTGGAAAAGAGGTGCAGGAATTTCTGCGCCCCCCTAGACTGTGTGCTGCGCCGCAACAAGGGCGTTATTCACACACGGATTTTGCGGGCCAATTCTGCAACACACCCTCGCAAGCGCAGCTTGACGCGACGTAAGTCCTTAATCCGAACCTATCTCCGGTCTCAAAAAGCTGCTTTTCTGCGGGTTTTAAGGTGTGACTAGGCCGCAACAGCGTGGCGATTACCCTTCACCTGAGAGTGGTTGAGCGCTTGTCGGCTTTTAACCATTGGCCTAACGATACAGAGATCGCGCGGGAATAAAGGTCTCGCATCTGACGATGCACCCTTAAGGGACCAACCGCTCGCGACGGGATACGAGGAGAAGGATGTCCATGCGTTCTAATACTTTCGGCACTGCCGGATCATTGCGGCTTGCTCTGCTTGCAGGTGCAGCAGGTTTCGCCATCACCGCGCCTTCAGTGGCGCTTGCCCAAGACGGAGATGCTGACGCTGCTGCTGACGCACTTGGCGATGCGGGTGACAGTAATGTCATCATCGTGACTGCTTCCAAGCGTGAGCAAACGCTTCAGGAAACACCGATTTCGGTTTCTGTGACCACGGGTGAAACGCTTGAAAATGCGCAAATCCGCGACGTTCTTGATCTTCAGACCGTTACGCCTTCACTTCGCGTTAGCCAGCTGCAAACGGCTTCGGCTTCGACTTTCATCATCCGCGGCTTTGGTAACGGCGATAACAACTTCGGGATCGAACCTTCTGTTGGTGTCTTCATCGACGGCGTGTTCCGTTCGCGTTCGGCAGGTGCCCTTTCCGATCTGACGAATGTTCAGCGTATTGAGGTTTTGAACGGCCCGCAATCGACCCTGTTCGGTAAGAACGCGTCTGCCGGTGTGATCTCAGTCATCACACGTGAACCACAATTTGAATTTGGCGGTTCGGTTGAAGCGAGCTACGGCAACTTCAACGCGGTCACGTTAAAGGGCGACGTTACTGGCCCGATCACTGACAATATCGCATTCTCGATCGACGGTAGTTACAACCGCCGTGACGGCTACGGACAAATCGTCAATCTTGATGAAGAAATAAATGACCGCAATCGTTGGTCGCTTCGAGGTCAGCTCCTGATTGAGCCTACTTCAGATCTGAAGATCCGCGCGATTGCCGATTATTCAAACATCGATGAGGTCTGCTGTACAGTTGGTACCTTGGTGGCTGGTCCTACCGCCCCTGGTATTTTGGCTGTTGGCGGCGACTTTGAAACTGATGTCTTTGCGCGCGAAGTGTTCCTCAACTTTGTCCCGGAAAACACCGTCGACAATTATGGTGGCTCGGTTCAGATCGACTACAGTACTGGACCTTTGTCTTTCACGTCGATCACTGCCTACCGCGAACTCGACAATGAATTCCTTACGGATATCGATTTTACAAGCGCAGATATTGCGACGGAAACTCGCGCACAAACGGTTGAGACCTTCACGCAAGAATTCAAAATTGCCTCTGATTTTGACGGTCCGATCAACTTCTTGGTTGGTGGTTTCTATTTCGACGAGAGCATCGTTCAGGATAGTGCGATCCAGAATGGCAGTCAGATCCGGAACTTCTTTGAGATTTTGGCCGGTGAAGACCCCGTTGCGGTTCTGACGGGTCAGCCCACGCTCTTCAACGGATTGGAAGCCAACTTTGGCTTCCCTCAGGAAAGCATCTTCACCACGCCTCTGCTGACGCAAGAGCTATTTGAGCTGGACAATACATCTTGGTCGATCTTTGGTACGGTTGATTTCGAACCAGTTGATGGTCTCATATTCACGGTTGGTGGTAACTACACCGATGATGAAAAGGACTTTGCGCTAAGCCAAACGTCTTTCGATCCTTTGGCTCAGGTCAACTTTGTTGATGCTGGAATTATCGCAGGGTCTGGCGGAACAGTTACCAGCCGCGAGATATTCCAGTCGCTTGATGAGGCAACCCAGGCAGCACTGATTGCCGGGGCAACTGATCCGGTGCTGAATCCGCTTTTGGGCCTTGCAGCATTCCAATTCCAGCCGCCATTCCTAGCACTTCCGAACGCGATTGAGCCTGGTGAGACCAGTGATACTGAGTTCACTTATCTGCTGCGTGCTGCGTATCAGGTTTCAAACGAGATCAATGTCTATGCCAGCTATGCAACTGGCTTTAAGGCAAGCTCGATCAATCTGTCGCGTGACAGCCGCCCTAGCGGTGCAGACTTTACGGCTGGACCAGGGGGATCGACATTTGCTGCGCCGAGTTCACCTATCCTCGATGCAGGGCTGGCTCTTCCAAACCTCACTTCAGGCACGCGCTTCGCTGGGCCTGAGGAGACCGAGGTTTACGAAATCGGTATCAAGGCACAATGGGATGGCTTTGGCTTTAACCTTGCGATCTTTGACCAAACGATTGACGGGTTCCAGAGCTTAGCGTTTACCGGAACCGGTTTTGCGCTCCAAAACGCTGGCTCGCAATCGGTGCAGGGTTTTGAATTCGACGCAACGGTTATCCCAACTGACGGCCTCGTTCTAACCTTTGCGATGACGCATCTGGACCCACTGTTCGACGACTTCCCAGGAAGCGTTCTCGGTGATCTTAGCGGCGTTACTCCCGCGGGTATTCCGTCATTCTCCATCGCAACATCGGCGACCTATTCGCATGAATGGGATAGCGGAACCGAGCTGATTACGCGCATTGACTACAATCACGAGAGCAGTGTTGCGATCAACAACGGTCTTCCGACCTTTGGTGCAAACAACTTCACGCGTGAAGTCAACCTTGTGAATGTGTCATCTACACTTAAGCTCAACAATGGCGTTGAGGTTGGCGTTTGGGCGCGTAACCTACTTGACGATGAATTCATCACCACGGTGTTTGATGGCGTTGCGCAGGCAGGTACGGTTTCAGGTTATCCAAACCAACCGCGTACTTATGGCGGTGTTGTTCGCTATAAGTTCTAAGCTAAACAGGCCTTAGTGCCTTACAAGGGCCCCGTGCGAGAGATCGCACGGGGCCCTTTTTTGTTGGGTTTGCTCGGCCGCAGTTCTGGAATGTTGTCCCCGGCAATGGCAATGAAATGCTTGTATCCTCATTCCAAATATGTTCGCTTAGAGTTCTTGTAGAACGAGGGGAGCATATTCATGCATTGGATGATTTTACCGCTTAAGCGATATTTCGACTTTTCAGGCCGCTCGCGCCGAATGGAATATTGGATGTTTATCCTGTTCACGACCCTTGTCGGCGCCGTGCTTGCAGGTCCGGTTGTCTTAGATATTGTGGCAGCATCCATGGCCGATCCGTTGTCCGTTGAGGCCGATCCGCTTGCCGGCATGGGAACATTTGGCGCGATCGGGATCTCGCTTTATGGTCTGTTTTTCCTAGCTATTCTTATCCCAAGCATTGCAGTGACAGTGCGGCGTTTGCACGACAGAGACATGTCCGGCTGGTGGTACTTGGGCTTTATCGTAGCTAGCTTTATTCCGCTTTTGGGGCTGATCGCGAGCATTGCTTTTATCGTTGTAATGTTTTTGCCTGGTACCGAGGGTGCAAACCGTTTTGGCCTGGACCCCAAAGATCCGCATGGTGCAGAGGTTTTCGAGTGAACTTGCCAGTAGGTTCATTATCAAAATTGGGGGAATGAAGAGTGACTTACGGTGGATTTTGGGCACGGGTCGCGGCCTACATAATTGATGTCGTGATACTTATGGTTTTGATTGTGCCGTTGATCTTCATCTTCGGCACATCGAGTGTTGAGACGGCAGGAATGAGTATCAGTGCGAATGCACAGTCAGATTCGCCATTGCTGAACGTGGTTACGACCTTGATCGGCTTGGCGTATTTTGTGGGCTTTGAAAGTTCATCCATGCAAGGGACACCCGGTAAACGGGCTATGGGACTTGTGGTGACTGATCTGCACGGGCGACGGATTTCGATCCTGCGCGCAATTGGCCGCTATTTTGCGAAAATCTTGTCGAGCCTTATCTTGCTGATCGGCTACATCATGATCGCATTTACCGAACGCAAACAAGGGCTGCACGATATCATCTGCAGCACCTTCGTTGTGCACGGGAAGCCCGGTGAAACCAGCACTGATCCCAAAGTCTTCGAGTAACGCTTAAAGCTCTCGTAGCGCTTGGGCGGGTTTCGCTTTCAACAATGGAAGCGACCCGCCCAATGCAAACGCAAGAACCATTGCAAACCCCATGCCCAGAACGGCAAGGACGACGCCCCAATTGGGCAGCCAGTCAAACTCAAACAGTTGAGTGATGATCACCCACGCAAGGCCCGAACCCAGCGCCAAGGCGACGAGTGCAAGCGCGCTTGCGATAAGGCCGTACTCGGCAAGCTGAAGCCCTAGGATCTGCCGCCGACTTGCGCCCATGACCCGCAGAACGACTGTGTCATAAGTGCGGGCCGCGCGCGCGGCGGCAATTGCTCCCATAAGGACCGCAAGCCCAGCCAAAACGGCCACAGCTGCCGCTGCAAGGGTTGCAAGGCCCACTTGCTCCAATATGGTTCGCGCTTGGAGAAGAACCTCACCCACTTCGACGACAGAGCTTGATGGGAACTCTTGCACCATTGCGCGTAGCAATTGCGCGCGAGCCTCAGTGTCCGCATTGTCGGGCAGGTCAATCGTCGCGGAAAGTTTGTGCGGTGCATCGGAAATGGCTCCGCTTGAGAACACCATGGTAAAATTGAAACCCATGCTCTCCCAATCGATCTCCCGGATATTTGCGATGCGCACGTCGCGCTCTTGCCCTAAAATGCCGATGGTCAACATGTCGCCAATGGCGAGACCAGCTCCGTCTGCAAACTCTTTGTCGATAGATACAAGTGCCTGGTTGGCCTCTTCGCCGGTCCACCATTCACCCTCGACGACGCGGCTTCCGATTGGGGGTTCATCGGCGTAGGTAATGCCGCGCTCGCCGCGCAGTGCCCAGGCACCTTCCGGAATTTCCTCTAGATCGGCTGTGCGCTGCATTTCCCCTTCGGAACCAAATGCGAGAACAGAACCGCGCATGGTCGGTACAGCGCGTACATTTGCGTCAGGGAATGGAACCGTGATGAGGGAAGTAAAACGCTCAACGCCTTCGGGCGGCACATCGATGACAAAGTAGTCGGGCGCCTCTTGGGGCACGCGGCTTTGAATATTGCCGTCAATTGCGCTTTGGATAGCGGCAAGCAGGACGAATGCCGCCAAACCAAATCCAAGCGCTGTGACTAGAGCGCTGGTTGGGGCACCGGGGCGGTGGATGTTGGAGAGAGCGGAGCGCAGCAGCGGGTTCGAAGGGCGCGGCAGTTTGCGCGCTGCATATTGGAGACCAAGCCCAAGGCCAGCAAGGATTATAAGAGCAGCACCTGCACCCGCAAGGAACCCAGCGGTCAGCCAAGCTTGGCTCGACGTGAAAAGTGCAAGGGCACAAATTGCCACAAGGCCAGCGGCCGTTGCCAACAAAGCGCGGCGGTCCCGCGAAAGCGGCACAATCCGGCTGCGCATCAATGCCATTGCAGGAAATGAGCGCGCGCGAAGCAGCGGCGCCGAAGCAAAGGCAAAGGCGACAAGCAGACCGTATGCACCTGCAAGGATGAGCGGTGCAGGTTCAATCACAAAGCCGCCTTCGACAGGGAGAAGTCCCTGCAAGGCCATGCCAAGAAGCGGAGTGACCAAAACCCCGGTGGCGATGCCGAGCGCGCTACCGACAAGGGCCGCAACCGCAATCTGGAGCGAATAGATGCGCACTATGTCTCGGCTTGATGCTCCAAGGACTTTGAAGGTCGCAATGCTGGCGCGGCGTTGGTCGAGGTAGGATGAAACACCTCCTGCGATACCAATCCCGGCAATCACTAGAGCGGCCAAGCCAACAAGGGTCAAAAAGTCGCTCATCCGTGTCACAAAGCGATCGGCACCGGGAGATGCGCGGTCACGGTTGCGGAAATCAAATCCGGCATTTGGATATGCTTGCGAAAGCTCTTCCTCCACGCTCTTTGGATCACGCCCGGTATCGGTGAAGGCAATGCGGTACTTGCTTTGAAAAAGAGAGCCGGGCTGCAGCAAGCCGCCATCATGGGGTACTTGTTTAGCGACCAAGACCGTCGGGCCTAATTGGAACCCTTCGGAAAGGCGATCGGGCTCATTTTCAATTACACCGCTCGCGCGAAGTTCCAACGTGCCTAGGCGGAAGGTGTCGCCCACTTCAATGTCGAGCCGATCAAGCGCACCTTGCGCAAGGTACGCATCGTTTCCGGATGGGGCTCCCGGCTCGCTGCCGTCGGTAAGTGTGAAATTGCCAAACAGCGGCCAGTTGGGCTCGACCGCCTTAAGCTCAATAGGTGCAGCAGCGTCACCGGTGCTGGCCATTGCTTGCAAACGGTAACCGCCGGAAACCTCTCCATACCCGCGCAAGGAGGTTTGCTCTTCTTCATTGAGGTCACGCTGCCAAACTTCAACCTCTAGATCGCCGCCGAGAAGTTCGCGTCCTGAACCCTCCAACTCGCGTTCGATCGAAGCGGTAAGGGTGCCAATCGCGGCGAGCGCCGCCGTGCCAAGAAAGATGCAAACAAGAAGGAGCCTGAGCCCCTTAAACCGAGCATTGAGATCACGCCGCGCAATACGCCAAGCATCAACCCAGCTCAGGCCAGCAGACGCGGTATCCGCAGCGCTTGCAGCACTCATTCTGCGGCCTCTGCTGGGACGTTTGGCTGTCCTTTGGAAGTGACGCCGGTTTTACGGTCAGACGCGATCACCCCGTCAGCCATAGTGAGGATCCGTTCGCATTTTTCAGCAAGTGCAGCGTCGTGCGTAATGATAAGCAAGGTCGCGCCCGTTTCGGCGCGGCGTTTGAACAAAAGTTCGACGATTTCCTCTCCAGTGGAGGCATCAAGATTGCCGGTCGGTTCATCAGCGAAAATGAGGGTGGGGCGCGGCGCGGTCGCGCGTGCAATGGCGACACGCTGCTGCTCACCGCCCGAAAGCTGTGTTGGATAGTGACCAATGCGGTGGGCCAGGCCGACGGCGGCCAACTCCACTTGTGCACGCACAGTTGCGTCTTTGCTTCCAGCGAGTTCCATCGGGGTTGCGACATTCTCTGTCGCGGTCATGGTCGGAAGCAGGTGAAAAGCCTGAAGCACAATTCCGATCCTGCCCCTGCGCGCCGCTGCCAATCCGTCTTCGTCTAAGAACGCAAAGTCCTGCCCTGCCACGCTTAGCGATCCGCCGGTGGCGCGTTCCAGTCCGGAAAGCACCGCCATAAGCGAGCTCTTGCCAGAACCAGACGGGCCGAGCAGAGCAACGACTTCTCCCTTGGCGATATCCAGGTCGATCCCTCTTAAGATATCAACCGGCGCATCGGCGCTGCCAAGGGTAAGGGTTAGGCCGCGCGCCCTAATGGCAAGATCACCAGAGGCGACGGGCGTAGGGGCGGGGGCGCTAGATGCGGAAGAAGGCTTGTTCACGACTTTTGTCATGGGGCTCCAGATGGGATAGGAAAGGTTTTCAAACAAGTACCAATCGAAAGGTTTGCAGAACTCTATGCGCTGCTTGCAGATGAATACATTACGAATGAACCCCTTGTGGGTTTTTGCCATTGCGCTTTCCTTGGCGGCTTGCGGAGCGGAGGCTCCTGCTCAAGAGGCCAGTGGTGCCCCCATTGAAGAGGCGTTTACCGATGGCGAGCTGGCGATCCCTATCATGGGCGAAGAGGTGCGTATTCTTGCCTTTGGGGACAGCCTTTTTGCAGGATACAATTTGCCTGAGGCCGATGGTTATCCTGAAAAACTAGAAGCGGCGCTGCGGGCGCGCGGGACGAACGTTCGTGTGATTGATGCAGGCGTATCTGGGGACACCAGCCAAGCAGGGCGCGATCGTTTGGCATTCGTGCTTGAGGGGCAATCGGAAAAACCGGACCTTTTCATTCTTGAACTTGGCGGCAACGATCTCTTGCGCGGGATTTCACCTGAGCAAACCCGTACCAATTTCGATGCAATGCTTGCCACATTGGCCGAGGCCGATGTGCCGGTCCTGATTATGGGGATGCGGTCACCGCCCAATTACGGGCCGGAATATCAGGCCGATTTCGATGCAATCTATGGCGATATGGCTGAAAAGTTTGGAACGGCTTTGATCGGTTTCTGGCTCGAAGATATCTATGAACAACCTCAATTGTTCCAATCTGACCGAATACACCCGACCGCGGAAGGGATCGAGGCACTGGTGTCTTCGACCATTGACGACGTGGCGGCTGCGCTCCCTCAGGATGAAGGTTAAAGCCTCTCCAGCGCTCCGTCGCTGACCCGCCAGATTGCGGCTTCTTCTTGGATGTCAGCAAAGGGGGCAAGTTCTGTCCCTGTCATCCAGATTTGTGCTTTACCTGCGCGCAGACGATCGAACAGCGCCGTCCTTCGTACGGGATCAAGGTGAGCGGCGACTTCATCCAACAGGAGGACGCTGGGCCGACCAGAGGATGCAAGCACACCGTGGCCCAAGGTGATAGCGATCAGCATCGCCTTCTGTTCGCCGGTTGAGCATGATGCCGCGAGCGGACCGGGTGCGCGGTCTTTCTGGGCCATGACCACTTCCAGTTCGTCTCGGTGGGGGCCAGTAAGTGCGCGTCCAGCCGCACGGTCACGTGGGCGATTGCGCGCGAATTCGGCGAGCAACTCCTCTGGTGTCACCGGGCCGCCGGGGCGATAGGTCAGGATGGGCCGCGCGAAAGGTTCTGCGGGAAGGGCGGAAAGTTCGTCCGACAGGCGCGCCACCAATGTTGCCCGCGCCTGAGCCACCATGCTGCCATGTTGGGCGGCCTGTGCTTCAATCGCATCCAGCCAGCGGGCATCGCCGCGTTCTTCGAGCAGTCGGTTCCGTTCGCGAAGAGCGGTTTCCATTTGGTTCACACTTCGCGCGTGTCCCGGTTCAATCGCCAGTGCCATCCGGTCGACAAAGCGCCGCCTTGCCCCGGCACTATCGGTGAAGAGGCCATCCATTGATGGGGTAAGCCACGCGACAGCATGCCATTCGCTTAAAGAGGATGACTTGGCATCTGCCCCATTGATACGCACCAGTCGGCGGGTAGGGCGCTCTATCTGTGTGTAAGTGCCAATGCGCGCGCTGGTTTGGCCTTGTTCGATCAGGCTCGCGCCGATTGCAAAGGCGCTTTGGGGGGCGTCTGCCGCTTCCTTCTGAGCAAAGTCAGCAAGGTTTGCACGCCTTAGGCCCCGGCCCGGTGAAAGAAGCGAGATTGCCTCAAGAACATTGGTCTTGCCCGCACCGTTCTCCCCCACGAGCAGGTTGAAATGCGCGGTCTCGTCAAGCTCGCTAGCCGCATGATTGCGGAAGTTTTGTAAGGATATCTTTGCAAGCGCCATGATGAGCAGACGCGATAGCAGGGGCGCTCTTAAAGCACATCACTTCGCGCATCAAAATCCCCAGTACGAACACTTGGTGTAAAATCCCAAACATTGGGATTTATGAATGGAATGTAAGGGTTGTAACATCGTGTAAGTGGCGGAATTCTGCGGATTTTTGAGTTTGGCACGGCTCCTGCAATGTATCTGTTGTCCCCGGAAAGAACCGGGAAATACAAACGCAGACCAAATTTAGGAGACCAACAATGACCGCCACTAACACCGCAAACCGCCTCGCAGCCGCAGCTTTCAGCGTCGTCGTTTCAGCAGCAATGTTCGCTTATGCAATCGTTCCTGCAAGCCCAACCCTCGCTTGAACTTAGCCGCCTAATCAACCTCATCGAAAAGGACCAAAACCATGTTTGCCAATGAAACCGCCAACCGCCTGTTCGCTGCTGCTTTCTCAGTCGTCGTAACTGCGGGCGTCTTCGCCTACGCAATCGTTCCCGGCTCACCGACTATCGTCTGAACCCGGCCAGCGTAACTCTTCACAATTCCCACTAACAGGACAGGATATGTACTCGTTTTTTGATCTTTCCAGCACCAAAACAGCCCGCGTCATGGCGGCGACTGGAGCGCTGATTATCACCGTTATCTTGATGGCAGGTGCCATCATTCCCGCAGCCCCTGCTGCCACAACAAATACCGTATTTTTGACCACTGGAGTTCTCGCATGAGCAATCTGACCCAAAACAACAGCCGTCCGCCAAGCAGCGGATTCCGCCTCGATAAGCAGAGCGGCAAGCTGATGGGTGTATGCTCAGGCCTTGCCAATTGGTCTGGTGTTGACGCGCTTATCTGGCGCCTCGGATTTGTCGGTGCGGTATTCCTGGGCGTCGGATTCCCGATCCTCATCTACCTCGCAGTCGCGCTGATCGCTGACTAAGGGAACGCTGACCGGTTCTCACCCACGTGGTAGTGTTGGCAGCGGTCTCCGCCAAAATTTGAGAACACCGGTAAAGGGGCCTCTTGCGGGGTCCCTTTTGCTATGGGCGCTATTCGCCGCTCTTCAAAGCCAACTGCGCGATGGCGACAAAGGGGCCGCTCTTGTGGTTGCTTCCCAAAAACTGATGCTGCCTTAGCCCGGTGCCGTTTGACGATGCGAACCGTGCCAGCACGCCCTCGGCATCACCGGCAAAGTCTAAGCCAAAGTTTGTCTCCTCGCCCGTCATCTCCAATGACCAGCTGATCGCTTTGTTTTTCATCAGCTTCACGATGCGCTGAGCGTAAATGTCGGTCAGGACAATGCTATCGGCCGAGGCGTTCAGTTGGAGTGTTTCAAAGGTCGCCGAGACGCTGGCTTGCGAGAGGTAAAGTGTGACGCCCTCCCATAAGAACACAGTCCGGCAACTAGGATCATAGTCGCTCGGAAGGAGGGATTGGATCCAATCGGCTTGCCCAAAGTCTGCCTCTACAAATCGCACATGCTCACTATCGATCCCGGCGGCTGCCAAGTGCGCGCGTTTATGTGCTTGGTTTGCCGCTTCATCGACCTCGTAAATCCTATCGAAGCGTTCACGAAGCGGGCCATATGCGCGGGTGTCCAAGCCCGCACCAAGGATTACGAGCTGATCTGCGGTCGCCGCATTGGCCTCAATAAGCGCGTCGAATTCGGCGGTTCGCGAGGGCACCAGATTAGCAAAGGTGGCTTTTTCGGGAGCAGGCCGGGTTGGATAAAGGAACGGCCTGCCCAATAGTCTTTGAACCGCCCAGAGCGGAAACAAGCAAAGCCATAGTCCAATGGTCGAATTGTTCGGGATCGCGGCGGCCAGTTTGCGCGCCGTGACGTCCTGACGAAGGCCGAAAACATCCATGGTCCAGCGGCCATTGATAATCTCAACCGCAGTCTGGGACAAGCCAAGCCGCTTGCTCACCACAAGCTGGCGATAGCCGACCAGCGTTGCACCGATTACGCTAATCGGCAGCCATAGGAGCTGCAAAGGGACAAACAGTAAGAATGCAAGAATGAACATCTCAGCTCCCCTAAACGGCTCTTCGTCGCTCCATTACATCGCCGAAATGCCGCCATCGAGCTTGATCTCTGCGCCCGTCATAAAGCGGCTTTCGTCGCTTGCGAGATAGACGATTGCGTTCGCGATATCATTGGGCTCACCCACGAACTTCAATGGGATTTGCCGAGCGAGTTTTTCAAGGAGCACATCCTTGTCGAGCTGGGCCGATTTGGCGGTACCATCAAGGATCGGCGTATCCACGAACGTCGGGTGCACTGAGTTACAGCGGATCTGCATATTCTTCTTCGCACAGTGCAGTGCGATGGACTTGGACAGCATCCAAACTGCCGACTTTGAGGCGTTGTAGGCCGGCATGGTGTCGCTCGCTATAAGGCCCGCGATGCTGGAGATGTTGATGATGGACCCCGGCGCGTGTTCGCGCATCAAGGGCAGGGCCTTTTGACAGCCGTGGAAAATGCTATCGACATTGATCGAAAAACACCGCTGCCAATCGCCAAAGTCGCATTGTTCAATATTTCCGGGAACGCCGATCCCCGCATTGTTCACCAGCACATTCATTCCGCCCATGTTCTCGCGCGCGGCATCGACGGCGGCTTCCCATGCGGCCGGGTCGGTGACGTCGTGCTGAACGCTAAACGCTGTGCCAGCGCCCATTTCGGCATTGACGATTTCGGCGGTTTCCGCCGCGCCTTCGCCGTTGATGTCGGTGGCAAGGACGCGTGCGCCCTCTTGTGCGAGCCGGATGCAATGCGCACGGCCAAGCCCTTGTGCGCCGCCAGTAACGAGAGCCAATTTGCCTTCGCAGCGTTTAGTCATGTGAATTCTCTCTCTTTTAGATTTGGCCCAAATATTCCGGCGTCAACAGCATTGCGATGCGCACATCGACGCCGTGGCCTGCCTCGCGCCATTTGGCAACAAAGTCTGATAGTCCGCTCAATGCAACGCGGTGCACCAGGATGTTCTCATCTTCCAATCCGCCGCCTTCGCTGACCTTTGTCAGATTGCTGGCGCGAAGCAGGGTGAACATTTCCGAGACCATGCCGGGCGACGAGTAAAATTCGCCCAAGACCTCCAACCGGGCCGCTCTATATCCGGTTTCTTCTTCAAGCTCGCGTGCGGCTGCATCGGAGGCAAGTTCGCCTTCCGCGGCGTCGTCATCGCCGACAAGTCCCGCCGGTATTTCAAGGCAGAAGCGCCCAAGGGGCACGCGGTATTGGCTCACCAAGATTACATGACGCGTGCCGTCGGGGTCTTCATCAAGGGCGATGATTGCAGCCGCGCGAATGCCGCGCGTGCGTCCGACATATTCCCATCGTCCCCGCGTTTTGGCGGCGATAAATCTGCCTTCCCACCGGGTTTCTTCGGGGAGGTCGGCGTCTCTGTCTCGGATAAACTCTGAGTTGCTCATATGAGCGATGGCTTAGACCTCGATCAGGCGATCGGGCAACTCGTTTTCGTCATCCTCGCCGCGCGGGAAATGCTGGGATAGGACAAAGCCGACATCCCGAACGCCCACCGCCATGCCTTCGGCAATCCGCCCGTGCTTAATCTGGCCGAGCATATCGCCCATGGCCTCGCCCCAAACTTCTGCATTTACCTTTTCGGCAATGCTGTCGTCGGCTACGATCTCGGCGCGGTGTTCGCGCATGGATAGGTAGATAAGCACACCGGTCGCGCCGGTGGTGCGGCGTTCTGCGCCAACCTTGAAGTGTTTGATTGCCTGATCATGCACGCGCGATGCTTTGACAGGGCCGGGGATTAGGAAAAACTTCAAAGGCTGCCACTGTTGAACGACCAATGCGATCACAAAGGTGATCAATCCGAGGCCTATTGTCATGCTGGCCAGTTCGCCTGTGGTCCATTGATGACTCCACCCGCCGATCAGCGAGGCCCAGAAATCCAGAAACGGTTCTGGCAGGGCTGCAAACAGGCTCATCAAGGTAAAGCTAAGCCCAGCAGCCCACCACAAGGCCACATCGGTGTAACCATCTGAGCGGTCGGCCAGAACAGTGACGATCTCGCCAGATGTGGTGAGTTCCGCCTCTTTAACTGCGCTAGAGACGATCTCGTGCTGCTCTTCGTTCAAATAGGCCATTTGTCACCAGCCTCCTGAGGCGCCGCCGCCTCCAAATGATCCGCCACCGCCGGAGAAGCCGCCGCCGCCTCCGCCCCAGCCGCCGCCACCACCGCCGCCACCAGACATGGCGCCGCGCGCGATAGCTGTGCCGATTTCCCATAGGATGATGTTGCCAACGGCATTACCGAAATCGTCATCATCATCGTCGTCATCCCGGCGTTTGCCCCCCCGAGCACCCCACGGCCCTTTGCCTTTGGAGCGGTATTTGCGCCTTCTGCGGCTTCCACGAATGATCGGGAGCACGAAGAAGAAGAACATGAAGCCGATCCAGATGAGGAAACCAAACGGAAAGCCGCCATCGCTTTGGCGGGTTTGGGTGGCCTCAGCCGCGATTTTTGCAGCCTCATCAGGGGGAAGCACCAATTGTGCGATGATTGCGTCGGTCCCGCTCACGATGCCGCCCGGCATATCGCCATCGCGGAAACGCGGGAGAACTTCGTTTTGGATGATCACCGAAGACAGCGCATCGGTGAGATAACCTTCGAGGCCATAACCCACTTCGATGCGCACTTTGCGATCATTGGGCGCGACGATCAAAAGCGCACCGTCATTCCGCTCTGCATCGCCAAGGCCCCATTCGCGGCCCAGCTGATATCCGTAATCGGAAATATCGTACCCCTGAAGATTGGGCACGGTGGTCACGACAAGCTGGCGCTGAGACTGGGTCTCTAACGCTTCGAGCTTGGCGGTGAGCTGAGCCTCCACATCAGCGGGGATGATATCAGCAGTGTCCACCACGCGCCCAGAGAGCGCCGGGAATTCAGGCTGAGCCAACGCAGGGCCAGAAATCGTGGACGCAAGCAGCGCTGCGAACGCGGCAAATAGGAGCGCGAGGCGCTTCATGCAGCTTCCTTCAATTCAAATGATGTGACTTCGGAAATGAGGTTATCGACGCCGGCGTTGATGCCGCCCTCGAAGTCCTCAGACCTGAATTTTGGAAGAATATCCTCACGGATTATCCGCCCAGCCTCCTCATCGTTGACGCTCGCTTCGAGGCCAAGACCGAATTCGATCCGAACTTTCCTCTCATTGGGCGCGACCAGCAGCAGCAAGCCATCATTGCGCTCGGCATTGCCTAAGCCCCACGCATTCGCGAGATCGAGCGAATAGTCCGAAATCTCGCGGTTCTGAAGGTCTGGCGTGGTTGCCACTACGAGCTGCACGAGCGTCCTTTCTTCAAGATTACCAAGTTTGCTGGCGAGCCCTGCCTCAAACTCCGGAGACAGGACATCCGCCGCATCAACCACCCTTCCGGTCAACTCAAGCGCAGGGGCGGGCGGCCCCGCCAACGGAGCGCTATCAGTCTCAGCAGCGCAGCCCGATAGGAGCAGCGTTGCCAAACCGGCAAGGGCGGCTGTTCGGACCAAGATTAGCTCGACGTCAGATCGAGCGTTGGAGCAACCTCTGCGCCTTCGGTCACTGCGCTGTATGGAGCCAGTGGCTCTGCGCCGTGGATGATGTTTGCGCCGATCGTATCGGGGAAGGTGCGGATCGTGGTGTTATATTTGCGAACCGCTTCGTTATAGTCGCGAAGGGCCACTGCGATCCGGTTTTCGGTGCCTTCCAACTGGCTTTGCAGCGCGAGGAAGTTCTGATTCGATTGAATTTGTGGGTAGGCTTCAAAGCTTGCCAGAAGACGCCCGATCCCTTGACCCAATTGGCCTTGTGCTGCGGCAAATTCTTCCATCTTGGCCGTATCACCAAGATCATCGGCGGACACTTGAACGCTGGTCGCTTTCGCGCGCGCTTCGGTCACGCCGACTAGGATCGATTGCTCGTTTTCCGCTGCACCTTTGGCGATTTCCGCAAGGTTCGGGATCAGGTTGGCGCGGCGTTGGAATTGAGCCTCAACGTCCGCCCACTTGGCTTTCGCTTCTTCCTCAGCTGTTGGAACCGAATTGATGCCGCAGGCGGCCAGCGTCAATGAAACGGCAGCGACGACAATGCCGCGCCCCAAATTGCGAATATTCATGGGTATCCCTCCTTTGTGCCGCATCCAACGCGCAGGGGCGTTTGCAGCGAAACTCACGTGTATTGCTAATATAGGGCACCTTGCGGTGTTTTCAAGGCGTGTAAAGCTCTGTTCACAGCCCTTGGCAAGGCGCCTGGTAAGCTGTAAAAAGAGGATAATTAAAACGACCAATTGGGGATCATTATGCTGAACGAATTCAAGGAATTCATTGCCAAAGGCAATGTTATGGAACTGGCTGTAGCGGTTATTATCGCAGGCGCGTTTGGCACTATCGTCGCATCGCTTACGGGTGATGTGATTATGCCGATTGTCGGCCATCTGTTTGGCGGGGCGGATTTCTCTTCGCAGTTTATCCTGCTTTCCGCGCCAGAAGGCTACGAAGGCTCGATGACTGATTATGCCGCCCTCAAAGAAGCAGGCGCAGCGATGATCGGATACGGCGCACTGATCACAACGATCATCAACTTCATCATCTTGGCCTTCATCATCTTCTTGCTGGTGCGTTATGCCAACAAGATCAAAGAAGCGACGGAGAAGAAGGAAGCCGAGGCAGCAGCTGAGGAACCAGCAGGGCCAAGCGAAATTGATCTGCTGATCGACATCCGGGATTCGCTTAAGAAGTAACTCCGCCGAATTAGGAGGGCGCCCGTCTCGCAGTTGTTGCGGGGCGGGCGTTTTTTGTTTTTAGTGACTTCTGTTTTCCACATGGCGATGTGGCCGCGCGTCCTCGCTAGACGGGGAGGCAAGCTGCCCGCGCGACCTCCTCAGTGACGATTATCCATTTCCTATTCACTCTTGCTTCCCTATATAGGGAGTGCTGGCTTGCCAGCTATGGCGATAAATTGCTGCGTGCAATAGGTACAACGGACCCGGGGGCAGTACCCGGCGGCTCCACCATAACTCTCGGTATTGTCGAGGTTTTTGACGGGGCCGAACTAGGATCGACGTGGACTGAAAAGCGTAGTTTTTGCCCGGGCTGAAAACCCCGTAAAACTGTTCATTTTTATAAGTGCAAACGATAACGAAGCACTCGCAATTGCTGCGTAATGTGACGGCCTAACGGTCTGAATTTACAAAGCCTATGCGCGGTTGGACCCACCGGGCAACAGAAGCGGATTCCGGGGCTCCGGGGGTAGCTAGCAACAGAAACCCCCACTTTCACCATCTTGCGGAGACGAGAATTGGAATTCTCAGGCGCTAAGATCGTTCTCTAAATGGATCAGCACCTAATCGCTTATCAGCGCGATGATAAGCCCGGCATTCCGTTTCCCAACCAATGGGATTTGCCAGGCGGTGGCCGCGAGAATGGTGAAACACCCGCCCGATGTGCTTTGCGTGAGGTTGAAGAGGAGTTTGGGTTGCAGCTGTCAGAAGATAGGATCGTTTGGTCACGATGTTATCCAGCCCAAAATCAGAAATCGCGAGACAGCTATTTCTTAGCGCTGCCCCTATCGACCGAAGAAATTGATCTCGTGAGCTTTGGAGATGAGGGTCAACGTTGGAAAATGATGAGCTTCGATGAATATCTAAAGCATCCAAATGCCGTTAGCTTTATGCAAAATCGGCTCCGCGATTTCCTTGATCATGTGTCTTCGTAAACTGGGACGCGGCAGTGATCAGCTTTCGCCAATTGCGCCTTCAGTTCCGCCAGCTCATTCTTAGTCTTAAGCCCGTCCAAAATCGCCGCGCCGCCCATCATCACCGCACAGCATGCCGCCAGAAATAGCGCTTCGCCCCAATAAGGCGGGAAGGTTTCGAGATAGATCAAACCCCGGTTCGTTGCGCCAAGCGCAAGGGCGTAGATAATCGCGAACGCTTCAAAGCGGTTCTTGATTATGAAAAGTCGCCCGATCTTGCGCAGCATAGTTACTCCTTGGTCCGTTTCTATCAGAGCAAGCAGTATGCCAGATGCGGTTTACTGCGGCTCTGAAAGGTTAACGCTGACCTGAGTGTAAACGCGTCCGACACGAGGTTGCAAACGCATTAACCCTATTACCGAGGAGTTTTATGCAAGGGATTGAAGTTCAAGGGCTTCGAGCAAGGTAAAACGCGCTGCAATGACGTCTTTGGCAAGCACTTTGCTGCCAATATCCGATGGGTCGATTTGTTCGGGCCAGGCGGCGACGATAACCTTTTCGATTCTGTCGGCTTTGGCCTCATCCAGCAGGAAACGCGGATCAACGGTTGCCGGATCACACACCACGCGCAGACGCAGGCAAGCAGGACCCCCGCCATTGGCCATCGACTGCCGTACATCGACCGGTACCACCTTCCGGATGGGGCCGTTGCTGGCCATCATCTCTTCGCAATAGGCCCAAACGCTAGGGCTCTCGCGGCATTCCTCGGGAACGATCAGGTTCATGGTGCCATCAGGCAGAGTGATAAGCTGAGCGTTGAAGAGATAGGTGCGGATTGCCTCGGCCATAGTGACCGCGCTGGAGGGGACTTCGACCACTTGAAGCGCGGGGAATTTGGCCCGGATCGCGTCATAAGCGCCTTGCTGGTCGGCAAAAGCCTCTTGGTGGGTGAAGAGGACGCGCTGGTTTACAACGCTCACCACATCATTGTGGAATGCGCCTGCCTCGATCGCCGCAGGGTTTTGTTCAATGAAGACGCATTTGTCGGGAGCTAGGCCGTGGCCGCGGGCGACAAGGCGGCTTGCCTGTTCGTGCTGGCGCGCGGGGAATTTTCCACCGAGGCTGCCGTATACGAACAGCTCTACGCCTTCGCCGCCGTGGCTTTCGCAAAAGCGCCCATGATTGGCTGCACCCTCATCGCCAAAGGTTGACGGCACGGCGTCGTGCACGGTGAAGTGGTGTTTGTCTCCAAAAGCAACCTCGAGCTGCGCCTTGGTGTCTTCCCATTCCTGCGCGCGGTGGAGCATGGTGATGAGGTTCGCCGGCGTCAGATGACATTTGCCGTCGGCTGTGTCGGGCGCTGGAGAAACCGTCGCCGCATTGGCCGTCCACATGCTTGACGCAGACCACGGGGCCGCCCGCAAAGCTGCGGCTTCGCTTCCATCAAGGTGGAGCGCATCTTGCAGAGCGCCATTTGGGCGGGGCAGGGGTAGCAAGAACCCCTGCACACCTAGAGCGGTAAAGCTGCGGCGCATCTTGGCCACCCCTTGAAGGGCTGCCGCGCGCGGGTAAGACGGATCGCCCTTGTGACTTGCACTGGCGATATTGCCGAGGCTTAGCCCTGCGTAATTGTGGCTTGGGCCAACAAGGCCGTCGAAGTTGATTTCCGTAAGCGCGGTCGTATCGCTCAAAGTCCTATTTTGTGCCATCAGCTGAGCCTTAAATGACCATTAGGACAAGTCCACTATAATTGCCCACATGCATCTCAGAACGCTCGCCTGCACAGCGCTGTCAAAGCGCCTGATGTCGCCCCCAGAGGCGAAGATGTCAGACATGGGCGATTATGCCCAATGGCGCGACGCATCGCTTACTAGCAGTTGGCGGCACTTTTCTGACGACGAGCTTATTGGCAAAGACGTTCTGGATTTTGGGTGCGGGGCAGGGCAGCTCAGTTTTTTGCTGGCATCAAAAGGCCTTGCCCGATCTATCACTGGGATAGACATCGACACCGCCGCCTTGGGACGGGCTCAAGCGCAGTTGGAGGGCGAACCTGATACTCGCGATATATTGCGGTTTATCGAAGGCGATGTCGAAGGCTTGCCCCTTGAGGCGGCCAGCATTGATCTCATCACCGCTTTTGATTGTCTAGAACACGTGATGGACCCTGAAAGCATCCTTGCCGATTGGGAACGCGTGCTTCGCCCCGGTGGGCGTGTGCTGATCGAATGGTTTCCTTTCAAAGGACCTTGGGGCCCGCACATGGAGGCGCTTATCCCGCTGCCATGGGCGCATGTGTTATTTGGTGAGAAAGCGATGTTCCGTACTGCTCAGGCAATTTACGATGACCCCAACTTTGTGCCGCGCCATTGGGATTTGAACCGGGATGGGAGCAAAAAGCCCAACAAATGGAGCCAGTGGTCAAGTTTTGCAGAGCAGGGATATGTCAACGGGCTCGATATTGCCGATTTTCGTACAATGGTGCGCAGTGTTGGTCTTAAGATTGAGCGTCTCGACAAGTCTGGCTTTGGGCAATCGGGCGCGAAAAAGGCGATTGGAGACACGCTTATGGCTCTGCCGATTTTGGGCGAATATGCGACGAGCTACACGGTCATAGCGCTCGAAAAACCTCGGTAGAGTGCTTTAACGCGCAACGCTCCATACGGTATCGCCTTCTGACACATCTAAAGCGTCGGCGGCCGCTGAATCGATGGCAATCCCGCCGTCTTCATCCAACACCCGCGCGCCGTAGCATGACCGGAAATCGGACAACCTACCGGTCGCAAGGATCGCTTTTTCGCCCTCTTCAATATCCATCGCTGTCACGCGGGCCTCGACACTATTCTGGACGCTTGTAACTTGATCTGTGCGCGCAGTCATACTGGGGCCGCCGTCAAAAATATCGACATAACCTTCGTAGGCAAAGCCCTCATTCTCCAGCATTCGCATGGCAGCGCGGCCCGACAGGTGAGGCACACCGATTACCTTGCGCGCTTCCTGGTCCAACATCGCCACATAGACAGGGTGCTTGGGCATAAGGTCAGCGATAAACTGATTACCGTTGATCGCATTGAAATAGTCGGCTTCGTTAAAGCTCATCCCGAAGAAGCGGCCAGCGACATTGTCCCAGAAGGGGCTATCTCCGCGCTCATCAATAATCCCGCGAAGCTCTGCGAGAATGCGGTCGGCAAAGCGTTTTCTGTGCATGGCGATGAACAGATACCGGCTGCGTGCCAGCAATAGTCCGTGCCCGCCTGCGCGTTCATTGGGGTGAAGGAAGAGACCGCCCACTTCGCTGGATGCTTCAAGGTCAGTGACCAGGTTCAGCATTTCAGTGCGCACTGTTCGGTCGAGTTCCTGAGAGTACTGCGTCAGCGTGTTGAGGCGGTAGGAGTAGAACGGCCATTGCTGTCCCACCATCGTCATAAGCTGACATGTGCCTCTTACCGCGCCTGATTTGGGGTCTTCGAGGACCAGCACGAATTGTTCATCGACAAGTTCGTTATCGGTATTCTCAAACGCTGCGACTGCGCGTTCAAGCTTTGTTGTGAGAGCCTTGCGATCCGCTGGCAGATTGGTGAAGCCGCCGCCCGTTAGCTTCGCCATCTCATAAAGATATTCCAGATCGGAAAGGCGCGCGGCCCGCAGTCGAAAGCTCAAGAAATCGCCCCTTCATCAAGTCGCTGGATCACGCGCGCTGAAAGTGCGGCCCTCTCAGCCAGACTTTCGGTGATCAAAAATTCGTCAGCGGAATGGATTGATCCTCCGCGCACGCCCATGGTGTCCACGACTGGGATGCCTTGAGCAGCAATATTGTTGCCATCGCATACGCCGCCTGTCGACTTCCATTTGATGTCTTGGCCAAGCTGCGCCCCGCATTCGCGTACGAGGTCGAAGAGCATCTGCGCTTTTTCATCAACCGGTTTTGGCGGACGGGTCACGCCGCCATGAGTGTGGGCGGAGACCTCGTGCTGGCTTTCAAGGGATGTGAGCAGAGTTTTGAGATTACGCTCAAATGCCTGGGCTGCCTCGGTACTCTGCGGGCGGATGTTGAAACGCAGAACGGCATGGTCGGGGACAACATTGTTAGCAGAGCCCCCCTCGATTTTGGCAGGGTTCACCGAGATATCGGGACAGTGCAACGCTTTTAAACGCACAGCCAAATCGGCGGCGGCAACAATGGCATTGCGCCCGTCATCGGGATTGCGGCCAGCGTGAGCAGATTTGCCAGTAATGATAACAGAGTAATTCCCGCTGCCCCCGCGCGCATGGGCAAGGGTGCCATCGGGCAGGGCGGCTGGTTCATAGGTGAGCGCAGCAAGCTTTCCGCGCGCCATCTCTGCGATCAATCCATTGCTGGAAAGCGACCCGGTTTCCTCGTCCGAATTAAGCAGCACGTCATAGCCGAGCGATCCAGCACCCGCGGACGCTTCGAAAGCCATCAACGCATGCAGCATCACTGCGATCCCGCCCTTCATATCCGCAACGCCGGGGCCGCCCAGTACACCGTCCTCAAGCCATGTAAGCTCTTGAAAGCTGTGATCCTTGGGGAAAACGGTATCCATGTGACCCGTCAACAAAATACGGCGATTGGCCGTTGGACGTACACGCAAGACGAAATGTTGCCCGTGCAGTTTTTCCACTTCGCATCCATCAGCATCAACTGCTGTAACCGGAGCGGGGTCAACGCGTTCAATTTTGCAGGGTAGTACGGAAAATGCCTTTTCCAACACGTCCAACTGCCGCGCGAGGCCTTCGAGATTGGCGGTGCCAGTATTAATGCTGCACCATGATCGGACCTGATCCAGCATGGCGTCGGCATCAATGTCTGCGATTGCGGTTGGTTTCATGGGAAACGATCTCTAACGGCCCGCTGCAAACTATCAAGGCTCGCTTGACGCCACGTCACGATTGCAATGTCATTGCCGCTTGGTCATAGAGGATATGTCCTCCTCCCCAGGTTCCATATCATTATGGCATTTGAGGACACACATGCACAATTACACCACCCGCGCTGGCCTTTCTATTCATGCACCGTTGGCTGAGCTGTTGGAATCCCAAGTTCTGGCGCCGTTGGGCCGGAACGTCGAGGCTTTTTGGCAAGGGTTCGCTGACCTTTTGGCAAGCCATGCTCCGCGCAATGCCGCGCTGCTAGCCAAGCGCGAGGATTTGCAGGCAAAGATCGACGCCTACCACGATGAACGGGCGGGCGAACCGCACGATGCGGCAGGTTACGAGGCATTCCTGCGCGAGATTGGTTATCTCGTGCCGGAGCCGGATGACTTTCAAATCGGTACGCAAAATGTTGATCCAGAGATTGCAACCATGGCCGGGCCTCAGCTTGTGGTGCCTATCCTCAATGCGCGCTTCCTATTGAACGCAGCCAATGCGCGCTGGGGCTCGCTCTACGATGCGTTTTACGGCACCGATGCGCTGGATGCGCCAGCAGCACGCCCAGGCGGCTATGACGACGAACGCGGCGCAGCGGTGATCGCTCGTGGACGGCAATTCCTCGACCAAGCCGTGCCGCTTGCTGAAGGAAGCTGGGCGGATTTGGAAACTTTGTCCGATGGCACTGGCAAATGGGTCGCGATTGCCGACAACTCCCAGTATATTGGCAAGACGGAGAAGGGGCGTCTTTTCAAGAACAACGGTTTGCATTTTGAAATCATCTTTGATCCCGAAGATCCGATCGGCAAGAATGATCCTCTCGATATTGCAGATATCAACATAGAAGCGGCTCTCACCACAATTGCTGACTGCGAAGATTCTGTCGCGGCGGTTGATGGTGAGGATAAACTTCTGGCTTACACCAATTGGCTGGGCGTTATTCGCGGCGATTTGCAGGAGAGCTTTGACAAGGGCGGACGCACGCTCACCCGTAAACTTAGCGGCGATAAAACCTATAAGGATAGCTCTGGGATTGAGCATAGCCTCTCAGGGCGCAGTCTCATGTTTGTGCGTAATGTCGGGCATTTGATGACCAATCCGGCTATCTTGCTGCCCGATGGAAGCGAGATTCCTGAAGGCGTTATGGACGCAGTTTTCACCAGCGCGATCAGCACCTTGGATGTCGAAGGTCAGGCCAAGTATGGCAATTCCAAACCCAAAAGTGGTGAGGCCAGCATCTACATCGTAAAGCCCAAAATGCACGGGCCGGAAGAATGCGGTTTCACCAATGATTTGTTCGATGCGGTGGAGGATTTGCTGGGGTTCAAACGCCACACGATCAAGGTCGGCGTGATGGACGAAGAGCGCCGGACATCTGCCAACCTTGGCGCGTGTATCAAAGCGGTGAAGGACCGGATCGTCTTTATCAACACGGGCTTCCTCGACCGGACAGGCGATGAAATCCACACCTCTATGCGTGCTGGGCCAATGATGCGCAAAGGCGCGATGAAAGGTTCGGATTGGCTGCGATCATACGAAGCGCGCAATGTCGCCATTGGCCTTAAGCACGGCCTGTCAGGTGTCGCGCAAATCGGGAAGGGCATGTGGGCCGCGCCCGACCTTATGGGGCAGATGATGGCCGAGAAAATCGGCCACCTTCGTGCTGGCGCAAACACCGCTTGGGTGCCGTCCCCCACGGCCGCAACGCTCCACGCGCTGCACTACCATTCCGAAAACGTGTTCGACATTCAGAATGACCTGCCAGAGCCTGCTGGTCTGGATGCGCTTCTTTCCATCCCGCTGGCAGAAGGCACCAATTGTTCGGATGAGGAACTCACCGCAGAGCTCGACAACAATTGTCAAGGGCTTCTGGGATATGTCGTGCGATGGGTCGATGCAGGTGTCGGCTGTTCCAAGGTTCCCGACATCAACGACGTTGGGCTAATGGAAGACCGCGCCACCTTACGTATTTCGTCACAGCATCTTGCGAACTGGTTTCTTCACGGTGTTGTCACCGAAGAGCAGATTATGGACAGCCTCACGCGCATGGCGGCCAAAGTGGACGCGCAGAATGCTGGCGACCCCACCTACACGCCGCTTATCGGCAATGAGGACGCGCCCGCATTCCAAGCGGCGAAAGATCTCATCTTTAAGGGTGTAGAGCAACCTTCTGGCTATACCGAGCCGCTGCTTCATGCTTGGAGATTGCGTAAAAAGGTCGGTTAAGCCATCTTGCTGCTATGCGGAGCAAGATCATCATAATGGCAATCCTCACCGTAGCGACTGTGTCACTAGCTGCGGTCGGGGATGTTGCAAGCTCACCAAACGAAGCAGGTCCCAGCTCTGCTGAAGCCTTCAATCGATGGCACTTTTCCCCACATCCACATACCATGGATTCGAAAGCTGCGTCGTTTGCCAGCTTTCAGGCCATGCTTGAAGAAGAGGGCGTCGCTGAAGTGGTTCCGGCTTGGCAGCTTTGGCGAGTGGACGCGCATTATGCAAAACGTTGCGGAACCGATTACTTTCTCGTGCCTCCAGAAAGTCGCTGGAGGCAGATCATCCCAACTCTTCGATTGTTAAGAGACGAAGTAATTCCTGTCACCGGTCCTCTTGAAGTGGCGTCGGGATACCGGTCACCTGAAATCAACGACTGCGTTAATGGCGCTAGCCGTAGCAAGCACCTGAATTTCAAGGCTTTAGATTTAGTCGCTACACAGATCACTGGGCGAGAAGACATCTTCAAAAAGCTCTGCATTTTGCAGAACCAGATTGGAAGAAGTAAGTCGATGGGGCTTGGAGCTTTCTACGATCCCGAAGATACTCAGCGGGGCGAGATGGGGCGATTTCACATCGACGTGGAAGGTTATCGGACTTGGGGCTTTGACTACACCAGCAAAAGCAATCCGTGCCCAAAAATTCTCTAAGTCAGTGTTCTTGCCAACCTCACAAACTCATCAACACTCAGCGTCTCAGCGCGCCGTGTCGGATCAATGCCCACTTTCTCCAACGCTTCCAATGCGCCGGGTACACCTTTGAGGCTTTGGCGGAGCATTTTACGGCGTTGTCCAAAGGCTGCTTCGGTGAGGCGCTCAAGTGACCTGGCCTCCACACCTTCTGGCGCCTTGCCCGGGGTCACGTGCACAATTGCGCTCATCACTTTGGGGGAAGGGGTGAAGGCGCTGCGGTGCACTTTCATCGCAAGCTTCGCCTGAGATCGCCATTGGGCAAGCACGGCAAGACGGCCATAGGCGCTTGTGCCCGGTTTAGAGACAATCCGCATCGCCACTTCGCGTTGAAACATCAGGGTTAGCGACTGCCACAAGGGAGGCCACCCTTCACCCGTTAGCCAGCGCACAAACAGCGCAGTGCCGACATTATAGGGCAGGTTGGAGAGCACATGGAACGGCGCACCGCCCATAATTTCGCCGTGATCCAGCTTCATCGCGTCGCCTTGGATGACCGTAAGCGCTCCGGGAAAAGCTTCGCTCAGCTCTTCGAGTGCTGGCAAACAGCGGCTATCCATTTCAATCGCTGTGACATTGGCACCGGCGCGCAGCAATGCGCGGGTCAGACCCCCGGGACCGGGCCCCACTTCAAGGACATTCGCACCTGATAAATCGCCGGGAAGCGCTGCAATGCGGTCAAGCAATTGCTCATCCAAAAGGAAATTTTGCCCCAGTGCCTTGCTCGCAGAAAGGCCGTGGCGGGCGATGGTTTCTCTGATGGGTGGAAGGTCGCTCACTTAAGCTCTCACACGTGCACGGGCCATTTGCCCTGCCATTCTGATCGCGGCGATCATCGCGTTTGCATCGGCTTTGCCCGTGCCAGCAATGTCAAACGCGGTTCCATGATCGGGAGAAGTGCGAATTATGGGTAGGCCAAGCGTCACATTAACACCCTGATCGAATTCAAGCGCTTTGATCGGGATAAGAGCTTGATCGTGATACATGCAAAGCGCTGCATCGTATTGGGGACGCATGATCTTTGTGAAAAGCGCGTCACCGGGCACCGGACCAAATGCGTCAATCCCTTTGCTTTTCAACGCTTCAATCGCGGGCTCAATCACGCGCACTTCTTCATCGCCAAATTGGCCGTTTTCGCCAGAATGCGGGTTTAGACCAGAAATAGCGAGGCGTGGACTAGCGATCCCAAAATCACGTTTGAGCGCGGCATCAACGATTGCGGCCTTATGCTGGATGAGTTCTGGTGAAATCAGGCCGGCAACAGCTGATAATGCGACATGCACAGTGAGGGGAACTGTCCGCAATGTAGGCCCCGCAAGCATCATCACCGCGTCATCAGGCGCAAGGCCGCAAACGCTCGCCAAAAATTCAGTTTGACCCGGGAAATCGAAACCCACCTTGGCAAGTTGGGACTTGCTGACGGGCGCAGTTGCAACGCCGCTGGCTTTGCCCAGCAATACGGCGCGCACCGCCTCGGCCAATGAATGAAGTGCAAGCGCCGCGCCTTCGTCGCCGGGCTTACCGGGTGTGTAGCTCGCATCGGCGCCGAGCAGGACCGGCAGCCCGTCGTTAAAGGCTTCTTGTGCCTCGCTTGCCTCTGCAATTGCGATGATCTTGCATGGGACCGGCAGTGCCTCGTTACAGCCCCGAAGGACATCAAAGCCGCCAACCACAAAGAAGGGTTGGACTAAGCCTTTAAGTTCATGATAGGCGCTCAGAATTACCTCAGGCCCAATCCCTGCTGGATCACCTATAGAGAGGGCAAGCGGTAAGGTGGACACCGCCGCGTTTGCCTTAGTTATATTCGATATAGGCATCGTTGCGCAGGTCGCGCAGGTAACGCTGTGCACGCTTGTTGACGCGCTCTGCCTCAATCGTGTCCATCACAGAATCGAATGTAGGCGCGCCTGCATCTGCCGGGTCTTCGCGTCCACACACCATCAGCACGCGCACACCATCTTCGGCTGTGCCAAAGGGTGGTGTGGTCTGCCCAATTTGCAGGCTCAGCAGAATTGATTGAAGCTGCTCTGGCAGTTGCCGTATTTGGATTTGTGGGTTGGACACAACCGCTGCGCCGATCGCAGCTGTTGCATTTTCAGCGTCCGTGCATCCGTTCAATGTTTGAACATAGCTGCCGAATTGTTCGATACTAGTGGTTGCATCCTCATCGCTTACCCCCGGAGGAAGGTCGATGGAAATTTGCTTCAGGCTGAGCACTGAATCGCGTGGGTCGGCCATCAATACCTGACGTTTGTCGATCAGATAAATGACGGTGAAACCGCCCGGAATGGGGAGAGGGCCCACCAATTGTCCTGGCTCCATCTGGCGAACAGATTCCGCCATCACTGGTGGCAAGGTGTTAAGTCGCAAAAAGCCGGTATCACCGCCTTGGATGGCAGTGGTTGCTTCTGAGAATTGGCGCGCGTAGGCGACAAAACTGCCGCCTTGTTGAAGTTGTTCAACAATCCGGTTCATGTTCTGGAGCACAGCTTCGCGGTTTTCGTCCGTCGCGCTCAAATAGATCTCGCCAAGGCGATATTCTTCCGTCCCGCGATCGGCTTCCTGTCGTTCCAGAATGCTATTCACCTCTTCAGCAGAGACATTCACGAATGGGGTGATGTTGCGGCGAATAAGGTTTTCCCACGCAAGCTCGCCTTCGATTTGGCGCTTTAGAGCATTTGCGGATGAACCAATCGAGATAAGATAGTTATCCATCGCCTGCGATTCTTGACCGAAATTCTGCGCCGCAAGCTGATTATAAGTAAGGTCAACCTGCGCTTTTTGAACGCCAACTTCTTGGGATTCCGCGGCTTGGATTTTTAGCGTCTCATCAATCAAATTACGCAGAACTTGAGAGCGCAAACGTTGCAATTCCTCTTGGGAAACGTCGGCTTGAGATGCGTTGGTGATGAGCTTCACGCGCTGTTCGATGTCGGTGCCTGTGATGACATAACCATTAACCACCGCAGTCGCGCTGCGTTGGTTGGGATTGCCATCATCGAAGACCGTCACATCGGACGGCAGACCAAATGGTGTTATCGGAGCAGGGGCCGCTGTGCTTTGAGCAAACGCTGGAACCACTGAAGCGGTCGATAATGTCAAAGCGACCGCGCCTAGAGCCAAAAGAGGTGTGCGGATGGTTGAAATTGCCTTCAAGGTCACGTTTTTGATCCTGGTTTCTCGCAATATTTGTGTGTTCAAATTGGTAATGAAAGTGGATTGAGCGGTCGTTGCTCAAACTGATTGGCCGTCCCGTTTCGCCAATCCTATTTCCTCAACTACCAATCGCCGGCTTAACGCAGGCTGAGTGTTATTTGCCGAAGCCCTTAACCCCTTTTTGCCTCGCTGCCAACGCGTATGCGCGGTTTGTTAAGAGCTGTCTTGTTTCGCGGATGATAACGCGGGCATCGTTCGCAGCTTAACGGAAACCCAAATTGCGCAGTGAGAAAAAGACCTGAAAGCTGTTGCCTTCTTCCGCATCACCAAAACTGATGAAGTCGCGCCGCCAGGTGGCGCCAAATTCGATGCAGTCGTCGCGGTATGCAATACCCAACCTTGTGCGGATCGGTTCAAAGCCATCGGGGGTAAAGACCGGGTCTTCATCTTCATTGGTCAAGTTGAAAACACCGGACCCAAAAACCGACCAATTCCGGCCAATGGTAAAGCGCGCGGCGGCGCGCAACTCTTCGCGGTCAGCCAGATCTTCAACCGTTTGAATGTTCCGATTGAGCCTCAAATAGCCGAATTCGAGATAGTTTCGCTGCGAACCCACGGTTGCGTCAATTTCGTTTCGGCGTACGGCAAAGTTGTCTTTGTCGAGCCGGAAGCGGTGGGTGAAGGAGACAAAGTTGCGAAACCGCACTTCGGTCCTTCCAACAAAGTCAGAGAACTTGTCCGAAAGGCCTGTGCCGTCAGGGAAAATCTCTTCTTCATTGGTCAGGCGATACGATTGGCCAATGTTCGATTTTATCCGCCATCCGGGACGGTTGAGTTCCCAATCCACGCCGTATGTAACGCGCGCGCCATCCTCGACACGGTCGTATCCAGAGAAACGATTGAGGGCGAAAAGGTTTGAGTCTTCAAGGTCAATCGCACGGGCATCTTCGTTTGGCACAGCAAGGTTGCGGATCGGAGGGCTAGCAACAAATTGCACACGCGGGGTCAAAACCTGTGTGCCGCCAAACGCTTCCCCGACCAAAGGCCATTCAATATCAACCGCTGCGGTTGCAACGCCGCGCGCGGTCCACCCCTCGTTACCGCGATAAACCGCTGTCAAAGTCGATAGCGTATCATTCGTATTGTAAACATCGCCGCGCACAAGGCCGGTAAGCGTTACCAGCTGTCCAAATTCGGTGAGCGTGCGCAGATCCCACTTTGCCCCTGCAAAGGCGCGCTGCGTATCTTGGCCCTCGTCACGGATAAGGGCGAGCGAGTTCGCCTGAAATTGAAGTTGCCCGCCTAACACTTCATTCTTCAGGATGTTCCGGTAATCAATCGCTGGCAAGGCAAGAGGCACTTGCCCTTGATCCGCCGCGATCCGCAGGGTCTGCGTTGCCCAGCCTGCAAGGCTGAAATATGAGTTGTCGTCAATCCGCTCCAGATTGATCGTCGAACGCAAACGGTCATCGCGGCTTATGTCATAGCGGCGAAGGAAGGTCCGGTCAGAGGCGACCCGAACCGAACCTGTCAAAGTCCATTCGGGCGAAAATATGAAACGTCCATTGGCGAACAAATGGCCGCGCGGCTCGTTGGTTGTTGTTGGTGCAACACCAAAATTGGCAACCCTGCGGCTGCTGGTTGCGTATCCTGTGATTTGATACGCGCCTTTTTCCGTGAAATGCCGGAATTGCGCTTCGACCAATGGCGCTGCATTGGTGAAAACACGCCCGCCCAAGGTGAGATCCTTATTATCGGCAATGCGTGCGTAATACTCACCCGACAGCTCTAACCCGTTGACCTGATCGATGCGGAAATTGGGTGCGAGAAACCCGCTTTCAGCACGGCCATCGGTGCGAAGAGCAAGGCCGGGGAGGGGTAAGAGCCGCGTTCCGAAAATCTCCAACACTGCGCCGTCGAAACGAATGCGGCTTTCTACCGGGTCAAATTGCACCCTCTCCGCTGTGATGCGCCAGCTTGGATCGCGGGCGCATCCTTGTTCGTCAGTGACCGGACACGCAGAATAGGCTGCGTTGTTCAAAGTGACGATGCCATCTTCGCCGCGTTCAGCGGAGCGGGCAGCCAAGCGACCGCCGGTACGAAGAGCCAGCAAGAGTTCGTCCATTGCGCCCGCTTCAAAGGCGTCGTTGAGCTCGACCGTCTCAGTGAATACTTGATTGCCGGATTTATCAACAAATCGAACTGCGCCGGTGGCTGTGATTATGCCGGACTTACGGTCCCAAATAACTTCATCAGCGCGCACCGAAGCCTGTTCATTGCGCAATATCACATTGCCAATGGCTGTGACTGTGTTCGTCTCGGAATCGAAAGCCACTTCATTGGCTTCGAACTCAATCTGAGAGTTCGGTTCGGTAATTGTCTGAGCTTCTCGCGCTTCGGTAAGGGTAATTGGCTCGAAAATATCGCGCGAGCTTTTTTGACTTGCTAGCGATGGCAAATGCGCATTTTCGTAACCGATCTGCGCATCAATCTGTTCCTGGGATGGGCCATTATCGGTAGCGCGCTCCTGGGCGGCAAGCGTTGACGGCACGAAACAAGCCGCGATTATCGCAGCACTAGAAACGCGCCTACTTCGCTTCAACATGACCCCGAAAGCTCCCGACATGGCTTGCCTATTGCACCGCTCACGCCTAATCGCAATCGGGTTTAGAGGGATGGGAACTTTTCCCCCCAGTCAGGTGCTTATAATCGCCAGACAAAACGTTCATTTTACAGGCTCAGTTGGTGAGCCAATACGACGGAGCAAGCATGCAAATCGTCCTTACCCAAGCTCTTCCTACTCAAGCGGCTACCGTCGCAACAATCGTAAACCAAGGGACAATGCCCGATGGTTTTGACCCGGTATTGGCAGAAGGTGCCAATGCGTCACGCTTCAAAGGCACAGCGGGCCAAGTCTTTGAAGGATTTACGAGCTCGGACGGTAAGGCTGCACGTGTCGCCGTGGTCGGGGCCGGTGAGGCAAGCTCAGATAGTCGCCGCCACAACCTCGAGCGCGCAGGAGGGGCAGCGATTGCGAAATATCTGCGATCTGGCGAAACAGAATTGATTCTGGATCTCAGTCAGGCAAGCCTTTCTGCTGAGGATGCAGGCGCTGTCCTTTTAGGGGCAAAGCTTCGCAGTTGGGCACATGATGAATACCGCACAAAACTGACAAGCGACAAAAAGATCTCGCTTGAGACGGTCCATGTTGTCGGCGCACCAGAAGGAACCGATGCCGATTGGGAACGGGCGGCTGCGATTGCTCGCGGGGTGGAGCTCACCAAGAAGTTGGTCACTGAGCCTGCAAATATCGTTTATCCACAAAGCTTTGTCGCGCTTTGCAAAGAAGCTTTTGCGGGAACGGGTGCGGAACTGATCGTGCTTGGCGAAGCGGAAATGGCTGAGCTTGGCATGGGCGCACTTCTGGGTGTGGGCCAGGGCTCACGGCGCGAATCGCAATTGCTCGCGATCCGCTGGAACGGCGGCAATGAAGGAGATAAACCTTCTGTGTTCGTCGGTAAGGGCGTAACCTTTGACACCGGCGGTATCTCGATCAAACCCGCTCCGGGCATGGAAGACATGAAATGGGACATGGGCGGCGCTGGCGCAGTGGCCGGCGGCATGCTCGCGCTCGTCTCGCGCAAGGCTAAGGCCAACGTCGTGGGCGTTATGGGCTTGGTCGAGAACATGCCAGACGGCGATGCAATCCGTCCGGGCGATGTGCTCACTACGATGAGCGGTCAGACAGTGGAAGTGCTCAACACCGATGCCGAAGGCCGGCTTGTCCTGTGCGACGCGCTTCATTGGGCTCAAGAGACTTTCGACCCTGCACAAATCGTCGATTTTGCAACCCTGACTGGTGCGATGATCGTCGCGCTTGGCAATGAGCATGGCGGCTTGTTCGCCAATGACGATGCGCTGGCTGACAAGCTTTTGGCGTCGGGTAAGGCGACCAATGACAAGCTGTGGCGTATGCCAATCGGCCCTGCCTACGATAAGCTTATCAATTCACCCATCGCCGATATGAAGAACATTGGCGGACGCTGGGCGGGTTCCATTACGGCCGCGCAATTCCTGCACCGCTTTATCAAGAAGGGCACTCCTTGGGCGCACTGCGATATTGCGGGCATGGTGTGGTCGGACAAGCCGGGAGCCACGCACGAGAAAGGGGCGACCGGCTACGGCGCCCGATTGATTGATCAGTTTGTTGCGGACAACGCTGAATAGCCCGCTAATGCCTCGCCAATTGGGTGCGCTTGGTATAGCGTTGGGTTGATGAAAGTCGATTTTTGGCAGCTCTCGCGCGACCCGGTGGAAAAGGTCGTCGCTCTTATCGCGGCCCGCGTGATGGATGCGGGCGAGCGGTTGCTTGTGGTGAGTGCGTCGCCTGAACAACGCCAAACGATTTCACGCGAATTGTGGAAAGCGGGGCCAGATAGTTTCCTTGCCAATGGTGAGGCGGGCGCTGTGGGTTCGGAAAACCAGCCAATCCTGCTTTCCGAGACGCTCGATGCGCCAAACACAGCCAGTCATGTGATTTTTGCCGACGGCGAATATCGTGAACAATCGGGTTTTGAGCGCGTGTTCCTCCTGTTTGATGACAACACAGTTGAGGCAGCGCGCGGCATTTGGCGTGGGCTTGATGGAACAGATGATCTAGAGCGAGCGTTCTTTCGACAAGACGGCGGCAAATGGGTTAAGGTCGCGTAGACGCGAATTGGGGGAAATTGTTATGCGGATTTCGTTGATTGCATGCGCTGCGGCGGGCGCATTGGTGCTAACTGCCTGCGGGTCTGAGACTTCTGGTGAATTCACGACTGAAGAAGGTGAAACCGGGGAGTACATTATCGACCAAGACAGTGGCTCGTCCACTATGACCGTTGAAACGCCGGATGGCACGGTGAGTATGCGCTCGGGCGCCGATGTGACAGAGGAATTGCCCGCAGGTTTCACAATGGTGAGCGGTGCAAATGTTCTCAGCAACACGATTGTCGACCAAGGTGAAAGCAAGGGTAGCCTGACGACATTCCAATCTGACAAGAGCCCGGACGAAATCGTCGCACATTTCCGCGCCGAGGCGGAGAATGCTGGCATCTCCATTCAGATCGAAACGTTGATTAATGGCGGGAAGATGATCGGCGGAGAGAATGAGGACAACGGCACGACATTTTCAGTCAGTGCATTTCCCGGTGATGACGGTGTTGTAACCGGCCAACTCACGATCAGCGAACAGCCAGGTTAACCGACCGAACACTCTTCAAGACAAACCTTGAACTTGGCCTTGAACTTGGCCGCGCCCGGGGCTAGGGGCGCGCCAACCATTTTTGGTGCGCGGGCAACCCCTGCGCGTCCCTCTCTTAACTCAAGGAACAATCCAATGGCGGTTACCCGCACCTTTTCGATCATCAAACCTGATGCAACCAAGCGCAACCTGACAGGCGCCGTGACCGCTAAGCTGGAAGAAGCTGGCCTTCGCGTTGTTGCATCAAAGCGCATCCACATGAGCCAAGAGCAAGCCGAAGGCTTCTACGCGGTTCACAAAGAACGTCCTTTCTTTGGCGAACTCACCGAATTCATGATGAGCGAACCCGTTGTGGTTCAAGTCCTCGAAGGCGAAGACGCTGTAAAGCGCAACCGCGACGTCATGGGCGCAACCAACCCAGCAGACGCAGCCGAAGGCACGATCCGTAAGGAATTTGCTCTCTCCATCGGTGAGAATTCAGTCCACGGTTCAGACAGCGAAGAGAACGCAGCGATTGAAATCGCATTCTTTTTTGGCGACGACGAAATCGTCGGCTGATCCTCGACATCACACTTGTTTTGAAAGGGTCGTCCTGCGGGGCGGCCCTTTTTCGTTTTAGCTTTGTTTTGCGAAGCGTTCGAGCTGGGCGGAGTGATCATGGTGCGCGCCCTTGGCGCTTCCTCTCATTTGCTCAGCCATGGCCTTTTCGGCTTCTTCACTTAATGGAAGGCCAAGCTGATTGTAGCAGGCTTTGATCGCGCTCTGCCAATTGGCGTTCAGATCATCGAATTCAAGCTTTGCTATTGGGCCTTGCCAGTCGGCCAATGTATCAGCCATCCGGCGCTCTCGAAGGGTGATCTTATGCTCCCAGAGCGTTTCGATGGCGCTTAGATCGCAATGGTCGGATTGGATTGCCATTTGGTTTGCACATAAAGACACAGCGCTGCGAAAAACCGCTTCCCTGTCGCGGTGGGCCAGAACAAGACGCGCGCCCGGAAATTGTTCCAACATCGCGGGGAGGTCTTCCGCAAAGGCGGGAACTTTCATAACACGCGGTCTGTCGGCGTTACCCCGCATCGCTGCATCGGTCCGCAAAATCCGCGCAAACTCACGGTAAATCGGGGCGGGGCCGCGATCTTCGCTAAACGCGCTATAGCTGGGAATGTGCCACTGTGTTTCGTAGATCGAATGATGAAGCGCTGCTGAAATCCAGGCGAGTTCTTCTTCCACTTCGTCTGCTGCCATTGGATGAATTGACTGAAGCCAGGGGTTCAAAGCTCCCAGCATGGCGAGCTCCACCGACGACTTTACCCGGTTCATGCAGAAGCGAGACGGCACCGGGTGAAACGCATCTTGATAGCGCGTATGCGAATGGGCTGGATCTGCTGCCAATAGTTTGTGGATGCGCGTGGTACCGCCTCGCATATGGCCAATCACAATGACTGGATCAGCCAGTTTGGTTTCAAGCAAATGGGGTTGATCGCGCCATAGCTTGCCAAAGGCCAAACGGTTGCGGATCACTCTTACCAACTGCCCATATGCCATCGTTTGACCCAACGCGTTAAGCTGCGCCTCGTCTGTCACAGCTTGGCAGAGCTTTTCGAGCCTCAAGCGAAAGTCGGCGACTTCTTCTTCACTCCGCCCAAATGTCTCGGCATCTTTGGCTTGCGCAACTCCTTTTTGCGCGGCGGCCCACAATGCGGTCGGCGAAAGGTCGGGCGGTGGCAGCCACCCACGTTCCCATGCTTTTGTCAGAAACACATTCACACGATCTGCCAATTTGCCGCGCGACAAAAGGTGTTCGCGCTTTTGTGCGGCCATCAGAATATATCCGCTGCATCAAGCAGCTTGGTCAAACGCGCCGGCGCGCTGCTTCTCCAAGAACGGCCAAGCCAATCGGCGATATGGTCCCAATCGACATTTGGTCGATTGAGGATGAGCCCAACCCACCCGCTGGCACCGTAATAGTCGGGTTTGTAATAAACCTCGGGCTGTGTCTCCACGAGGTTGAGGAGTTCATCCATGCCGCTGGTCTTAACCAGCACTGCAATGTGCTGCGACCCGTAGTGTTGCTGGCTGAAATGGGCGAAAAACTTGCCCGATTTCTCCGTCCCAACCCGGAAGCCGGGCGAACCGTGGCTGGAACGCTCATGCGTTTCAGGAAGGGCAAGGGCAAGCTCGCGCAACTTTGAAAAAAGGAACTCTGGATCGTTCCCGCGGCTCACATAATCGGCAACCGCGCGCGGATAGAGCTGGTGCTCAGCGATTTTGACCCGCTGTGCGAGGGTTGCGGGCGTGTCGTCAGACGCAATCGCAACCCGGACTTGTGCCAAGACCTCGCCTGCATCCAATTCATGCGTCACCAAATGGACGCTTGATCCGGCATGACTGTCGCCTGCATCAATTGCGCGCGCAAATGTGTCGAGGCCTTTGTATTTGGGGAGCAGCGAAGGGTGGATATTCAGCATCCGAGCTTCCCAACGTTCCACAAATCCTTGGGACAAAATCCGCATATAACCTGCAAGGACGATATAATCCGCGCCTGCATCAAGAACGGCCTGTTCCATCGCCGCGTCTTGGTCTTCGCGTGAGTGCCCTTTATGCGAATGGGCAAAGGTAGGCACCCCCTCAATGGCCGCGAGGTTTAGGCCGTCTGCATCCTCAACATTACTTGCGACCAAAACAATCTCAAACGCAGCGTCCTTAAGGCGGCTGGCAAAGAGCAAAGCCGCCATATTGGTGCCCGTACCCGAGATAAAGACCGCGAGTTTGGCTTTGTTCAGAGGAGCATCAGCCAAGATGCGTGGCCTCCCACTCCTCGCGTCCACCCCAAGTGCCTTGAGAACCGCGTACAGTGCAACCCCGGTCTCCGGCCTCGATCGTGCCAACTTGGACGACGGTTTCGCCCGCCGCTTTCAACCGCTTTGTCACAGTTGCCGCTTGATCTGCGGCCACGCTAAGCACCATGCCAACCCCGCAGTTGAAGGTGCGCGCCATTTCTTTCGGCTCAATCGCACCTTGCGCCTGCAAGAAAGCCATCAAGCGCGGCTGATCCCAAAGATCAGCGTTCACCTGTGCATGAGCGCCCTTGGGCAGGATGCGCGGAATATTCTCAAGCAGGCCGCCGCCTGTGATATGTGCAAGACCGTGGACCAACCCCTCGCGGATGAGCGGAAGAAGGCTTGCGACATATATCCGTGTTGGCTCAATCAAAGCATCAATGAGCAAGCGATCAGGGTCAAACAGGGCAGGGCGGTCAAGTTTCCACCCCTTATCCTCAGCGAGTCGCCGGACCAATGAATAGCCATTGGAATGGACGCCAGAGCTAGCAAGTCCGATCAAAACGTCGCGAGCGGCCACTTTGTCTCCGGTCAATTGCTCGCCGCGCTCAACTGCGCCTACACAAAAGCCAGCAAGGTCATAATCGCCGTCAGCATACATGCCCGGCATCTCTGCGGTTTCGCCGCCGATCAACGCGCAGCCTGCCTGTTTGCAGCCATCCGCAATGCTCGCAACGACGCGCTCGGCAATGCCGTTTTCAAGTTTGCCCGTTGCAAAATAATCTAGGAAAAACAGCGGTTCGGCACCTTGGACGATGAGATCGTTCACGCACATCGCAACAAGATCAATTCCCACTGTGTCGTGCTTATCATACTCGATTGCGAGTTTGAGTTTGGTGCCAACTCCGTCATTGGCCGCGACCAAAAGCGGGTCTTTATACCCTGCTGCCTTTGGGTCGAAAAAGCCGCCAAATCCGCCAAGCTCACTGGTCGCGCCAGGACGCGCTGTGGCTTTGGCTAGGGGGGCAATGGCTTTGACTAGAGCATTGCCTGCTTCGATCGAAACGCCTGCATCGGCGTAGGTGTATGATGAATTTTTTTCGTCCATTTTTTGCGCTTTACCCCTTTGGGCTTGGAATTCCACGCTGGTTTGGGCAAAGACTGACAAGATTTCCCCGATGACGGCAATTTCGCACCCTTCAGGCCCAATTTCGAGAGCCTCTTTCCGCGCCCGCTGGGTGGTCGCGATTGTGTTGGCGCTTGCCTTTCTTGCCGGTGGATATGCGCTTGTGTTGGCGCAGGTTTCTGGCGATCGAGGAATCGCTCCGACCGCATCGAGCGCCGATATCGAAGTGCGCGGAATTGAAGTTGACGTCACCGGCGACAATGCGGCGGATGCACGCAGCAAAGGTTGGCGCGAGGCGGCACGCAAGGCATGGGCACAAGCGGGCGGTCCGGCGGTCTCCGATGATCAACTTTCGGGCTATGTCGCAGCAATCGTTATTCAACGCGAGCGCTTGGGGCCGAAACGCTATGTTGCGACATTGGGCGTTAGCTTTGATCGGCAAAGAGCTGGCCGAATTCTGGGCGGGGCCCGTTCAGGCCGCTCATCGGCTCCAATGCTGCTTATGCCAGTTGTGGTGAGCGGGGGGAGCTACACCGCTTTTGAGGTACGCAATCCATGGCAAAGAGCGTGGGCCGAGTTCAATCCCGGCACCAGCCGCATCGATTATGTAAGACCAACCGGCGCAGGAGGCGACTCGCTGCATTTGAACTTTGGACAGGCCGGACGCCGCAGCCGTGCATGGTGGAGATTGACGCTTGACCAATATGGTGCGGCCGATGCCCTTATCCCAATCGCCAAGCTTGATCATCAATTTCCCGGTGGCCCGATTACGGGCACATTCACTGCTCGTTACGGCCCGGATAGCCTCTTTCTCGATAGCTTTACCCTAAATGCAAAGGGACCCAGCGAACTGCCCAAAATGCTTGGCGAGGCAGTGGACCGTGTTGACCGAATTTACGAACAAGCCTTGGTCGATGGGAAACTTCAGCCCGATCCCACCTTGCGTGTTGGCGGTTCAGGTCAGGTGGACCCCGCGATTGCGCGCTTGATTGAGATTGGCCGGGCAATCGAGGCACGTGACCGCGCTCAGGAACAAGCTACAGCTGCGGCGATTTCGCCAGAGACCCCGCGTCCAAACACGCAGACGCCTGTTCCCACCACGGCGGCATTGAACAGTTTCACAATTCAGTTTGCAACGCCTGACCCTATGTCATTCGATGCAAATCTCTCGAGCGTTCGCCAAGTGCCCGGCATTCGCGGTGTCTCAGTCACCAGCACGGCTATGGGCGGGACTTCAGTCATGCGAGTGAGCTTTGCCGGGGAACTTTCGGCCCTTGCTGCAGAGCTTCGCTCGCGCGGGTTTGCCGTGAATGAGGGCGCAAACGCGCTTGCCATTAGCCGCTAAGAGCGTTGACGTTGAATGTCTCCAGCAAAAGACCATCCATCGCAAATTGCACTCCCACTTTCGATTGCGGGGGGCGTTAATTCGCACCGTATTGTCGTTGGTAATGCAAATGCAGGGATTGTGGATGCCCTGCGCAACCCTGACCATTGGCCCTTCCGTGCAGCCGTCCTAACCGGTCCGACCCGTTCGGGTAAGACACTACTGGGACGATGGGCAAGCGCCCAAGGGATCGAAGTCGTTGATGGCGCAGATCAGCTTGATGAGGCGGATGTATTCCACCGTTGGAATTCGGTTCAGGACGGGGGGTCAAATGCGGGCCAATCCTTATTGCTGATTGCGAACGTGACACCGTGGGACGTGACCTTGCCAGATCTTAAATCGCGACTTGGTGGTTCGCTCCATCTTGCCATCGGCGAGCCAGACGACGCCATGGCGGCAGAATTGATTGAAGCGCATGCCGAGGCGCGCAGCCTTTCTTTGGCAGAAGGAGCCGCCGAATATCTGGTGCCCCGCACAAGGCGCAGTTTTGCAGATATTGAGGCGCTTGTTGCGACAATCGACCGCATAAGCCTTGAACGGGCCCATCCTGCCACCATGTCTGTCTGGCGCGCAGCGTTAGAAGCTCTGCATGGGCCGCCCCAAGCAAAACTGCTGTAGTCAAATTTGCAATTGCGCCAGTTTGGTGGGAGAATCCTCACATGTTCACGAAGCTCAAATCCTATTTGGACTCGGTAAAAGAGCGCGACCCTGCGCCGCGTTCGCGTTGGGAAGTCTTGCTTTACCCCGGCGTTTTGGCACTCGGATTTCACCGCATTGCGCATTGGCTGTTTAACGCCAAGCTGTTCTTCCTTGCGCGTTTCGTAAATCATTTCAGCCGTTTGTTGACGGCGATTGATATTCATCCCGGCGCAAAAATCGGGAAGAACTTTTTTATCGACCATGGCTTTACCGTGATCGGCGAAACCGCTGAGATCGGCGACAATGTGACGATCTATCAATGTGTGACACTTGGCGGGACCAACCCCACCAACGGTAAAGGGGGAAAACGCCATCCCACGCTTTGTGACAATGTGATCATTGGTTCCGGCGCGCAGGTTATTGGCCCCATCACCGTGGGCGAACGCGGGCGCATTGGCGCCAATGCCGTTGTCACAGATGATGTGCCTGAAGGCGCAACGATGGTCGGGTTGAAGGCCCGTTCCACCCTTCTGCCTGCTGAAGAATGGATTAAAGAATTTATCCCCTATGGCACGCCGCTTGGCATGCAGTGCGAGGATGAAGAGGGCAATACGGTCGACTGCATCGAAAAGCTTGAAAGCGAACTTCGCGCGATGAAAGCAGAGATTGCGGTTCTTAAAGAGGCGCACGGGCGATCTGCAGATTCTGTACAAGGCACATTTGACCTTGATAAGAAAAGCGGGACCGCTGACTGATGAGCGCAGGGCTTGGACCGGGTAAAACCGGCCAAATTGTTGCATTTCCGGGCAAGGGCTCTGCAAGCCAAATTGGGTTTGAGCGCGAAGAGCTCCAACGGATATTGGACCTATATGGCCGAATGGTCGCCGCCGGAGAATGGCGCGACTATGCGATGGACTTCGACCGCCACGCTGCGACCTTTTCCGCCTTTCGCCGCGCAGCAGAACGCCCCAATGCCCGCGTGGAAAAGCGCCCAAGCCTTCGCGGTAAGCAAGGTATGTACACGCTTTTTGGCGAACATGGCCAAGTGCTCAAGCGCGGGTCAGACCTCTCTAACGTCCTTGCCCCGATGGAACGCCGCCTTGTGAAGGCGGTTGACGATTAGGTCACCATGAAAACGGCCCCCGCACATTTCTGTGCGAGAGCCGTGAAATTTCAAGCCAGTTTTTGGCAAAGCGGCGGAATTACCCCCGCGTGCTGGAAGGTCCGGTGCCGGTCACTTTCTGCATCGCTTTGAGGATTGCGCCTGACTGCTCGGAACCTGACTGCGGGGCGATCAGGTTTGAGAAGTCGCTAATGTCGCTCCAGCGGTCGGCAAAGCCTTCGACTGTGCGCTCACCATCGGGAAGCCATACGGCGTCGTTCATCACAACCCATGAAGAGTGGAAACCGCCAGCGCCAGCGCCGACGATGGCGTTGGTTGGGGCATCTTCGCTCACGAGGTAAAGCGCGGCAGGAACCACGTTTACTGGATCGAACAGTTTGAAGGCTTCTTCTGGGAAGAGGTCTTCGGTCATGCGCGTGCCAGCAACAGGTGACAATGAGTTCACACGGATGTTGTACTTCGCGCCTTCAAGTTGGAGCGTCTTGGTAAGGCCAGCAAGTCCCAGCTTCGCCGCGCCGTAGTTGGCTTGACCAAAGTTACCGAACAGGCCGGTTGACGATGCAGTCATCAGGATGCGGCCATAACCTTGCTCACGGAAGGTTTCCCAGCATGCCTTGGTAACGAAAGCGGAACCGGTGAGGTGAACTTTGAGAACGAACTCAAAATCATCAGGGGTCATTTTCGCGAAAGTCTTATCGCGAAGAACGCCGGCATTGTTGATCAGGACATCGACGCGGCCCCATTTTGCTTTGGTGTCCGCGACCATTTTTTCCATTTGGTCATATTCGGTGACGCTGCCGCCATTGGACATGGCTTCGCCGCCCATAGCTTCGATCTCTTTGACGACTTGAAGAGCCATGTCAGAGTGGCCAGTACCGTCGCGCGAACCGCCAAGGTCGTTGACGACAACTTTCGCACCGCGGCGAGCAAGCTCAAGCGCGTATTCGCGGCCCAGACCGCCGCCGGCGCCGGTTACGATGGCTACCTTGTCTTTGAAGTCGATGCTCATGGGATCGTTCCTTTCCGTACAAATTTGTTTTTCGTTCGAGGGGGACGGGCTTTACGTGCCCGTAAACTCAAATATGGACGCTGCGTGGCAGGATTCTTGTTGCGTTGCAACAGGGGGATTTGTTGATGCGCGCTGCCGTAGCGTCAGCTGGGCGACCTAGAGTGCTTCTAGGGCGGAAATAAGACCGCCGAGCGAATCAATCACGCTATCTGCGCCAAGGTCATGGGGCGGCTTGTCGCAATATCCGTATGCCGCGCCAATGACGGGAACGCCTGCCGCTTTGGCCGCGTTTACGTCATATGTGCTGTCGCCGACAAAGGCGAAGCTGCCGCCGCCGCAGATCTCTTGCGCTTTCAAGATGGGATCGGGGTGGGGCTTTGCGAGGAACTGCCCATCGGCACCTTTGCCCAGCGAATTGCCCCCAATGACGCCCTCAAACGGCGCGATAAAATCGATCTGCGTGAGGATAGAGCGGGCGAATTCTTCAAACTTATTGGTCACCACGATCACTTTGACGCCGCGTGCTTTCAGTTCGTCCACGACTTCGCGGGCGTGGGGATAGGGGCGCGTGTGGACGGCGTTGTTTTCGGAATAGAAGCCAAGCATCTTTTTATAGAGGACCTTGAATTCATCCGCCGGAAGCCCGCCTTGCGCATCGACCGCCTTGGAAAGCATGATTTTCGCGCCGCCACCGATTAGATCTTTGGAGCTGTCCACTGGCACACGGTCAAACCCGCCAAGCTCCAATGCAAAATTCACCGCTTCGCCAAGATCTCGGAAGCTGTCGACAAGGGTGCCATCGAGGTCAAAACCGACGGTTGAAAAGGGAAAATCGCTCATATTGGGGCGTGGTTGAAGGATCGGACTTCAAACTGCAAGCAATTGCTGGCAAGCCAGCCGCAGATTTAGATTTTCCGTGTTATAAGGCTCCTATGACAGATTTCGCCGCCATTATCCTTGCCGCTGGCAAGGGAACTCGCATGAAGAGCGATATGCACAAAGTGCTCCACCCGATCGCGGGTAAGCCGATGTTGATGCATATCCTCGATGAGTTTGAAACGCTTTCGCCTAAGAAGACCGTTGTGGTCGTGGGTGACAGGCGCGAACAGATCGATGGCGCTATCGAAGGCCGGGCAGTGGAAACTGCGCTGCAAGACCCGCAGCACGGGACAGCGCACGCCGCACTTCAGGCTAAGACCGCGCTTTCCGGTTTTAGCGGCCATGTGCTGGTGACATTTGGCGATGTTCCCATGGTCAGCGCTGCGACGGTTCAACGGCTTTTGGGCGCGCTTGAAGGCGGGGCCAAGGTTGCTGTGCTGGGTTTTCGCCCGGACGATGCGCTCGCCTATGGCCGGATCATTGCCGATGAGACAGGCACGGTGTCCAAAATGGTCGAGTTTAAAGACGCGAGCGAGGAAGAGCGCGCCGTCAACCTGTGCAATTCCGGGCTGATTGTGGCGCATTCTGACGATATGTGGCCGCTCTTGGGCGCGGTCGGCAATGATAATGCGCAAGGCGAATACTATCTCCCCGACGTTGCAACAGGCGCGATTGCGCGCGGTGACAAGGTGGTGGTGATCGAATGCGAGACGGGCGAAGTCGCCGGCATTAACAGCCGCGCTGAGCTCGCCGAGGCAGAGCAGCGCTGGCAGGCCGCGCGCCGAAACAAAGCGATGGAGGAGGGTGCGACCCTCAAAGCGCCCGACACTGTCTTTTTCTGCCACGACACGAAGCTAGGCCGCGATGTGACCGTGGACCCGCATGTGGTCTTTGAACCCGGCGTTTCTGTTGCGGACGGCGTCCACATCAAAGCCTACACGCACCTAGAGGGCGCAAGCCTTGCCACAGGCGTTCAAGTGGGGCCTTTCGCCCGGCTTCGCCCCGGCGCGGTCATGGAAGAAAACAGCTTTGTCGGCAATTTTGTCGAGATGAAGAAAGCGACCCTTGGCCCCGGTGCCAAGGCCAGCCACCTGTCCTACATCGGCGATGCAACCGTGGGCAAAGACGCCAACATTGGCGCTGGCACCATCACGTGTAATTACGATGGATATTTCAAATATCAGACCGTGATCGGCGAACGGGCCTTTATCGGATCAAACTCGGCCCTGATTGCGCCGGTGACTATTGGCGATGATGCCATTGTCGCCGCAGGCAGCGCGGTCAGCCGCGACGTGGGCGCAGGCGATCTTCGCATGGTGCGCGCCGAACAACTCGTCAAACAGGGATGGGCTGATCGTTTTCATGATACGATGAAAAAGAAAAAGGCCGCGAAGAAGAAGGGGTGAGCGACGAGTTACACACCTGCTGGCTTTGTGGGCGTCCCTTTGAAACCTTGATCCAGTGGCACCATCCTGTGCCCAAATCGAAAAAGGGGCGGGCAACGGTCCCGGTGCACCCGATCTGTCATAAGACAATTCACGCCAATTTCACCAATGCTGAACTCGCTCGCATTGGCGATGACCCAGACACGGTCCGCGCAAACCCGGCGATTGCGAAATTCGTGAAATGGGTGGAGCGCAAAGAGCCCGATTTCCACGCGCCAACACGGCGGTAAAGGCTCCCGGGTCGAGGTCGCCGCCCTGCAAAACGTTCTTTGGGCAACGGGGGGGATAGTCACCCAATGAACAAAGAATTGGGGCAACGACCTCTGGGGTCAGGAGTCACGCGTCCTCAAGTTGAGAGCGGCGAAGCGCTGCGACACCAGGGGAGAAGTCGCGCTCCCATTCCTCAAACTCGCTGCGTGATAGAAGATAGCGGTCGCGCGCTTCGTGAAAGCTGATCGCGCGTTCATGCACAGCGCGCACAACGCCAGCCTTGCGCGCTGGAGACCAATGCGCGCGGTGGCTTTTGGGAAGACCATATTGTTTAATCGCTTGGGCGATGGATATGTCGCGGGGGTACGCCATTTGAAACTCCTTGTTTGTGCCCTGTCGAGTTTCAAAATTGGCTTTGAAGCTTAACACGGGGCTGCCGAAGAAAGTTAATTTGGCGTTGAGGAACCCTCCCGTGGTTTCCTTGGGACGAACGGAGGCGAAAGTGTCGGATTGCTTTACGCGCTGTAGGTTTTAGTTCGTGAAGCTCGCAAAATACTGACACTGATTGCCATGCTTGATTACGCATGGGACCGAGGCAGGTCGATCGATTCCATCCCGATCTGCAGGCGCAAGATCAGCGCGAAGATACAATTCGAGCATTCCCGGATAAAACTCTGTCCTTTCGGCGAGCACATAACCCTTAGTGATAGCATCGCGGACCATGGCGCGGGTTTCGCTGACATAGCGGGGTGCATTGAAAGTTTCAGAAACGACAATCACGCCGGGCTGCCCAGCCAGAATGCGCGCTGTTTCTGCTGCGGGATCTACATCTAAGGCCGTTTGTTCATGGAAGCTGTTGAGATGCGGAGTGAACGCATACCGCGTTGGAATGCATCTTTGCGACTTTGAATAAAGGATGCTGGGTCCATCGAAGATGAAAATACACTCATCATCAGGAACATAGGTGCCGATCGCTTTCGTTAATGTCGCAATGGCGTTTTTGTGAGAGGAGGAGTGGACACGCTGTTCGGCAAATCCAGTACACCAAAGGGCCAGAGCCAGTGCCAAGAAGTTGAATATCTTGCGTGACGGGTGGAAGCTGAAAAAGCTGGAAGCCGCAAGACAGATGAATGGCAGCGTTACGCCAAAATAGTGAACGAACGGCGATCCCAACATAAAGAGTGAGAACGCTCCAACCAATGCGAACAAGAGGGTTAGGACGAACAAAGTTCCATCAATTTGCTCGCGCATTTTGCGCGCAGTGATGACGCTCAACACCGCGTAGACCGCAAGCGGGAAAATGACCGTGGCCAGATTGATCAGATTGTAGCCGACCAATCGTGGGTACATTTCGGTCCGCAAGAATATCGAGACGAAATTCGCGAAAAAGAACGTTTCAAACTCACCAACAGACGCAAAATACGCCGCGAATATTAGAGTCGGCAGCAGGCCAAGGAATGCGAACACACAAAGGCTTGCGCTGATCTGAGCAAAGCTCAATTGCATCTGCCACAATCGGAATGTGGCAAGAACCGCCAAAAGCGCGCAAAACGGCAGAACCGAATATTTGATCTGTAACGCAATTCCGCCCAGCAACATAATGCCGCATAAAGTTCGGAAGACTTTGGCCGGATCAGAATTCCTCAGAACGCTGGCTATGCCGATCAGTTGGAGCAGCAAAATCGGGACTAGAAATGTCTCTGATTGTCCCAAGTGCATAAAGAAGCGCGGAATGTTGAGTAGGAACAACACAGTCACAACCGCTGCGCCTGTTGGTGTCCCGATGCGCTTGGCGAGATGATAGATCATCAAGGCGCTAGCGGCGGTACAGGCAACTCCGGGTATTTGATAAGCGAGCGGTGAAGGGCCACCAATCCAGTGCATACCGGCAAACATGGCAAATAGGCCCGGCGGTTTGCGATCCCACAGATCACGGTACGGCATTTCCCCTTCCAGCCATGCTTGGCCGATTAAGGAGTACAGTTGTTCGTCTGGGTCCGCGGCTGGATCGCCAAAATATGGCGAGCGAATAAGCACGGTCACGGCAACAACCAACAAAGCGACCGCAAATGATCGTGCTTGCGCGGTGTTAAGAACATGCAAGCCCTTGGGCCAAGGTTCCCTGACCTTCAAAGTGAATGCATCAGACATTGGCCGCAAGCTATTAAAAATTAGTCTGAATATTTAGTTTACATTTGGCGAAGGTGATTGAAAAATCGGAGGTCCTGGCGGTTAACTTTTCAGCATGATTCACAGCCGCAAACAAAAAGGCGACCCCAAAAAGGGCCGCCTTTTTCGCGGTAATCGGCGAAAAAATAGATCGCCTCACACCTTGCGTTATTGTGCCGTGTCCATCAATTGCTGCATCAGATAGACATATTGCAGCGCTTGGAGCTTGGCGCGTTGTTCATTGTCGACGCCGCCTGAGTGACCGCCGGTCATATCTTCAAAGTAATAATAGTGATGGCCCTGTTCTTTGAGGCGCGCCGCCCCTTTGCGCGCGTGCGCCGGGTGCGTGCGGTCGTCGGCGGTTGAAGCCCATAGGAAGGGGGTTGGATAATCCACACCCTCTTTGATCAATTGGTAGGGTGAATACCCTTCAATCCATGCGCGCTGTTCGGGAATACGCGGATCGCCATATTCGCCAATCCACGATGCGCCTCTGCCAATGACGTGATAGCGCAGCATGTCGAACAGAGGGATCTGCACAATCGCCGCACCAAACAGGTCGGGACGCTGGGTGAAGGCTGTTCCGACCAGAAGGCCGCCTTGTGACCCGCCTTGAATGCCGAGGTGTTCGGGCGAGGTGAAGCCCTTGGCCACCAGATCATCTCCAATTGCGATGAAATCGTCCCAGGTGCGCTGCTTATTCTCGCGGATGGCGGTCTGGTGCCAGCCGGGACCAAACTCCCCGCCGCCGCGCATATTGCCAAGGACATAGGCCCCGCCGCGCTCTAACCACATCTTGCCGGTTGAACCCAGATATCCGGGCAGGCGCGGGACTTGGAAACCCCCATACCCCGTCATCAGCACGGCGGTTTCACCGTTCATCTCCATGCCTTTAGGCTTGACGATGAAGTAGGGGATTTTGGTGCCATCGGCGCTCGTCGCTTCATGTTGCTCCACTTCCATGCCGGCCGCATCAAAATAGGAAGGCGAGTTCTTGATCGGCTGAGGGGGAGCAGAGCCGTCAGTGTAATAAAGCGTTGTCGGATTGAGGAAGTCGGTGACAGTGAACATGATCTGTTCGCTCTCATTTGAACTTGCCGCGATGCCCACAGTGGCGTTGTCGGGCAGCGCAACCTCATCGCTTTTCCAAGCCCCGTCTTCGAAATTGAACTTCAAAACCTTGCCAACGACATTGTCGAGCAGACCGACATAAAGCGCGCCCGCTGTAATTGCGCCGCCGCGTTTGGTCTGGCGTTCTTGCGGTGCCCAAACGAGCGTTTTGGCCGCGCCATTGGGGTCAGCTTTGAATGCTTCAAGCTCAACTGCGATCAGGCTGTCCGCAGCAAAGGTTTGGCCGTCCACCTCCCAATCCACATCGGTCGAAAAGAGTATGTGGCCGTCGACGATGCCGTAAGGTGACGCCTTTTTCGGGATGTCGAGAGCGATCCAGTCGCTATCGATGGAGACGAAATATTCGCTTTCGTGGAAGCTGACGCCTCGGAACGCGGTCATTAACTGCACTTCGCCGGTTGCATCGCGCATCAGGCTCGCGCCTGCCCACACATCATCCGATTGCCCGCGGAATACCTCAGGCGCATTGGCGATGTCGGTTCCCCGGACCCAGACGCGGCTGGTGAAGGGATATTCGCTGTCGGTCAAAGTGCCTTCGCCAAAGTCGCGGCCAACAAGAAGCGTGTTTGCATCAATCCATTGAATGCCGCCTTGGCTTTTATGAGGAAGCTCAAACCCGCCTTCGACAAAGCTCTTAGTAGAGGTGTCGAACTCGCGCATGATGGTGGCATCTTCGCCTCCATCGCTCAATGCGATCATGCATTTGTTAAGTGCAGGCGGGAGGCAAGTTGAACCCTTATAGACCCATTCCTTCCCTTCAGCCGCTGCCAGAGCGTCGACATCGAGAACGGTCTCCCATTCCGGTTCATCGCCTTGGTAACTTTCGATGGTAGTCCGACGCAGAAGCCCCTTGGGGTTCTCCTTATCCTGCCAGAAATTGTAGAGACCATCAGGGCGAAAATTCACGAACGGAATGCGATCTTCGCTGTCGTAAATGGCGAGCGCTTCGTTCTTGAGGGTTTCGAACCGAGGGTCTGCTTCGAGAACGCTAAGGGTGCGTTCGTTTTCGGAAGTCACCCATGCCAGCGCTTCGTCGCTGCGGGCTTCTTCGAGCCAGATATAAGGATCCTGATCGGGGCCGGGAACACCATCGTCCGATTGGCCTTGTGCGTTTACGGAAGTTGCAGCGCCAATTGTCATGACAGCCGCCAGAGTGAGAGTGGATACAAGTTTCAAACCTTCTCTCCTTGAGGGATTGTGGATGAACTTGTGACGGGTTGATGGCCCCTTGTGAAGGGGAAACGCTAACTCTTTACACCGGGGAATGAAGCGAAATAGTCGCGATATTCCAGGGGCAGGGTGGCCGTTTCGAACACACCGCCATACCCAAGGACAAATGCTGCTCCCACCACAGGGCCAAGAGCCAGCGCTGGTGTGTGCCAGCGCCTGGGCTTTCGAAAATGAAGCGCTGCAAGAAGGTGGCTGACAAACGCGATCACCGCGAGGGTGTAATAGACGGCAAAATAGTATTTGATCGGTTCAAGGGTGAGGGTGCCTGCGATCCAATAGAAATTGGTATCAAGGCCCACAAATAACCGCGTGATGAGCGCAGCAGCCGTGTGCTGGACGATGAAATAGGCGAGGTAACACCCGCTTGCGAATTGTACCCAGTGCCAGCGGTCCTTGCGCAAGCGTTTTCGAATAGCGGCGAGCAGTCTTATCCCGATCACCACTTGCGCGGCGAAAGCACTGATAAGTCCGATCTCGATGAGCGGGAATTGGTAAAGCAACCTTCCCCAGCCAAGGGTTTGGGTGTGCAGTGAGGCCCCGCCAAGCGAACTGAAATGGGTGACGAAGTGCACGGCGATAAAGATCAACAGAAAGACCGCCACCCGCCCGTGGGCCTGGCGAACTTGCCTTGCAGAGAGGGTCATGTCATCACTCCTTAATCGGATATTCTTTATCCGGATAAAATATATCCGATTAAGGAGTCAAGCATGCAATTGGGCAAAGGGGTGGAATGGTGCACGCATATCTGCGGTATGCTTGCGCTTGTGCCAACGGGTAAGGGCCTTAGCGCCGAGGCGCTCGCCGATTTCTTCGAAGTGCCGAGCGCCTATCTTGCCAAGCAGATGCAGCTTTTGCGGCGTGCAGGAATTGTCGAAAGCGTACGCGGCAAGGGTGGGGGTTATCGCCTGGCGCGCGGTGTGGATGCGATTACCTTGCTCGACATCGTACAGGCGATCGAAGGCCCAAGCCCCGCCTTTCGCTGCACAGAGATCCGTCAGAACGGGCCATGCGGACTAAAACGCAAGGATTGCAAAGCGCCATGCGAAATCGCCAGCGCCTTTGCCGAGGCGGAAGAGGTTTACCGCGATGCCCTTCGCGCCAAGACCCTTGCCGCAATCAACGCAGAGGCCGCGGCCAATGGATCACCAGAGCATTTCATCGAAGTTGCCCAGTGGGTGCAACGTCAAGTGAGCTGAAACGAAAAAGGGCGACCCGTAAGGCCGCCCTTTGAACTCGTGTCGATGTCTAAAGCGATCTACGCCTCAACATGCTCCGCCAGAACGGTGATGCCGTTTTCGCTCACCTCGGCAAAGCCGCCTTTGACATTGATCAGCTCAGGCTCACCGCCAGCGGTTTTGAACACCTGAACCGCGCCGTCGTCGATTGTGCTCATGAAAGGCGCGTGGCCTTCAAGAACGCCAAATTCGCCTTCTGAGCCGGGCACCACAACCATGTGGACTTCCTCAGAGCGGACCTGCTTGGCAGGGGTTACGAGTTCAAAATGGAGTGCCATTTTCGCTTTTATCCATCAACGCTTGCGTCAAAGTGACGCTTAGCTTTTTCAAATTTGTCGCGGCAACCGGGATTACAAAACCCCACAACTTTGCCGCGGTACATCGTTAGGCTGTCTGCCGAAACCGGATCACCCGACCAAGGGCACGTCTCGTTGACGCAATCCTTGATGTCGAGCGTGTCAGACATGCCTCTTAGTCTTCTTCAGCGAGCTTGGCGGCTTTCTCAACCACCATGTCGATGCCGCCAACCATGTAGAATGCTTGCTCTGGCAGGTGGTCGTATTCACCGTCCACAACCGCCTTAAACGAGGCCACCGTGTCTTCGACCTGAACAAACAGACCGTTAATGCCCGTGAAGACCTCTGCCACGTGGAATGGCTGCGAGAGGAACTTCTGGATCTTACGAGCGCGCGCAACGGTGAGCTTATCTTCTTCAGAAAGCTCGTCCATGCCCAGAATTGCGATGATGTCTTGGAGCGACTTGTACTTCTGCAACGTCTCTTGAACGCGGCGAGCGGTGTCATAGTGCTCTTGACCAACAACCGACGGCTCAAGAACGCGGCTGGTTGAATCGAGCGGGTCAACGGCTGGGTAAATACCAAGCTCTGAAATCGCACGGTTCAGCGTTGTGGTCGCATCCAAGTGAGCAAACGATGTTGCAGGCGCAGGGTCGGTCAAGTCATCTGCGGGGACGTAGATGGCTTGCACCGAAGTGATCGAACCTTTGTTGGTCGATGTAATACGCTCTTGCAGGTTACCCATGTCGGTCGACAGAGTAGGCTGATACCCCACAGCCGAAGGAATACGGCCGAGCAGCGCGGACACTTCGGAACCAGCCTGCGTAAAGCGGAAGATGTTGTCGACGAAGAACAGAACGTCCTGACCTTCCACATCGCGGAAATATTCCGCCATGGTGAGGCCGGAAAGCGCCACACGAGCACGCGCGCCGGGAGGTTCGTTCATTTGACCAAAGACGAGGGCCACTTTCGAGCCTTCTGGCGTTGCAACGCCGTTATCGTCTTTCTTGATCACCTCTGCGTCGAGGAATTCGTGGTAGAGATCGTTACCTTCACGGGTACGCTCACCAACACCGGCAAACACAGACACGCCGCCGTGGCCTTTTGCGATGTTGTTGATGAGTTCCTGAATAAGAACGGTTTTACCAACGCCCGCGCCGCCGAACAGGCCGATCTTTCCGCCTTTTGCGTAAGGGGCGAGAAGGTCGATCACCTTAATGCCGGTTACGAGAATGGCCGCTTCGGTGGATTGATCCACGAAAGGAGGCGCTTCTGCGTGGATCGGCATGCTTTTATCAGCGCCAACCGGGCCAAGCTCGTCAATTGGCTCACCAACGACGTTCATGATGCGGCCGAGTGTTTTCGGGCCAACAGGCACAGAAATCTGCGCGCCAGTGTTCACAACTTCAGCGCCGCGAACGAGACCTTCGGTTGCGTCCATCGCGATCGTGCGAACGGTGTTTTCACCAAGGTGCTGTGCAACTTCGAGGACAAGCGTTTTGCCGTCATTCTTCGTTTCAAGCGCGGTGAGAATTGCGGGCAGTTCGCCAGGGAACTGAACATCGACGACAGCGCCAATGATCTGGCTGATCGTGCCGTTGGTGGTTTGGTTAAGTGCTGCGGTAGCCATGGTTCTTCCTTAGCCTTGCTTTAGAGCGCTTCTGCGCCAGCGATGATTTCGATAAGTTCAGTGGTAATCGCGGCCTGACGGCTGCGGTTGTACTGGATGGTCAGCTTGTTGATGAGGTCGCCTGCGTTGCGGGTGGCGTTATCCATCGCGGTCATCGAAGCGCCTTGCTCTGATGCCTCACGCTCAAGCAGCGCGCCGAAAACTTGCGTCTTCACATAGCGCGGCAGGAGAGCTTCGAGGATTTCCTCTTCGCCCGGCTCATACTCAACCACAGCGCCGCCTTCATCCGATGCTTCGGGTGAGGGGACAGGGATCAGCTGATTGACCGTTGGGTTTTGCACCAGAGCCGACTGGAAAGTCGGGTAGATCAGGTGAGCCACGTCAAACTTGCCTTCATCAAACATTGTGATGAGCTCAGCGGAAATGGCGTCAGCTTCTTCAAAGCCCGGTGTTTTCGCAACCGTTGTGTCGAAGCCGCCGGTAATCGCCGTTTCAAACTCGCGTTTCAAAGGGGCACGGCCCTTTTTGCCGACGAGATAAAACTCAACCGTTTTGCCAGCCGCTTGAAGCTCAGCCGCCTTGGCTTTCGCAGCCTTGACGATGTTTGAGTTCAAACCACCACACAGGCCCTTATCGGTGTTGACCACAACCAGAAGGTTGCGTTGGTCGCTATCGGAACCTGCGAGAAGTTTTGGCGCGCTGTCGCCGGAAACCTTGCCCGCGAGCGAGGCCATAACGGCGTTCAAACGCGTGGCATAGGGCCGGCCAGCTTCGGCAGATGCTTGCGCACGGCGAAGTTTCGCCGCTGCAACCATCTGCTTGGCCTTGGTGATCTTCTGAGTCGATTTAACCGACCCGATCCGATCTTTTAGTTCCTTAAGTGAGGGCACTGACGGCCTCCCTTACGCGAATTGCTTGGCGAAAGCCTGGAGAGCGGCGACGGTTGCGTCTTTGGCGCCATCAAACTTTCCGCTGTCACGGATCGTTTTCAGAACGTCAGCGTGCTCGCTGCGGAAATATGCAAGCATTTGCTCTTCATATTCGCCCACGCGGCTCACATCGACATCGTCGATATAGCCATTGGTGCCAGCGAAGATCGAAACGGTTTGCTCTTCAAACGGCATTGGCGAGAACTGCTTTTGCTTAAGCAATTCGGTCAAACGCGCACCGCGGTTGAGCAGCTTTTGCGTTGAAGCGTCGAGGTCTGAACCGAACTGAGCAAACGCTGCCATTTCGCGGTATTGAGCAAGGTCGAGCTTCATCGAGCCCGAAACCTTCTTCATCGCCTTGGTTTGCGCTGCGCCGCCCACACGCGACACCGACAGACCCACGTTAATCGCAGGACGGATGCCTTGGTAGAACAGGTCGGTTTCAAGGAAGATCTGACCGTCGGTGATCGAAATCACGTTGGTTGGAATGTAGGCCGACACGTCGCCTGCCTGCGTTTCAATGATCGGCAGAGCGGTGAGTGACCCAGCGCCATTGTCAGGGTTCATCTTCGCAGCGCGCTCAAGAAGGCGGCTGTGGAGATAGAAAACGTCGCCCGGATACGCTTCACGGCCCGGAGGACGACGAAGCAGAAGCGACATCTGACGGTAAGCAACAGCTTGCTTGGAAAGGTCATCGTATACGATCACAGCGTGCATGCCGTTGTCGCGGAAAAACTCACCCATCGCACAGCCAGTGTACGGTGCGAGATATTGCAGCGGAGCAGGTTCAGAAGCGGTCGCAGCGATAACGATGGAGTATTCCATCGCGCCGTTCTCTTCGAGTTGCTTCACGATTTGCGCAACGGTCGAACGCTTTTGGCCGACGGCTACATATACGCAGTAAAGCTTCTTGCCCTCATCATCGCCTGCGTTCACGCCCTTCTGGTTGATGAAGGTGTCGATCGCGACGGCGGTTTTACCGGTTTGACGGTCACCAATGATAAGTTCGCGCTGTCCGCGCCCAACAGGGACCAGAGCGTCAACAGCTTTAAGGCCAGTTTGAACAGGCTCGCTCACTGATTCGCGCGGGATAATGCCCGGCGCTTTGACTTCAACACGTTGGCGCGTGACGTCCGTGATCGGGCCTTTGCCGTCGATAGGGTTACCAAGCGCGTCAACAACGCGGCCAAGAAGACCCTTACCAACCGGAACGTCCACAATGGTCTCGGTCCGTTTAACCGTGTCGCCTTCCTTAATCTCAGCGTCAGAGCCGAAGATCACGACGCCGACATTGTCGCTTTCAAGGTTCAGAGCCATGCCCTGAACGCCGTTGGCAAACTCAACCATCTCACCAGCCTGAACTTTGTCGAGGCCGTGGATACGGGCGATGCCGTCACCAACGCTAAGCACGGTGCCAACTTCGCTGACTTCAGCTTCAGTGCCGAAATTGGCGATCTGGTCTTTGATGACCTTTGAAATTTCTGCGGCGCGGATTTCCATGTGTGTAGTCCTTTAAGCCTTCATAGCTTGCGATAGTGAATTCAAACGGGTGCGGATCGAAGCATCAATGCGCTCTGATCCAATGGTGACGACCAGACCGCCAAGAAGGTCGGCATCTGTGTCGGTTGTAAGCATAACGGTGCGGCCCACACGTGCGGTGAGCTTGTCTTTGAGCGTTTTGATTTGGGTCTCATCCAAAGGGTGCGCCGATGTGACATTGGCCGAAACTTCGCCGCGTTGGTTCGCTGCGATCGCTCTAAAGGCGGCAATCATCTCTGGCAGTTTTGACAGGCGACGATTGCCAGCCAGAACGCCGAGGAAATTGGTGGTGAGGTCAGAAAGCTTCAAATGCTTGGCGATTGCGCTGACCGCTGCACCTTGCTCAGCGCGGGACAGCTGAGGGTTAGTGGTGGCAGCCGACAGATCATCCGATTCGCTTAGCGCTGAGCCAAGCGTCTCGAGGTCTTTTTCGACAGCCGTGACGGTCCCATTCTCGCTTGCGAGATCGAAGAGAGCCGAGGCGTAACGCCCTTGAAGGCTAGACTGAATACCGGCGGAAGTTTCCACGCGTTGAATGTCCTCTTTGAGGCATGAGAAAAAGTAACGAGGCAAGGCGAGTGATGGCGGGCATCATAAATCCCTCCTGCCGAAGTTGGCGCGCGCCTAGCAAAGGGGTCTCCGTGATGCAAGCGGTGCGAGTGGGATAGTGGCGGGATTCTCTGGACAGGCGAGAATTCTTGGGTCAGATTACACCCCATACGAAGGCGAAAACGCCTCGACCGAGGAGAGAGAAAATGGAATTTACACCAATGGCGCCCCAATGCGGCGTTGAAATTTCTGGTGTTACACTTGCAGATTGCACCGACGATCAAATGGACGCGATCCGCAATGCCATTTATGAACACGGCGTGGCGGTTTTCCGCGATCAGGAATTCTCTCCCGAAGATCACATTAAGTTTGGTCGCCGGTGGGGCGGGATTGATGTGAACAATTATTTTCCGCTGCAGGAAGACTACGGCGAAATCGCGGTGGTGAAGAAAGAGCCCGATCAACAAACCAATATCGGCGGGGCATGGCACACAGATCATTCCTATGACCAAATTCCCGCAATGGGTTCGGTTTTGGTTGCACGCGAGTTGCCTCCTCAAGGCGGCGATACGATGTGGGCGCATATGGGAGCGGCTTACGATGCGCTTTCAGACGATATGAAAGCGCGCATTGATGGACTCGAGGCGTTTCACACTGCTGATCACGTTTACAAAGAGGATGGGCTTTATGCTCAGACCGACATGGGCAAGAGCCTTCGCGGTCAGAACCTGAAAACGGGCGCAGTGCATCCAGTGGTTATTCGGCACCCGCAAACCGGACGCAAATTGCTCTATGTAAACACTGCCTTCACGATCAATTTCGTTGGCGAAACGCGCGAAGAAAGCCTGCCACTCTTGATGGAGCTGACGAACGCAGCGCTGACTGAGGACAATCAATGCCGCCTGCAATGGAAGCCGGGTACGATTGCGATCTGGGACAACCGGACAAGCTGGCACAATGCGATGAATGATTACGCCGGCTACCGCCGCGAAATGCATCGGATTACATTGTCGGGCGAGGCGCTGGCGGCCTGATCGCTTTCTCGATCAGTTGCCTGCGTTCTCTGTTTCGAATTTTTTGTGCGGGTTTGCTTCGCACTTCACGCGTGTCTGGGAGAATTGCGAAATGGCGTCGACTTTCGAGCTTTTGGGAGCTGTCGAAACGCGTACGGTCGAAGTCATACTCAATATGCCAAACCCAGCGCCTGCGTTACCGATCTTGGCATATTATCAATCATTGGCGCGTCTCGCTTCCTCACCGGTCGTTTATGGCAATGCGCGCTCCTTTGAACTCCATTCGGTCAATGAGGGCAGCTTTCGGGCTCTATTCATCCAGGCCGCTGGCGTATCGGCGAGCATTGGAGGTATTTTTGGTCTGGGCGTATTGTTTGGTGCCGCTACCACTATGCCCGCGGAGCCGGCTTGCCACCATGCACGAACTCAGGTGCGTCTACACGGGTTGGAACAAATCGACATCATTGCTGGAGATGATGTCCTTACGATAACTGCGAGCGAAATTGGGAAAGCAAGGGTTCCACCTTCAATCGGGACGTTCGAGATTTCAGATGCGGATCAAGACAAGTATGAAGCTGGCTACAGGAGTTTTCTCGGTCGGATAGAAAAAGGGCGAGTGTTCTTATCGGAGATCCCTACCAATCATGATGGATACAAAGTTCAAGTGGCAGAAGAAAACTTGAGTCTGCCTGATAGAGCGTACGCCATTATTGTTGGCCGCCTCGTACCTCATGAGACCGAGGGCGTGCACTTTTTGATGGCAGATTATACAACAATTGTGAGATAGTTCGGGATCAAGCCCCGGGAAAAACTATTCACCTGCTCCAAACTCTTCGTCAAATGCTGCACCCAGTGCGCCGCCGACGCCTCCGGCCTGTTTGCTCTCGCACGAATAAACCAGCCGTTCATTGGGGCGATCGGGCAATAATGCGATCAAGGCCGCTTGCTGTTCACCCAAGACACGCGCGGCATCTGTGACGCCGCAAGCGGGGGGATCGTATTTGCTGCGGGCTTCGCGCGCAGCCGCCATATCCTCTTGGCTCAGCAAATATCTGTCCGTGCGATAGGTGCGCGTTTCCGGGTCGTAACTGCTTATCGAGACCGCCGCTTCGCTGGAGGGTACAAGTACGCGGGTCCATTCGCCGCCCACCATTCCATATTGCGTGCGCTCGTTGACGCATCCATTGGCGGCCCAATCAAATTCCACGTCATCAGTCCGCGCGCCAGTAATCCGGCTGCGTTCTGGAACCAATGTGCAGATAAGGGTGCCATCTCCTGCAAGGTTGCCGTCAGGATCATCCGGGCTCGCATCTGGGTCTGTGACCTCGCCCATCAAAGCCGCCACGCGTTCCTCGATGTCGCCATAACTTGGCCGGGTGATCCAAACGAGAGCCGCACCAATAAGAGCAGCGCCAGCAATGCCCGCTGCGATCAGAGCGCGTTTCTGATTCTCAGGCTTGTCGGCCATGCCCGCGCGCAATTGAGCGGCAGTGTAACCCGCTCCAATCGTGATCAGAAGCAGCACCATTGCCAATGCCATGGCATTGTCGCGCGCATCGAGGACTTCGATCTGAGCTTGCAATTGGGCGGCCGAACGCTTTTCGCGCAATTCTTCGGCCCGCGCTTCCAAACGAGCGGCGGCTTCTGCGCGTTGTTGTTCGAACCGTGCGCGCTCTGCTGCGTTTAGGTCTTCGATTGAGGTGCAAGGTAGGGCATTGACCGAAGGCTCCAACCCATTTTCACGCAAGAATGGCAGAAGTTCGCGCAAAGACACTGCGAAGTAGAATTCTGCGTCTGACCCGTCGGAGTCCGCGCCAAAGCTGTTGACGCCCAGAACGCGGCCACACCCGTCGAGCAATGGCCCGCCGGAATTGCCCCTTGCAATCGGGGCGGTGTGGAGGATCGTATCAAATTGGCGGCTTGGCCGTTCACCAGATAAGAAGCCGCGCGACTTCACCGGTGGCTGCGCGCGGAAAATGTCGCGGATTTCCAATCCCTGTGCGAGGTCCACATTCATCGGGTAACCGACGGCTGAAACTTCCCCCATATCGCCGTTTACCCCGCCTGATAGGGTCAATGGTGGCAAGCGAAGGTTGCCATCAGTAATGCGCAGCAGCGCCAAATCGTTGCGCGGGGAAACCGCCACGGGTGTCGCGAAGGTCCCTGCATCTCCTTCGCTGGGTACGATACCGATCTTCAACGTATCATCCAGCAATGCCTCGCGGATCACATGGGCGTTTGTGACGATCATACGCGGGCTGACGGCAAAACCGCTGCCATGGGTTATCGGCGCTGCATCCTCACCGCTATTGTCGATCAAGACCACGCGAACCACGCCGCGTGCGGCCGCGTCAACGTCTGCGGGGTCCGCGCTGGCCGTGGCGGGAATGAGGGTGAGCGCGATCAGCGCCGCGAGAATACGGGAGAAAACTGTCATCGCACCCGCCTTTACAAGGCACTTTACATTGACCGCAAGCTTCGGGATGCCTTTATGTGAACCTCATTGCAAAAGGGCAGCATGACGAACACAGGCGACCTTACCGACGACGAACGCTGGCGAATCGCGCTTGCGAAGGACCGCCGCCATGATGGCGCCTTTGTGACAGGGGTGCATTCCACGGGGATTTATTGCCGCCCCTCGTGCCCGGCGCGTGCGCCGCTGCGCAAGAATGTGAAGTTCTATGCCAATGCCGCTGATGCCGAGGCAGCTGGGCTGCGCGCTTGCAAAAGGTGCTCTCCCAACACCCAAAGCGCCGAAGAGGCCTGTGTTCTCGCAGCCATTGCCGCGATCAGAAGCCACGTTGGCGAAGGTAAGGGCGCGATGACATTGGATCAGCTGTCCGACCTTACCGGATACTCGCCGACCCATTTCCAGCGCCTGTTTAAACGCACCGTGGGGCTCTCCCCATCGTCTTTTGCAAGGGCACTTCGCGAAGAACGTGTACGCGGTGCATTAGAAAGCGGGGCAAGCGTCACGCAGGCGCTTTATGATGCAGGGTACAGCGCGCCGTCGCGCTTTTACGCCGACACAAAAGGACGATTGGGTATGCAGGCAAGCGATTGGACCAATGGGGGCGAGGGACGCCGTGTGCATTGGAGCGTGATCGGTACATCCCTTGGTGCGATGTTGGTCGCGGCGAGTGAAAAGGGCGTGTGCTGCCTTGCTTTTAACGAGGGCGAAGACGAATTGCGCGCCCGCTTTCCCAAGGCTGAGATCATAGAGGCAGGCGGCGATTTTAAGGCGTTGTTCGATCAAGTTGTCCAAGCAATTGAAGAACCGGGAAACGACAATTCACACATTCCATTGGATGTGAAGGGCACTGCTTTCCAACAGCGATGCTGGGAAGCCTTGCGCCAAATCCCGCCTGGAGAAACGCGCAGCTATGGCGAACAAGCCGCCATGCTGGGCAACCCCAAGGCCAGCCGCGCGGTGGGCAGCGCCAATGGGGCTAACAATATCGCGGTCCTTATCCCGTGCCACCGGGTCGTCCCCGCAAGTGGCGGTGTAGGCGGATATGCTTACGGGCCAGAAATAAAGGCTGAATTGCTCAAACGCGAAGGCGGTATTGACGAAGAGCTGTTTTAGACCAGCTGGAGGCGGTCCGAATACCCACCGCTCTGAAAACCGCCTGATCTGCTTGGATAAAAGCCTTTCATTTGCATCATGTTAACCATGGCTTGCTAACGCTCAGGACTTGAGCTGAAAGTTCTCGGAGCCGCAACACGCCAATGACAAAATGGCCTTTCCTTCTATGGCGCTTTGCTATCGTATGCCTGTTTCTTTCGCTGCCAATGACCGTTGCCAAAGCGGAAACGGCGGGGCCCACAAACTTTAGTAGCCGCACTTGCACCTTGGCAGGGCACGCGGCGGAGCGTCCAGAAGAGATTTTGAAACGACGCCCTGCTTTTGATTGCAGCGCTGACAAACTTACCAAAAAAACCGATATGTTGTGGTTGATTGCCGATATCGGAGATCTGCAAAATGGCATGGCCGAGCCCGTATTACGCTTTCGCGCAGCGCGGCAGGGCGCGGTTTTGTTGCATAGCGTGTATCCCGATGGAAGCACCCAAACAAATCAATACGATCAAGCCGAGATGACGTCTCGGTGGCGCTCGCCCTATGCGATCGCATTGCCATTAATTAGTCGCGACGGCCAATTCCCCCAAACAGTGTTGATAGGCGCAGCCAATCCGTGGGACCCATCGAACTGGAATGACATAGAGTTGATCGAGGCCAAGGCTGATTTGGCTTTGCATGAACAAAGTCAGCTGATCGGCGTATTGGTTGCAGGGCTGCTATTTGCGCCTTTGCTTATGGATTTCATGTTTTTTGTGTTCATGCGGCAGCGATTCATTTTTTATCACAGCCTGATGACAGTGGCCATTGTGGTCAATCATATCTGCTGGTCGGGGCTGATATTTGACTTGTTTTCGTCAGCGACATTGGTGGATCGGTCTTGGGTTGCCTTCATTGCATTGGCGGTTTTGGCCTTTGGCGGATGTATGTTGGTCCGTTCGCTTTGCGACAAGGATAAGCTGGGGAAATGGGGTGCGCTCTCGCTAAAGTTCATGGCTTGGACCACGCTGGTAACCACAACTTTCGTCATGATTTTTGCGGAGCAGTTGTCGCTCACGGGTTCTCTGATCTTCCATGCAGTGTACGGCTTAATGGCGGTGATCGCTCTCGGCAATTTGCTGCGTTGCGCGATCAAAGGCGACCGAATGGCGATGCTGCAATTGCTTGGCCTTTCAGGCGCAGCATTCATTGCGATTTGCCGCGTGATCCGCGCGATGGGTTGGATCGGTGATCTGCCGATTTTCGACTTTGGATTTTACATTGCCATTTTGGCTGAAGCGTTGGCAACAAGCATGGTTGTGGGATACCGCGCGATGCAAATGCGGCGCGAACATGAAGAGGCGTTGCTGGTCAAACGCGGGCTTGAAGAAATCGCCTATACTGACGAGCTAACCGGCATCCCCAACCGCCGGGCTTTCCAGGCGGCATTTTCTAGATTTGTCGCGAGCGAAGAAAAACGTGGTCAAGCATGTGCAATCGCAATCATCGATATTGATCACTTCAAGAAGGTGAATGACCAATATGGCCACACCGCAGGCGATATGGTCTTGATGCAGGTGGCGGCCATCATCAGAAGCCAGTGCCGCCACGGCGATTATTTCGCGCGCTTTGGGGGCGAAGAGTTTGTTCTGTTGTTATCAAACCAGACCAGAGAGGATATCGCCCGTTCCGCACAGAGCTTGGTGGAGAGCTGCGCGGCATATGATTTTAGAAGTTCTGAGCATGAAATTGGGCAGGTGACTATCAGCATTGGGCTAAACTATCTTAGCAACCACGCCGAGGCTGACCTTGAAACGAATTTCCGCCTTGCTGACGATGCGCTTTACAAAGCGAAGAAATCCGGTCGCAATCAAGTTAACTTTGCTTTGCCCGGCAATCTGGAATTCGCTGCCGCCTGACGTCCAACTCTCTGCGACGACAAGCAGCATCGCGGATTGCGAAACCCCATAGTGTGGAATGCCAAGATGGTGAATTGTCATCGCAAACCGCAGCACTTGGGTCGTTAGCGGAAGGGCTGCTTTGACCATATCAGGCCGGGTAATCGGCCCACGGCTCACGCGTTCTTGATCGTAAGCCCGCCATCGACTGGGATCGCAACGCCCGTCAGATAACTTGCCGCAGGCAGCACCAGAGACAGTGTCATGTTCGCAACCTCTTCGGGTATACCATACCGGCGGAGCGGCACGCGGCGCTTGGCGTAAATTTCCTTGTGTTCGTCTGGAATGGCCTCAGTGATACCGGTGCGAATGGGCCCAGGACAAATGGCGTTCACCGTTATCCCATCGCGCCCAAGGTCCACCGCGAGACCCCGCGTTAGGCCGATTACCCCGTGCTTGGCTGCGACATAAGGTGAGTTGCCCGGTGTTGCACCAAGCCCTTCGGTGGAGGCGATGTTCACAATGCGTGGGCATTCGCTCTCGCGCAAATGGGGCATGGCGGCTCGAATGATGCGCTGATGCGCGGTGAGCATCGCGGCCACACTTGCATCCCAGATACCGGGGTAGCTTTCATCCTCGATCAGTGAGTGCTTCGCAAAACCGGCATTGTTCACGACTATATCGATCCCGCCCAATTCCTTTGCGATGTTCGCAATTCCAACCTTGATCGCCGCTTCATCGCTTACATCAAGGGCCAGAGGGAATGCGCGGCCGGAATAGCCCGCCTCATTGATTTCCTTGGCCACCGCGTCGCATTTGGACTGATCGAGGTCGGTAACTGCGACTGCTGCGCCTTCGGACGCGAACAAATGCGCTGTGGCCCGGCCCATTCCGCTGGCAGCACCCGTGATGACGGCTTTATGGCCCGAGATTGACCGGCTTAGGGGTTTGTAGGGTTCCAATGTTGCGCGCTCCTTAGTCCAACTTGGGCGGAAAGCCGGGTTCAGCTTTGGCCATAGCCGCCTGATAGGCTGGCCGCGCGCCTATCCGCTTGAGATAGGCTTGCAAATTGGGCATGCCTTCAATGCTCATATCGTTGAACGCGCGCGCTGTGGTTAGCGAGAAGCCGAGCATAATGTCAGCCGCTGTGAAATTCGCGCCGCCGAAATAGTCTGCTTCGCCCAAGGCCGCCTCAATATGCGCCCATGCGTTGGAGACCCGCTTGGCCAGGGGAGGGGGCATTTCGGCCCCAACGGCGTTCACCGCAATACTCATCATGCCATTCGTCATCAGCGTCGCATTGGCGAAGTGATACCAATATAGGTGGCGTGCAAAGTCGGGATTATCAGCGGCGGGAACTAGGTCAGTTCCGGGTGCATATTTGCCGACAATATAATCCATGATCGCGCCACTTTCGCCAAGAACAAGGTCGCCAACAGTAATAACCGGGGCAATTTCCATCGGGTGAAGCGCCTTAAGCTCGGGTGGGGCGAGGCGTGTTTCGGGATCGCGGTTGTAGAGCTTTAGGTCATACTCAATCCCCAACTCCTCACATAGCCAGACGATGCGTTCGGATTGCGAAATGCGAAGGTGGTGAACGATGAGCATTGAGGGAACCTTTCATACGCTTTTGAATTGCGGTTCTGATTGGGCGATGTGTTGAGCAGTGTCGAGAGAATTTCGCACCTGTTGCACCATTGACCTTGTATTGCGAGCGATTCGCATTAAGTGGGGTGTATGGCTCAAGCATTCTATGAACTTACCGTCGCCGCAAGCAATCGCGTCTCGCCGTCGATGCATCAGATTACACTGGCAGGCGAAGCGCTCCGTGATTTTCCAAAGGGTCAGGATGGCGGCTATTTCAAGCTGATCCTTGAGCCGGGTAGCGCGGGCAAGAAAGCTCTTATGAGAACCTATACAATCCGGCGTCAGCGCGAGACGGAGATCGACGTGCTGTTTGCGCTTCATGGTGGCCATGCAGCGGGGGCTGCGACAAGTTGGGCCTTAAATGCGAATGTGGGCGATCCCATGACCATTCGCGGCCCCGGTCCAGCAAAGCCCTCGCCAAACACCTGCGGGTTTTATCTCATTGCTGGAGATATGGCGGCGCTGCCTGCGATCACGGCCAATCTTGAGGCGATGCCCCGCGGTGCCAAAGGTGTTGCTGTGCTGGAAATCCAGCATGAAAAGGATGCCTCACAGATCGATGTGCCTGAGGGGATTGAGCTGCGCTGGGTTGTGAATCCAGAGCCCGGTCTCGAACCATCGCTTTTGGTGGATACCCTTCGCCAGATTGATCTGCCGGATTGCGAGATTGCTGGATGGGCGGCGTGCGAATTTAAAGGGATGAAGCTGGTGCGCGAATATTTCCGCACTGAACTTGGGATTGAAAACCGTAATCTCTACGCATCGAGTTATTGGAAGCTTGGTCTTACCGAAACACAGCACAAAGTCGTAAAGCGTGAGGATGCTGAGGCGCAGGATGTGCCCATCAGCTAGAACGCTTCCCAATTGCGGCGATGCGCATTAGCGTGGGTGTCATGGACAACATCACACTTTGCCGCCGCTTCTTTTCAGCTTTGGAGGCAAACGATCTTGCCGCTGCACGCAAGCTGTGTGCGAGATCGTTTGAAGGCAGTCAGAACGGCGGCCCTTCGATGAATGTCGATACTTTGATGCAATTTACCGGCGCGGTGCATTTGATCGTGCCCGACTTTCATTATGAAAACACGAATTGCACGGCCAATGACGCCGGTTTTGTCGAAGAACACGATGTGTGTGGGACGCTGCCTAATGGTGAGACGTTCAAACTTGTCGTTTGCGTTGTGGCGCAGGTTAGCGACGGAAAAATCACGGCCTTGCGCGAGTATGTCGATACAGGCGCGGCGGCTGGTCTGTTAAAAGCGCTTCGGCCGACTTAACGGCGCACTACGCTGCTACAGCGCACCGGGCGCGGGGCTGAGATCGCGAGCGACAGTTACACCTTGTGGTGCAGGCTCATTGCCGAATTCTGTTCGCACAAAGCCGGGGGGAGGCGTGAATTGGAAGCCCCTCGAACGAAGCCCGACAAGCTTCGACCCGGAACAGCTGCGGCTTTGGCGCAAATGTCCGTCTTCGCGAAACGCCTGCATGACTTCTTCGCGCGTCTCTCTGAAGTACACTTGAGGGGGTTCATGTCCAACCGAGGTTGTGAGCCAGCGATATGGGATCGGTGCACGTTCAGCGACAAACATCATCCACCAAGAGGCCAGCTCATCTCCGTGCGCCGCGCGCACTTGCGGCGGACCTGTAACCACGATCGGCTCAACTGTGCTCACCTTATAGCGATAGGTGTCACAGCCGGCGGGTCCCACCGCCTGATGGACTGCGATCATCACATGCCATGTCTTTGGCTTATCGCTTTCCAGCTTTTCCCATGACCAAGCGGCGCCCTCTTCAGCAGGCGCTGATTGAGCAAAAGCAGGCGCACTGGTTGCGGTAAGGCAAAGCGCAATTGCAGGGGCGGTTATTGTGGCAGCGAACTTCAACATTCCATCTCTCTGACAAGCTATCGTGAATATTCTTCCCAATGGTTGCCATAAGAGGGTGACGATTGGCTTAACTTTTCAAGAGGACAGTTCTGAGTCCCTTGGTTGTCACACAAAGCTGTAGGGATCGACATCCACACCCACACGCACACCCGGGGGGAAATCCTGCACATCAAGCCAATCGCGAAGGACCGCTTGCAAATTGGCACTGCGCCGAGCGTTGATGAGGAAGCGATAGCGGTACCGATTCCTGAGAAGGGCCATGGGGGCAGGGGCCGGCCCTAAGATCATTACGTCATCCAGCTGCGGACGCGAATGGCCCATACGAGTGGCGCTGTCTCGCACTTCGCGTTCATCTTCACTTGAGAGGATGATGGCGGCCCACCTTCCGAAAGGCGGAGCGCCTGCATCACGTCGGGCCTCGGTTTCGGCTTCGTAAAATCCGTCGCGGTCGCCATCGGCAAGGGCTGCAATGACGGCGGCCTCTGGATGACGTGTTTGGATCAAAACCTCGCCCGGTTTTGACCCGCGCCCTGCACGGCCAGCAACCTGTGCGACTTGTTGATACGTACGCTCGGCGGCCCGCAAATCGCCGCCCTCAAGGCCCAAGTCTGCATCCACCACCCCGACAAGGGTGAGTTCTGGAAAGTGGAAGCCTTTGGTGACAAGCTGTGTGCCAACGATCACGTCGATGGCTTTGGCCTCGGCCTTCGCGATAAATTCGGCGGCGCGTTCTGGCGAACCCAAAGTATCGGATGTCGCCACTTCGACGCGGGCATCGGGGAACAATTCTCCCACTTCGTCCGCGATCCGCTCAACTCCCGGCCCGCAGGCGACAAGGCAATCCGCCTCCCCGCATTCCGGGCAGCTTTCTGGGACTGGTCCCTCTAATCCGCAATGGTGGCAAGAAAGGCGGCGCGATAGGCGGTGTTCGACCAACCAAGCGCTGCAATTGGGGCATTGGAACCTGTGTCCGCAATTGCGGCAGAGAGTGAGGGGGGCATAGCCGCGCCGGTTGAGGAAAAGGAGCGATTGTTCGCCCGCCTCCAGCCGCACCTCGATCCCTTCGACCAATGGCTGTGCGAGCCAGCGGCCTGCACCTGGTTTGTGAAGGGTTAAGTCTATCAGCTTGATTTCAGGGAGCTGCGCACCGCCAAAACGGCTGGGCAATTCAAGCTTGGTATAGGTGCCGCTGTTCGCCATATGCAGGCTTTCCAGCGCCGGTGTTGCGCTGGCCAGCACCACGGGGACTTTCTCAAACCGCGCCCGCATTACGGAAACGTCGCGCGCGTTGTAACGCACGCCGTCATCTTGCTTGAAACTGATCTCATGCGCTTCATCGACGACGATCAGGCCAAGGTTGGCATAGGGCAGGAACAGCGCCGAACGCGCGCCCACAATCACTTGCGCGCTGCCTTCGCTAATCGCGCGCCATGCGCGTCTGCGCTCGCTTGATTTCAATGACGAGTGCCATTGTACAGGCGCTGCACCAAAGCGTTGTTCGAACCGCGTGAGAAAGTTCTCGGTAAGGGCAATTTCTGGGAGCAAGACCAGAACCTGCCGTCCCATCCGAAGCGCCTCAGCGACAGGTTCAAAATAGGTTTCGGTCTTGCCTGAACCTGTGACACCGTCGAGCAAAAAGGGTTCAAATGCCCGTTTTTCGACCGCTTTTACCAAAGTCCTAGCAACGCGCATTTGGTCATCAGAAAGGGCGGGTTGGTGGAAATCAGCGTTCGCGGCGGGGTAGGGGCGGTCAATCGCGACAGTCACCGGCTCGATCACACCTTGGTTCACAAGGCCTCGCAGGACCCCGGTTGAAACCCCTGAAATTTCCGCTAGTTCGCGCAAGATACCTTGCTCACCTTTAAGCAGGTCGATCGCGGTTTCGCGCTGCGGGGTCATGCGTTCTGGCACGGCCCCTTCGACCAGCCGGTATTCGGTTGTCGTGGTTGGCCCGCCCAATGCTCCGCCGCTTGATAAAACCATGCGCGCAACGCTGGCCAAGGGTGCGCAGTAATATTCGGCGGTCCATTCGATCAGGCGGCGCAAGGGAGCGGAAATGGGCGGCACGGATACCACTTCGCGAAGTGCGCGAAGTTTGCTCGCATCGACCTCAGTTCCCGGCAAACGGCCTTCGTCCCAGACCACGCCTATAACCGTGCGCGGCCCCAAAGGCGCGATCACAACGCTGCCTGCTTCCACAGCGATTCCTGTCGCCAGCTTGTAATCAAGGGCTCCGAGTGCTGCATTAAGGACAAGAAGGCGAACGCGTTTCATATGTGTTAGAAATACGCAGGCCGACAAAGATATACCAGCCGTAGGAGAGGCAGATATGCACAAAGCCATTCAACAAGACACCCAAAGCCCGTTGGCGAGGCGTCAAATTCTTGGAGGCGGGCTCGCGCTTTCTGCGGCGCTTGCCTTGCCCGCCTGTGCCAGCATCCCCGGTTTTAGCCTGACTGAGGCGGTGCAGCGATTGCTTTTGATATCCAGCGAGAACGCCTTTGCCCGGCTTACTGCACCCAATGGTTTCTGGGACAGCGAAGTCGCAAAGCTTGGCCTTGGGGATATGTTGGGATCGCGCGGTAATGTGCTTACGCGCTTGCTCACATCGACGCTGGTCAAGGATCAACTTGAGGATGCCTTCGCAGATTTTGCCGTGGATGCGTCTTTCAAAGCTGCGCCTATCGTCACCGATGCGGTGCGCACAATCGGTTTTGCAAACGCGGCCGAACTTGTGCGCGGCGGTCCGAATGCTGCAACCAGTTTCTTGCGCGGCGAGCTGGGCGGACGATTGGTCGATCAATTGGTGCCAGAGCTTGGCGACGCTATCCGCATTGCCTCGAATCCGGGCGTGGCTGAGCTGCTGAGGCAAGTGAGCGGGGCAGATATTGGCGGTATTGCGCAAGGGTTTGCGGGCAATATCGATGACGCGATCTGGAATGAGATTGGTAATGAAGAGGCCCTTATCCGTGCAAACCCGCGATCGACCAATGACCCGCTCTTGATCGGTGTGTTTGGACTTGGCGAAGTGCTTTAGATCGAAAAACTCCACCAGTTCTCACCAGCGCACAAAGGCCCCTTGGTTGCGAATCTCGCCTGAGGTTGGCAGTCACTTCTGCGAACACGTATTGAAAGGCCGCGCCCCATGAAATTTTTCGCCGACACAGCCGAAATCGAACCGATCAAAGAGCTTGCTGCGACAGGCCTTTTGGATGGTGTCACAACCAATCCATCGCTGATCCACAAATCGGGCCGCGACTTTATGGAAGTGACGAAAGAGATTTGCGGCATCGTGGATGGCCCCGTCAGCGCCGAAGTCGTGGCTCTCGATCACGCAACCATGATGAAAGAAGCCGAAGTCTTGCGCAAAATCGCGGACAATGTGTGCATCAAAGTGCCGCTGACGGTGGATGGCCTTAAAACCTGTAAGGCGCTTTCCGATGATGGCACCATGGTCAATGTGACCTTGTGCTTCTCAGCCAATCAAGCGCTCTTGGCGGCCAAGGCTGGCGCGAGCTTTATCTCACCCTTTGTAGGTCGCCACGATGACAATGGTTTTGACGGGATGGACCTTATCTCTGACATTCGCCTGATTTATGACAATTATGATTTCGATACAGAAATCCTTGTCGCATCGGTGCGCCATGTCACCCACGTCCTTGAAAGTGCGAAGATCGGCGCAGACGTCATGACAGCGCCGCCGAAGGTGATCCTTGCCTTGTTCAAACATGTGCTGACCGACAAGGGCATCGAAGGTTTCCTTAAAGATTGGGAAGCAACGGGACAATCAATCGTCTGATGGCGATCCTTTGATCAGATACACCTTCCGCCGCCGCCCATGAGTTGCTAACGGCAACGGGTAATGGCTGAAGAAACTCCTCTCGATAAGTTTAAACAAGCTCTCACCGGAGCATCGCGCGCTATCGCAAAAGACGCAGAGGTTGAGGTTGCGTGGAGCGCCGATGTGCCCGGCGCGAGCGGAAACCGCTTCCGTGTGCCATTGCCGGGCCGCGATCTGCCCGTGGAGCAAGTTGCCGAGGCAAGAGGGTTCTCCGACAGTTTTTCACTTAAATTACGTCACCACAACGCCGGATTACACGCTCAGAATGCGCCGCCTGAACCGGTTGCAAGAGCCTGCTATGATGCGGTGGAGCTTGTTCGATACGAAGCTCTTGGGTCGAACAATTATGACGGAATGCGTGAGAACCTTGATGCAGCGTTGATGGTCCGCATGCAGACAGATCCGATCACTCGGGCACAAAAGTCAAACGAGGTCCCGCTTCAAGGTGCGTTAGCTTTGCTGGTTCGAGAGAAACTGACGGGGCAAGCGATCCCGGAAGTCGCGAAGGCTGGTGTCTCAATGGTCCAAGAATGGATCGAGGACACAGTAGGCGGTGGCATCGATGGCTTAGTTGACAATGTAAACGACCAAGAAGCGTTCCAAAAACTCGCCCTTGATATGCTGCGCGACTTGGATCTCACCCGTCCGGCAGAGGAGCAGGATCAGGGCGACGATGACGATTCTGATGAGGACGATGGTCAGGACGAAGAGGACCAAGGCGACGAGCAGCAAGAGGGTGAGGCAGAACCCGATGCCGCTGATGCGGCTGGCGAGATGCAAGAAGGCGAAGCAGACGGCGACACCGAAGCCGAAATGCAGGGCGATGAGGATTTCGAAGAAGGCGAACCGGGCGAAGACGGCGATGCCTCCAACGCGCCGACCCGCCCCAATCGCCCGCAGGCCGATATTCCCGAAGGGCTCGATTACAAGAGCTTCACGGAGAAATTCGACGAAGAAATCCTCGCACCGGAGCTATGCGATGCAGAGGAACTTGACCGTCTGCGCGCCTATCTCGATAGCCAGCTGACAGGTTTGCAAGGGGTGGTGACACGGCTCGCCAATCGCCTGCAACGCCGCCTTATGGCGCAGCAAAACCGCAGTTGGGATTTTGATCAGGAAGAGGGCGTTCTGGACGCAGCGCGCCTGTCCCGTGTGATTGTGTCGCCGGGCACGGCGCTGTCTTACAAGGTCGAACGCGATGTCGATTTCAAGGACACGATTGTGACCTTGCTGATCGACAATTCGGGGTCCATGCGTGGCCGCCCGATCTCTATCGCCGCGATCAGCGCCGATATCCTTGCGCGCACTTTGGAGCGGTGCGGGGTGAAGACAGAGATCCTTGGCTTTACCACCAAGGCATGGAAAGGCGGCCAATCGCGCGAAGCATGGCTCGCCGATGGAAAGCCGCAGCAGCCCGGCCGCCTCAACGATCTGCGCCACATCATCTACAAACAAGCGGACGAACCTTGGCGCCGCGCGCGCCGCAATCTCGGCCTGATGATGCGCGAAGGATTGCTGAAAGAGAACATCGATGGCGAGGCGCTTTTGTGGGCGCACTCACGCCTCGTCTACCGCCCCGAGGAGCGCCGCATTTTGATGGTGATTTCCGACGGTGCACCGGTCGATGACAGCACGCTCTCGGTGAACTCAGCCGGATATTTGGAGGCACACCTTCGCGGCGTGATCGACTGGATCGAAAACGTCTCGCCCGTGCAATTGGTCGCCATCGGCATCGGCCACGACGTAACCCGCTACTACCGCCGCGCCGTGACGATCATGGACGTCGAGCAATTGGGCGGCACGATTATGGAGCAGCTTGCGGAGCTGTTCGAGGATGAGAAGGGGCCTAAGCGGCGGTGAGTCAAGGCGAGCGTTATCTTCCCGCATCAGATTTTCTTTGCATGATTCTCAACGAGGAGGTTCCATTGACTGGAAGCGAGTTCGCGGAGAAGAACGTTCAACGCTTAATTGAATTCACTCGGGACAAGGATACCAGCAATCGAGATTGGGCGACCTTATTTCTTGCTCAATTAGCAGAATATGACGGATTAGAGCGCCCGGACATTGTCGCAGCACTCCTGACCGCTGCCGAAGATTCTGACCAAAACGTCCGTTCAGAAGCAATTCTTGGCCTTGCGAAGCTAAAGCATGAGAAAGCACCCTCATTGGTCGGACTTGAACTGAAAAAGGTCAACGCGAGCATGCAAATTTTCGAAGCGGCAGAACTGCTGGCCGACCCAACTTTGGTCAATGACCTTGAAGATTTCCAAGACGAAAGTGATGAACCTTTCGTCGATGAGGCGGCGAGAAGAGCTTTAGAAGCATGTCGCAAACACAATGGGAGAGCAAAATGAACGTAACAGAAGCCGTAACCAGCCGCCGCTCTGTGCGAATGTTCACTGACCAACCGGTCGAACTCGAAACCATTCGCCGCGTGCTAGACACTGCGCGTTGGGCAGCTTCTGGTTGCAACTTCCAACCTTGGGAAGCTGCCGTTGTTACCGGGGAATCCCTCAAACAACTGCAAGCCAAAATCATCGAAAACGGCCCGCAAAAGCCTGAATATGATTGGACTGCTCCCGAACAAGAACCCGCCTACAAATCCCGCCTTCATGCGGTGGGAGCTAGCATGTTTGGCGCGATGGGCATTGCGCGCGGCGACACCGAAGCGCGGATGAAGGCGATGGGCCGTAACGCCACATCTTTCGATGCGCCCTGCGTTATGTTCACGTATTTCCCGCGCTTTATGAAAGAGCCGCAGTGGTCGGACACGGGCATGTGGCTGCAAACGGTCGCGCTGCTCCTGCGCGAAGAGGGACTGGATAGCTGTTATCAAGAAGCGATGGCGATGTATGCGGACACGATCCGCGATCATCTTGGCCTCGATCACGAGCGTTATATGCTGTTTTGCGGCATGGCGATTGGGTACCGCGACGCGCAAGCACCCCTGAACAATTATGAACGCGAGCGTGTGCCATTGGATGAGCACGTCAGCTTCCATGGGTTTGAGTAAGCGCGCATGAGCCGTATTGATCCGCCAAGCGAGGAACAGCTCACACCCGAACTTAGACAAGGCATGGCCATGGCAGAGGCGTTTATGGGCTTTCTGCCCAACTCCTCTGTCTCCATGGCGCATTGGCCAGAGCTTGCTCAAACTTTTGCACCGTTTGCAGCCAACATCTTGGGCGGGGGCGAACTGGATCGTTCACTCAAGAATATGATCGCAGCAGTGGCCAGCAATGCGGCCGGGTGCCGGTATTGCTCCGCCCACACAACCCATCAGGCGCACCGCGCGGGCGGAGACGCCGAGAAGATTGCCAAGGTTTGGGAATACCAAACCAGCGACCTGTTCACCGATGCCGAACGCGCCGCGCTCGATTTGGCTTTGGTTGGCGGGCAAGTTCCCAATGGCGCGACCGACGCGCATTTTGACGAGCTTAAAAAACACTATTCTAACAAGCAGATTGTTGAGATTGTTGCGGTGATATCGCTGTTTGGTTTCCTCAACCGTTACAACGACACGATTGGCAGCGAGTTAGAGGAAGAACCGCTCAACTTTGCGAAAGAAACCTTTGCGCAGCGCGATTGGGACGGTTGACCCCGGCGAGGGCTTGCATAAAAGCGCCTGATTATGACCGGCCTTAAACTCTTCAACTCGCTCACCCGCGAGATCGAGCCCTTCACCCCCGTCCACGAAGGCGAGGCGCGGGTCTACACTTGCGGGCCGACGGTCTACAATTACCCGCATATCGGCAATATGCGCGCCTATGTGTTTGCGGATATTCTGGGGCGCGCGCTCAGCCACCAAGGGCTCAAGCTTACGCATATCATCAACATCACCGATGTGGGCCACCTCACCGATGATGCAGATGAGGGCGAGGATAAGATGGAGAAGATGGCGGCTGAAAAAGCGCAGTCCATCTGGGATATCGCAAAGCACTATACCGAGGCCTATTGGGCCGATGTCGAGGCGCTTGGCATTCGCGCACCCGCCAAATGGTCAATCGCAACCGACTATATCGAAGAGATGTTGGAGTTTGCGAAAAGCATTGCGGACAAGCACTGCTATGAACTGGAAAGCGGGCTATATTTCGACGTTGCTTCAATCGAGGATTACGGCCGCCTTGCGCGCGCTGTTACCGAAGACGGTGAAGGCAGGATCGATACGGTTGAAGGTAAGCGCAACGCGGCGGATTTTGCGATTTGGCGCAAGACCCCTGCTGGCGAAACGCGCCAGATGGAATGGGACAGCCCATGGGGCAAAGGCGCGCCGGGCTGGCACCTTGAATGCTCGGTCATGGGCGAGAAGCTGCTTGGTTTCCCGTTTGACATTCACACCGGCGGCATCGACCACCGCGAAATTCACCACCCCAATGAAATTGCGCAGAACCAAGCGTTTTGCGGCTGCGGGGGGCTATCCGAAGCGCGCAATTCGGGCGCGAACATCTGGATGCACAACAACTTCCTAGTTGAGCGGTCCGGCAAAATGTCTAAGTCGAGCGGAGAGTTTCTTCGCCTGCAATTGCTGCTTGGCAAAGGGTACCACCCGCTGGCCTACCGGATGATGTGCTTACAGGCGCATTACCGCTCTGAGCTTGAGTTCTCTTGGGAGGGGCTTGAGGCCGCGCTTACGCGGCTTAAACGCATGGTAATGCTCGTTGAGCGGTTAAAGGATGCGGAGAGCCAGCCGATGGCCGAGCACCAGAAGTTTGCAGCATCCCTTGCCAAGTTTGAAGAAGCGATTGCGGATGACTTGGGAACCCCGGTCGCGCTTACCGCTTTGGAAGACGCTTTGGCGGTCAAAAAGGTCGCGCCAGAGATTAAGCGGGCAGTGATCGAACATATGGACGCGGTTTTGGGGCTACAGCTGTTTGAGCTTACCCGCGAAGACTTGCGCATTCGTCCGGTTTCTGCCGAAATCAGTGAAGCCGAGATCGAAGACGGGCTTGCCCGCCGTAAAACCGCACGGGCCGAAAAGGACTTTGCCTCATCCGATGCGATCCGCGATGACCTCGCAGCAAGAGGCGTAGAGGTGATGGACGGCGACCCGCTGGGTTGGGAGTGGAAATTATGACCAAACTTGCTGCCTCTGGCCTCATTCGCCCTTTGCTTGAACCCCAATTGCCAGAAGATATCGAAGTCAGCTGGTTTATGACCCACGAGGAAGCTCTCGAAGCGGTCAAAGGCGCGGAAATCGGCTGGTTCGATATGAATGAGAAAGAAGCGATGGCGGCTGCCCTGCATGCAGCGACCGACCTCAAATGGCTCAATTCTATCTATGCGGGCCTCGATTTTCTGCCGATGGATGTGCTGGTTGATCGCGGGATCACCGTGACGAACGGCGTTGGCATCAATGCAATCACCATCGCCGAATACACCATCATGGGCATGCTCAATATCGCCAAGGGTTACCGCGATGTGGTTCGCGCACAGGAGCGCCGCGAATGGTTGATGGACAGCCCCGGTAAGCGTGAACTGGCTGGCTCCAAGGCGCTGCTCTTGGGCTATGGCGCGATTGGCAAACTTATCAAACCACGCCTTGAGGCTTTCGATGTAGACGTCACCGTCGTGCGCCGTTCAGGGGGCGAGGGTGTGCTGACACCCGATCAATGGCGCGGCAAATTGGGTGAGTTTGACTGGGTCATTCTGGCAGTGCCCTCAACGCCTGAGACCGAGAATATGATCGGGGCGGAGGAACTCGCCGCGATGAAGCGTGAAGCGGTTCTTGTGAACATTGCACGCGGCGAAGTGGTCGATCAGCTCGCTTTGATTGAAGCGCTTAAGGCACGGTCGATCGAAGGTGCATTCCTCGACGTCACAACGCCGGAACCACTCCCGAATGAGCATGAATTGTGGACTTTGGATAACGCCCATATCTCAATGCACTTGTCTGGCCGCGCGCAGAATATGATGTTCATCCGAAGTGCGCAGCGCTTCCTTGAAAACTTGCAAAAATACCGGGAAGGTGAGCCAATTGCGCCAATTTTTGATCCGAAATTGGGTTATTGATCCCCTTAAGGCGCCCATGTCTGATGCAAATTGTGCATTGTGCACTTGGAATCTGATGGATTCCTGCAATACTCTTGCGCGTACACAGGGTATTGCGCGCGCTCTAGGATTTGGAATGCAGCGCGCCGCGTAACCCAATTGTTATTCTAAGCGAACACAGGGCTATGTCTTAGCCCGCACCGCCAACCTTATTGTTGGGTGCAAAACGGGGGAAATTGCGATTATGACTGATACAAAAAAAGCGTCCGACGTATTCATCGAATGTCTGGAAGCAGAAGGCTGCGAATACATCTTTGGTGTGCCGGGTGAGGAGAATTTGGACTTTCTCGATTCGCTTGGCCGCTCTGACAAAATCAAGCTGATCTTGACGCGCCACGAACAAGGCGCAGGTTTTATGGCGGCAACCTATGGCCGTCATACGGGTAAGACCGGCGTTTGCGTTGCGACGCTTGGCCCGGGAGCTACGAACTTTGTGACCTCTGCGGCTTACGCGCAGCTTGGCGGTATGCCGGTTCTGATGATTACGGGTCAAAAGCCGATCAAGAAATCAAAGCAAGGCCGTTTCCAAATTGTCGATATCGTCTCCCTTATGGAGCCGGTGACCAAATATTCGGTTCAAATCGCTGCAGGCGACAACATTCCCAGCCGCGTTCGCGAGGCCTATCGCCTCGCCGAAGAGGAAAAGCCTGGCGCAACTCTGATCGAGCTGCCTGAGGATATTGCTGAAGAGCCCACGAGCGATTGGAAACCGCTTCCAAAAAGCGTCGCGCGCCGTCCTTCTGCAGAATCCAAAGCGGTTCGTGCAGCCGTTGAAGCGATTGAAAAGGCGAAGCACCCCGTCCTTGTGATTGGTGCTGGTGCCAACCGCAAAACCGCCGGGCGTATGCTTGAACAATTGGTTGAGAAAACGGGCATTCCTTTCCTTACCACGCAAATGGGCAAAGGCGTGATCGACGAACGCCACCCCAAATTCCTAGGCTGTGCAGCTTTGTCCGCGGGCGACTTCGTCCACCGCGCAGTTGAGGCAGCAGACTGCATCATCAATGTCGGCCATGATGTGATAGAAAAGCCGCCGTTTTTCATGCAGGACAACGGCGTGACAGTCATCCACGTCTCCACCAACACCGCTGAGGTAGACCCCGTTTACTTCCCACAAATCGAGGTGATTGGCGACATCGGCAATGCAATCTGGCAAATCAAAGAAGACATCTCGCCCAACCGCAGCTGGAACTTTGATAAGGCGCTGTCTTACCGCGCCGCAGAAGTGGCGCACACGACACCGCTTGAAAACGACACGCGTTTCCCGATCTTCCCGCCGCACCTCGTAAAGCAAGTGCGCGACTGTGTGCCGCATGACGGCATCATCTGCCTCGATAATGGGGTTTACAAGATCTGGTTCGCTCGCGGGTTTACGGCCTATCTGCCCAACACGGTTCTGCTCGACAATGCGCTGGCGACCATGGGTGCAGGCCTACCAAGCGCGATGATGAGCGCGATGCTGTATCCAGACCGCCATGTGATGGCGATCTGCGGTGACGGCGGGTTTATGATGAACTCTCAGGAGCTTGAGACCGCGGTTCGCCTTGGCCTTAATATCACTGTGCTGATCCTTCGCGATGATGCGTACGGCATGATCCGTTGGAAGCAGGCGAATATGGGTTTTGACGATTTCGGTCTCACCTATGGCAACCCAGACTTCGTCAAATATGTCGAAAGTTATGGCGGTCACGGTCACCGGGTGGAAAGCAGTGAGCACCTTACCGAGGTACTTGCGCATTGCCGCGATACGCCGGGTGTTCATCTGATCGATTGCCCGGTGGATTACACCGAGAACGACCAGATCCTGAACATCGACATCAAAAAGCTCAGCAAAGAACTCTGATCGCTCCGGTCGATAAGGACTTATTGTATGAATCTCGAAGTCGTGAACCCATTCACCCTTTCGCCGATTGGCAGCGTCCCTGCCGATTCGTGGGATGTCGTAGATGGCTATTTGACCAAGGCGGAAGCATTGTATCGCAACCGTGATGGTTGGATGAAACCGCATGAGCGCGCCGCAATCCTGCATAAAGCGATGAAAATCATGGAGGAACGTAAGGAACACCTTGCGTTCCAAATCGCGGATGAAGGCGGGAAACCGTTGATGGATGCACGCGTCGAAGTGGACCGTGCCATCAACGGTATGGAGCTTTGCATCCATGAAATGGGATCGCTGAAAGGCACCGAAATTCCCATGGGACTTACCCCTGCGGGTGATGGTCGGATGGCCTGGACGACGCGTGAACCGATTGGCGTTGTTGTTGCGATTTCGGCTTTCAATCACCCGCTCAACCTGATCGTTCATCAGGTTGCCCCGGCTGTTGCCACGGGCTGCCCCGTGATCGTTAAGCCATCGGGCGATACCCCATTGTCGTGCTTCGAATTTGTTTCGATCCTGCACGAAGCTGGTCTGCCAGAAGATTGGTGCCGCGCGACCTGCGCTCCGCGCGATGCGGCTGAAAAGATGGTGACCGATCCGCGCGTCGCCTTCTTCAGCTTTATCGGTTCGGCAGGTGTTGGTTGGTCTTTGCGTTCAAAGCTTGCTCCGGGCGCGCGCTGCGCGCTTGAACATGGCGGTGTGGCCCCCGTTATCGTTGATGCGTCAGCGGATATTGATGCAGCCGTGCCAAGCCTAACAAAGGGTGGTTTCTACCACTCGGGTCAGGTCTGTGTGTCGGTTCAACGCGTCTTCGCACACAGCTCGATCATTGATGAACTCGCGGAAAAACTGACCAAAAGCGTGATGGCGCTCAAAGTTGGCAATGCGACGGATGAAACGGTTGAATGCGGTCCGTTGATCCGGCCAAGGGAAGTCGACCGGGTGTCTGAATGGGTCGAAGAAGCACGGGCAGGCGGAGCGACAGTGCTCTGCGGGGGCCAGAAGCTTTCGGACACCACCTATGCGCCGACCTTGCTGCTTAACCCGCCTAAGGACGCGACCATCTCTCGCAAAGAAGTGTTCGGCCCAGTCGTCTGCCTCTATTCCTATGACAATGTCGATGATGCCATTGCACAGGCAAACTCGCTCGAAGTCGCATTCCAGGCGGCCGTTTATACAAACGACCTAAAGGGGGCGATGCACACATACCGGCATATCGATGCATCGGCAGTGATGGTGAATGACCATTCTGCCTTCCGCACCGATTGGATGCCGTTTGCAGGGCTAAGAAGTTCTGGCCACGGCGTGGGCGGTATTCCGTACACCTGCCACGAAATGACGCATGAAAAAATGATCGTCATCAAGTCATAAGTTTGATGAATTGAAATGATGCTGCGGGGCGAGGCTTTTTAGCTTTCGCCCCGCAGCTGTTTCAACTCTCTTCTAGCAGCAACAGTACCGCCGTTATTTCGAGCCGTTCGTTCATGCCGAAATGGTGATCGACCTCGCGAATGGTTGCATCGGCGACCAATTGACCGGGGATGGAGAATTCATGCTCGGGCAGCAGCTCCATAAGCTCCTCGCCATTGGCTACTGCCTCGGCCCCATCAAAGCGCAAGGTCACCTCGTGCCGCGTGCCGGAAAAGGTGATTGAACTCCACGCCTTTTCCTCATGTTTGACGCATGTGGCGCAGTGTCCAGAGAGTTTTAGGAGAGCTTCGCGAAGACGGTCACCGGTCGTGCGGCGAGCCCGCATTGGGTGCCTCTTCTTCGACTTGGCTTGCTGGCCTTCACCTTGTGCGGATTTGGTCTCAAGTGGAGGGATGCCAATAAGCGCGCCAATGGCGTTCCCGAAGGACGCACGGCCAAGGCGTTGGGGATCAAGCAGCATGGCGAAACCCTTTCACTTCGAGATCAGGTACCGCCTTAAAAGCGGTGTTCGGCGACGCGGATGACAGACGGCGGAAAGAATGCGGGCGAGCACCTTCCGGATTTTGCGCGTCGTATTTAGCCATCCATTCAAGCGTGCGCTTTTCGGTTGCCGGGCGCGGGATTCGGCCCATGCGCAGGTCCAAGACAAAGCGTGGATCGTGGGCCGCAAGACGGCCAAATTTTGTCGCGGCCATTTTGTGCGCCTGTAGGAAGCATTCGACTTTTCTGATCAACATCATGATCCCCTTCGGTGTTCCGTTCCTTGGTTACCGAGCTTCGTCTGCACCGCGAATCGCTCAATGTTCCTATAATGTTCCATTCCAATTCCTACTTGTCTAGGAAAAATCTTTCGTCTAGGAAGGATTTGTAAAGGATGTTCGCCAAAGCAGAGGCATGGGCATCATCAAAAGGGGTTTGAAGATGAGTCAGCCAGATGCACGTAACCGCTTGGCACAATTGTCAAAAGAGCGCGCAGCCAGCCTTGCAAGCCTGTCAGAATTGCTTGGAAGAAACGCCTCTTACCTCCAGCAATTTATCAAGAAGGGCAGCCCGCGAAAGCTGGAAGAAGGGGACCGAAAAACCTTGGCTGAGTTCTTTGGTGTGGATGAATCCGAGTTAGGCGCACCCGATGGAAGGTCGAAGGAAAATTCCTACAAGGCGCGTCTTGTTGCGCAGGATATTGACTATATTGACGTGCCCCGGCTCAATATTGGCGCCTCTGCAGGGCCGGGTGCATTACCCGATAGAGAAAAGCCCTTTGATGCCTTCCGCTTTTCGCGCCGTTGGTTGGCGGAGCAGGGCCTTGAGGGGGCGAAGCTTCAAGCGATCACGGTTGAAGGGGATTCGATGGAACCGCTTCTTAACAATGGTGATGAGATCCTGATCGACACCGCACCGCGGGCGTTCCGGGACGGTGTGCATGTGGTGCGCCTAGGCGATACGTTAATGGTCAAACGCATCGCGCAGGCCGGGGCAGGGCGGTTTTCGCTGCTCAGCCAGAATTTGGCCTATCCGCCGGTAGATGTGGCGGCGGATGAGATGGAAGTGATTGGCCGGGTGGTTTGGAAAGGGGGGCGGATATGATTAATCAAAAGCGCTTTCTTGCAGCCATCCTTTTGGCTTCGATTGTGAACACCATCCTGATGGTGACTGTGTTCAGGAACGGTAATGCGATCTGGGATGGCCGCGCATTCGAGACTGCCTATTGGATTGCATACCGGCCGAACCTTGGATCGGCTGTATTCGTCCAGTTCTTCTCATTGGGATTTACCGGCTCAGGATTGTTCCTGCTTCTTGGAATTGTGCACCATTTGGTCCCGAAATTTGTATCAGGTTGGAAGGCAAAAGTGGTTTTTGTGGCAGGAGGAGCTGGTCTTGGTTTTGCTATCACAAAGCTGCTCGTCCAAATTGAGATAGGTGTGTTTTTCGGTGCCGTCACAGCAGTGTTTTTTGCCTTGTTTTGTCTTGAATGGTTCGAAGAGCGGCGGATTTAGTCTGCGCGTTCTAAGCATCATCCGTTCGCCCTGAGCTTGTCGAAGGGCGCGCGCGTGCTTCGACAGGCTCAGCACGAACGGAGTTTGCATTTAACCCCGCCGCCGTTTCAGCCAATCTTTATGTTCCGCCTCGGTCTGCCTCCAAGCGGCGAACACAGAGAGGCCCTTATCCGACTTACCCGTCCGCCCAAGTGCATAAATCTGGCCATAGAACCAGAATTGCACTGCAAAACTCGCCGCTGCGCGCAGAGCCTTGATGCCGGTTAGGAACCGCAAGGGAGCGGGGAAGAGCGAGAGTTCATCTTCATAGCGGTGGAGGCTAGCCTCCCCTTCCAACAATCGCTTTGGCCCATCGGGATCGGCGCACAGCGGGCGGCCTAGGCCGATCACATCCGCAGCCCCGCTCTCCAATGCCTGTTCCATAGCTGCCTTGCTGCGAAAGCCGCCTGTGACCATCAGCGGCACTTTGCAGGCCTGTTTCATGGCATGCGCGAAATCCACGAAATAGGCTTCGCGCGCGGCGGTGGAGCTGGCGACCTCGGGGTTTTCGGCTGGTTCCATGCCTTCAATGCCGAGCAGTTTGGGCTGTTCATAGGTGCCGCCGGAAATCTCAATGAGGTCCACGCCCAATTCCTCGAGCCATGCGACCACTTGCACGCTGTCTTCAAAGGCAAAGCCGCCTTTTTGGAAATCGGCGCTGTTCAATTTGACGCTGATGGGAAATTCTGGCCCCGCCGCCTCGCGTGACCCACGGATTACTTCGGTCAGGACCCGCGCGCGGTTCTCTAAGCTGCCGCCCCATTGGTCGTTTCGCTGATTGGTGCGCGGGGAGAGGAATTGCGAGATGAGATAGCCGTGCGCACCGTGGATTTGCACGCCGGTAAAGCCGATCTCTTGGCAGGTCCGCACCGCCCGCACGAAGCTAGCGATGATGTCTTCGATCTCGCCGGCCTCAAGTGCGACAGGTTCGCCAAATTGCCCGCCGGGAATGCCGACTTTGACGGCAGAGGGCGCCTTGGGGTGCGGGTTCACGATCTTAAAGCATTGGCGCCCAGCATGGCTGATCTGCGCCCAGAATTGGTTGCCACTCGACGTGCCAGCATCTGTCCACTCGCGAAACTTGGCGCGCTCATCTTCGGTCAGGTCGCGGTCGATGATGACATTGCCGGGGCGTTCCAAATGGTCGGCATCAATCTGTATATTGCCCGAGAGCAGCATCCCCGAACCGCCCTCAGCCCAGATGCGATAAAGCCGCGTGAGCTCCGGCGTCGGCAGCCCTTGCGGGTCAGCCAGCCCCTCGGTCATCGCCGCTTTCGATAGGCGATTGGGCATCACCGCGCCGCAAGGCAGTTTGAGTTCGCTTGCGAGTGTCATTGTGTTTTCTCTCCCCGATTGCCTCGAAGCATAGCAAACTGGTTTCAATGGGAAACTTATTTTTCGTCGAGGCGATCACGCTGACTTGGGTGCACGACCTTTGCCCAGAGCCTCGAGCAAACATGATGTGCCAGATCAAACAGCGCAATTGAGGCGATCGTTGCAACCAGCAGCGATATTCCAAATATTGTCGTACCTCCGATGTCGAAAGCGAAAGCGTTAGACGCGCTGGCGATGGCAAACAAACTGAGCGGCCAGGAAATCATAAAGATCGCCGTACCGATGAATGCTTCTGAGAACCGATAGAGCCATGACTGCTTTTCACGATTGGGCATCGCTAGTGTTCGCTTTCTTAAGTGACAACTCAAACTTACCGATTGAATTTATCCATTCAAGCTACCAAACCGCATCCATGACCGACACGCCAAAACAGCCTCCGATGAAGGCCGCCATCATTCCTGTGACGCCATTGCAGCAAAATTGCTCGCTGATCTGGTGCACCGCCACAGGCAAGGCAGCGTTGACCGATCCGGGCGGCGATCTGGACAAGCTTAAAGACGGCATCGCCAAAGCGGGTGTGACTTTGGAGAAAATTCTCATCACGCACGGCCACTTGGACCATTGCGGGCAGGCGGGCATGTTGGCGGAAGAGCTCGGCGTGCCGATCGAAGGTCCGCACAAGGATGACCTTTTCTGGATCGAGCAACTCGACAGCGACGGCGCGCGTTACGGGATGGAAGCGAAAAGCTTTACCCCTGACCGCTGGTTAGAGCAGGGCGACACGGTGACAGTGGGTGAATTGACGCTCGATGTGATCCATTGCCCCGGCCACACCCCCGGCCACGTCGTCTTCGTCCACGGGCCCAGCAAGTTTGCAATTGTGGGCGATGTCTTGTTCCAAGGGTCTATCGGGCGCACCGATTTCCCGCGCAGCAATCATCAGGACTTGATCGATTCGATAACGCAGCGTCTTTGGCCACTTGGCGAAGACATAACCTTTATCCCCGGCCATGGCCCCACCAGCACCTTTGGTAGGGAACGCCAGACCAATGCCTTTGTCAGCGACTACGCGTTAAGTTAATTTTCGTCGGTCACGAGTGTAACCAAGATTTCCTCGTCAATCGGCTGAGACGGTTCTTGAAAGACAATATCGGTGATCGGCTCGAGAAGCTCGACATCGTAATCGCCGTCTTGTCCTTCGGTTGCGTTTAAACCGGCACCCATATTGTGATTTCGCCATGCTGGCGTACCAAATGCAGGCTTCCCAGGTTTGTGGTTGAGATAACGCCTTGGCTCTCCGCAATTGCCGTCTCGGCTGCCGACGGGGCCAGTTTTACCCGGTTTACCCGCTTGGCCGGGTCGTCCACCTACACCTCGGCTGTCACCGTCACATTCGCCGCCATTCAATCTGAAACGAGATCGTTCGATCGCGTCCCAAATATCGTTTTCACCGACGTAAAAGAAAAGCGAGGCACCATCTCCGCTGCAACCTGCGTTTCCTCCCTTGCCACCGCGCCCAGCGTTGCCACCTCTGCCACCTCTGCCATTATTGCGCCGGCAAAAGGGGCCGTCAGAACGCGCATTTTTTCCGCGTTTGCCCACGTTGCCATTGCTGCCGTTGCCGCCGCGTCCGCCATTGCCCCCGGGAATGCCGGGTAGGTCGAATTCGAAGTTAACCTCGCTTGGATCGCCGCCTTCCACTGTCATTTTCTTTATGAACACAAAAAAGGTGGGCGAGTGACGAGTGCCTCCAGTCCCGCCGGTGCCCCCGGTGCGGCCATGAGCACCTTTGCCGCTAGGGGAGGGCGCGTTCCCTCCGATACCCCCTTCTAGCGAACGCATGTAGGCATCGTAATCGCGAAAGAACCAACGAAAATTCAGAGTTGGAACGGATCGATCTGATTGTTTCACAATAAGCTCGTCGACAATCAGGCAATATGTCTCATTGTCTTTTGCCAAATCCCATTGGATGAACGCCTTGTCGAAGAGGGTCAGGCTCTTCCATTTCATGATCGGCTCATCGAAGAGGATGTCCGTTGGCCCGGGTGCGGCTGGATTTATGTCGAGATTTTGGCCGGTGTAGGGCGCGCGTGCGCACTCAACCAGGATATCAAAAACCTCGGGCAACTCGTGGTTGCTACAAATCGCATCATCACATGTGCTTTCATAGGCCAGCACGTTTTCCTGTTGTTCTGCTTGCATGTTTTCCCCCTCGAAGTTGCTCCGAGCCAACGATTTACTAGGGAATCGCAGTGGTAAAGTGCGAAAGTCACAACTCTGGCAGCCCCAAACCTTTACATCACTCTGCCAGCGATCAGAGCTGCCACGATTGCTAGACCCAGCAGTGTCAGCATCGAAACAACCGTGCCGATTACCCGGCCCACCTGAAACGATCCGCCGTCCATACCAAAGCCGTGTGCGATGCGGCCGATGATGAAGAGCCCGGCGACCCATGCAAGCCACGGATCGCCCCTGCCAGACAGCTCAATCGCGCCGATTAGTATGAGAGCGAAGGGTGCGTTCTCAACAAAGTTGGCCTGCGCGCGCATGCGGCGGATGAGGTTTTCATTGTCTTCGTCACCGATTGAGATCTTTTCGGCCTGACGCACCGCGCCGATCCGAAGCATAAGCCAGATATTCAAAATCGCAGCGGCGCCCGCCGTTGCCAAAGTAACAGGCAGAAGTTCCATAAAGCGTTCCCCTCAAATATGTTTTTAGTTTTGATCAGAAACCGAAATAGAGGGAATAGAAGGGTCTTGCAACGTCCCGCCTGTATCGCCGCCCAATTGCAGCGCAGACAAGCTGGTGCTTGCAAGCTTGGAGTTTTGCGTTATATCGCGCGCCTTCCCGCCATTTGAGGTTAGGACTCGCAATAGCGAAGGTTATTCACCTTGTGCACCTTGCGACCTTGCCGTAAGGGCGTCACCGAAACACATTAAAAGCGCCGGATTCCTGCGCTTTCTAACGCAATATTTAAGGAAATGGCTGAGCCATGGCTGTCCCTAAGAGAAAAGTATCCCCGCATCGCCGTGGAAATCGCCGTGCGCATGATTCGCTGAAAGTGGAGGCGTTCGTTGAATGCTCAAACTGTGGTGAATTGAAGCGCCCGCACATGATGTGCAACGCATGCGGTTACTACAACGGCCGTCTGGTTCTTGCCCCTAAGGGCATTTAAGCCGTCATTATAAAAGGACTTAGCGCATGACCCTCCCGCGTATCGCCATTGACGCGATGGGCGGTGATGAGGGCGTGCGCGTTATGGTCGAAGGCGCAGCGCTCGCTCGCCGCGATCATGCCGGCTTCAAATTCTTGCTTGTTGGTGATTCGGAGCGGATTAAGCGCGCTCTCGAAAACCATCCGGGCATGGCTGGCGCTTCCGAAATATTGCATTGCGATGATGTGATCAGCGGCGATGAACTGCCGTCAAAAGCCATTCGCCGTGCCAAAACCACCAGCATGGGCCTTGCGGTTAATGCTGTGAAGGAAGGCGCGGCTGGCGCTGCGGTAAGTGCTGGCAACACCGGCGCTTTGATGGCGATGAGCAAGATCGCGCTGCGCACTCTTCCCGGAATTGATCGGCCCGCTCTTGCGGCATTGATGCCAACGCTCGAACCTCACGATGTGGTCATGCTCGACCTTGGCGCCAATACAGACGCGGACGCGCGCAACCTTGTGCAATTTGCGGTGATGGGCGCGGCCTATTCTCGGATCGTCAATGGGTTTGAGAGCCCCACTGTACGCCTCCTCAATATTGGCACCGAAGACATCAAAGGCACTGGCGCGCTTCGTGACGCGGCCACTCAATTGACCGAAGCAACCGGGCTCGCGATGACTTTTGATGGTTTTGTCGAAAGCGATAAGATCAATCGCGGCGAAACGCATGTTGTAGTCACTGACGGGTTTTCCGGTAATATTGCGCTTAAAGCCATCGAAGGCTCGGCTCGGTTTGTGACCGATCTGTTGCGGCAGGCTTTTACCAGTTCGCTGCGTTCAAAAATCGGATTTCTCGTTTCACGTCCGGCGACGGAATTGCTGCGCCACCATCTTGACCCAAACAACCACAATGGTGCCGTCTTTCTCGGCCTCAACGGGGTTGTCGTCAAAAGCCATGGCAGCGCGACAGCCAAAGGCGTGGCACAGGCGGTAACGGTCGCCGCAAGCCTTTTGGAAAACCGCCTAATTGACCGGATTGCGGATGATTTGGGTGAATTGGGCGAAGAGGCCTTGAAACATAGCGGAAACGGGCCGAAAGCGGAACCCAACGAAACGTAACGTCAATCATCGGAGCTTTGCTCGTGACACGATCAAGAGCGCCTAGCTCGCGAATATTGGGCTCCGGCTCAGCCCTGCCTAAGCGCATCGTCACTAATGCCGAAATGGCCACTATGGTTGATACCTCTGACGAGTGGATTGTCGAGCGGACCGGCATTCGGCAACGCTACATCGCGGGTGAGGACGAAACGACTTCGACATTGGCAATTCAAGCTGCTCTGGCGGCGTTGGATGATGCAGGCCTGACGCCAGACGACATTGATTTGATTGTTTTGGCCACCGCGACCCCAGACAACACTTTCCCTGCGACCGCGACAAAGGTTCAAAACGCACTCGGATGCAATGGCGGTATAGCTTTTGATGTGGCCGCAGTGTGCTCGGGTTTCCTTTACGCGCTGACCACAGCAGATTCGCTGCTCACCACTGGCATGGCGAAGCGCGCTCTGGTGATTGGGGCAGAAACCTTTAGCCGAATCCTTGATTGGGAAGACCGCACAACTTGTGTTCTTTTTGGCGACGGGGCGGGCGCTATTGTCTTGGAATCGCCAGCTACATCCACATCGGTCGAAAAAGACGGGCAGAAAGACGCTCGGGGAATCTTAGCAAGCCGCCTCCACGCAGACGGCGCTCAGCACGATCTTCTATATGTCGATGGCGGGCCATCAACCACCCAAACCGTTGGACATTTGCGCATGCGTGGGCCCGAAGTGTTTAAGCATGCAGTCGTGAATCTCTCCAATGTGCTTAAAGAAGTCATTGAAGAGGCCGGTGTTTCTGCGGATCAGATCGACTGGATAGTGCCGCATCAAGCAAATAAGCGTATCCTAGATGCGACGGCGCGCAAGCTTAAGATCGCGCCGGAGCGGGTGGTCGTCACCGTTGATCGACACGCCAACACATCGGCCGCGTCTGTCCCGCTCGCATTTGATACAGCGCGCAAGGATGGACGGATAAAGAAGGGCGACCTAGTCTTGATGGAAGCCATGGGTGGCGGTTTCACTTGGGGCGCAAGTCTCATCCGAATTTGATATGCATTTGTATGGATGCGCCAAATTTTGCATGATACCAACACATTGAATTGCGTACGCCTGAGAAAAGGCTTATGCTACCATGGTTTAAGGGATCGCGCCGATTAAGGAGATATGCATATGATGCGTTCAGTTGGCACTCTAACTCGGGCCGATTTGGCCGAGACGATCAATCGAAAGATGGGCTTTAGCCGTGCTGAATCGCTCGATCTGGTTGAGGCGATCTTGGACAAGATGTCCGACGCTTTGGAAAAGGGCGAGAACGTCAAAATCTCAGGATTCGGCAGCTTCGTCTTGCGTGACAAGAATGAACGGGTTGGCCGCAACCCCAAGACTGGTGTTGAGGTTCCGATTACGCCGCGCCGCGTGCTCACCTTCCGCGCTAGTCAGCTGCTGAAAGAGAAAATCGCTGGCGCGTCATAACGCCAACGATTTTGTCAGCTAAGAGAGCGCCGCAATGGTAGAATTCGCCGATGGGAAAGCGAAAAGCGCCTTTCGTACGATTGGCGAGGTTAGCGAGGCGCTCAACATAAAGCCGCACGTCCTGCGTTATTGGGAGCAGCAATTTTCGCTGCTTAAACCGATGAAACGCAGCGGCGGGCGCAGGCTTTACCGCCCAGCCGACATCGAAATGGTCGAAGAGATTGACCGGCTGGTCAATCAAGAAGGCTATACGCTCAAAGGGGCTGAGGCTGTTTTGCGTTCAAGCGGTGTTTCTGGTGCGGAACGCCGCAAGGGCGAACGCCGGGATTTTGACCGCCGCGACGGTGAAGAATTTGCAGGCGCCCCTGCAACTCCACAACCATCGGCTGAACCCGGCGCCGCCGCCTCAACTGCAGAGAGCGTCGCCAAGCTCAAAGAGATCAGAATGCGGCTTGCGCGCGCTATTGAGGCTTAGAACAATTGGCGGGGATCGCGCGGATTTACCGCCCAATCGCTCTATTCAGCCGCCATTAGGGCCGCTTCTCCCAAATCAACGCTTACAAGACGAGAGACGCCTTTTTCGGCCATCGTTACACCGAACAATCTGTGCATACGGCTCATGGTGACGGCGTTGTGGGTCACGATTAAGTAGCGCGTTTTGGTTGTTTGAACCATGGAATCGAGCAGGTCACAAAAGCGTTCGACATTGGCATCATCAAGCGGCGCATCGACTTCATCAAGCACACAGATGGGCGCTGGGTTTGTCAGGAACAGTCCGAAAATCAGCGCGGTTGCGGTGAGTGCTTGTTCGCCCCCTGAAAGGAGCGAGAGGCTTTGTAATTTCTTGCCCGGAGGCTGGGCGTAAATCTCAAGGCCTGCTTCCAAAGGGTCATCGCTATCGACCAGGGCTAGGTGGGCCTTGCCGCCTTGGAAAAGGCGTGTGAACAAGACACGGAAATGGCCGTCGACTTCTTCAAATGCTGCACGCAGGCGTTCGCGGCCTTCGCGGTTGAGATTGCCGATGGAGGCGCGCAAACGCCCAACCGCTTCGACGAGTTCGGCTTGCTCTGATGCGCTGGTGCCGTGCTCTTCCTCGATCCGCGCAAGTTCGTCTGCAGCGACAAGGTTCACCGGACCAATCCGTTCGCGGCTAGCGGTGAGGCGCTCCATCTCTGCACTCTCGGTAGAGGCGGGTTCGACGCGTTCTTCATCAAACTCGAAACGCTCCGCCAAAAGTGGGGGCGGGCACTGGAATTTCTCGCCTGAGATCCGTGCCATCTCGCTTTGGCGGGCTTCTTCGTTCTCGGCGCGAGCAGCAAGGGTGGCACGGCCTTCGCGGGCAACGGCCAATGCCTCTTGCGCAGTGGCAAGCTGGCGATCTGCATCTGCAATCGCATCCTGGCAGCGGTCCATTTCGCTCTGCGCTTTATGCAGCTCATCGGTGAGACGCTTGGCGATGACGTCGCCTTGTTCAATTTCTGCCATCAAAGATGCGGGTTTTGCTGAATAGACGGCGTGCTCTTGGCTGATCTCCTCCAGCCGGTAATTGGAATCAGCCACGCGTTTGGTCGCTTCGCCTGAACGCGCTTCCCAATTGTTTTTATCCGCTTGCTGTGCCGCCAATCGTTCGCGCGACACTGCGAGACCTTGGTCGTGCGCAGCAAGCTGTGCCATTGCCGCCTGAACACTCGATTTCGCGGCCTCGTGCTTTGCCCGCGCTGCTTCGAGTGCGGCGCGGCCAGTATCAGGCGATGGGAGGGCGGAGCGCGCCTGTTCAGCAGCAGCGACTTCGCTTTTTGCGGCCGTAAATTGTTCTTCTAGATCAGCGCTTGTTGCTGCGAGTTCTTCGAGCCGTGCTGCGTTGCGCTCGCGGGCTGACTCTGCCTGATCGAGGCTGCGCAAAGCGCCTCGTTCTTCGTCAATTGCGCCAGCAAGCTCTCGTTCTTGTGCGATCAGGCCGGTCTGCAACGCCGAAAGCTCTTCACGGCTCGATACTTCGTCCGCTTGCGCCTTTTCCAAGGCTTCGCGCAAAGGAGGAAGCTGGACTTCAAGCTCGCTTATCCGGTTGGCCGCTTCAAGCCGCGCGGCCTCGGCTGAACCCTCACCGCGCGCAACAAATCCGTCCCATCGGCGCAGATGACCAGCCTTGGTCACGAGCCATTCGCCCGGATTAAGCGCCCGGCCATCATCGCTGTCGGCCACATGGACAAGGGCAAGACGTGCACGCAGTTCTTCTGGGCAATCAGTGATCTGATCGAGCAAATTGTTAGAAACAGGTGAGGGCCCACCTGTTCCGCCTGTCCAAAACCGTCCATCGGGATTGTCGGGCGGAAGGCCCAAGGGCGACTTCGCATCACGGCCCAGAACGGCTGCAATTGCGCGCTCATACCCTTTGGCAATCTTTACTCTGTCGAGCGCGGCAGGAAGGCCAATACGTCCCTTCTCGCGTTTGGATCGCGCATCGCGGTCGCGCACTAAAGCCGAATATTCGCGTTCAATCCCTGCGAGTTCCGCCTTTGCGCTGGCAAGAGCGGTTGAGGCATTATCGCGAGAGGTTTGAAGCTCACCTTTGCGCGATTGTTCTTCTTCAAGACGAGTGCGCTGGCGTGCGACGTTAGAAGTCGCCGCATCCACTGCCGCTTGCGCTGCAACGACATCGGCTTCGACGTCTGAACAATCGGCAAGCTCTGCGCGCATGGCGGTGATACGTTCGCGCTCGCGCTCTAGCCGGGTAAGCCGGGTATTCGCCTGTTCAATCGCGGCCTCAGCGACACGCCATTCCGCCTCGACCCCGGCGTGATCGGCGGTGGCTTTTGCAAGCGAAAGCTCAGCGGTGCGGCTGGCGCGTTCGGCGTCTTCGCTTTTGTCGGCAAGGGCAGGGCGTTCACTGTCTGCCTTGGTTACGCTCGCTTGAGAGGCCTCAACCTCGCGTTCAAGCCGGGTCAAAGCTTCTGCTGCATCTTTCGTTAGCCGGTCTGCATCCTTCCGATCTTCTTCAAGGCGGGTGCGTTGGCGGTCCAAGTCTTTGAGCCGCTGCTCTGCTGCGTCGAGTTTCTCGGACAAGGCGGCCATACGGTGACCATGCGCGCTCGCATCATCACGGCGATCGGCAAGTTCTTCGCGCGCTTCTGCCAAAGTCGCGGCAGCTTCAGCCTGCTGTGTTTGTGCCTCGGTTGCGGCGGTCTGAGCAAGGGTGACCTTGTTCTCTGCCCCTTGGGCCGCGGCGCGCGCTTCTTTTGCGGCATATGCGGCATCGCGCCAACGGGCGAACACAACGCGCGCTTCGGCGTGTTGGATTTGCTCGGTTAGCTTGGTGTAACGCTCGGCCTGCTTTGCCTGCCGTTTAAGCGATGCCATTTGCGCATCGAGGCCCGCCATTAAATCCTCAAGGCGTTCCAGATTTTTCTCGGTCGAACGAAGCTTGCTTTCAGCATCCTTGCGCCGAACATGAAGGCCAGCGATCCCGGCGGCCTCTTCGAGCATCATGCGCCGTTCGGCAGGCTTCGCCGCGATCACCTGAGCAATCTTGCCCTGACTCACCAAAGCAGGCGAGTGCGCGCCAGTCGCCGCATCGGCAAAGGTCAACGCCACATCTTTCGCCCGAACATCGCGGCCATTGACGCGGTAAGCAGAGCCCGCGCCTCGTTCGATCCTGCGGGTTACGACAAGCTCTTCGCCGCGGTCATCCTCGGCATGCAAGACAACTTCGGCAAAGGCACGCCTAGGCCGGGCATCGGTTCCGGCGAAGATCACATCTTCCATACCGCCCGAGCGCATGGACTTGGCGGAAGTTTCCCCCATGACCCATCGGATCGCTTCCAAGACATTGGATTTTCCGCAACCATTGGGGCCCACGACCCCGGTTAGGCCCGGTTCAATGCGCAATTCAGCCGGTTCTACAAAGCTCTTAAAGCCTGAAAGTTTGAGCCGGCTGATCTGCATCGAAGACGTGTTTTCTTACCTCTTACTCTTGGCGAGCGCCTGCACGTTGCAAGGTCGCTTCAAGGTCTTCCCAGCCTAGCGGATCAAGCTTGCGATCGTTCAGGAGGAATGTTGGCGTTGCCGTGATGTTCAACTCTTCGCCTTGTGCAGCTGAGTTGTCGGCAATGGCTTGAATCGTTGCGGTATCGGTCAAACATGCAAGCTGTTGATCGGCAGAAAGGCCGCGCGCTGCGAAAAAGTCGATGAGCCCAGCCGCCTGCGCGATGCCTGCAAAGCGTTGTTCAATCGGAGCCGCGCCGGCGGTTTCATATGCGGCTTGGTTGCGTTGCACATTCTCAAAAATTTGCGGCAAGAAACCCCATGCTTCGTCGGAAAGGACTTGCATGTTCTCTTTCGCACCGCAGCGAACAAGGGTCGCAACCGTCAGATCGATCGGGTCACGGACCAGATTGCGTTGTTCAAAGCTGACCACGCCAGTTGCGACATATTCTTTGATGCTTGTCTTAGCCTGCGCAGAGAAAGACGCGCAGCCGCCGCATGTGTGTGAGGCGTATTCGACGAGCTTTATCGGTGCCTCTGGGTTACCAAGGACATAGCCATCGCTTTCACTGACATTGACGGTATCCCCCCAATTGGTGCCATCGGGCGCTTCGATTGGGGCGATGACATCGCCTTCAAGTTCGTCCGTTGCAGCGTCCCCTCCGCAAGCGGCAAGGGCAAGTGCGAGCGGGGCGGTGATTGCCAATTTCATAGAGATGCGAAAGGCGGTCATGGCTATTAAGAATCCTCTGATCTAAGCAAAAAGACTATACGTATGCTCCCTTGGTCGGGAAGAGGACCAAGGGCGCGTGTTGTGCAAAAAGGGTGGATAGGTGAATTCGCATGAGATTTCACCCGGATTTATCCGAGAAAACGCACATAAATTTCCTCTATCGAGACGAATTGTTGGGTTTGAAACGCTCCGCGATAACGGGATAAAGTGTTCCCCACGCGTGAACTTGGTCAAGCAGCTCGCCATCAAGAGCAAAACTCGGCGTTAAATTGATGCCTAACTCTTTCCGGTCAGCCGCGCTTTCTTGCAACAGCTTTTGGGCCGCTGCATCGTCGCTAAGGCAGGTAGTGATGTCCATGCGAGACACACCGCGCTCAGCGAGCATATCATCAAGATCAAGTGCCGCGGCCATGCTGATGCGCGCCGATCTGTTACCACTTCCCCAAGTCGATGTCTGCAATCTGGGTGCAGTTCGTGCTTTCTCCAGCCAAGTTTTTTGCTGCAACAGATACATACGGTGGCGGTTTTTGAAGTCTTCTGTGCCGCCGCATTGGACGAGCATTGAGACAGTCAGGTCAACCATATTACGGATAATAGGGCGCACTTCGACGTTCATATGACCCGGCGCAAGCAGAGCCAGATCCAGCGCACCTTCGCCCTCGCGAGCGAATGCTGCACAGCTCCCACAAGTGTAGCTGATCCATTCGATCAATGAGGCTTCGGCCTCTGGGTTGCCGATTTTAAAGCCGTGTTCTGTCCGGACGACTTCGGCATGCCACGCGGCGCGGCGACCGCTGTTGACGAATGCGCTTGGCGGATCTTTAAGCTGGTTTTCAGCCTCAACCTGATTGCGCTCTTGAGCCGTTACGGCGCCTGCGAATGTCAAACCGATTGCACTTACCGCAATGAGGCCTGCGCGTTTGAAACTTCTCATCTCTTGTCGTCTTTCTTGTCATCACCAAGGTTCCGCGCGAGAGACTCAAGCACGGTGCGCAGTTCTGGATCCCCAATATCCCGCAAAGAGTCGCCCAATTCCATTGGTATGGGTTTAAGAGACGGCGGCGGTTTGGGGCGCTCTTCACCAGATGGCGGCTTAACCTCGCCTTGCCTGATTTTAGCGCGCGCAACGGCCTTGTATCCGAAAAACCGGTTTACCCGCTCAATAATCTCGGGGAGCACCTGTTGGATCAACGGCGCATGGGCAGGCTTTACCACCAATTGCAGTATGCCTTCGGACTTCTCTCCGGGAGGAAACCGAATGGCTTCGGGAGAACATACAAGCGCATGGGTGGGGCCCACAATTTCGGGCCAGCGGGTTACGACTGAACTTTGCACAAAACCGAAGCGGCGAAAAGCGGTACGGCCGATTTCTGGCATAAGGTCGCCAATTGCCTTTGCCCCCCGGCCACGCGGACGGGTGTATGGCTTGCCTGCTTTCTTGCGGCTCTTTGCGCCCGTTCCCTTGCTGCCCGTTCCCTTGCTGCCCGTTCCCTTGTTGGGGGTCTTTTTGTCGGTGTCGCTTCCCATGGTGCAAGTGCCCATGCCATAACCGGCCTGTGACCGCCACCATCTCAATGACGCTTTTGGACTGGTATGACGTGCATGCACGCAATTTACCTTGGCGTGTGCCGCCGGGCGCAGAGCGTCCGAATGATCCTGCCTATCCTTATAGGGTGTGGCTATCTGAGGTGATGCTTCAACAGACCACGGTTACGGCGGTGAAACCGTATTTCGAGAAATTCACAGCCATTTGGCCAACGGTGTTCGATCTTGCCAAGGCGAACGACGAAGACGTCATGGCGGCTTGGGCGGGGCTGGGATATTATTCGCGGGCGCGCAATCTGGTGAAATGCGCGCGGGCTGTGGCAGCGCGAGGAGGTTTCCCTGAAACCGAAGCGGAATTGTTGAAACTGCCGGGGCTGGGCGCGTACACGGCGGCGGCCATTGCCAGCATCGCCTTTGGCAAGCGCGCGGTGGTCGTCGATGCGAATGTTGAACGAGTGATGTCACGTCTGTTCAATATCGAAGAGCCATTGCCGCGGGCGCGCAAGGCCATTCGCAAGTATGCAGATAAGGTCACACCTGCAATTCGTGCGGGCGATTTTGCCCAAAGCATGATGGATTTGGGTTCGCAGATTTGCACCAATAGAGCGCCGCGTTGCCTGCTGTGCCCTCTGCTAAATATGTGCAAAGGCAATGCGGCAGGTGAGCCTGAACGATTACCCGTCAAACCACCCAAAAAGGCCAAGCCTGCGCGGTCCGGTACTGCCTATTGGATCGAACGAGAGGGCAAGGTCTGGCTTGTAAAACGGCCTGGCACAGGGATGCTGGGCGGGATGCGCAGTCTTCCTGATGATGGCTGGAGCGCGCAAGCCGACGGCACAGGCGATGCGCCCATTGATGGCGATATGAAGAGCCTAGGCGCCGTGCGGCACAGTTTCACCCATGCGCATTTGACGCTTGAACTTGTTCGAATTGCTGGGGAACAAATTCCTGCAGGTGAAGGCGAATGGTGGTCTGTGAGCCAAATCGAAGAGGCGGGTCTTCCCACGCTTTTCGCGAAGGCTGCGCGGTTGGCGATAGCTTAGATAAACCCGCCGCCAATAGCCAAGCGCACTGCGGCGATTAGGAAGACCACGAGACAGAAATTTCTGCCTCCATCGCTAGACGATAGGGCGCCAAAGATAATTCCGATTACAATCAACGGCATGGCCAACCAATTGCCCCAACCAAGAAACGGAATGGTCGAGGGGATGACGATCACAAGGCTGATAAGCCCAAAAAGATAAGCAAGAAGATTTCCCATGTGTGTTATATGAGTATAACACCAAAGAATTTCAAGGCCTCAGACGACAGGTCAGACAAGCGGGCCTTTCCAGTCCCAAATCACAACGTAATTGACCATTCAGCTCTGCTCCCCCAAGAGATACAAAACGCGCAAAGCGCCTGATCGGAGAGAGACCCTTGGCTTATCGTAACTTCGCAAACACAGATTTTTCACGCCGCTCCTTGTTTCGCGGCAGCGCCTTTGCCGCTGCGGGGGCAACGCTTGCAAGCTTGCCTTTTGGGCGCGAATTGCTTGCTCACAGTGTTGATGAAAGCTGGCCTAATGTTGCGGCAATGGCGAAGAGATATGTCGACGAGAAAAAAGTCGCACAAATGTACCTCACTTTCGGCTGGGGCCAAGACGATCACGCACACCATGTGGGCGGGGGCACTTTGGCGTTGAATTCGCAGCAAGAGGTCGACGAGAACTCGCTCTACCGTATCTATTCAATGACCAAGCCGATTACTGGCATGGCGGCGATGATCCTGATCGACGAAGGTAAGCTTGGCCTTGATCAGCCGATCTACGAATTCCTGCCTGCTTACAAAGACATGATGGTGCAGGTAGAATATGACGGCGCGATCACTGAAGATAATCTAGAGCCTGCGAAAACTCCCATCACTGTGCGTCATCTGCTGACCCACACTGCGGGTATTGGTTATGGCATCATCCAAAAGGGTCCGATTGTTGAGGCTTACAACAACGCTGGGGTTGTCGCTGGCCGCGTAACGCGCTTGCCTATTCCGGGCATCTTCCGCGGCGATCCTGCGCCAAGCCTCGAAGCTTTTGCGGATGAACTCGCTAAGTTCCCTCTTGTGCTGCAACCAGGCACGAAATTCAGCTATTCCATGGGTCTCGATCTGCTTGGCCGCGTGATCGAAGTCGCCGCTGGCCAGCCATTTGACGAATTCCTGAAAGAGCGCATTTTCGGTCCATGCGGCATGGACAGCACGGCATTTTTCGTGGCGCCTGAGAATGTCGATCGCTTCACGGACAATTACGGGCTTCTAAACGGCAGCGCTTTCCCGATCGATCCAGCGGCAAGCTCGGTTTATCTGGAGAAGGGCGCATTCCCAACTGGCGGTGCGGGCCTTGTGTCTTCACCCAAAGATTATGACCGCTTCCTGCGTATGCTGCTTGGCTACGGTAAGCTTGGTGACAAGCGTGTGATGAGCGAAGCGGCTGTACGCAAAGGCGTCTCGAACCTCTTCCCCGAAGGCACTGACCTTGTGGGCACTTGGATGGAAGGTCAGGGCCACGGCGCCGGTGGCCGCAGCGTCAATGGCACATTTGGTTGGGGCGGCGCGGCAGGCACACTTGCTGCTGTCGACTACAATCTGAACCTTCGTGCGTGCCTGTTCACCCAGTACATGCCGTCTGACGCCTTGCCGATTCGCGATGAATATATGGCCGCACTTGAGGCCGATACAGCTGCGATGCGCGCCAAGAAAGTGGCTTAATGGCCGAACGAATGGGGCGCTATCAGGGGCAAATATCCTTTGCCGGCTCGCCGCTTGACCGGGCAGACAATATCCGCGCGGACCGTGATGCGCTTGGCGGGTTGATGAATTGGAAGGCAAAGTTCCTTCTGCTCGATCAACTCATGCCGCTGCTTGATGATGCAGGGCGGCTTAGCTGGGGCACTTTGGCCGATGCGCCTGAGGACGCAGAGCTTGTGTTCTTGGGCCTCGATCGTGAGGGTGGAGGCGAGAAAGCCTGTTTCGCCGCCGTTCCTGCCGAAGGCGATGCCGCCCCGCGTATGGCCAACCCGCGTTTGTGGGCGCTTATGGCGAATCTCGATCCGGGTGATCTGGCGCTGTATGGCGGCGCGCGAAGCCTTATCGATTGGCATGCGCGCCATCGCCATTGTGCGCAGTGCGGTGCGCCCACCAAAATGGCCAAAGGCGGCTGGCAGCGCAACTGCGACAATTGCGGTGCTCAGCATTTTCCGCGCACTGATCCGGTGACCATTATGCTCTCCGAATATGAGGGCAAACTCATGCTTGGGCGCGGCAAAAACTGGCCCGAAGGCCGGTTTTCGGCGCTTGCGGGTTTTGTCGAGCCAGGTGAAACCATTGAAGAGGCGGTTGCGCGAGAAGTTTTCGAAGAGGCGGGCGTTCGCGTCCGCGATGTCGAATACGTCGCTAGCCAGCCTTGGCCGTTTCCAAGCCAGTTGATGATCGCGTGCCATTCGTATGCGGATGATGACGCACTGACAATTGACGAGACTGAAATGGCAGAGGTCAAATGGTTTGAGCGCGCAGATGTTGCGAGCGCTTTGAAAGGCGAGGGGCCATTCCACGCGCCGCCGCCTCATGCAATTGCGCATAATTTGATGGCTTGGTGGTTGGAGAAAACAGCATGAACGCCCAAAAACTGACAATCGACATTTATTCTGATGTCATGTGCCCATGGTGCGCGATTGGATATGGCCAGCTTAATCAAGCGCTTGGATCACTCGAAGGCGAGATTGAGGCGGAGATCCGCTGGCGCCCGTTTGAACTCAACCCTGACATGCCAAAGACGGGCGAGGAGCAGGAGGCGCATCTCACCCGCAAATATGGCCGTTCCGCAGAAGAAGGCGCGAAGGTGCGCGGGCAAATGCGCTCTATTGCCGAAAGTGCGGGGGTCTCGCTCACCTATGAAGGCGGCGACGAGCCAGCGCCGCCTGCAATGATGTGGAACACGCGCGATTGTCACAAACTTTTGGGACTGGCGCTCGAACAGATGGGGCCGCAGGTTCAAACCAAGCTTAAACTTGCCCTGTTTGAGGCGCATTTCAACCAGCGCAAAGATTTGTCGGATCACGGTGTGCTGCTCGATATTGCAGCGGGTGTTGGCGTCCACAGGGGCGCGGCAAAGGCGGCGCTGGAAGATGAAGAGCTTGAAGCGCGCGTGATCGCCGAAGAACGCCAAGCGTGGGATCTCAATATCTCTGGCGTGCCCGCCATGATCATCAATGAGAAATTTATGGTGCCCGGCGCGCAAGGGCCAGAGACCTATGTCAACGTCCTAAGGAAAGTGGCTGAGAAGTCGCGAGCCTGAATGGCGGCTGGTAATCAGGGGAAGGGGCGCGAATGAGCGAATTTGACCCGAAAACCGCCGTCATTACTGGCGGGGCGAGCGGAATTGGCCTTGGCCTTGCACGCGGATTGGCTGCACGCGGCGTTCGGGTGATGATCGCGGATTTGCCCGGTGATAAGCTGGATGCTGTAGCGGTTGAGGGCTTTGACGCGCAGCCTTGCGACGTTTCCGACCTGGCGCAAGTAGAGGCCTTTGCAAGGGCCGCCTTCACGCAGTTCGAAGCGGTCGACCTCGTCTTTAACAACGCTGGCGTAGGCGGACCCCATGGCAAATTATGGGAAGTCGACCCAGAGGCCGCCCGCGCACATTTTGACATCAATTTTTGGGGTGTATGGAACGGATGCCGTGCTTTTGCCCCGCGTCTTGCCGCGCAGGCCGCCCCATCCGCCATGTACAACACCGGCAGCGAGAACAGCCTGTTCCCCGCCTTCCCGCAAACCGCCGCCTATATCGGGGCAAAACACGCGGTGTTGGGCATCACTGAAAGTATGCGCGAAGACCTGCCGCCGCATGTTCATTTGGGTATGATCATTCCCGGCTGGGTCTTCACTGACATAGGCCCGGAAAAAGCCATGCGCCGCGCTCTTCCGGTTGCGGATTATATTGAGGTCATCCTCCCACAAATCCTTGCTCTCAGACGTTTTGTGGTGAGCCATGGGTACAATCAGGTCCGCATCGCGGAACGCATGGATGAGCTGACCGCTAGTTATCAGCAATTTGCGAGCGCAATTGCAGATGACGAACAATATGATGTTCGATTGATGTTTGATAGAATGCAGCGCAGGAATGCTGAGAAGAGATGGAGTTAGGGGAAGCACAATGGGGAAATCGGCGAAAAGCCTATTCGTGGTGGCATTGGTCACGGTGATCGCGGTCGCGTTTTCAGGGTTTGCAGGATCGGGCAGTGTCGAAGTGTTTGGCAGGCCTTCAATGTATCTCGCAGGTTGGCTTGCTTTGGCGATTAACTGGCTTGCCTTCATCCCATCTGCTGCGGCGAAGAGCGACAAGTTCTATGACACCATCGGCGCGGTCACCTATCTGTCGGTAACGGCCTTTGCGGTTTATGCGGCAATCGGCTTTCACGGCGATCTCGATGTTCGCAGCATGGTTGTGGCCGGAATGGTAGCGATCTGGTGCATCCGCCTTGGTTCATTCCTTTACACGCGCATTCACGCAGCAGGCGGTGCAGACAGCCGGTTTGAGAAAATTCGTGTGAACCCGGCCCGCTTCCTTGTCGCTTGGACCTTGCAAGGCCTTTGGGCTATCCTGACGGGGTCGGCTGCGGTTGCGATTATAACTTCGGAAACGCGCGCACCAATTGGTGCTTTCTTCTATGCAGGCGCCGCGATTTGGCTGCTTGGATTCGTGTTTGAAAGTGTCGCCGATTCTCAAAAAAGCGCGTTCAAAAAGGATACATCGAACGTTGGCAAATTTATCAATGTCGGCCTTTGGAGTTGGTGCCGTCACCCCAATTATTTTGGTGAAATCACATTGTGGTTTGGCATCCTTGTGATCGCCATTCCGGTGCTTTCGGGGCTTTCATGGCTCGTCGTGATTTCGCCTGTCTTTGTATTCCTGCTGCTTACCCGGATAAGCGGAATTAATTTGCAAGATGCGCAAGCCAAAGCACGTTGGGGCGATAATACCGCCTATCAAGCGTACCGCAAAAAAACGCCTGCTTTGTTCCCCAAACCGCCGGCTGGATAATTCGCCAGAATTGTGGTCAAATAACCATACGATAGATCCGCCAAGGGGATCGTCATAAATGAGAGGAAAGCCTTATGGCCCGCACGTCTGTCCCTAGTGTATTTGTTGCTGTTTCTGCCTTCACATTGCTCGCCGCGTGCAGCGGTGAGGCAGGTGATACGGTTGAGGAAATCGCTGTTCCTTCTGGTGATGCGCCTGCCGAAATCGTGCAGCGTCAGGACAATTTCGAAGCCATCGGCGACAGCTTCAAAACGATCCGCGAGCAGCTGGAATCAGAAGCGCCAGATTTTGCCGTGATCACTCCGGCGGCGGCTGACATTAATGAGCGTTTGCAGCGATTGCCCGGCCTCTTTCCGGAAGGGTCGAGCATGGAGGCAGGTCATGACACAGAGGCGCTGGCTGTGATTTGGGAAGATCCCGATGGCTTTGCCGAAGTACAAGAACAAGCGGTTGCCGCCAGCGCCGACATGATGGCAGCAGCAGCGACCGGCGATGCAGAAGCGGTGGGCGGTCAGGTGGGCAACCTTGGCCTCAACGGGTGTAAAGCGTGCCACGACAAATACCGCGTCGAACAAGAGTAATTTGACGCCGGGCAAACCCACTATGGCAACGCATGCAGTGAAGATATGGGATTGGCCGGTGCGTTTGACGCACTGGTCATTCGCTCTGCTTTTGCCTGCAATGTATCTTACCGCTGATAATTCTGAGTGGGGCTGGCACATGCGGCTGGGCCATGTGCTCTTGGCGCTCATCATCTTCCGAGTGATTTGGGGAGTGATCGGCACGGATACGGCGCGGTTTTCCAGCTTTGTTAAAGGGCCCGGCGCGGTGCTTAGATACCTTCGCGCTGAGCTCTCTCATAAGGAGTATAAGGGGCACACCCCTTTGGGCGCGCTCGCGGTTTTGGCTTTGCTCGGTTTGACCCTAGCGCAGGTTGGCATGGGGCTTTTTGCAGGCGACCCTTACGATGGAGCGACGGGACCATTGAACTCGCTAGTGGGCGTGGGAACAGCCGATTTCCTAACCGATACGCACGAATGGTTTTACTACGCCGTCTTCGGAATGGTGGGCCTGCACATCGCGGCGGTCGTGTATTACAGAGCGTTCCAAGCGCAGAAGCTGATCGGCCCAATGATTGGCGGTAAGGGTGAGAAGGCGCTCAGCGTTGAGGACAATACGCCCGCACCATGGGGCAGGGCGCTAGGCGCGCTGGCTGTGTCAGGGGCAATCGCGTTTTGGGTGTATTCGGGCGCGCCGGGGTTGATCTAAGCCCTCATACGTTTTCCACTATTGCCTCAAATCAATCCCAATCGTTCCAGCTTGCCTGCCAGTTTCCCGGGCAGCGCATCGCCGATATCTTCACCCTCATCCAAATCGCGTGGTGGTTCACCTTTTAGGTAACGCCAACCTTGGTGGGCGCGTTTGGGGCGGGGGTGAATACGGATGAGTTCGGGCTTCATCTCGATTAACCAGCGTCCATCATCGGTTTGGGAGAACCCCAGGATTTCGGAACGCGCAACCAGCGAGTGCTGATGTATCCAATAGAGCGAGCCGCCTATGCACTGTTCCCATTTTGTGGGGCGGTATTTGGTGGTGAGGCGGGGCGAACGCTTACCGCCTTGATACCAACTCTCAAGCTCGGCGTAGCTCTTTGCACCATAAGCGATTTTTGTGAGGTGTAGGGGCATGTTTGAAAGATAGCGCACCTGCGCTCAAGCTCAACCCAGCGGGGCCAATCCAGCCACAACTGCGAGGCCCAAAAACGCCAAAAAGCCCATGGAATCAGTGATCATGGTGACAAAAACGGATGATGCAACTGCCGGGTCTTGGCCCATGCGTTCAAATCCAACCGGCACCAGCACACCTGCAAGGCCGGATACAGCGATGTTAATCACCATAGCCAATGCAATCACGGCGCCCATTTCCGGGCCAAACAATATGCCCGCTGCTATACCGATAAGGACCGCGACCGTACCGCCATTTAGCAGCGCCACACGAAGTTCGCGCCAGACAATACGCCACGTGTTTGCCCGCGTCAGTTGATTGGTTGCAATCGCGCGCACGACCACGGCCATGGTCTGCGTACCTGCATTGCCGCCAATGCTTGCCACGATTGGCATCAACACTGCGAGCGCCACCAATTTCTCAATCGCAGCGCCAAAGAATGCGATGATGGCCGAGGCCACTACCGCCGTTCCAAGGTTCGCCACCAGCCAGCGAACACGGCTGGAATAGGCTTCTTTGATCGGTTCGTTAATGTCGCCATCACCTGCGCCGGAAAGAAGCAGTGCGTCCTCGCCCGCCTCTTCGGAGATGATGTGCACAATGTCATCGACTGTGATCTGCCCGACCAAACGTCCGCTTTCATCGACCACAGCAGCCGAGATCAGGGCGTATTTCTGGAACATCAAGGCGACTTCTTCCTGATCGGTCGTTACCGGGATCAGGGTCTGATCGCGTTTCATCACATCAGTGAGCGCGATATTGCGCGGCGTTGTGAGGATCCAATTAAGCGCGCAGGTGCCCACCGGGTGATGCGATGCATCGACGACGAAAACTTCCCAGAAATCATGCTCCAGATCACCTTCTTCGCGCAGGTAATCGATAAGATCGCCCACGCTCATATGCTCTGGCACCGCCATAAAGTGGCGGTTCATCAGGCGCCCGGCTGTCTCCTCTGGATAAGATAGCGCGCTTTCAACTGCGGCCTGTGTTTCAGGCCCAAGCTCGGCGATGATCGCCTTTTGGTCGTCTTCGTCAAGGTCTTCGAGCAATTGGACCGCATCATCGGTTTCCAACTGCTCTGTGATGGTGGCAACGTCCTCTGGTGCGAGGGCCTCCATCATCAATTCGCGCACGTGGTCGTTAAGCTCCGCGACCACTTCGGGCGTCATCAGATCGGTGAGGGCCGCCGCAAAAGTTTCCCGGTCGCTTTCGTCGATAAGCTCAACAAGGTCGGCAATGTCCGCGGGGTGGAGCGGTTCGACAAGTTCGTACACCGCCACTTGATCGCCGCGTTCCAACGCACCGCGCACCGCGCTCACAAAGGATGGCTTCAACCGATTCTCTTCGTCGTGCCGTTCGTCATCGATCCGGTCATCGGGGTGCACTTCGACTTCGTCTGCCTCAATCGGCAGCAGACCTTCATCGAGAGAGCTTTGATCGACCATGGTTGAGAGGGTCTAGGGCCCGCGCCTTCAAAAGCAAGCATACGCTTGCGACTAGTGGGTGACAGGAGCGCTGAATCCACTATATCACCGGCCAAACTTTCAGGAGATATTTGAAAATGGCCGATACACTCACTTTCACGCTCGACACCGGTGATGGGACGAGCAAAGACGTTGTTATCAAACTGCGCCCTGATCTGGCCCCCGGTCACGTTGCGCGCATCACCGAACTTGCCAGCGAAGGTTTTTACGACGGCGTGGTATTCCACCGCGTAATCCCGGGTTTTATGGCGCAAGGCGGCGATCCCACCGGTACCGGAATGGGCGGCAGTGAAAAACCCGATCTTAAGGCCGAATTTAACGCAGAACCGCATGTCGAGGGCACATGTTCAATGGCGCGTTCGCAAATGCCCGACAGCGCAAACTCACAATTCTTCATCTGTTTTGAAGATGCGCACTTCCTCGACGGTCAATACACCGTTTGGGGCCAAGTCGAAAGCGGCATGGAACACGTCCACGCGCTTCCAAAAGGCGAACCACCCCAGGCACCGGGCAAGATTGTTAAGGCGAGCGTTGCGTAAGCATTTGATATGGATCGGTGTTGCGGGCGCACAGCTTGCAACACCAGTCTCCGTTGCTGCCGACCACCCCGATTCAGAGATCGTAGGCGAGATGTCAAATAGACTATCGACGACTATTGAGATACTTGAAAGCGATGCGTCCGAGGAAGCAATTCAACGTCTGACCGACTTGATAAATCAAGGTCAGAACGCCGCAGAGGAATACTCCTCCGAAAGGCGGAAAAGTCGGGAAACCGAGACAAGATCGGAAGAATACCAGCTCCGCAAAGCAGCAGTTGAGGCGATTGTTGAAGAGATCAATTCTCATTCGCCAATGAAAGTCGATTGGCTCTGGCTGGTGACGCTTTACGGCTGGTCGAGCTCCGAAGAAGTCGCCCAAGGTTGGGCAATCGACTTTCCTGATCCAATCGTTGATCTTAACGTGGATGAAATTCGCGCACTCCTTGATAGGGTCGACAAGCATGCTAGCTCCAATAAGCTTGATCGCTTCCTTTGGTTTCTTGATGAGTCGCTTGGTAAGGCTTTCAGTACTGGCTTGATTTTCTATCCGTATCGCGAATGGGATAACGAAGAGCTTGCCCAAGAGATCGTCAAACGCCGGGATATCATTGAGACAGGTGGACAAGGCGAACTGGATGCGTACGAGCTTGATGTTGCCCAAGAAGTTTGGACCAATTTGGAGTCCGAATATTGGTCGCTCCAATGGGCCTCTTCGAGGCTGTATCCCGATGATCGTTCGCTTCGACATGAAAAGTTAGAAGAACGACATCAGTTGGCAAAAGAACATTCCAGCGCGAATCCAAACGACTGAGCCACTGAGTAACAGCACATTGAAACTATCAGTCCGACCATTGCTTTTAGGGCTCCTCCTCACTCTTTCCGCCTGCGCAACTTTCCCCGATATCTCCCAATCACGATCCCCGTGCCGGATGGAGCCGGGTGGGTGGTGTTCCTTTGTGCGTGAGGGGGCAGTGGAGGCTTACCCCTATGCAGTCGCCTCGCTTCAGGCTTATGTGGGTGATGGCGATCTATACACCGCGCCCATTCCCATGTTGGAGCAGTTGGAGGCGCTGCCCATTGATGAGGATGCGAGCGACAAGGGCTTTGGCTATGCCTTGTTCAATCAGTTTGCGCCCGGCACTTCAGAATTAGAAAACCGACAGCCTATCGCGCGCGTGCTGGCCTTTCGCGGGACCGATTTCGATGGGTTCTCAGATATTTTCTACGGCAGTTTGCGCAATGACCAGATCAATTTGGCGGTTGAGACATTCGCAGCAGAAGCGGCGCGTTTCGATGACAGTGTGCCTTGGGTGGTCACGGGGCATTCGCTAGGCGGGGCGCTGGCGACGGAGGTCTCCGTCGCGAACCCGCAAGTGCGCGCCTTTATGTTCAACACTTCGCCCTTTTACGGGGGCGATGCCATGTCCAATGATGTTCGGCGCACGGTGTTCAACGAACGCGGAGAGCTTTTGCGGCGCTTTGCCAAGTTTAAATCCGCGCCTGCTGCCGAAGTTTACACCATCAATTGCAGGCCGGGCGCAAGCGCGATCAAAAAGCACTCGATGCGTCTGCTCGCTGATTGCCTGACATGGATTGCGGCCTATGCGGACAAGGACGCGCTTCAAATGGTTGAAACCCAAGGGGTTGTACGGCCAAGGGTCGAATGCAAGCGTGATAACCCCGGACACCCGGGCATCGGTCACCGCGAGATCACGCCATGCGTTCACCAATCGCGTCCTGATAAAGAGATTTCGCCGGACGAAGCTGATGATTGAACCGGGCCCGACTTCCCGCTAGGTGCGCTTCAATCATGAAACCGACCACAGACCCCCGCGTGGCTCCTAATGAGAGCCCCAAGACCTACCGCGTCAAAAGCTTCGGCTGTCAGATGAACGTCTATGATGGCGAACGTATGGGCGAGCTTCTCGATGAAAAAGGCCTGTCGCCTGCGCCAGAGGGCGAGGATGCGGATCTTGTCGTGCTCAACACCTGCCATATTCGCGAGAAAGCGGCGGAAAAGATTTACTCCGACATTGGCCGCCTGACCAAAGGCAAGACCCAGAAGAAGGCACCGATGATCGCGGTGGCTGGCTGCGTGGCGCAAGCCGAGGGCGAAGAGATCATGACGCGCGCGCCTGCTGTGTCGATGGTTGTGGGGCCGCAGGCGTACCACCGCCTTCCAGATATGCTGGATTCAGCGGTTGCGGGTAAGCGCGCGACTGACACCGATATGCCTGCAATTGCGAAGTTCGGCGCGCTGCCGCAGCGCAAGCGGCGTTCGCCAACGGCATTTCTTACCGTTCAAGAGGGCTGCGACAAGTTTTGCACCTATTGCGTTGTGCCCTACACACGCGGCGCCGAAATCTCGCGGCCTTTCAATGATTTGATCGGCGAAGCACGCAAGCTAATTGAAGCGGGCGCACGCGAAATCACCTTGCTTGGACAGAATGTCAACGCTTGGGCGGGCGAGGATGATGCAGGGCGTCCTGTCGGTCTTGCTGGCCTGATCCGGGCCATTGCAAAGCTCGATGGGGTAGAGCGCATTCGCTACACCACGAGCCACCCCAACGACATGGAAGATGACCTCATCGCGGCACATGGCGAGGTCGAAAGCCTTATGCCGTATCTGCATTTGCCTGTGCAATCGGGCAATGACCGTGTGCTCAAGGCAATGAACCGTGCGCATACGGCAGAGAGTTATCTGAAACTGCTTGAACGGTTCCGCGAGGCCCGTCCCGATATTGCCCTGTCAGGCGACTTTATCGTCGGCTTCCCCGGTGAGACCGAAGCCGAGTTCGAAGACACTCTGAGCCTTGTTGACGAAGTGCGCTACAGCCAAGCGTTCAGCTTTAAATACTCGCCGCGTCCGGGCACCCCGGCGGCGGCGATGGACAATCAAATTGCGCGCGATGTGATGGATGATCGTCTTCAACGTCTCCAAGAGCGGCTAAACCGTGATCAGCGTGCCTTTAATGACGCTTTGCAAGGTAAGACTTGCGACATTTTGGTTGAGCGTAAGGGTAAACTTCCCGGACAATGGCTTGGCAAATCTCCTTGGCTCACCAGCGTCTGGTTCTCCGATGAAAATGGGGGCAAGACTGAGATCGGTGACATGGTGCGGGTCAATCTTGTCGATGCAGGGCCCAACTCAATTGAAGGCCGCCTGATCTAATCTTCCCCGGTGTTTAACGGCCCGCGTTTTGGGCATCTTGGTTTTTCAATATCGGCAGATAGCGATCCGCTGCGCCGCGAAGGCCGCGTGCATTCTCTTCAATCTGTTCTTTTACAGACCGGGCAATGTCGCCGGGCAGAAGATCACAGACCATAATGCAAGGCGGTGCGCCGCCCCGCGCAGCTGCAAGGCGAGAGCGTGCGAGAAGATTGATTTGACGTCCGATCCGTGACTTTCCACCATCATATGCCCCCTTCAAACTTGCCAAGATGCCTCGGAAGCCTACCTTTGCGACTCACAGATATCTTTTCCCCTGTTGCCAACTCTTCAGCGGGAAGGGCGTAAGCGCAAAGGACGTTATGGGACGCAGACCCACAAAACAGACCGCAGACACGATTGATCCAACAGTCGTACCCGAGGCCATCAATCTAAACGAGCCCGATGACGAAGGCGGGCGCGCCAAGGCCGAGCTCTCCTTTGAAAACCAATCGCTTTTGGGAACTTTGTTCGGGCAGTTCGATGCCAATCTGGTGCAGGTGGAAAACCGGCTCAATGTCTACATCCATGCACGCGGCGACAAAGTTCTGATTGAGGGGACGCCCGATGCCGTGGGGCGAGCGCGAGAGACACTCACCACCATGTACGACCGGCTTGCCAAGGGACAGGACTTGGATAGCGGGGCAATTGAATCGCTGATCGCAATGTCGAACGAGCCTACATTGGAAGGCATCATAAGCGGCGATAGCCAAGAGCCGCCAATCATGATTAGGACGCGCCGCAAAACGATTGTGCCGCGCTCTGCCATGCAAATCTCATACATGCGCAGTTTGACCCGCGACGACATTATCTTCGCGCTTGGTCCAGCCGGAACCGGCAAGACCTATATCGCGGTTGCACAGGCCGTAAGCCAACTTATCAGCGGCAGCGTCCAGCGCCTGATCCTGTCGCGACCTGCGGTTGAAGCAGGCGAAAAACTTGGCTTTCTTCCCGGCGATATGAAGGACAAGGTCGATCCCTATTTGCGGCCCCTGTATGATGCGCTCAATGACTGCATGCCGCCCGAACAGGTCGAGCGCCGCATTGCATCGGGTGAGATCGAAATCGCGCCTATCGCCTTTATGCGCGGGCGCACGCTGGCCGATGCTTTTGTGATCTTGGACGAGGCGCAAAACACCACGCGCGAGCAAATGAAGATGTTCCTCACTCGCTTTGGCCAGAACAGCCGGATGGTGATTTGCGGCGATCCCAAACAGGTCGACATCCCCGGAGGCGACCGCATGAGCGGTCTCGCCGATGCGGTCGGCAAGCTTGAAGGCGTCGATGGTTTCGGCACCATCCGCTTCACCGCTGCCGATGTGGTCCGCCACCCGATTGTGGGCCGAATTGTCGAGGCTTACGAGGGCGAGTGATTTGCCTACCTAAGCTTGGGTAAAAGCGTGAGGTCCGCTTCCAAATCGACAAGAAGTCAAAGCGGACGTGGATTCCATATTCCGAAAATGGCGGCTAACGATCCAAAAATGGCCGCAGATAGTTCGTTCGAAATAGATCAGTTACGAAACCTACGTCCGATCTGAAAACCAACTTATTGGGGTTTGACAAACATAGGACCAGAAACGGTTGATGAGAAGCTAGTGTTTGATCACCGAGACATGTGTCCCAGCCAACATGGTCCAGTTTTGCTGGTTCCTTTTTGATTTTGCTTGAGACATCAAGATGTAGCCATCTTCAACATGCCGATAAGGAAAAGCTATATCTTGCACCGCGCTAGTAGCCCAGCTGCCGTAGAGAGGCGTACTGATATGAACAATGAATTGAGTTGGCTGAGTCTTGGGAACGCTGGTTGTCTGTATTGCTATCGGCACGCTAGGAAATTGAACAAACTTCTTTCCATTCCTAAAATCAAATACCTCGACTTCTAAAATGACGAGTTGCCCTAGGGCTCTTGAACCTGAGATGGACGTGTTCTTGATATGGCAAAGCCCATCTTCACGACTTTTTAAATATTTCACATTGTTGCCGGATTTTGCTCTGAGAAAAACGGTGCAAGTTGCATTTGAATTTCCGCGCCCTTCAGGTTGGACGTACTCAATGCTGCTTGATGACTCGCTTGTGTCTAAGTCCACCACTTCGCGCTCGGTTTGTGCGAGAGCAAATGAGGAAGGAAGCGCTAGCAAGACGATTAGAACGCAGCAGAATGCACAGCTAAAGATTTTTGATATTTTGTACATTTGTAGATATGCACCTATAACTTCTTATTAGCTCTCAAAAAGACAATATTAGATTATTAGTTGCTTTGAGAACCTCAGCCACGCATATAACAGAGCGATGGTTTCGTCACGCCAAAATATTAAAATAACAAATGTGAAGGCAAGAGTTTTAGCTTGGTAGTGTCCGCCACACCCCAGTTTTGGACTTGCTGACATTCCCGAAATTAGGTCCGTTCTTGGGGAGTTGCTTCAACGCCACCTACTCCCGCGATCGAAGTCGAGAAAGGGCATTGCCGAATACTCTACCGGGCAGTTTTGTTGTGAGGCGAACTTGCCTTTGAAATGCTTCATGATGAGCAAACGCGGCTGAAACGCACGCTTTCCTACTGCGCCGGTGTTGGACTATGCAGTGCGCTATGAACCCTGCTTCTCCATCCAATTTACCCCGTCAGACCAGCGAGAAAATTGCGCCAAAGGTTTTTCTTCCTTTGGACAGTGTGTCATGTGTGTCAAAACTTTCGTTAAATGATTTTAATTCAATGAGATGCCCGTGCAGTTAGAAATTGACCTTGAAGATTGGCCTAAAGGTGATGGGCCGGATGATTTTTGGGAGGCACTGGTTGGCGATTGCGCAAAGGCCATTGGCGAAGTCGCGTCTGAACTTACGAACGCGCGCCTGCACACCAGTGTCCTTTTCACTTCCGATGAAGAAGTCCACACACTCAACCGCGAGTGGAGAGACCGGGATAAGCCCACAAATGTGCTCAGCTTTCCCATGCTCACCCGCGATGAGCTTTTAGAGCTGGGCCCCGATGGGCCTCCGGCAATGCTGGGCGATATTGCGTTGGCGTATGGAACTTGCGCGCGCGAAGCGGCAGAAAAAGGCATCGCGCTTAACCATCACGCCGCGCATCTCATCATCCACGGACTGCTGCATCTGGCCGGCTTTGATCATGTTCATTCAGACGAAGAGGCCGAGGCAATGGAGCATTTGGAGATAGCGGCTCTTGCCAAAATGGGCATAGGGGACCCATATGGGGACCGTAGCATCAACGACAAAACGTCGTAGGGCCCTAAGGAGCACATCAGGGAGCAAAATGCCCGATAGCAGTAGCAGCACCGCCGCGGGAGACGCGGAGAGTAGCAGCGGCATATGGGCCGCACTCAAAAAGATGGTTGGCGTCGATGAGGCGAACCGTTCTTTGCGAAAAACGCTCGAGGAGAAAATCGACGAGCATGAAGGCGAGAATGGCGACCATTCTGATACGAGCAGCGCGGATGGAACGGGCAATGGTGATCTATCGCCGGTTGAACGCCAAATGCTGCGTAACCTGCTGCACTTTTCTGAACATGATGCAGATGATGTTGCTGTCCCTCGCGGGGAGATCGTTGCGGTAGATGCAGCGCTGAGCTGGGATGAACTGGTCGCTGCTTTTGCTGAACACGGACACTCGCGCATGCCGGTGTACCGCCATACTTTGGATGAAGTGATCGGCATGGTGCACATTAAGGATGTGTTTGCTTACCTTGCGAAGGGTAAAGCGCCGCCGAGCGATTGGACTGTCCTGATGCGCCAGCCGCTTTATGTCCCGCAAACGCGCGGGGCCTTGGATGTGCTGGCGGATATGCGCCTTCGGCGTGTACACTTGGCGGTTGTTGTTGATGAGTTTTCGGGGACCGATGGTCTCATCACCATTGAAGATCTGGTTGAGGAAATCGTCGGCGAGATTGAAGATGAGCATGATGAAACGCCCGAAGAGCTGATCGTTCCGATCGGACAGGGTATGTGGGACTGCGATGCGCGTGCGGAGTTGGATGATGTGGCGAGCACTGTCGATCCGCGCTTGGCCGAAGTCGAGGAAGCGGTGGATACGCTGGGCGGTCTTGCTTTCGTTCTTGCAGAGGCGGTGCCATCCATTGGCTCTGTGCTGGAACATCCCAGCGGATGGCGCATTGAAGTTACTGCTGGAGATGAAACCCATGTGAAACGCCTGCGGCTTCACGCTCCTGAGGATCAGTCCAGCGAGAAGGGATCGCAGTAACGTCATCGGATTTGGGCTTCTTGAAAATACATTTCACTTTCTTGCATCACGGTCTAGTGACCATGCGTAGTCCCTTGCAAAGAAGCTAATGCTTATGCCGTCACGTCGCCTTCCCCCTCTGCGAGCGCTCGAAGCTTTTATGCGCACGGTCCGCCTTGGCTCTGCCCGCGCGGCTGCAGAGGAGATTAGCCTAAGCCCATCGGCGCTGTCTCGGCGGATTACCAATCTCGAAGAATTTGTTGGCAAAAAGCTGTTCACTCGGGCGCGTCAATCCATGCAGCTGACCGATGAAGGTCAGGCCTTTTATGAAGCGGTGAACCCGCATATGGAGGCACTTACTCGGGCGGTTGAAAGCCAGTCTGACAATATCGCGCTATTGCGGCTGCGTTTGGGCGTGCTTCCAATGTTCGGGAGCCAACGGTTGTTCCCGCGTCTTGGCGAATTGCGCAAACGTCATCCTTTACTCCACATCGACATCGACACCGCCCCCCATCTTGAGGACCGTGTTGGTGATACGCTGGATGCGGCGATTATCCTGTCTCGCGGACCGGCGAGCGGGCTTCACGCCGTGCGTTTGGACCACAACCTTGTCCACGCAATATGTTCGCGCGCAGCAGCTGGGGTGATCGGTGAAGAGATGAGCGCGGAGATGCTTTCCAAGCAGACATTCCTCATTCACAACGAATTGCCAGAAAGTTTCGTCGCCTGGAAAAAGGCCAACGAGCTTGAAGATCTAGAGCCGGCGGCCATTGATCATTACGATTCAGGTGCGTTGATGATCGAAGCGGCGGCGCAAGGGCTTGGAATTGCAATAATGCATGATGATCACCTGCGAAGAGCAGCCGATAATCGTTTAACCAATTTACCTGGCCCCGATGTGCACAGCCCGTACAGTTATTGGTTCGTATGCAAGCCAACTGCGCTTGAATCGCGGCCGGTGCGGCTCTTCCACGATTGGTTGGTCCGCGCGGACTTGTAGTCGGTTTGTCCGGCCGGTTAAGGGCCTTCTACCTCATGCACGGTTTTGCCCTCGCTCGCGGAATAGCGGATCGGAGGCACATCATGTGCAAAATCACGCAAGGGCTTTCCCAGCGCCTCGCATAGCGCCTCTTCGATGCGGCGGCGGCCTTCGACACTGATCGCCTTTCGACCTTGGTATTCCGCAGGGCTAAAGGGTTCTAGAAAGTGAATGTGGACAGGGAATGTCCCTCTGCGCGAAAGGATGCGTTTCGCATTGTTGAGGCCGTCTTCTTCGCCAATCCAACCGATCCATTCAGCAGCGGTACCATAGTCGATAAGGACCGGTTGAACCATGACGCCCGGGGGAGGAGGTTCGAGTACCGAGAGCATGCTGGTCTTAAATGGCAGCAATGACTGGCCGTCGGTGGTTGTGCCCTCTGGGAAGACTGTCACGGCCCAATTGTCGGCAAGCGCTTCCTTTAAAGCGTTGATTTGATTGGCAACGCTCATGCGAGCTTCGCGTTTTACAAAGACGGTGCGGTTCATCTTTGCGAGCCAACCCACCACAGGGGCCTTTGAAAGCTCCGCCTTTGCAACAAATGCTGTTCCGCAGGCACCTGCCAAACTCAAAATGTCTAGCCATGACACATGGTTAGCCATGTAGAAGACATCGCGCTTAAGATGGGTGCCGTGGATACGGACCTTCGCCCCAGAGATGCGCGCGGTGAAACGCAAGAACCACATGGGGAAGGGTGAGCCATAGGCAAAGATGCGATATAGAAAGTGCAGCGGTACGAAGATCACGATCAATGCAGCCATCAACGACGCCCGCATGATGATCCTGAACCAGCCGCGGAGCGAAATCGGCGTGCTTTCACCACGCGCGGCGGCCACTCTCAAATCCCAAGCACGATCGGAGGCATTCGCTTGAGCGCGCGCATCGGGAGAAGGGGTGGTGGTCTGCTGCTCACTCATCGGCCTATGCCTTAATCGTCACGCGACAGGCGCACCCCGTAAAGTTCCATCCGGTGATCAACCAAACGATAGCCTAACTTTTCGGCGATCTGTTTTTGAAGAGCCTCGATCTCTGGATCGACAAATTCGACAACCCTGCCGGTTTCGACATCAATTAGGTGATCGTGATGCGCCTCAGGCACAGGCTCATATCGAGACCGGCCGTCACCAAAGTCATGGCGATCAAGAATGCCTGCTTCCTCGAAAAGCCTAACCGTGCGGTAAACTGTTGCAATTGAGATCTTATTGTCGATTGCAGATGCGCGTTCGTGCAGCAATTCAACGTCAGGGTGATCTTCGCTTTCAGAGAGGACACGTGCGATGACGCGGCGTTGTTCGGTGATGCGCAGGCCTTTTTCTGCACACAATTGTTCAAGATCGATTTTCTGGCTCACGCCATTTCATCCTTGCTAACAGGGTGCCGGAGAATTCCAGCCGGGATCGCCTTCGTCCTTACCGATGGTTGGCCGAATTCTCAAGTTTCGTGCACTGTAGTGCCTGTCGATAGCTGCGCATTGCACGGTGCCAACGGAAAAAGGGCATCGCCTGCACAAAACCGGCAGGCAATGCCCTATTCAAAATCCAGCTCTAATTAAGCAGCTTTGCGGCGACCTCGCGATGCGCCGGGTTTGCGGCCAAGGCCGATTTTCTTGGCGAGATCACGACGCTTTTCAGCGTAGTTTGGTGCGACCATTGGATAGTCAGATGGAAGGTTCCAGCGATGACGATATTCCTCTGGTGTCATATCGTAGTTAGTGCGCAGGTAGCGCTTGAGCATTTTAAGTTTTTTGCCATCTTCCAAACATACAATGTAGTCTGGCTTGACAGACGCCCTGATCGAAACAGCTGGTTCCGGGCGAACTTCTTCTGCCTCTGGTTCTTCGCCTAAGCCAGCAAGTGCACCATAAACATTGGTGATCAACCCCGGTACAGCGTCGACATCTACGTCGTTGTTGCTGAGATGGGCTGCCACGATATCGCTCGTAAGCGTTATCAACGTCTCTTTCATCTCTATCTCTAAGTTTTGCATGAGTTCCTCGATCTTTTTTAGGTCGGATTTTTCCGATTCTTAGCGCATGGCTTACAAGGTTGTTAATTGCAAGTATGCTGCACGCAAGTTTTCCAAGAAACCGCGCTCCTGTCCAATAACTGGATGTATCTATTGATTAGATCGAGTAGGCGAAAGTAATCGCATCGACCCTTTCGCCATTGGTAAGGCGGTAGTAATTGGGGCGCTTGCCAATAGGCCTAAACCCAACTTTCTCATAGAGATGGATAGCAGGATTACCGCGCCGCATTTCAAGGAAAATGCGGGTCGTGCCTCTGGATTTGGCATGTTGGAAAAGTGTCTGGATTAAACCTTCCCCAAGGCCGCGTTGGCGAAAATCAGGCGAAACTGCGATCAAAAGCAGCTCTTCTTCATCGGCTGCTTGGCGAGTTAGAACGAATCCAACGGCGGTTTTCGCACTGTCATCGGGCGAGTCGTCAGCGATGATTGCACCGGTTTCGTCGATGACGAGTCCCCTTGTGCTGGGCATTGCCAAAGCATCGGAAACCTGACGGACATTCCATGCCTCGCCGTATGTGGGGTCAAAAGCTTCTGCCATCACCGTCATAATGCGCGCGATGTGGTGGTTAGATGGGGTCACGGCTTTGCCGCCTGCAAGCTTTGGGGTTTCGCATCCGGCGCACGGCCATAGATCGGGGAAAGGTCAAGGCTTAGGCGTGTTTCATCCAGACGATGCGCGAACCCTGCGTCGGGCAACAAATCCAAGGCCACCCGGTCATCGTCCAATAGGCCTGCAAATTCCTTTGCTCGGTTGCCAGCAATTACGCCTTTTGCATCCGTCTCAGCCGCGGCTTTGGGCGTGAGTGAGCGCACTGGGCCATCCGTGTTGTCAGGATCAAAGTTCTGAACGAACCATTCACCGTGCCCGCCATTCATACACACCGTGACGGGGCGAGGGGCCGGATCCCATGCCCGCACAGCCACCAGCGCAAGGGTTGGGTAGCCTAAGACCGGCACGCCCCAAGCAACGCCGAGCGCGCGGGCGGCCGCGATACCAATGCGTACGCCTGTAAAGCTACCCGGACCAAGAGATGTCAGTATGCGGTCTGCGCGGCCTTTGGCGGGGAGCGCATCGATCATTGGAATGAGGCGTTCGGCATGACCCCGCCCAAGTTCGCGGTGGTCATTGGCAATGCACTTGCCCGCGTCGAACAAGGCGACGGAGCAAGCCTCACTGGCCGTTTCAATGATAAGAGTTCGCCCGCCGAATTGCATGGCTGCGCCCTGCCTTAGCCGCGCGTCATTCGCAAGTCGCCCAAGCAATTGCGCCTAAAATTATGCTGCGCGAACCTCGGTCACTTCAGGTACGTAATGTTTCAGGAGGCTCTCAATCCCTTGTTTCAGGGTCATTGTGCTGGATGGACAGCCTGCGCAAGCGCCTTGCAATGTGAGGTAGACCACGCCTTCGGAAAAGCCGCGATAAGCGATATCGCCGCCGTCGCTGGCGACCGCTGGACGAACGCGGGTTTCGAGAAGTTCGTGGATTGAAGAGATTATTTCGGCATCTTCTTCACGGTCTTCGACCATAAGGGCCAACTCTTCGCCCGGAACAGAAATGCCATCGGCGCTTCCACCGACGAAGAGCGGCGCCTCGGACACGAAGTGATCGAGAAGGATGGTCACGACTTCTGGTTTCAGCCCGCTCCATTCGGCACCGGGCGCAGCCGTTACGGTCACAAAGTCATAGCCGAAAAAGACATTGACCACTTCACCGGTGTTGAAGATCGCCTCTGCAAGTGGGCTCGCTTCGGCCGCTTCTGGCGACGCAAATTCACGGGTTCCGGCTTGCATAACGGTACGGCCGGGCAGAAATTTGAGGCTCGAAGGGTTCGGGGTGATTTCAGTCTCGATAAACATGGAGGTGTAAATAGGGGTGAAAGAGCCTCGGGACAAGACGGGCAAATGGTCTTGAGAGTTTGGGTGATTGGTTTTGGGGCATCATTCACTGGTCCTTCATGCCTTGCATCCCTATAGTAGAGCCCATGAACGTTCTGATCCGGGCAAGCGCTGCCCTCTCCATTGCCGTGAGCACCTTTGCTTCGAGTGCCCCTCTCGCCTCGCAAGAGCTCATTTCCCCACTTGGGCCGGTTTACGATGTCCCTGCTCCCAAAGCGGTTCAAGGCGAGGACGAGACCCCTTGGCTTTATGAAGGAAGCAATGTCCCCGTTGATCGGGAATGGGTCTTTGGTGAAATGGACAATGGCCTTCGATATGCTGTGCGCCGCAACGGGGTGCCGCCACGTCAGGTGTCAATCCGCCTTCGTGTGGATGCTGGGTCTTTGCATGAGACAGATGATGAACAGGGCTATGCCCACCTGCTCGAACACCTCTTGTTCCGCGAGAGCAAATATCTTGGGCAGGCCGAGGCGATTGCGGCTTGGCAGCGCCTGGGTGCGACCTTTGGCGCGGATGCCAATGCCGAGACGAGCCCGACGCACACCGCCTATAAGCTGGACATTCCAGATATCGGTCCGGAGAAGCTGAACGAGAGCTTCAAATTGCTTTCCGGCATGGTTCGCGAACCCGTTTTGAATGATGAGAATGTTGCAGCCGAACGGCCCATCGTGCTGGCTGAAAAGCGGGAGCGAGGCGGAGCGGCGTTGCGCGTTAGCGATTTGACCCGCCGCACTTTCTTTGCAGGACAGCGCCTTGCGGTTCGCAATCCGATCGGCACGGATGAAACGCTGATCGGGGCGAATGGCTCGAAGGTTAAAGCGTTCTACGACCGTTGGTATCGCCCTGAAAATACTGTGATTGTTGTGTCTGGCGATGCTGATCCGATGGTGCTGGCTGGTTTGGTGGAGCAGTGGTTTGGCGACTGGCAAGGATCGGGCGAACCCGGTGTTGCTCCCGATTTCGGTGATCCGGTTGCGCCGCAGGGTGCGCCTACCATTAATGGCACGGACCTGCCTATCGGCGATCTTGGTGTTGCGGTCGAACCTGATCTTCCGCGCAATCTGACCTATGCTATCATGCGTCCTTGGCGCAAAGTTCAGGACACAATTGTCTACAACGAAGGCTTGCTGCTTGATGCCTTAGCCCAGGCTATCATCAACCGCCGACTAGAATCGCGTGCACGCAGCGGTGGCTCGTTCCTGTATGCACAAGTCAATCAGGACGATGTGTCGCGTTCGACCGATGCAACATTTGTGACATTTGCACCGCTAAGCAATGATTGGGAAGCCGCATTGGCGGATGTGCGCGGTGTGATCGCCGATGCTATTGCGACGCCGCCGACCCAAGAGGAAATCGACCGCGAGGCAGCTGAGTTCGAAGTGGCATTCGTCAATTCGGTGGAACAAGAGAGCGTTCAAGCAGGACGCAATCTGGCTGATAATATCATCAATGCTGTCGACATTCGCGAGACCGTTGCAAGCCCAAAGGTCGTCCTTGACGTGTTTCGCGGCATGAACGCTCGGCGGACTCCAGAGGAAATTCATGCCCGCACCAAAACCCTGTTCGAAGGAGACGTGGTGCGCTCTGTTTATGTGACGCCATCAATCGGTGAGGCAGATCAGACAAAGCTTCAGTTGGCACTTGCCCGCGAAGTTGAAGTGGACACAAGCGCTCGTCTTGCTGCGGAAAGCATCTCATTTGATGAACTCCCGGCAATTGGGGATCCGGGCACGATTGTAGAGCAAGGCCGCTTAGGGCTGCTTGAAGTTCAGAAGGTCAAATTCGCCAATGGCGTCAACGCAATCGTTTGGGCCAACGATGCAGAACCGGGGCGTGTGACCGTCAGAGTTCGCTTTGGTGCAGGATACCGGGCATTTGACGAGGACAGCGCCGTTTATGCTGGACTTGGCCAATCTGCTCTTGTTGGTTCTGGCATAGGCGAGCTTGGGCAGAACGAATTGGATCGGATTGCCACCGGACGAAAGCTTGGTTTTGATTTTGGCATTGATGATGCGGTGTTCACATTCACCGCGCAAACCCGCTCTAGCGATGTGGAGGACCAACTTTATCTCTTCGCTGCAAAGCTCGGCATGCCGCGCTGGGATGCAGACCCCGTAATCCGCGCAAAAGCGGCGTCGGAGCTCGCCTACAACACCTATTCCACCGGGCCTGCTTCCGTGCTCAATCGCGATTTGGAATTCCTGACCACTGGGGAGGACCCACGTTTTTCAACGCCGACCCCTGAAATGCTAGAGCGCGTGACGCCAGAGGGCTTTCGCGAGGTCTGGGAGCCCCTGTTATCGCAAGGACCAATCGAAGTGCTGGTCTTCGGAGAGTTTGATCAGGCCGCTATCGTCGAAAAACTTCGCACAACCTTTGGCGCCTTACCAGAGCGCCAGCCGATTTCACCTGAAGTCGCAGCGCGGGTCCCGTCATTCCCTGTAGCTGGTGCCTCTCCAACGGTGCTCCACCACCGCGGCGACCCGGATCAGGCAGTGGCGGCAATCGTTTGGCCGAGCGGTGCTGGCACGGCTCGTACTCGCGAATCGCGTCAACTCGAGATTCTTGTGCAGCTGTTCGGTAATCGCCTTCTCGAATCCATGCGTGAACGGGTCGGAGCAAGCTATGCACCGCAAGCATACTCTGATTGGCCATCTGATCTTGAGGCGGGCGGAAAGATCGTTGCTCTTGCCCAGCTCAAGCCAGAATTCGTGCCTGTCTTTTTTGCAGAGGCGCAGAAGATCGCAAATGACCTTGCGACTTCTCCGGCAAGCCTCGATGAAATCAACCGGGTGACCGAACCTTTGGGGCAACGTGTCCGCCGCGCATCAACGGGCAATCAGTTCTGGCTCTACAATCTGGAAGGATCGAGCGAGGATCCCCAACGTATTGAGCTTTTGCGTTCATTGTTGGTCGATTATTCGCGAACCACCCCCGAGGTGATGCAATTCTTGGCAAACCACTATTTCAATGGTCCTGTTCCGCTCAAATTGGCGGTCATCCCAGAAGGTCAAGAATTGACAGAAGTGCCTGAAGGACAAGGTGTTCCTGTGGCGACTGCACCCGCTGTGCGGCCTGCGCCGTCGACTACTCCTTTGCAAGGGCGTTAAGGCACAATCGAGTGCTTCGATAAGACAGTCCTTGAAATAAAACTGTCGCGGGTGTCCAACTCGCTTTACATATAGATCAAGCGGGCCTAGTCGGCGCGCCGCACTGTATTGAAAAGACGACAGATAGTCTCAAAAGAAACGAGTTTTACCGTGGCCCAAAATTGGCAACCAGAAAGCTGGAAAGAGTTCGAAGCAAAGCATTTGCCTCATTATGAGGATGCAAGCGAGTTGGCGGATGCAGAGGCAACGCTGGCGGCTTATCCGCCGCTCGTCTTTGCTGGTGAAGCGCGCGCGTTGAAAGCGGACTTGGCCGACGTGGCTAATGGCAGCGCGTTTTTGCTGCAGGGCGGCGACTGCGCAGAGAGTTTTGCCGAGTTCCACCCGAACAACATTCGCGACACTTTCCGTGTCTTGTTGCAGATGGCGGTTGTCATGACCTTTGGCAGCAAACGCCCTGTGGTCAAGGTGGGCCGGATGGCTGGCCAATTTGCCAAGCCGCGCTCCTCTGCGACGGAGACCAAGGGCGACATGACATTGCCCAGCTACTTCGGCGACAACATCAACGGGATCGATTTCGATCCGGTACAACGCCGCAATGATCCGGGCCGGATGGTGCGGGCATATTCTCAGGCTGCATCGACGCTTAACTTGCTACGCGCCTTTGCCGGCGGCGGCTATGCCAACCTTCGTCAGGTGCACCAGTGGACGCTCGATTTCATGGGGCGCACGCCATGGACGGAAAAATTTGCTGAGACTGCCGATCGGATCGGTGAGGCGCTCGACTTTATGGAGGCTTGCGGGATTGACCCGGCGACCGTTCCGCAATTGCAAGGCACAAGTTTCTACACCAGTCACGAAGGTTTGCTGCTCCCATATGAGCAGGCTTTGACCCGTCAGGATTCGCTGACCGGTGATTGGTATGCGACATCTGCACATATGCTTTGGATTGGCGACCGCACACGTTTCCCGGGCAGCGCTCATGTTGAATATGCCCGCGGCATTCAAAATCCGCTTGGCATGAAATGTGGTCCAAGCCTTGAACCTGATACGCTTCTTCAATTGCTTGATGAGTTGAACCCATCGCGCGAAGCAGGCCGGATCACGCTCATCGCGCGCTATGGCCATGATAAAGTGCTTGATGGCCTGCCCAAATTGGTCCGCGCTGTTAAGGCGGAAGGGCATCCGGTTGTGTGGTCCTGTGACCCAATGCACGGCAATGTGATCAAGTCGGAGAGCGGCTATAAAACGCGGCCCTTCGATCGTATCCTGACCGAGGTAAAAGGCTTCTTTGACGTCCACCGCGCCGAAGGCACGCATCCAGGCGGCATCCATATCGAGATGACGGGTCAGGACGTGACAGAGTGTGTTGGCGGAGCAGTTGCTATCACGGATGAGCGTTTGGGTGACCGTTATCACACCCACTGCGACCCGCGCTTGAATGCTGAACAATCGGTGGAACTGGCGTTTGCTTTGGCAGAAATGCTCAACGCTGAAGTCAATGACCAACGTGCAGCGGATGCTGCCTGATTGGTGGCAAGGTTAGGTAGTCGTCCTAGGGCGGTTTAATCGTCTGCGCTGAGCTATGGCCGCAAAGGTCATGTTTGCCTCTGCCAATCCGTCTTTTGCCTCTTTGGCTTTTCTTGCTGGGACAGGCGGCGATGCTGTATTTGGGGTACAAGCGCCCGTTCAAACAAGCGGTGATTTTCTCAGGGGCTTTCTGGGGAATGAGACGCTCTTGTGGGGCTGTATGGCGATGGCGCTTATCGCGCTTTTTACCGTGGCAAAGGTCGCTTCACGCAGGCGCAAGGCAGGCAAAGCCAGTCGGATGGCCCGCGCACGGGCCGATGCAGTGCACAGCTTTTTAGAGACCGTTCGGGCAGGGCATGGCGCTGTCCAACAAGGGATGTGGCACTTCGATTTTGCAAGCGGTGCACAGCAATATTCTGATGATCTGCGAACGATGCTCTCCAGCAATGGACAAAACTTTGCGGCGGATGAGCAGATCGTTGAGACCCTTGCGAAGGCAGGGATCAATCTTGCAAAAATTGCCCGTGACCGGTTCGAAGAAATAGAACCTTATGAGGCGACGTTTACCCTTGAAAGCGAGGGTGGTCCAAATCGCCAAATGACACTGCGCGCCTGCAATTTCCGGGGTGTGAACGGAAAAGTACAGCGCGTCGTCGCGATTATCAGCGAGGCCTGACGATCGGGGCATGTGTGAACAATTATCAAGCAAATGAGACAGTTTATTGCGCAATTTGGGTATGACTTTGCGGGCAAGCTCGCATATAGTTAGGGTACAAACACCCATTGGGGGAACACCGCTTGCCCAATTCTCTGCCGTCATCGGCCCAACGCCAAATTGACCATTCGCTCGCCGCACGTTTTGCTGCGACGCGGGCCCTAATGCTCAGTCTGGTGGAACCTCTTTCGGACGCAGATGCGACAATCCAGTCGATGGAAGACGCCAGCCCTGCCAAATGGCACCTTGCGCATACGACTTGGTTTTGGGAGACGTTCCTGCTGCGCGAACATGGTCGGGGTTACCGGCTATTCAATGATGATTGGCCCTTCCTCTTCAATTCATATTACGAGGCGGAAGGCGCGCGTATCTCTCGGTTTTCGAGGGGAATGTTGTCGCGGCCGACCTTAGATGAGGTGATTGAATGGCGCGTCCATGTTGATGCCGCAATGGAGCCATTGCTGAACGATCCAGACCTCTTCGATCTCATCGCATTGGGCATTGCCCACGAACAGCAACATATCGAATTGCTCCTCACTGATATCAAACACGCCCTGTTCCAAAACCCATTTGGTCCAGCGATGTGGTCTGAGAAAATTGCCTGCGCGCCTGCTGCCGGTCAGATTGATTGGCATCAGCATCCCGGCGGCATTGCCTTGATCGGGGATGATGAAAACGGCTTTGCCTTCGACAATGAAGGACCGCGCCACCGTGTTCTTCTCGAACCCTTCGCGCTTGCTGACCGGCTGGTGACTGTTGGCGAGTGGCAGGATTTTATCGCTGACGGCGGATATGAAACTGCGTCCCTTTGGCTTTCCGATGGCCTTGCGTGGGTGCGCGAGAATACGGTTCAAGCGCCGCTTTATTGGCGAGAGAATGAACATTTCACCCATGCCGGCTGGGAAACCAGAGATCCCAATGCGCCCGTAACCCATGTCTCCTTTTTCGAGGCGGACGCTTTTGCCACATGGGCAGGTGCGCGGCTTCCGACAGAATTCGAATGGGAAGCGATCGCTCGCGGTCAAGATGGCGAGGGCGCAGCTCAAGCCCATGATGCGAATGAAGGACACCAATTGGACCGCGCCTCATCGGTTTTGCCTAAGGGGGGCAAACATCTGTTCGGCGATTGCTGGCAGTTCACCCGGTCCGCCTACTTGCCATATCCTGGATTTAAGCCCGCGACCGGGGCAGTCGGCGAATACAATGGCAAGTTTATGAGCGGGCAATGCGTCCTCAAAGGCGCAAGCTGTGCCACCGTTCGCGGCCACTCACGCGCCTCTTACCGCAATTTCTTTTACCCGCATCAACGCTGGCAATTCACCGGCCTGCGGCTTGCACAGGATATTTGAAGACCGATGAATACTCACAAGGCCCTCCAATTGGTGACACGCGATGATGACGGCGTGGCCACAGCCTTTCGCGAGGACGTGCTGCGCGGTCTTAACCAAGAGCAAAAAGCGATTCCTGCGCGCTGGCTCTATGATGACGCTGGCTCGCAATTGTTCGAGGACATTACTCAGCTTCCCGAATATTACCCCACGCGGGCCGAAACCGAGATATTGAAAGAGCAATCATCAAGCTTTGCTGAGATGATCGCGCCAGGATGTGCAGTTGTGGAGTTTGGTTCTGGTTCATCGGTAAAGACCCCGCTGCTGCTTTCCGCGATTGACCCTGCCGCTTACGTGCCGCTCGACATTTCGGGTGACTTCCTGCGCGCCTCTGCAAAGGAGCTTGCGGCCAAATTTCCATCACTCCCGATCCATCCGGTCGAAGCCGATTTCATGCGGCAGGTCGAATTGCCCACTGGAGTTGAAAGCGTGCCCAAGCTTGGTTTCTTCCCGGGCTCCACTATCGGTAACATGATTGCCCGTACCGCCGTTGATTTGCTGCGCTCGATGCGGGAAACCTTGGGTGAGGGCGCAAAGCTACTTATCGGGATGGACCTCATCAAAGACGCCGAGATATTGGAGGCGGCTTATGATGATGCAGCGGGGGTTACGGCGCAGTTCAACTATAACCTCATCCGCCGCATCAACCGAGAATTGGACGCCGACATTGATTTGGATGCGCTTAAACATGAGGCGCGTTGGAACGATGAATATGCAAGGGTTGAAATGCATCTGGTCGCACAGCGTGATTTCAAGTTCACCGTCGCTGGCCGTCAGTTCGCGCTCGCTAAGGGCGAGAGTCTTCATACCGAAAACAGCCATAAATTCAACCGACGCACATCTTCAATGATGTTGCTTGCGGGCGGATGGGAGCCTCAGGCGCGTTGGCTAGATAGCAAAGAGCGTTTTTCGCTTATCCTTGCCGAAGCACGCCCCAATCGCAGCGCGCCCTAATTTGGGGAGCTCGCAGCTGGGCACGGGCTTGTTCAACACATGCTTTCCATGTGCGCAAAAGCGCGGCGCAAATGCTCAAATTTTAAGGTGTGTGGCTGGGGCGGCAGGGATCGAACCTGCGAATGCCGCTACCAAAAAGCGGTGCCTTACCACTTGGCGACGCCCCAGCAGAGAGCGCGATATAGCGGGTCTTTTGCAGATGTGAAGAGCTGAATTGCAAGAAATTACGCTTCTGCCCTGCGGCGTTCAAAAAGTTCGGACTCAGCACGCGCCAGAACCTTTCGGTTTATCCCGTAAAATGACATCGCGAATGCCGCTGGAAGTAAGAGCGCGGCTGGGATGAAGGCAAAGGCGAGCTGAATACCAAAGAGTGCCGTTTCGCTTTGTTGACCGCCCGAAACGAACCCCGTCCATTCAAGTGTCACTCCGGGAATGAACGTTCCAAAAGCAATGCCTGCCTTCACGCCAAATACAGAAGCTGCGATCACCAAAGCGGTCATTTGAAGCGTGGTTTTCCAATCTACATATTCGGCGATATCGGTGAACATGGAATAGGATATGACCATCAATATGCCGAAGCCGATGCCAATCCCATATTGCAGTCCCGTTTGCGGCCAGACCGCGCCGAGAGGCAGGACGTAAAACCCCATTATTAGCGTCGCCATGCCGGCCCCTGCACCGATTATGAGGTGCGATTTTTCCGCCCATTTCGCCGCAAACTTGCCGGCTATCACGCCTGAAACTTGTCCCAGGCCAAGGGCGGTCAAAAATAGAGCGGGCCGGTCAAGGAAGGCAAAGACGGGCGTCCCATCATCGCCAGCGACATATTTGAAAAAGAATGGTGCAGTGGCCGCCCGGGCCGCGATGGAGGCGACGCCAAGGATGGCTGCGATGGCAACCGCGATCCATGGACCCGTGCGCAAGAGAACTTTGAGATCGCCCGTGACGGAACCGTTTTGTTCAACCGGTGGAATGCGTTCTTTCGTGGTCGCAAAGGTGGTGATCAGACAGCATACGGCAACCGCTGCGATGCATGATATAGTGAGCAGAATGCCAAGTCGTTCATCCCCGCCGCCCAGTTCGCGTACAAGCGTCGTACCAAGCGCGCCGACCAATAAGCCGCCCAAGGCGGAGAAGAACATTCGGTATGCGGTGACACTCGAACGCTCACGCGAAGAAGGTGAGATCACACCGAGAAGCCCGCCATAGGGCACATTGGCGGCCGTAAAGGCGAGCATACACAGCGTGTAAGTGGCATAGGCCCAGATCAACAGCGCAGTGCCGCCCATATCCTCTGGCGCGCTGAAGATCAGCACCATGCTTAGGCCAAGGGGAATTGCCGCGAACAGAATGTACGGGCGATAACGTCCCCAACGTGTCCGCGTCCGGTCTGCGAGCGCACCCATGACCGGGTCTGTGAACGCATCAATCAGTTTGGTTATGAGGAACATAAAGCCAATTGCAGCCGGGGCAAGGCCGCCCAGATCGACGAAGAAATAGATGAGATAAAAACCGAAAAAATTCAGCATCAGCCCCGAGGCCAAATCTCCAACGCCGTAACCCAGCTTTTCGCCGATGCCGATGCGCTCATCTGGTTTTGCTGGTGCCGTGTCGGCCAAACTCGAATGCTCCCCAAAATTCGAACAACAATGGGCCGGAAGCGGTTAAACTTCCAGCCCATTTGTCTGAAATATCGAAGGGTTGGTCAGAAAGTGAAATCGAGGTTCTTGCCTTCGAAATCTGCCGCAGAGTTGCGGACGGGGACTTGCTGGTCCTCATCACCCCAAACTTTGTTCACCAATCGCCCGCGCTGAACGGCGGGACGCTTGGCGATCTCGCGCGCCCAGCGGCCAACGTGCGGATAATCTTCTTCGATTGAGAGGAAGGTCTTGGCCTCGTTGTAGATCACGCCAGCGAAGAACGGCGCGAACCATGGGAAGTTGGCCATGTCCGCGATCGTGTAGTCATCGCCTGCCAGATATTGCGTCTTGGCAAGTTGCTGGTTCGCAACGTCAAAGATGCGCTTGGTTTCCATCGCATAGCGGTTGATCGGATACTCATATTTCTCTGGCGCATAGGCGTAAAAGTGACCGAAGCCGCCGCCAATGAAGGGGCCGCTGGCGACTTGCCAGAACAGCCAGCTCAGTGTCTCTGCACGCGCGGCTGGATCGGTTGGAAGGAATTCGCCGAATTTCTCTGCCAAGTGCACAAGGATCGCGCCGCTTTCAAAAACGCGCACATCTTTATCGCCGCTTGCATCGAGGAGGGCGGGAATTTTGGAGTTTGGATTCACATCAACAAAGCCGCTGGTGAATTGCACACCTTCGCCAATGTTGACCGTGTAGGCATCATATTCTGCGCCCGCGTGCCCTTTTTCGATTAGCTCTTCGAGCATGACCGTGACCTTCACGCCATTGGGCGTCGCAAGCGAATACAGTTGAAATGGGTTCTTGCCGCGGGGCAATGCCTTTTCTTCGCGCGCACCAGCGGTCGGACGGTTGATGCTGGCAAAACGTCCGCCGTTTTCCGCATCATAGGCCCAGACTGCGGGCGGGGTGTAGGTGGGATCAGCCATATTCAAATGTCCTTGTCTTTGGGGCACGCTGCGTTCGCTCGCCCCTGTTGTTGCACAAGAAATGGCGCTTTCAGGCGTCTGATGCAAGCAAGTGCACGCAATCTTTCGCTGTCAGGCAGTAAAGCGGTTCTTGTTTGGTAGATGGTGCAGCTCTGGCACGCCGAGGCAGTTCCCGCTATGGGACGTATATGGCTGAAAACGCGCACCCCTTTTACGATATGCACACCCACGGATTTGTCCGCGTGGCAACTGCAACCCCATGTCACCGCACAAGCGATGTGGCCTACAACGTCAAAGGGATTTTGGCAGAGGCCAAGAAGGCTTCAGAGCAAAACGTGGACCTTGTGGTCTATCCAGAGCTTTGCATCTCATCTTATGCGATTGATGACCTTTTGCTGCAAAACGCCATTCTTGATGCGAGCGAGGCGGCGATTGCGACCATTGCGGAGGTGTGCGCGGACCTTGCTCCTGTGCTTATCGTTGGCGCGCCTTTGCGCCGAAATGCCAAGCTATACAATTGCGCGGTTGTGATCGCAGGCGGTGAGGTTTTGGGCGCGATCCCCAAAAGCTACCTGCCCAATTACCGTGAATTTTATGAAAAACGCCATTTCACTCATGGGCGGAACTGCCAAGACCTTTGGATCGGATTGAATGGCGAAGAAGTGCCCTTTGGCACCGACCTTTTGTTCTCAGCTTCGAACCTGCCGGGTTTCACATTTGGTGTTGAGATATGCGAAGACTTCTGGGCACCCAATCCGCCCGGCACGCTGGCCGCGCTCGCTGGCGCTCTCATCCTATGCAACCTGTCTGCCTCGCCTATCACTATCGGGCGCGCAGAAGATCGCCACTTGCATTGCCGGTCCAGCTCATCGCGCTCAATTTGCGCCTATGTCTATTCCGCCAGCGGACACGGGGAGAGCACGACGGACCTTGCTTGGGACGGGCAGGGCGTCATCTATGAAATGGGGGCTCTCTTGGCGGAAAGCACCCGCTTTGACCTTGATCCAGAGCTATGCGTGGTGGATTTGGACACTGACCGCATTGCAGGTGAGCGGATGCGCAATCAGACCTTCGCCGATGCAGCCGAGGCGCATGATCGGCCCGAAGACAGCTTTCGCCGTGTGGTGTTCGAACACGCCTTTGTTGACGGCGATATCGGGTTGGAGCGACCATCACGGCGTTTCCCATTCGTGCCGAACAACGCCAAAACCTTGGATGAAGACTGCTATGAAGCGTTCAACATCCAAGTCGATGCCCTAATGCACCGGATCAAGGCAACCCACGCAAAGAGCCTGATTATCGGCATTTCAGGCGGGCTCGACAGCACACATGCTCTGATCGTGGCATGCAAAGCGTGCGATAGGCTTGGCCTTCCGCGAAGCACGGTGCGCGGCTATACCATGCCGGGCTTCGGTACCTCAGATGGGACCAAATCCAACGCGTGGAAGTTGATGGAAGCCTTTGGCATTACTGCTGAGGAAATCGACATCAAGCCGGCAGCGACCAAAATGCTCGAAGATTTGGGCCACCCCTTTGCAAGCGGCGAACCGCACTATGATGTGACCTTTGAGAATGTGCAGGCGGGCCTTCGCACAGACTATCTCTTCCGCATCGCAGGCCAGCATTCAGGCTTTGTCGTGGGCACAGGCGATCTTAGCGAACTGGCGCTTGGTTGGTGCACATACGGCGTCGGTGACCATATGAGCCATTACGGCGTCAATTCGGGCGTTCCTAAAACGCTCATCCGTTTCCTCATTCGCTGGACCGCTGAAACCAAGCAATTCAGCGATGAATGCGGCGAGGTTCTCCTTAGCGTTTATGACACAGTGATCTCGCCTGAATTGATACCAGCGGACGAAGATGGGGCCTTGCAAGACACAGAGGCGAGCGTCGGCCCTTACGAGCTCACTGACTTTTTCCTCCACCACTGCGTCCGCTTTGGTCAACGGCCCAGCAAAATTGCGTTCCTTGCATGGCATGCATGGCAAGATGCATCGGCTGGCGAATGGCCTGCCGGTTTCCCAGAGCATCGCAAGAATGACTATGACCTTGCCGAAATCGCCAAATGGCTAGAGCTTTTCCTCAAACGATTCTTCGGCTTTTCTCAGTTTAAACGCAGCGCCATGCCCAACGGACCCAAGGTGTCATCGGCAGGCGCGCTTAGCCCGCGCGGCGATTGGCGTGCGCCAAGCGATGCGGCGGCAGATGTGTGGCTCAAGGAGTTGAAGGATAACCTTCCGGGTCAATAACCCAGCGCCAATTGAACGCATCGGGGAACCGGTCGCCCGGCTGGTGTTCGAACCTTGCGATCGGCGGAGCGGAGTTCGTCCCAGTCGCCGCGCCTAATCATCAACTTTGCCAGCTAGGCGAGCACAGGCTGCGACCTCTTAGCTGCGGAGCCAGGCAAGTGCCTCAAGCTTGTTATCCTTGAAGCTGACTTCAATTCCATGACTTAACCGTTTATACTGCATCTGCATCAGAGGGGTCGCGCCGATGATAGCAATCCGTTTCAAACCGAACTTTGCGGATGCCAGAAGATGATCGCGGATCTTCTCGCTGGTGCCGCGATCTTGCGGCACAAAGCCTGAGAAATCGACAAACGCGTGTATGGACTTGCGGGCTTTTAATAAGGGCACCGCGCTGTCATTCACGGCATCGAAATACTCTTGGATGCTGTCTTCTGACCATAGTCCGGCGATGGATGAGTGAAGTTCACCGTTTTCTTCATTAAACGAGGCCGTATATGATTTTTCAAGCGTTTTCATCGTATTACCCCTCTCTTAGCCTCGATTGACCGATGGCTTTGCGGCTCTTCGTAAGGCTGTCAATTCAGCGTTTCAATACCGCCAGAACAATGCTCTGTTCGAATATCTATGTGACATGCGATGGTGAATTCTTGGTAAAAATTGCGATCAATTTTCCGGAAGTGGCCCAAATTTCACGGGGCCATCTCCCTGCTGCCAAGGTGCGAATTTCGGCATGATGGATGCGAAGAGTGGACTTGAGAGATGCGCAGCGAGCCATGGGTGCAAATGCGGCAGGTCCTGAGCGTCGAACCAATCGCGATTGTGGTTTGCGAACTGGCGGATGAATGGAAAGAGCGCGATGTCGGCAAGGCTTCGGGTTTCTCGGCACAGCTGGCCCTGCTTGCTGAGACGCGCATCCCATCTTTTTAAAATCGCAAGACCTTCTGCCTGATGATCGACTGGGCCAAAGCCGGGCTCGCTTTCATAACGATTAGGGTATTTGTAGCGGTCGAGGTGATGTTTAAACGGTCCATCAGCCTCTGCGAGCAGTTCTGCATCATCACCGGCAATCCAACCTTCAGGGTCGCTTTGACGAAGCGCCCATCGCATGACGGCGATGCTTTCATCGACGATCGTTCCCCTGCCCAAATCGAGCACGGGCACTGTCGCTTTGGTGCTGGCCTCGATGAGTTCAGGCGGTTTGTTCGCAAGCTTGACCTCGCGAAGCTCCACTGTGACCCCAGCCGCCCATAGAGCCATTCTTGCGCGCATCGCATATGGACAGCGGCGGAAGCTGTAGAGGACGGGAAGGGCGCTCATTTCGCTTTTGCGTCCTGTGATTTTGAGGCCCGCTCTTTTTCAAGCTCACGCTGACGTTGGCGCTCCGCATAGCGGGCGCGCTGAGCTTCGCTCTTTTCGTCATAGCAATAGGGGCACGAAACCCCTTCGGCATAATGGTCGTGCTCCATGTCTTCGTCGGTGATCGGGCGGCGGCAGGCACGGCACAGGTGATAGTCACCTTCTTCAAGCCCGTGTTTGACCGTCACCCGCTCATCAAAGACGAAGCAGTCGCCGTGCCACTTGCTTGTCTCTTCAGGCACGGTTTCAAGGTATTTTAGGATGCCGCCTTTGAGGTGGTAGACATCTTCGACCCCTTCGCCGCGAAGGAAGCTTGTCGATTTCTCACAGCGAATGCCGCCGGTGCAGAACATGGCAACCTTTTTCTTGCCCTCAAGCAGGTCATCACGGTTGTCGCGGAACCATTTGGGAAATTCGCGGAAAGAGGTGGTCTCCGGGTCCACTGCGCCCTCGAACGTGCCCACCGCGACCTCATAGTCATTGCGCGTGTCGATCACGATGGTGTCGGGGTCAGAGATTAGGTCGTTCCAATCCTGCGGCGCGACATAGCGGCCAACGCTCTCGCGTGGGTCAACATCGGGTTCACCCATCGTGACGATCTCGCGTTTGAGGCGCACTTTCATGCGGTGAAACGGGGCCTCGCTCGCATAAGAGAATTTGACGTCCGTGCCCTCGCATCCAGGGATCGAGCGAATGTGATCGAGCACCGCGCCAATCGCATTGTCGGTCCCTGCGATGGTGCCGTTGATGCCTTCGTTTGCGAGCAAAAGCGTGCCCTTGGTCCCCGCTTCTTCGCAGATCGCCAGCAGTGGCTCACGGATGGCCGCAGGGTCCTCAAAGGGAGTGAAGCAGTAGAGTGCTGCGACGGTGTAGGCGTTAGTTGGCATTTCGTTTCTCGTTATCACCGCAAGGGTCTGGCAGTAACTTGATGCTCAAACCTTTTCGCTCGACTTTAATCTTGTCGCCAACTTTGCAACTCATTCCAATCTCGGCTGTGGTTCGTCCAGTGAACTCGTTTCCTTGCTGATCAATTGTCTTAACCAGTGGGCCCCCACTCCCATAATCTGCGGTCACAAAGAAACCCGTTACAGTATGAATTTCTCGCTGACCCTCCTCACGTGCGGAGGATTGATGCATACTGAAGCCCCAAATTAACGTTGTAGCCAGTCCTAAAATCAAAAGAACTAGAGGAGAGTTTCGCCTGAACCGTTCGGCCTTTGAGGGTTTAAACGGATCAGCCATCGCTCAAACCCGCATCACCCAGCCATGCTGGTCAGCGACCCGGCCATTTTGCACACCCACCAACTTCTCGCGCATTTTCTGCGCCATTTGGCCGATGCCGCCGGTGCCGATGGTGAATTCACCCGAAGGCGAGGCGACCGTGCCTACTGGGGTAACAACCGCTGCGGTTCCGCAGGCGAGGGTTTCTAGCAGCTCACCGTTTTCCGCTTCCTCGCGCCATTGCCCAATCGAGTAAGGCTCTTCGCGCACCTCAAGGCCTTCCTCGCGCAGCATGGCGATAAGGCTGTCGCGGGTGATCCCGGGAAGGATCGTGCCGGTCAGAGGCGGTGTAATGACACTGCCATCGCGGCGGATGAAAAACAGGTTCATGCCGCCAAGCTCCTCGACCCATTTCTTTTCCTCTGCATCGAGGAAGACCACTTGGTCACAGCCTTGCGCAATCGCTTCGGCTTGGGGGACGAGTGAGGCGGCGTAATTGCCGCCGGTCTTGGCCGCGCCTGTGCCGCCGGGGGCTGCGCGGGTGTAATCTTGGCTGACCCAGATTTTGACCGGGTTCACGCCGCCTTTGAAATAGCTTCCAGTGGAAACCACGATCACAACGAATTTGTACTGCGTTGCCGGGCGCACACCCAAAAACGCTTCGTTGGCGAACATAAAGGGGCGGATGTAGAGCGAGCCGCCATCAACAGGCGGCATCCAATTGGCGTCCTTTTGCACGGCCAGCTTAACCGCTTCGAGGAAGAGCTCTTCTGGAATTTCCGGCATCGCCATGCGGCGCGCGCTGGCGTTAAAACGCTGCGCGTTGGCCTCTGGCCGGAACATGCAAAGGCCGCCGTCTGCGTGCGGGAAGGCTTTCATCCCTTCGAAAATCTCTTGCGCATAATGCAGCACTGACGCCGCCGGATCGAGGGCGATGGGTTCGCGAGGGCCAATGCTGGCCTGATACCAGCCGCCTTTATTGGCGTCATAATCGATCACCACCATGTGATCGGTGTGGACTTTGCCAAAACCGGGATCTTGGATGGCGGCGATACGGTCTTCGTCGGACGTAGGCGCGGGGTGAGGGATGGAAGTAAATTGCATGGCAGAGGCAGATAATAGCGAGCGCCTCGCAGGGCAAGGATATTGGAGCAGTGACCGAAAACGGCCCATCGGGCCGCATGGGGGACCGCCCGCACGCAGCGGGTCCGCAGCGAATGCGGAGGACGTCTAGCGAGGACCCGCCCGCGTATGCGGGCGCAAGAAGCAAACTCCAAATGAAAAGGGCCACTTCTCGCCCGTAGGAGAAGTAGCCCTTTCATGGTCAGCGGCGGTAAGCGCCGCTCACGTAGCCTTACGAGGCAATAAAATTACCCAGTATGCTCCGTGCGGAAACTTGCCGACCCCTTAACTGAACCATGAGACATCGGATCACCTCCTTTCGCGCTTTTAAGCCAAGACTCCAGCCGTTCACCGGGGGGAGCCGAGAGCCGCGTGTGCCGCTGGCCTCAATGACATTTGTGAATCAGTCGAGGGGTGTTCGCAAGACTTGAAAATACCTTTTTTCACGTCATACTCGTGCGCCGTTGCTCAGTAGACAGAGCCCGCAGCGCCCGAGGTTTTCCTAGGGCGCTTTTTGATTCCGGGACCATGCGATGGGCCGGCGTGGACACACAGTGCACAAGCCTGTGGATATTAATGTATAGAATCGGGAAAACTTTTAGCGGCAATCCTCGATCACGCGTGTGACCTCAGCCCATGCTGGCAGATAGAGCGTGCGCTCGCCTTCAACACCCACAGCAAAGCGGCCCTTGGTAATGGCCATTGCATCAAGCAACGGATCGCGCGCCGCCAGCTGCACAGCGACCAATCGGCCTGTTCCAGTGATAGGCGCCGCTGTAAGGCTGCGCTTTGTTGTCTCGGTGCTGATCTCCATAACCCGCGTAGACGCCGAGGCATTTTCCGCTGCGCGCGCTAAGCCAATTTGCCGTGTCGATTTGTCGCAGCGAACGATGAAGCGGTAATCCTCGCCCACGCCGTAAAGCGCCAGTGTCTCCGAAGGTTCATCAGAATAGGACCACGTTCCCGGCGTTTGCGGGGCGTCCAGATAACTCTCGAACCGGGGTTCATTGATTACAGGGAGAGGTGTGGGCGTTGGTGCTGGTGCCGGCGTAGCAACCGGTTGAGGAGCCGGTGTGATGATTGGCGGCGGCAAATCAGGACCTGCGACACATGCAGCAATCGCGAACGTCAGCGCAATCGCGCCAGCGGTTTGGAAGTAGACAGCTTTCATGCCGCCTCAATGCGCGCTAACGCCTTTCTCGTCTATGACTAACGCCACAAAATTACCCAAAACTCGCGTGGATCACCTGCTGGTCGAGCGCGGCCTTGCCGAAAGCCGTACCCGCGCGCAGGCCTTGGTGATGGCTGGCCTTGTGTTCGCGGGTGAAACCAAGATCGCAAAACCCGGTCAGCAAATTGCGGCAGATAGCGCGCTAGAGGTGCGCGGACGCGATCATCCTTGGGTAAGCAGGGGCGGGATCAAACTCGCACACGCGATCAAGCATTTCGGCATCGATGTATCGGGCGCGATTGCGATGGACATCGGAAGTTCAACCGGCGGGTTTACCGACGTGATGTTGCAAGGCGGTGCGAGACATGTCTTCGCCGTGGATTCGGGCACGAATCAGCTTGCTTGGAAACTGAGGCAAGACGACCGTGTCACCGTCTTGGAGCAGACCAGCGCACGCATTTTAACGCGCGATCACATCAATCAAGACTGCAATCTAGTGGTGTGTGATGCGAGCTTTATTGGGCTTGCAAAAGTGCTTGAACGGCCACTTGAACTGGCGGCGCGCGAGTGCCGTCTGCTTGCCCTCATCAAACCTCAGTTTGAAGTGGAAAAGCACGAAGTAGGCAAGGGCGGTGTGGTCCGCGACGCTGCTCTACATGAGCGCGTGTGCGACGAAGTTCGTAATTGGTTAGAGGGGCTTGGCTGTACAATCGAAGGGGTCGTCACAAGTCCGATCACCGGCCCTCAAGGCAATGTCGAATTCCTTATTTCCGCAGTTCGCAGCTGAGGAATTAATCCAAATCGAGCGAATTTAGCTTGGTATCCAAATCGATTGGGGCTTGGCTCAACACTTCCACCCCGCTTGCCGTGTTGTATGCATCATCACCTAATTCAGCCACAAGCTCTGCATGACGCACGTCGCGTTCGCGCAGCAATACGGCGATTTCGTCGCGATACAGTGCAACCATTGCGGTCACGAAGCGGTTGACGAGATCATCTTCTTTTGTGTGGTCGACGTCGAAATCAGGCAGATATTCGATCATGACATCGGCCGGATAGAGGAATTCGTTGGTCACAAAACGGTTTACGGTGAACCAGCTGCGCGGAATGCCATTATTGTCGATTGATAGTGAGATCAGATGGGTGACATGAGCACGCGCGTCTTCACCCTGGGGAGGCCAGACCTTTGGCTCCAATCCTTCTGGCAATTGCGTGCGGTGAAGGAACAGGTGGAAGTGACCGTGCTCGTCCTTATCGCGGTTTCCCGGAGCATGGACATGATAATACCAACGCGATTTGCAGAATTTGTCGCGCGCATCGTTCTTTGGATAATGCGTCCAGAACGTGGCCCCATCCTCTGGAACAACACGCAGCATTAATGGTTTTTGATCTTGAGCCATCTGTGTGATCGTTTCGATCACGGTAAGTGCGGCGTCTTTGGGGCTCATCGGAGCTTTGGTCACGGTGGCAGTTGTCATAGCAAGGGTTTCTAGCGATCTAGCGCAAAAGTTACAGTTTCAATTTCAGCCGTACATATCTCAGTTCGAGAGATTTTGGGCCAGATACAAAACGACCGGCAGCAACAATGTTACTACCGGTCGAATTGAAACGCTTATGCGTTGCAGTGAAGCTTAGGCAGCTGCACAGCAGCCAGCCGCACAACAACCAGCCGCACAACAACCAGCTGCACAGCAGCCAGCAGCACAACAGCCAGCTTCACAAGCAGCTGCACAGCAGCCACCTTCGCATGCAGCTGCACAGCAGCCACCAGCGCAATCAGCTACTGCAGTCGCGTCAGCGTCTGTTGCAGTGTCGTCAGCAGGAGCTGAACATGCAGCAGTTGCGAGTGCCAGACCGCCTGAAACAGCGAGCAGTGAAGCAAAATTGGTCTTTTTCATCAAATGTTCCCCTCAAAAGAAACGAAAGCCTAGATGGCCAGTCCCAGTTTGGTACCTGGGGCGCGAGGATAATTCCAAGCCGCAGCGCCCCGAATCACGGCAAGAATGTGGCAACGCTAACATGTTATGACAAAAGCGCGAGGGGTCTTCTTGCGAATTGTGGCTAAAACTTGTCCGAAATCGCCCAAACGCGCGCTTGAGGCGACGGGTGAGTTCGCTGTAAAACTCGTGATTTGCACGAAAAACTGGCTCGTGTATCGCTTGCGACCAAGAGCCGGGCTGTACGAATCGAATGATCGAAGGCCCCTTAAGGACTTGAAGTCCCTCAGGAGACGCAATGAATTTTCTGGCTTCGAAGGCGCAATTGCGGGCAAGCTTTGCCCGTTGGTCGCTCTTTACGGTTCCTTTGATCGTGTTGCTCGGTTTTCTGGCTGGGCAATTGGGCGGTCCTGATACGCTTTGGTTCCAAAGCCTAACAAAGCCTTCGATCTTTCCTCCGCCTGCTGCCTTTGGCATTGTGTGGACGATCCTTTATGTGATGATTGGTTTTTCCGTCGCTCTCGTGGGAAGCGCGTGGGGCGCGCATGGGCGCGGCATCGCAATCATTGCCTTTGCGATCCACTTCATTGGCAATCTGGCTTGGACTTTCGTCTTTTTCGGAATGCAGAACATGACCGCCGCGCTAGGCGTGCTGGTTTACACAACGCTCACCCTTGTGTTGGTGATTGTGCTGTTTGCAAGGGTGCGCCGGTCGGCTGCTGTTCTGCTGATACCCTATCTTGCCTGGGTTGCCTTTGCGAGCGTGCTCAATTGGCAGTTTATCGCAGAAAACCCCGACGGCGGAGCGAATGCGGGTCAGGCTGGCGCGGTTGAGCGGGTGGAGTTCTAGGGCAAAACTCTTGCTCTTTGCGCCAGCGATCTCCAAATAGCGCCCATGCAAAGTCAAAACCCACTGCTCGCCGATTTCGTCAAACTTGCAAACAGCGCAGCTGGCACGGTTGCCGGCATGTCGCGCGAAGCGCGAGAGAACGCGCGAGAACGCATGCGCGAGACACTTGGCGGGATGGATTTTGTAAGCCGCGAAGAATTCGACACGGTCAAAGCCATGGCGCAAAAAGCGCGGGAGCAGACAGACGCTCTCGAGGCCAAGGTGGCTGAGCTCGAAGCGAAACTTGCACGCAAGTAGTCTTTGACTCACTAGGTCGGATGAATCGGCATTGCGCCGAGGAGCGGTTTGACTAGGTTGCGCGCAGACGCAATCTTGGAAAGCTCCCGATATGACCCGCACCTTCCTGCTCACCAGCTCTGCCGCTTTGGCGGTAATGGCTGTTCCTGCCTACGCACAAGACAACACAGAGAGTTTTGGCGGTGCGAAAGGGGCAGACCTTTCGATTGAGGCGATTGAGCCTGATGGATCGGACGTAAAGCTTGGCAAAGCGGGGGAGTATCCAGCGGACATAGCGCGCTATCTGCTCGCAAGCGGGCCCGGCGCGGCAAATCTGTCACCTGATGGCGAAACGATTGCCTTTTCATGGGATGTTTCCGGCCAGCCTGAGCTTTGGGTTATGCCCGCAAGCGGCGGTGTTCCGCAGCAGTTGACATTCCAAACCGGCGTGGAGGCTCCTGTCTGGACACCAGATGGCAAGGGCTTGTTTTATTCGGCGGACCGTGATGGGAATGAGCAGCCGGGCTATTTCATGCTCTCCCCCGACGGCAAGACAGAGACAGAAATCCTTCCCGCTAAACGCGGCGATTTCCGTATCTTTGGCGACTTTGCACAGGATGGTAGTTTTATCTACGCATCCACAGCGCGCGGGGCAGGGGTATTCGACATCTATCGTGGTTCGCTTTTGGGCGAAGCTGAGATTATCGTTCAGTCAGAGCTTGGGCTCGCCGCCCGTTCAATCTCGCCTGATGGCAAATACGCGCTTGTCACGGAAACCGTGGGTGAGGACGGTGACAATCTTTATCTGCTCGATCTGAGGTCGCGCGAAATGACAACCATTTCCAAACCCGATGTGGCAGACCGTGCGAGCCACAGCCTTGGCGGCTTTGAATGGCGGCCAGATTCGCAAGGCTTTGGTTTTTCAAGCAATGTTGGGCGCGAATTTGGAGCGCTTACGACCTTTTCGCTGGCCACTGGCGAACTTAGGACGATTGCCAGCCCCGATGCAGATATCGAGAATTTTGAGGTGTGCGGGGAAGGGCAAAACGAACTCGTCATCTATACAGAAAATCACGGCGGTTTTGACAAATTGCGGATCCGCAATGGTCGCGACGGGAGCGACCGGATTGTGCCCGGCTTGCCGGAAGGCACTTATTCGCTCGATTGCGAGGGAACCACTGATCCAAAACTCTTCGTGCGGGTCAACGGATGGCGAACACCGGGCGAACTTTGGATGGTTGATCCCTTAGCAGGCACGGCAAAAAAGATCTTCGCAGCAAACCTCGCCGGGCTTGATGCAGACCGGCTGATCCGTCCGCAGATTGTCCGCTACGCCGCGCGCGATGGGGTGGAATTACAGGGTTTGCTGTATTTGCCAGAGGGCGCGCAAAAGGGTGAGAATGCGCCGCCTGTGGTATTCTCGGTTCACGGGGGTCCTTCGGGTCAGTCGCGGGCGAATTTTGACGCCGTGGCGCAATATCACGCCGCGCGCGGAGTTGCAGTGTTTGAACCCAATGTACGCGGATCGACGGGGCTTGGGCGGACTTATTCGACCCTTGATGACCGCGAAAAACGGCTCGATTCCGTGCGTGATCTTGTCGATTTGAAACAGGCGCTGGCGACCGATGGTCTCATCGACGGTAACCGCGCAGCCGTCATGGGGGGATCGTATGGCGGCTATGCCGTAAATGCGGTGCTTGCTGAATATCCCGGCGAATTTATCGCCGGTGTTTCCCTGTATGGCGTTGCCGATTGGGTCACCGCCCTAGAAATCGCATCACCGTCGCTGAAGGCCTCTGACCGGATCGAGTATGGCGACATCACCGAGGAGCGTTGGCGCGCCTTTTACCTCCTGAATTCGCCCATTCGCAAAGCCGATCAGATCACTGTGCCGGTCTTATATTCTCACGGCGTCCAAGACCCGCGCATCGACATTTATGAAACCGAAGTGATGGTGAAGGCCCTGCGTGCTAACGGCGTGGAAGCCCCCTTCGTGCGTATCCCGGACGAAGGGCATGGATGGCGTAAGCTCTCCAATCAATTGTTCTATTATCGCAAGCAAGCTGAGTTTCTGGAAGAGAAACTGGGACTGAATACCTCCGAATGAATGCGCCGCAATGAACCTAAGCGCGCCCGCCATCCTCATCGCTAGCCGCCCGCATGGTGAAAATGCGTGCGTTGCGCGCATGCTTACCGAAACGCACGGCATGGTCGCCGGATATGTTGCGGGCGGGCGGGGAAAGCGCATGGGCCCTGTTATGATCCCCGGCAACGGCGTTGAATTCGAGCTGCGCGCCAAGTCTGAAGGGCAACTGCCCTTTGCAAAGATAGAACTTGCGAAAAGCCGCGCGCCTTGGATGACCGAGCCATTGCCTGCTGCTGCGATCAATTGGGCCTGCGCACTTACGGCCAGCACTTTGCCAGAGCGCAATCCATACCCCTCGCTCTATACAGCGTTGGATGCATTGCTTGAGGCGATCTGTTCGGCGCCCAGCGCACGTGGATGGCTGGCTGGGATGGTCGCCTTTGAAGCAATGCTGTTACGCGAATTGGGCTATGGCGGAGCGAAACCTGACCTTTCAGCCGAATTTGACGAACAATTCGAAGCTTTTCGCAGTCTTCACAGGCCCATACGTGACTACTTACTTGCAGGGAGCCCCGGTGATGTTATGGCCGCCAGAACCGCTTTGGGAGAGCGGCTGAAGCGCATGGTCGAGTGAGGTAACCTTCATGAAAATAGCAGTAATGCCAGGGGACGGGATTGGTCCTGAGGTCACACGCGAGGCGGTCCAAGTGCTTGAGGCGCTTTCACTACCGGGGTTAACACTGTTCGACGGCGATGTTGGCGGGGCCGCGTATAAACGCCATGGACATCCGCTTCCTCAAGAAACGCTGACGATGGCGCGCGAGTGCGATGCAGTGCTGTTTGGCGCGGTTGGTGATCCGGATTGCGATGATCTGGAACGGTATTTGCGCCCAGAGCAGGCGATCTTAGGTCTTCGCAAAGAGTTGGGGCTGTTTGCTAATCTTCGCCCAGCAAAAGTTTTTCGCGGTCTTGAGCATCTCTCGCCTCTCAGCCCTGAGAAAGCGGCTGAGATCGACATGATGTTCGTGCGCGAGCTAAATGGCGATGTGTATTTTGGCGATAAAGGCGAACGCATCGGCGCGGATGGCTCACGTGAGGGGTGGGACATGATGTCTTATTCCGAGAAAGAGGTCAGCCGTATTGCGCAGGTCGCCTTTCGCACGGCGCGCGCGCGCGCCAATAAGCATCGCGTGACCAGCGTCGATAAAGCCAATGTGCTTGAAACCAGTCAGGTGTGGCGAGACACCGTGATTGCGGCGGCTGCTCCGCATCCTGATATCGAGCTTTCCCATATGTATGTCGATAATGCAGCGATGCAGATCATCACCAATCCCGGCGCGTTTGGTGTGATCCTGACCGGCAATTTGTTCGGCGACATCCTATCTGATCTTGCCAGCGCGGCGGTGGGCTCCATCGGACTCCTTGCAAGCGCTTCTATGGGGGAACGGCAAACGGAACATGGCCTGTTTGGCCTTTACGAACCCATCCACGGAAGCGCTCCTGACATTGCAGGACAAGACAAGGCCAATCCGATGGCTACGATCCTGTCGGCGGCCATGATGCTGCGCCATTCGTTTGGGCTTGATGCGCAGGCCGCGCAGATCGAAGCCGCGGTTGCAGGCGCATTGGCCGACGGCATCCACGGCGGTGACCTTGGCGGGAGCTGCGGTACACAGGCGATTGGCGAGGCCGTCCGCGAGCGGCTTTAAGAAGCAAAAGCCTCATGGCACTAGAGCTTGCGATCATTCTGCCTACGCTCAATGAGAGCGGCAATCTGGCCCCTTTAATGGAGAAGATTGACGCCAGTTTGGGGGACACGGGCTGGGAAGTGCTCATCGTTGATGACGACAGCGAAGATGGCACTGCGGATGAGGCGCGCGCGCTGGCGTTAAAAGACCCCCGGATCAGAGTAATTCAACGCATTGGCAGGCGCGGCCTTGCAAGCGCTGCGATTGAGGGGTTTTGTGCGACCGCTGCACCCTTTGTGGCTGTGATGGATGCCGATCATCAACACGATCCAGCGCTGCTTGCCGATATGCTCACCGAGCTTAAGGGCGGGGATGTGCAAGTTTGCGTCGCCAGCCGGTTTGTCGAAGGTGCAAGTACGTCAGATTGGAATCAACCAGAGCGCGAGCGTCTTTCCGGGCTCGCTAACAAAGCGGCGCGGTGGATCACTGGGGTCAATTTGACTGATCCGATGAGCGGTTATTTCATGCTCAATACGGCAACCGCTCGAACGCTTGCCCCGCGGTTGTCCGGGATTGGATTCAAAATTCTGCTCGACCTTCTGGCGACGTGCGACACGCCCATGAAGGTCAAAGAATTCCCGCTTAAATTCGCCGCACGCCGCGAAGGGGAGAGCAAGCTTGATCGCGCGATCTTATTCGACTTTCTTGCAGGGCTCTATGACAAATCTCTTGGCCGCGTGATCCCTACGCGGTTTGCCTTGTTTGGCACCGTTGGTGCATTGGGCGTGGTGGTTCATTTGGCGGTACTTTATGTGTTGCTTGTCATCGCAGGCGAAGGGTTTGCGTTCAGCCAAGCGATTGCCGCTCTCTCCGCGATGACCTTCAATTTCTGGTTCAACAACTGGCTCACGTACCGTGATCGGCGCTTAAAACACTGGAATGAATTTTTGCGAGGCTGGGCCAGCTTTTGCATAACTTGCTCGATTGGAGCGCTTGCCAATGTCGCGGTCGCGAGCTTACTAGAAGCGCAAGGGTTGTTATGGATTGCTGCTGCGCTTGCCGGGATCCTCATTGGTTCGGTCTGGAACTATGCGCTTTCGAGCCGTTTTGTTTGGGGACGATTTTAAATCACACCCAGCTGTCGAGCCACATCCAATTTTTGAACGTGACGGGTGGTTCCAACGGGGCAGCGGACAAGATTGGGAAGAACCATGCGAAGACCGCAATGCTCGCGGCTATGACGCCAAAGCTGACCTTTGACCAACCGGCCTGGCGCACATGGCTTAGCGTGAGAGCCAATGCACCCAAAAGGAAAACGCTTGGGATTGTGTAGTGGTAATAAAACTGCACCGGCTTTGGAGCAATGAGCCAAAAACCGAGGCTTACCGCATATCCAACGACTGCGGCGAGCATTGCCGGGTTTCTGCGCTGAATTCCCACCCCAAGACACCATAGGAGCGCGGGCAGTCCCAACAGCATGGTCACAGGATTGCCAATCAAAAGAACGCCGCGCTGGGCGCCGTCGATCTCCTCATATAAATACCAAATCCCGCGAGTATTTAGAGCCCATTGGTCCCAACTGCTTTGGTAGGGATGGGCGTCCAGCACTTGGCGTTGCAATGATAGAATTTCACTATGGAAAGCGATGATCCCGTCTTGCGCTAGCAAAGAGGGATCATTTTGCGTGCCGAGCCAATATCCAGGGGCAAAGCTTAAGGCGTAGATTGCAAGCGGCATTACGCCGAGCCAGAGGAATGCTTCGGCAAGGCTGATACCTGGCACCGGTGCACCTCTGCGACTTAGCAAAAGGCGCCTTCGACCTGCGGACAAGCGAAGGATGAAAAAGGAAAGGCCAAACACAGGAGCAAGCGGCATGGCATTCCACTTCGCCCCTATTGCAGCGCCTATTGCGACCCCGGTGAACGCCAATCGCCAGCGCCCCTGCTCAGGTTTGCGGATAGCGGCGGCGAACTGCCATGCCGCGATTGCAATCGCGCTCAGCATGAAGGTGTCAAGCATAGCGATGCGCGCGTGAATGAAGATGTGAAAACCCGTGGCCAGCAGCACGCCAAAGGCAAGGGTTGCAAAGCGGTCTTCGCTTGCATGCCACATCGCGCGCATGGACGCGCCGACGGTCACAGTTCCGGCGATAAGTGACATGATCCGCCATCCCAATGGATTGTCGCCGAACAGCGCCATTCCAATCGCAATCAGCGTCTTTCCCAAAAGTGGATGTTCTTTGTTGCGATAGATCGCCTCACCCCCGTTCCATACGTCCAGCATATCGCGCGCAGCCGGCAGGTAATGGACTTCATCGAAGAGCGGTGTGCTGGGGATTGCCAGCCGGGTGCTGGCAAGGGCGGCGAAAACGGCGCAAATTGCAAGGCTCCACACCCAAGGATCGTTGGGATGAACACGGGAGGCAGAGGCGCCGCCGAGGGACAGTTCTGCCTCAAGGTCCAGATTTTCGTGAGGGTTTTCGTGGGCCATTGCTGCGGAAGGCTTAAGCTAGGCTCCCGCCGAAGGGCAAGTGGATGTTTGGATATATGTCGCAGGCTTTGCCGTGGCTGCCTCATTTACGGCGTTCTCATTCTTGTGAGGATGCGTTCTCCAACCAAAACAAGCGGGCGCACATCGCAAGAAGCCCAATGCTTGCCGTTGAGAAGACGAAAAGTGCCCACGGTACAATGTTCATGTCCTGTTTTTGCGCACGCGGAAGGATAAAGAAGAACGCGATGATCACGCACATGACAAGATCCCACCAAACCTGAATGCCTGTCAGGTTCGCAGCATGATTGGTGTAGAACATGACCACGCCTTCTTGAGCGATTTGGATCGCGGTGTAGCCTGCGAATAACCCTGCCAAAAGCGCTGCAAGGATTGGTATGCCCTTTGTCGGGCGTACGGTAAGGATATACGCCGCCGGAATGATCGCGCCGCCAATGATGAGAAAAAAGAGGATTTGTAGATAGTCCATCACCAAGTCTCCATATTATGTAGCACTTGCTACATTTGCGCTCGTAAGCCATTGTAGCAGTCGCTACAAGAGCGGAAATGATGACAAGTCAAAAAAAACTATCGAAAACCAAGATGACGAAAGAGACGCTGCTTCCCAGCCTCGCAGCGCATGTGCTTGCACAAGGATTGGCGGGGGCCAGCTTGCGCCCGCTTGCAAAGGCGGCTGGGACGAGCGATCGAATGCTCATCTATCACTTCGGCAATAAGGAGGCGCTGATCAACGACCTGCTTGATTACATTGCTGAAGTTTATGCAGCGACCTTGGATGCCGGGATGGGAGATGAACGTGCGGCCACTCGCTACGAACTGGTGAAGCGTGTTCTCGCGCGGCTGGATGAGCCTTCGCTGAGACCCTTTCTTGCGCTGTGGTGGGATATTGTTGCGGGGTCAGTGCGAGGCAATTCGGGTCATAAAGATGCGGCCAAGCGCATGATGCACAAACTGCTACAATGGGTGGAGGACAATATGCCCGAGGGAGATCCTGATCCCAAAGGGGGCGCACGCTATCTTTTGACGCTGATTGAGGGTTCTCACATGCTCTCATCGGTTGGTCATGCCCGCACCGCAAATGAAGGATTGCTTGCGAGCAACCTATCTCAAGACTAAGCCGCGCAGGTTATGAAAAAGACCACAGGAATGGACCGCGCGGCAACGCGCAAATGGCGCCCTCAAACCCAAGCCGTGCGCGGCGGCACTTGGCGCAGCGAACATGGCGAGACGAGCGAGGCTCTGTTTCTGACCTCTGGCTACACCTATGACGATGCGCAAACGGTAGCTGACCGCTTTGCGGGCGAGGCCGAGGGCATGACCTATTCGCGCCTCCAGAACCCGACCGTGGCGATGTTGGAAGAGCGCATTGCCCTTATGGAAGGGTCCGAAGCCTGCCGTGCTCAGGCATCGGGAATGGCGGCGATGACGGCGGCGCTTTTGTGCCAAGTTTCCGCAGGCGATCATGTGGTCGCCGCGCGCGCTGCGTTTGGATCATGCCGGTGGCTGGTGGATCATCTCCTGCCGCGCTTTGGTGTGGAAACGAGCGTCATCGACAGCGCGGACAATGCGCAGTGGGAAGCGGCGATCCGGCCCAACACCAAGGTGTTTTTCTTCGAAAGCCCCGCCAATCCAACGCTTGATATCGTTGACCTTCAGCATGTGTGCGATGTCGCACGGGCACACGGTATCACCACGGTTGTCGACAACGCCTTTGCCTCACCCGTGCTTCAGCGCCCGATGGAATTTGGCGCAGATGTTGTCGCTTACAGCGCGACCAAATTGATGGACGGACAAGGTCGCGTGCTAGCAGGTGCGGTATGCGGGACCGAGGAATGGATCAATGAGGTGCTCCTTCCCTTCCAACGCAACACTGGCCCCAACATCTCACCCTTTAACGCATGGGTCGTGCACAAGGGCTTGGAAACGCTGTCCTTGCGCGCGCATCAGCAAAGCCGCAATGCAGTGGCGCTCGGCGAATTTTTGGAGCCGCGAGTGGTGAAAGCGGGCGGAGTAATGCAGCACCCGGGCCTTGCCAGTCACCCGTGCCATAATCTTGCGACGAAGCAAATGGATGCCACCGGGCCAATCTTCGCATTCGATGTTCAAACACGCGAGCGGGCGTTTCAAATCCTCGACGCGCTGGAATTGATCGACATCTCAAACAACATCGGCGATGCGCGCAGCCTGATGTGCCACCCGGCGTCCACGACCCATGCCAATATGGGCGAGGAAGGGCGCGCTGAAATGGGTGTGACGGAAGGGCTCTTGCGGATCAATGTGGGACTTGAGGATGTTCAAGACCTCGTTGAGGATATGGATCAAGCGCTGGTGAGGGCTGGGGTTTAACTCTTTGGGTCCTTCACACGCAGTGAGCGTAGCTAACTTGGATGATGGCTGCCTGACCGTTTCCGGTCCAATTGCGGACGTTGGATAGCGACGCTTTCCCCTGCTCCCAAGATTAATAGACAAGAGCAGCAGCTGTCCTTATTCAATTCATGGAGAGGTGGCTTAAGATGGCGGACTTGGGAGCAGAACGGTGACTGGCGAAAGCAGCGCGCAGGGCTGGAAGGCAGAGCTCGCCCTGTTCCTTCCAGGAATTTTCCTCGTTGGCTTTAACATTGGCACCGGCAGCGTCACGACCATGGCTTCGGCAGGTGCGAACTTCGGCATGGCGCTGCTATGGACGGTCTTGGTCTCCTGCGCCGCGACCTATTTGATGGTTGCGACATATGGTCGTTACACTTTGGTCACGGGTGAGACAGCGCTCGAGGCATTTCGCAAACATATTCACCCAGCCGTCGGGCTGTTCTTCATCGCGGCCCTTGGCTTGGGCGTATTTGCAAGCCTGATGGGCGTGATGGGGATAGTGGCGGAGATCAGCTTTGAATGGTCAAAGACCTTCGTTTCCGGCGGCATCAAGCCGCTCTATTGGGCAGCGTTTTTCTGCTCCGTAGCCTATTTCATATTCTGGAACGGCCACACGCAGGTTTTTGAACGCATCTTGGCTGTGGTCGTAGCCGTGATGGGCGTGTGCTTCGTGCTAAATTTCTTCATCCTCATGCCACCAGTCTCGACGATGGCCGCAGGGTTAATTCCAACGGTGCCAGATACTGGTTCAAGCGAGGCGGGACCTATGCTGCTTATCGCATCGATGGTCGGCACCACGATCTTCTCGGGGCTGTTCATTATGCGCACAACCTTGGTGAAGGAAGCAGGCTGGACGATCGCACAGGACAAACAACAACGGCGCGATGCGGCATTCGCTGCGATCATGATGTTCGTCATCAGTGCATCGATTATGGCGGCCGCTGCGGGGAGCCTGTTCGTAGAGGGCATTGCGCTCGACAGGGCATCGCAAATGATTGGATTGCTTGAGCCGCTTGCTGGACCGCTGGCCGTCTCAATCTTTGCCATCGGAATTATCGCGGCAGGCGTCTCGTCACAGTTCCCGAACCTTATTCTCATTCCGTGGCTCATTTGCGATTTTCGCAGCTCGCCGCGCGACATGACGATCTGGAAATACCGCCTATTCGTAGGCATCATTTCCCTCCTTGGGCTTGTCGTACCTCTTTTCGAGGCAAGACCAGTCTTGGTCCTCATCTTGAGCCAGGCATTCAACGTTGCGCTTTTGCCGGTGACGGTTGCGTGCATTCTCTATCTCGGCAATCGCACTGACCTGATGGGTGAATATCGCCATTCATCGATGACCAATGCTGGGCTTGGTGCGATATTCCTCTTCTCACTCGTAACCGGCTATATGGGCTTTCAGGGCCTATTGGGCATGATTTGATGGAGCAGGGTTGATGCGCGAATCTTGGCGTTGGTTTGGGCCGAACGATCCGGTCAGTCTCGAAGACATACGCCAAACAGGCGCGACTGATATCGTGAGCGCATTGCACGATATCCCGATCGGTGAACGTTGGCCCCGCGAGCGTATCGCTGCTCATCGTGCACTGATCGAGCAAGGCAATGTGGCGGGTTCCACTCTGCACTGGACGGTGGTCGAGAGCATCCCTGTTCATGATGACATCAAGATCGCTTCGCCCGGGTGTGAAGCCTATGTCCATGCATGGATCGAAAGCATGAGCAACCTGGCGGCAGAGGGTATCAAGACCATCTGCTACAACTTCATGCCGGTTATTGATTGGACGCGAACAGACCTACGACACCTACTTCCGAACGGCGCATATGCGCTGAAATTTGATCAGGACCGCTTTGCAGCATTTGATCTTTTCATCCTCAAACGAGCAGGTGCAGAGGCGGACTACAGCGAAGTCGAGATTGCCCGTGCAAGCGCAGCATTCAAAGCCATGTCAGCAAAGGATGTCGCTGGCCTAACCAACACGATCATTGCCGGGCTTCCAGGCAAGATGACAGATGCCTATTCGCTAGACGATTTTCGCGCGATGCTGGCGCGCTATAACGGGATTAGCCATAATCAACTGCGCGCAAATCTCGTCCAGTTCTTGAAGCGTGTGCTGCCCGCCGCTGAGAAGCTTGATGTGAAGCTCGCGATCCATCCCGACGATCCACCATGGAGCATGTTTGGACTCCCCAGGGTCATCTGTACACCAACCGATCTGGATATGCTTTTTGAGGCTGAACCGAGCCCTTCAAATGGCATTACCCTGTGCGTCGGCACTTTTGGCAGCCGGCCCGACAATGATCTGCCGCAAATGGCTCGCGATTACCGCGATCGAATACACTTTGCCCATTTGCGCGGCGTTTCGCGCGACCCTGAGGAACCACGCACATTTATTGAAGCAAGCCATTTGGACAGCGACATCGACATGCTCAGCGTGATCCGCAATCTGCTTGCCAATGAGCGAGCCACGAACCGTGAGATATTCATCCGACCCGATCACGGCCATTTGATGATGGGCGATATCTCCAAGGAGACCAATCCTGGCTACTCGGCGATCGGGAGAATGAAAGGCCTTGCTGAAATACGCGGTGTTATCCGCGCTTTGGCCTCATCTGCTTAGTCGGCCTAATCTGCCGAGATCGGACTTTGTCCACTTTCATTCCCAGTCCCTGCCTAAAAGCCATGGCTCAAAGTGGGCCGATTGCAGAGTATCTGCTGTTAGCAAGCAAAGGTTGATCTGGCTTGCCCGGACTCGCTTTCGACAAGCCAGTGATTGCTGGTGTTGAACGCTTGCGGCCAACCGGTCTCCGAAGTCGAGTCCCTTTTTCTTCCGCTTTCCACCCCAATAGGCGCCACTGGTTCATCCAATCGTGCTGCATCAAGGCGGTCATTCCTTACCCCCATCTTGTGCATCGCGGCATAAACCCCTAGGCGGCGAGGCACTCTTTTATGCGGCAAGATAAACTATGCCGTGCCAAGACATCAGGACACCGCTTCAATGACCCAGACCGCTACATTCGCGGACACTTTTCGCCGTGATTGGCTCGCGCAGCCGCGCGCTGATATCCTTGCAGGGATTGTGGTGGCGCTTGCGCTTATCCCGGAGGCAATCGGCTTTGCTCTCATCGCGGGCGTTGATCCCAGCGTAGGCCTTTATGCCAGCGTCGCGATTGCGATGGTGATTGCCTTTACGGGCGGGCGTCCGGGCATGATTTCAGCAGCGACGGCTGCGGTGGCCGTGGTGGTCATCCCCTTGGTGCGGGATTACGGGGTCGAATACCTTTTCGCCGCGACCATCCTTATGGGCGTTTTCCAAGGGATTGCGGCGGTTTTGCGCCTGAATTTGTTGATGCAGTTCGTCAGCCGGTCCGTGATTACCGGCTTCGTCAATGCGCTCGCGATCTTGATTTTCATGGCGCAGGTGCCTCAGTTGATGCCCGGTAATGAAGGCGTTGGTCCTTGGACATGGGCGATGGTGCTCGGCGGACTTGCCATCATTTATGGCTTCCCCCGCATCACAAAGGTTGTCCCAAGCCCGCTTGTTGCGATTGTTCTGCTGACTGCGGCCACAGTCTATTGGGGGCTTCCGGTCAACAATGTCGCAGGCGAGGGCGAGTTGCCGAGCGGCCTTCCAAGCTTTGCCTTCCCTGATGTTCCGCTGACATGGGAAACCTTGCGGATCATCGCTCCCTATTCGGCAACAATGGCGGCAGTTGGCTTGCTTGAGAGCTTTCTCACGGCGCAGATTGTCGATGATATGACCCATACGGACAGCAACAAACAGCGCGAAGGCGCAGGTCAGGGCGTTGCTAATATCGTGGCGGCATTCTTTGGCGGCATGGGCGGCTGTGCGATGATCGGGCAATCGGTGATCAACGTGGCATCAGGCGGGCGAGGGCGATTGTCGACCTTTACCGCCGGTGCGTTTCTGTTGTTCTTGCTAACGGTATTGGGCCCCTATGTCGGACAAGTTCCGATGCCTGCATTGGTCGCGGTGATGATCATGGTCAGCATTGGTACGTTCAGCTGGAACTCCATCCCCAATCTGCGCCGTCATCCTCCCAGTAGCTCTGTTGTGATGTTGGCGACGGTTGTTGTCGTTGTGTGGACCCATGACTTGGCCATGGGTGTGCTGATCGGTGTTCTGCTTTCAGGCATCTTTTTTGCGCAGAAGGTCAAACAGCTCTTCACAGTCGAACGCGTGCGCCGTCCGAATAGCGCGGTTTACGTTGTCACCGGCGAAATCTTCTTTGCCAGCGTTGAGAAATTTCAAGACATGCTGGGCCCAGAAAGCCAATATGAAGATGCCGCCCACAACGTTGTAATCGACGTCTCTAAAGCGCATTTTTGGGATATATCTGCGATTGGCGCGCTTGAAAAAGTGGTTGAGCGGATGCGGCGCAATGGCCGGCATACGCGGGTTGTGGGGCTGAATGCCGCGAGCGCGGACTTGTTTGATCAATTCGCGTTAGAAGACCGCACCGGTTTGGAATTGGGCCTCGCACCGCACTAACGCGCGCGCCTTATTGACGGGCCCCAAATGCGAAGAGCCGGAGCGCTGCGCATAAACGCAGCACACCGGCTCCCAAGCACATCCGCCGCATGGTGGAAGGACCCCTTTTGGGAACAACCATAGCGGGCGGTCGGAACGACATTCGTCAGGCCATCAGCCCATACCCCCATAGGCGGTACATGGTGCGACTTTGCAAATTGATCCTAAAAAATTGAAGCGAAACGAACTTAACACGCGGTTCACCATGTGATTGGATTGCGCGCGCGCATTGTCCCTTCGTCTGGAAGACAGACTTGATAATTCGGCCGTCCCATGCAAGCCATGCTGCAAAATGAGCATAGGAGAGAACACCATGGCCGACCGCGTTGAGCTAATCTTCGATTTTGTGAGCCCCAATGCATATTTGATCTGGGGAGCTCTGCGAGACGTTGTCGCGCGCACTGAGGCGGAGCTTGATGTGACGCCGGTTTTCCTTGGAGGGATGCATAAACTCACTGGCAATGCGCCTCCGATGATCCGGAACAAGGATGTAAGGGGTAAGGTCGAATACGACATGCTTGAGATGAACCGCTTTGTCTCCAAGCATGGTCTCTCCAAGTTTAAGATGCACCCGCAATTTCCATTCAACTCCATCACTTTGCAGCGCATGCTTTATGCAGCGGATCAAGATGGTCGCGGGGTGCAGTTCGTCGATGGCCTGGTTACCAAAATCTGGGAAGAGGGCATCGATGTGCTTAACCCAGAGGCTCTTGGCCAAGCTGTTCAGGCGGCCGGATTTAACGCGAAAGACTTGTTCGAGCGCAGCCAATCTCAGGAAGTGAAAGACGGCCTTGTCGCCAACACTTCCCACGCGGTTGATCGCGGTGCCTTTGGCATTCCGACCATGTATGTGGGCCCAAAAGGCGGCGATACTGAAATGTTCTTTGGCAAAGAGCGCCTTAGCCAGATTGAAGAGGAGCTGGCAAAGGGCTAGCATCCCTTTTTATGAGGGGATTTCCAACACATCCCAATGAGGTAACACCTGATTGGCTCAATGATACTTTGGCGCGCAGCCATACAGCTGAGCTTGGCAAGGTCGCATCGGTCACTTGGATGCCGATTGGCACCGGACAAGTGGGGGATAGTGTTCGTTTTACGCTAACCCACGATGGTGGCGAGGTTTCTACCCTGGCCGCCAAATTCGCAGCCGAAGACGAAACCAGCCGCGGCACGGCCCAGATGATGCGCCTTTATGAAAAAGAGGTGCGCTTCTACGGTGAAATCGCACCTCATCTAAGCGCGCGGCTCCCCCGGACCTATGCTTGCGAGGTCAGCGAAGATGGCGGTGAGTTCATTCTCCTCTTCGAAGACTTGGGGCCTTCACGCGGCGGGAATCAGATTGCAGGGTGCACGATCGAAGACGCGCGCGCCGGTATCCGCCAAGCCGCCGCAATCCACGCTTCAAGCTGGGAGCGCGGGGATATCATCGGCAAAGACTGGCTCAAAACACCTGAGCCTGTTTCTGCACAAATCGCCGCCATGTATCCGCATGCACAAGCCACTTTTGCCGAGCGCTATGCCGAAGTGCTTGAGCCGGAATATATGGAAATATGCCAAGACTTTGCCCCGCATTTCGCGGATTGGAGTATACCTTCCAAACCGCCGCAATGCTTGCTTCACGGCGACTTTCGGCTCGACAATATGCTGTTCGATATCAAGGACGGTCGCGAACCCATCGCCATCCTCGATTGGCAAACCGTTACAGTGGGCAATGGAATGACGGACATCGGTTACTTTATGGGTACCGGGATCGGCAATGAACTTCGCCGCGCACATGAAGGTGAGATGCTTGACCTCTATCTTTCCGAAATGGCCGCCAACGGGGTTGTGCTTACCCACGAGGGTATCTGGCAAGATTATCTGATTGGCTCGTTAAGCGGCATTGCGACAGGTGTTTTCAGCGCCGCTTTCGTTGAACGGACCGAGCGGGGTGATGCCAATTTTCTATCCATGGTGCGCGGGGCCTGCACGCTCGCGCATGAGCACGGTTCCCTTGAAACGCTGGAAAAGGCGAAGACATAATGACCCTTTCATACGGCGACGAATATCCCATCCATCAAACGCCTGACCCCATCGCGTTTTCGGGCACGGACCGGAATTTCTACGACCGCTATTTCTTCAATGGCTATGCGCAAGACGGTACCGGGTTTTTCGCACTCGCATTCGGAGTGTACCCCCACCTTAATGTGGCGGACGCACATTTCAGCTTCATCCGCGATGGGGTTCAACACTCGCTCCACGCAAGCTGTGAACTCGGCATGGAGCGCATGTCTCTTAAAGTCGGGCCCATCAGCATTGAAGTGATCGAACCGCTCAAAGCCTTGCGTGTGACCATTGCAGAAACAGACGGCATCGCGGGCGAGTTTGAGTTTACCGGGCGCTCTTTCCCCATCGAAGAACCGCGTTTCATCCACCGCATCGGCTCACGCGCCTTTATGGATTACACCCGAATGACCCAGAACGGCCATTTCACCGGCTGGATCACCCTTGATGGCGTGCGTGAGGATTTGGCGGAGGGGACCATGGGCACGCGCGATCGCAGCTGGGGTATACGTCCGGTGGGCGCGCGCGATCCTCAACCCAATCCGGGACATGAGGCGTTGCAATTCTTCTGGCAGTGGACGCCGATCAATCTGGAAGACGGCTCGCTCTTCTTTCACATCAATGCGGACGCCCACGGCAATGCGTGGAACACGCGCGCCGCCTTTGCTCCCGATGGAGCGAGCGCGGGCGAGATCATCGAAGGTTCCGCAAGCCTTTCAAGCCAAACGCAGGCCGGAAGCCGCTGGCCAGCAGGCGGCGTGCTTTCAGGTATAAGCCCGCAAGGCGCACCGCAGGAATTGACGTTAGTCCCGCTAGAACGGTTTCAGATGAAGGGGCTTGGCTATACGCACCCCGTGTGGGGCCACGGCATCCACCACGGCCCGGTCAAGGTGGAGCGTGAGGCTTATGAGTTGGACAGTCTTGACCCCGCCCAGTTCGACAATCGCCATGTGCAAATGATCTGCCGGATTGAGGACGATAAAGGAAATGCCAAAGGGGTTGGCGTCTTTGAACAGCTCATCCTTGGCGACTATGCACCGCTGGGCCTTGAGGGGATTTAGCGGACCGCTGATAGGGATTTCGTGTTCATCGAAGACTAAGGAGATTTTCTGCAATGAGTCCCTTGTGAGGGGGAAAAGCGCTCGCTACTTTGGGACACGATATGAAAGAACTTTTCCAACACGCAGCCACTTCTGAAGGCATTACCGTGCGCGTCGCGGTCAATTTTTTGCCGGAGCAATCGCATCCTGAGGCGGGTAAGTGGTTCTGGGTGTATCATATCCGCATCGAAAACGGTTCTCACGAAGAAGTGAAACTTCTTACCCGACATTGGCGCATCACCGATGCGCGCGGCATGGTGAATCATGTCGATGGTGAAGGTGTGGTTGGCGAACAACCCCTGCTTTCACCGGGCGAAAGCCACGATTACGTGTCTGGCTGTCCTCTCACTACGACGCATGGATCGATGGAAGGGTTTTACACCTTCTCAAAATCGGATGGTTCTTCGATGGAGGTGCGCATCCCGTTCTTCCCATTGGCAGCGCCTGAAACGGCTGACGGACGCTAAAGATTCTCAACCAAGCTTGCGGTCAGCCCATTGGCCACCTAAATCGCTTTTCGTGAAACGCACACATCTCCCTTTGAACGCCTTGCGCGTTTATGACGCTGCGGCGCGTCACTTGTCCTTTACACGGGCAGCGGACGAGCTTGCTGTGACTCCGGCTGCGGTCGGGCAACAAATACGCGCGCTTGAGGATCATCTTGGCGTTGTGCTGTTCCGGCGCACTTCCAAGGGGTTAGAGCTGACACCTGAGGGTGAGGCTGGGCTTGATCCATTGCGCGAAGGGTTCTTGCGTTTTGAAGAGAGCGTGTCGGCGATGCAGATGGGGCAGGCGAGTGACCGCTATACGATTGCGGCGCCGCGCGAATTTTATGCCTCATGGCTCGCTCCTCGGATTGCTCCCTTCCAGGCATCGACACCGGGCGTGCAATATATCTTGGCCCCGGATGAAGCTTCGGACTTTACCGAGGCGAACCTTGACCTTGCGATCCGGTTTATTGCCGGGCCGGGAGAGCTTGAAGGCGTGCAACTTGCGCCCGCTTTGCAGGTGAGCGTTGCCGCTCCCGATGCGCGTGATGCGTGGATTGACTGGCCAGAGGCGGGGCTGCCCGAGGATGTCAAAGCCTGCGTCAAGACCAGCAGTGCAGGGCAGGCCATGAGTTCAGCGCTTGCCGGCATGGGCCGCACGGTTCTGCCGCTTGCTTTGGTGGAGCGGGCATTGGCGGATGGGCGGCTGGAAAAGCTCGATGAACCAGTTGAAAGCAAGCGCGCCTATTGGCTTGTCGCGCCGGTGCCGCAATGGCGATCAAAAAAGGTGAAGGCGCTGGTCAAATTTCTGACCGATGGTTGAGGTTCCGACCTTAACGACGCCCCGTTTCACTATGCGCTCGTTAAGGCGCGAGGATGCGGCGGCGATGTTCCCTACCATGGCGGATGAGCAGCAGGCCCTCTACCTCACCCGCCCCAAGTTCGAGAGTGAAGAGGAGCTGCGGGATTGGTTTGCGGCGCCCGAGTGGCCGGGCCGCACATGGATCGCAGTCGGCGCCAGCGGCGAGGTCGCGGGCCGCTTTGTCGCTGTGCCCGGGCATGGCGGAGATGAAACCCACGGCCCCGTGTTCGAGATCGGTTATATCGTCGCTATGCACGCCCAAGGGCAGGGCATCGCCCGTGAGTGCAGCCAAGCCCTTATCGATCACCTCTGGTCCGAAGGCGCACGCAAGCTCACCGCCGAAGTCGACACGCGCAACACGCCGTCGGTGCGCCTTCTTGAAAGCCTCGGCTTTACGAGGGAGGCGCATTTGCGCGAGCATGAGGCAACCCATATTGGCATGTGCGACGTCTATTGGTACGGCAAGCTGCGCTCTGATTGAGGGCGGCTAGGGGTTCATACAGAACACCATGCTCGAGACAATCCGCACCCAATTGTACGTTGCCCGCCTAGGGAATAACCTTCCCGGAGTGACTGCCGGCGACCACTGCGTCATCGCGGCGGGAACCATGGTCACCGGGGATGCGCCTTCGCGCAGCGTTGTTGCAGGCAATCCGGGCAATATCCTCAAAAGCGATATCAAGACCGCCGCTTACGGCATAATGGGCAACCTCCAACCGCATGAATTGGCGGTGTTTGAGGACGAGGATTGAACTTTCCCGCAAGCTTGTGTTTTTGCGATGTTATTCGCAAGTTTTGACACAGTTGATACAGTGTCCAAGGGCGAAAAAGTTCTGGGGTGGTTGAGAGTTCTCCCGTCGCCGCCAGATGAGCGACAATTTCGCGCTGAAGATCAGGAGTGATCGAATTCGAGCGCGGCCTTTTGTGGATATAGGGCTGGAACGCAAGCAGCGGATTGCCGGGTTCAGGCGGCTGAGTTTCAAAGGCCACGCGGCTGATCGTTTGGTGAGGGATTTTGCGAGTGGGGACGGGGAGGTTGGGCATAGCCCGAGCGTATTGATCACAATTTTGGCGGGTAAGAAAATGGGAGTTGTCTGTCTCATGCTCGCCCATCCGGGCGAGCGTCCTCGCTAGACGGCCTGCGCTACGCTTCGACCCCGCTGCGGGCGGGCGGTCGCTCTTGCGGCGCTGCGCGCCGTATTGGCGCAACCCAATCCCTCTCCACTTTAGGGGAGGGGAGGCCTTGGCGCGAGGAGGGCGGGGGGCGATGGAACGGTCGGCGACCAGCCGACCGCAAGCGCGCCCGCGCGCGGCGCTTGAAGGCGAAAACAAACTAAGTACCGGGGGATATTGTAGATTGTTGGCGTGTAGGAAAATCGGCTAGGCGAACCTGACCCCATTCAAAGAATAATACGTCAATGCTCCGATTGAACTTAGGAACAGCAATATTGCGAATGCTAAACAGCATGTTCTGACTAGAGTTAACTTTTGGGAACACCGTTCAGCCTTCCTTAGCTCAGTTGTACAAACCTCAATACCATCTGCCAGTGTATCGAAACCGTGGTTACGGTTTGAAATCTGGACAATTGCAATTCTGAGCATGTCAGCAATCAGCAGATCATCGTCCGGATGCTCTCTAGCAGACACCTTACTGATCGCGCGTGCCGCGCAATGTAACGCGAGGTTGATTTGCTGTTCCTTTTTCGAAGCTTCTAGTTCTAGCCAATGGCCGACGCCTGCGATACAGGCGCCAACAGTTTGTAGCCAGATGGGTATCAAGAATACAAAGAGCGTTCGGTCCAGATCGGGTGAGTTTGCGATAATATTCGTGCACCCGAGAATTCCAGCGAGATTAATAGCCACTATGCTTATCCCGGTGGATTGCTTAGGGCTCACGCTTGCAAAGACGCGGTTCTCATCAGGTCTTTCATTCAAAATTGCGTCTTTCTTCCAAGTGCTTGAATGCCATTTGTTGAAGCTCTGCATGGCTTAACAAGATGCACTGAGTATATGCCTCTCCAGAAATTTGAAAGTGGTGCTGCATTGCCGATTTGGTCCACTCCTTCTGTAACCTATACTCTTGGATTTCTTCATCATTCCGGGTACCGAAAAGAGGGTCATGATGAAGGTAATAGCCGCAAATGCGCTGGCAATCAGCGGTATACTGTTGTGTTAGAATAATATGTGAATGCCAGACTAAATCCACTGAGTTGGATGGCACCACCTTTGCGGGTCGGTATGCGACTTTCAATGCTAAGAATTTTTTGTAGAGTTCCAAGGCCTCCATAACCTGAAATCGAGGGTATCTTAAGCCATCAGGGCAATGAGTAAGCGAGTATATCACATTCTCCAGATCTAAAGCCCATATCTCGCGAGTGACTTCGGCGAACTGCTGCTCGGCTACCCACATCTAGATAACTCGTTATAAATGCTACTACTTTCCGAAACTAGATCTCTGAGCGAACTTATGCGTGTCTCGTCCTCCCAGATGTTCTTCAGATCGTAGAATAACCTAGCTCGACCACTTGGCCGCCCACCAATGCCATCACCTATGGATACAAGATCGTCGGCGAAGTCTACTATTTTGATTGGGACACGCAGAAGATCTATGTCAAAACTAGCATCCAATATCTCAGAACGGGCCGATTGGTTGGTTTGCGGTTGAGTATCATGCAGAAAATCTCTCTCCAGATGTTGATAAATTCCAGAATTTATAATCGCCTGAAGAAGCAGCGCATCAACGTCGCTTAATCTTAGGGCAAGCTGTGTGCTGCCTTTTCGTTTTTCTATGATCATCAAAGACTTCTCAGGCAGGCGTGATCCCAAAAATCTCAAAAATTCATCGACGTTGTCTTCCAAATCATTCTTAAAAACAATCTCCGCCTTTGTTTTCTTGACGCTCTGTCTTGAGGTGGTTGAGCTTCTATGGTGAACAATTTCGTAAGCAGCCAAGCCCAGCGCAAAGGCCAATTGAGCGTCAAAATGACGGTTAAGGGCTTGTTTTTCGGCTTCATTGCACGCGATCTGAAACTGATTGTTCATAATTGGTGAGAAGAGCGGGATTGCATGCCAATTCGCCAGCTCTTCTAAGGTCGGGGTCGACTTTAGCCGCTGCGCAAGGGCAGTGGTTTGACGATCGGCCCTGATATTAGAGGATATCATCTCTAGTTCGCGCTCGCTGGCAAAATAGACTTGATCCCAACTGAATGATGGCGATTCATTGTGGCCAAATGAGTGATACACTGATTGCCAGTCGACTTGGTCGGCAAACAAGTTAAGTCTCGACTTCTTATTCTGGCCGAGGGCTTCCTTTGTCTCCCCTATCACTTTGCCTTCGTAGATTTCGGGCCAAATACAGCTAGAACAGATCCCGAATTGGGCATCTCGATCCATTTCAGGTAGTTTCGCACCAGAATGAATGTGGACTAACAATTCGGGCTTGAGCTCTTCTTTTAGTCTCATCCAGTCTTCTTTGTTAAGATTGAACAGAGGGATTGTTTCGATCAATATGCTTAGGTGTTCACTTACTTGATGTAGGTGCGAAGTATGCTCTTCCTGTGTGAGTTCTGGCGGGAAGAGCTCTATGATCCTCTGATGTTGTTCAATGGTCGAGACTCCCAGAGCAAGGCGGTAATGCAATTTGGCCCTCCGTTTCTGTGTCTTGTGTTAGCCTGACGTGTCTTTTCTTCAAGTCTTTCTAACGAGAATTGAATGACAGTCCCTTGACCCCACCCCAAATTCCCCCTAAGCGCGCCTCGATCTGAGGGCAGGGCTCGCAATTGCGCTCCCCCAACTCACATTACAACAGCTGAACATTGGCACTCCCAATCACCTCCATGGTAAATGGTGGTAAATGGGGTGGCAAAGTAATCCGGGGCTTTTGGCTTTTGGGTGGAGTGTTTCAGGCTTGTGCATTGCGGTCGGTCCGCTGGCGTGGGGTTCGCCCTTCGACAGGCTCAGGACGAACGGTTTTCTTGCACGGTCCTTTTTCTCTTCATCCTTAAAGCGATAAGCGCCAATTTAGGTGAAGAGTACATATGCCAACTATCAACCAGCTGGTCCGCAAGGGCCGCACTCCGCAGAAGGCCAAGTCTAAGGTCCCTGCTATGGAGCAGAACCCGCAGAAGCGCGGCGTTTGCACACGCGTCTATACGACGACCCCGAAAAAGCCGAACTCGGCGCTTCGTAAAGTGGCCAAGGTTCGCCTCACCAACCAACGTGAGGTCATCTCTTACATTCCGGGCGAAGGCCACAATCTGCAAGAGCACTCTGTTGTGCTGATCCGCGGCGGCCGTGTTCGCGACCTTCCCGGCGTTCGTTACCACGTCCTTCGCGGCGTTCTCGATACGCAAGGGGTCAAGGACCGCAAGCAATCCCGCTCGAAGTACGGCGCCAAACGCCCGAAATAAGTTTGACGCGGCGGTGTTCTTCTCCCGCGCGGCTTTTTCACCTTGGATGCACTCTGCAGGTGGAAAGGCGCGAAGAAATGGGAGGAGGGGGCCGGTGCCGCACTCCGAAGGAGTTTTGAAATATGTCACGTCGTCGTAGGCCCGAAAAGCGGGTAATCTTGCCGGATCCCAAGTTTGGTGATCAGGTTTTGTCGAAATTCATGAACAACCTTATGCTTGACGGTAAGAAAGCCGTTGCAGAAGGCATCGTGTACACGGCTCTTGATGCGGTTGAAGCTAAGGCGAAAACCGATCCGGTTCAGCTGTTCCATGATGCGCTGGGTAATGTGAAGCCGCAAGTTGAGGTTCGCTCACGCCGTGTGGGCGGTGCAACGTATCAGGTTCCTGTTGAGGTTCGTGATGAGCGTGCACAGGCACTTGCCATTCGTTGGTTGATCGGTGCGGCGCGTTCGCGTCCAGAGACCACCATGAGCGCGCGTCTTTCAGGTGAGCTGATGGATGCAGCGAACAATCGCGGCAATGCTGTGAAGAAGCGTGAAGATACGCACCGCATGGCGGATGCTAACCGCGCGTTCTCGCACTACCGCTGGTAATTCGATGATTGTGGACAGCCTCAAGGCCATGTCTTGGGGTTGTCACACTTGTAACTGTATGGGGCGCAAACCTCTTCCGCCTCTGTTAAACCCAAGGAATTAGATATGGCCCGCGAATATCCGCTGGAGCGTTATCGTAACATCGGCATCATGGCTCACATCGATGCTGGTAAGACTACCACAACCGAGCGTATCCTTTATTACACCGGTAAATCCTACAAAATCGGCGAAGTGCACGATGGTGCTGCGACGATGGATTGGATGGAGCAAGAGCAGGAGCGCGGGATCACGATCACGTCTGCTGCGACGACCTGTTTCTGGAACCCAGAAGATCCGAGCATGGATCCAAAAGGCGATCCAAAAGCGCTACGTCAAACTCCAGAGCACCGCATCAACATCATCGACACCCCAGGCCACGTTGACTTCACCATTGAAGTTGAGCGTTCGCTTCGTGTGCTTGACGGCGCGGTTGCCTGTTTCGACGGCGTTGCCGGCGTTGAGCCACAGTCTGAAACGGTATGGCGTCAAGCGGACAAGTATAAAGTTCCGCGGATGTGCTTTATCAACAAGCTCGACCGGACCGGCGCAGACTTTAAGTACTGCGTGAACTCGATCATCGAGCGTCTTGGTGCAACGCCAGCAGTTCTCTATCTCCCAATCGGCATCGAAAGCAGCCTCACCGGTCTTGTTGACCTTGTGAACCAGCGTTCGATCACTTGGCAGAACGAAGATCTGGGTGCTGAGTATGTTTACGGCGATATCCCTGCGGATATGGCTGACGAAGCGGCGGAATACCGTGAGAAGCTGATCGAGCTTGCTGTTGAGCAAGACGACGATGTGATGGAAGCTTACCTTGAAGGTGAAGAGCCTGATGCGGCAACGCTTAAAGGCTTGATCCGTAAAGGCACGCTCAACCAGAGCTTTGTTCCTGTGCTTTGCGGCTCTGCGTTTAAGAACAAAGGCGTTCAGCCTCTGCTCGACGCGGTTGTCGATTACATGCCGAGCCCGCTCGACGTGGACGCGATTAAGGGTGTTCTGCCTGATAGCGACGAAGAAGATTCGCGCGCATCCGACGATGCAGTGCCGTTTGCGGCTCTCGCATTTAAGGTCATGAACGATCCGTTCGTGGGTTCGCTTACCTTTACCCGCATCTATTCCGGTGAACTTTCTAAGGGCACTGTCTTGAACTCTGTTAAGGGCAAGAAGGAAAAGATCGGCCGTATCCTCGAAATGCACTCCAATGACCGTAAGGACATTGAAGAGGCGTTTGCTGGCGATATCGTCGCATTGGCAGGGATGAAGGCGACCACCACGGGTGACACGCTTTGTGATCCGGCCAATCCGATCATTCTTGAGCGGATGGAATTCCCAGATCCCGTGATCGAACTGTCGGTTGAGCCTAAGACGAAAGCTGACCAAGAGAAGATGGGCGTTGCCCTCAACCGCTTGGCTGCTGAAGATCCCTCATTCCGTGTGACGACTGACCACGAAAGCGGTCAGACGATCATCAAAGGCATGGGCGAGCTTCACCTCGACATCCTCGTCGACCGGATGAAGCGTGAGTTCAAGGTTGAAGCAAACGTTGGTGCGCCGCAGGTGGCATACCGCGAAAGCTTGGGCCGCGAGATCGCCGTCGATTACACCCACAAGAAGCAATCGGGTGGTACGGGTCAGTTTGCCCGCGCCAAAGCGACCTTCACTCCGGGTGAACGCGGTCAGGGCATCGTCTTTGAAGACTCCATCAAAGGCGGTAACATTCCGAAGGAATACATCCCGAGCCTTGAAAAAGGTATCCGTGAGCAAGCCGACAGCGGCTATCTCATCGGCTTCCCGATCATCGACTTCACCATTCACCTCACAGACGGCGCCTATCACGACGTCGACTCGTCCACTGTGGCGTTTGAAATCTGTGGTAAAGGTGCAATGCGCGAAGCGGCTGAACGAGGCGGCATCAAATTGCTTGAGCCTGTCATGAAGGTTGAAGTGGTGACCCCTGAGGATTATCTGGGTGATGTTATCGGCGACCTCAACAGCCGCCGTGGTCAAATCCAAGGTACAGACAGCCGGGGCAACGCCCAAGCCGTTGAAGCCATGGTGCCACTGGCCAATATGTTTGGTTACGTGAATGAGCTTCGCTCGTTCAGTCAGGGCCGTGCACAATACTCCATGCAATTCTCGCACTACGACGAAGTGCCTGCGAGTGTTGCTCTCGAGGTTAAGGAGAAGCTTGCTTAAGCAGGCAACACAATCTATGGGCGGCGCCACATTGATGCGGGCGCCGCCACCTCCCCGTAAAAATTCAAATTCAGTAAGAAGGTTATAAGAGACATGGCGAAGGAAAAGTTTGAGCGTAACAAGCCGCACGTAAACGTCGGCACCATCGGTCACGTTGACCACGGCAAAACCACTCTGACCGCGGCAATCACCAAGGTTCAGGGCGCTGCTGTTGACTTCGGTAACATCGATAAAGCTCCAGAAGAGCGTGAGCGCGGCATCACCATCTCAACTGCACACGTTGAGTATGAAACAGATGCACGTCACTACGCACACGTCGATTGCCCAGGCCACGCTGACTATGTGAAAAACATGATCACCGGCGCGGCTCAAATGGACGGCGCTATCTTGGTTGTGAACGCAGCGGACGGACCCATGCCACAAACTCGTGAGCACATCCTGCTTGCGCGTCAAGTTGGTGTTCCACAGCTCGTTGTTTACATGAACAAGGTTGATCAGGTCGACGACGAAGAAATCCTCGAACTGGTTGAACTCGAAGTTCGCGAACTCCTCAGCGAGTACGGCTTTGACGGCGACGATATTCCAATCGTTAAAGGTTCAGCTTTGGCTGCTCTTGAAGGCCGCGATCCTGAAATCGGTGAAACTTCGATCAAGGCTCTGATGGACGCTGTTGACAGCTACATCCCACAGCCCGACCGTCCGGTTGACAAAGACTTCCTGATGCCGATTGAGGACGTGTTCTCGATTTCTGGTCGTGGTACGGTTGTTACCGGCCGTGTTGAAACCGGCGTTGTGAACGTTGGCGACGAAGTTGAAATCGTTGGCATCAAAGAAACCGGCAAGACTACTGTTACCGGCGTTGAAATGTTCCGCAAACTGCTTGATCGCGGTGAAGCTGGCGACAACATCGGCGCGTTGGTTCGCGGCGTTGCTCGTGAAGAGATTGAGCGCGGTCAGGTTCTTTGTAAGCCTGGTTCGGTTAGCCCGCACACTGAATTTTCTGCAGAAGTTTACGTTCTGTCGAAAGACGAAGGTGGCCGTCACACGCCATTCTTTGCGAACTACCGTCCACAGTTCTACTTCCGTACGACTGACGTAACCGGCGAAGTGATCCTCCCAGAGGGCACGGAAATGGTTATGCCTGGCGACAACGTGACCATCAACGTCAAGCTGATCGCACCGATCGCTATGGACGAAGGTCTCCGCTTCGCTATCCGTGAAGGCGGCCGTACCGTTGGTTCAGGCGTTGTGGCTAAAATCACTGCCTAATTCGAATTTGAGCCTTTCGGGGCTCACACGAAATAATGAGACCCGGCCTACGAAAGTGCGCCGGGTCTCTTATTATGTAGGCCCAATTTTGATGGTGATTTCGCATCGTTAATTGGGGCTTTGTTGATAAGCGTGTAGCTTCGTGTGAATGTTTGAGCATTTCTGGCTTGCCAGAATCCAACTCCCCCGATATACGCGCGCCAACTCGACGGCGATTCCATTGCCGTTGAAACGAAATTCATGGGGCCTCCCATTCCGGACCGGTCAAAATTGGCTAGGCGGGGCAGGGCGGGCCTTTTACTTTTTGGGAGCGGGTTTCCCCCGAGACACGTTCCTTGGCTCTTTCGCATTGGTAATAGGTAATGGAAGCACAGAATATCCGTATTCGCCTTAAGGCGTTCGACCACCGCGTACTCGACCAGGCAACTGGCGAAATCGCTGAAACAGCTCGTCGTACGGGTGCTCTTATTCGTGGCCCCATTCCTATGCCAACGCGCATTGAGAAATTCACCGTGAACCGCGGTCCGCACATCGACAAAAAGTCGCGTGAGCAGTTCGAAGTTCGCACATACAAACGTCTGCTCGATATCGTGCAGCCGAACGCCCAGACAGTCGATGCTCTCATGAAGCTCGACCTTGCTGCTGGTGTGAATGTTGAAATCAAGCTCGCGTAAGCAATCGCGAGCTTTTTTCACGTCTTCAGGCGGACGTTAAACGGCTCTGAGACTTTGGCCCGCCATTGGGCCTGCTGATCGGAAAGATCGGCAAGACATATGGATACCGCCGGGCGCCCTTTAGGGGGCATCTTGATCCGGGCTGAGTCCTCCGTCTCGCCAAACCACTCCATAGGGAGTGGGGCGGCATCAGCCCAGACGGGGCTCAGTTAAAAAGTTTGGGTTGGCACGCACCTCGGGGATGGTCCTCTGGGTGCCTCTGTAAGGAGTACAAGACGATGCGCACTGGCGTGATCGCGAAAAAGGTTGGGATGACCCGCCTCTTCCAGGAGGATGGACAGCACGTGCCTGTGACTGTTCTTTCGCTGGAAGATTGTCAGGTTGTTTCACACCGCACACAAGATACGGATGGCTACTTTGCTGTTCAGCTTGGTGCAGGCGAAGCAAAACAAAAAAACGTAAACAAGCCGCAACGCGAGCATTTCGCGAAAGCTGGCGTTGGCCTCAAAGCTCGCATGGCTGAGTTCCGCGTTGAAGGCGAAGAGGGTCTCGTACCTGTCGGCGCACTCATCAGCGCAGAGCACTTTGTGGATGGTCAAAAGGTCGACATCACCGGGCATACCCAAGGTAAGGGTTTTGCTGGTGCGATGAAGCGCTGGGGTTTCGGCGGTCTTCGTGCAACCCACGGTGTTTCGATCTCTCACCGTTCGCACGGTTCGACGGGTAACCGTCAGGATCCGGGTCGCGTGTTCAAAGGCAAGAAGATGGCCGGTCACATGGGTGACCGTCAGCGCACGCAGCAGAACCTCGAAGTGGTTCGCACGGACGCTGATCGCGGGCTTCTCTTCATTAAGGGTTCTGTCCCTGGCTCGAAGAATGGCTGGCTCCTCGTTCGTGACGCTGTGAAGCTTAAGCACTCTGACGATCTCCCGTTCCCGGGCGCTGTTGTTGAGGCGGCCGCTTCTGCGGCTCCTGTCACTGAAGATGCCGCTCCTGCGCCAGAAGCCGAGGCTCCCGCAGCCGAAGCTCCCGCAGCTGACGAAAATAAGGAGGGCTAAACCATGAAGGTGAAGGTCCAAAAAATCGACGGTAAGGCGTCAGGCGATATCGAGCTCAATGATGATGTGTTCGGTGTTGAGCCGCGCGCTGATATCTTGCACCGCGTTGTAACGTGGCAGCTTGAGAACCGCCGCGCTACGGCACGTCCAACGCGTGAGCGTTCCGATGTTGCTCGCACCGGTAAGAAGTTCGGCGCTCAAAAGGGTTCCGGCGGCGCTCGTCACGGCGATCGCGGCGCTCCGATCTTTATCGGTGGTGGTAAAGCTCACGGTGCTCGTAAGCGTGACTTCAACCAGTCGCTCAACAAGAAGATCCGCGCACTCGGCCTTAAGATGGCTTTGAGCACTAAGGCAAAAGACGGCCTCGTTGTTGTCGATAGCCTTGAGCTTAAAGACGCTAAGACGAAAGCTCTTAAGGGTCAGCTCGATAAGGGCGGCTTTGCTGGTAAGGTCCTTGTGATCGACGGTGAAGCGGTGAATGCTGGTTTTGCGCAAGCTGCTGGCAACCTTGTTGGTATCAACGTGATCCCTGCTGCTGGCGCGAACGTCTACGACATTCTCAACCACGACACGCTGGTCCTTACCAAGGACGCGGTTGCTAAGCTGGAGGCGCGCTTCAATGGCTAAAAAAGACAGCATCGACGCGCGGCACTATGACGTGATCGTAGCCCCTCACATCACTGAGAAGTCGACTATGGCTTCTGAAGCTAACGCTGTGGTGTTCAAGGTGGCTAACGATGCGACCAAGCCGCAAATCAAGGAAGCGGTGGAAGCGATCTATTCGACGAAAGTCGTCTCAGTGAACACCATCCTGACCAAAGGCAAAACCAAGCGCTGGAAGGGCAAGCCCTACAAGCGTTCCGATTTCAAGAAAGCAGTGGTTCGTCTCGCCGAAGGTGAAATGATCGATATCACTGAGCAGGTCGGCTAATGGCACTTAAGAATTATAATCCAACAAGCCCGGCGCGCCGTGGTCTTATTCTGGTCGACAAAACTGGCCTCCACAAAGGTGGTCCGGTTAAGTCGCTCAGCGAAGGCAAGCGCAAGACCGGTGGCCGTAACAACAAAGGCCATGTCACCTCACGCGGTATCGCGGGCGGTCACAAGCAAAAGTATCGCATCATCGACTTCAAACGCCGGAAGTGGGATATGGCAGCGACCGTGGAGCGGATCGAATACGATCCAAACCGCACCGCCTTTATCGCGCTTCTGAAGTACGAAGACGGCACGCTTGCCTACATCATTGCCCCGCAGCGTTTGGCTGTTGGTGACAGTGTTGTGGCCGGCGAAAAGGTCGACACTAAGCCTGGTAACGCCATGCTTCTTGGTCAAATGCCAGTTGGTACCATCTGCCACAATGTGGAGATGAAGCCAGGCAAGGGCGGTCAGATTGCTCGCTCTGCTGGTGCATATGTCCAGATCGTTGGTCGTGACCGCGGCATGGTAATTGTTCGCCTGAACTCAGGTGAGCAGCGTTACCTTCGCAGCGATTGCATGGGTACGGTTGGCGCGGTTTCTAACCCTGACAACCAGAACCAGAACTTCGGTAAAGCTGGTCGCACCCGTTGGAAGGGCCGCCGGCCACTCACACGCGGTGTTGCGAAGAACCCTGTTGATCACCCCCACGGTGGTGGTGAAGGCCGGACCTCAGGTGGTCGTCACCCAGTGACCCCATGGGGCAAGCCTACCAAGGGTGCTCGTACTCGTAAGAACAAGCAGACGGACAAGATGATTATCCGTTCGCGTCACGCCAAGAAGAAGAGGTAAGACACGATGGCACGTTCCGTCTGGAAAGGTCCGTTTGTCGAGCTCAGCCTGCTTAAGAAAGCAGAGACAGCACAGGACGCAGGAAACTCGAAGCCGATCAAAACTTGGTCGCGCCGTTCGACAATTCTCCCGCAGTTCGTCGGGCTCACATTCAACGTCTACAATGGTCGCAAGTTTATTCCTGTGACTGTTTCGGAAGAAATGGTTGGTCACAAGCTCGGTGAATTTGCGCCAACGCGCACATTCCCCGGCCACGCGGCTGACAAGAAGGGCAAGCGATAATGGGTAAGGCAAAGTCTCCCCGTCGCGTAGCTGACAATGAGGCGCTCGCAGTAGGCACGCAAATTCGCGGGTCCGCTCAAAAGCTCAACCTCGTTGCAGAGCTCATTCGCGGCAAGAAGGTTGAGGAAGCTCTGAACATCCTCAGCTTTTCGAAGAAGGCAATGGCGCGCGATGCAAGCAAAGTGCTCGCATCGGCTGTTGCTAACGCTGAAAACAACCACGATCTCGACGTCGACGCGCTCGTCGTTGCTGAGGCGAGTGTTGGTAAATCGATCACGATGAAGCGTTTCCATACGCGCGGTCGTGGTAAGTCTACCCGCATTCTTAAGCCGTTCAGCAAGCTGCGCATCGTTGTTCGTGAAGCAGAAGAGGCATAAACCATGGGTCAGAAGAGTAATCCAATTGGTCTGCGTCTTCAGATCAACCGCACTTGGGATAGCCGCTGGTACGCTGAAGGGCGTGATTATGCGGGCCTTCTCAAAGAAGACATCACGATCCGTAAGTACATCTTGAAGAACCTGCCACAAGCAGCGATCTCCAAGGTAGTGATTGAACGTCCGGCCAAGCTTTGCCGCGTTTCGATCTATGCGGCTCGTCCAGGTGTCATCATCGGCAAGAAGGGCGCAGACATCGAAAAGCTGCGCGCTAAGCTTTCTTCTATGACTTCGAGCGAAGTTAAGCTGAACATCGTTGAAATTCGGAAGCCCGAAATCGACGCTAAGCTTGTTGCTCAAGGCATTGCGGACCAGCTTATTCGCCGTGTCGCATTCCGCCGCGCGATGAAGCGCGCTGTTCAATCGGCTCTGCGTCTGGGTGCTGAAGGCATCAAGATCGTTTGTGGTGGCCGTTTGGGTGGTGCTGAAATCGCCCGTGTTGAATGGTACCGCGAAGGTCGCGTGCCGCTCCACACTCTGCGTGCAAACATTGATTACGCTGAAACCGAAGCGCTTACCGCTTACGGTATCATCGGCATCAAGGTTTGGATCTTCAAGGGCGAGATTTTGGCCCATGATCCAACTGCGCAGGATCGTCTCATGATGGAAGCTCAGACTTCCGGCGTGCGCCCTGCTCGTTGAGGTAATTGAAAAATGCTGCAACCAAAGAAAACCAAATACCGCAAGGCCTTTAAAGGCAAGATCAAGGGCGAGGCCAAAGGCGGCACGACTTTGAACTTCGGTTCGTATGGCCTCAAGGCGCTTGAGCCTGAGCGTATCACTGCACGTCAGATCGAAGCGGCTCGCCGTGCGATCACCCGTGCGATGAAACGTCAGGGTCGCCTCTGGATCCGCGTATTCCCAGATGTTCCGGTTTCTAAGAAGCCTGCTGAAGTTCGTCAGGGTAAGGGTAAGGGCTCAGTTGAATTCTGGGCAGCCCGCGTGAAGCCAGGCCGCATTATGTTTGAACTTGACGGTGTGCCCGGCCCAGTTGCTGCGCTCGCGTTTGAGCGTGCTGCGATGAAACTGCCGATCAAAACCAAGGTTGTTGCCCGCTTTGGCGACACCTCGCACCTCGGAGGGGACAAGTAATGGTTTCTACCGAAGATCTTCGCACTAAGACCGACGATCAGCTTTCCGCTGAACTGATCGAGCTTAAGCGTGAGCAGTACAACCTGCGTTTTCAAGCTGCAACTAACCAGCTTGAAAAACCATCGCGCATCAAAGAAGTGCGCCGCACGATCGCACAGATCAAAACGCTCCAAAATGAGCGTTCAGCGGCCGCGAAAGCATAAGGAGCAAGACAATGCCTAAGCGTATTCTTACCGGTACTGTCACCTCCGACAAGACCGATAAAACCGTGACCGTTCTGGTCGAGCGTAAGGTGAAACACCCCCTCTACGGGAAGATCATCCGCCGCTCGAAGAAGTATCACGCGCATGACGAAACCAATGAATTCACAGTTGGTGATATTGTGCGGATTGAAGAAACCAAACCGATCTCCAAAACCAAGACATGGGCCGTTAAGGACCGTGTTGTGGCTGGCGGAGTTCAAGCGGTTGAAGCTGATCTCGATGTCGAGGCAGCTGGTAACTAATTGACGCGCCCTCCTCTGGTGGAGGGCAAATTGACGATGGAACTGCTGAGCCCCGGTCACAGTCGGGTGTCCCAGCAAGCCTAGAGAAGGAAACGGATCCATGATCCAGATGCAATCCAATCTCGACGTCGCGGATAATAGCGGCGCTAAGCGCGTCCAGTGCATTAAAGTACTGGGCGGCTCTAAGCGCCGGTTTGCCTCCGTTGGCGACGTGATCGTGGTCTCTGTTAAAGAGGCCCAGCCGCGCGCAAAGGTGAAAAAAGGCGACGTACACCGTGCCGTCATCGTGCGCACCAAGAAGGACGTTCGTCGTAAAGACGGCAGCGTCATTCGCTTCGATAGCAATGCTGCTGTTCTGGTGAATAAGAGCGAAGAGCCAATCGGCACTCGTATCTTTGGTCCAGTGGTTCGCGAGCTTCGTGGCCGCGGCTTTATGAAGATTATCTCACTTGCTCCGGAGGTGCTCTAAAATGGGTGCTGCAAAGATCAAAAAGGGCGACGAAGTCGTTGTCCTGTCGGGTAAAGACAAGGGCCGTAAAGGCACCGTCAGCCAAGTCATGCCGAAAGATGGCAAAGTCATCGTTGAAGGCGTGAACGTTGCAACCCGTCACCGCAAGCCAAGCCAGACCAACCCGCAAGGTGGCATCGAGCGTTTTCCTGCTCCGATGGATATCTCAAAGGTTGCAGTGGCTGATCCCAAGGATGGTTCACCCACCCGCGTTCGTTTCGAAGAAAAGGACGGCAAGAAGGTGCGTGTAGCTGTAAAGAGTGGGGAAACGATCGATGGCTGATTATACACCACGTCTTAAGTCCAAGTTTGAGGACGAAATCGTCAAGGCGATGACTGAGAAGTTTGGTTACACCAACCGTCTTCAGGTCCCGTCAATCGAAAAGATCACCCTCAACATGGGTGTTGGCGAAGCAAGCCAGGATAAGAAAAAGATCCAGACGGCTGCTGAAGAAATGGCTCTGATTGCTGGTCAAAAGCCGGTGATCACCCGCGCGAAGAAATCAATTGCGCAGTTTAAGCTGCGTGATGGCATGCCCATCGGTTGTAAGGTGAACCTTCGCCGCATTCGCATGTACGAATTTCTTGATCGTCTTGTGACCATCGCAATGCCGCGTATTCGCGACTTTCGTGGTCTCAACCCCAACTCGTTCGACGGCCGTGGCAACTATGCCATGGGTATCAAAGAGCAGATCATCTTCCCAGAGATCTCTTACGATAAGATCGATAAGGTCCGGGGTATGGACATCATCGTGACCACCACCGCCAATACTGACGAAGAAGCTCGTGAGCTTCTGCGCCTGTTTGGCTTCCCTTTTGAAGGTGAAGCTGGCGATCAGAAAGAGGCGGCGTAAGCCGTCTCATGACAGCAATTTTTTAGGAAGAGAGCTTAAGTCCCATGGCGAAACTGAGTTCGATCAATAAGAACGAGAAGCGTAAAAAGCTCGTTCAGAAGTATGCAGCGAAGTACGAGAAGCTGAAGGCAATCGCGAATGACGAGAGCCTTGATGAAGGTGAGCGCCTTATGGCCCGTCTGAAAATGGCTGAACTTCCCCGCAATGCAAACCCAACGCGCGTACGCAACCGCTGCGCCACCACCGGCCGCCCGCGCGGCTATTATCGCAAGTTCGGTATCAATCGTATTGAACTTCGTAATCTCGGCAACCGGGGAATGATCCCTGGTCTGACCAAGTCGAGCTGGTGAGGAATTAACAGATGGCTATGACCGATCCACTGGGTGATATGCTCACCCGCATCCGCAACGGCCAACGTGCGAAGAAGGATAGCGTTGTCTCTCCGGCTTCTAAGTTGCGTGCGAACGTTCTCGAAGTGCTTACTCGTGAAGGCTACATCCGTGGCTATTCCGACGATGCTTCGGGCAAGCACCCACAGCTGCGCATTGAGCTGAAGTATTTCGAAGGCGAGCCTGCGATTAAGCATGTTGCTCGCGTATCCAAGCCTGGCCGGCGCGTCTATTCAGGAAGCCAAGAGCTTCCGACTGTTCGCAACGGCCTTGGCATCACCATCGTCTCGACCCCGCGCGGTGTCCTTTCGGACAACGAAGCCCGCGAAAACAAGGTCGGCGGCGAAGTGCTTGCGGAGGTCTTCTGATGAGCCGCATTGGTAAAAAAGCGGTCAGCATCCCTGCGGGTGTGACGGCAGAACTCAAAGACGGCGCGCTTAGCGTAAAGGGGCCGAAAGGCACTCTTTCGATGGGCCTGTCCGATTTGATCACATATAAGATCGAAGACGGCGAAATCGCTGTGAGCCCGGCGAATGACAGCAAGCAGGCACGCTCCTTCTGGGGCATGCAGCGCACGCTGGTAGCGAACCTGGTTGAAGGCGTGACGGATGGTTTCTCCAAGACTTTGGAAATCTCCGGTGTTGGTTATCGTGCTAAAGCGCAGGGCAAGACGCTCAAGCTTGAGCTTGGTTTCAGCCACGACGTCAATCTGGCAGTGCCAGAAGGTCTCGAAGTTAAGACGCCCGATCAGACCACTGTGGAAGTGAGCGGCACCGATAAACAGGCCGTTGGCCAGTTTGCTGCTGAAATCCGCAAATGGCGCAAGCCTGAGCCTTACAAAGGCAAGGGTATCAAGTATCGCGGCGAGTATATCTTCCGCAAGGAAGGGAAGAAGAAGTAAGATGGCAAAACTATCTCTCTTTGAACGTCGCCGTCGCCGCGTGCGTACCGCTTTGCGGGCACGGGCTGGTGGCAAGCCACGCCTTTCGGTGCACCGCACTGGTCGCCACATCTACGCTCAGGTCATTGACGATGCTGCGGGTAAAACCGTTGCAGCTGCCTCGACCCTTGGGGCGAAGAAATCAGGCGCCAATGTCGATGCCGCTACCCAAGTGGGTAAAGACATCGCAGCGGCAGCTAAAAAGGCTGGCGTTACCACTGTCGTGTTCGATCGCGGCGGGTTCCTGTTTCATGGTCGCGTAAAAGCGCTGGCCGATGCCGCTCGTGAAGGCGGGTTGGAGTTCTAATGATGGCTGACGAAAACAAGACACCAGAAAACGCCCCAGAGACAGCGGGCGCTCCAGCCGAAGCAGCAGCTGCACCAGAGGCAGCTCCTGCAGAAGCGGCGCCTGCTGCGCAAGCAGCTCCGGCTGAGGCGGCTCCTGCCGCTCCGGCTGAAGAACAACAACGTGGCCGTGGTGGCCGTGGTCGCGGTGGTAACAACCGTGATGGCGGCGGTCGGGGCCGTGGTCGTGGCCGTGGCCGCGACAATAAGCGCGAAGAAGAAGATGATGGCATCATCGAGAAGCTCGTCCACATCAACCGTGTTTCTAAGACGGTTAAGGGTGGTAAGCGCTTCGGCTTTGCAGCTCTCGTAGTGGTTGGCGATGGTCAGGGCCGTGTTGGCTTTGGCCACGGTAAAGCCCGCGAAGTTCCAGAGGCGATCACCAAGGCAACCGCTGCGGCTCGCAAGAAGATGATCCGCGTTCCTTTGAAAGAAGGCCGCACGCTTCACCATGACGGCAATGGCCGTTTCGGTGCTGGCAAGGTGACCCTTCGTACAGCGCCTCCGGGTACTGGCATCATCGCCGGTGGCCCAATGCGTGCTGTGTTTGAAAGCCTCGGCGTTGCAGACGTTGTGACTAAATCGGTTGGTACTTCAAACCCATACAACATGATCCGCGCAACCTTCGACGCGCTTAGCGATCAGACTTCACCGAAGTCTGTGGCTCAGCGTCGCGGTAAGAAAGTTGCCGACCTTTTGGGTCGTGGCGGTGCCAGCGAAGCTGAAGCGGCAGTCGATGCTGCGGCAGTAGTGGAGTAATTCATCATGGCTACCATCAAAATCAAGCAGATTGGTTCGCCGATCCGTCGTCCAGAGAGCCAACGTCAGATCCTTATCGGTCTTGGCCTCAACAAGATGCACAAAGTCGTGACACGTCAGGACACCCCTGAAGTTCGCGGCGCGATCGCAAAGATCCCGCATCTGGTGACTGTTGTCGACTAAGCTCGGTGCAAGATTAACATTCAAGAGGGCCCGTCATGCACATGCGCATGGCGGGCCCTCTTTGCGTTTAGGCCGGAGAGTAGAACCAGGGTGACGGTTTCCGGGGCTGGTCACTGATGAAGCGGGGTGTTACGTCCAATTCAACCGTAGAACGGTTCAGGGGCTGAAATTTTGGAGCATTCTCGGGTCTTAGGGGCGTTGGCCGCACTGGCGTTTGGTTGCGCGGTGGCTGGATGTACGCCGTCCGTCTATCCGAAGGATCGCGGCTTTGAAGAGATGCTCAAAACCACCAAAGATATTGCGCTGGGGCGGGGATTTTCGCGAAAACATGGGCAAGCATCAGGTTATCTTGATAGCCGCCAAACCAATGTGTCATGGTTCGATCTTGAGGCGGACCAAGATTTCCTTTTCGTCGGACTATGCGGCCCCGCTTGTTCAGACCTTGATCTTGAAGTGTTTGATAGCGAAGGATTTGTGCTGGCAGGCGACACTCTTGACGACAATATCCCGATCATTGAACTTCGCCCCGATCAAGGCGGCCGCTTTTCGGTAGGCGCTCGGATGATTATTTGCGACCGGGAACCGTGCGTGTTCGCCTATGGTGTGTATCGTAAATAGCCCCTTCGGAGCGGGTTTCTCACGTAAGAAAATTTTTCTTTCGGTTATTTGCGCAAATGCTGCTATAGGGCGCGTGCTGACGTCGAAATTTGCGACGGACTTCGGATTTTTGACGACCGCCATGTGGTTTCGGTTACTACGGCGCAGAAGACGACGACTTCCTTTCATCTAACGATTTGATGCACGACCGCAGCGCATGTTGCGTTGCGGCAATCTTAAAGTGTTCTTGAAAGGAACCATTATGAGCAAGACCGGAACAGTGAAGTTCTTCAACACCGACAAAGGCTATGGTTTCATCCAGCCTGACGACGGTTCAAACGACAGCTTCGTCCACATCAGCGCCGTGCAAGCCGCTGGCATGCAAACGCTCGATAAAGAACAGCGCCTCAACTACGAAGTTGAAACTGGCAAGAACGGCAAAGAAAGCGCCGTGAACCTGTCAGCTGCTGACTAAGCAACGTTACGGAATTCTCCCGCGCCCCAAACCGCAACATGTTTGATCTGCGGCGCGGGAGAATTGCCAATCCCTCCCACCAAACCAAGATTGAGAGGCGTGTCATGGCCGCAACGTTTGAGTTTTATGATGCCAGAGCCAATGAAGCTGCGAAGGCAGCGCAAGAGGCCACTCTTGAAAATGTGAGGGAGCGCAACCTTCGCGCGGAAAAGACTTGGCGAGCGCTCGCCGACCAGTCGCGCAAAGCAGCGCATGACCGCGAAAAGCTAGAAACCGAGAAAGCCGCCCGCCGCGAAGCAGAAGCGCAGGCTGAGGCGCAGGCCGAAGCTGGCGAGGGTTGAGGGCTAGGTAGCAGGCGAGGGCGGTCTTTCGTTTTGTGTATGCCTTATGCGATGTATAGCTGGGTCAATTTTGTGCGAGAGCTATTGTGAGTAAACGCTGCAATCTCGCCGAAACGGCTCGACAACGTCTGCTAATTTGGTCTGTGCACTATCTTTTACAGCTACGAGCTTATTCAATTCGACTTCACGCCAGGCGTGCATCAAATGGAGCTTCCGATGTCTAAAACAAAGTTTGGTCTATCTGCTCTTCTCATGGCAAGTTTAGTGACTCTTGCACCGTCTTCGTCTTTTGCGCAGGAAGACGATCGAGAGTTGATGCAGAACCAGCTGAGCGAGTTCCAAAAAGAGTTTGAGGGCTATCCGAAGGAGCTCAAGAAGCACTTCGGGTCTCTTGCCAACGCTCAGACTGAAACCTTTATCGTCGAGCTGGAAGCGGGTAAAGAATACGCTTTTGCAGGAACATGCGGAAATGCATGCGCAGATTTTGATCTTGTCTTGACGGATGATGAGCGGTTTGAGGTCGAGGTTGACGCCCAACCCACTGATTTGCCTCTGATTATATTCACTTCAGAGAAGACCGGTTTGTATAGCCTGCGGAGCAAGATGATCCGGTGCTATGACGATACATGCCCCTTCGCTGTTGGCGTGTATAGCAATTAGACTTAGCAAGCTGGCGAACTAGGAAGATACCACACTTCCCCCTTGCGCCCCTGCCAACTCTCCGCTATCCGCGCGCCTTCTAAATAGCGCGTTGCCCCATGGTGGGGCCGTACTGAAAGCGAAAGCGAGTGCAACGATGAAACTCAACGACATCCGTGACAATGATGGTGCCCGTAAGGGGCGTATGCGTGTGGGCCGTGGTATCGGTTCTGGCAAAGGCAAAACTGCTGCACGCGGTCAAAAGGGTCAAAAATCCCGTTCCGGTGTAGCGATTAAAGGCTTTGGCGGTGGTCAAATGCCGCTTCACATGCGTCTGCCAAAGCGCGGGTTCAACAACCCGTTTGGTAAAGATCACGCAGAAGTGAACATCGGCATGGTCCAAAAATGGATCGATGCGAAGAAAATCGACGCCAAGAAAGACATCACTGAAGCAGTTCTTCGTGAAACCGGCCTTGCCCGCGGCGGCAAAGACGGTGTGCGTCTTCTGGGCAAAGGCGAGCTTAAAGCGAAAGCCAAATTCGTCGTCACTGGCGCCACCAAAGGCGCGATTGCTGCTGTTGAAAAAGCTGGCGGCAGCGTCGAAGTGACTGCTCCTGCAGAAGCGGCAGCTGACGCGGAGTAAGCCTGGATTTATCACCCCGAAGCCTCGATTGAGCGCTTCGGGATGATGAAAAGTTCACCACAGGGTTCGACAAGCGGGCCTGTGGTTCCTATCTAGGCCCTCTCAGTTGGCTTCTCCTTGGGGATACCCCCAAAGGACACCCATAGGATCGACACCGAAAATGGCTTCACGCGCCGATAATATCGCAAGCAATTTGAACCTGGGTAATTTTGCTCAGGCGACTGAACTGCGTCAACGAATCTGGTTCACCATTGGTGCGCTGATCGTGTTCCGCTTCTTGAGCTTTGTGCCATTGCCCGGGATCAACCCGCTGGCCTTGGACCAATTGGCTCAGCAGAACCAAGGTACGATCCTTGACATGTTCAACATGTTCACCGGCGGCGCTTTGGCGAATATGAGCCTGATCGCTCTTGGTGTGATGCCGTATATTACGGCCTCGATCGTTGTGCAGATGGCATCGGCGCTTCACCCGACGTTGACCGCTCTTAAGAAGGAGGGCGCCACCGGGCGTCAGAAGCTCAACCAATACACCCGTTACGGCACGGTTTTCCTATGCGCCATTCAAGGGTATTTCCTTGCCACCGGCCTTGAAAGCTATGCCGGTCAACAGGGCATTCAAGCCGTGGTTGAGCCGGGCTATATGTTCCGCATGGGCGCGGTGATCAGCCTTGTTGGCGGCACTATGTTCCTTCTGTGGCTGGGTGAGCAGATTACCTCGCGCGGGATCGGTAACGGCGTTTCGCTCATCATTATGGCGGGTATCGTTGCCCAGTTCCCTGTGTTCGCAATGAACATGTTTGAAGGAGGCCGCACCGGTTCGATTGCTCCTGGCATTATCATTGCTTTCATCGTGATGGTTGTCGGCCTGATCCTCCTCATTTCATGGGTTGAGCGTGCGCAGCGGCGTCTGCTTATCCAATACCCAAAACGCGCAACCCAGCGCGGCATGATGCAGGCGGATCGCTCGCACATGCCTTTGAAACTCAACACGGCCGGCGTTATTCCGCCGATCTTTGCAAGTTCGCTGCTGTTGCTCCCGCTGACGATCAGCTCGTTTGCGGGACAGTCGCTCGATACCACTTCGACATCGGGCAGCCTTATCCAGTCGACGCTTCAATATCTTCAACACGGTCAACCGCTTTACATGACCTTGTATGCGGTCGGCATTGTCTTCTTCTGCTTCTTTTACACTGCGGTTGTGTTCGACCCTGAAGAGCATGCAGAGAATTTGAAGAAGAACGGCGGCTTTATTCCGGGCATTCGTCCGGGCAAGCGTACGGCTGAATATCTTGAATACGTCCTTACACGGATCACCGTTGTGGGCGCAGCGTATCTGACCTTCGTTTGTGTTGTACCAGAGTACATGATCGCACAGACCGGCATTCCGCTCTTCTTGGGTGGGACCAGCCTTCTGATTGTGGTGAACGTGACAGTGGACACGATCAGCCAAGTGCAATCGCATCTCTTGGCGCACCAATATGGTGACCTTATCAAGAAAGCGAAGCTCAAAGGCCGGATGCGCTAGAAGCTATCGAGAGCGATAATCGAAAATGCCGCGGTCACCTTCGAGAGCTGCGCGGAAAAATTAGGGGCGTTTCGTGAATATCATTCTTCTTGGTCCTCCCGGTGCTGGTAAGGGTACGCAAAGTGCTGGCTTGGTTGAACGCCACGGCATGAAGCAGCTCTCGACCGGCGATATGCTTCGCGCTGCGGTCAAGGCACAGACGCCGGTTGGTCTGGCGGCGAAGGCGGTGATGGATCGCGGTGAGCTGGTATCGGATGAAATTGTCTCGAACCTGATCGACGAAAATCTTGCCGCTATGCCTGCGGATCAAGGCGCGATCTTTGATGGTTATCCGCGCACGGCTGCTCAAGGTGAACAACTCGATGCGCTTTTGGCAAAGCACGGTCGCAAGCTTCATCATGTGATTGAACTTGGCGTTGATATTGACGCATTGGTTGAGCGGATTACGGGACGTTTTTCGTGTGCGAATTGTGGGGCACTGTACCACGATACGGCCAACACCCCTTCGAAAGAGGGCGTTTGCGACAATTGCGGGCACACCGAATTTAAACGTCGGCCCGACGACAATGAAGAGACTGTGCGCACTCGCAACAATGAATATCGCGAAAAGACTGCACCGATCCTTCCGGGCTATGAAGCGCGCGGGATTGTGAAGCGCGTTGATGGGATGGCGGACATCGACGTCGTTGCAGGCGCGATCGACGCTGTCCTTGCTGGGTAATTTTCAAGTCCAGAGCGCATCCGGGCTTTTCAGGGCGCACGTGATCTCCTAATCCTAGGCTACCTTGGAGGAGATCTGTTTTGCATCGTATTCACCGTTCGCTCGTGGTTGCCATTGGCGCTGTCCTTGCCGCGAGCGCTTCGCCAGTTTTGGCGGAGGTTGTCGAAGTCCACGATGACCATTTCATCACCCGCAATGAGGCTATTGTCGATGCCAGCGCCAAGGAAGCTTGGCTTGCGTTGATCAGTCCGGCGCGGTGGTGGTCAGGTGAACACACGTGGTCGGCGGATGCCGCCAATCTAAAGCTCACTCCCCAAGCCGGCGGCTGCTTCTGTGAGACCATACCGGAAGTTAACGAGCCGGGGCGCTTCACGCTTCAAGGCAGCGTTGAACATATGCGGGTGATCCAAGCCTATCCCGAAGTGGCGCTGCGCATGTCGGGCGCGCTTGGACCGCTGCAAAGCGAACCAGTGACCGGCATCCTCACCATTGCGATGAGCGATGTCGAGCCGGGCGAAGACGGCTCTGAGCGCACGCGGATTGTTTGGGAGTACAATGTCGCCGGAAAGATGCGCTACCCTCTGCCTGTGATCTCGCAGGCAGTGGACGGGGTTATGACATTACAGCTGACCCAGCTTGCCGAGGTGCTAGGCGTAGTGGAGGCCCCCAAAATCAGCGGCGCCGGTGAAGATGCCCAAAGTGAAGCAGACGGCGACGAGGCATCGACGATCGAAGCCGAGGCCGTTTTAGACGAGGGCACCATTGGCGAAGAGAGTTCAAACGCCAACGCGCCAGAAAGCCCAAGCGTTGATGAGGCGTTTGGCGATCTTGGCGCTGGCAACGGTTGAGATTCGGGCGTTTTTTGACCGGTCTGCGCTGTTCGTGTATTAAAGGCTTGTAATCCACTGGCGGCTGCACATTTTGGCGGTTCGCATGATTATCTGCGTCTTGCGGTTGACGTGTAGTTTTAAAGACCGTAAGCGCGCGTCTATTCGATATTTCGATTCTTGTCTGGCAAGCGCTGCCTATCTGTAGTGCAACCCGGACTTTTTGTTGTCTTGGCAGCGTTTCGGAATGATGAATAATTTTAGCGTCGAGATAAAGGTCGGTGACCATTCACCCAAACCTTTGTGGAGCATGGAGAATTAAGTGGCTCGTATTGCCGGGGTAAACATCCCCACCAACAAGCGTGTTATTATCGCGCTTACCTATATTCACGGGATTGGCCGCACAACGGCTGTCCAAATCGCTGACAAGCTTGGCATTGCGCATTCTGCACGGGTGCAAGATCTTACCGATGAGGAAGTTCTTCGCATTCGTGAGACGATTGATGCTGATCATCAGGTGGAAGGCGACCTTCGCCGTGACACCGCGATGAACATCAAGCGTTTGATGGATCTGCGCTCATACCGCGGCCTTCGTCACCGTAATGGTCTGCCTGTTCGCGGCCAGCGCACTCACACCAATGCCCGCACCCGTAAGGGTAAGGCGAAGCCGATTGCAGGCAAGAAGAAGTAAGCTTGAGCTTTACGCTCTTGAGCTCCTTCGCACGAGTTAAAGGAATATAGAAAATGGCACGCGAACCCGGAAAAGTCAGGAAGCGCGACAGAAAGAACATCAGTAGTGGTGTTGCTCACATTAATGCGAGCTTCAACAATACGATGATCACCATCACCGATGCACAAGGCAATGCGATCAGCTGGTCTTCTGCAGGTATGATGGGCTTCAAAGGCAGCCGTAAATCCACCCCGTACGCCGCACAGGTTGCAGCGGACGACGCAGGTAAGAAGGCTGCTGAACACGGCGTACGTACGCTTGAAGTCGAAGTTAAAGGCCCAGGTTCTGGCCGTGAGAGCGCGCTTCGCGGTCTTGCAGCTGTTGGCTTTAACATCACTTCGATCCGCGATGTGACGCCGATCCCGCACAATGGTGTGCGTCCTTCTAAACGGCGCCGGGTCTAATCCGACGCTGATCCGATTGAGGAGGGCGGGCCGCCCGATGCGGTCCATCCTCTCCAACGGGTTCATTTGCTGCTGACGAGCGCTTTGAACCCGCACTTTGAAATCGAACCGCTAACGTAAGCGAATTAGGGGAAATCCATGTCCGTCAATATGAAGAACTGGCAGGAACTGAAGAAACCCAACGCTCTCGAAATTAAAGAAGGCAGCGATCAAAAGCGCAAAACTACCTTCGTCGCCGAACCGCTGGAACGCGGCTTTGGTCTGACGCTTGGTAACGCTTTGCGCCGTGTCCTTCTTTCGTCGCTTCAGGGCGCGGCGATCACCTCGATCAAGATTGAGAACGTGCTCCACGAATTCTCATCGCTCGCAGGTGTGCGTGAGGACATCACCGATATGGTCCTCAATGTGAAGCAGATTGCTCTTAAGATGGAAGGCGAAGGACCAAAGCGTCTTCAGCTTTCTGTGACGGGCCCTGCTGAAGTTAAAGCTGGCGACATTGCTGTCACTGGTGACATCGAAGTGATGAACAAAGACCTCGTTCTTTGCCATCTCGACGAAGGTGCGACGCTCAACATGGAGCTGACCGCTGACGTAGGCAAAGGCTATTCGCCTGCGGTGGCCAACCGTCCGGCTGATGCGCCGATCGGCCTTATTCCAGTGGACTCGCTTTACTCTCCTGTTCGTCAGGTGAGCTATAAGGTTGAGAACGCTCGTGTTGGTCAAGAGCTTGACTATGACAAGCTCAGCCTCACCGTTGAAACCGATGGCACAGTCACACCTGAAGATGCAGTGGCTTATGCTGCGCGCATTTTGCAGGACCAACTGACCCTCTTCGTACACTTCGAAGACGGAATTCCGCAGCCTCAATCACAGATGATCGGTCAAGCAGCGACCCCGCAAGAGGACGATGCCAACCAACTCAATCGGTACCTTCTCAAGAAGGTGGACGAGCTGGAATTGTCGGTTCGTTCGGCAAACTGCCTCAAGAACGACAACATCATCTACATCGGCGATTTGGTTCAAAAGACCGAAGCCGAGATGCTGCGTACCCCGAACTTTGGCCGCAAATCTTTGAACGAGATCAAAGAAGTGTTGTCATCCATGGGTCTGCGCCTCGGAATGGACATCCCCGGATGGCCACCTGAGAACATCGAAGAAATGGCTAAGAAGCTCGAGCAAGAACTGCTTGGTTAAGCCTCTGGGCTAATCTAGGTATCGGCGGCGCACCTCCAAAGATCTGGGAAGCGCCGCCAGTACTGGGCTACCTGATACGGGCCCCTTACAAACAAGGAATTGAATAATGCGTCACGGAATTTCACAGCGTAAGCTTTCGCGTAAGTCGGGCCACCGTAAGGCTCTTTTCCGCAATATGTCGGCGGCTCTCATCAAACATGAGCAGATCGTTACGACTGCGCCAAAGGCGAAGGAACTGCGTCCCTACATCGAAAAACTCATCACGCTGGCCAAGCATGGCGGTCTTTCAAATCGCCGCCTTGCGATGGGCCGTCTTCAGGACGAAACACAGCTTAAGAAGCTGTTCGACATTCTGGCTGAGCGTTACAAAGACCGGGATGGTGGCTACACCCGTGTGATCAAAGCGGGCCCGCGCGCCAGCGACAGCGCGCAAATGGCCGTTATCGAGTTGGTCGACCGCGACGAAGATGCACGTGGTCAAGACTCTGGCCCAGACATGAGCCAAGTTGACGAGTATTCAGAAGCAGAAGCGGCTGCATAAGCGCATCTTCTAGCATACGAGATTAAGTGGCTGGTGGAGCGATCCACCGGCCCCTTTTCTTTTGAGCGCGCGCGGCTAGTGTGCGGACCTATGAAGAAACTGATCCTTGCCGCAACGGCTCTCGCCCTAAGCACCACCGTCACTACAAGCATCTCTGCCCAAAGCGCGCAAGAGCGTCTCGATGATCGCTACAACCGTGCGCTTGCGGCGGGGTATAAGGCGCTCTTTATGTGCAGTGCCATCTCTCATGCAGAGGCAAATGGTACGTCGCGCACAGCTGAAAGCGTAATGGAGTGGGAGCTCACCGGCATTCAGGCTCCGCTTGATCAAATGGTCCGAGAAATGCCGTTTGAGATTGTGCGACATGACAATGGCACAGTCGAACGCGTGAAGGTCGAGTGGGCAGAAGATTCTCAACCTCGCGCCGCCATCCACTTAGACAACGACCGTGGATGCGCTCTCAACCCGATCATGGGGCCGGGCCATTACTATGGGCGTCCCGCCAACGCGGTGCAAAGCCGGATGCGTCGATACCAGAGCATTGCCGAGGCACCACGAGCACTTCGACCTTCTTTTGAAAGGGCGTTCTCTGGCGCATATGGGGAGGAAGCAAGGACCACCACGGTTCTGGTCCGCCATAACGGCAAAAACGTGGGCGAGCGTTATGTAAAAGGGTTCGATCACGCTACGCCTCAGCGCACGTGGTCGGTCGCGAAAAGTATCGCTGCGACGGTGGTCGGCGCGGCGGTCCAGCGCGGCGATGCCGATGTCGGGAACTCGGCTGACCTAGGTTTCAAGCGCGGCGAACCACGCGCAGAGATAACAATCGACCATGCTCTCCGGATGGCTTCGGGGCGCTACACCGACACGCCGGGAAATCGGACCGATCCGCTTTATTGGGGCGGGGCAAGCATATTGGAGACCGCACTCGATTGGCCTTTGGTCTATAAGCCTGGGACAGTTTATCGTTACGCAAACAATGATACACTTGCCGCTGTCCAGGCGATTGCAGGCACTTTCGAAGATCACCCACCTTCCGAGTTGTTTGCCAAATTGGGCATGACGCACACAGTCGCAGAGATTGATTGGCGCGGTCAGTACATCATGTCGAGCCAAGCGTGGACCACCGCGCGTGACCTTGCAAAGCTTGGGCAACTCTACCTCAACGATGGCATGTGGGACGGAGAACGCATCCTGCCAGAAGGTTGGGCAGACTACGTGTCTGATCCCAGCGGTCCTCAGCCCGAAGGCACGCAATGGGGCTATGGCGCAGGGTGGTGGACATTCCGCCGGCCAGAGGGCAACGCGTTTGCAGGTATCCCCGATGACGCCTTCGCAGCTCGGGGCAACCGCGGGCAATATGTGGTCGTCGTCCCATCGCGCAATGTTGTGATCGTGCGCCGGGGTGAGGATATGGTGGGCACCCGCTTTGATATCGCCGCGTTCACCCGCGATGTGCTCGCAGCGCTCGAAGAGTGATTTTGAACTGTTCAGATAATGAGCTAGTTATCTGAACGTAGTCTGCAAGTCTTGCTCAGACTCACCTCAGCTCCGTTCATCTAGAAGGGCCTCACAGTGAACGGGGATGGTCCTCGTCACTGAAAACCCGAGGATGAACCGACATGACTGATCTTACAAAGACACTCACCAAGGCAACGCTCGGGACTGTCGCGGCTGGCGCGATGGCCCTAGCGTCCGCAACTCCTGCTATGGCTCAGGATCGCCACCGTGATGGCGGCGTCGATGCAGGTGATGTGATCGCTGGCGCAGTTATCATTGGCGGTATCGCTGCTCTGGCAGGCGCCTTTGATGGCAAGAAAGACCGCAGTTACAACAATAGCAGTTATCGCGGAAGCAATTACAACAACCGCAACTACCACAACACAGCCGCCTCTAGTCGAGGTGCAAGCCAACAAGCGATCCAACGCTGCATCCGTGTGGCTGAGCGTCAGGCTCAACGCTTTGGAGGCTATCGTTACGCCGATGTGACCCAAATCCGTGATGTTGATCGTACCCGTTACGGTTGGCGCGTGAAGGGCCGCTTGGAAGTGCAAGGTGCGCGCGGCTATCGTGGGCAGAACTCAGACCGAGGCCGGTTTACCTGCACCATTGACGGTCGTGGGAGCCCCCACATCGACTTCAAGAGCATTCGCGGCCTTTGATCTTCACAACTTTCCACCCACTGGATGTTTCTATATCCTAAGCCTCCGGGCGGTTCAGGCCTCTGTAAGCCTGGACCGCCTAATGGTGTTCGTCACTATGGGCGTTGGTGGGCGCTCTGCTAACTGATAATAAACAGGAGGGAGCATTATGGCTCACCAATCCCGAATAACCGGTCTCGCAGGTCTTTTGGCCGCTGCCTCGCTCGTCGTTACCCCGGCGCAGGCGCACGCCGCCGAAACAGCACTGCAAGGAACAATGGGTTACGCAACCGGCGTAATTGCCCAATCTCAAACATTGCCACAGGCGACTGGCGCGCAGGGCGGGGCTCTGGGCCCGCTTGCTTTGCCAGGCGCAGATCAGGGAAGCGAGTATTTCGGTTTCCGCAGGCGCGGGCGTGGTTATCGTGGCCGCAGAGGTGTCAGGGGCGGTGACATTTTGGCTGGTGTATTGGTGCTTGGCGGGATTGCCGCAATCGCGAGCGCTGCAAGTAAAAACAACCGCCGCCGTGACCGTGAGGTTGTAGTGGTCGAACGGGATCGCGACCGCGACCGCGACTATAATTACCGTCCGGAAAACCGCCGCTCAACTGACCGTTCAACATCTGACGGCTCTGGCATCGACAATGCGGTGTCCATGTGCCTCAATGAAATCGAACAGAACATCCGCGTGGAGAGCGTCGATGGCGCAAGCCGTGTCAGCAGTGGCTGGGTAGTCACCGGTTCCCTGTTTGATGGTTCAGGCTTTTCATGTGAAATCGACAATTCGGGCCAAATTTCGGGCGTCGATTACGGGCGCGGGGCGAGAACATCTTATGCTCCTGCCTCACAGCAATCTGCGCGTGCAGAAGGCCAGCTGTCGGATAACCGTTATTCGAATGCCCGCGCTGATCTTGGCGGGGAAACCCGTCCTGATCTTGCGATTGATCCAGAGGATCAACGTCTTCCAGCCTATCCGGGCGGACCGCTTCCGGGCGAAGCGGCATCTGAATGATCGTCTGAGTGGGTATCGGGGGAAGAGGTGTCTTCCCCTTCATATTCGGCCCCCCCATATTCTGGCCCCCCATAACTCGGCAGGCCCCATTCAAATCGAATGGCAGCTGCGCGCAAGGTAAATCCTGCAAGGAAGCCCGCGATCCAGATGCCCCAATTGCCAATGGCGAGCCCTTGTGAGAACTGCATGGCCAGAACGGTGATCGCTGCGCTTAAGGCTGCGGCAGTCACGTAAAGCTCTGGCCGTATTATGATGGAGGGGCGTCCGGCGACCACGTCACGGATCACACCGCCCACGCATCCAGTGATCACGCCCATAAGGGCCGCTGGTAAAGGCGGAATGCCGTAAGCCAACGCCTTCGCGCTTCCCAAGACGGCATAGGCCGCAAGGCCCAGCGCATCGGCGTAATCGACAAGCTTGCCGTCCCACCACTTCACCGGCGTGAACCAAACGATCACCGCGGTCATCAGGCACACAGCCGCAGCCCAGGGGTCTTGCATCCAGAATACGGGTGCATCGATCAAAAGGTCGCGCACTGTGCCGCCGCCAACGCCAGTGACAAGCGCGAAGAAACCCATTGTGACGAATGTCTGCTTCGCTCGTGCCGCAACGAGGGCACCTGACAGGGCAAACACTGCAATTCCTGCAATGTCGAGCCAGTCGAGGATCGGTGTGAAGATTGCGTTGTTCATCGTGCTTCGCCCTTTGCGTGCACTTTGCGGCGCCGGAACATCAAAATGCAGCCAAGGATTGCACCAAACAGCGACAAGGCTGCAAAGCCGATCAGGGTTGGATGACTGGTATCCTCACGCTCTGAAATATCCATGATGTGCAGGCCCCACATAAAGTCGAACCAGCGCCACCAGCGAGTGCGCACGGCCTCGATTTCGCCTGTGTCGCGCCCGATGTAGACGTGGGTGCCGTCTTCAAGGGAGACTTGCCAAACGGGGCGCGGGCGGCGGAAGTCGAAGGGGACTTCATCGGCTTCGAAAAAGTGCACAGATGTGGCTTTGTCCCCTCCAACAATCCGGCTCTCGGCAATTGCGCGGGCATTCTCAGCGGTGAGCGGCGCAATCGCCTCTCCGGTTGTATAGTCGACTCGCGTCGTGACACCGTCCAAAGTGGTAAGCACTGCAACTGCGCGGCCCTCTTGCATCACGAGGCGCATCTCTTTGATTTGCGCTTCCTTTGTTGCAAGCTCGCTGTTTTCGATAACGAGAGGAGCTTCAGCCATCGGCTGGCGCAAATGTTCGCCGCGCACTTCTTGGATGGGCTTTATGACCATGAATAGGCCGGTGGCCAGCCACATGACAATGGGCACGCCGACGAGCCAGCCGAGCCAGACGTGCCATTTGGCTAGGGTTTTTAGAGGGGAGAATTTTGTCATGAAGCGCCAATGGCGACACTTTGTTACCCGTGCAAGATGTTCCCGATCTCGCGCGCCGCTTCGATGCAGTCCAAATCGCTCATCATGGGGCCCATAACTTGCATTCCGCACGGCAACTCTGCGCCTTCATAGATCCCCGAACCAATAGGAAGCACGGTTGCAGGTAGGCATGGGAATGTCGCAATTCCCGCCCATGCAAGGCCCGATGGTCCGGGCACTTCCTCGCCATTGATGCGCATGGGCTCGTCGAAGGCGCGTTTGTCACTGTGAGGGATCGCCAGCACCGGAGCAGGGGGGGCGAGCACGAAATCATAACTTTCGAATAGAGCTGCCCATTGCGCCTGATTAACGGCCTGCGCGTCAAGCAAATCGAACCAATCGGTTGCACTTGCTCTTGAACCATTGGGTGAGGGCGCTCCGCGTGCCATCGCGACATTGAGCATCATCATGTAGTCGTCTTGTTGCTTCGCCAGATCGGGGATGAGGCTGCTAGTTCGTTCGACTGAAATGCCTGCTTTGACCAGCTCGGCAATCGCTGCCTCGGTCGGCTCTGCCACCGATGCATCGACCGGCGCGCCCGGATATTCGGTAATCGCGAGAATGCGGCAATCTTTAAGCGGTTTTCCCTTGCGCTTGAGGGGATATTGACCCGTGATTTGCATCATCACCGACAAGTCTTCTGCATTGCGCGCAAATGGCCCTGCCACGGACAGCACACCATCATGCGCCGTCACAAAACCCTTTGCCCGCGCCATTTGCGGATGGTCATGCCCGCGTTTGGAGACAAGGCCCCATGTCGGTTTATGGGCCCAAACCCCGCAGAAATGCGCGGGCACACGAACCGATCCGCCGATGTCTGTTCCGAACTCACAAGGCACCATGCCAGAAGCGACCGCTGCCGCGCTTCCGCCTGATGAACCACCTGGAGAATGGGCGGTATTGTGAGGATTGCTGGTACGGCCATAAACCGGGTTGAAACTCTGCCAGTCGGTCAGATCGACGGGGACATTGGTCTTGCCCACAATCACTGCGCCCGCTGCTTTCATGCGGGCCACAAGCTCGCTATCCTTAGTAGGCACATGATCGGTTAGGCTTTCGTGCCCCCAACAGCTTTGCAGGCCGGCCACATCGAAGCTTTCCTTGACCGTCATGGGGACCCCGAACAGCGGCTGTTCGCCTTGCGGTCCTGCCTGATCCATGGCTTTCGCCGTCTCAGCCGCCCGTTCAAAATCAGGCACAGCAACCGCGTCGATCTCTGCATCGAGCTGTTCAATCCGTCCGATTGCCGCATCAACCGCTTCGGTCACGGACATTTTGCCCGCACGGATCGCGGCGGCTGTTTCAAGCGCACCGGGCTTTTCGGTCAGTTTTGGGTAGGTCAAATTTTTTCCTCTCGCGCATGGTTCTACGGGCGAGGGGGGATGGGATCAATCAGAGTGTTCGGATGTGTGCAGACTTTGCTCGGCCACGTCCGCTGGCTCACTCTTTCCGGGTGGCCTCTAGCAGCTCCATTCCGAGCTTCGATGCCGATCCTCCATTCAAATTGGCAAGGACGACAACCGTCACTTTGGTATCTGGGTCATAGCCAAGAAATGCATTGAAGCCTTCGATCCCGCCGCCGTGCCAGATCGAGTGTCCCTGTGGTGTGTCAGTGACCAGAAGGCCCATGGCATATTTCGCACCCGCGACAGCTTCAAACTCGCTAGGCGTCACCAACTGGGCAAGGCTCTCCTCGGAAAGCACCTTTCCTCCAAACAGACCGCGCTGCCATTTGAGAAGATCGCCAGTCGAGGAATAGAGCGCTCCAGCCCCTGTGGGGATCGCCATATTCACGTATTCGGCATTCACAATGCCGTTTTGTGATGGCGTGTATCCAGCGGCGCGCCTTGGCAATATCTCTGCGCTTTGATCAATTCCTGTCGAGTCCATGCCAAGGGGATCAAAGAGGTTCGTTTTGACAAAGTCTTGATAGCTGGTTTCACTAACGGTCTCGACGATGCCCGACAGAAGCACGAAATTGGAATTGGAATAGCCCCACTGTGAGCCGGGCTCAAAGGTGAGCGGCAGGTCTAAGAACATCGCAATCAGTTCATCCTGCGAAGTCGGCAAGAACTTCTGAGTCCCAAAGTCCTCCAGCGAAGTCACATTATGCAAACCGGACGTGTGCTGGAGAAGATCGCGCACAGTGATTGCGCCCCATGCATCAGGCGCATCCTTGATGTACTTGCTGATGGGATCGTCAACATTCACCATCCCGCGCTCTTGCAGCAGCATGATTGAAACGGCGGTGAATTGCTTGGTGACAGAGCCAATGCGAAAGCGTGTTTCGCTGGTGTTGGCGATATCCCATTCGAGGTTCGCAGACCCCCATCCGCGATTGATGATAATTTCATCGCCCTTTGCGACCAAAGCAGCGCCCATATAGGCGCCGCTGTCCGCTTCTGGCTGAACTACTGCGGCGAGCTGCTCTGTGCTTTGCGCTTGAACAGGCCCAAAGGCGGCCGTGAGCGCCAGCACAGAAAGGGACAGGCTAAGTGCTTTGGTGAGTGATCGTGCGAATGGCATAGGAAGCTCCCGCGTGTTGGTGTGTTATTTCACCAACACGCATACAGCAATCCGGAACATGCGCAATAGGCGCAGTGCTTACATATGAATGGGCTTACCCTGAACTGCCATGGCTGCCTCTTTGAAGGCTTCGGCGTGGGTGGGGTGGGCGTGGCAGGTGTAGGCAATGTCTTCTGACGTTGCGCCAAATTCCATGGCCTGCGCCGCCTGTGCTATCATTGTGCCAGCAAGGCTGTTGACCATCCACACGCCCAAAACGCGGTCGGTTTTGGCATCCGCAATGACTTTTACAAAGCCATCGGTGTCGCGGTTTGCTTTACCGCGGCTGTTCGCCATCATCGGGAATTTGCCGACTTTGATCGCTTTCTTATCGCCGCCAGCACGCTCAATCGCTTGCTCTTGGCTAAGGCCAACGCCTGCGATTTCAGGAGTGGTGTAGACGACGCTCGGGATCACATCGTGGTTCACAATACCGGTTTCGCCAGCGATGTTTTCAGCAACCGCTACGCCTTCATCCTCGGCCTTGTGGGCGAGCATGGGGCCAGGGACAACGTCGCCAATGGCCCAGATGCCATCAACGCCCGTGCCAAAGTCGTGGTCAATTTCAATCTGGCCGCGTTTGTTGACCTCAAGGCCTGCTTTTTCAAGCGCGAGGCCATCGGTGTTGGGACGCCGGCCAATTGCAACCAGAACGTGGCTTGCATCAATCGTCTGCTCATCCCCGCCTTCGGATTTCTCCACGGTAAGAGCGACCTTCTTGCCCTTGACCGTGGCACCAGTGACCTTGTGGCCGAGCATCAGTTCCATGCCCTGTTTCTTAAAGATCTTGTTCGATTCTTTGCGCACTTCCTCGTCCATGCCGGGGAGAATTTGCGGAAGGAATTCTACCACACTGACTTTTGCCCCCAAACGGCGCCAAACGCTGCCAAGTTCAAGCCCGATGACGCCGCCGCCGATTACGACAAGGTGTTCTGGCACTTCTTCAAGCTCGAGCGCGCCTGTGCTGTCAACAATGCGTCCCTTGGCGTTGTCGACTTCGACACCGGGGAGTGGGGTGACGCTGGAGCCGGTAGCGATCACGATGTCTTTGGCCGTGACGGTCTGATCGCCCACTCTAACAGTGTGCGCGTCTTCGAAAGAGCCAAGGCCCTTAAGCCACGTCACCTTGTTCTTCTTGAACAGAAACTCAATTCCGCCGGTAAGCTCGCCCACGGCCTTGGTCTTTTCGCCCATCATTTTCGACAGGTCGAAGGTAGCATTGGCTTCAATGCCCCAAGTGGCAAAGTGACCGCCCTCTGCCTCTTCGAACAGCTCGCTCGCGTGGAGCAGCGCTTTGGATGGGATGCAGCCAACGTTGAGGCAGGTTCCGCCCAGCGTCTCACGAGCTTCAACACAGGCCGTTTTGAGGCCCAATTGCGCGGCGCGAATGGCAGCAACATAGCCGCCGGGCCCCGCGCCAATAACAAGGCAATCGTAGTCGTAATTGTGGTCAGCCATGGTTCGTATGATCCCGTTTTGATGGCGTGAAATAAGATCCGGTGTTCATTTAGGCACTTTGGCGCGGATTCGCCATTGCTGTTTTTGCTCTGCGACTTGTCATTTTGTGCGCCGCAAATGCCAGTAAATGCCGATTGTGACATATTTTTCGAACGCGGGAATGATGGAGGGGATAAGCATCGCCTTCATCGCGAGTTGTTTAAGCGGGTGTGCGGCGACGTTTCGCCGCGCTGAGATGACTTCGACAGGTAGACCTTTAAGCGCTGCACGAAAGTCAGCAGGCGCCGCACCGTTAAAGCCCAGCTCTTGGATGGTCTCAGGCGATTTGCCCTCGTCATCGACTAAGCGGTCTAGGAATGCACGGTTTGCGCGGGGCAGGTGTGCCCACGGCATGCGCGTTTCCATCAGGCGGTGGTGGCCATAGGGGGAATGCCACAAGGGCGAGAATCCGATGAACATCTCACCGCCGGGCTTTGCCTTTTGCACTAGTGCGCCGAGGGTTTCGGGCAGAGGCGTCACATGTTCCATCACGTTGCAGGATGTGATGATGTCAGCGGGTTCAAGCGCCTCCTCGCGTACATCGCCGCAAATGAACTTTGCGCGCTCACCCCATTTCTTCGCGTGTTTGGCATTCGCAAAGGTGATGTAGTCCGGGTTGATATCAATCCCCGCTGCGCTCGAAGCACCAGCCTCCAGCATGGTGTGCACCATCCCCCCACGCGCGCAGCCAAAGTCGAGCACATGCTTGCCGGCCACATCCGGCAATCCCCCAAACCGCGCCCAAAACTGAGGCAGGGTCTGGGTGACAGACGCGTTGTAGCGGCGCTCGTCGAAAGTGGCTTGGGAGGGAGTTGCGTCCATCTGCTACTCGGACGATGTGCCATAGATCCGAACCTCAATAAGATTCAGTCCGTCGCCGCTGGTTTTGCAGAAGATCGGAGCCCCGTAAGACTTCGAATGCTTGGGGCGCCAGAAGAACGCTATCTGGTCGTCGTGCGGCTCGATCAAGGAAGGCGCATAGTATGGGGTCTTACCACCAAATCCTTTGGTGACGCATGTTTCCCAAGCTACAGCCTGCAGACCTCTGCTCTCCCGACCGAATTCTGCTCCTCCTCCATCGCAAGCTGTAATTGCGACAAAGACGGGAAGAAGCGCTATGCGCATCAAAGATCAATCAGCATCCGAGTTGGATCTTCGATCGCTTCCTTGATGATCTTCAATGCCGTCACAGCCTCGCGCCCGTCGATCAGACGGTGGTCATAGGAAAGCGCGATGTACATCATCGGGCGGATTTCGACCTGACCGTTCACCGCAACAGGGCGGTCTTCAATCCGGTGAAGGCCCAGCACGGCCGATTGCGGCGGGTTGATGATCGGGGTCGACATAAGGCTGCCGAACACGCCGCCATTGGAGATGGTGAAGGTGCCGCCGGTCATATCGGCCATGGTGAGCGTGCCTTCATTGGCGCGCTTGCCAAAGTCTGCGATGTCTTTCTCGATCCGGGCAAAGCCTTTGTCCTGACAGTCGCGGATTACCGGGACCACAAGACCGTTTGGCGCAGACACTGCGACAGAGATGTCGACATAGTCGTGATAGACGATTTCGTCGCCTTCAATATAGGCGTTGACGCTTGGTACGTCTTTCAGTGCAAGACAGGCCGCTTTTGCGAAAAAGCCCATGAATCCGAGGCGGATATCATGCTTTTTTGCGAACATGTCTTTGTATTTGGTGCGCGCTTCGATGACCGCGCTCATGTCCACATCGTTGAATGTGGTGAGCAGCGCCGCCTCTTCCTGAGCGCCTTTCAAACGCTTGGCGATGGTTTGGCGCATGCGGGTCATTTTGACGCGTTCTTCGCGCCTTTCGCCAGTGGCGGCGGAAGCAGGCGCAGGTGATGAAGCAGTTGGCGCAGGGGCAGGCGTTGGAGCTTTACCCTTGTTCTTCGCCGCTTCGAGCACGTCTTCCTTAGTGATCCGGCCACCTTTGCCGGTGCCTTTGATCGTCGATGGGTCAACGCCGTTTTCAAGAACTGCGCGGCGAACGGCCGGCGACAAAGTCTGCGTTGCGTCCGTATCAGCAGGAGCACTTGCCGCCGGAGCGGGGCTTGCTGCTTTGGCAGCGGGAGCCGCAGCACCAGCAGAAGCACCCTCTTCGATGATCGCCAGAACAGCGCCCACTTCGACGGTGTCGCCTTCGGCAGCGCGGTGTTCACTCAAAACGCCAGCAACGGTTGAAGGTACGTCCACCGCGACCTTATCGGTTTCGAGGCTGACGATGGGTTCATCGACGGCAACTGCATCGCCGGGCTGTTTAAGCCATTCGCCGATGGAGCCTTCTGTGACCGATTCGCCCAATACTGGGACTGTGATTTCTGTAGCCATTTCTCGTGATCCTAAATTTGAATTGGCGTAAAATTATTCAGCTAAGCCAAGCGCTTCGGCGACAAGCCGCGCTTGTTGTTCCGCATGGCGTTTGGCGAGACCCGTCGCAGGCGAAGCCGATGCCTCGCGCCCGACATAGAAGGGCCGCATGCCAAAGTGGCCGCCCAGTTCGAGCGATTTTTCAATCTGGCTTTCAACGAAGAACCAAGCGCCGTTGTTCTTGGGCTCTTCCTGACACCAGATGACGTCCTTCAGGTTCTTCATGCGGCTTAGACGCAGTCCGAGCGGGTCGCCGGGGAAGGGATAGAGCTGTTCGATGCGGATGATCGTAACGTCGTCGATCCCTTCTGCATCGCGCTTTTCGATTAAATCATAGGCGACCTTGCCCGAACACAGGACAACGCGCTTGATCTTCTCATCGGCTGGCGTGTTCGTTTCCATCGCAGGATCGGATTTGATCCGCTTAAACTGCCAATCGCCCTGGAATTCTTCGCGCGGGCTCTTCGCCATTGGGTGACGCAGAAGTGATTTCGGCGTCATAATCACCAGAGGCTTACGGAAAGACCGCAGCATTTGACGGCGAAGCACGTGGAAGTAATTCGCAGGCGTGGTGATATTGCACACCTGAATGTTGTCGCTCGCGCACAGTTGGAGGAAGCGTTCAAGGCGCGCAGAGGAGTGCTCTGGACCTTGACCCTCAAACCCATGGGGGAGCAGCATCACCAGACCATTGGCGCGAAGCCATTTGGCCTCACCGCTGGCGATGTATTGGTCGATCATGATCTGCGCGCCATTGGCAAAGTCGCCAAATTGCGCTTCCCAAAGGACGAGGCTTTTCGGGTCCGCCATGGCGAAACCGTACTCGAACCCAAGCACGCCGTATTCGGAAAGCGTGCTGTCATAGACCTCAAACTTGCCGTGGGGCAGGGTGGTCAATGGGATGTATTTGTCTTCGGTTTTCTGATCGACCCACACGGCATGACGCTGTGAGAAGGTGCCGCGGCCACTATCCTGACCGGACAGGCGGACGCCGTAACCTTCCATCACGAGGCTACCGAAGGCGAGCGCTTCTGCGGTGGCCCAATCGAAGCCTTCACCGCTCTCAAACATTTGAGACTTGGCTTTAAGTACTCGGCCCAAGGTCTTGTGAATAGTCACATCTTCGGGAACCTGCGTCAGCGTGCGGCCCAGCGCATCGAACGTCTTTGGCTCAATCGCGGTTTCGATATTGCGGCGCGCCGTTTCATCATCGGCTGGCTTGTTAAGGCCTGCCCAGCGCCCGCCGAACCAGTCGGCTTCATTGGCGGAATAGCTTTTCGCCGCTTCAAACTCTTCTTCGAGAAGATCGACAAATTCCTGCGCAACCGCCTCACGGTGGCCCGCTTCAATCACGCCTTCTGCGATCAGGCGCTCTTCATAAACGCGGCTCACCTTGGGGTGATTTTTGATCACGTCATACATGAGCGGTTGAGTGAACTTGGGTTCATCGCCTTCATTGTGACCAAAGCGGCGATAACACCACATGTCGATCACCACATCGCGGTGGAATTTCTGACGGTATTCAATCGCGAGTTTACACGCGAAAGTCACGGCCTCTGGATCATCGCCGTTCACGTGCAGGATCGGCGCCATCACGCCTTTTGCGACGTCGCTTGGGTAAGGCGAATTGCGCGCAAATTTCGGCGACGTGGTAAAGCCGATTTGGTTGTTGATGATAAAGTGGATGCACCCGCCCGTGTCATAGCCATTGACGCCAGACAGGCTGAGGCTTTCCCATACGACGCCTTGCCCTGCAAACGCCGCATCGCCGTGGATGAGGACGGGGAGCACTTGAGCTTTTTTCTCAAGATCGTCGCGAATCGCCTGCTGCGAGCGGGCTTTGCCCAGAACCACCGGGTTCACCGTCTCAAGGTGAGAAGGGTTGGGGGTGAGCGACATGTGCACGCTGATCCCGTCAAACTCGCGGTCGGTGCTGGTGCCCAGGTGATATTTCACATCGCCCGAACCGCCCACATCTTCTGGGTTCGCGGTGCCGCCAGAGAATTCGTGGAAGATCACCTTGTAAGGCTTGCTCATTACATTGGCGAGCACGTTCAAACGCCCGCGGTGCGCCATGCCGTAAATGATCTCGCGAACGCCGGAGGAGCCGCCGTGTTTAATCACAGCCTCCAGCGCAGGGATCATGCTCTCCCCGCCATCAAGGCCGAACCTTTTGGTCCCGACGTATTTCTTGCCGAGGAATTCTTCATAGCCTTCACCGCGAAGGACGGCGGCAAGGATCGCTTTCTTACCCTCGGGCGTAAACTCGATCGTTTCGCCGGGGCTTTCGAACTTGTCCTGCAAAAAGCGCCGTTCTTCCGTGTCGGCGATGTGCATGTACTCAAGGCCGACATTGCCGCAGTACACTTCGCGAAGGCGATTGTAGAGCGCGCCAACCGTGGTCCACTCCATGCCCAAAACGCCGCCTACGAAGACCTCTTCGTTCTCATTGCCGTCAAGCTCGTGGAAGGCGAGTGAAAGGTCGGCAGGTTCGCCCTGTTTTTTGGAAAGGCCCAGCGGATCAAGATCTGCTGCCCGGTGCCCGCGCACACGGTACAGCCGCACAAGGGTCATCGCCTTGTTCGACAGGTCCGATGCATGGCGCAGCGCCTCTTCATCGGTGGGCTTACCCGCCGCTTTTGCAGCAGACTTCACTGCCTTTTCGACCACCATGCGCATTTGCGTGGGGTCCATTGCGGCATTGAGGTCCGCGCCTGCATCGGCAACCTCGGCCATCCACTTGGGATTGCCCCAAGACGGTCCGGGCTGCGGGCCTTCCTGATCGGTCATGTCAGGGATGAAGCTGGCGGTTTCTTTGTTCATGAATATGGTTCCGGGGAGGAGTTGAACAAAATGTTCGAGGGCGCTTCAACCGTGGGTCAAAGCGCCCGCTACATCAGGCCATTTCTTTGAGCATAGCGTCCAATGTCGTGCCGAGCTCAGATGGCGATGGACTGACGCGGATGCCCGCATCTTCCATCGCGGCGATCTTGTCGTCTGCGCCGCCTTTACCGCCAGACACAATCGCGCCTGCGTGACCCATACGGCGGCCCGGAGGCGCCGTGCGGCCTGCGATAAAGCCAACGGTTGGCTTGGAGCGGCCCTTGGCAGCTTCTTGCTTTAAGAATTCAGCGGCTTCTTCTTCGGCAGACCCGCCAATTTCGCCGATCATGATCATCGACTTGGTCTCTGGATCGTCGAGGTAGAGGTCGAGCACGTCGATAAAGTTGGTGCCGTTTACCGGGTCACCGCCAATGCCGACAGCCGTGGTCTGGCCAAGGCCAACCGCGGTTGTCTGGTGCACGGCTTCGTAAGTGAGCGTGCCGGAGCGTGAGACCACGCCAACCGAGCCCTTCTTAAAGATTGAGCCCGGCATAATGCCGATCTTGCATTCATCAGGGGTCAGAACGCCGGGGCAGTTCGGACCGATGAGGCGCGATTTGGAGCCGGTGAGGGCCGCTTTCGCGCGCACCATGTCGAGCACGGGAATGCCTTCGGTGATGCAGATGATAAGCTCAACTTCCGCCTCAATTGCCTCGCAAATTGCGTCGGCGGCGAAGGGTGGGGGAACGTAGATGCAACTTGCCGTCGCACCGGTCGCTGCTTTGGCTTCGGCAACAGTGTTAAATTGCGGCACGCCGATGTGTGTCGAACCGCCCTTACCGGGGGTAACGCCAGCAACCATTTGCGTGCCGTAATCAAGCGCCTGCTGGGTGTGGAAGGTGCCGGTGTTGCCGGTCATCCCTTGAGTGATGACTTTGGTGTCTTTGTTAATGAGGATGGACATTTAGTAGCTCCAAATTTCATCGCCGGATGGGCGGATTTCTTCTTGGCCGAGCTGCAAAAACTCGATCGTGCGTGAGTTCACGTTGCCTGCACAGGTTAGGACGAACGGATTGGTTCGATCAGAACGAGGGTCAGTAACTTCGAGGACAAATCGTCCGTCGTCGTCGACCCGCCACGTTTGTTTTTGGCTATCGTCTGGCAAACCCTCGAATTCTTCTTCAATCTTTGCAAAGCCATCAAGGCTAGTCGCGAGCCCTAAGCAGGCGAAGTTAGCTTCCTGCTCGTCATACTCGACTGTTCCCGGTTCCGCACATGCGTGAAGCAGCAGCGCGAGACCGGGAGTAAGCAGAATAAGGCCGATTGGCTTAGCCAAGCGAGCTATCCAGACCCTTACACGCCTCAAGCAGCTCTTCGACTGCGTCGGTTGAGACTTTGAGGTTGGCTTTCTCTTCGCCTGAGAGTTCGATTTCGACCACTTCCTCGGTGCCGCCAGCGCCGATCACTGTCGGGACGCCGACATACATGCCGTCGAGGCCGTACTTGCCTTCAACAAAGCTTGCACATGGCAGGATGCGTTTTTGGTCGCCAATGTACGCCTCGGCCATCGCAATCGCGCTTGTCGCTGGGGCGTAATAGGCTGAGCCATTGCCCAGAAGGCCAACGATTTCGCCGCCGCCTTTGCGGGTGCGGTCTACGATTTCGTCGATGCGGTCAGCAGAAACGCCTTTGATCTTGGCGTAGTCGTCTACAGGGATGCCGTTGATGGTGGTGTAGCTCTTCACCGGAACCATAGTGTCGCCGTGTCCGCCAAGAACGAACGCGTTGACGTCCTTAACGCTGCAATCAAACTCCCAAGCAAGGAATGTCGCAAAGCGCGCGCTGTCGAGGACGCCTGCCATGCCGACAACTTTATTGTGCGGAAGACCAGAAAACTCACGCAAAGCCCAAACCATCGCGTCCAGCGGATTTGTGATGCAGATCACAAAAGCGTCAGGGCAGTTGTTCTTAATGCCTTCGCCAACGGACTTCATCACAGAAAGGTTGATGCCGAGAAGGTCATCGCGGGACATACCGGGTTTACGCGGAACACCGGCGGTGACAATCACCACATCAGAGCCTGCGATATCGGCATAGTCATTGGAACCAGTGATTTTGGCGTCAAAACCCTCAACCGGGCCGCACTGTGACAGGTCCAAAGCTTTACCCTGAGGCATGCCTTCGGCGATGTCGAACAGGACAATATCGCCAAGCTCTTTTTTCGCAGCGAGGTGAGCGAGCGTGCCGCCGATCATACCAGAGCCGATAAGTGCGATTTTCTTGCGGGCCATAAGAGGGGGTAATCCTTCCCTATTAATCTTGGGACGTGGATGAGCCTTTGGGCGATGTGTCGGCGCGTTCGTCCCAATGCACCGATTGCCCGTCAGTAAAGGGGGCCTAAGCTGCGGGTTAACCGATTGCAACCGGGAAACTGGTGCAAACGCCAACTATCTTTGCAAATAGTTTGCAAGTGCAATAAAGGGTAGGGGAAACCACCTTCCCCTGCGTTACGCGCGGTTACAGGAATAAAAGCTCAGGCGCTGGCGCGGCCGATAGCTTGCTTGGGTTCGTGTTCGCGTTCCTGTGCGAGCAACATCGCCGCCAGATAGTCCGGAACGGCGCGGCTAAAGTGATAGCCTTGACCCAAGTTACAGCCAGCTTTGCGAACGGCCTTGACCTGCTCTGGGGTCTCAAGGCCCTCGGCCACAATATCCATGCCCAGTGTATTGCCCATCTTGGCTACCGCTTGAATGATGGCCTCGCTCTTTTGACCGGCCTGCGCACCTGAAACAAAGCTGCGATCGACCTTAATCTTCGAGAAGGGGTAGCTGTTGATATAGCCGAGCGAAGAATAGCCCGTACCGAAATCATCAAGCGCAAAACGCACGCCGAGTGCGGAGAGTTCTTCGATGAAGGCCGAAGTCGAATGATTGTCGTCGATGAAGAGGCTTTCTGTAACTTCAAGTTCAAGCCGATGTGGGTCAAGCCCGGCTTCGCGCAGAGCGTTTTTGATTCCAAGTGCGGCGCCCGGAGCGCGAATTTGCAATGGTGACAGGTTGACTGCAACGCGAACATCTTCGGGCCAACTGGCCGCAATGCGCGCCGCTTGAACCGTGATCCAATTGCCAAGGGTCACAATGACACCGGTCTCTTCGGCGACAGGAATGAATTCGTCAGGGCGCAGTTCGCCTTTTTCCGGGTGGAACCAGCGCACAAGCGCCTCGAAACATTTGATCCGGCCCGTTTCAAGATCGACGATCGGCTGGAAGAAGATCGACAATTCATCGCGCTGGATCGCGGTGCGCAGCTCAGCTTCAATCTCGCGCCGGCGCACAAGATCACGGCTCATCGACGGATCATAGAAACACGTCTGGCTACGTCCGCCGACTTTCGCGTGATACAATGCAAGATCAGCGCGCTGCATCAATTGGTCAGCGTCTTCTGCATTATCAGGTAGGATAGCAACACCCAGCGAGGCGCGGATTTCCAGCAGCTCGCCATCAAGTCGCATCGGGCACATGATCTCACAGTGGATTTCGCTGGCGATCAGTTCGGCATGCTTCAAGTCCGCGACTGGGCAAAAAACAATGAATTCGTCGCCGCCGAAGCGGGCCACAGTGCTGCCTTCTGGCGAAACCTCAATCAAACGCTCAGCAACGCCTTTGAGGACCTTGTCCCCAACCGGGTGGCCCAGCAGATCATTCACTTCTTTAAAACGGTCAAGGTCGATCCAGATCAAAGCAAGGTTCGTGTCGGCATCGATCTTGGTCATCGTTTCAGTGACAGCGTGATTAAGACCTGCGCGGTTGGCGAGCCCTGTGACAACATCACTGCGAGCCAGCTCCTGCATTTCCTGCGCAAGGTCCGCATTGGCGTTGGCCGATGCGATAAAGCTGCGAAGAATGCCGAAGATGTTGCGCGAAATCACCGACTGGGCCGGGATCAAAAGTATGATCGTAAGGCCAAGAGTGATCAACCCGACTTGCGATGAAAGCAAACATGCAATGGCGATAGGCAAGCAAGAGAATGTCAATTGCCCGATCGCTATAGTGGGGCGCCCTGCGTTTCGGGCAGATACGCCAATACCGTAGCCAAGCGCGTTGGCGACCATCAACACTTGAATTTGCGAAGGCGCGTCGAAGACGATCGTATAGGCTGCGGTCGACCCGAGGGCCAAGGCAAAACTGAATGCGCCGATTTCGTATACCAGTTCGAGCATGGTGGTCGAATTGTCTTCGGCGTCAGGAGAAAGACCAAGGGCAGCGATGATACGAACAGCCGCAACGGATGCGAGAATCACAGCTGCGACCCAGAGCGCAGACATTTCAGAAACCCATGCGGCGACCGCCGCCGCACCCACAGTTGTGATTGCGCCGACAACGAGGCTGAGAGGACTGGCGTACAGCGTCGTGACCAGGGTTCTACGAACCTTTTGGTCAACTGCGTCTTCCTCATGACGCCCTTGTAGAAGTTTACTCGACTTAAAGATGCATTGGTTCCTACTGCTACCCATCCGCTCTTAAGCCGATAAAATCACGGATTGGTTAACGTGGGCTATACGCATCGCTACGAGGGGGCGATCTAAGAAGAACCGGCAGGAACCAGCCTAAAACGCCGTAAGGCACGGCTTAAAGGTATGGTTAAGCGTTTTGCTTCCCAAGGAGCGCATGAGGGTCAATCCCTTCAGAACGCCAGATATCAAGCACTTTCAGATATTTTGTCGGCTCAGGAATATTCAGCTTGCGCCGTACTTCATCCATCGGAAGTGGCAACAATTCGAGGATGGGTTGTTCGACAATCCGCTGTGTCAAACGGCCATCGCGGCGCGCTTGCAAGAAGGCCCGAAAGAACGGAGCTTTGGTCTTAAGCTTTGCTTTCATAAGCACAGTGCCAAGCCAGCCAAGGAACAGATGTCCCGGACTAGGGCGCTGATCAAACAGGAATGCAAGCAAGCTTTGTTCACCCAATGTGTCGCGGCCATAACCGGTCAACACGTGGAGGATGTCATGCGTATCGCGCAGCCGGTCGTTGTACCATTCCACGCCATCTTCAAGCTTCACCAGGTCTTTGCGATAGACATTGGCCTCTTCGATAAGGCCCGCAGCTGACAGCCCTTCGGCTTCCATGAAGTTGCAATAAACGTCGGCAAAACTGCCCTTTGGCATTTTTTGCAACGTCTCATGATCGTCGAGAATAGCAGGCAGATACGGCTCTGATTGATAAATCTTCCGGCCAAGGTCTGTGCTCAGAAATTCGGCAGCTGCCTCACCGACACCGCGCCACGGCAGGGCATCAAGCACACCGAACAGTTCGTCGGTCCGATCTTTGTCTTTCACAAGGATTTTGAGGTGCCTCAAAGCCTTGCCAAAATCAAATTGGGGTCGGCGCCTATCATTGTGCACTATTGGGAGGTTTTCGACGCCGTTTGGCGTTACACGCGAGATAACATTGGGGGGCAAAGTGCCGCCCTCTGTTCCTCCTGTATCATTCAGAAGGAAAGCAGATGCAGCTCCAGTATTTCCTGAATCAAGTTCAGGCGATAGGTCGCCTGGGTGTTGGGTTTTGGCCGCGTGTCCCATGCGCAAAACGCTGGGGCAGGGTTAATAGATTGTCAACTCCCGTTAACCATTTGCGCGATGGCCAAAAGCGCTATTTGGGAGGTCCGTTAGATTTAGCGAGCGCGTGGGTTTGATTTGCCGCGCACTCCATCATCCTGACCCGAAACATTGGCGGCCAGACGCCGATCCAAGGTCCGCGTGATGTCCACCCACCAATCGTAAGTGTCGCGATCGCCTTTGAAAAACGCCGTTTCGGCTTGCGCTCGTGCAACCTTAGCCGCACCCATGCCGTGGGCCGCAAAGTGGCGCAATGCGGCGCGCATCACGAGATCGTTGCTCTGAGATCTTTCGCTGAAATCGGCATTATCATTGGCAACGCGCTTTTGTGCGCGAAGAACAAGATTTCTGGCATCGCGTGAGCGCGCAGGTGCGGTGTTTGCGGATTTTGCAGCGGCAAAATGGATCGACATGGGGCGTCTTTGTCCAATCTCGAGATCGCCTCACGGACGCCGCCCCTTGTCTGCAAAGGCGGTGGTCCGGCGAGGGCAGGGGTGTATCGTGGACTACGGAAATAGACGCAGGGGCCTAAGGCTTAGTGTGGAGCTAAGGTTGAGAGCGCGTTAACCCTCATCAAAATCGCAAGAGCGCCCCGTCGCGAAATCAGCGCGGCACAGCGTCTTCATCCGCCGATTGCGCAGAGGTCCCTTCGGCAACACTCTGCCGATCATCTTGCAATGCTGCTCTTGCGGCATCACTTTTCCACTGACCGGCGCGCGCATAATCGTCGCGGACTTGACCAGCCCCAGAAACGCTTGGCTGGATTAGGGGCGCCCCCAAACCCGTTGTTGAGGTCTGAGAAGCTTGCGATCGGGCGTTTCTGGATTGCCCCGAATTCGATGTGCTTACACCTGTATCACCGACATGATCTCTTGATGCTTCCTCGCCGTTCGCCAGATCAGCCAATTCAAAGCTCGGCGCCGGGGTGACGCGGCTTTGAGCGCCGGGCTCTGTGCCGGTATAGTTTTGGGTGAAGGCCTCTTTGCGTCCGCCGGAACCGCGATTGCGATAAAAGCGGTGCGCGCCAATCGTACCCACATGATCAAGGCTGGAGGCCCAGTACGGATTGATCCAAAGCGTGTGGTAATGGGTAGCGTGCCCAATGGGCTCATAAACACTGCCAGACAGCGCGTCCGTTGCGATGTTCTGGGCGCGGGCCCAAGAACTGCCGCTGGGTTTGCGCCTTAAACTGCCATCGCATGTAAAGGTGAATTGGCAACCGGTCCGGCGGCTTGATCCTTGATAGACCACGCCGCACACACTGCTGGGCCAACTGGGGTGCTTGACCCGATTGAGAACAACTTGTGCAACGGCGCGCTGACCTGCTTCGCGCTCGCTGGCGGCCTCGTACCACACCGCCTGCGCCAGACAGTCTTGCGCCCGTGCAAGGTTATTGCCGCCTGTGCCAAAGAAGGGGCGTGCGCTGGGCCCTGCATCGATCAATGCGCCCACTTCGCGGCCCGCTTCGCCGATCTCTTGAGATAATGCATCGGTTGTCGGCAAAGCGATCAAGGCATCAGATGGCGGGTCGGCAAGAAAGAAGAAGGCTGAGCCCGGAAAGCTCATCCCAGGACGTTCAAACGGCATGGCAGGGTTTCGCGCAAGCTCCTCTTGCAAACGTTCGCGAACGGTCTCCGCTTCCGTTGGCGCACCGCCCGGCAATGCGCCAAAATCCGAAGGCGCAGCCATAGCGGGCACTGCAATTACGGCAAGAAGCGCCGCAACGCGGTGTTTGAGCGACCAGTTTCGAGTGGTTTGACCGCCGTTCGACTGCGCGTGGAATTTTGCATTTTCTTGCTGGCTGGAATCGCCCAAATAGATCACCTCAGGCGCCGAACCGTGAGGCGATTTGAAAATTGGCTTATGGCCAAAAGTGAAGGAGCGATTGTCTGTCATAGCGCGCTACTTGCGCGTATTCGGAGTGCATTCAATTTGCGAGGGGCATGCGAGGTCATGTCCCATTCGCGCACATCTAATCAGAAGACCTTAAAGTGCAGCGCACCCTCTTGGTGAAGGCCGTGCTGGTCAGCGATTGGCCTGTTCATACCTACAGGGGAAGGCGTTCATACCTACAGGGGAAAGCGGAAAAATTGCCGGACTGGCAGGTCACGCTTTGATTGTAAGAAAGGAGCGCCGGGTGCAGCGACGAACCTTCTTACGAGCTATGACCTACCAGTCCGGCGCGGCGGGTTAGGAGCGCCGCATCTCTTAAACACGTTTGCCTGACATCTTTGGTACGACCCGAAGGGCGCCTGGCAGGAGAATGCTAAAGAGGAGCCAAGCATTCACCATTTTGCCCAATGCCGGCACTTCATATTTTCTGTAGCCCCCCTAAATCGAAGGATAGATCTTTGTTTTTAAGGGATTGAATCACAGAACCTTAATCCATGGCATTGTTAATTAGACACGCAAAGGGTGCCGGAACGGCCAATTAAAGGGCTGCAATTGGAGCTTTGGGCGGCGTTTAACTCGCCATATGAGTCGATGGGGATGCCTGCCGGGTCATGCTCAAACGTGCGTCCTTGCCAACCGATTGCGCACCACGGATAATTGAGAGCATCGGCGGTTCGTAAGTTCTTGCAAGACCAATCAATAAATCTGTCTGGGAGACTCTACTCCCTGAACCCGATGCCTTTGGCCGTTGATCTGGCAGAGAGACACACCATTTGATGAGAATCCTATGTTGGATAACTCGCGTGGTCTGCTCTACCCCACTTGACGCGCAAGAACATTTCCGGAACACGCTTCACTTATGTCTCTTACAAAAATCTCGGTTCGTGGTGCGCGTGAGCACAATCTTAAAGGCGTCGATATTGATCTGCCGCGCGATGCGCTGATCGTGGTCACGGGGCTTTCGGGTTCGGGTAAGTCCAGCCTCGCGTTCGACACTATCTATGCCGAGGGGCAGCGGCGCTATGTTGAGAGCCTTTCTGCCTATGCGCGCCAGTTCCTGGAGATGATGCAAAAACCCGATGTTGAGCATATCGACGGGCTCTCGCCAGCGATTTCAATCGAGCAAAAGACCACGTCGCGAAACCCGCGCTCAACCGTTGCGACGGTGACGGAGATTTACGACTATATGCGGCTGTTGTGGGCGAGGGTGGGTGTGCCTTATTCGCCTGCCACGGGAAAGCCGATTTCCGCGCAAAGCGTCTCGCAAATGGTCGACCGGGTGATGGAATTGCCTGAGGGCACGCGCGCCTATCTGCTCGCGCCAGTGGTTCGGGGCCGCAAGGGTGAATATCGCAAGGAAATGGCCGAGTGGCAGAAGGCGGGCTTTACCCGCGTGCGGATCGACGGAGAGCTGTACCCGATTGAAGAAGCGCCCGCGCTCGACAAGAAGTTTAAGCACGACATTGAAGTGGTGGTTGACCGGATCGCGGTGAAAGCCAAGGCGGATGGCAGTTTGCAAACGCGGCTGGCGGATTCGTTTGAAACCGCGTTGAAGCTGGCCGAGGGGCTGGCGTATTTCGACCTCGCCGATGGCGTTGTGCCAGGGCGCGAGGATGAAGCGGACAGCGGCGGCGCCCAAGAGCAGAAAATGAAAGGGGCTGGCATCCCCGCCAACCGCATCGTCTTCTCCGAGAAATTCGCCTGTCCCGTCAGCGGCTTCACCATCGAAGAGATCGAACCGCGCCTGTTCTCGTTCAACTCACCCCAAGGCGCGTGTCCGACCTGCGACGGTATCGGTGAAAAGCAGCTGTTCGACCCGCAACTCGTCATCCCCAACGAAGGGCTAACCTTGAAACAGGGGGCGGTGGCTCCGTGGGCGAAATCGAACCCGCCGTCGCCTTATTACATGCAGGTCCTGACCAGCCTTGCCAAAGCCTATGACTTCTCCATCACCACACCGTGGCGCGATTTGGAGCCGGATCAAAAGCTCATCATTCTGCATGGGACGGGCGGAATGCCGGTGCCGCTCACCTTTAAGGATGGGCGCAAGGAATACACCGTCAATAAGGCGTTTGAAGGCGTCGTTGGCAATCTCAATCGGCGGCTGGCGCAGACCGAAAGCGCGTGGATGCAGGAGGAGCTTTCCAAGTTCCAAACCTCCCAGCCTTGTGAGGCGTGCGGGGGTAAACGCCTCAATGAAAAATCACTAGCCGTGCGTATCAATAGCGCCAACGGCCCCACCGATATCGCAGAGCCTGTGCGCATGAGCGTCTCCGATGCCAAGGCGTGGTTCCTCGACCTCGACAACCATTTGTCCGACCAACAAAGCCAAATCGCAAAGCCGATCCTTAAAGAGATCAACGAACGGTTGGGCTTCCTCGACAATGTCGGGCTCGACTACCTCAACCTTGACCGCACCAGCGGCACTCTCTCGGGCGGGGAGAGCCAGCGCATCCGCCTCGCCTCCCAAATCGGCAGCGGTCTATCGGGCGTGCTCTATGTATTGGATGAGCCGTCCATCGGCCTACACCAGCGCGACAATGACCGGCTGCTGGAGACGCTCAAACGCCTGCGCGATCTGGGCAACACCGTCATCGTGGTTGAGCATGACGAGGACGCGATCCGCACCGCTGATCATATCGTTGATATTGGCCCGGGCGCAGGCGTTCGCGGGGGAGAGATTGTCGCGCAGGGCACGCTCAAACAGATCATGAGAGCCAAGGGCTCGCTAACCGCCGATTATCTCACCGGAAAGCGCGAAATCACGGTTCCCAAGGAGCGGCGTGGGGGCAATGGCCTGTCCATCACCGTACACGGGGCGAGCGCGAATAACCTCCAAAACGTCACGGCCTCCATCCCGCTTGGCACCTTCACTTGCATCACCGGCGTGTCGGGTTCGGGCAAATCGTCCTTTACCATCGACACGCTCTACGCCGCCGCCGCGCGGGAACTCAACGGCGCGCGCATTATCGCTGGCCGCCACGATAAGGTCGAAGGCCTTGGCCACTGCGACAAGGTGATTGAGATCGACCAATCGCCCATCGGCCGCACCCCGCGTTCGAACCCCGCCACCTACACCGGCGCCTTCACCCAGATCCGCGATTGGTTCGCAGGCCTGCCCGAAAGCCAAGCGCGCGGGTACAAGCCGGGGCGCTTCTCCTTCAACGTGAAGGGCGGGCGGTGCGAGGCATGCCAAGGCGACGGCGTGCGCAAGATCGAGATGCACTTCCTCCCCGACGTTTACGTCACCTGCGAGGAATGCGGCGGCGCGCGTTACAATCGGGAGACTTTGGAAGTGAAGTTCAAAGGCCACTCCATCGCCGACGTGCTCGATATGACGGTTGAGGATGCGGCCGAATTCTTCAAAGCCGTGCCCCCCATTCGCGACAAGATGTCGATGCTATGCGAGGTGGGGCTTGGCTATGTGAAAGTAGGCCAGCAAGCAACGACGCTATCAGGCGGAGAGGCGCAGCGGGTAAAACTCGCCAAGGAACTGGCCAAGCGTTCGACGGGCAAGACCCTCTACATCCTCGACGAACCGACAACGGGCCTGCATTTTGAGGACGTGCGCAAGCTCTTGGAGGTGCTCCACCGCTTGGTCGAGCAGGGCAACAGCGTGGTGGTGATTGAGCACAATCTCGACGTGATCAAAACCGCCGACTGGATCGTGGACCTAGGCCCCGAAGGCGGAGTGCGCGGAGGCGAAATCGTGGCCGCTGGCACGCCGGAAATTGTGGCGAAGGAGCCGCGCAGCTTTACGGGGCAGTATTTGGCGCCGATGTTGGCCAAAGCGCAGAGCACGGAGAAAGAGGCGGCGGATTAGGAAGCAAACCTAAGCCGATAAAAACTAATCTAGAATTGAGACAGATTCTCTTTTCTTAACTCTTGCATTAACTATCTTGTTGAATGCGAAAAGCTTCTCAAGCCCCTCGTTGATGCGGCCTGCCAGTCCTGTTTCTTCCAACCATTCTGGGGAAATGCTTCCAACCGGGATCTCGAGCCCACTATCTGTCTCTTCGTAGGTATCGTCACCACAAGCCTCGCGAATTCGCGGCGGTGAAATAGATTGATCAATTTCACAAAGTGATGAGTAGGAACTCTTGATTTTCTGGTTGATTAGTGACGGGAAATGGAATTCTCTGGGATAGATTTTTCGGAACTCTATTATCCAGCGGTGATAATTTTGGCCAGCAGTCCAGCTATACGTCCCAAGTGTTGTCGGCGGTGTGCCGTGTGAATTTAGAGTTAGACAGTAGTTTTCGAGAAATCTGAGTGGTCGAGTTTTTTTCGGATACTTCTTAAAGAAACGAGACATTTCATCGAGGGCTGGCGCTACCCATTCACGCTCGAAAGTCCGAGGTTCCATATCATATGCCATTGCTGGCAAGTCATTGAAAATAATACTTCCTATGACTTGGTTGCAGACTTTGAAAGACTGTGTTCCCCGGTATCGTAAGATGTAAATAGCAGCAAAATATTCTTGGAACGAGCGGTGAATAAAATAAAGGAGCTTGCCGTCTCGCATGATCATGCAAACTGCGGAAACTAGATCAGACGCATAATCGTCCACGCTAACGTCGATTTCGCACTCATTCAGTGCAGCTCTAATATGGCGTTGTAATTGGTCGTCTGTGAACGAAACTTGGCTGAATGCGAGGGTTCTGTAACAGAAAGCAGCAAATATGGCTTTGAAACGATCAGATGGTAACTGGGACTTGAAGGGGCGATTGAAGTTGCCTTCTTTCAGCCTATCATGTCGCCGAAAAAGTGTTTCGAATGCTTGCTCATAGAACAGAGTAAGGCGGGTTGGAACCACTCTAAACTCATCATAAGTCAGCAACATTAACGAACACAAGAGAGGTATTTCTAAAAAGCTTTTGTGTCTGTCGAAAAACTGCTCATCAAGCAAGTTAAGAAACTCGTTTCGCAAATCAACATCAAAGCCTGTCTTTTTGACTAACATACGAGCTTGAGCCAATGCCATCCCTTGCACGTCTAAAGTTCGCAGTTCATCCCAATTTCTGGTGTCGATTTCTGGACGTGTCGACGCGATGACACGAACACTGGGATAATCAATCGAGAACCTTTGTATTCTGTGATAGATTTCGTCTCGATACTCAGGACCGACTTCGTCTAGTCCATCAAACAAAATTGTGAATATGCCTGCCTCTAAACCAGCTTCGAATGATTTGTACCTTCGGTGAAGCCTCTTGGGAGTGACATGTTGGAAGATGTCCTCATAAAAACCCCCTTTTGCCTCTAATCGGAGAGTACGCAATTCGATGTAGATCGGTATTTTGCCAGAAGGGGAAGTTAGCTTTTGAAGGGCCAAATTCTTCATCAGCATCGTCTTTCCGGCACCACCCGTGCCTCGAATGACGATGTTGTGATCAGGGTAAGACTCGGAAATAAGATCTTCGTCTCTGATTTTCGTCGTTCCGTCGCTTAGGTAGAGGTTGATATACAAATCTGACAAAGGAACATATTTGTCGTCTGTGAAGATCGTTTTCACCTTAGAACATTTTTCGTACATCTTTTTTAGATGAGGTTCGAAGGTCTTCGTGAATTGGCCTCTTATCTCGGTCGTTTTAGTTCCAGTGAATTTGGCAATTGCGGTCAATGAAGAAGTCGTAACAGATGCGATAACGGCTGTGGCAATTGAAGCTGGATCAATCAATCTTAAACTCCGATGAATTGGCGCTATTTAGGTCTTTCTCTCTTCGGGCCTAGACGAATATTGACTGGGTGACCAGTTTAGTCTCGGTCGCGCTCTACTTCCGCTTGCTAGAGAGGGTTTGTTTGGCTTGGTGGTGGTCCTTCGGGTTGCTGTGGTCCTTCGACAGGCTCAGGACGAACGGGGAGGTGGATTGGCTCCCAAGGTCACCAATTCGTCACCCCAGCGTGGGCTGGGGTCTAGGGCGGTTGGGCTCGGTGCTTTGCCGCTTGAGATCCCAGCGTTCGCTGGGATGACGGGTAGGGGTTAATGGCCCCTGACCGCCAAAGTTTCCTACTCCCCCAATTCCCTATAAATGGACCGGCTCCTGCTTTTTTGTTTCGCCTCAAGCGCCGGCGCGGACATCCGTCCGCTTAGGCTTTCCTCGGCCCTATCGGGCCTGCGGGCGGCCGGTCGGCCTTGCGGTTGCTGCGCAACCGTTCACTGGAGCCCTAAATGTCCGATCTGACCCCCATCCTTGCGCAGGCGCGCGAGCAGCTTCCCGCAACCAAGGCTTTCCCTCGCAAGCTTCAGGCGAAGTTCCTGCAGGTGCTGGCGCAGTGGGGGAATGTTCGGGCGGCGGCTCAGGCGGTAGGGGTGTCGCGCTCTGCCGCTTACCGGATGCGGCGGCATTGCCTTTTGTTTGCAGAGCTTTGGGATGCGGCGCTTTTGCTGGCGCGGCCTCAGGTTGAAGAGGTGCTGGCCGACCGCGCACTTAACGGGACACAGGAGACGGTGTTCTACCACGGCGAGGAAGTGGCCACCCGCACGCGGTATGACCCGCGCCTGCTTTTGGCGCATCTGGCGCGGCTGGATCGGCTGGAAGATGACCCGCGCGTGACGGATGCGACGTACGGTTTTGACAGACAGTTGGCAGAGCTTGCGCATTCGCCGGAGCGGGACATTGTGGATGGCGATTTTGAAGGCGATCTCGGGGGCGATTTTGCCGGGAATTTGGGCCCCAATCTTGGGAGCGAGTAGGGCCTCTGTCGTTTTTTCGTCTTGGACAGTGTGTCAACTGTGTCAAAACTTGCCGATTTTTCTTTTGTTTGAGCGTGTTAACCCGGTTGCTGAGAAGAGAAGGTTAGAGCGCCGAAAATGCCTTTGTTGATGAGTATTCGGATAAGCCGCGATGGGCGCGCCCATGCGCTTTGGGAGGAGGACAGGAAGATCATCACCGGCAGGGCGGCGATGGGTTTGGCGCCGCGGCACAGACAGGTTTGCGCAGTTAACCCAAACTCAAACTACCAATTGTAAGAATCTGAGGCCGTGAAGAGGGGTTGGATGATGAAGAATTGGTGGGGCGCTGCCGCTTTGATTGTTTTGGGCGTCGTGGGGGTTATGGCTTCTGCGGGTTCAAACACGGTCTATAAAAGCGAGAACGAATACGTCAGGCAATGCAAGAGCAGCGTCTCTAACCTCGTGCCGCGCTCCGAAGCCGAAGCGGCGTGCCGGTGCGTTTATCGCAACGCGCTACCCGTGGTGGAGGCACGCGGCGATACTGAGATGACGGATAAGGAGGCCGATCTTTTCTACGATCAATGCCTTGCGCCGGTCGTATCAAGGATGGAAGCCGATGCAGCCTGGAATGCCGAGGCGAGCTATGGTTCTTCTGACGATGATGGTGGTTGGGGCGGTGAAGGGGGCGGCTCATCCGATTGGGGTAACTGACCCCATTGCCGCATCTTACCGCGAAACGATGTCGAGCTTTACGCGTGCATGCCCGCTTGAGATTATGCCAAGCTTTTGGGCCGCACTTCGAGAGAGATCGATTGTTCGTCCGCGTATGAAGGGCCCGCGATCGTTGATGCGCACGGTCACAGATCGGCCATTGCGCGGATTGGTGACAAGGACGTGCGTGCCGAACGGCAAGGTTTTGTGAGCGGCTGTCATGGCGTTCATATCAAAGCGCTCACCATTGGCGGTGAGACGGCCGTGAAAGCGGCGGCCATAGTATGATGCGACGCCCGTGCCGAGATCGCGCAAGACGCTAACTTGCGGCTTTACCTCGCGCGGCGCTTCGAAAGTGGTGAGGTCGACGGCGTTGTCGGGGAGGGCAAGGTCGATATCGACCAGATCGGGATCAAGCGGTGTGATGACGTCTGCAAACTGCTGAGCGAAGGCATCAGTCTCTTCGGTTGCGGGACCTGCCTCGGGCGCGGTTCGGAATTGGGCTGATAGATTGGTTGTCTGGGCAGAAGATGCACCAAGCGGCATCACAAAAAGGCAGACAGCGAGCGTCAACCTTTGTGCAAAGCGTGCGCGGTGTTGCGGCATGCGCCTGTGATCCCTGTTCTCTCCCATCACGATGACGATCATACACAAGGAAAGCTGTGATGGCCAATTGAGGGCGGTCTGCTTACCTTCCGGATGGCTCGTTACGTCTTGCTTGAGGGCGCTGGGAATAGCGGCGGGTGGTTGTTTCTGGTCCAGAAATGCAAATGGGGCCGGCATTTCTGCCGACCCCACTCTCACCTGCGCGTGGGCGCCTCGTTTTTCGTGATTGGTCAGGCAAGCCTTCCCTCTCACGTCTTTCGCTGCGCGCTTGGCGTCCAGTGTCTACCCGCGTCCAGTTGCGTCTTACTTGATCCGCCTTTGCAGGCTTCTCTTGTCCGATCGCCGCTTTGCTTCGCGGTTCGTCACCGGTGCTCGCGCCGGCATCCGACTTTGCTTTGCGTCGTTGGCTTTGCTTTGTTCGGGCCGGGGCCCTCTCTTCACATCGCTCGCTGCTTAGCATAGCCGAGACCGTCATCTTGATATTGGTAAGTCAAACACTTGTTGGTCATTGCCCGAAGGCGCTTTCCTAAAGCTATTACCAGTCACTATAGCGGCCTTGAACGATTGTTTGCTTCGCATCTCTTTCAACGATCCGACTTGCACCTAACCGAAGCCCAATGCATGCCTTCTCTCAAGAGCTGCGTGGACAGCTACAACCGTATCTTTGTTTTGATAAAAACATCATGAAATCAGTTCCTTGCGGTTCTTTTTTCGAAGTCTTTATCGTCCCGAAGACAAGTTGAAACTGCGCCGAGATTGGCGTTTTCGCAAGGTCCGCAAGGGCGACTTATCCACTTTTCCTAAGATCACTTGTGGACGAAGGTGGACAACGCAACGTTTCGTCGCATTTACTTCAATTCAGTAGGCACTATTGACCCAAACGCGTCTTGGGATGGGTTCTATTTGGAAAGATCAGCTTTAGTGAAATTGCTGATTTGAGAAATGCCTCGCAGCGACTCGGTCAGGGTGATTCGAAACGGTGACGATTTCCGAGTTTCCCGGCCTATCTGTCGCGCTGAGCGAGCAGCTTCAATCGCAGCGCATTCAGCTTGATGAAGCCTTCTGCGTCGTGCTGATCATAAGCGCCTGCATCGTCTTCAAAGGTCACATGAGCCTCTGAATAGAGCGAATGGGGTGACTTGCGGCCCACAACGCTGGCAAGGCCTTTGTAGAGCTTCAGGCGCACCGTACCTGTCACCTTCTCTTGGGAAAGGTCGATCGCTGCTTGCAACATCTCACGTTCAGGCGCGAACCAAAAACCGTTGTAGATGAGTTCCGCATATTTCGGCATTAGTTCGTCTTTGAGGTGGGCAGCGCCCCGGTCGAGGGTGATTTGCTCAACACCGCGGTGCGCAACAGCGTAAATCTCGCCGCCCGGCGTTTCGTACATGCCGCGCGATTTCATGCCGACAAAGCGGTTCTCAACCAGATCAAGGCGGCCAATGCCGTGCTTGCGGCCAAGTTCATTGAGTGCGGTCAGCAGGGTTGCTGGCGACATCGCCGCGCCGTTCAATGACACACCATCGCCGCGTTCAAAGCCGATTTCGATGTATTCAGGGGTGTCTGGTGCGTTCTCCGGGTGATCGGTGCGCGAATAGACGTAGTCCGGTGTCTCTTCCCATGGGTCCTCAAGCACTTTGCCCTCAGACGAGGTGTGGAGGAGGTTTGCATCGGTGGAGAAGGGGCTTTCACCGCGCTTGTCGGTTGGGACTTTGATCTGGTGCTGTTCAGCCCATGCAATGAGAGCGGTGCGGCTGGTCAAATCCCATTCGCGCCATGGGGCGATCACTTGGATGCTTGGATCAAGCGCATAGGCCGACAGCTCAAAGCGGACTTGGTCATTGCCCTTGCCGGTTGCGCCATGCGCAATGGCATCGGCGCCCGTTTCATGCGCGATCTCTACCAAACGTTTTGAAATCAACGGCCGGGCGATCGACGTGCCAAGCAGATAGTCGCCTTCATAACGGGCATTGGCGCGCATCATTGGGAAGACAAAATCACGCACAAATTCTTCGCGCAGGTCCTCGATAAAGATGTGCTCGTCAGGAATGCCCATATTGCGCGCTTTTTCGCGCGCAGGTTCGATTTCTTCACCTTGGCCAAGGTCGGCGGTAAAGGTCACAACTTCGAGTCCGCGCTCAACACTTAACCATTTAGCGATAACAGAGGTGTCTAAGCCACCTGAATAGGCAAGAACAACGCGTTTGATATCAGACATTTAAGAGCCCTTGTTTATGGCAGTTCAATTGGACGCATACAAAACGAAATTGCGTTCGATCCACATTTGAATTGCCCCTTAAACTTGCAAGGGGGCACCGCGCCACCAATATTTTTTGCACTGACCGTTAGAATTCGGGTAGAATAGGAGAGACCTTAATGTTCACGATGTGGAACAAAGCGCGCGAGATGGCGGAGATAACACCGCCAGAGCGCAATCGCTGGGTCGATTTCCTTCGAGCCGTATCAATTCTTGCGGTGGTATTCGGCCATTGGTTGATGGCGGGGCTATACGTCGATGACGCGGGCGCGTTGCAGCGCGGCGATTTGATCGAGACCGCGCAGTGGACGCATTGGCTGACTTGGGCGTTTCAAGTGATGCCGGTGTTCTTCCTTGTCGGGGGCTATTCGAATTCAGTGAGCTGGGAAGGGACTTTGCGTAAGGCGGTTCCAGGACAAACCGGCGTTTACCGCGACTGGCTGGCCGCCCGTGTGCAGCGATTGATTGCCCCCACATTCCCGGTCTTGTTGGTCTGGGCAGTGGTCGCAGTGGTGTTGACCCAAGTGGGGTTTGATCGCGCGCAGATCCGTATGGCAACAGAGGCGGCATTGATCCCGGTTTGGTTCTTGGCGGTGTATTTGTTGGTCACCGCTTGCACACCGCTCGCTATGAAGGCGTGGAAGCGCTTTGGCTGGCTAAGCTTTGCGGCACTGATCCCAATCACCGCATTGGTGGATTGGCTTCGGTTTGAGCACGGCGTACCCTACATCAGCTTCACAAATTTCCTCTGGGTCTTCCTCGCAATTCATCAACTGGGTTTTGCTTGGAAAGATGGACGTTTCGACAACCGCTTGTTTGCGTTTGGATGCTTTGCGATTGGCCTAGGTATCCTTGTTTGGATAACCGTCTATGGGTTTTATCCAGTGGCGATGGTGTCAGCGCCCGATGGGTTCTCAAATTCTCTGCCTCCCACCTTCGCACTTCTCGCGCTGGGCGTGGTGCAGGTGGGCCTTGTCCTTGCGTTGGAGCCATTGGGGCGCAAAATGCTTGATAAGGTCGGTGTTTGGACGGCGACTGTGTTGATGAACGGCATGATTATGACCGTTTTCCTGTGGCACCTTACCGCCTTTGTGTTGGTTATGACCTTCACATGGATCGCGCTTGGTGGGATTGGCTTAGATAGCGTACCAGGGACGAGCGAATGGTGGGTGAGCCGGCCATTGTGGCTTGGCATCTATGTCATTGCATTGCTGCCCTTCATCGCGGTCTTTGCAAAGCATGAGCGCACATTCAGACCCATCAGAGGTGGCCGAACCGTACCAAGAGCGCGCGTAGTTGCAGGTGTCCTGCTGATCTGCATTGGGTTGGGATGCACGGCAGGGATTACCATCGCAAGCCCGGAAGGGATCACGGGCCTGCGTATATGGGTGGTGGCCGCGCCTTTTGTCGGCGCAGCGTTGCTGGGCTTTGGTCCGGTCTATGACTTTATCACCCGGAGGCGAGAGGAAACGGCTTAGCGAGGCCTATTTGCCAAGCAGGGTCTTCTCCGTCTCACCGATGTAGTCGCGCGTCAGCGGCAAGGCGTTGCGGTTGCGGGTGTATTGGATCTGGAAATTGCACATGCCGCCGTGCTCAAACACGGTCGCGGCGCCCGCCAGATAGAAAGTCCACATATTGAAGAAGCGCTGATCATACATTGCGATGATCGCCTCGCGGTGCTCCATACAATTGGCGTACCATTGGCGAATAGTCTTGGCGTAATGGAGCCGCAAAATCTCGATGTCGGTCGCCATCAATCGGTGCTTTTCGCTCGCCGCCATGGTCTCTGAAAGTGCGGGGATATAGCCGCCGGGGAAGATATATTTGCGCGTGAAGGCATCGGTCATTCCCGGCGATCCCATGCGGCCAATCGTGTGAAGGAGCATGACACCATCATCGTTGAGCAGATTAGCGCAAGCGTTGAAAAAGGTCTCAAACTGAGCCTTGCCCACATGCTCAAACATGCCAACAGAAACGATACGATCGAACTTCCGGCCAGCCTTGGCAAAATCGCGGTAATCGACGAGTTCAATCGAAACCTTATCGGCGACACCTGCCTTTTCGACACGCTCACGCGCCAAAGCGGCTTGTTCTTCGGACAACGTTATACCGGTCACGTGAACATCGTGGTGTTTGGCAAGGAAGATCGACATGCCGCCCCAACCACAGCCGATGTCGAGCACTTTTTGTCCCGGTTCGAGCGCAAGTTTGGCGGCGATATGCGCAAGCTTTGCCGTCTGCGCCTCGCCCAACGTCATGTCATCGTTTGGCCAATAGGCGCAGGAGTATTGCCAATGCTCGTCATCGAGCATCAACGCATAGAGATCGTTCCCTATGTCATAGTGATGCGCGACGTTGTCTTTTGAACCGATTGCATTGTTGACTTGTTCAAAGGCAAATGTTGCCCGGTTTAGCATTTTTCGAGACAGCTTTGGCGGCGATATCTTTCCGCCTTTTTCCCAGCGATTGTTGGCGCGCAAAAGGGTCACAAGACCCATCACATCACCTTCTTCGATAATCAGTCGCCCGTCCATAAAGGCTTCCGCAGCACCAAGGCGCGGGTCCGTTAGGATGTCGCGCGGAACCTTTGCATCAGCAAACCGTACGACGATTTCTGGGAACCCGTCTTCGGCTTCGCCGTAGGTTTGCGAACTGCCATCGGCAAAGACCACGCCAAGGCGGCCCTTTTTCACGCCCTTCTTAAGGAAGGAATTCAAAAATCTTTTACTCATGCTTTCCTGTTCGGGTTCGGGTTCAATTGGGTTACTGTGAAATCGTGACCGTTTGCGGGCAAGCCTGCTTGGACGAGCCGCAATTGGTTCGCGACAGTTGGCTATTCAGCCGCTTCTTTTAGTCCGGGGTCAAAGTGCCATTGAGGGATGTCACCGCGAGCGCGCAGTTTTGCGCTTTCCTCTTCAAGGTATTCGCGTGTCATCGGAATGGCGGACCGGTCCTTCACATATTGCAGCTGCCAATTGACCATAGTGCCATTGCGGAAGCTCTGTTCGGCGCCCGCAAGATAGAACAGCCACATGCGGTAGAAGACTTCGTCATACATGTCCGTAATTTCGGTCTGGTGAATGACCGTGCGGTTGTACCATTCCTGCAAGGTGTGGCTGTAATGAAAGCGCATGCCCTCAACGTCCATCACTTGCCAACCGTTCTTCTCGCTCTCTGTGACAAGTTCGGAAAGGGCGGGGATGTATCCGCCTGGGAAGATATATTTGCGAGTCCAAGCATCGGTATACCCCGGAGGCCCGCTGCGCCCGCAGCAGTGCGACATCATTACACCGTCGTTTTTGAGCAGCCGGTTCGTGTGCTCAAAGAATTGCGGGTAATGGATCGTGCCCACGTGTTCGAGCAGGCCAACGCTGGAAATGCGGTCAAACTGTCCCTCGACATCGCGGTAATCGCACAGTTCAAAATTGACCTTGTCATCAACGCCAAGCGCCTTGGCGCGCTCGTTTGAAAATGCGATCTGATCGGGGGCAAGTGCGACCCCCAAAACTTCGCAATCGTACATCTTGTTGAGGTAGAGCGCGAAACCGCCCCATCCGCACCCAATGTCGAGCACGCGCATTGGCTTGCCGCCATTGTCCTCTGGCCGTTTCAGGAACATTTTAGCAGCAAGATGCGCCTTCTTGTCCATTTGCGCCTGTTCCAGCGACGTTTGGGTCGGATCATCCTCGCGGTAATATGCCATAGTGTATTGGCGATCTTCGTCGAGGAAGCGTTCGTACAGTTCGCGGGTGAGGTTATATGTGTGCTCAGCATTGGAGCGCGCTGAACCGCGCAAGTTAACGCCATCTACGGCTGCTTTGATCTTTTGAACGGCCTTGCGGACCGGGCCTTTGGCCTTGAGCGCGCTATCACCCAAACGCTTGGCGTTCATAGTCACCAATAGAAGCATATCGCGGATGTCATGCGGTTCTTCGACCACTAGCCATCCCCACATGAACGCCTCGCCTGCACCCATTTGCGGATAGCGCACAATATGGTTGGCGGCTTTCTTGTTGGTCAGTTTGATCCGGACCGGCCCCGGACGGCCACCCTCAAGCGGATCATATTCGCCGCCCGGTCCATAGGAATATTCTTTTCCATCGTGATCCGTAACGATCAACTGTCCGTGTGTGATCGCCTTGTCCAGAAGCTTATCGAGTAGCCACATACGCTTAACAGTCTCCTTCTGCGCATTCTTCGTGACCGTGTGGAGCCCCTTGTGTTATCCTGTCAATCATCGAATGAAAGTTGGATGGGGAGGGGTAACGGTGGCGGATAATAAGACAAAGCCTACACTGATCTCAGTCGAGGACTTTATTGCAGCGGTCGAACCGGCCACAAAACGCGAAGATGCAAGAGTGCTCGATGCCTTGTTTCGCAAAGTGACGGGTCAACAGCCGCAGATGTGGGGCCCGACAATCATCGGCTACGGCAGGTATCACTACAAATATGAAAGCGGGCGCGAGGGCGACATGTGCCGTGCTGGTTTCAGCCCGCGCAAAGCCAAGCATTCGCTCTATCTTATGGGCGGTTATTGCGACGATATTACAGCAAAAAAGCGCGATGCTGCGCTAGCTAAGCTGGGCAAACACAAAACAGGGGCGTCTTGCCTATATGTCAACAAGCTGGCCGATATTGACCTTGATGTGCTTGAAGAAATGCTCGTGGCCGACTGGGAAACGATGAATCGGTTTTTTCCTGAGTAAGGTTCAGATGCAGGCGTACCATTGGTAGTCGCTGATATCCTTCCCAAAGCCGCCTTTGCCGCGGTCCAGATCCGTCAAAGCGAGCCGCAGCCCCTAACCCGATCTCCGATCATGCATTCTCCCGCGCCAGATAAATCACATCGCGCGGCTGGGAGACCAGATGCTGACCGCTGTCTACGAACAGGGTGGAGCCGCTTTTGAGCGCTCCGCTACTGAGGAACAGCGCAGCATCTGCGATCTCATCGGTGCCCGTTTTGCGCTCTAACAGATTGAGCCGGTGAGAGGTCTCTGTCTCTTCCTCGGTCTGATCGTGGCTTGCAAGGATTGCGCCCGGAGCAATCCCATAGATGCGCGCCTTGCTGCTTTCTTCAATCGCGAACATCTCAATCGTTGAGGCCAGCGCGTGTTTGGACATGGTGTAACTGAAGAAATCGGGGTTAGCGTTCTCGATCTTCATATCTGTCACTTGAATGACGCACGGTTTTTCGTTTTGGGAGGCACCACCTTGCGCGCGGTCGAGAAAGGCGCGTGTCATCAGAGCAGGGGTTAGTGCGTTCACTTGCATTGCTTCCCGGTTCGTTTGCGCGTCGAGCCTTGCTGCGTTGTCATAATGAAAAATTGACGCTGAATTCACCAGGCACCGAAAACCGGGAAGCCGCGCGGCAAGATCTTCGATCATCGCGACAGCGGCATTCTCGTCATCGAGATCACAGGACACCGTTTCGGCGCTGGAAAACGTCTTTGCCAATGCGTCCGCCTCGTCTGGCGAGGTCAAATGATGGATCACCACATGCCAACCTGCTTGCGCGAAGCCCTTGGCGATTTCAGCTCCAATGCGGGTCGCGCTTCCTGTGATGAGAACGGCTGGCTTTTGCATAAATGTCATGGAGCAGAAAAATCTCGTCTTGCCTAGCGGGCTTGGCGTGCCGCATGAGGCTCAAAATTCTAGGAGATAGAAAGTTGCCAAGCTGTGATCTGGTCGATGTTTTTTGTGATGGACCGCTTTCGGGCAACCCGCTCGGCGTGGTGCATGGCGGGGACGATCTCTCAACTGAGGAAATGCAGGCCTTCACCAATTGGCTTGGATTTTCTGAGACGACTTTTCTGTTGCCGCCAACCCAAGAGGGTGCGGACTACCGTGTCCGAATATTCTATCCCGGCGGCGAACTTCCCTTCGCAGGACATCCCACGCTGGGTTCGTGCCATTCTTGGTTGGCCGCAGGAGGATCGCCTGCCCGCAGTGGTTCAGTTGTACAAGAATGCGGCATTGGGCCGGTCGAAATCCGTGTGGGCGCAGGCCAGTTGGCGTTTAAAGCGCCGGAGCTTTTGAAATACGAACCGCTCACGGATGAAGAACGCGCTTTCGCCATTCAGACGACGGGCATTGATGAGGCGGCCTTGGTTGAGGCTGTGCATGTCGTAAACGGGCCAAAGTGGCAGCTTTTACGTCTGAAAACTGCGGCGGACGTGTTGGCTGCGAACCCTGTATCAAAGGCGCCTCTTGGCACCGATATTGGGTTGGCTGGGCCTCATGATGCTGAATTCGGGCGGGATTGGGAGCTGCGGGCTTTCTTTGCAGACACCCATGAGTGTCTGACCGAAGATCCTGTCACAGGCAGTTTTAACGCAGGTGTCGCGATCCATCTGTTCAAAGAAGGGCTTGCCCAAGGCTCCTACACCGCAGGGCAGGGACGCAAGATCGGCGCAAATGGACTTGTCCAATGCCAGCAAGATGACGGCGGCGACGTTTGGATTGGCGGGCAGTGTCAGATTGTTAGCGCTGGCGGGCGTCTAGCCTAACCTGACCTTCGCCCGTGCGCGTTCCTTGGCAGAAAGCGCCTCCATCGCGGTAAGCTCGGCATAGTCTTCTTCGCTGCCTTTTCCGGCGTGCAGGGCTAGAGACGCGCGCGCTATGTCCCATTGCTCGTGGCCGATCTCAACCCGCTCCAGCGTGTCACCCGCTTCAGCTTCGCCGATTTCTAACACGCGGAAATACCATCCGCAGCGGGCCGTCTTGACGATTGCCGCGACCATCCCTTTGGAATTGCAATGCGGGTCAAATCGGTGCTCGATCTTCCAACAAGGCTTGCGCGGTTGGCTGACTTCGAGAAGCGCGGTGCCGAGACGGAAGCGATCGCCAATGTGCACCTGGCTCTCGGTCAGATCGTTCACTGCAAGGTTTGAACCAAAAGCACCCGGTTCATTGAGGAGGTCAATTACACCCAGCCTCTCTCGCCAAAAGTCATGGTGCGCAAGCGGGTAGAGATGCACCGCCATATCAGGGCCGCCATGGTTCCTTCGGTCTGCCTGTTCATCGGGAGCAAAGCCCTCGTCAAGGATTTGGACTTTGCCGTCGCGGGGGCGTTTCACAAAAGCGCTAAGCTCTGCTCCGTTAAAAGGGCGGGCAGTGCCGGTGCAGATTGCTTCGAGAGTGCGTTTCAAACCTTCCTCACCGTAATCGCTAACCAATCGCGCTGTGTTCCATCGCTGCCTTTGCCTGCAAAGATCTGACTGTCAACGCTCTCAAAATTTGCGGCTTTATATGCCGTGTTAAGCCAATCGCTTGAAGGGAAATTGTGCAATCGGCCCAGCAAGTCCCGCCCCTCTCCATCGCCCAATTTGAAACTTGCATAGTGATGGCTGCCGGGTTTTAGGGCGCGGTGAATACGCGATAGGATATCGGGTAGCTCGGCGCGGGGGCAGTGGAGAAGGCAGGCATGGGCCCAAACTGCATCATATTCGTCCTGCGCCCCCAGTTCATCGAACCGCATCAACCGCGCATTGATATCATGACGTTCATTGGCCTTGGCAACCATCGCGGGGATGCCGTCGGTAGCATCGAGGTCAAAGCCGCGATCCTTGATCCGCGCAGCATCGCGCCCGCCGCCACATCCAAGTTCTAGCACGCGGGCGCCAGCGGGTAATCGGTCCAAAAACCCATCCAAATGGCGTGAATGTGCGACAGCAGAACTCAGCGAGAAGTGAGGGGCCTGTGATTGGTAGAATCCATAAGTTGCAGGGTCGATGGTCACTGACTGACCGTTTGTGCTGCCGCTGCCTCGCGGTCTCTTTCGGCACGGCTCTTCTTTTCGGCGGCTGTTTTCAATTGCCCGCAAGCTGCATCGATATCGCGTCCGCGCGGGGTGCGAACCGGCGCGCTGATACCGCCTTCGAAGACAATATCGCTAAAGGATTTGATCCTCTCGGGTGTAGAGCACTCATACCCCGCGCCCGGCCATGGGTTGAAGGGGATCAAATTCACTTTAGCAGGCAGGTCGAACTGTTTGAGAAGGCGCACCAATTCATGGGCGTCTTCGTCGCTGTCGTTCTTGTCCTTCAGCATGACATACTCAAATGTGATGCGTCTCGCGTTCGAAGCTCCCGGATAGTCTGCGCAGGCCTGAAGCAGGTCTTCTAGTCCGTATTTCTTGTTAAGGGGCACGATCTCGTCGCGTACCTCTTTGGTTACAGCATGAAGCGAAACCGCAAGATTGACGCCGATTTCCTCACCGCACCGCTCCATCGCCGGAATAACGCCGCTGGTGGAAAGGGTGATGCGGCGCTTGGACAGGGCCAGCCCGTCACCATCCATCACAAGGTTGAGAGCATCGCGAACGTGATCGAAATTATACAGCGGTTCGCCCATGCCCATCATCACGATATTGGTAAGTAGGCGTCCGTCGGATGTGTAGTGGCCTGCATCTTCCGCATCATCCAAACCATCCATCACTCCCTTGGGCCATTCACCCAAAGCATCGCGGGCAAGCATGACCTGTCCCACAATCTCGCCGGGAGTGAGGTTGCGAACGAGACGCATGGTGCCTGTGTGGCAGAAGGTGCAGTTGAGCGTGCAGCCGACTTGGCTGGAAACACACAAAGTGCCGCGGTCTGCATCGGGGATAAAAACCATCTCGAAATCATGGCCATCATCGGTTTGGAGCAGCCATTTGCGTGTGCCATCTGAGGAATGCTGCGCTTCGACCACATTGGGGCGTCCAATGACAAAGCGTTCCGAGAGCCAAGGGCGCATGGTCTTGGCAATATCGGTCATGGCATCGAAATCGGTAACGCCGCGATGATAAAGCCAGTGATAGACCTGTTTAGAGCGCAATTTAGCCTGGCGTCCATCAAGGCCTGCTTCTTCAAATATCTCACGAATGCGAGGGCGAGAGACGCCCATAAGGTCAACACGTCCATCTTCGCGCGGTGTAATGTCACGCGCGACGGGAACCGGGTCCACTTGGCCCGGAATGGTCATGAGGGTCGTATCTGCCATAATTGGGGTCGCATATAGAACTGCGCGCGCTGTTTGTCAGCCTCTGTTTGCGCATCCGACAACGCTTGCGTCCATCGCCGTGGCAGAACCGGAAAGACTGTAACTATCGGAAAAGCGTGCGCCATTGCTCTGACGAGCTGCGACTGTCATCCGGCTTGCAGAGCGCATAGCCGCAATAATCCCGGCATCGATTGTCCTGTTTGCTGCCCAAGCATTTCGGCCTTGAGCAACAAGTTCAAATTCTTGTTCGCCAATCGTGAGGACCGCGTTCGCGTTCTCACCGGTTTGGCGGGAAAGTCTGAAATACACCTGCCCGCGAAGACCTTTGCCAGGCCAAGTGGCAACGCTGGCAAAGGGGCCTGCCGCACCTGAACGCGGCTTTGCGATGGCATAGCAGCGCGAAGGGCTATCATCGCGAAAGGCGGCCCAATTGGAATAAACACCAAGGCTGTCGCGCGCGTATGCGGGAGAGACAAAGGTTGCCAGAAGGCCGCAAAAGATTGCAATTCGAGCGAACATGATGCGCGTAAGATTGCCTCTCTCAGCTGAATATGCAACCGACTATTTGTTATGTCTGACATTTTGAGAAAGAGATCGAAAGCCCTATCTTATTGGCTCCGTCACGCGCCCGAAAAGGGCGGGATCGTGCTTGATGCCGAAGGTTGGGCTGAAGTTAGCTCAGCGCTCAGAGCTTTGGCCGAAAATCGCCTTGAAACCGACGTGGCTCTGCTCGCACGCGTTGTCGAAGAGAACGACAAAAAGCGCTTTGAGCTTTCGCCGGACCGACTCCGCATCCGGGCCTGGCAAGGGCACTCGATCGCTGTCGAGGGGGCGTGGGAACGTACCGATCCGCCAGAGGCGCTCTATCACGGGACGGTTGAGAAATTCATGGAATCGATAGAGGCGGAAGGCTTGACTAAGCGTAACCGCCATCACGTCCATCTGTCACTGGACCTGGAGACGGCGAGCAAAGTAGGACAGCGGCGCGGTAAACCCGTGATCCTGCAAGTGGATACGACCGCGATGGTCGCTGATGGCTTCAAATTCTATTTGTCGGCAAATGGCGTTTGGCTGGTGGATGCGGTTCCAACTCGCTTTTTCAAGCGGCTCTAGTCATAGCTAATTGCCATCACTTCCCATTCTTTGACGCCGCCCGGAAGCTTTACCTTTCGGCAATCCCCAATAGATGCGCCTTTGACGGCCTTGGCGATTGGCGATGACCAGCCGACTTTGCCGCAGCCTGCGTCTTGTTCATCATCGCCAACGATCTGGACATGCATCCGCTCATCGTCTTCATCGGCAAGTTCTACTTTCGCGCCAAAGAACACGCGGGCCTTGTCTGGTTGCTGCGATGGATCAACCACACGGCAGGCCTTCATCCGCCCCGAGAGATAGGCAAGCTCGCGGTCAATCTCGCGCATGCGCTTGCGGCCATAAAGATAGTCACCGTTTTCCGAGCGGTCGCCATTGCCCGCCGCCCAAGAGACGATCTCGACGATCTCTGGCCGTTCTTTGCCCAGCAAATGGTCATAGCGCGCCTTTAGCGCCGCCATTCCCGGCGGCGTGATGGGCGGACCCAGAGGTTTGCTCGCCATAGTGCGGGGTTATGGCAAGAAGCGGTCGACCGTGCGGGGCAGGCCTGCTTCTTGTGGGTACATATGCGAATATGTCACCGCGTTGCCGATCACCCGCATCACATAATAGCGGGTTTCGAAATTGGCTGGGATCTTCTCGATCCATTCGACCCAATCTATTCTGCCGTTTCGAGGGTCGCCGTTGAGGCGCACCCATTGACGAACCCGTCCGGGGCCAGCGTTATAACTTGCCACTGCAAGCGGATAGGCCCCGCCGTAAAGATCCATCCGCCGCGCATAGTGCGCATCGCCCAATGTGATGTTGTAGAGCGGATCTTCGGTCAGCGACGCGCTCATATATTGGATGCCAAGAATGCCCGCTTCCTCGCGCGCTGTGCTGCGCAAGAGCTGCATCATGCCGATGGCGTTTGCGTGGCTTTTGCGGGTGCGGTCAAACTCGCTTTCCTGACGCGCGATGGCGTGGACCATCGTCCAATCGTTGACCCGAGGGGTAGGGACAATGGGGAAACCTGCTCGTTCAACACCTTTGATCCCGTTTGCGCCGGCTTCCATGCCGAGCACTACCGCCATTTCTGGCAATGCCGTTTGCGCTGCGAGCTGGCTGAACTTGGCCACATCTTCCGGCGTCTTGGCACTTGCGCCAATAGCTTGGAAAAAACGGCGCTCTGTTTGCCATTTTAATCGGTTACTTGCAATTGAGCGGATCGCTTGCACAAGGGGGCGAGCTTCAAATTCCGCGCGAGCTGCCTCATCCATAGAAACGTCTGGTAGCTCGGCAAATGTCGGCATTGGCCGGTTCAGTGCCCCAAGTGCGAGCTGTCCGTAGTAATAATGCGGATATTTGGCGGCCTTTTCAAAATAGGTTTGCGCCTCGGCATTGAGACCGGCTTGGCGCGCGGCGCGACCAGCCCAGAAATATCCTTTGGATTTGGTCAATGGAGTGCGGGCTGCATCGCCATAACGATCGAATAAAGGCGCAGCAGTTGACCCGCTGCCCATCCGCCAAAGCGCGTTCGTGCCGCCTTTCCACATAAGATCAGTGTAACGGTCACGTAAGCGGAAAGATCCTTTGGAAATATCTGTACCTGGCGCGAACAGGTCGTCGATCTTGCTCGCAATCTGGACCGTGTCAGAGATATTTGCCGCCTTGGCGCTTGTCAGCATTGCCCCGACCAATTCCTCTGCATTGAATGCGGGTGATGTGAATTGGGGGCGGTTTTTTAAAAGGTTGATCGCAGCCGAACGATTCCCGCGTTTCAGGTAGTAACTGGCGAGGTTATAAACATAGCCAGCGTCGTTCATTGCGCCCGCCGGAGTGGAGAGCCCTGCTGCCTGCGGGGTCGAGCCTCTGACAAGAGCGAGCCGCGCCAACGCCAAATCACGCTGCAAAGGATCCAAATTGATTAGGTTACGCTCAACCGCTTCGGCCTGACCCTGCCACAGCAAAGCATCGACGCGCGCTGCATGATCTGCAGGGGTAAAACGCGATCCAAATAACCCAATAAGATAAGCTTCCGCTGGCCCTGACATTTCGCCGCCGCGCCAAGCTTCGCGTGCAACATCAAAGGCATCTGCACGTTGAGCGCTTGCCAGAGACAAAGCATAGCGCGCACGTCCTGCGTTTGTGAGCGGAGAATAGGTGTCAAAAAAGGCGAGGATTTCTGCTTGAGAAGGCGCTTCTTCGCCAAGCCGATCTTCGGCCTTGCTGCGAATAATCTCCATCCGCGGAAAGTCCGGATACTTCAGCGCAAACCCTCCATAGGCCGCGAAGGAGTAATTTCCTTGCCCTTGCAATTGCTCCCACCGATTGATTGCTGCACCGGCAAACTGCGGTTGGCTTGCAACCATATTTGCGCGCTGATTAGCGGAACCTATTTGCGCAGATGACGGTGTAGAAAGGGCTCCGATTGAACACACTGCAAGAGCTGTCAAAGCAATGGGTGAGGTAAGTAAATTTCTGACCATGCTGGACATAATGCCGCTGGGCTCCTTAGTAGGCGCTGAACGAAGAGGTGGTTGACGCCCCTTCAACCAATTTCACGACTATTGTTCAATATAGGATTATTACAATGTTCAGCGGTTCCATTCCCGCTCTAGCGACTCCTTTTCGCGACGGATCGTTTGACGAGAGCGCATTTCGCAAGCTTGTCGATTGGCAAATCGAGAACGGTAGCTCCGCTCTGGTGCCTTGCGGAACCACCGGGGAAGCATCGACGCTTTCCAATGCAGAACATCACCGGGTCATCGAAGTCTGCATCGAACAGGCCGCGGGCCGTGTGCCAGTGATTGCAGGGTGCGGTTCCAACGATACACGTAATGCCGCCTTGCATATGAACTTTGCGAAGAAAGCGGGCGCGGCAGCAGGGCTTTGTGTCGCACCATATTACAACCGCCCAAGCCAAGCAGGATTGATCGCGCATTTCAGTTATCTTGCTGAAACGTGTGAACTGCCGATTGTGCTCTACAATGTGCCCGCACGAACAGTGACCGATATCGAAGACCAGACGGTAGTTGAACTGGTCAAGAAATACCCGGAGCAAATTGTTGCGATCAAGGATGCCAGCGGCGATCTCAGCCGTGTTGCCGATCACCGCATGGGTATTGGCCGCGATTTTTGCCAATTGTCAGGCAATGATGAGCTTTGGCTTCCCCATAATGCAGCGGGCGGCAGGGGAGCAATCTCGGTGACTGCCAATGTCGCGCCGGCCCTTTGTGCCGAATTCCAAGAGGCGATAAATAATAACGAATTGAAGCGCGCTCGTGAGCTCAATGACCGCCTGTTCCCGCTGCATTATGCGATGTTCTCTGATGCATCACCGGCACCGGTGAAGTATGCGCTGAGCCGGGTGCAGGAATGGTTCTCGCCTTCGGTCCGCTTACCAATCGTTGAGGCGTCGGAAAGCTCACGCAAGGCAGTGGATGCGGCGCTGGAGCATGCTGGATTGGTTTAAGCGCATCCCTCGTGCTTACTGCGCGGGATTATGCTGCTCCACAAAGGCAACTGCCTCGTCCAACATGCGTTGGCGTGTTTCGGAGAGGGAAAGCCAATGGTCTTCCCCATCCAGCGCAATCAGTCGATGCGGTTTGTCAGCATCTTTGAGCCCATCGGCCATTTTTGACGAATGGACAAAGGGTACCACTGTGTCATCCTTTCCGTGAATCAACAGGATAGGTGCATCCGCATTTTCTGCGTGCCGATGAGGCGAGACTGCATCCCAAGTGTCAGGGTCTCCCAGCTGATTGCGCAAAGTCTCGCGCGTTGTACGGCGCTTGCCGCTGGCCCGATAATCTTCACGATAGGCACGCCGAATGTCGCTAACCGGGGCGACCGCAACGGCGCATTTGTAGAGCCCTTGCTGCAAAGTCACCCCTGCTAGCGCTGCATATCCGCCATAACTTGCGCCCACGATACAGGCGCGGTTTGGATCAACAATTCCAGCTTCGGCTAGCGCTGCGAGGCCATCCGAAATGTCGGTCTGCATCTTTCTGCCCCATTCGCCATAACCTGCCTCGATAAAGGCAAGGCCGCGATTGGTGGAACCGCGAAAGTTGGGTTGGAACACTGCATAACCGCGTGAGGCGAAGGCCTGCGCCCACCAATCAAACTGTTCGCTGTCATAGGCATGCGGACCGCCATGAGGGAACATAACAACCGGCAAATTCTTCGCTTCGCGGTCAGGCGGGAGGGTTAAGATGCCGTCCATTTCAAGACCATCAGTAGCGGTGTATTCAAAGGTCGAGAACGGCCCAACCTGTGCTGGCCCGATCGCCTCGCGTTCATAGGCAAAGGCCTTGGCGTTTAGATTTTCGACATCGACTTTGAACCAAGTGCCACTGTCTTTTTGTCCTGTGGTTCGAACGATCACATTGCTGAAATCATCGGTCCAATCCATGATCGACATACTATGTCGGGCAAATGCGGCTTCGGTCTTTCTGATGGCTTCGGCTTTACTTTCATCGTCGAACACCGGCCGGGGTTTGTTGCCTTCTTCAAGATAGCCTTCAAGTTCGCCGGTTTGACGGTTGAAATACAGGCGCTCAACATCGACCCCTTCGAGGAATGGTGTTGGTTCTTCGCCAGCAAGTGGCACTTGCAACCACCGCCTCGACCCATCTTCTTCTGCTTGCCAGTAGATGACCGATCCGCCGCCTTGCGTAAGACCTATCAGTCCTCCTCTTCCCAGTTCTGAGCGGCCCTTGGCGATGATGTTATTGCGCGAATTGCGAACCGTCCATTCGCCGGTTTCTCGATTCATCAGGAAGGTTGCGGCCAATTCACCGTTCTTACCGACCAACCAATCGCTATTCATTCCCGCGCGGGGCGCGAATGCTATCCGTTTATACTTTTGGCTTTCGAAATCGACGCGGTAAAGAGATGGACGGCCATGGTCGAAAAAGTAGTCGCCTCCGCCATCTCTGGCCAATTCTACGGCGCCAAAGAAGCCATACTGTTTCCCGTCGATCTCACGGATCCCATAAAAACCAAAGACGGCATTCACGATACCGTGCTTATTGCCAAACACGAGGCTGCCTTCATCAGATTTATCGATGGGAATTATGAGCGCTTGTGAGAATTCATGTTTGTCGGTGGTGAAGCCAAAGCCGAGGCTTTTGGTTACGCCGCGCGTGAGCAACAGACGATCGTCACCAATCCAGCGGAAATTGCGCACCTTCGTATCTTGCACATTTGTGATCGAGATGACTTGATAGTCGGCTCCAAATGCTACCAACATGCGGTTGCCTTCAACCGTCATTAAGGCAGCAAGCTTTTCTCCCGATGGCGAGAGGACGGCATCTTCGATTGCAGGGAGTTCTCCATACGCGCTAAGCGGAGGGGCAGGGGGCGTCGATGCTGAACTTGGTGCAGTAATAAGTCCAGCAAACATCAATGCACTAAAGAGAAAAGTCTTAGTAATCTCGAGCATTTTTCTCACGTCATTGCCCCTTTAACGCCGTAATATTGCCGAAAAACTTATCAGGATGCATAAATTTGGCAACCGCAACTCTGCTCGCGATTCCGAATGCGATATTTGGGCCGTGCATGTGCAATAGCCTTCCCATTTCGCTCTCTATTGATTAGAGGCACCCCCACTATGGCTCGCCCTAAACCTGAAACTTTCGACAAGACCAAAGTCGTCGCGGAAAATCGCCGTGCGCGTTACGATTATCATATCGAGGACAAATTTGAGGCAGGACTCGCGCTGCAGGGCACTGAGGTAAAGGCACTGCGGGCTGGACAGGCGACAATCGCGGAAAGTTACGCCGAGGTGCGCGATGGCGAGGTTTGGCTGGTCAATGCCAACCTGCCCGAATACAGCCACGGCAATCGCTTGAACCATGAGCCAAAGCGGCCGCGCAAATTGTTGCTCCACGAACGCGAGGTCAACAAGTTGTTTGGCGCGATCGAGCGCAAGGGCATGACGCTGGTGCCGCTCTCGATTTATTTCAATCGCACCGGCCGCGCAAAGGTGGAGCTCGCCCTTGCCAAGGGTAAACAGGCCCACGACAAGAGGGCGAGTATTAAGGATCGCGACTGGAAACGGGACAAAGCGCGGCTGATGCGAGAGCGATCTTGATCGGTTTTAGTCGCATGCCGTCATCAGTTTGTCGCAAAACAAAGTAATTTTGACGCTATTCTAATTCACCCATTGGTCAGATGACCCGTGCTACCCATATGAATGATCATGATGGACCAAGCTTCTCTTTTCAGCTCTCATTTTGCAGCGCATTGGTGCGATTGCACAAGGTGGGCATGTAGATGAGCGTGCACTCACCATCATCTCCTGGTTTCTTTCCCAATCCAATTGTCTGGATGAAAGATCGCCTTGGGCGCACGATGCCTGACCGTGAGGCGATGGCTAAGAACAAATATCTTGCCCCGATTGCTCATCGGTTTTTGAACCCGGAGTTGTGGCGATTTACTCGTCGCTCTGTTCCGCGCGGTGTGGCGTTGGGCTTGTTTGCTGCGTTCATCATCCCGGTGGGACAGATTTTTCTTGCGGCGTTTCTGGCTTGGCCGGCACGGGCGAATGTTCCTTTGGCAGCCGCAGTGACGTTTGTCACAAACCCGTTCACCATTGCTTTTTGGGCTGTGGTTGCAAACAGGGTCGGCAATTTTGTCCTGCGCATTGATGCAACCGCTACTGAAATTGTTATGACCCAAGCCGAGAGCACTTTGTGGGTCTATATTGTCGATGCGTTTCAGGTGGCTGGCGTGACCGTAATGGGTTTCTTTGTCCTGGCCGTTGTTACCTCAGCTGTGGGTTATCTCGCAGCTGGTGGCATATGGCGCATGATTGTCGGCCGCAAACTTGCACGCAAACGGGCAAAACGTCTCAATCCTGAGACAGCAAGCCTCGACCATGAGCACGGCTCGAAGTAATAGTCTTGGTCAGACGAGATTATCGCTGGCTTTGCTGGTTCGGTGTCTCTTTAGATTTTAGATTATGGCAATTAAGAGCGTGAGCGGGAAAAGCGTGACCGGCACATCTGCACAAATTGAGGAAAGCCCAGTTTCTGGCCCAGTTTCTGGCCCAGTTTCACGTTGGGAGACTGACTCTGCGACGCAATTCGTCGGCGCAACCAACAACCTCACTGGAAAGCCAAACACGATTTTGTTTGTTGCAATGGGGGTTGCGCTTTTCGTTAGCGCAGGCCTTATTTTCGCAGTCACCCTCAACCCGGTGATAACGGGGGTTTATTTCGGCGGTCTTGTTGTGCTTTTGCTTGGGGTGTTTGCTGCTGAACGGTTTTCTGGCGCAGAAGAGCAAGCCGAAATCGCCACTCCTGACTGGTCAGTCACCGTTGCTGCGATTGAATCGGAAAACGACGCCGTTCCTCACGCGATTGCGATTACTGACAGGGCCAATAGGCTTGTCTGCGCGAACAAGGCGTTTCTTGCCGCATTCGGAACCAAGGCTGCGCCGCCAATGCTGGATGCTGAGCGGCCAGCTCTTGAAGCTCTTAATCGTGCTGCGCGCAACGCTTGGCGTGATGGCGAGGCGGTGATTGAAGAGTTTAATGACAGTAAGCTTCGCAGTTGGGGCGTTCGCGCAACAAGAGCAGGCCGCGGTGACGATCACCTAATCTGGCGTTTGGTAATGAAGGTCGTGCCCACCGCGAGCGAGGCGCTTAAGGTTGATTTGTCTGGACCGCTGAGCGGCATCCTAAGCCGGGCAGGTATCGAAGCAGCGATTACGGGCCCAGATGGGACCATCCGCAGCGTTGGCGCAGGCTTTGCGGAACGAGCCGTGGGCGACCGGGAAGCAACCTTAGCTGGGCAACAGCTCGTGTCGTTTTTGCGCGCTGATGAACGTGAGCGCATCTTCTTCGCCCGTGAGGGGCGCAGCGGAACTCCGCAAACCTTGATCGATGTGCCGCTTTCAGAACCTGCGCTCGCAGGTACCTCGCCAACGCCAGAGGACGGCGCAACGCTGATGCTTCTAGTGGATGGCGGCGTTGGTGTTGGCAGCGGTTGGGATGGTTCAGCGCAGGCGGGCGTCGCGCAATTGGAGGCACTCCTCGCGCAATTGCCGTTGGGACTTGCCATGACGGATCGCGATGGGCGTTTCTTGTTTGGCAATGAGGCTTTCTTGAGATCGGTGGGCCGGGGTGAGGGCGAATTGCCTGCATTCCCGACGGACCTCGTGGTGCGCGAAGATAAAACGCCGCTTTCCGATGCGGTGCGCCGACATGGGCGCGGCCCTGCGACCAGAGGCGATATGGCTGTGCGCCTAAGCTCGCAAGTGGATGAACCAGTTTCAATGGGCCTCGCTGGGGTGCGCGGGCTGGGTGAAGCGGCCGTATTGCTTAGCCTCGCGGACAGTTCGGAGGAGACGCAGCTCAAACGTCAAGTTGCACAGGCCACTAAGATGCAGGCGGTGGGTCAGCTTGCAGGCGGTGTTGCGCATGACTTTAACAATGTACTGACGGCAATAATTGGCACTTGCGATTTGATGTTGCTGCGCCATACGCCGGGCGATAGCGACTATGATGATATCCAGCAGATACGAGCCAACTCCAACCGCGCAGCTGCGCTAACGCGGCAGTTGCTGGCATTCTCGCGCCAGCAAACCTTGCGGCCAGAGATCTTGCAACTGCCCGATGTGATCAGCGAAGTGGGGCCCCTTATCAAGCGGTTGCTTGGCGAGAAAATCGACTATCACGTTCAACATGATCGCAACCTTGGTCAGGTGCGCGCAGACCCACAACAGCTTGAACAGGTCATCATGAACCTCGCTGTGAATGCGCGTGATGCAATCAACACCAATGGGGCCCATGGCCGCACGAGCAAGCAAGACGGGCAGGGGCGTATCTCTCTTCTTACCCGCAGCGTCAAATCGCACGAGGTGGTAAAGTTTGGCTCTGAGATTTTGCCAGCTGCCGACTATACGGTTCTTATTGTGCAGGATAATGGCGGCGGCATTCCCGCCGAGGTTTTGCCGAAACTGTTCGAGCCGTTCTTTACAACCAAGGAATTGGGCAAAGGCACGGGGCTTGGCCTCTCGACCGTTTACGGCATTGTGAAACAGACGGGCGGCTTTATCTTTGCCGACAATGTGATGACGACATCGGGCCGCCCGATGGGCGCGCGCTTTACCATTTACCTACCAGTCCACGCTGGCGAAGCGCCGCAGCGACGCAAGGTTGAGGCTCCCGAAACATCGTCGGAATGGTCTGCAGGGGGTAGGGTCCTGTTGGTCGAGGACGAGGATATGGTTCGGGCCGTCGCCGAACGCGCACTTGTACGAGCAGGCTATCAAATCACGGCGTGCAGCGATGGCGAAGACGGATTGGAAGCAATCCAAGCTGATAGTGGTTTTGATATTGTCGTTAGCGACGTGGTAATGCCGGGGATGGATGGTCCAGCGATGGTCCGCGAGATACGCAAGATGCATCCGCACATCCCTGTGCTCTTCATGTCGGGCTATGCAGAAGAAGCTTTGCGCAACGATATTGATGTGCCGCACATGCACTTCTTGCCCAAGCCATTCAGCGTCGCCGCGATTACTGATAAGGTCGCGATGGTCATGGCTCAAGCACGCGCAGAAAAGGTCGACTAATCGGCTGGGACGCGCGTTCATATCGCGTAAAGCCTGAGAATCGCAAGATTTGTTTAAGGCATTTGGGGAGGTTGCATGAAACAAGCAAAATGGATTCTAGCATTGAGCGCGGGCGCGCTCATGGGTTCCGCAGCAGCATCGCAATCGACCAATGCGAACGGCGAAGTAACCGCTCAGGGCGATGTTTCGGTCACGATCTATAATTCCAATCGCGCGCTCATCCAAGATGTGCGTCAGATTGATATTGATAGGGGCCGCAGCCGCGTCGAATTGCCTGATGTTTCTGCCAGCATAAGTCCACAAACTTTGAGCTTTTATGCTCCGCGAACCACGATCATCGAACAGAATTTCGATTTCGATCTGCTGACGCCGGGCAAGCTGATGGATAAGGCCATTGGCGAGACTGTGACCTTACTCCGGACAAACCCCGCCACAGGGCGCGAAACGCGCGAGCGGGCCAAAGTGCTGTCTACTGCGGGCGGTGTTGTTGTGCAGATTGGCAACCGAATCGAGGTATTGCGCGACGATGGCTTGCCGGTACGCGTGATCTTTGATGAAGTGCCTACAAACTTGCGCGCTAGGCCAACGCTCTCCGTCAATCTGGAAAGTTCGGGATCGGGGCGCCGTCCTGTCTCGATCCGCTATTTGTCGGGCGGCCTCGGGTGGAGCGCGGATTATGTCGCTTTGTTCAATGAAGAGAACAGCACCATTGATATGCAGGGCTGGGTGACGCTGACAAACAATACGGGAACCACTTTTCACCGCGCAAACACACTGTTGGTTGCTGGCGATCCGCTCAGCAATGGGCGAGGAAGGCGTGGTTCAGCGAATTTGGGCGCTCTATCGCTTGGCACAGAGGCTGCTGATCGAGAGCGGCTAGGGGATTTTTATCTCTACCCCATTGCCGATCGCACAACGATTGCCAATGCGCAAACCAAGCAGGTGAGCTTCCTTGACGTGCAAGGCGTTCCCGCTCGCAAAGTCTATACGCGCAATATTGGCTGGCTTGCCAATGAAAGCAGCCCGGTTAACGTTTCAAGCGGCATATCCTTCTCAACCTCTCGTGATCAGGGGCTGGGCGATGCGCTGCCTGCTGGCACGGTGCGTTTCTATCAACGCGACAACCAAGGCACGCCGCAATTCATCGGTGAAAACGGCCTTGGCCATACTCCAATGGGCAGCGAACTTTTGCTTCAAACGGGCGCCGCTTTTGACATCAGTGTTCAAGCCGAAGTCGAATCCCGCGAGAAAATCACTTCAAGCGAATGGGAGCGTACCGTCCGGTACCGCGTGGTCGAAGATGGCGAAGTAACGCGCCAGTACGATGTTGAGCGCCCCAAGCGCTTCTACCGCACGACGATGCGCTACACGCTTACCAATGCCAAATCACAAGCCGCCGAAGTGGATCTCACCCAATCAGGCCTGATGCGATATTGGTGGGCCAATGATTATCGGATTATCAGCGAAGATATCGAAGGCAAGCAGATCAATGCGGATCTCCGCAAATGGATCGTACCTGTGCCTGCTGAGGGCAAACGGGTGGTAAGGGTCGTCTACGAGACGCGTTACTGACCGGGGGGGGCACCGCATGATGCGTTCCTCTTCCCTCATAGCAGCGCTTGGCGCATTGCTGGCTTTCGGGCTCACTTCAATGCCAGCATTGGCTCAATCGGATGGCGTCCCTGCTGAGCGCGCAATCGTATATGCCGATGCTCCTAGCGACCTTTCAGTCACGATCTACCGCGACCCTGAAAGGCTCAAAGATGAGGAGATGAACACAAAGAACCCGCGCGGATTTGCGATGATCAGCGAGGCCCGCAGAGTGACATTGCCCCCTGGTGAAAGCACGATCCGGTTCGAAGGGGTTGCTGAAGGCATGGTGGGGGTCAGCGCAATCGTTACCGGCCTACCCGGCGGCACGATTGAAAAGAACCGCAATGCCGAGCTTTTATCGCCTGCCGCGCTTGTAAACGGTGCACTTGGGAACCGCATTACGATCACGCGTACCAATCCCGCGACCGGAGAGGCCGTATCGGAGCAAGCGGTTGTGCGCACCCGCGCAGATGGCGGCCTTGTATTGCAAACCGGCGATAGCTTTGAGGCGGTGCGATGCGCCGGGATCGCCGAAACCCTAGGCTTTGACCGTGTTCCCGAAGGATTATCCGCTCAACCCGTTTTCTCAATCGACACGCGCGACGAAAATGGCGGCACCTATGAGGTGACGCTAACCTATCTTTCGTGGGGTTTTGATTGGCAGGCCAATTACATCGCGTCCTTAAAAGACAAGGGCGGTTCTGATGATTTTGAGATGGGCGTGCTTAGCTGGCTAACCGTGTTCAATGACAACGCCCAAAGCTTTGTAGATGCACAATTGTTGGTGGTGGCTGGCGAGCTTAACGTTGTGAGTGATTATCAAGGCTTGGCGAGCCCCCCTCGCGGCGAGCCCTTGAGACTATCCTGCTATCCCATTGGCAGCACGGCGGCTGGATCGGCTATTCCCAGATATGCCAACCCTCTTTCCTTGGCGGAATATGAGGCAGGCTATGAAGATGGCCGCGCCATCGTAGTCACCGCTCGAAAGCGCTCCGAAAACTTGCAAGCAGCGCCCATGGCTGTGGCCGCTATCAGCGCTGAGGTGATGGAAGCTTCAGAAGAGCAATTGGGGGACCTTAAACTCTACCGTGTCCCCGAACGCGTGACGGTCAGCGCACAAGGGATCAAGCAGGTCGCCTTCCTGAACCGTGATGAAGTAAGCGCGCGCTATATCTATGAAATCAGTTGCGAAGCCTGGACAATGGTTCGCCGCAATCCAATGACCGATATCCGGCGAGCCACGATCCTTCTTCAAACTGAAAATGAGACTGAGCAAGGGTTAGGCATTGCCTTGCCCCAAGGAGCATTCAATTTGTTCGAGCCTAGCTCATTCGGTCCTTTATTGGTGAATGAAAATGCTCTGCGCGATTATGCGGTAGGTCAAGATATCGAGCTTGATGTTGGGCAAAGTCAGCACGTCAGCGCCAGCTGCGCACCAATGATTGCCTATCGTGACGTTCGTGATGAGGGCAATTGGCGAGAGATTGAAGCCGAACTTACCAATGCCAACGGGCACAGCGTAAAGGCGCGTATTGTTCTGGGCCGTGGCGGCGCATGGCGCGTGCGTTGGCCCAACGATGAAATTGAAACCAAGGATGGGAACGTCGTAGGCAGCATAGTGCTTGGCCCGTATGAAACGCGCAAAATCCGCTGGAGTGTACAGAGCTCACAATAGCTCCAAACGACCTATTTGAAAAAAATTCTGTTCCCCACTTGTTCTAATGGAACAAATGGCGTACATGCTCTCCTACAGGGGTTGGCAATCAGGCTTTCCCAGATGGCCGGTTAAAAGTGCTTAATCGGACCTATGCAAGCGAAGGAGTGCATGCGATGGCTACGCAACTTAAGCTGGTAGACAAGGAAAAAGACGTGGATCGTCAAAAAGCGTTGGACGCTGCTCTTCAACAAATTGACCGTGCATTTGGTAAGGGTTCAGCGATGAAGCTGGGTTCGAAAGAGGCGATGCAGGTTGAATCGATTTCAACCGGGTCACTTGGCCTTGATATTGCGCTTGGTATTGGCGGCCTTCCAAAAGGGCGCGTGGTCGAAGTGTACGGCCCGGAAAGCTCCGGTAAGACGACGCTTGCATTGCATGCCATTGCCGAAGCGCAAAAGGCAGGCGGCACGGCGGCATTTGTCGACGCTGAGCATGCGCTTGATCCCGTTTATGCCAAGGCTTTGGGCGTCGACATTGATGAGCTGATCGTCTCGCAGCCCGATACTGGCGAACAGGCGCTCGAGATTACGGACACTCTGGTCCGTTCAAATGCGGTTGATATTCTGGTGGTCGATTCAGTGGCGGCACTGGTGCCGCGGGCTGAGATTGAGGGCGAAATGGGCGACAGCCACGTCGGCCTTCAGGCGCGTTTGATGTCGCAGTCGCTGCGTAAGCTCACCGGTTCGATCAATCGTTCGAAGTGCATGGTGATCTTCATCAATCAGCTGCGTATGAAAATTGGTGTGATGTACGGCAACCCGGAGACAACGACGGGCGGTAACGCGCTTAAGTTTTACGCTTCGGTTCGTCTCGATATTCGCCGCACTGGTCAGATCAAAGACCGCGATGAGGTGATCGGCAATTCGACCCGCGTCAAAGTTGTGAAGAACAAGGTTGCACCGCCCTTCAAGCAGGTCGAATTCGACATCATGTACGGCGAAGGCATCTCCAAAATTGGTGAGATACTCGACCTTGGCGTGAAGGCTGGCGTTGTTGAAAAATCGGGCAGCTGGTATTCATATGACAGCGTTCGGATTGGCCAAGGGCGCGAAAACTCTAAGCTTTATCTCAAAGAGAACCCTGAAGTTTGCGACAAATTGGAAGCCGCCATTCGCGGTAAAACCGATGAGGTCGCCGAGGAGATGATGACCGGTCCGGACGCGGACTGAAACTCACATCCTTAAGCGGGCGCTCCTAACGCCTCGAATTGGTCCAATGGTCCAACTTGGATGGGAGCAGCACAGGAGCGAGACCTAGCGTGTCGCCGCCCGGAAACACGGAATACCGGCGTAAATCGCTTCTGCCTTTGCGGGCGGAATGCAGGTTTGCGCCGGTTTTTCGTATGCTGGTAAGGCGTGTCCTAAGCCGCTTCTGAATGTGCCCGAGTGCAACATGAATACAGTGATCGAAAATCAGTGATGAGCTTTCACTTGTCGCTGTCCAGTCCATGGCTTACCTGCACGCCATAACATTCAGTGGTTCAGCAACAGACATGACTTCAACAAACGATATCCGTCGCTCTTTCCTCGACTTCTTTGCAGGCGAGGGGCACGTTTCTGTGCCCAGTGCACCGCTCGTTCCTTACAACGATCCGACACTCATGTTCGTGAACGCGGGGATGGTGCCGTTCAAGAACGTGTTTACCGGGCTTGAAACGCCTCCGGGGCCTTGCGCGACATCATCTCAAAAATGCGTGCGGGCCGGCGGCAAGCACAACGACCTCGACAATGTGGGGTATACAGCGCGTCACCACACGTTTTTTGAAATGCTAGGTAACTTCTCCTTTGGCGACTATTTCAAAGAACAAGCGATCCACAATGCTTGGAATTTGTTGACCCGCGAATGGAGCATTCCGGCTGAGAAACTCCTCGTTACGGTCTATCACACCGATGATGAAGCTTTCGAACTTTGGCGCAAGATCGCGGGCCTGCCCGAAGATCGCATCATTCGCATCGCGACCAATGACAATTTCTGGTCGATGGGCGAGACTGGGCCATGCGGGCCATGTTCAGAAATATTCTATGACCACGGCGCCCATATTCCCGGAGGCCCTCCCGGAAGCCCGGATGAAGATGGCGACCGTTTCATCGAGATTTGGAACCTGGTCTTCATGCAGTTCGACCAAGGGGCGGACGGCACGCGTAGGGATTTGCCGCGCCCTTCGATTGACACAGGTATGGGTCTCGAGCGGATCGCGGCCGTGATGCAAGGCGAGCATGACAATTATAACACTGATACATTCAAAGCGTTGATTGCCGCCTCGGAAGGTTTGACCGGTGTCGCCGCGACTGACGAAACCACCGCGTCGCACCGCGTCATTGCTGACCATTTGCGCTCAACCTCTTTCCTAATGGCCGACGGTGTCCTGCCTTCAAACGAGGGCCGCGGTTATGTGCTGCGCAGGATTATGCGCCGCGCAATGCGTCATGCCCATTTGCTCGGTGCAAGCGAGCCATTGATGCACCGCCTTGTACCGTCGCTTGTGACTGAAATGGGGCAGGCTTACCCAGAGCTTGGCCGTGGTCAGGCGCTCATTGAAGAGGTGCTGCTGCGTGAGGAAACGCAGTTCCGCAAGACGCTTGATAAAGGTCTGAAACTTCTCGACGAAGCGACCGGAGCCATGGGTGAAGGTGGTGAGCTTGACGGCGAAACCGCGTTCAAACTCTATGATACATACGGCTTCCCATATGACCTGACGGAAGATGCCCTTCGCGCTCGCGGCATTGCAGTGGACCGAGGCGGATTTGATGCCGCGATGACCCGCCAAAAAGAGGCTGCGCGCGCAGCATGGAAGGGGTCTGGTGAGGCGGCCTCTGACGAGATTTGGTTCGATATTGCTGACCGGGAAGGTGCTAGCGAGTTTACGGGTTATGTGGCGACATCGGGCGAGGGCAGCATCGTTGCAATCGTCAAAGACGGTGCCGAAGTTCAGAGTGCATCAGCAGGTGATGACGTCGTCCTTTTGGCTAACCAAACCCCGTTTTACGGCGAAAGCGGCGGCCAAACAGGAGATATCGGCACGATCAGCACTCCGGAAGGGTTTGCCGCTAAGGTTTCTGATACGAGCAAACCGCTTGGCCGGCTCCATGCGCATCACACAACGGTGAGCGCGGGCGAAGTGAATGTCGGCGATAATGTTCAGTTGGAAGTCGATGTGAGGCGCCGCAATCAAGTGCGCGCCAATCATTCGGCTACGCACCTCGTCCACGCAGCGTTGCGTGGTCAGCTTGGCAATCATGTGACTCAAAAAGGGTCACTGGTTGCAGATGACCGCCTGCGCTTTGATTTTTCTCACCCAAAGGCGCTTTCGCCCGAAGATATTGCGGCGATTGAAGCTGAGGTAAACGCCGAAGTCCTTGCCAATGAGGAAGTCAGCACAAGGTTGATGAGCCCTGATGATGCAGTGGAGGCAGGCGCTCTTGCGTTGTTCGGTGAGAAATACGGCGATGAGGTTCGCGTGTTATCAATGGGCCGCACGAATGAGGGTGGACGCAACTACTCCGTAGAGCTGTGCGGCGGCACGCATGTGAAAGCGACGGGTGATATTGGCGTATTCCGCATAGTTTCAGAAAGCGCTGTCTCCTCCGGTGTTCGCCGGATCGAGGCGCTTACTGGTGAGGCTGCACGAAATTGGCTGGTGGCCCGCGAGGATGCACTAAAGTCAGCAGCGTCTGTTATCCGGGCAACACCCGAAGAGGTTCCGGGCCGCATCACTGCGTTGATGGAAGAACGCAAACGCCTTGAGAAAGAGCTGGCCGAGGCCAAAAAAGCGCTTGCCCTTAGTGGTGGTGGTTCTGGCGGTGATGCTGCGGGTTCTGCTGACGAAGAGGTTGGCGGAGTGGCCTTCAGCGGGCAGGTACTCGAAGGCTTGAACCCGAAAGAACTGCGCCCGTTGCTGGATGAAACCAAGCAACGCCTTGGCAGTGGTGTTGCAGCGATTGTGGCGGTTAATGATGGCAAGGCAAGCATAGCAGCAGCGGTTACCGATGATCTCACCAACCGATTCAGCGCGGTCGACCTGGTGCGAGCCGGCGTTGCGGCGCTTGGCGGAAAGGGCGGTGGTGGCCGACCAGATATGGCGCAAGGTGGCGGACCAGATGGCGCAAAAGCGGCAGATGCAATAGCGGCAGTCAAAGGCGTCATTGGGTAAGCGCAACCATCAAGACGCGAATATTTCAGCTTTTTTCAATTTTTCGATCTCAATCCTTTTGAGCTTAAATCAAAGCTATCGAAGGATTGGGATTGATGAAGAACAGCGTTTGCGTTCGCCTTGCGACGATTTTGCCTGTCAGTTGCCTCACTCTAGCCGTGCCTGTTGCTGCACAAGATCCCGGTCCGGCCACTGCTGCTCTCCGGATACAATCTGAGGAAGGCGCGGTTGAGGCACGAACGCAGGCAAAGCCCTTTACTATCTCTGTCCGCATTATGGGCCAGGATCGGGAGCTTTGGGCCGGTGATTTGACGATGTCGGTCTACAATCGTGCTCAGGTTCGCCTTGATATCAATGACAGTGATATTCAGTGTCCCTTGGAGGACAGCCGATTTGCCTTGCGGCGTAACGCGATCGAATTTCAAGTGCGCCCTGGTTACGGCAGGGCCAATTCCAAATACACTATCGAGACCAACTGGACCCGCCCAACCGGCTCGTGTTCAGAACAAGGTTCACGGGTGACTGGTTTTGAAGTGCAAGTGGAGCTTGAAGAAGGAAAGCCACGTGTCATCGAAGGAGACGGCGGTCTGCGTGTTGAGATTACCCGCAGACAATAGGCCGTTCCAAGTGTCCCAGCTTCGGATAATGCTTGGAGTGCTCTAGTGCATCGCATCGGCGCATTGATTCTGTCGCGCGTACCCATTGATCTGATCGAGGGGTAAGGGTCCAGATTGACGGCATATTTAAAGCACCGCTTGCCAAATTGTGGTGACGCGCGGGGCGATACAGAATGGTCGAATGTGCCCGTTGATATTGAAGAAGGTGAGAGCCAGATTTTTTCTGGTAACGATTTCGAGGTCGAACTTACTCGGCGCAAATGGCCTGAATGATCAGCTTTCTACCGCCGATGTTCTCAACTTGGGCGGCTCCTTAAGGCCGCCGTCGATCTCAAGTTTCTCCCGGAATTCGTCGCGCTTTTCATGAATTGAGGCGATGACAGGCCCCATCGCGACGCCGATGTCAACAAGCACTGCTTCCGACAACTGCAAAGAGCTTTCGAGTGTTTCGGGCACAGCGTGACTTGCGCCTGCGCGGTAGAGTTGTGCCGCATGATCGGTATCGCGCGCACGCGATACAATGAGGAGCTCTGGATGATCACGCCGCAATTTCGCAACAAGCCTTTGCGCAAGGACAGGCTCGTCCATTGTTAGAACCACCGACGGGGCAGCCTCAATCCCTAACTTTGTAAGGGCGTCCCCGCGTGCAGCGTCACCAAAGGTTGCACGGTATCCCGCTCGCTTGGCGTCAATGATGAGGTCGGGGTTTGAATCAAGGATCACATAGGGTTGATCATGCTCGCACAACATATCGGCGATCAGTCGACCAACACGGCCACCACCAATGATGATGTTTCGAGCATCATATTCGTCCTCATCAGGAAGTTCAGGCGTTGCCTCTATCCGCCGGGCGATGACTCGGCCAAGCTTTGCCAGAAGGGGAGTAATCGTCAGGCCAACTGCGGTTACGATCTGCCAAAACTGCGCTGTTTCAGCATCGATTACCAAAGCGCTGGTTGCGGCCGCGAGAACAATAAGGCTGGTTTCTGAAGGGCTGGCCATCAACACACCGGTTTCCGCAGCAGTGCTGCGCCGAGCGCCCATCATTTTGAGCAACGTGCCGGTGATCACCGCCTTGAATGCCAGCAATCCAATGACAGCCGCCAAAATCTCCCAGACATTGGTCCAAATTTCGACGAGATTGACCGTCATTCCAATGGTGATCAGAAACACGCCAAGGGCAAGCCCCTTAAACGGCTCCATAATGGTTTCAACTTCGCCGTGGTATTCGGTTTCAGCAATAAGAAGTCCGGCGATCAGTGCTCCGACGATTGGCGAAAGTCCGGTGGCGGAGGTTGCAAGACTGGCACCGATTACCACCAACATCGTAGCGGCAAGAAACAGCTCAGGACTTTTGGTGCGGGCTGCTTGGCTGAAAAGGCTTGGGAGTGCGAAACGGCCAAGGACCAGCAAAGCGAGGATGACTAAACCGCCAAGGACCAATGTATCAGTTAGGCCGTCAACGCCTTCTGCGGCTGCATTTGGGGCAAGCGCGCCAAGAATAAAGATGATCGGAACGATCATAATGTCTTCGAACAAAAGCATGGAAAGTGCCGCTCGGCCGACTGGGCTTTTCGTACCCGATATTGGCAGCACAATGGCGGTGGACGAGAATGCGAGGGCAAAGCCAAGGGCAAGGGCTGCGGTTGTGTCCATCCCGCTGTATTGTCCGAAAAATGCCGCCGAAATGCTGCCGATGATAAGCAGTTCAAGGCTGCCAAGGCCAAAGACCAGCTTTCGCATTTGCCATAGGCGATTGAAGGAAAGCTCCAATCCAATCGCAAACAGAAGCAGGATAATACCAAAATCGGCAAAGGGGGCTAATCGTTCAGGGTCTGAAATCGTGACATATTCAAGCCACGGGGCTTCGTTGACCAGAGCGCCAAGCCCAAAAGGACCAACAGCAACCCCGATTAGGATGAATCCGATAATCGGAGTGATCCGGAATCGGGCGAATACCGGGATGACGATGCCGGCTGACCCAAGGATCACCAGAGCATCTTGCATTACCGGGGAGAGGGTGAGTTCGCCTGCCATGAATTGCTCTGTTTTGCACCCTTACTTCTGCCTGACGGGCAGAACGATTACTGCCACGCCAATCAAACTACCAAGCACTGTACCATCAAAACCAATAGGGGCGACTGTTCGTTTCAAACAGCCGCCCCTAGCGAAAACTCAATCGGTTTTGTGGGTTAACCCCAGTTTTTCATCTCGGTTTCGAGGTTTTGCACAATGGCTTCGAAGAACTGCTCAGTGGTGAGCCAGTTTTGCGATGGGCCAATCAACAACGCCAAATCTTTGGTCATCTGACCTTTTTCGACGGTCTCAATGCAAACGCGCTCAAGCGTTTCAGCAAATTTGACCACATCAGGTGTCTCGTCAAACTTGCCGCGATACATAAGGCCGCGGGTCCAAGCGAAGATAGAAGCGATCGGGTTGGTCGATGTCGCTTTGCCTTGCTCGTGTTGACGGAAGTGACGAGTAACGGTGCCGTGCGCTGCTTCTGCTTCGATGGTCTTACCATCGGGCGTCATCAGAACAGAGGTCATAAGACCAAGTGAGCCGAAGCCTTGTGCAACGGTGTCAGACTGAACGTCGCCGTCATAGTTCTTACAAGCCCAAACAAACTTGCCTGACCATTTAAGCGCTGCAGCGACCATGTCGTCAATCAGACGGTGTTCATAGGTGATGCCTGCTTCGGCGAACTTCTCTTTGAATTCGTTTTCGAAAACTTCTTCGAACAGATCTTTAAAGCGGCCATCATAGGCTTTCATGATCGTGTTCTTGGTTGAGAGGTACACTGGCCATTTGCGGTCCAGGCCATAGTTCATCGACGCACGAGCAAAGGCACGGATCGAATCGTCAAGGTTGTACATCGCCATGGCGATACCTGAGCTTTCGAACTCAAACACTTCGAGGTCGAGGTTCGTGCCGTCTTCGCCTTCGTAAACGAGACGCAGCTTGCCCGGGCCCGGGATCAGCGTGTCAGTCGCGCGGTATTGGTCGCCAAATGCGTGACGGCCAACAACGATGGGGTGGGTCCAGCCCGGTACCAACCGCGGCACGTTGTCGATGACAATCGGCTCACGGAATACAACACCACCAAGAATGTTGCGGATCGTGCCGTTAGGCGAACGCCACATTTTCTTGAGGTCAAACTCTTCAACGCGCTCTTCATCAGGGGTGATGGTTGCGCATTTCACGCCCACGCCGTGTTCTTTAATGGCATTGGCAGCATCGATCGTGATCTGATCGTCAGTCTCATCGCGTTTTTCGATGGAGAGATCGTAGTACTTAAGATCAACATCAAGATATGGCAGGATCAACCGTTCGCGGATCCACTGCCAGATGATTTTCGTCATCTCATCGCCGTCGAGTTCGACAACGGGGTTTTTAACCTGAATTTTTTGCATGGGCAGACGCCTGTTCCTTCCGTCCCGGGGACAGTCATAAATTTGCATTTGCGGATGTGTGATTTCATCCTTGTGACGGGGCTTTAGCAGAGGAACGGCGATGCGCAAGTGAGGGCACAGCTCAGGACCCATTTCGGCTCAAAAGCCGTAAAGGAAATGACCCTAAAAACCGCTGCCGGGTTGGCGCAGATATTCCTTTTCTTGCGGGGTCGATGTCCTGCCCAAGATGGTATTTCGGTGAGGGAAGCGGCCAAATCGAACAATCACATTACGGTGTGTATGGGCGTAGCGGGTGAAATCATCGTCACCCAAGGGCTCAATCATACGAACCGCCTCGTCTTGATCGGCCAAATTCTCGCTGTGCTCAAACGGGAGATAGGCAAATACCCTTTGATCATGCGCGATATTTGCATCCCACTTCTTGGTTATTAATTCGCGCGCAATATCAAGGGCTAGCAGGTCGCTCGCGAAACTTCGGGGATCATTTCTGTATAGATTGCGCGGCAGTTGGTCGAAGAGAATGATCGCGGCAAACGCCTTTGATGGCGAGGTCAGAAAGCCGGAAGGCGACTTTTGTGAGAGCTGTTCGTGCAGACTTCTAAAGCGCCTTTGGATTTGTGCATCCACGGCTTCGTTTTTGGAAAACCAGTCTTTTGCGCCGAGCTCGCCGAACCAAAAGTCGAGAATCTCATCAGGCCAACGGTCAGTTGCGGGAATCGCCATAGTTCTTGTTTAAAGGACTGATCCCAGATGCACAAAAGGCGCCGCTTTTGCGACGCCTTTTGAGTGGTGCTTTTAGTGGATGATGGTGGGCGTACCAAGATTTGAACTTGGGACCCCTACGATGTCAACATAGTGCTCTACCCCTGAGCTATACGCCCGCACCATCATCAAACCCGCGCCGTATCGATGCGGGAAGCGGCGAGTTAGCGAAGCTCGCGGGTCAGTGCAAGCGATTCGCGGATGCCGTGTCCAAGTTTTATCAAATGCGCGCTTCTTGCTGCTCTTCAAACACACGCTCTACTTCGAGAACGAGATCCCGAAGGTGGAATGGCTTGGACAGGACTTTCGCGTGAGGTTGCTCGCGACTTGCCCTTAGGCTGACGGCTGCAAAGCCTGTGATAAACATGACTTTCGTGCGTGGGCTCACTTCGGCACAGCGTTGTGCCAATTCGATCCCGTCCATTTCCGGCATGACAATGTCGGATAAAAGCAGATCGAAGAACTCTGCCTCAAGTAGGGGCACAGCCTCGGTTCCGCGATCGACGCTTACGACCTCAAAACCAGCTTTGGTAAGGGCGCGCTCAAGGTAGGCGCGCATGGCCTCTTCGTCTTCGGCAAGGAGGATTCGCGGTGATGCGGTTGTCGTCATGGGCAGCTTAATACAATCGATCGCTTAATAAATCTTATGCAATTTACAAAGGTGCCCTGCTTTGAAACGCCCAAGTGAGAAGTTTTATATCCAAAGTGGATTAACTATATTGGTCTGTTGGCACTGAAATCCGACCATCACGGCGCAAAACTCTACCCTTCAGCGGGTGATTCTGGCTTTGACTCGCAACAGCAAAGCAGGCAGCAATAGGCTAACATGGCTTCTTCTCGCCCACCTTGGGAATCCTCCCCTTCAAACTCGCAAGCGTTTGGCCGCGCCGAAGCTGTATCCACCGGCGCAGTGCAGCGGGATCTTGTAACTAAGAAGGGTGGCTCAATCGCTTGGGCGTCGGGGCAGGGCGCTGAAGATTACGCATTTGTTCACGTCGCGCCGTGTCATATGCCGCTCCCCGTACTTATCGCAGTGCCTCATGCAGGACGGGCTTACCCTCCTGAAATCGAGGCGCAAATGCGGGATGCGCGCCACAGCCAATTGCGGCTTGAAGATAGGCTTATCGATACAATCGGGGTCGAAATTGCGCGGGCAACGGGCACTGGTCTTTTGGTTGCGCATGCGCCGAGAGCGATGATCGACCTTAACCGTGCCGCTGATGATATAGACTGGGGTATGGTCAAGAAGCCCCAAGGTTTTGATTCCTCGACATTTACCGCTCGTCTTGTCGGTGAAGGGCGGTCTGTTGGTTCCGGCAATGCTCGCTCCCGCAGCGGATTGGGTCTGGTGCCTCGCCGCTTGCCCGGGAGCGGAGAAATCTGGCGTTCTGCAATTCCATCGGATGAGGTTAAACGCAGGGTAGAACACATTCATCGGCCCTATCACGAATTTCTTGCAAGAGAGCTTGTCCGGATACGCGATGCTTGGGGGGCTGCGTTGTTGATCGATTTACATTCCATGCCACCTTTGCGGAGACGGGAGGGTGAACAACGGGCGCCGCGTATCGTGCTGGGGGACCGTTACGGCGTTTCATGCGATAGCGCGATTTCCGATCACGCTTTCAACTACCTTGATCATCATGGATGTGTGACGGCACATAACCGCCCGTATTCAGGAGGTTATGTTCTCGATCGCCATGCACGCCCAACTCGCGGCATTCATGCGATTCAAGTTGAAGTTTGCCGTAGCACCTATCTCGATTCGGCCTTTGCCGAGACGACTAATGAGGCTGTAGGGCTCGCGCAAATGCTTGCGGGATTGGTACGGGTTCTGGGTGCAGAGACCGCTGGCCTTGGGTCAGGTGGGCGGATTCCCCAAGCGGCTGAGTAGAGCCCTTGGTCCCGGGCCTGTCCCTTTTTTGAAAATTGCAAAAAAGAAGCCACCTCGCGCGAAAGGGGGGGAGCACGAGGTGGCCAGGTTCAGGGAGGATCACGCCCAATGAAGGGCGCGGTCCAGAGCGGCTCATGAGGGGGTCACCGCTACTAGACTATAGATATGCTTGGGGCGGCCCGCTTTCAAGCAGTGGGCCGCCCCAATCGTATCGTAAATGGACACATTACTGCACCCAATATGTCTTCAGGCCCGATGGGCCAGCCTGTTAGGCTTTGTCGTCAGGCATTGGAACTTTGCCTTGCGCGGTTTGGCGTTCAAAGATGACCCGCATCAAGTTCATTGAGAACAAATGTGCGTGGATCAGCATCATCATGCCGCTCTTGTTAAGCTCTTCCACTTTTTCAGTAGGCAGCTCGCGCAGTTTCTCTTCGTTCACCATGCGGAATCCGCGGTAAACAAATGGTTTTTCAGGCATGTCATTGCGAGTGATTGCAATTTCGCCGTCCATCATAAGGTCAAGTGCATTAAGTTGCTCAAGAAACGCTTTTGTGCGCTGACCCGAAGTTTCGAAACGACGGCAGAATTCCAAAACATCGTTGGTGTATTGGGTCGGCTTCTGCTCATCACCTTCAGCTTCGAACAGAGCGTTGCCTTCTTTGTCTTTGCCAACAACGCCTGCTTCTGGGTCGAAACAAAGAGACATCTCTTCGCTGCCTTGATTCAGTTTCGCGAGAATGAACGGGTAGCGGCGAATGTAAGCTGGCACATAAACATTTGCTTGAAGCTTGCCATTGTCTTCGATGAAGGTGTTCACACCTTCATTGAGGCCCATAAGTGCGATTGGAAGCGGCGTATCATTCGCGGTGAACACGATGGGATAGTTGCGCTGTGCATCGACAAATTCGTCAACGGTAAGCGGGATGGCGTGCGTATCGGCCATGTAAGATGCATCGTCAAAGTTGCCTACAGACCAGTCAGCATGATCTTTGCTGTTAAGTGGAAGCAAGTCTTTGTAAAAAAGCGGTAGTTGCGGCTTCGGCGCGGTCGCCATGGATTGTCTCCTAGATCCCTAAGTGAATGTTGATTAAGGGTGGTGCGCGCGATTGAGATGGACCCCACCCAAGAATTGTGAGGCGCTTTAGGCGTTCAGGCACGTAAGGGCAAGCGCCGAGCGCGGACTACTCTTGTGACATCGGTACGAGCTTGCCCGGATTGAGCAATCCTTGCGGATCAAGGGCCTGTTTCACAGCGCGCATCATGGACAAGGCCACCGGATCGCCGAGGCGCCCAAGCTCGTCCACTTTCATCTGTCCAATACCGTGTTCAGCGCTGATCGAACCGCCCCATTGCGTAACCAAATCATAGACGCGCGCACTCACTTTCTTACCTTGGTTTTCTTCCCATTCACCAGCTACAGCGCTTTGCGGGGCAAGGACATGAAAGTGCACATTGCCGTCGCCTAAATGGCCGAAAGCTATCGCTGTGGTTCCGGCAAACTGGTCTTCAATGCTAGGAGATGCGGCGAGAATAAACTCCGGCATCTTCTCAACAGGCACCGAGATATCGTGCTGCATTGCTGGGCCAAGCGCGCGTTCAGCAGCGGAGATGGAATCGCGAAGAGTCCAAAAGTCTTCGGCTTGCCTTTCATTGGTGGCAATAACCGCATCTTCCACAAGACCATATTCGGCAGCGTTTGCCAGTGCGTTCTCTAGGCTTTGGCGAAGGGCGGTATCATCACCCTTGGTTCCTACACATTCGACAAGAGCGTTCCAGGCATGACGCCCCTCCAATGGCGATCGCGCCGAGGGGAGATGGGCCAGCACGCTGTCCAAGCAATGTTGAGGGATGACCTCAAACCCTTCCAAAGTGTCACCCAATACCCGGTCCACCTGTTGAAGGAGGGAACGCGCATCGATGATCGATGAAAGGCCAACCCACGCGGTCGCACGGGCGCGCGGTGCAGGAAGCAAACGCAAAGTTGCACCTGTCACAATGCCAAGCGTCCCTTCGGATCCGATCAAGAGCTGTTTGAGGTCGAAGCCTCGATTGTCTTTCTTCAAAGCGGTAAGGGCGTTGAAGACGCTACCATCAGCGAGGACGGCCTCGACGCCCAAAACCTGTGCACGCATGGTCCCATGGCGCAAAACCTGTGTGCCGCCAGCATTGGTGGAAATCAATCCACCGATCGTGGCAGATCCTTTGCCTCCAAGCGTCAGGGGGAAGCGCAAGTCAGCTTCTTCGGCCGCTTCGTGAAGCGTTTGAAGGATTACGCCCGCATCGCAAACGGCAAGGCCAGCGTCTGCGTCCATCTCGCGGATTGAGTTCATCCGGCGCAAGGATAAAAGAATAGCTGTGCCGCTCGAATCCGGGGTTGCGCCGCCAGCCATTCCGCTATTGCCGCCTTGCGGAACAATCGGGATCGCGTGGCGCGAGCAGAGTTTGACAAGGGCTGCGACTTCCGAAGTGGAAGCGGGCGATGCTAGGCCTATCGCTTTGCCGGAATAGCGGCCGCGCCAATCCGTCAGCCATGGTTCCAAATCATCGGCAATCGCAGTCCAGCCTTTGACGCCAAGCAAATCGGCGGCCTGGCGGGCAAAATCTTTGGCATCGATGATCAGCGCTGTCATTGTTGCGCCTATGCCACAATCGGGCAGGAATACACCAGACCTTTAGCGGCTTACAGCCACCGGGTTAAGGCAGCGTTCAATGACTCTTGCTAAGCCGCTGGTTCGCATTTTTGAAAGGGCTCGGGTGGGGCCTGGTTGGAACTGTCGTTTGGAGGGGCCTGAAACCGCCGATGTCTAGCCTATACGCCTTCGCCGCGTCAGCCGCGTTGTTCTTGCCGTTTCTCGGGCAAGCAAACGATGCGCCTGCGTCATTTCCAGCAATTTCTGCTTCTCAGTGTTCGATCGGCGATACACTCTCGGTCTCTTCTTCAGAGCCGCTTGATCGGAGCGCACACCATAGCGAACCACCAGCGTCAGGATTGCCATTGCCGATTGCTGCGGAAGGGCAAGCGTCCACTCCGCTTGAGGCGTTTTATGCCACGCGCACTGTCAATCAGGTCAGGATCGAACGGCGCGTAACGATCCGAATTGCCCCTTTACGTCAAAGCAGTCGCAACAGCCTTCTTGCACAGCTTCCCCGGCGCGGCGTTACTCGAACTTATGAAGAGCGCAAGATGAACGGGTGCATCCCTGTCGCGGGCATTGCCGGCGTGCAAACCGGGACCGGCAACCGCCTGCTTTTGTTTCTCCGCGATGAGCGCATCATCGGCCTTAATCTGGAGCGCGGCTGTGAAGCGCGCGACTTTTATTCGGGCTTTTATGTCGAACGCAACGATGATGGCCGGCTCTGCGTGAAACGCGATCAGCTTCAGTCGCGAAGCGGTGCCAAATGCGAAGTCGAGCGCATGCGCCATCTTGTCGTCACGGAAGATTAATTGCGCCAAGATCGCGGCACTTAACCGCACAATCCAAGGAAAAGCATCGGGGTATGTCCGCGCGATTTCTTGACTCGGAGCGCCTTTTTGGCCAAGCGGAGCGCGTTTTCATGCTCGGCGTTCAGTCCATTTGCGGTCTGCCCTTCATGAAACGGCAATCTTTGCTTATTCTTATCCGGACATTTTCTCGCCTATGACCTTTGCCGATCTCGGCCTCTCTCCTGAATTGCTCAAAGCGGTAGAAGAAGCCGGCTATACTGAGCCGACCGCTATTCAAGCCGAAGCGATCCCTTCTGTTCTGATGATGAAAGATCTCATCGGAATTGCCCAAACGGGCACCGGTAAAACCGCAAGCTTTGTTTTGCCAATGATCGATGTGATGGCTTCTGGTCGCCGGCGTGCTTTGATGCCCCGTTCTCTTATTTTGGAGCCAACCCGCGAGCTTGCTGCGCAGGTCGCCGAGAATTTTGAGAAATACGGCAAGAACCACGACCTTAAGATGGCGTTGCTTATTGGCGGTGTGCAGATGGGCGATCAGATTAAGGCTCTAAACGAAGGTGTTGATGTTCTCATCGCTACACCTGGCCGGATGATGGACCTGTTTGAACGCGGAAAAATCCTGCTTTCAGGATGTGAACTTCTGGTGATCGACGAAGCGGATCGAATGCTCGATATGGGCTTTATCCCGGATATTGAGTTCATTTGCGATAAGCTTCCCGAAACGCGCCAGACGATGCTGTTTTCTGCGACCATGCCTGCGCCGATTGAGAAGCTGGCTAAGAAATTCCTCAGCAATCCCAAGCGGATCGAAACGGCTCGGGCGGCAACCACCAATAAAGATATCACCGCATTCAAGGTTCCTGTGCACGCGCGCAAGAAGCGTGAGACATTGCGCTGGCTTTTGCAAAACGACCATGTCGAGACCGCGATCATCTTCGCCAACCGAAAGACGACCGTGCGCGAGCTCAACAAGAGCCTTCAGCAGCACGGCTTTGCCTCTGGTGAGATCCACGGGGACATGGATCAAAACTCTCGACTTAAAGAGCTGGAGCGCTTTAAATCAGGTGATGTCAATATTTTGGTCGCTTCCGACGTGGCTGCCCGCGGGCTCGATATTAAAGGTGTGTCCCACGTCTTTAACTTCGATACTCCATGGCATCCGGACGATTATGTCCATCGCATCGGCCGCACAGGCCGTGCGGGGGCAAAGGGCCGGGCATTCACTCTGGTCGCTGATGAAGATGCAGAGGCCATTACCAATGTCGAAAAACTGACGGGCAACCCTGTAAAAGTGTTTGGGAAAGAAGACGTACGCGTCGAACTTGCTGATCCGGGTTCAGAAACAGAATCGACTGAAGAACGCGAAGAACGTCCCAAGCGTTCGCGCGGCGGGAAATCACGCCGCGATGCATCGGAGAGAAAACCCTCTGATGAAATGCCCAAGCGGGCAAAGCGTACCCGGGACGATGAGGCCGAGGAAAAGCCGCGCAAGAGCCGTAAACCTCGCCATCGCGAAGATGACGATGAACCCGTCGCACCGGGTGAATGGAACGGACCAAAGCCGGGCTTTTTGGACATAGGTTTCAACGGCTAAGTCTTAGCTCTGCACTAAAACACGACTATGTTTCCCAGTAAAAGACCCGAAGAACGCAAGGCAGATTTTGTCATCCATGCTTTGAGCTTGGCGTTTATCCTGCCTGTGAGCGGATTGTTCATCTATTGGGCGTGGGAACGAGGGACGATGCCGCTGATCTTGGCCACCATTGGCTATGCGATTGCGGCCTTGTCTTCGATTAGTGTGTCTTTTGCTTATCATTTGTTGCCGCGTCATGATCTGCGCTCTGTTTTGCGACGATGGGACCACGCGGCAATTTATGGCGTAATCGCGGGCACGTTCAGCCCGCTCTTGATAATGGCAGGGACACAAAGCGCCCACGCAATTCTTGTGGTGATATGGGCGTTGGCGCTGTTTGGCTTTATCTTCAAACTGGCCGCGAGCGATATGGACCCGCGTTGGTCGGTGTTTTCCTACCTTGGCCTTGGGGCTTTGGGCTTGCTTGCAATGCCCGACTTTTGGCGCGAACTTCCCGTGCTTACTACTGTAGCGATTGGGGCCGGCGCTCTATTCTATACAATTGGCACATGGTTCTATCGACAGAAGGAACGAGCCTTCCGTTATCCGATTTGGCACACTTGGGGCACGTTGGGCGGCCTATCGCTGTGCGCGAGTATTGGGATTGCCTTGGCGGGATAATTTCGCACGCGGTATTTAGGGTGCAGCAAAGACATGCGCGATCATACGGCTGTCTTCGAACACGGCCCGGTCTTCGACATTTATTCCATCTTCAACAAAGACGAAGTCAAACACTCCATCTGAATTGGCATCGGAGTGAAGCATCACCAACAACATCGCTCCTGGCTCCGGTGCAGGGTTCAGCGTGACGGCCACATCCTTATTGGTACCGCTTTCAACAAAGCTATAGCCTGCAACCCAGTCGCCATTGGGTTTGCCATCGATAAACGGGTGTATCACTAACCAACCGTCGCCTTCGATTTGCACTTCGCTAAAGGTGAGGGTGGCGCTGTCGCCGCGGCGCACCGCATTGTTTGCCGAAGTGATGCGTTGTTCGGTGTAGGTCGCATCGGCAGAGCGACTGACGCTCTCCACCTTGATCCAGTTTTCTTCGCCATTGCCCAAAGTAAGCGCGGGTGCAGCGCCATCATTTTGTGCAGAAACGCTCGGCACCAGCGACAAGAGTAAGGCGATGGCAATTGTCTTTTTCATGTTGTTCTCCCGGCGTTCCGCGATTTTCCGAGAGGAGTGTGGACCGTAAAGACCGGGGCTTCAACCCCATCAGCTTGACACAGAATCATTTGAAGATAGGTGTGTCGTTGTACTAATACAGCAGGAGGGTTGAATGCGTGCATTGTCGAAAGTGATTGGATTGTGTTTTGCTGCGGCGGCTTTGAACGTGCCAGTCTTTGCGCAAGAGCATGCCGAACCAGCGCCTCCCGAACCGAGCGTCACACCGTTGGCGCTGTCATTTTCTAACGAGGGGCTTTCTGGACCCGGCGCAGACCAATTGAGGGCTCATGTCGAGAACTCGCAATTCATTGCGATCGGTGAGGATCATGGTTTTGCAGATGCGCCTGTATTGCTTTCCGCTTTTGCAGCGGAAGGTGCAGATCATGGTTTTGACACTTACGCAGTCGAGACCGGACCATGGAGCGCGGACTGGGTGCGAGATCGTTTGAACCACGGCGGTGTCGACGGATATGCTTCCGATCTGGCAGGGAGGCCATTGGCAATTCCGTTTTTATCAATGCGTGAGGAAGCAGACGTAGCGGCTCAATTCCTCGGTGATGGGCAATTGTGGGGAATTGATCAGGAGTTTATCGGCTCCCCGCTTATCCATCTCGAATGGTTCGCTGATCGTCTCGGTGGTTCGGAAGCTGGTCAAGAACTGCGCAGTTGGCTTGATACAGAAAAGAGCGCTTTTGCGACAGGAAATCAGCAAGCAATCTTCATGGCAAGCGCTGATCAGGGAAAATGGGATCGTCTGCGCGAGATGTTCGCCGGCGACACTGACGCTAGCGAACGGATCGATGCTCTGGAGAGGAGCCAATCGATCTACATGGCCAACTTCAGCGGGCGCGGGTTTGACAACAATACCGACCGGGTTGCGCTGATCCGAGAATATTTCCTCAAAAACTGGACGGCGGCGCAAGCGGATGGTGCAGTTGCACCGCGTGTGCTTTTCAAGATGGGTGCCGTCCATATCGGCAGAGGCACTTCGCCAATGAAGACCTTTGATATTGGTTCATTACTTGAAGGGGTTGCAGCGGCAAATGGGATGGAGATCTTACGCGTTGCTTATCTGCCCGTTGGTGGTGAGCAGCTTTCGGTGCGGCCGTCCTCTGATGGCGCGTTTTCAGTCGTCCCAGTAAGTCGAGGCGCGCAGCTTGCTGTGCAAATGCGAGACGCGGGTGTGGATATGGATGTCGTGCGTGAAGGCGAGGGGCATTACATTATCGATCTGGAACCGGTTCGCCGGGCGATGGGTAACAAGGGGCTCAACGATGCCGATGGTATGTTTCGTTTTGTCGTCCTCGGGTTCGATTATCTCGTCACAACAAATACCGGCAAGGCGGGAACGCCTTTGGCAGAGCGCTAGTCCTCAACTAACTACGCTCACAAAGCTGTCGATCACGCGCTTTTCGCCTGCGTCTTCGAATTGGATGGTGAGTTTGTTGCCTTCCTGATCGATCACGCAGCCAATGCCGAATTTGGCGTGTTCCACCATTGCACCGATTGCGATGTCAGAGCGGGATTGGGCCGCGAAACTCGCAGCGGAGCGCCTTGGTTCTGCAAGGCGTTTTTGCTGCATCTCGTAGCCCGACGAGACCGCGCGCCTCCATCCCGGACCACGCGTTTCAGCACGTCCCGGATTTTGCTGGGCCACATGGGCGAAGGGATCTTCATTCTCTGACCAATTGGCCCGCCAAAGCGAAGCACCGCCAGTCATTGTGCTTTCTTGCTCAATAAACTCTTCTGGCAATTCTTCTATAAAACGAGAAGGTATTGAACTGGTCCATTGTCCATAAATCCGCCGATTTGCGGCATGCATGATGATGCATTTACGCTTTGCCCGGGTGATCGCGACGTAAGCGAGGCGGCGCTCCTCCTCCAAGGAGGCAAGGCCCCCTTCGTCGATTGCGCGCTGAGAAGGGAAGACGCCTTCTTCCCAGCCCACGCAAAAAACATTGTCATATTCAAGGCCTTTCGCCGCGTGCATGGTCATAATGGTGACGGTCTCTTCCTCGTCGCTTCGGTCATTGTCCATGACGAGGCTGACGTGCTCTAGGAAGTCTCCGAGACTCTCATAATCTTCCATCGCGCGGGCAAGTTCCGAGAGGTTCTCGGCTCTCCCTGCGCTTTCCGCTGAACGATCCTTGGCAAGCATGTCGTTATAGCCGCTCTCATCCAGCACAAGGCGTAAGAGGTCCGCTGGCGTCATGACCTCAGCCGCTTCGCGCCAAGCCAAAAATTGCTGCAGAAGCGATCCAATGGTGTTCGCCGCGCGTTTGGGTAGTTCGTCGCTATCGGCCAATTGCAACGAAGCTGCGGCAAGGGGCAAGCCCACACGGCGCGCATGAATATGCATCTTTTCTAGTGTTTTGGAGCCAAGCCCGCGTTTGGGTTGGTTGTAAATCCGTTCAAATGCCAGATCATCTTGCGGCTGCGCAATGACCCGCAAATAGGCGAGCGCATCGCGGATTTCGGCCCGTTCGTAGAAACGAAAGCCCCCGATAATCCGGTAGTTGATGCCAACTTGGATAAAGCGGTCTTCAAACTCGCGTGTTTGATACTGCGCGCGCACCAGAATGGCGACCTGATCCAGCGGCGCGCCTTCGCGTTCCAATCGCTCAATCTCTTCAGACACCCGCCGCGCTTCTTCGGGCGCGTCCCAAACGCCCACGACTTTGACTTTGTCGCCGCCATTGCTTTCGGTCCAAAGGGTCTTTTCATGCCGTTCGGAATTGGCGCTGATCAAGCCTGAAGCAGCGCCCAAAATTTGCGGGGTGGAGCGATAATTCTGCTCCAACCGGACCACATGGGTGCCGGGAAAATCCTTTTCAAACCGCAGGATATTGGCAACTTCTGCCCCGCGCCATGAATAGATCGATTGATCGTCATCGCCCACAACGCAGATATTCTTGTGGCTCTGGGCAAGCAGCCGCAGCCAGAGATACTGGACCGCGTTGGTGTCCTGATATTCGTCCACCATGATGAATTTGAAGCGGCTCTGGTATTCGGCCAGCACATCGGTGTGCTTCCTAAAAATATTGAGCATATGCAGCATCAAATCGCCAAAATCGCATGCATTGAGGGCCTTTAGCCGCTCCTGATAGGCGCCATACATCTGCGCGCCTTTGCCATTGGCATAAGCTTCGTTTTCGGCCGCATCGAGGTCAGGCGGGTTCAGCCCCCGGTTCTTCCAACGATCAATACACCCGGCAAGTTGGCGGGCAGGCCAGCGTTTTTCATCAAGCTCATGATCGTTGATAAGCTGTTTGAGCAAGCGCAGCTGATCATCGGTGTCGATGATGGTGTAATTGCTTTGCAATCCTGCAAGCTCTGCATGATGCCGGAGCATTTTGGCACAAATGGAGTGAAAGGTCCCAAGCCACGGCATCCCTTCTCCGGGCGCTCCCAAATGTCCCGCAACCCTATCGCGCATTTCGCGGGCGGCTTTATTGGTAAAGGTGACGCACAAGATCTGACTTGGCCATGCGCGCCTGGTTGCCACCAAATGCGCCATTCGTGCCGTAAGCGCCGCCGTCTTTCCAGTGCCAGCACCTGCCAGCATAAGCACTGGCCCCTCTGTCGTCAGCACAGCATCGCGCTGCGGCGCGTTAAGCATTCGCGCATAGGGAGGCACCGTTTGATCTTTGGGCACATCACCGGAAGGATGGGAAAGGTTGGGGGTCATAGCACCGGAACAACTAGAGAACAAAATTCAAGTAAGCAATCTCGCATATTCACCTGCTGCGTGCACCCCCGTTAGCGCTGCGAAGACAATATCGTCCCCACAAATGGTCGAAACTGCGGTTCGTCGGGTTTGCGAAACGGCTCTCGGTAGGCCGGTTTTATAGTGAGATACGCGCGATGGCTAACGGTTCGCAAAATCCCAAAAGGCTGGCATCAAGCATTCGTCCGGGTTTGGAGAAAATGAGGAGTGGGGATTATCCGTCCGGCACATATACGTTCGTCAACGCTTGGGAATCACCATTAAGGAGTATCCCATGCGTAAATCCCAATACCAAATGTCAGGCGTTGCTGCGGCAGCGCTCGGCTTTCTTGCTGCCAGCCCAAGCCTTGCGACTGCACCGCAAGAGGAGGGCGCAAAAGATGCTGGCCCGTCTCAGCTGTCCGATCCTGCACTTTCGGCCAAACAACAGGCCGAGGTAGACAGTTGGCCGGTTGAACAGCAGACCGCCTATATGGGCTGGCCCGCTGAAACGAAGGGATATTATTGGTCCCTGACGTCAAGTAAGCAGATGCTGTTTTGGCGGCTGACCGATGAACAAAAAATTGCCCTTACGGCGATGACTGGACCTGAACGAGAAGCCGCATGGCAGAGAATTGAAGGAAGCGCCTCGTCTCCGCGTTAGGCGGATCATTCGCATTCTGGTCCACTGCCTTTTTGGTCCGGCGCCATCCTCAGTCCAGTGCTGGATCAGAGGCACATGTGGCGGCAGGCTCGCGTGTCAAAAGCGTGAGCCTGCCTTTGCCAACTTTACGAGACGTATCGATGAGAAAGCCTTTGATTTCGGGCTCTTCATTGAAAGCGGTTTCGAGCGCGATCCAAGTCCCATCTCCGATCCAACCAAGGCGCTGGAGCCTGTCGAGGGCCACTTCGCCAGCTCCCGTGTGGTAAGGCGGGTCAAGCAGCAAGAGGTCATATGGCTCGCGGGCAGGCCGCAAGGTCATAACTGACGTTGCCTCCATTGTGGCACGCGCGCGCGCATCGAAGGTGGATATGTTGGACCGGATCGCATCGAGAGCGGTCCGGTCTTGTTCAACGAAATGGCAATGCGCAGCGCCTCTGGAAAGCGCTTCGAGCCCCAGCGCACCGGACCCTGCGAACAGGTCAGCTACCTTAAGATCCTCAAAACTTCCCAACCTGCTCGTAAGCATCGAAAACAGCGTCTCGCGCGTGCGGTCTGCGGTCGGGCGGGTTGCATCGCCCTTGGGTGCCACCAGCTTACGTCCACGCCAGTCGCCTGCAATAATGCGCATCAACTCTTCCGTCCGCCTTTCAGGCTGCTTACAAAACGATCGAGGTCGCCTTTCTTGATGCGCGCGGCCTGACCACGAGGGAGGTCACCCAAGTGGAATGACCCATAGCCGACCCGTATCAAGCGGTTCACTTCAAGCCCGAGATATTCAAGCACCCGGCGAACCTCACGGTTTTTGCCTTCGGTGATCGTCATTTCAATCCAGTGGTTCTTATGTCCCTTACCGCCCGAACCCCGTTCGAGATTCGCATCGATCGGGCCGTAGCGCATACCTTCGATCTCGACGCCCTCGCTCAAGGCTTCCAGCTGCTCTTGATGAATTTCACCAAAGGCGCGGGCGCGATAGGTCCGCGGTATGCCGGTCGACGGGAGCTCCATAGTGCGCTTCAATCCGCCATCATTGGTAAGTAGCAAAAGCCCTTCAGTATTAAAGTCGAGCCTCCCAATTGGCATCACTCGCGGTGTGCCCTTTGGTAAGGCGTTGGTGAGCGCAGCGTAGATGGTTGCGCGTCCTGCGGGATCTCGTTCGGCTGTGATCAACCCGGCCGGTTTGTGAAAGGCGTAGAGCTGCGATGGTTCGGGTTCTGCCACAGGTTTGCCATCCACGCTCACCCCTCTGAGGCTTGTGAGGAACGTCGCGGGAGTCTCTACTGGCTTTCCATCCAAAGTGATGCGTTTGTCAGCGATCATGCGCTCAATCTCGCGGCGTGAAGCAATGCCAGCGCGGGCGAGCAGTTTTGCGATCCGGTCCCCTTCAGGGCGGCCGTCTGATTTCTTTGGATTGGTGGGCATGAAGGGCCCCTTAGGCGTTTAGGTGCTCTTGCACAATCGCATCAAAGCGCACGATGCCGCTTTCCAGTGTTCCCATCGTCAGTTCCCTGATCGCGCCGCTCTCAAGACCTTGCTGGCCAAGTTCAGCTGCGCGGAAGTCTTCGGAGGCGAAAACACCACCATCAAGAAGGTTCCAACTGCGCTCCCAATGGCTCAATGCCTTTTCGGTCTTGGGCTCTTCGGGGATGAGCATGAAGTCCTCTACAACCGTATGATTGTGGGCTTGCGGCATTAACACCATGATGTTGACGTAATCAGGGCTGGGCACGATCACGGTGGCGGGGAACAACTGATAAGCAAAGGTAACGATTTTGCGCAGGTCAGCCATATTGGAAAAATCGACCCCCTCCATTTCTTCGAGCCGGCCAACCGCTGAACGCATATGCGGGCCAACGATATCACCGCTGGTGATACCGTCTTTGAAGAAAGGGCCGATGGTGTTCGCATGGAGGCGCGTCACATGATAGCTTTCGAGAAAAGCATCCATGATGAGCTTCCAATTGCCTTTTACCTGATGGGTCTTGCGGCGGAAGAGGTGAAGGTCTCGCATTCCAAAAGCGTCGAAATCGGCGCTGATCGCCCTCGCGTCTGTGAAATCCGCGCCTTCTTGCGGAGCGAACCAGATAAGCCCGCCGGTTTCCAGCGACGGCAATTCGACAAGGCTGTGCTCTGATTTGTCGAGGCCGGGGAAGGTCTCCGAGCGGGGCAAGGCAAGGAGCTTGCCGTCGAGCTTATAGGTCCAAGCGTGATAGGGGCACACCATCCGCTTGGTGCAAGCCACGTCTTTGCCTTCGACCAGCCGCGTGCCTCGGTGCTGGCACACGTTCAGGAAAACGTGGGCCTTGCCATCATTGTCGCGGGTGATGAGCAGCGGGCGCGCAGATCCATTGGGCAAAAGCGTGTCATCGTGCGGCACCACCATGCCGGGTTCGGGGAGCAGCGCTGAGGGGGCGAGCACTTGCGGGAGCCGATCAAACAGCCCCGCTTTCTCGCGCGCAAAGTGATCGGGGCAGGTGTATCGGCTGGCCGGGACCGTGCCGATGGTGTCGACTGGGCGGCGCGCTTCGCCATTGCGAATGCTTTCTGCCAGCGCGAGTTGGCCAGCGGTTGACTGCGGTGTTGCACCGGGCTCACTTAAATCTGTTGTTGGCGCGTTCATGACGGCTTCCCTATCCCTCTCACATAAGGCTAGTGTGCCTTAAACCGGGATCAAGGAAAAGGGATAGGCTGCAAATATGGCCACCGCCGAAGCATCTGCCGACACTGAGAAGAAGCCAGGCTGGGGCGCGTTATTGCATTCGCTGCGCAGTCCCAAGAGCGGCTTTATGGTCCTCTTCGGCTTTGCCCAAGGATTGCCGCCTGCGCTGTTCTTGGGAACGCTCTATGCGTGGCTAAGCGAGGCGGATGTTGATCTGGAAACGATGGGCGTATTCTCGCTCGTAGGCCTGGCCTATGCGTTCCAATTCTTGTGGTCTCCGCTGCTCGACCGGGTCGATATTCCGATCTTGCGTAAGCTAGGCAAGCGTAAGCAGTGGATGGTGCCCATGCAGCTTATCGTGGGGGCAGCGCTTGTCACGATGAGCACGCTGAACCCTGCAACCTCGCTCGGCTGGTTTAGCCTTTTGGCAGCCATCGGAGCCTTTGCTAGCGCCACGCAGGACATCGCCATCAACGCATGGCGGATTGATGTGGCAGATGAGGTCGCGACGCTCGATATTCTTTCGACAATCACGCAAATGGGCTTTCGCTTGGCGGCCCTTGTCGGCGGCGCGTTTGGCCTTATCCTCGCAGAGCATATCGGCTGGTCGCAAACCTATGTGATCATGGGCGGCCTGATGCTGCTCATTGGCTTTGCGGGGCTCTTTGCCCCCGATGTGACGGTTTCAGACCGCACCGCGGCCTCTGCGGCAAATGAGGACGAGATCGCTCAGCTGAACGCAGTAGGCGAAGTGAATGAGAAAACCCGGGGCCGCGCGCTCTGGACGGTGGGCATCTTATGGGGCTGGGCGATTGTGACCGTTGTCGTCTTTATGGTTCGCTCCATGACCGCGCTTCCAGAGGATCGGCCTGATGTCACCTTGTTCACGACCACATTCGGTCCGCTAATCGTAATCGCGACCATCGTATTGCCAGCTTTCGTCGCTGCATGGGTTGTAAAGCAGAAGCGCGATGGCACCAATGTCATTACCACTGCTCCAGAGCTAGGCACGCAAGGCTCACTCAAATTCACTGATCAACTTTATCGAGCGCTGGTTCTGCCGCTGGTGGAATTTGTAGGCCGGATGGGCTGGTCGTTGGTCCTCATCTTAGCGCTCGTCCTTACATACCGGATCACGGATTCTGTTTGGGGCGTTTTCGCCTATCCGTTCTATTTGGGAGAGTTGGGGTACACGGGTGAAGATGTCGCTTTCGCCTCCAAGATACTCGGCATTTTTGCGATCATTTTGGGCCTCGCCGTCGGCGGTTGGCTCATCACGGTTTTTGGCCGTATGTTTATGCTGACCTTCGGCGCAGCGATCGCGGCGGCAACAAATCTCCTTTACGCAGAACTCGCTCAAGGTGGAGCGCTAATGCAAGCGGCAAGCGATGCGGTTGGCTTTACTTGGGCGGTGAATACGCTTGCGGCCGCTGTCTCATTCATCTTTTTCACCGCTGCGCCGCCCTCCGAAGGCCTTGCAAAGCTGGCTTTCACAATCTTCTGGGAAAACTTGGCGATTGGCATTGCAGGTGCGGCGTACATTGCATGGCTCAGCTCAATCGTAGCGAAACGCTATGCCGCCGTGCAGTTCGCCTTGCTCTCCTCGTTGACCTTGCTGATCGGAACACTGGGACGCGGTGCATTGGGCCAATTGATCGAGGATCGCGGCTATTACTTTGTCTTTATCTTCACCGCATTGATTGGCGTGATTGCGGTTATTTTGTGCGCGCTTGAGTGGATACGCGAAAGTCGCAGTGGCGCTCATAGCGGCATTGTGACGCCTGATGCTGCCTCCACTCAGCCCGCCACGTGACAAGCGCGCCAAGAGGCGCTTGGGGAGCCATCGCTCCCTACCTTGAGAAAGAGGCGCTGGCCGCGTTTTTCGTCGGGGTTTCTTCCGGCTTTCCCTATGCGATGATCGGAGCGACTCTAACCACGCGGCTTGCCCAAGATGGGATCGATAAAGCGACCGTTACAGCCTTCACGCTCGCGTTTCTGGTCTACAATTTCAAAGTGTTTTGGGCATGGGTGGTGGACGGGGTTCACCTGCCCATCCTTGGCCGCATGGGACAGCGCGTCTCGTGGATGCTGCTTTCCGGCGTGTTGGTCATAGCGAGCGTTGTGAACCTGGCGCTGGTCGACCCGAATGAGAACATGGCGACGACTATCCTCGCAGCCGTCCTAGTAGGCGTTGCAGGCGCGACCTTCGACATCGTGATCGACGCTTACCGGATTGAGACCTTGCGTCCCGATCAATTGGGTACCGGCTCTGGCATGAGCCAATATGGTTGGCGCATTGGCGCGGCAGGCGCAGGGGCGCTCGCTCTAGTCGTGGCGGCGCGTTACGGCTGGTCCGCTGGCTATCTGGCCTGCGCTCTGTTTGCGCTTCCGGCCATGTTCACCGCGCTCATTATGGGAGAACCCGAAAGGCGCACCGTTACCATCGCCAAGAAGGGCGTTTCAGACGTGTGGCAATCCATCGCAGGCCCATTCCGAGAGTTTCTTGGGAGGCACGGTGCGTGGTTGGTGCTGGCCTTTATCCTTGTCCACAAGATCGGCGACACGCTCGCAAACCTCACCTTCCGCCTATTGTTCGAAGACCTTGGTTTCACCAATGACGAGATCGCCTTCTACGACGTAGGGCTGGGGTGGGGCGCCTTTATGGTGGGCATATTCCTTGGCGGGATATTGTACGCGAGGATGGGCCTTAAACGCTCCGTCATGCTCGCGCTTGTGCTGATGGCGGTGTCCAATGTGAGCTTTGCAGGGCTTGCCGTGGTCGGACACTCCAATTGGGCAATGGCGGGAGCGGTAGGGTTTGAGAATTTCGCCAGCGGATATGGCGGCGTGGTTGTGGTCGCCTATTTCTCGGCCCTATGTGATCTGCGTTTCACCGCCGCGCAATATGCTTTGATCTCAGCGGGCGCGAGCGTTGTGGGCCGCTTGCTCACCGGCACAACGGCTGGCGGGTTGATTGATGGCGTGGGCTATGTGAACTTCTACCTGCTCACGTGCCTGCTGGCCCTGCCGGGAATAGCGCTGTTCTGGTGGATGAGCCGCAGTGGCCTAGTGGATGAGGCGATGGGGAGTGCAGGGCGTGAGGCACCCTAATCCGGCATCTCGTCGTTCAGCCTTAGCGCTTCACCTGCGAGGTAAAGCGAGCCTGCGATGAGGACCGGTAGACCGTCCGAGGGCACATTCAAAAGCGCCTCTTCAAGGTTCTCCCGAGCCACGGCGTCTTCACCAAAGGCATCCGCTGGATGGCTGTCGTGGACCGGCACGGGTACCACTTGAAGGGTCCGCACCCGGCCGCCCAGCGGATCGAGTAAGGCGGACGGGTTCTTGTTGTCCAGCATACCAAGCACAAGATGAAGCGGACCTTCCAGAGCCTCAGCAATGGCCGCCCCTGCGCCCGGGTTATGGCCACCGTCGAGCCAGACCTTCTGCTCGGAAACAAAGCAGGTAAGCGGGCCGTCGGACATTAGCTGCATGCGGGCTGGCCACTGCGCAGATTTGATGCCGCGCGCCATCGTCTCAAGCGAAGGGGCCGGCACTCGATTTTGCGCCCGGAGCATCGTCACGGCCAAGCCTGCATTGAACAATTGATGATCGCCGTCGATTGAAGGGCGTGGAAACCAGTGATCAAGGCGGTAGTTCATGCAATCCAAGTAGTAGAATTCGGTCTCACCAGCCGGATCCGACTGCCAATGACGGAAAAATTCAAACCTTGGTGAACCGACGGCTTGCGCTACCTGTGAAATCGCACTGCACGCTTCTTCAGGGTAGGCCTGATCCATCGTAACCAACGGAACACCCTTCTTCGCAATCCCCGCCTTCTCAAACGCGATCCGCGCCATCGGCTCTTTTGGCACGCCTTCCTCTGGCGCGAGCAAGAACCGTTCGTGATCAATCCCCAGCGCCGTAACCCCGCAGGCAGCCACCGCCTCTGGCTCCAGCACATTGGTTGCATCGAAGCGTCCGCCAAGGCCCACTTCGACCACGCAGGCATCGGCTGGTGTGCGACTGAAAGCCAGAAATGCGGCCGCTATGGTGACTTCGAAGAAGCTAGGCGCAAGGTCTTCGCCTGCATCAAGCACTTCTTCGAGCAACTCCGCTAGCGCCCCATCCTCAATCAGCTTACCCGCCAGCCGTATCCGCTCATTATAGCGCACCAGATGAGGGCTAGTGGTGACATGCACCCGCTTGCCATCGGCCTCCAACATAGCACGCAGGAACGCGCAGACCGAACCTTTGCCATTGGTACCCGCAACGTGGAAAACCGGCGGCAGTTTGCGATGCGGATTGCCAAGCCGCTCCATCAGGGCGGTGATCGTCTCCAGCCCCAAGCGCCCTTGCGGCACGCTCAGCGCGCCCAAACGGTCCAATTGCGCCTGAACGCGCGGGTCATCCGAGCGGCCAAAATCCATGTGAGTTAGGCAGCTTCATCTGCCGGCTGAAGGAAGTCGAGGACAGTCGCCAAACGCTCTTTCAGCTCTTTGCGCGGTACGATCATATCGACCATGCCGTGCTTGCTGTAATACTCGCTTGTCTGGAAATCGTCGGGCAGCTTTTGACGAATGGTTTCTTCGATAACCCGGCGGCCTGTGAAAGCGAGTGTCGCTCCCGGTTCGGCAATATGGATATCGCCTAGCATAGCGTAGGCAGCCATTACCCCGCCCGATGTCGGGTCTGTGAGGAGGACAATGTAAGGCAGTCCGGCCGCCTTCAAACGCCGTGTCATAATGGTCGCTCTCGGCATTTGCATCAGGCCCAAAATGCCTTCTTGCATCCGCGCACCGCCGGAGGCTGTCACCACGACGAACGCACATTTGCGGTCCAAAGCCTTTTGCGCGCCCTGACAAAACGCCTCACCCACGGCCATACCCATCGAACCGCCCATAAAGGAGAAATCTTGCACGCCCACAACTGCAGGCTTGCCGTTGATCGCGCCTGAGCCGGTCACAAACGCGTCGGCATGAGGACCCTTCGCGCGCGCGGCTTTCAAACGGTCGGTGTACTTCTTTGAATCTTTGAATTTGAGCGGGTCTTCGGTCACTTCCGGAATGGGGAGCAATTCAAACCCCTCGTCGAGCAGCAAGTTCAGACGCGTATCGGCATTGATCCGCCCATGGTGCCCGCATTTTGGGCAGACGTGGAGGTTTTCCTCATAGTCGGAGACAAAGAGCATTTCCTGACAATTGGGACATTTGATCCAAAGGTCTTTTTCGGTGCTTGTCTTCTCTGTGCCAAAGCCCAGCGAATTGCGGACGCGGTTTAACCAGCTCATGTTTGTATCCCTTAGACCGACTTAATCGCAGCGACCATGCTCGCAGTCAGCTCTTGTAGCTTTGCCGGAGCCTTTGCGCCATGTTCGCCTACCAAGTCAACAAAGGCTGACCCTACGACAACGCCGTCTGCATGGGCGGCAATGGCAGCGGCTTGCGCAGGTTCGCGCACGCCAAAGCCAACCGCGACAGGGATATCGGTGGCGGCCTTCAGTGCCTTCACTGCCTCTTCGATTGAGCCAGCAGCGGCTTGTTGCAGGCCCGTGACCCCGGCGACGGAGACGTAATAGAGAAAGCCGCTCGACCCCTCTAACACTTGCGGCAGGCGCGCAGCATCGGTGGTGGGTGTGGCAAGGCGAATGGGCGAAATGCCCGCATCGCGCAAAGCCGGACCCAGCGCATCGTCCTCTTCCGGCGGAATATCGACGCAGATCACGCCGTCCACACCTGCGCCCTTGGCCGCCTTTGCAAACCACTCAGGGCCCCGGCGGATCATCGGATTTGCGTATCCCATAAGGACCAGCGGCACATCGGGGTGACGTTCACGGAACTCATATGCGCATTGCAGCACATCGGCGGTGGTGGTCCCTTTGCCAAGCGCGCGCAGGTTCGCGCTCTGGATAGCAGGCCCATCGGCCATCGGATCAGTAAACGGCATCCCCAGCTCAATCACATCAGCTCCCCCTGCGACGAGGGCATCAAGATTGGCAGCTGTGTCACCATCACCAGCAGTGATGAAAGCGACGAAAGCGGCGTGAGGTTTGGAAAAGGCGTTTTGGAGGCGTGTCATTTTTTCGGCCTTAGCGATGTCCAAAGAAGTAGAATTGTTGCAAGCAGTAAGAAAAACAAGAGCGAAAGAAGCGTGATACTCTCGAAGCCAGTCGGGTAAATTGCTCCGGCTTCAAAGGGCGTCCGGTCTATGGGAATTCTCATTCGTTCCAACAGAGCAGTGTACCAGAGAAAGCCCGAAATGAGCGCAATGACCTGACACACTAGCGCGGCAACAACCCGCCAATCTCGCCTCACATCTCCACCCCAAGCTTCTCTGCGACGGTGAAAATGTCCTTATCGCCGCGTCCGCATAGGTTCATGCAGATGATCTCGTCCTCGCGCATCAATGGCGCGCGCTTGGCGACGGCGGCGAGGGCGTGGGAGGGCTCTAGCGCGGGGATAATACCCTCTGTGCGGCAGAGCAGTTGGAAGCCTTCCAATGCCTCATCATCGGTGACGGCGGTGTATTCGACGCGGCCTGTGTCTTTGAGCCATGCGTGCTCTGGACCAATGCCGGGGTAGTCTAGCCCAGCGGAAATCGAGTGGCCTTCAGTGATCTGGCCGTCTGCGTCTTGCAACAGGTACGTCTTATTGCCGTGGAGCACGCCGGGAGCGCCGCCCAAAAGGCTTGCCGCGTGTTCGTCGCCGTCAAGGCCGTGACCTGCGGCTTCGACGCCGAGCATCTTCACGTCCGTATCATCCAAGAACGGGTGGAATAGGCCCAGCGCATTTGAGCCGCCGCCAATGCACGCGATCAAAAGATCGGGCAGGCGGCCAGCGCGGGCCAGCATTTGAGCGCGCGCTTCGGTGCCGATGACGCTTTGGAAATTGCGTACCAGTTCGGGGTAAGGGTGGGGGCCTGCTGCTGTCCCGATGATGTAGAATGTGTCGTGCACATTGGCGACCCAATCGCGAAGGCCTTCGTTCATCGCATCCTTGAGCGTCGCGCCGCCGCTGGTCACGGGGACGACTTCTGCGCCCAATAGCTTCATCCGGAACACATTGGGCGATTGGCGCGCAACGTCCTCTGCGCCCATATAGATCACGCAAGGCAGGCCAAAACGCGCGCAAACGGTCGCGGTCGCAACGCCGTGCTGTCCCGCGCCAGTTTCGGCAATGATGCGCGTCTTGCCCATGCGGATCGCGAGCAGGATTTGCCCGATGCAATTGTTGATCTTGTGAGCGCCGGTGTGATTGAGCTCATCACGCTTAAACCAAACCTGCGCTCCCATTCCCTTGCCTGCGTCCTTGCGCAGTTCTTCGGTCAGACGTTCCGCATAATAGAGCGGGCTTGGCCGGCCCACATAATGCTCCATCAGGTCGTCAAACTCGGCCTGAAACGCGGGGTCTTCTTGAGCGGCGCGATATTCGCGCTCCAGGTCAAGGATCAATGGCATCAAGGTTTCAGCGACATAACGCCCGCCAAAATCGCCAAAATGCCCCCGGTCATCGGGCTGATTGCGGAAGGAGTTGGGAGAGGTCTCGTTCATGGGATTTGCTTTGTGTGAAAGGGGATCAAGCTTGAAGAGCGGCTTTACAGAAGGCGGTGATCTTGTCCACGTCCTTGATGCCCGGCGCGCGCTCCGTGCCTGAACACACATCGACCATCGGTGCGCGGGTTAGCTGGATTGCTTTGCTTACATTGTCCGGGCTCAATCCCCCGGCAAGTCCCCAAGGGAGGTCCATTTCGATGCCGTCCAGCAATGTCCAATCAAAGCGCAAGCCCATGCCACCTGGAAGCGCGCCGGGCGGGGTTTTTGCATCGAAAAGGATGAGGTCGGCGGACTGTTGATAGGCTTGTGCGCTTTGTATGTCCCGTTTGGTGGCAACGCTGATCGCTTTCCACACATCAACGCCATAGCGCTCGCGAATGGCCTGAACTCGTTCAGGGCTCTCGCTGCCTTGGAGCTGTAATGCTTCAAGCTCGACCTTGGCGAAGAGTTCGTCGAGAAAGGCGTCTTGCGGATTGACGATCAACCCCACGCGGGCAATGCGGCCATTGGCGCGTTTAGAAAGGCTTGCGGCTTCCTCAATGGTCAAATTGCGCGGGCTTTTGTCGTGAAAGATGAAGCCACCAAAGTCGGCCCCTGCGTCAATCACTGCTTCGAGAGCGCTTTCCTCACGGATGCCGCAAATCTTGATCTTTATTTTCATTGCAAGGGGGGCCTAAAGCGTCGCCTCAATCGCGCGCGCGGCGGCCATGGGATCGTCGGCGCGGCTTATCGGGCGGCCTATGACGAGGACGCTTGCGCCGTCATCGCGCGCCTTGCGGGGAGTAACGACGCGTTTTTGGTCGCCTGCACCGGTTCCGGCAGGGCGAAGGCCGGGGACGACGAAATAGCCGTCTTTCCATTGCTTGCGTACTTGGCCCACTTCGCGGCCCGAGCACACGATCCCATCGAGGCCCGATGCGTGGGCAAGTTCTGCCAAACGCATGACTTGGTCTTCGGCGCTACCGCCGACACCGGTTGAGGCAAGGTCGCTTTCGTCCATGCTGGTGAGCGTTGTCACTGCGACAACTTTGCAGCCTTCTGCTGCCGCAGCCTTCGCATCCTCCATCATCGCGCGCCCACCACTTGCGTGGATGGTCACGATTTTGGGTTCGTAGACATGGATCGCCATCATCGCCGATGCGACAGTGTTGGGAATATCATGAAACTTGAGGTCGAGGAAAATAGGCAGACCCATATGTGCGATTTCATGGACGCCGTGACCACCATGGGCGCAGAAGAATTCTAGCCCCAGCTTAATCCCGCCAATATGTGCCTTCACCTTTTCAATCAGAGCTTTCGCCGGATCAATTTGAGGGACATCAAGCGCTAAAAATACCGGATTGGTCATGCTGGATTCTCATCCACCGGGGTCAGCGCGTCGCCCGACTTGTCCGCAAGTTTGTCCCCCGGCTTATCCACAGGCTCATCCCTGCCTCGCGCCAAAGCGGCGGATTTGATTGAATTTTCAAGGCTGCGAATGCGGCGATCGAGGCCCCATTTGACGCTGCGATGGTAAAGCCACATCGGAAACAGGCCGAGGAGAAAGGCAAGGATCACGAGCGCAGGAACCTTGGTTTCCACAAGGAAGCCGTCCCAGAGCGTGATTTCAACCGGGTTCCAGTTGAGGAAAGAGAAGAGCATGATCGCGCAGGCGAGCATGACCCATAAAATGGTGCGCACTATTTGCATGGGTTCGTATGATCCCTCTTCATGGCCTCGGAAGCTCTAAATCTAGGGCTTTTGGCGCTCAAGTCCAGTTTGGCGAATTTATCCAAAGACGCGGGCAAATATCGTGTCGACATGTTTGAAGTGATATTCGAGGTCGAATTTCTCTTCGAGCTGCTTGTGAGAGAGTGCCGCGGTTACTTCTTTATCGCCTTTAAGCAGATCGAGCAGCGACATTTGGCCATTCGATTCCCACACTTTCATCGCATTGCGCTGAACCAGGCGATAGGCATCCTCGCGGCTGACGCCCGCTTGAGTAAGGGCAAGCAGAACACGCTGCGAATGCACAAGGCCGCCCATGGAATCCATATTGGCCTGCATCCGGTCAGGATAGACCAGCAGCTTTTCAACAACACCAGTCAGGCGGGCGAGGGCAAAATCCAACGTGATGGTCGCATCGGGCCCGATAAAGCGTTCCACAGAGGAATGGGAGATATCGCGTTCATGCCACAATGCCACATTTTCCAAAGCAGGCAGGGCATAGGCGCGGATCATGCGCGCTTGGCCGGTAAGGTTTTCGGTCAGGATCGGGTTGCGCTTATGTGGCATAGCGCTGGAGCCTTTTTGCCCCGGCGAGAAGTATTCTTCCGCTTCCAGTACTTCTGTGCGCTGCAAATGGCGAACTTCGACCGCCAGCCGTTCGATTGAGCCAGCGATCACTGCGAGCGTTGAGAAATACATGGCATGGCGGTCACGCGGGATTACCTGCGTGCTGACGGGCTCAACCGCGAGGCCCAGCTTTTCTGCGACATATGCCTCAACCTCTGGGTCGATATTGGCAAACGTGCCTACTGCACCCGACACGGCGCAGGTTGCGATTTCGGCGCGGGCAGCGATCAGGCGGGCTTTGCAGCGATCAAATTCAGCATAAGCTTGCGCGAGCTTCAATCCAAAGGTCACAGGCTCAGCGTGAATGCCGTGGCTGCGCCCGATCGTGGGGGTGAACTTGTGTTCTTCGGCCCGAGTTCTGATCGCGGCGAGAAGCGCATCCAAGTCTTCTAGTAAGATATCGGTCGCGCGCGCCAATTGCACTGCCAGTGTCGTGTCGAGCACATCGGACGAAGTCATACCCTGGTGCATAAAGCGCGCTTCGCCAGTGTAGCCTGCCGCATCGACCTGCTCCGCGACCCAGGTAAGGAAAGCGATCACATCATGCTTTGTCACTGCTTCAATCGCGTCAATCGCCTCAACGTCGATCTTAGGGTTCGTAGCCCACCAATCCCACAACGCTTTGCCTGCGCTTTTGGGAACAACACCCAGTTCGCCAAGCTTTTGTGTCGCATGCGCTTCGATCTCGAACCAGATGCGAAACTTGGCTTCCGGCTCCCAGAGGGCGGTCATGGCTGAACGGGCGTAACGGGGGACCATGGGAAAGGCGTCCTTTTTTGAGGATAAGTATTGGGGGCGCGGCTATTCGCGCTAGCGCGACTTGGCAAGAGCGAATGCGGCGCTATCACCTGTAACTGGCCTCTGAAGGAGGCTGTAACCGCATGCAGGGGCCCCGCGAATGTGCAGGTCAGGAGGACATTACGATGACAAGCGAGACGGCTAAACCGCCAGCACCTGCGCCTTTGCAAGAGGAGCGGTACTCGCCGTTCTTAAGGGTTACGTTCAGGCGCTGGACCAAATGGTACTTGGAAGGAACCGAGACATTCTGGCCGGTTAGCGATCTTGTGATCCGCTTTTTCATTGGCATGTGGTTCCTGCGATCCGGTCTGGTGAAGGCGACTGATTGGGACACAGCGCTATTGCTTGCAACAGTCGAATATCCGGTCAGCTGGATGAGCCCTACTCATGCGGCAATGACTGGCATTGCGATTGAGATTCTTGGCCCAATTCTGTTGATTGCTGGCCTGTTCACAAGACCAGCGGCATTTGCGATGGCCGCGCTCACGATTGTGAGCCAAGCGGTCTATGTTCCGACTACGACAAATTTGATCGTGAGCGCCATGCTCATCTGGTACGTATTGCACGGGCCAGCGGCCTTCTCACTCGACCGCGTGCTGGCGTTTGGCTTTAAGTCTTCCGCTTTACCATTGGCGCGTCCCACAATTGTGGCTTGGGATTGGTCGCGCGAGCATTTGGCACCCATTGTGATGGCGATATTGCGCCTTTGGATGGGAGTGACCCTTCTGACTTATGCTGGTGTGATCGAACCACCTGTTGCGGTCATGACGTGGCTTCCGGCTACTATCTTTTTAGGTTTTCCTGATTGGCTTGCAATTTTCTGGGCGGTGTTCTTCTTTACCGGGTTCGGTGCGGTGATCGTATCCTACGGCCTGTTCTTTCTGATGGCGGCATTCATGATTACAGGCGCGCATCCCAATGTGACGCTGTTCCCATTCCTCTTCCTCGCCATTTACGAGGCAAAAGGGGCAGGGATACTCTCTGCCGACCGCGCTATTCTTGCCTGGCTTGAAAAGAACATTCTGTTTGACCGGGACTATTCTGAAATCCCAGATCGCTGGCCTCATGTTGTGGTGGTAGGCGCAGGCTTTGGCGGTCTTGCCGCGGTTGAAGGATTGAAGCGCTTGCCTGTGCGCATCACTTTGATCGACAAACGCAATTATCACCTATTCCAACCGCTGCTCTACCAAATTGCAACTGCCACCTTGAACCCTGCTGATATTGCGGCACCTATCCGTTCGCTGTTCAAAGGGGATGGCAATGTTCGCGTGCTTAAAGGCGAAGTCAACGGGATAGACGCCCAGAATGGCACCTTGACCTACGGTGATGGCTCGGAACTTTCCTATGATCGGTTGGTTCTCGCAACAGGAGCCACGCACAGTTACTTCGGGCGCGATGAATGGGGGCCGTTTGCTCCTGGCCTTAAGACCATTGAAGACGGCGTTGCGGTGCGCGCATCAATCCTCAACGCCTTCGAAGAGGCGGAAGCCTCAGACGATGATGAGCGGATCAAGCGGCTGCTTACATTTGTGATCGTAGGTGCAGGGCCTACGGGGGTTGAACTTGCCGGTGCAATCGCAGAACTGGCCAAGGTTAGTGTTGAGCGCGAGTTCCGAACTATTGATCCTGCCTCCGCGAGGGTCATTCTGGTGCAATCGGGTAACCGAATTTTACCGGCTTTTCCCGAAGAGTTGTCCGCCAAGGCGGCGCAATCATTGGAGGATCTTGGCGTCGAAATTCGAACGGCCGGCCGGGTTACTGAAATCGCCGAGACGCATGTTCGCATTGGCGATGATACACGGCTCGATACCGAAACAGTGCTCTGGGCAGCAGGCGTTGCTGCGTCTCCGGCTTCGAAATGGCTTGGTGCAAAAGCTGATCGGGCGGGGCGAGCGGAAGTCAATGACCATATGCGTGTCCTTGGCGCGGATGGCGAGGCGTTTGCCAACATTTTTGCGATTGGCGATACAGCCGGCAGCAATGCCTGGGATGGCAAGCCGGTACCCGGCCTTGCACCTGCCGCAAAACAGGCGGGTGCATATGTGAGCAAAGTTATAGAAGCCGAATTGCTCAGCAAAGCTTGTCCCGGTCCTTTTACGTATAAACATCAGGGAAGCCTAGCCACCATCGGACGCAAATCTGCCGTGGCTGACTTCGGTGTTTTCAAGATCTCGGGCGCGACCGCGTGGTGGTTATGGGGCTTGGTGCACGTCGGCTTCTTGACTGGCGCGCGCAACCGCGTGACGGTGACAGTAAATTGGGCTTGGAGCTTTTTTGCGAAACATTCTGGCGTACGGCTCATCACCGGTAAGGAGGGGTCGTAGGATACGGCTTGAAAGCTTAACCAAAACGGGTGGTGCAACGTAAAAACATGTGGAACAACCGAAGGATTTCTTGTTAGGTGTTGGAAAAACAGGTTTTCTAAATGCGTTTTTCTTTTGCGTGTCGTTCAATTTCATTTCTTGCGTTGGGTTGGTCATTGGCTGTTCTAGCCGGTGAAACGCCGCTCTATGAATCTGCTCCGGCCTGGGTTGAGAGAGTTGATCTGTCAGAGCTTGAGCGTGACCCGGCCAATACAATATTGGTCGCCGACACTCAGATCCGGATCGAAAAAGGTCGGCGTTGGCATTATGTCGACGAAGTTGTCCGTATCGCGAGCGCCCAACAACTGACGAGTTCAGGCACGGTGAACGCCGTTTGGTACCCGGACAAAGGGGATCTCATCGTTCACGATGTGGCCATTGTGCGCGGCGGTGAGGTCATCGACGTGATTGCTCAAGGTGAGACGTTTGAGGTCTTGCGCCGTGAACGCCGTTTGGAAGAGGCGGTGGTTGACGGTTCTTTGACCGCCACTTTGTTCGTCCCGGGCTTGCAGATCGGCGACGAATTGCGCGTCAGCTATTCAACAACTCTCTCGGATCAGGCGCTTGGTGATGAGGTCCAGAGCCAATCCCATTTGTGGCGTAAACCCGAAAGAACCGCCGATTTTGCCCGCGTCTTGGTGTCATGGCCAGAAAATCTGGATGTTAGTTATAAGGCTTGGCCCCAAGCCGATTTGGCCCCGGTCGAAACCCGTAAAGGGTACGATTGGCTCAACGTCGAATTGCCTTTGGCCGAAGCAATTGAGATGCCTAGCGATGCGCCGTCGCGTTTTAAGCAGAGCACGTTGTTGCAGGTGGGTACATTTGCAGGTTGGAACGAAGTCGCCTCTGCCATGGCACCGCATTATTCGGTTGAAGGCGCGCTTGACGGGCTTGATGATCTGGTAGCGCGCGTAGACGCGATCCGTTCCGAGAACAGCACAAAGCTTGAGCGCGCAGTGGCGGCGTTGGAACTTGTGCAGAGCGATGTCCGCTACCTCTTGAATGGGCTCAATGGCGGTAATTATATCCCGCAAGATGTCGCAACCACTTGGGATAGGAAGTACGGCGATTGTAAGGCTAAGACACTGATCTTGCTTGCATTGCTAAACCATTTGGGAGTTGAGGCCGAGCCTGTTTTGGTTGATATCGACACAGGGGACGGCGTTCAAACATCGCTTCCAATGCCAGGCGCGTTTGACCATGTTTTGGTGCGGGCAACCATTGATGGCCAGCTCTATTATCTCGATGGAACATCCATTGGTGCGAATATTGAGCTGGTCGGCAATGTTCCGGATTTTCAGTTTGCTTTGCCAATCCGCACTGCTGGCGCTGATTTGGAGCCGATTGTTCAAGTTTTACCACGCGCGCCAGAGTTGAAAATGTTCATCACTATGGATTCTTCTGCCGGTGCAGATCTGCCCGCATTGACCAAATTTGAAATGAAGATGTTCGGACCATCGGCCGCACAGTTAAATGCTGTGGCGGATCAGTTGACCGATGATGTTAAACGGCAAATCGCTCGAAATGCGTCCGAGGAAATCGACATCATCAATGTCGAATTCATCAAAGGCGAGACCTTGGGAGAGGCGACTTTGAAGTATGACGGCATCTCTGAGGCCGTCTTCGATTTTAGCACCGGTCGCGGTGAACTTGGCGGAGAATCCGCTTTTGGCAGTATCGGATTTTCTCCCAACCGTTCGCGCCGCGATTGGCGCGAAGTGCCTGTTGCGATTACTGGACCCAGTGCGACAGAGTTTTCTTCTCATGTTATTTTGCCGGCCGATTCTGCTCAATATGAGTTGGTCGGAGAGGCGCAGCTTGAGGGCGAAGCCGCCGGACGTCGGGTTATTCGGAATGCGTCATTGGATGATGACGTGTTCGCCGTCTCTGAAACAAGTATCGTTAGAGGCGGTGAAATTGCTGCCGATCAGGTGCTTACAGAACGCCGTAAAGTGATGAGATTGGCGCGAAATGAGCTAAAACTGCTTGCGCCCAAGGATACGCCGCGCTTGTGGCGCTTTGCTCAGGCAAAGGATCGCAGCGAGCTTGCCAAGCTTGATGCAGCCTACGATCAATTGGTGGCGTTCGATCCTGAGAAAGCCGCGCCTTATCTGACGCGTTCGTGGTTTAGATATGACACCTATGATTTCGCAGGAGCACTTGCGGATATGAACAAGGTGATCGAAATTTCCGGCACAGCAGAGTATTATTCGCAGCGTGCGCTCATGCATAAGCAATTGCTCGATTATGAAGCAGCGGAAGCGGATTTCGAGGAGGCCTATGCGCTCGATCCCGCGCCGGACCGTGCAATGGAATTGGCTTCGCTCCTTCTCGACATGCAAGACCCCGTGGCTGCACGTGATGCAATTGCATATGAAGATGGCGATGAAGGTGTTCGCCGAAGCCTTGCCTATTGGTTGGCTCATGTTGATGGGCAAGAAGGCAAAAGTGAAGTGGGGCTTGATCGCTTTGATTTGCTTCTCCTAGACGATCCTAACAATGCAAGCCTGCTCAACAATAAATGCTGGTTCATGGGGGTTTGGCAGGTCCAACTCGACCAAGCCGCACAGGTTTGTACCCGCGCTGTAGAGGTGAATGGCACTTCAGCCGCTCAAGACAGCCGGGCGATGGTGTATTATCGTCTTGGCCGGTTCGAAGACGCGCTGAGTGATCTGGATGAAGTCCTTGATGTAAGCCCTGGTTTTACGACATCCCTTTTATTGCGTGGGTTTGTGAAGCTGGAATTGGGAGACAAAGAAGGAAAGGTCGAAATCGAAGAGGCCCTCGCTCGATCGCCTAGCCTTGCCGCAAACTTTCGAAAGTGGGGCTTTGATTTGTAAGGCTAAATCAGGCCTTTTGCGCGCATGCTAGAATGGCCTTCTCGGCCGACAATCACATGATCGTGCAGCGTTACGCCAAGCAGGCGCCCGGCTTCTGCTATCCGTTTGGTGATTTGGATGTCGGCCTTGCTCGGCTCTGGACTGCCTGATGGGTGATTGTGCACAAGAATAAGCGCGGCTGCGCCGACGTCCATCGCCCTGCGGATGACTTCGCGTGGGTGAATGGCGGCTTCGTCAATTGAGCCATCGCCAACATGGTGATCGTCGATCAATCGGTTCTTTGTATCGAGGTAAAGCACGCGCACGCGTTCAACGGTAAGGTGCGCCATGTCTATCGAGAGATAATCGATGAGCGCCTGCCAGCTCGCAAGGATAGGTTTCTCGCTAACTTCGCTTCGGGCCATGCGCCGGGCAGCGATAGCAACGCTCTTAAGCGCCGCTGCACTGGTTTTGCCGACGCCTTTGGTCCGTTGAAGCGCGTTCACATCTGCATTGAGCACGCCGGCGAGCGAACCGAATTGGGCGAGCAATGCCTTTGCTATGGGTTTTGTGTCCCCTTGCTTGATCGCGGCGAACAGCAAATATTCAAGAACTTCGTAGTCAGCGAGCGCTTCTGCGCCGCCTTTGAGCAGCCTTTCCCTCAACCGTTCACGGTGACCAAGGCCTGCGTGCCTACCAGAATCGGACCTGCCAGAATCGGACCTGCCAGAATCGGATTTGCTACCAGCCGAAGTGGACGCAGTGTCACCTGCACCATCTTCACCAAAGTCAAACCCGTCTTCAGATTGGGGCAATCTTGCCTCACACACTATTTTACTTGAACCCATCATTGCCTTTGAAGGCGAGACGCGCAAGTGATGTGATTAATGCCAGAGGTAAAACCTGAAACTGACTTGCCTGATTTAAAAGGCGCCGCGCGGCGTCGGCTGTGGCCTGAACGGTGGCGCTGGCGCGTCAGTCTTGTGCTTGCCGTGCTGATTGTTCTGGCAGGGGCCCTTGCGTGGTATAATCGGGAACAGATCGCAGGCGACCTAATTGATGACACACTCACCCAATATGGGTTGCAGGCGTCATACGAGATCGAAGATATCGGAACACGGCGCCAAGTGATCAAGAATTTGGTGGTAGGTGACCCAGCAAGTCCTGACCTTACAGCCAAGCGAGTGACGCTTGACATCTCGTACACGTACGGCCCCCCTGAAATCGGTCAAGTTGAATTGGTGGGCGCGCGGCTTTTCGGCTCGTTCCGTGAGAACGCGCTGAGTTTTGGAAGTTTAAACCCAATTATCTTTGCCGAGAGCGATGAACCAGCGGGGCTTCCGGCGCTCAATCTTAGGATAACAGATGGCCGGGCGTTGTTGCAGACTGATTATGGCGACATCGGAGCCAAGCTCGAGGGTGAGGGGCGACTTGATGATGGTTTTGCTGGCAAGCTTGCGGCGACCGCGCCGGGTATCGGTATTCAAACGTGCAAGGCTGATGCGCTGACGCTCTATGGCGACGTGACAAGTGCGGATGGGCGGTTGAGCTTTGATGGGCCGCTGCGGACGCGCGATATTGACTGCGAGGGGTCTTTGATTGAAGCCGCAGACATCGGAATGAGGCTGACCCTCTCCGAAGGTTTTGAGTCAGTTGAAGGTGACATGGCTCTGTCTGCCTCAGGCTTGTCGGGGCCGGGTGCGATGCTCTCTAGACTAGGTGGAAGCGCGAATGTCGCTTGGCGTTTTGGCGGTGAGCTTAGTTTGCGTCACGACCTTAACGGGGAAGGGCTTGTTACGGACTACGCCAATGCACAAGAGGTCGGCACGCAAGGCACATTCCGAAGCCGCGAAAGTTTCGCCCGGAATGATTGGACGGCAAGGTTCAGTGGCCGCGGTGTGAATGCGCAGGCTCTCCTCCAAGGAGCTGCTTCGTCGCAAGCTCACCTTGCGACCGCGGGCACCTTTGCTGGAACATTGCTTGGTAAGTTTGAGGATGCGTTTGCAGTCGCTGTGACAGGCAGTTCTTTTGCAGGCGACGTTTCGCTGCGAACTCAACCAGATAGCCTGCGACTGGTGATCCCAGAGGCGCGGCTGCGCAGTCCGAGCGGTGAAACATTGTTTGCCCTGTCTCGGATCAATTACGCCGGTGCCAACAACGATCAGCCAGAGCGGCTTGTCGGGAACATCCTTACAGGAGGCGCTGGTCTTCCCCGCATCAATGCAAGGTTTCAGCAAGCGGATGCCGGTTCCACCACCTTGCGCATGACCATGGCAGAATACCGGGAAGGCGGCGATGCAATATCGATTCCTCGTCTGGAAGCACGGCAAGATATTGCAGGCCGTGTTGGCTTTTCCGGCATTATTCAGGCCGACGGTGCAATTCCAGGGGGCAATGTTCGGGGGTTGGCCCTTTCAGTTGATGGTGGTTGGTCAAGGGGTTCTGGTCTCAGGCTTGGATCAAGATGCCTTGATGCCAAGTTTACTGCCCTGGAAGTCTATGACTTTGCAATCAGGAACGAAAACCTGTCGATCTGCACAAGTGCGGGCAAATCACTTGTGATTTACGACCGTGAACTCAAGGTCGAGGCCAGAATGAATGACGTGTCGCTGTCGGGACAATATGGAGAGAGCCCTGCCGGCATAACAATTGACAGTGCGGCCTTGCACTATCCGGGTGGGTTTAGCGTTGAAGGGGTAGAGGCAACACTTGGCGTTGGCGAAGAAACCATGCGCCTGGCATTTGATAGTTTTGATGGGAGTTTCTCTGGCGGATTTGAAGGCGGTTTTGCCGGAGGAAGCGCGATCCTTGGAGCCGCTTCGGTCGATCTCACCGATCTGACGGGACAATGGAAATATGCGAACGATGCTTGGCAGGTTTCAGAGGGAGCCTTTACGCTTTCTGATCGGCAACCTTCCGGAAGTGTGGAGCCCGCGCGATTTGAACCGATAAGAGGCACAGGCGGCAGGCTTGACTTTGTTGATGGCGTGGTCCGAGCCACGATCGGGATGGAAAATCCGTGGAGCGGGCGCAAACTGGCAGATGTGGTGATCGGCCACGACCTTGCATCGGCCAAAGGGCGTGCAGATTTCACGGTACCGGGCATCAAATTCGATGAAGGTTTCCAACCGGAAGAGCTGACGTCTTTGACAAGAGGTGTGATCGCCTTTGTTAATGGCGAGGTCAAAGGTCGCGGGGCTGTAACGTGGGAAGGTGAAGAGCTAACCAGCAGCGGTGCGTTTTCGTCTGATGGGTTTGACTTTGCCGCTGCTTTTGGCCCTGTGCGCGGAGTTAAGGGAACGATCGAGTTTACCGATTTGATCAACCTGACCACCGCGCCTTCCCAAGTCGCCACCATTGAATCGGTGAACTCTGGCGTAGAAGTATTGGACGGACGCGTCGTCTATTCGGTTGAGAATGGCACACTTATCACCGTGGAAGATGGTCGTTGGCCGTTCATGGGTGGTGAGTTGATCCTCCGGCCCGTGAAGCTCGATTATGGAGGCGGCAAGGGGCAGAGCTACATCTTTGAGATTGTTGCGTTGGACGCAGCGACGTTTGTCACACAAATGGAGCTCACCAACCTTGGGGCGACGGGCGAGTTTGACGGGACCATCCCCATCATCTTTGACGCGCAAGGCAATGGTACCATCGATGGCGGATTGCTGATCTCACGGTCACCGGGCGGCAATGTTTCGTACGTTGGTGAACTTAGCTATGAAGACCTAGGCGCAATGGGCAATTACGCCTTCCAGACCCTTCGTTCACTCGATTACAATCAGATGAGCATTGAATTGAACGGCAATCTGGCAGGCGAAATCCTGACCAATTTCAACATTGACGGGGTACGACAGGGCGAAGGAACAAATCAGAACTTTATAACGCGCCAACTCGCTGAATTGCCCATCCGCTTTAAAATCAATGTGCGTTCAGAAAACTTCTATCTGCTTGCCACAATTGTCCGCGGATTGTTTGATCCCACAGTTTTTGGCGATCCGGTCGATCAGGGCCTGTTCCAAATCGAAGGTCAAAGCATTGTGCCGCGCGGAAACGACGGGCCTGTTTCCCAAACTCCTGTTCCCCAAACACCCGTTCCCATAATCACACCGGGCGAAGCTGAACGCCGCAATGAACCCTTTGTTCAACCTCCAGAAAGCGATTCCGAGCTATGACACACCTGAAATTGACCTCCGTGGGCGGCAATGCCAGAGAAAGGCGCAACGCAGGCCGGGGAGCGAGAATGAACAAAAGGATATTGCAAACTGGTCTTGTTTGCGCGGGGATCTTAGGGCTGAGCGGATGTATCAACGTCGCTGCGCCAGAAGAACCCATCGTGATTGAGCTAAACGTCAACATCCGGGCTGAAGTGCTTTACCGGTTGGCAGAAGATGCCAGCAATACGATTGATGAGAATGCAGATATCTTCTGATCGGTCTGTGAACGACCGATTTAGACGATAGGAGGAAATGAGATGACCCTGACCCCAAAGACTTCGATACGTAAAACCATTCTGGCCGTTATTGCGGGCCCAGTGGCAGGTCTGGTCGTGATGTCTGCTTTTGCCGCTCCGGCCATGGCACAGCGCGACCCCGCCTACGCAGCAGCGCGTGCAAGCGGAACCGTGGGTGAGCAGCTCGACGGTTATCTTGGTGTTGTTGGCCAGGCGACGCCTGGGCTGCAAGACATGGTGAATGATATCAATATCAAGCGGCGCACTGTTTACACTCGCAAAGCACGAGAAAATAGCGCGACAGTTGAGCAATATGCGACGACCGCCGGGTGTCAGGCGATTGCTCGCACAGTTCCAGGTGAAAAATATCAAGCCCCCGATGGTAGCTGGAAAACGCGCACTGACGCTCAGCCAGAACGCCTCCCCATCTGTCCATAAACGGGCAAGAATTGCCACGGGCTTGCGGAAACTATCGCAGCGCACCATTGACTCAAGAATCGCCCTCTTCTAGGGGGCACTCGCCCTTGGCGGGCACTGGTCTTCGCTCGCGCACCTGCATCCCTAATAGGAGGCTCGCATGAGCGAGGATAAACCCGCCCAAGAACCCATCGTTGAGGATGCGCGAATTGATGCGCTCGAAGCGCGGCTCAAAGCTGCGAAAGAGCGCGAAGAGGAACGCACCCAATCGCAAGTCAAAGGGGCCGATGCGAATTATCGTAGCGGCAACCGAGTGCTAGCGGATTTAATCGGTGGAATCCTTGGAGGCTGTGTGATTGGATATGCGTTTGATGCCATATTCAGCACAGTGCCATGGGGTCTGTTGGTAGGCTTGTTCCTCGGAATAGGCGTTGCCTTCAGGAACATAATCGTTGCGGCAAACAAGGCCTCGAAAGATTCTGACGAATCTTTGTGAACGGGACCGCGTTTTTACTGGTACCAGGGATACACACGATCGTGGCAGCCGAAGAAGGCAAAGTCGATCCGATGAAGCAATTCCAGATTGAACCGTTGTTTGGTTCAGACGTTTGGGAAATTGCCGGATACAACATCGCGTTTACCAATTCAGCCTTGTGGATGGCTATCACCACAGTGCTGCTTTGGGCGTTCATCTTTGTTGGTATGAAGCGCGAGTTGGTGCCGGGCCGGTGGCAGATGGCGGTGGAGACATTCACCGGCTTTATCGATGATATGCTTGAGGCAAATATCGGTAAAGCGGGGCGTAAATACCTCCCTTATATTTTCAGCCTTTTCATGTTTATCCTTTTTGGTAACCTGCTGGGCCTTTTGCCGGTTGGTTTGTTTGGGGCTCATCCCTTCACATTCACCAGTCACTTCACCGTGACCGGCGTGCTCGCTGTAATCAGTTTCTCAATTGTGCTGATTGTTGGCTTTTGGAAGCACGGTATCAAGTTCTTCACCCTGTTCGTACCCCACGGTACGCCGCTGCCGATGATCCCGATCATTTTCCCGATCGAGTTGATTTCATTCCTCGTGCGTCCGTTCAGCCTCGCGCTGCGTCTCTTTGTTGCGATGATGGCAGGGCACGTCCTTTTGAAGGTTCTTTCCAGCTTTGTGATGGACGGCATCAATGCAGGTGTGGGTTTTGGCCTATTGGTCAGCGCGCCGAGCTTTATTTTGATGATCGGCATCTCAGCACTCGAAATTCTGGTGGCAGGCATTCAGGCTTACGTCTTTGCATTGCTGACCTCGCTTTACATCAATGATGCAGAGCACCTTCACTGATTTTCACTAATCCACTTACAATAGATTGAATTTAAGGAGTTTTTACAATGGAAGCAGAAGCAGCCAAGCTCATCGGCGCAGGTCTCGCAGCAATCGGTGCCGGTATGGCCGCGATCGGTGTGGGTAACGTCTTCGGTTCGTTCCTTGAGAGCGCTCTTCGTAACCCAGGCGCTGCAGACGGCCAACAAGGCCGCCTGTTCATCGGCTTCGCCGCAGCTGAGCTTCTCGGCCTGCTGGCGTTCGTCGTTGCGATGATCCTGATCTTCGTCGCTTAATTCTGAACAATTCCTACACGCAAGGCAGGTTTCTTGAATCTGCCCTGCGTGGAGGTGTTTTATCAACTTGCTCTTGGCGAAGGCCTAACCAATGCCTCAAATAGCCCAACTTATGGATACCTATTCCAGCCAGATATTCTGGCTGCTGGTGTTCTTTGGCATAACCTTCTTCCTTATCGGCCGCGGTATGGTGCCCAAGGTGATGGGCACGGTTGAGCTGCGCGATAAGCAGATCGCAGACGACCTTGCCGCCGCGCAAGGTGCCCGTGATGCGGCGGACAGCCAAGAAGAAGCCTGGCGTGAGCGTGAGAACGCAAACCGGGCTTCTGCGCAGAACCTGATTGCTGAAGCGAAAGCTAAGGCGGCAGCGGCTTCTGAGAAGAAACTGGCCGCGGCGCAAAAGCGTCTCGACACCAAGATCGAGAAGGCCGAGGCCGAAATTGCTGCTGCGCGTGATAGTGCAATGGCAGAGGTCGAAGACGTTGCTGTTGAGGCGGCTCAAGACATCGTCTCACGGCTTGCAGGAACCAAAGTTGACAAGCGGAGCGTTCGCTCTGTTGTGAAGAAGGCGCTTTCTGATGCCTAATCTCATTTCTCTCATGATCGCAGCGGGCGAAGGCCCTTCGGCATTCGGCTTGCAGGATTATCAGTGGGTCAGCCTTTCTATGGCGGTGCTTATCGCTGTGATGCTTTGGAAGAAAATTCCATCACTCATCACTGGTGGGCTCGACAAGAAAATCGCTGAGATCAAAGCCCAGCTTGATGAGGCTAAGAATCTTCGTATCGAGGCAGAGAAGCTTCGCGACGAATACGCATCCAAGATTGCCGGCGCTGAGAAAGACGCCGAAGCAATGATGGAAGGCGCTCAGCGTGAAGCGGACGCGATCCTTGAAAAAGCGGCGGCCGATAGCGAAACCATGGTTGCTCGCCGCAAGCGCATGGCCGAAGACAAAATCGCAGCGGCTGAGCGTGATGCGATTGCGGGTGTTCGGGCTACGGCTGTTGATGCCGCATCTGTTGCATCGCGTAAGCTGATCGCAGACAAGCATAGCGGGGATGCGGACAAGGCGCTCGCGGATGAGGTCATCGGTTCGCTTTAAGTCCGATTGTCACAACCAGAAATTTGAAGAGGCGGCTCGATTGGGCCGCCTTTTTTGTTTGAGCGCCGCTTAGCTACCCGGCACAAACACCACCTTGCCAATAAGCGCACGCGCGGCCATCGCGTCGAAACCCTCTTGCCAATTGGAAAGGGGCAGGATGCGATCGATGGTTGGTGTGACTTTTCCAGAAGCCGCAAGCTGAGCGACCGCTTGGTTGATGGCCGCTCCTCGCTCTGGAAAACGGCGGGCATATTCGCCTGCGCGAAGGCCCACGATAGAGAAGCCTTTGATGAGCGGTATATTGGTCGCCACTTCCGCGATGCGTCCACTGGTGAAACCCACCACAACCAGTTTTCCTGCAAAACTCACACAGCGTGTGGACTCGTCGAATACATCGCCGCCAACCGGGTCAAAGACTACGTCGCACAGTTTGCCACCTGTCAGGTCAGCTACTCTCTCCCTAAAGCGTCCTGCCGCGGTGATGACGGCATCTGGGGCGACGGCAGCCTTGATGGCATCATGTTTATCCGCAACCCCGGTTGCAGCAATAACCCGCGCGCCCATGGCTTTCGCCAAATCACAAGCAGCAAGGCCAACACCGCCGCTTGCACCGTGAACCAGCACCCATTGTTCAGGCTGCACATTACAAAGCTCGATTAGCCCTGTGTAGGCGGTTTGATAGGCCGCTCCCATGGCGGCGCCTTGTGCGAATGTAAGGCCGGTTGGGAGCGGGGAGAGACCGCGAACAGGAACGCTAGCGACCTCGGCAAAGGCATCGGTTTTCTTCCCGCCGATGACCTTGTCGCCGGGAGCAAAACCGCTTTCTGCATCCGCCTCAATGACCTCGCCCGCCATTTCGAGCCCAGAGGTGAAAGGCACCTCGGGTTTGAACTGATACTCCCCTTTGGTCATCAACAGGTCGGGAAAATTCAAAGAAGCAGCGCGGACGCGTACCAGGACTTCTCCGGGTACGCGGGCAGGCTCGCGCATATCGACTAATTGAACCCCTGTTAGGTCCTTGGAGAGCGATTCAACGCGTAAGGCCTGCATGGGGGGACTAGAAGTTGTCCTTGCCCGCTCTAATGGCTGCAAATGTCTCGTGGGGTGCGTCTCCGCCCCATCGAGCCTGCAACGCCGGATCGTCAGCGCGTAGGAACGGATTGGTCGCAAGTTCCCGCTTCAGCACGGTGGGCACCGTCCACTCCCCGCGAGAACGCTTATCCTCGATTTCAGCGGCATAGGCTTGGAGTTCTGGATTGTCTGGGTCAGCATGAAGGGCAAAGGCGGCATTGGCCTGTGTATATTCATGCGCGCAATAAAGAACGGTGTCCTCTGAAAACGCCTTAATCCGTTGCAAACTGTCCCAGAACTGTTTGGGCTCGCCTTCGAACATGCGGCCACAGCCGAGCGCGAACACACTGTCTCCTACGAAAGCGATGCCGCTGTCTGGGAAATTGAAGGCCACATGACCGTTGGTGTGACCCGATACATCAATAACTTGCGCAGTATGGCTGCCCAAGGTGACTGTGTCGCCATGGCTGACCACTTGATCGATCGAAGAGAGCTTTTCGACCTCTTGCGGGGCGACGATTTTCGCACCGACAGCCTTTGCAATATCGCCATTTCCGCCGGCGTGATCGGGATGCCAATGGGTGTTCCAGATATGCGTAATGGTCCAGCCTTTGGCCTTGGCCTGTTCCAGATACTCGTCCGCGTCAGGTGTATCGATGGCGGCGGTTTCGCCGCTTTCACTATCATGCAGCAGATAGCCATAATTGTCTGACAGGCAGGGAAACTGGTGAACTTCAAGCATTGCGTTGGGATCCTTCTCTTGGATGCCATCCTAACCGTGCAGCCGCCAATAGAAAAGGCCCGCCTGCATTGCTGCGGGCGGGCCATTCTTATTTGTCGAAAGGATAGAAGACTTAGTCTTCTTTGCCTTTGAGCGCTTCACCGAGAATGTCGCCAAGCGATGCACCTGAATCGGATGAACCGAACTGCTGCACTGCTTCTTTCTCTTCGGCGATTTGACGCGCCTTGATCGAGAAGTTTGGTTTTTTCGAGCGGTCGAAACCTGTGACCATCGCGTCGACTTTGCTGCCAACTTGGAAGCGGTCAGGACGTTGCTCGTCACGGTCACGGCCAAGGTCGCTGCGCTTGATGAAGCCGGTTGCGCCGTCGTCGCCAACTTGCACTTCGAGGCCGCCATCGCGAACTTCGAGAACGCTGACAGTGACGGTCTGACCCTTGCGGAGCGAACCGGCTGCTGCTGCGCCTGCTTCGGTAGGTGCACCTTTTTCAAGCTGCTTCATGCCGAGGCTGATGCGTTCTTTCTCAACATCAACGTCGAGAACAACCGCTTTGACTTCTTCGCCCTTGCGGTGAAGCGCCAGAGCGTCTTCGCCCGAGATGCCCCATGCGATATCTGACATGTGGACCATGCCATCGACATCGCCATCGAGACCGATGAAGAGACCAAACTCGGTGGCGTTTTTGACTTCGCCAGCAACTTCGGCGCCCACTGGATGCGTTTCTGCAAACTCTTCCCAAGGATTGCGCTGAGCCTGTTTAAGGCCGAGCGAAATACGGCGTTTGTCGCTGTCGACTTCGAGGATCATCACATCGACTTCTTGCGAAGTGCTGACGATTTTGCCTGGGTGAACGTTCTTCTTGGTCCAGCTCATTTCAGAGACGTGGACAAGACCTTCGATACCGGCTTCGAGTTCAACAAATGCGCCGTATTCGGTGATGTTGGTCACGTGACCAGACAGCTTCATGCCAATTGGGTATTTCGCAGCAACACCGTCCCATGGATCGCTTTCGAGCTGCTTCATGCCGAGGCTGATACGCTGTGTATCGGCGTTGATACGCACGATCTGAACCTTCACGGTGTCGCCAATGGCGATCACTTCGCTTGGGTGGTTTACGCGCTTGTAGCTCATGTCGGTGACGTGGAGGAGGCCGTCGATGCCGCCAAGGTCAACGAACGCACCGTAATCGGTGATGTTCTTGACCACGCCCTCGATGACCTGACCTTCAGCCAGATCGTTGATTAGTTCGCTGCGCTGTTCTGCGCGGGTTTCTTCAAGAACGGCACGGCGCGATACAACGATGTTGCCGCGGCGACGGTCCATTTTGAGGATTTGGAACGGCTGAGGCACTTCCATAAGCGGTGTGACGTCGCGCACAGGGCGGATGTCGACTTGTGAGCCGGGAAGGAACGCAACAGCGCCGTCGAGGTCGACAGTGAAGCCGCCTTTGACGCGGCCAAAGATGCGGCCTTCGACGCGTTTGCCTTCGCCAAATTCGTTTTCGAGCTTGTCCCAAGCCGCTTCGCGGCGTGCGCGGTCGCGGCTGAGCATGGCTTCGCCGTCAGCGTTCTCTACGCGGTCGACATAAACTTCGACTTCACCGCCTACTACAAGGCCGTGGTCGTCATCGCCGCGTGAAAATTCTTTGAGATTGACGCGGCCTTCACTTTTAAGACCTACGTCAATTACGGCGTGACCTGCTTCGATTGCAGTGATCGTGCCCATGACGACGCGGCCTTCAAAGCCCTGATCGCCGGCACCGCCGAGTTGTTCGTTAAGGAGCGCTTCGAAATCGTCGCGCGTTGGGTTGGGTGAGGTTGCCATAAGTCTTGGCTAATCCTTCAGGTTATGTTTGCTACCGGCCACCGGTTTTTCCGGAGGTCTTAAACTGCCTCCCACGCACCATTGCGGGGGCTAGCAGGGCAAGAGGCCGATCTCTCCACGGAGCCGAATGCAAACCGCAGAGGTTCTTTTCACCATTATCGATGTCCGGAACGTGCGCGCGCCTAGCGGCAAAGGGGCATGATTGCAAGGAAATTGACCTTGATAAGAGAATTCTAACGATGGCCTTGTTAACGCGCGTGGACCAGCAAAAAGCGCTGGCTATGGCGATAAGGAATTACGATGCCGATGAAGTTACATTGGATGTGCACGTTTGCGATTGCTGGACTGAGCGCGCTTGGCACAAACGCTTGCGGGGAAAATGACCCAAATGTTCATGTAATCGCCAAAGCAGACGCGATGGCTGCGCTGAACAACGCGGCACGGTCTTTCAAACTCCCCGAAGCAAAGGAGGAAGGCAAAGTTGCCATCGTGGGTCTCGAAAATGATTTGTTCCGAGTGGATGTGAGATACAACAGCTCAGAAAAGGGCACTCATGCCTGCAAATTGCGGGTGCAGGAGATTGACGATTCCTCAAGTCGCATTGTCCCGATGTGCATCCAAAGAAAGAGCGAAGCGAGCAAACTTAAGGCTCAAGCATCGAAAATTCATATAAGTGAATTTGCTGCCGCCGTCATTGAGCAGCGCGAAATCGACGTGGCCGCCCTTCATTCCCGCCTTAATGAACTGCCGATCAACATCGCCAATGGCTTTGTCTCGGAAGCAGACTATTCGGACACCCCGCAAACTGATCCTACTACTGGTTGGGCAGACAGTGAGGCAAGCAGTGAAGATCTTTCGGATGACTGGGGAAATTAGCGCTCATTGAGCGCCTCTTGAACCGCCTCTAGGACCATCTCAAATGCCGCTTCGCGATCAAAGGTCGTGGTATCGATAACCAAGGCGTCTGGTGCTGCCTTAAGCGGCGCGTCTTTGCGGTTGATATCGCGGGCGTCGCGCGCAACCACGTCTTTCTCAATCTCAGAGAGTGGGATTTCCTCTTCGTGGTCGAGTTTCTTCTCCACCATCTCGAGCCAACGGCGTCGTGCCCGTGATTGGACGCTCGCCGTGATGAAAAGTTTCACATCGGCATCTGGCGCAATGACGGTCCCGATATCGCGCCCATCCAGAACCGCTCCGCCGGGTTGTTCGGCAAAGGCGCGTTGGCGCTTGAACAGGGCTTCGCGCACCTCTGGGTGGACAGAGGCGCGGCTTGCAAGACTCCCACTTTCTTCGGTGCGAAGAATTTCGTCTTCGAGCAATTTATCCGGGAAATTGCAGGCTGCAAGCGCATCGGCCGCAATATCGGGATTGCCGCCATTGATCGCCACTTGCCGTCCAACTGCGCGGTAAAGCAGCCCTGTATCGAGGCAAGGGACACCCAGGTGTGCCGCGAGCCGCTTGGCGATTGTACCTTTGCCCGAAGCTGTGGGGCCGTCGACGGCGATGATCATGTTTCGGCCTTTCTACTCTTCAGTGCCTTTGCAATCCCGAAAATCGCAATCGCTGCCCAAAATCCCTCAAGCACAAGGCTTGGCCAATTGGTGTGCACCATAAGGCTCACCGTGAGCAGCGCGGCACCTGTCAGATTGGTGCCGTGGAGGATAAAGGGGTTGGGCTCATTGACCCATGTCAAATAGGCATATGCGCCGATGATGCAGGCGGTGCCGATGAAACCTATAAAAGAGTAGATATCGAGCGGGGTGGTCATATTTACCGTGCCGCTCCTTCGAGCAGTTCCATGAATGACGGGAAGCTGGTGGCAATTGGCGCTGTGTCATCGACGTCAACTCCATCTTTGCTGGCTAGACCTGCGATAGCCATGCTCATGGCAATACGGTGGTCGAGGTGGGTTTTGACGCGGGCATTGGAGGTGCCTCTGAGCGGATCGCCTCCGGTGCCATGGATGGTGAGGCCGTCATCTTGTTCCTCTACCCGCGCACCAGCTGCGGTGAGGGCGGCGGCCATTACGGCAATGCGATCACTTTCCTTGACTCGCAGTTCCTCAAGCCCGGTGCAGCGCGTAGTGCCCTTTGCATATGCGGCCGCAACGAAAAGCACGGGGAATTCGTCCACCATGCTGGGGACGATGGCCGGGTCCACATCAATGCCGGTTAGCGGGGCATGGCGCACCCGTAGGTCCGCAACAGGTTCACCGCCCACATCCCTTGGGTTCAGTTCTTCAATGTCCGCGCCCATTTGTTTGAGCACGGTCACTATCCCCGCACGGGTCGGATTAAGCCCCACGTTTTCGATCACAAGATCGCTTCCCGGCACAATGCTCGCGGCGACTAAGAAGAAGGCGGCAGAGGAGGGGTCTCCGGGGACCACCACATCCATGGGCTTTAGGTCGGCTTCGCCATGGATGGAAATCACGCGTTCACCGTTTTCTTCGCCTACTTCGAGTCTTGCGCCGAAGCCTGTCAGCATGCGCTCTGTATGGTCACGGGTTGCAACCGGTTCGATCACGCGGGTGATGCCGGGTGTGTTGAGCCCTGCGAGTAAAACTGCGCTTTTGACCTGCGCGCTGGCCACGGGAAGGCGGTATGTGATCGGCACAGCGGGAAATGCGCCGTGCATCATAAGGGGAAGAGTTCCTCCGCTCGAGCTTTCGAAACTCGCGCCCATTTGAGAAAGGGGATTGATGACCCTATTCATCGGCCGTCCTGAAAGGCTGGCATCGCCGACGAAGGTCGCTTTAAACTGATGACTCGCCAAAAGGCCCATCATTAACCGTGTTGAAGTACCTGAGTTGCCCATGTCGAGCGCTTGTTTCGGTTCCAGCAGGCTTCCAACACCAACGCCATTGATAATCCAAGTGCCTTGGCCCTCGCGTTCAATATGTGCGCCCAATTGCCGCATCGCAGCAGCAGTTGCGAGCACGTCTTCGCCTTCTAAAAGGCCAGTGACGTGGCTTTCTCCAATGGCAAGACCTGCAAACATAAGCGCGCGGTGGCTAATGGATTTATCGCCCGGCACGCGCAAACGGCCGGTTAATGGGGCGGATGAGGTAAAAGTATGGGCTGGCATATTGGGGCAGGTCTTTGACAGCGGCACGGGGCTATGGCAAGGCGCGCCCGCCCAAACAAGGGATCTAATTCGAATGCACTTGATTCCAGTGCAAACCAAGCCCAACTGACCTTCTCATGTTTGCTACCTGCCTTTTGATGCAGGACCAGATAAGGACCAAATAGATGCCTAAACCCGAATGGGGAACCAAGCGCACTTGCCCGGAAACCGGCGAACGCTTTTATGATCTTGGCAATGATAACCCTGTGACCAGTCCCAATGGCCACAAATGGTATCCAGAGCCAGTGCTCAAATCTAAACAGCCAATTCCGATCGACGATCCTAAAAAGGCGAAGGCTGGCGAAGCTGATACTGATCTTGCCGATCAGGAAGATGATGAGCTCAAAGACATCGAGAATATCGATGATGAAGAAGATTCTCCAGATAACGACGTCGACCTTGGCGGCGACGACGATCTGGGTGTCACTGCTGCTAAAGACGACGACGGCAGCGACGATAGCTGATTTTGCACTTGCGTTTCGCGGGGGGCGGTCTTAATGGAGCGCACCCTTGCGAGGGCAAGGAATGGTCTTATTTTTAATAGGGCCAATACGATGGATAAATGGGGCCTTAGCTCAGCTGGGAGAGCGCAACACTGGCAGTGTTGAGGTCAGCGGTTCGATCCCGCTAGGCTCCACCATCGAAAAAGATACATAAGCCGGACGTCTGTCGAGGATTTCCGCACGCTGGCCGACGAGGTTTCGTCCGCCGGCGTTTTTCGCGTTTATCAGGCGGCATTGTGTTGTTCTGAGAGGAGTAGTTGAAGATGTTTGACAATTTGTCCGATCGCTTAGGCGGCGTCTTTGACAAGCTCAAAGGGCGCGGCGCTCTTAAAGAGCAAGACGTGCGCGATGCCATGCGCGAAGTGCGTGTTGCCCTGCTTGAGGCCGATGTTGCGCTTCCTGTGGCGCGCCGTTTCATCGATGCGGTGACGGAAAAAGCCGTCGGCCAAGACGTACTGAAATCGGTCACTCCGGGTCAGCAAGTCGTTAAAATCGTCCATGATGAGCTTGTTGCGATGCTTACCGGTGACGACGACGAGGTTGGATCGGGGGAAGAACTAAACTTCAACGCTGCTCCCCCTGTTGTCTTCATGATGGTGGGTCTTCAGGGTTCTGGTAAGACCACGACCACCGCAAAGCTGGGTAAGCTGATCCGAGAGCGCCACGGCAAAAAGGCCATGATGGCCTCGCTCGACGTGAACCGTCCTGCGGCGCAAGAGCAGCTTAAGGTGCTGGGCGAGCAGGTTGATGTAGCGACCTTGCCAATTGTCGATGGTCAGCAGCCGGTCGATATCGCTCGGCGCGCAATGGGCGCAGCAAAGCTCCAAAACTTCGACGTCCTCCTACTCGATACAGCAGGCCGCCTTCACGTAGACGAAGCGCTGATGGCCGAGATGAAGGCGGTCAGCCAAGTCTCAGCGCCTACCGAAGTGCTCCTCGTAGTTGACAGTCTTACCGGGCAAGACGCAGTGAACGTCGCGCAAAGCTTCTCTGGCGAAGTCCCGCTTACTGGTGTGGTCCTCACCCGGATGGACGGCGATGCGCGCGGCGGCGCGGCGCTTTCGATGCGCGCTGTTACCGGCAAGCCGATTAAATTTGCAGGTACCGGCGAAAAGCTCGACGCGATTGAGACGTTCCGCCCGGCATCGGTTGCAGACCGCATTCTTGGCATGGGCGATGTTGTCAGCCTTGTTGAAAAGGCGGCGGCGACAATCAAAGAGGAAGAAGCTGCTCAGCTCGCTGAGAACTTTGAGAAGGGTAAGTTCGACCTTAACGATCTGCGTATGCAATTGAAGCAAATGCAGAATATGGGCGGTCTTGGCATGCTTGCTGGCATGATGCCGGGCATGAAGAAAGCCAAGGCTGCGATGGCGGCGTCCAATATGGACGACAAGGTGCTCGTGCATATGGATGCGATCATTAGTTCCATGACGGCTAAGGAGCGGACTTCGCCCGGCCTGATGAATGCCAAGCGCAAAAAGCGCGTTGCAGCCGGTTCTGGCACCGATGTGCAGACGGTTAACAAGCTCCTGAAAATGCATCAGGAAATGTCCAAGGCAATGAAACAATTGAAGAAAATGGGCGGCCTTAAGAGCCTTGCTGCCATGTTTGGCGGCGGAGGTCCCGGGGGGGGTGGCGGAATGCCTCCTGGAATGGGCGGCATGCCCGGAATGGGCGGACCCGGTGGCGGAATGGGCGGTCTCCCGCCCGGTCTCCCCGGCCTTGGTGGCCCCAAGAAGAAATAGCGCAAAAATAGTTCAACGAATTTAAACGAATACAGACAGAATAACTCGAAAGGTAATCTACAATGGCAGTTGCAATCCGGCTTTCGCGCGGTGGTGCTAAAAAGCGTCCTTACTACCGCATCGTCGTCTCTGACTCGCGTTCACCACGTGACGGTAAATATCTCGAGCAGATCGGCACATACAACCCGCTCCTCGCGAAAGACAATCCTGAGCGCGTGAAGGTCGACGAAGACCGTGCACGTCACTGGCTTTCAGTTGGCGCGAAGCCTTCAGACCGTGTGCACCGTTTCTTTGATGCCGCTGGCATTCTTGAGCGTGAAGCACGCAACAACCCGAACAAAGCAGAGCCGGGCGAAAAAGCCAAAGAGCGCGCTGAAGAAAAAGCTGAAAAGCTGAAAGAAGCCGAAGAAGCGGCGAAAGAAGCGGAAGAGGCTGCAAAAGCTGCTGCTGAAGCACCGGCTGAAGAGCCAGCAGCTGAAGAAGCTCCTGCGGAAGAAACACCTGCGGAAGAAGCTCCTGCAGAAGAAGCTGCGACCGAAGAAGCGGCTGCTGAAGAAAAAAGCGAAGGCTAAGCCCTTTCATGTCTTACCCCGTTCGTTTTGGGCCTGTCGCAGCGCAGCGCCTCGATATGTTCAATTCGAACGGGAAAGACTGTGTCTGACGAACTAATCGTTCTTGCTGCGGTCACCGGCGCGCACGGTGTCGCGGGTGAGGTTCGCCTCAAATTACTGGGCGAGGGGCTTGATGCTCTTCGCGAACATAAGACCTTCAATGAAGGCGAACTGACCCTCAAGAAAATTCGTTCTGACAACAAAGGCGGTGCGATCGCGCGCTTCGCGGAAGTTTCGGGCCGGAACAACGCCGAAAAACTGCGCGGGACCACCTTGAAAGTGCCGCGTGACGATTTGCCCGCTCTTGATACTGGTGAGTATTATCACGCTGACCTGTTGGGGCTTGCTGCGGTGACAGACGCAGGCACGCCAATTGGCACTGTTGCCGCTGTCGAAAACTTTGGCGCGACCGACATCATCGAAATCACGCTTGAGCCGGTGCCTGCTAAGGGCATGAAGACCATTATGGTCCCAATGACCAAGCAGGCAGTGATCGAATGGGACACCGCAAGACTTGTCATTTCCGAGGAATTCGCCGACCAATAGCGCATGAGCGCAATGGGAAACGCGACTTCGACTGAGATTTGGGAACGTCTATTGGCTCATTCGATTGGGCCCGATGATGCGCCTTTATCTTTTGCTGACCGCCTTGCGCGCGAAAATCGTTGGTCTTTGGCATTCACCCAGCGTGTGATCCTTGAGTATAAGCGTTTCTGCTACCTGGCATGCACTGCTGACCACGAAGTCACACCATCGGATGCAGTGGATCAGGTCTGGCACCTCCACCTTACTTACAGTCGTGATTACTGGGGCAAGTTTTGTCCTGAAATCTTGGGTGCAGACCTACACCATGGACCCACCGCCGGGGGACAGGTTGAGCGCACCCGCTACTACAACCAATATGCGCGCACGTTCCAATCATATGAGGACGCGTTTGGAGAGCTTCCGCCGGGCGACATATGGCCCGGAGCCAGGCGCAGGTTTGGGGTCGATCCGCAAGGGCTTCGCGTGAACCCAAATGATGTTATGATCCTCGACAAACGTCTCGCTCTTGCAGGGGCGCTAGGGTGGACCGCGCTTGGCATAGCGATTGCTGTTTTGATTGGAGTTTTTGTCTGATGGAGTTCTTTTCATCCTATACCGGGCCCGATTTTCTGCTTTTTTATGGCATAATGCTTGTGACCTGTGTGGCGGCTGGTCTTTGGATTTCCGCCAATTTACGGCCAGTAGGCAAGCGCGGCGAAGTCGAAGACTTGGAGGAGGTTGCGGTGCTCACGGGAGGTGCGGACCGGCTAACAGTCGCGGTTCTCTCTTCGCTATTTGCCAATGGCTCCCTGCGCGAAGGCGCCAGGGGCAAGCTCAATGTGAGGCGTAGAGAGGAAGCGGAGGGCAGCGCGCAGCGCGCGGTGCTCGCCAGAGTTGGCGATTTTACCCCGTCTGAGGCGCAAAAGTCGATTAATGCGGAGGCTGAGCGGGTCGAGGTCAATCTGATCCAACGCGGCCTGATCATGGACAGTTCAGAGCGGTTGCGAATGCGGTTTCTCTCCGCGCTACCTTATGCGGCGTTGTTCGTTATCGGACTGTATCGCCAACAAGCAGGTGAGGCGCAGGGCGAACCCACTGATTTTCTGTTTGCACTTTTGGTCGTGACCTTAGTCTTTGGTCTTATCCGCTTCTTTACGGGCACCAAGCGCACCGTTGCGGGCCAGCAATTGGTCAAGTCGCTTGAAGAGGAAGGCAGCCGTTTGAAACGCGCTCCGCAAGCCAATGAAGCGGGCTTTGCGGTCGCTCTGTTTGGCACTGGCGTGCTCGTGGGGACCCCGTGGGAGCCCGTTCACGCCGCGCGTCAAGCCGGATTTGGCGCTGATGGTGGCGATGTTGGTGACAGCTCCGACGGCGGCGACGGCGGCGATAGCGGCTGCGGAGGTGGCGGTTGCGGCGGTTGCGGGGGGTGATTTTGCGCCTTAAGGGGCGAACATGATCGCCGTTCTCCTGACATTATTCGCAGTTTTGTGTTTTCTTGGCATGATGAGGCTAGGTGCCGTGTTGCTTGTAAAGTTCGTTCTGGGAAAACGCTCCCGCCCGAACCGCATCCTCGCCGCAAGTCTTTTTGCCCCAGTGGGATTTCTGCTTCCGATTTCGTTGATAAGCCTTGCTGACGGCGCGGCTGACTTTGCTGACCTGCTTATTGGGCTCGGCGTTGTTGGAGGGGTTTTTTCGGTCATTTTCTGTTGGCCGATCGCCCATTTCGCGACGAAAAAACTGGACAGCCTAACCGAATTTGACATTGAGACTTTTACATGACCCAATTGCCTGTTGCCATTTGCCAAGCCGCTCCGATCCCTTTGGATTTCAATGGAGGGATTGAGAAGGCGACCCGTTTGTCGCGCGAAGCTATCGAAACGGGCGCGCAATTTGTGGCCTTTGGAGAGACGTGGCTAGGCGGCTATCCGCTGTGGCTGGATGAGAGCCCCGGCGCGGCGCTGTGGGACCATCCGGGGACCCGGGCGTGCCACAACATCATGCTCGATAACGCGGTTGTGCCGGGTGATGAGCGACTTCTGCCCTTGCAAGAGCTTTGCGATGAAAGCGGCGCGTGCATCTCCATCGGCGCGCATGAGCGGGTTCGCTCTAGCCTTTACAACAATCAGCTCCTTTTCCGCCCCGGCCTGCCGCCGCTGGACCACCGCAAGTTGGTGCCAACGCATGGTGAGCGCCTTATCTGGATGCGCGGTGATGGCTCGACTTTGGGCGTGCATGAGGCCGAATGGGGGAACGCTGGCAACCTTATCTGCTGGGAGCATTGGATGCCGCTTGCCCGCGCGGCGATGCATAATCTGGGCGAGAGCCTGCATGTTGCCGCATGGCCCACCGTGCGCGAGGAATATGCTCTTGCCTCGCGCCACTATGCGATGGAAGCACGCTGCTTTGTGCTCGCTGCTGGGTTGGTGCAGCACCGCGATGATCTGTTCGACGGGTTGGAGCGTGTGGGCGGGTCTCCTGAAGCGCGCGAGATGTTCGAGGCGATTGAGAGCGAGGCGCTTAATCGCGGCGGCTCAATGATTATTGCGCCTGATGCGCGGGTTCTGGCTCAGGCGGGCGAGGGCCAAGAGATTTTGCACGCCGAGCTCGACCTGTCAGAGCGCGGGCAGGGGCTCACCAGCCTTGATACCGACGGTCACTACTCGCGCCCCGATGTGTTTGAGCTCAGCATAGATACGCGGGCGAAGGATGGGGTGAATTGGGGGACATGACCTTCGCTTCGGTTCTTTCTCATGTTGCTCAGACGGTTTTTGTCTTGATTGCTCTCAATCTGGCGACAATTTGGGGCTATCAGTTTCTCTATCGCGCCAGCATGCGATTTTGCACTAAACGTGAGATGGTTTGGTTGCTTCCAGCAAGCTGGCCGGTCCTTATTGTCGCGTGGTGGATGCTTGGCTTGTACGATAATGGGTTGAGGGTTTTGTCAGACCGCAAACACTATTGGGCATGGTGGATGCCCGCAAGTGCGTTGATTGTTTTTGGTGCTGGTTGTTGGTTCGCGCGGTGGAACAGGGCGCGGCTTTTATTGAAGTTGGCGCGCTCTGTATGACCTTCGCCGCCACCATCCTGACCCTCTATCCGGAGATGTTCCCTGGTCCCCTCGGTGTTAGCCTTGCGGGCAAGGCGCTTGAGCGCGGAGATTGGTCGCTAGACACCGTCAACCCGCGCGACTTTGCCACGGACAAGCATCGCAAGGTCGATGATACGCCCGCAGGGGGCGGGGCGGGGCTTGTGCTTAAACCCGACGTGTGGGCGCGGGCTTTGGACTCGACCCTCCCCGAAACGGGGGATGCGGTGCCTATCCTTGCCATGACGCCGCGCGGCAAACCCATCACGCAAGGCCGCATACGCGAGATCGCCAGCGGCCCCGGTGTCACCATTCTTTGCGGGCGTTTTGAAGGATTCGATGAGCGTCTGTTCGAAGCGCGCCCTCAGATTGAGGAGGTTTGCCTTGCCGATATTGTGCTTTCCGGCGGTGAGCCCGCAGCCTTAGCCATACTTGATGCTTGCATTCGCCTCATTCCCGGCGTAATGGGCGCGGCTTCTAGCGGGGTTGAAGAATCGTTTGAGGACGGTCTTCTTGAATACCCGCAATATACCCGACCTCAAGAATGGGAAGGGCGCACGATCCCCGAAGTGCTGCGATCTGGGGATCATGCGAAGGTTGATGCTTGGCGTAAAGCTCGGGCTGAAACTGACACTAGGTTACGCAGGCCGGATTTATGGGAGCGCTATGAGAGCGCTCGGGTCCAGTCTGCCTCTGGCGCGCGGCGAAAACAAAAGGATACGGACCAGTGAACCTGATCCAGCAAATCGAAGCCGAAGAAATCGGCAAGGTTACTAAAGACATTCCAGATTTCCGCGCAGGTGACACCGTGCGCGTGGGCGTTAAGGTGAAGGAAGGCACGCGCGAACGTGTGCAGAACTTTGAAGGCGTTGTCATTGCGCGGTCAAACCGCAGCATCAACTCCAACTTCACCGTGCGCAAAATGAGCTTTGGCGAAGGCGTTGAGCGTGTGTTCCCGCTGTATGCGCCCATCGTGGACAGCATCACCGTGGTTCGCCGCGGCGTCGTGCGCCGTGCGAAGCTTTACTATCTGCGCGGCCGCACCGGTAAGCGTGCGCGTATCGCGGAACGCCGGGAAAACGCTCCTAAAAAGTAAGAGCGTATCACAAGCAAATTCGAAGAGGGCGGTTCCGGTTGGAGCCGCCCTTTTTCATTTGCAGGCCTTGCGTTTCCTCGTCGTCATTGCGAGGAACATTTGCGATGAAATTGAGCGGTCTCTCGCGCCGCTTTGGATAAAGAGGGATCCCACTCGAAATGCGCTTGTTTCTGACAGCTGCTGCCGCCGCTCTTCTTTCCACCACAGCATTGGCCGACGACCATATGACCGACACCCCTGATACTGGACCAGAGCTCACATTTGAGCGCGTTTTTGCTTCGCCTTCGTTAAATGGCTCTAGCCCGCGCGGTGTGCAGTTTTCGCCTGATGGACGGTATCTGACGCTGCTGCGCAATCGGGCGGAAGATGCGGCGCGCTATGACCTATGGGGCTTTGACCTTCAGACACGCGAATGGCGGATGTTGGTGAATAGCGAGGCGGTGGGTTCAGGCCGCGAGCTTTCCGAAGACGAAAAGATGCAGCGCGAACGAGCGCGCGTGGGGAGCCTTAAAGGCATCATCACCTATCAATGGGCAAGCGATGCGAGCGGCGTTTTGGTACCAATTGATGGCGATCTTTATTTTGCCAAACTTGACGGTGACGTTCAGCGGTTGACCGATACCGAAGAAAGCGAACTCAACCCCAAATTGTCACCAAATGCTGGCTTCATCTCTTTTATCCGCGATCGCCAGCTCTGGGTTGGCGCTGTTGGCGGAGACGCCGCGCCGATCACTCCCAAGGAAGGTGACACTATTCGCTGGGGCGAAGCGGAATTTGTCGCGCAAGAAGAGATGAGCCGCCTCACCGGCTATTGGTGGAATGGCAGCGACACGCGCCTTGCCGTGCAGCGCACCGATGAAAGCCCAGCTGGCATCGTCACAAGAGCTGCGATTGGTGCCACAGGTACCAAAGTGTTCGACCAGCGCTATCCCGTGGCAGGCTCAGACAATGCGATTGTTGAGCTGTTTGTGATGGACCCCGATGGTGGGAATCAGGTGAAAGTCGATCTTGGCGAGGACGCCGACATCTACATCGCGCGGGTCAATTGGGGCCCCGATGGTATGCTGTATGTCCAGCGTCAGAACCGCGAGCAGACGGTGCTCGATATGCTCAAGGTCGATCCTGCTTCGGGTGAGAGCGAGATTTGGTTCACTGAGAAAGCGGCGCGCGAAGAGTATTGGATCAACCTCAGCGACAACTACCGTTTCCTCAAAGACGGCAGCCTGTTGTGGTGGTCAGAGCGTGATGGTTTTGGCAATTTCTACCGTTACGACGGAAGCGATTGGATGCAGCTCACCAGCTTCAAAGAGCCCGTGACCAAACTCGTCGGGATCAATCAGGACAAAGACCAACTCTTCTTCTCCGCCGTCGAAGGTGTGCTGACGGAACAAGTCTATTCCGCGAGCCTTTCCGATCCCTCAGAGCCAAAGCGTCTGACAGAAACCGATTACACCAACACCGCCAGCATGGACCCCACCGGCTCACTCATGCTCGTCAGCCGTTCTGCACCCGATCAACCCACGCAAAGCTATCTCGCCGGCGATCTTGGTCAGCGCCTGACATGGGTGGAGGAGAACGCGCTGGGTGAAGACCACCCGTACACGCCGTTCCTGCTGGGACACGCCATGCCTGAATATGGCATTATCCCGGCGGAAGACGGGACTGATCTGCATTACATGATGCTCAAGCCCGATATGGAGCCGGGTAAGCAGTATCCGGTGTTCTACTATCACTATTCAGGCCCGGGTCCGCAGATCGTGGATAAAGGCTGGGGCGGGGCGCTGGCGCAAGCTGTGGTCGACAAAGGCTACATCTATTTCGCGCTCGACAACCGGGGCACAGCCAATCGCGGAGTGGATTTTGAACAACCGATCTACCGCGCCATGGGCGGGGTTGAAGTGGTGGATCAAAAGACCGGCGCAGAGTTCCTGAAAACGCTGGATTTTGTCGATCCGGACAAGCTTGCGCTCTATGGCTGGTCCTACGGCGGTTATATGACGCTGAAGCAGCTTCAGGCCGATCCAGGGCTTTATGCAGCAGGCATTTCCGGCGCGCCCGTGACCAAGTGGGAGCTCTACGACACCCACTACACCGAACGCTTTATGGGTGACCCACGCGAAGTGCCTGAGGCGTATGAGAAAGCCAGCGCCATTCCCGATGCGACCAAGATCGCTGATCCGCTTTTGCTGATTCACGGCATGGCGGACGACAATGTGGTGTTTGAAAACTCATCAGAGCTAATCAGCGTTCTGCAAGAGAACAATGTGCCGTTCGAAATGATGCTCTACCCCGGTTACACGCACCGTGTGTCGGGAGAGCAGATTTCACCGCATATGTGGAACTCAATCTTCCGCTTCTTGGAAGCGCACGGGGTTACGCCGCCTGAGTAAATTAGGCGAGCCACTCCAGCACCTTAGCCGCCACTTCCTCGGGCGCTTCGACCTGAGGGTAGTGGCCAATTGTCGGTAACAAATGGTGCCGCGCTCCCGGCACCACTTCGCGCCATTTGTCATAGGCGTGCTTACCCGAAACCGGGTCAAGCGCGCCATTGATAAGGCCGATTTTGCTTTCAGCACCTCTAAGAGCCGCCTCCCAGCGATCCTTATGCATGCGGCGGTCTGCGATGTAGTGCAGCAGCTTGTGCATGATGCGATTGCCGGAATTGTGCGCGATAAAGTCCCAGAACTGATCAAGCTCTTCAGGAGAGGGCTTTGTGTTGGGACCAAAGACTTGGCTGAAACTCTGTCCAAACCGCTCTCGGTTCATCAGCAAACCAAGCAGAAAGCCAAAGGGCGACACGCCGATCTTCTGCATGGTCACGGGGCGATGTTGATCGGGGAAGATGCCGCCATTGAGGAAGATTATCTGCCCCAAGCCCGGAGCACCATCCCCCGATTGCTGGCGCGCAAGCAACTCCTGCCCTACCGAGACACCGTAGTCATGGACCAATGCGTCAAATTTCCCGATGCCAAGATGCGCCAATTGAGCCTGTTGAATGTCGGCCTGTTTGTGGATCGAGTATCCTGAGCGTGGTTTGTCTGAGAGCCCAAACCCGAGCATATCGCACACGATCAGATGATGGTCTGCTCCCAACTGTTCCCAAACGCTCGCAAAATCCCACGCACATGTTGGATAGCCATGCACCAGCAACAATGGCCGCGCATTCGTATTCTCTCCTGTCCAATAGGCAATCTGGTGCCCCTGAAAGTCGAAATATTTGGCCTTTTGCCGCCAAACCTGTGTATCGGCCTGCATGAAATCTCCCTTTGGAGATGATGCTAGCTGTCCACCGGGGCAGCGCAACCCAAATTGACGTGAAGGATAATAAGAATGGGCTACCGTGTAGCAGTCGTCGGCGCGACCGGAAATGTGGGCCGCGAAGTCATGCAAATCATGGCCGAACGCGAATTTCCCGCTGACGAAATCGCAGCGGTTGCAAGCTCGCGCAGCCACGGAACCGAGGTTGAGTACGGCGACAGCGGCAAGATGCTCAAATGCCGCAATATCGAACATTTCGATTGGTCTGGCTGGGATATTGCCTTGTTTGCTGCTGGCTCTGGCCCGGCAAAAGAATACGCGCCCAAGGCGGCGGCTGCGGGCTGCGTTGTGATCGACAACTCCTCGCTATATCGTATGGACCCGGATGTGCCGCTCATCGTGCCAGAGGTGAACCCGGATGCGATTGATGAGTATTCAAAGAAGAACATCATCGCCAACCCCAATTGCTCGACCGCCCAGCTGATGGTGGCTCTAAAGCCATTGCACGATGCCGCGACGATCAAGCGCGTCGTCGTCTCGACCTATCAGTCGGTCTCGGGCGCAGGCAAAGCGGGCATGGACGAATTATTTGAGCAAAGCCGCGCGATCTTTGTGGGCGATCCGGTTGAACCATCAAAGTTCACGAAGCAGATTGCCTTCAACGTCATCCCGCATATCGATGTCTTCCTCGACGATGGATCGACCAAGGAAGAGTGGAAGATGGTGGTTGAGACCAAGAAGATCCTCGATCCCAAAATCAAGCTTTCTGCCACATGCGTGCGTGTGCCCGTGTTTGTCGGTCATGCAGAAGCGGTGAACATCGAGTTCGAGGAAGAGCTTTCGGCAGAGCGCGCTCAGGAAATCCTGCGCGAGGCACCCGGCCTTATGCTGATCGATAAGCGCGAGGACGAAGGTTATGTCACGCCGGTCGAATGTGCCGGCGACAGCGCCACCTACATCAGCCGCGTACGCGAGGACCCAACGGTTGAAAACGGCCTTGCGCTTTGGTGTGTCTCCGACAATCTTCGCAAAGGCGCGGCGCTCAATGCGGTGCAGATTGCGGAACTCCTTGGGCGTCGTCACCTGAAGAAGGGGTAAGCGTATGGCTCCTCTTGCAAAGGCCCAGATGTGGATGCTGGCAACCATTGCAGTAGGGGTCCCGCTAAGCGCTTGGGGTGCCACATATCCTGCCAACACTTGGCTGCAAGTGGGGCCGGTCGCGCTCATGTTTCCTGCCGCCTATTGGGCACTGCGCCGTTGGCCCTTTAGCAACGCGTCTGCGGCATGTATGGCTGTGTTTGTCATCCTGCACCTGTTCGCAGCTCGCTGGTCGTACAGTTTAGTGCCGTATGATGACTGGACCTACGGTTCTATCAGCGCCCTGTTTGGATGGGAGCGCAATCATTTTGATCGACTCGTGCATTTCTCATTCGGCGTGCTCGCCATGCCGCTTATGGTCGAAATGGGCGCGCGCTATTGGGGAATGACAAAGCGGCTTGCCTGCGTCTTTGCGGTGACCTTTGTCTTCGCATTCGGAGGCGTTTACGAGATATTCGAGTGGACGCTCACTTTGGCTCTCGCTCCTGAGGCAGCGGGCGCGTATAACGGAGAGCAAGGCGACATGTTCGACGCGCAAAAGGATATGGCGCTCGCCGGGCTTGGCGCGGTTTTGATGATCCCTTTTGTTGGAAAGGCAGTTTGGTGGACAAAATGATGAACAACCGGCCTCTTCAGTTCGTGCTTGGACTTATTGGCGCGCTCGCGCTGGCCTCATGCGATAGCGGTCAAGTTCCATCGCCTGCGGACCGCATGGCTGGCGATGTGCCTGTCGATGTCGTCGATGAAGGTCTTGTGGCTCTTCACGGTGAGGGGCTCGTTGCGGGCGCTGAAAGCTTCTATTTCGCGGCGGGCCGCAATGAGGTTGAAGCCGCGCTTGCCTATGTGCTTGGCGAACCGGTCAGCCGCAACGAAATTGATGAATGCGGGGCAGGGATCATGGCGATGACCAGCTATTCCGGAGAGCTCACGGTCAATTTCCAAGACGGCTCTTTGGTCGGATGGAACATTGGGACCGCGCCCGAAGGTGAGGCCGCAAAAATCCAAATTGACGCCGATGTTGCCATTGGGATGCCGGCAGAAGAGTTGGCGGACACAGCGGGATATTCACCAATTGAAGACAGCACTTTGGGAGAGGAATTCGCTCTTAGCGATCGCGTGGGCGGATTCGTCGATGGCGGCTCTGTCTCAATGCTTTATGCCGGGACCCAGTGCTTTTTTAGATAAGGGCGCTTCTTCAGATAGCAGTGTTTTTTCCGCTGGCTTACGTTAAGCTGTCGGAATGACATTAAAGGCAGACCTCTATTTCAGCTTCCGTTCGCCCTATTCCTATCTGGCGGTGGGGCGATACCGTGATATGGCGCGCGAGTATGATCTCGACATAAATTTGCGCACGGTCATGCCGATTGCAGTGCGCGATCCTGACTTATTGTTTACCGGAAATCCCGCTGCTCCGCGTTATATCGTCTTGGATTGTTTTCGCGCAGCGCAGTTTCTTGGAATACCTCTTAGCTGGCCGCGTCCTGATCCGATTGTACAAGATTTGGCAACGCGTGAGATCGCCAAGGAGCAACCCTATATCTTCCGCATTTGCCGCTTGGGACAGGTGGCCACGCGCAGGGGAAAGGGCTTGGAATTCGCCGCTGAAGTGGCGCAGATCATCTGGGATGGATCAACTGAGAACTGGCACGAAGGCGATCATCTGGCACAGGCCGCAACGCGCGCTGGGCTCAATCTGGCGGAGCTAGAGGCGGAGGCCGAGTCCGATGCAGAGGCGCTGGATAGCGAGATCGCAGGCAACACCAAAGCGCTCGATGACGCAGGCCATTGGGGCGTGCCAACCCTTGTGGTCGATGGGGAGCCCTTCTTCGGGCAGGACCGGGTGGATATGGCCAAATGGCGCATGGAGCAAAAGGGGTTGGTTAAGCGGTGAGTGCTGATAGCTTTACAGGCTTCGACGGAGCTGAGCTTGCCGTTACCGTGATGGGCGAAGGACGGCCCGTGGTTTTGGTCCATGGCCTTTTCTCAACTGCTCAGATGAACTGGATCAAGTTTGGCCACGCTGAGAAGCTTGTGGAGGCTGGTTTCAGGGTCATCATGCCCGACCTTCGCGCGCATGGGGCAAGCGCTAAATCCCACAATGCACTCGACTATCCGTTCGGCGTTTTGACCAAAGACCTGACCGCCCTTGTCGAGCATTACGGTCTGACCGACTATGATTTGGCGGGCTTTTCCCTTGGTGCGCGGACTTGTGCAAAAGGTGTGATTGACGGCCTTGCCCCGCGCCGATTGGCGCTTTGCGGGATGGGCTTGCAGGGACTTTCCGGTTGGGCACGGCGTTCCGCCTTCTTCATCGATGCAATCGACCGCTTTGATGAGATTAAACGCGGCGACCGTGCCTTCATGGCCAAAAGCTTTATGAAAACCATGGGCATTGACCGCGAAGCAGCCTTCTTGTTGCTTGGGGCAGTGGACGACGTGAGCGATGCGGACCTTGCCACAATCACCATGCCAACCGCGCTTATTTGCGGTGACAAGGATCAAGATAACGGTTCTGCTAAAGATCTTGCACTGGTACTGCCCGATGGGCGTTACCGCGAGGTTTCAGGCACGCATATGAGCAGCGTAGCTGACGGCGCATTTGGCGATGCGTTGGTGGAATTCTTCGAGAGTTAACAAAGCCGCACAGGGAGAGGGAAATGCAAGAAAAAGTGAGCGTTCGTTTCTGGCTGATTGGGATTGTCGTCTTCCTCGGAGTGATGGCTGCAACGGCATCGGTTGAGCAAGGCGGGGTCACTTACGGCATTGTAGACCACCAAGCCGCAGCAACAGCGGCGATGGTCAATGAGATTCAAACCCAGTGGCGCGAGGAAGGGGTGCGCAACTTCGCGATCTTTGCTGTCATCTGCGATCTTGGCTGGATCTGGATTTACGCTCTGGGAAGTTATCTTGCAGGCCGTGAATTTGCGGCAAAGCGCCAAGGTGTTTTGCGTGTGATCGGGCTGGTCATTGCGGCGTCCGGCATGGTGTTTGGCATCACCGATTACGTGGAGACCATCTCGCAATTCATTCAATTGCTGCAAGACGCAGGCAGCGACACGCTCGCCGGCATCGCGGCATTCATGCAGCCAATCAAAAGTGCCGCTTTCGTGATTGCATTTATTGGAGTGATCATCGCGCTTGTGATGGATCGCTTTGCTAGGCGCTCCATCACAAGCAGCTAGAAGTCACCGGCTTACCGGAAGGGCGGCTCGTTGAACGCCCTTAACTTGCGAGAATGCAACCGGTCGCCTTCATCGCGAAGGTGCTTGCACGCTTCCAAACCTATCTGAAGGTGGGCTGCAATTGCCTCTTCGTAGAATTTGTTGGCTTGACCGGGCAGTTTAATCTCACCGTGGAGCGGTTTGTCCGATACGCAAAGGAGCGTGCCATAGGGCACTCTAAAGCGGTATCCTTGAGCAGCAATTGTCGCGCTTTCCATCTCCACCGCAATTGCACGGCTTTGTGAAAAACGCTTGGCAGAGCTTGCGTAAAGAAGCTCCCAATTGCGGTCATCGGTGGTGACCACGGTGCCTGTGCGCATACGCTGTTTGATGTTGGCACCTTGGACGCCGGATACGGCCTCAGCAGCGCTGGCAAGGGCAAGTTGCACCTCGGCAATGGGGGGAATGGGCACTTCGGGGGGAAGCACGCTGTCGAGCACATGGTCATCGCGAAGATAGGCGTGGGCAAGGACGAAATCGCCGATTTTCTGGCTGGAGCGGACCCCGCCGCAGTGGCCGATCATCATCCAAGCGTGCGGGCGAAGCACGGCCAGGTGGTCGCAAATGGTCTTGGCATTGGAAGGGCCAACGCCGATGTTGACCAAAGTGATGCCTTTGCCGTCTTCGCGCATCAAGTGATAGGCAGGCATTTGGTGACGGCGCCATGCCGTTTCATCCAACTGAATTTGCGCGTTGTCGGTGTTTTCATTGATGTCGAGGCCAGCGGCACCTTTCAGCGCGGTATAATCGTCCCGACCGATCTGCTGCGCCCCCCAGTTCACAAACTCATCGACATAGCGGTGGTAGTTTGTGAACAGGATGAAGTCTTGAAAATCCTCAACCTTGGTCCCAGTGTAATGCGCTAGGCGTGCGAGCGAATAATCGGTGCGCAGGCCATCGAAGATCGACAGCGGCATATCCGAATTTTCATCAAACTCGATCCCATCGGCTAGCTCATCGCCGATCAGCGAGAGGTCGGTTGAAGGGAAGTGCTGTGCAATGTCTTGGGGCGCAATGCCTTGCATGGCAGCGCCCGCTTCGCCGTCGAGCACGTAAGGGAAGGGGATTTCTTGGCGCGAACGGCTGACGGTGACGTCGATTTCATACTCGGCGGAAATCAGCTCCAACTGCTCAGCGAGGTAACCTGCGAACAGATCAGGGCGCGTAATTGTCGTGGTGTATGTCCCCTGCAGCTCCAAGCGGCCAAAGGCGCGGCTGCGGTCTTGGGGATCGCCCACACCTGAATAATGCAATGTCAGCTGGGGGTAGGCGTAGCTGCCGTCGTGGCGCTTGCGCTCAGGGGGAATTGTACCGTGCTTACCAAAAGCGATAACATCGCTGCGCAGGGCCAGGACAGCCTCAGAATAGTGGTCTTGTAATTGTTCAAGGATAGTTGGGATTGGTGTCATATAGTTTTTTCCTGTTGTTATTGTCGTCATATCTAGGGGTTTTTAACCCCTTTTACAAAAAGGGCGCGACAGTCGTGTGACTGCCGCGCCCTTTTGATTGGGTGTTATGGGGAACGAGGCGCTCAGCCTTCGCTCTCCTCAGCTTTAGCCTCACCAGCGTCCGCCGCAGCTTCGCCTTCAGCGTCTTCCGCAGGAGCAGCGCCTTCTTCGAAGAGCTCCTCAGGGATTTCGCCAGGCTCAAGGCTTGGGTCGCGGGTGTTGATTGAAGCGGCTTCTTCGATCTCACGCTGTTCGTCTGCGAACATTTGCGCAAGAACATCAACGCCTTGCGTCTGAAGCTCAGCTTCGTCGTCTGAACGAGCGACGTTTGCTTTGACAGTCACATGCACCTCAGGGTGAAGCGCGACGGTTACGTCGTGCATACCGATGGTTTTAATCGGCGCGCCCAAGATGACTTGCTTTTTGTCAACTTCGTGACCTTGCTCAGTCAAGCCAGCGATCATGTCACGTACGTTGACGGAGCCATAAAGCTGACCGGTGTTCGATGCTGCACGGATGAGGATAACCTCAGCGCCTGCAACTTTTTCACCAGCGCTTTCAGCAACAGTCCGCTTTTCAGCGTTGTCTTTTTCAAGACGCTCACGGTTGGCTTCAAATACGGCCTTGTTGGCGTCATTAGCGCGCAGAGCCTTCTTTTGTGGAAGAAGGAAGTTGCGTGCGTAGCCATCCTTAACGGTAACAACATCGCCAATCGTGCCGAGCTTTTCGACGCGTTCTAGGAGAATGATATCCATGTGTTCTCTCCTATTTCACGATGTATGGAAGCAGGCCGATTTGGCGTGCGCGTTTGATGGCCTTGGCCAGTTCACGCTGCTTCTTGGCTGAGACGGCGGTGATGCGCGAAGGCACGATCTTGCCACGTTCGGACATAAAGCCCTGAAGCAGACGCACGTCTTTGTAATCGATTTTTGGGGCTTCCTTGCCTGAAAACGGGCAAGATTTGCGGCGGCGGAAAAACGGGCGGGCCATCAGTCGCGCTCCTCACGGTCTGAACGGCGCTTACGATCGCGCTCGTTTTTGCGCATCATTACCGAAGGACCTTCTTCGTGCTCTTCAACACGAATGGTCATGTAACGGATGACGTCTTCATTGATACGGGTCTGGCGTTCGAGCTCTGCAACAACCGAGCCAGGGGCGTCGATGTTGAGCATGACGAAATGCGCCTTACGGTTGCGGTCGATTTTGTAGGCGAGGGATTTGAGGCCCCAAGTTTCGGTCTTAGTGACCTTGCCTTCGTTCGCTTCGACGATTTCGGTCGCCGTGGCCGCCAGCGTGTCGACTTGAGCTTGGCTCAGGTCCTGACGCGCGAGGAAGATGTGCTCATACAGAGCCATATTCCATGTCCTTACTATGTAATGCCGATCGCTGGCTTGTCTGCACGATTGCAGGGCCCCTCCGGCTTTCTTTTGGCCCTCCTTTGAAAGAAGGGTTGGGGGCACATAACGGGTGCAGCTCAAAAGGCAAGGGCCAATGCAAGTTCAAACGCATGCGTGTTCAATTACCGCAGACGGAGCGGCGATTCTCAAATCCATCAATCAAAAGCCCGATTGAGAGCTAGGTGTGTGATTAGGAACGGCAAAATTGCACAAACTCCTTCCTCCACATCGCAAAGCTGTTGGAGAATCCGGGGTTAGTGTCCAGCTCCTATCTTGCGCATTGGTTCAACGGGCGGCAGTCCTATGTCACGCGCAATGAAAAACTAGGAAAGTACCTCAATGCCTTCAGGCTTAGTCGCACTGCTTGATGATGTCGCAGTAATCGCTCGAACCGCTGCGGCATCGGTTGATGATATCGCTATGGCCGCCGGGCGGGCTGGGTCCAAAACCGCAGGCGTTGTCATTGATGATGCAGCGGTGACGCCGAGTTATGTGACCGGCCTATCACCAGCGCGCGAACTTCCCATCATTTGGGCGATCACAAAGGGGAGCCTGTTTAACAAGCTTATCATCCTTTTGCCGATTGCGATGTTGCTTGATTACTTTGCCCCGTGGCTGGTCATTTACCTGCTTATGATTGGCGGCGCGTTCCTTTGTTATGAAGGCGCGGAAAAGATTTTGGAGAAGCTGGGCGGGGCAAAGCACGGGCAAACGGTCGAAGATGAGATCGAAGACCCTGTCGCTTTCGAAAAACAGCGGATTGCAGGCGCGGTGCGCACCGACTTCATTCTATCTGCTGAGATCATGGCCATCGTGCTTAATGAGCTAACCCAAAACGCGGTCATCGCTGACAGCCTTTGGCAAAAGGGTGCAGCGCTTGCGACTGTTGCCGTTGTTGTCACCGTGGCTGTTTACGGCACTGTTGCGATCATTGTGAAGCTCGATGACATTGGCCTTGCCTTGACCAAGCGGGAGAGCGAAGCTGCGCAGAAATTCGGAGCGGGCCTTGTCGCCTTTGTGCCCAAATTGCTGACGGCGCTTTCTGTCATTGGCACCGCGGCGATGCTGTGGGTTGGCGGCGGCATTATTGTGCACGGTACTCACGAAATCGGCTTCAACTTTCTCTATGATATCGCACACGGCGCCGAATATGCTGTGGCGGGCGCAACTGGGGCGCTTTCCGGGATTGCTGGCTGGTTCACCTATGCCGCGATTTCAGCGGTGGTCGGGGTGATCCTTGGCGCGATTATCGCGTTTGTCCTACACAAGGTGATTGGATATGAGGGCGCGCATTGATGGCCCAAAATCAGCCAACAAAGCCTATCCTCTATACCTGCGAGCGTTCACGCGGCCTTCGCGCGACTTGGGCTGCCGAGGAGGCGGGTGTTGAGCTGGACCTGAGGACGCTTCCCTTCCCACCGCGCCACAAAGCGCCTGAATATCTTGAGACCAATCCGCTGGGCACGATCCCGATGCTGATCGACGGCGAGACTGAGATGACCGAAAGCTGCGCGATTGCGCATTATCTTGCGGTCAAAGCAGGGGCAGATCACCTCGTGGTTGCTCCTGGCGAGGCCGACTATGGCGCATATCTCGACTATACCTATCACGCCGACGCAACGATCACCTTCCCGCAAACGGTCTATATGCGCTTCGCTTTGTTCGAGAAGCACAAAGGCTGGGAAGACGCGGGCCATGCCTATGCCGATTGGTTTGAAAAACGCCTTGTGAAGACCAGTTCACGGCTTGAACAGCGGGACTTCCTTGTGGCGGATCGATTTACGGTTGCCGATATCTGTGTGGGCTATGCGTTAATTCTGGCAAAGGCTGTGGGACTGGATGAGAGGGTGTCGGAACCCCTTAAGGCTTACCGCGAAAGGCTAACGTCAAGGGACGCATTCATTGCCGCGATTGCAAAGGAAAAGGCCGGTCAGCCCGGTTGATCCAGATCAGTGCCACATTGGCCGCAGGTCTTATTAGGCCAAGGCACGATAATCATCCCGCGAAAGAACAGGTTCTTCCCACATTTGGGGCAGTTAAAGAGCCTGATCCGAACATTGATCACGATCAGCAAAAGAACCGCCACGGCAAAGGCCCATGTGGAGTGGCCCAGCCATTTGTCCACGGTGATCACAAACATGAAAGCCGCAAGGGTCGCGAACAGCATCAGCTGAGCGTGGCGCACAGCTAGGCGGTAAATTGTCATGAGAGCCGCTCAAACACACTCTTCGCAAACGCACTCAAAGTGTCATCGCGTGCGCCCATAATGACGATGCGGTCGCCGGGCTTTGCAATCTCCACGATCTTGTCCCCGCAGGCATCACGCGCGCCAATATGCTGCGCTGATCCGCCATGCTGTTCGATCAGGTCGATGATCCGCTCGGTCCCTGCGCTGCGGTCGACTGTACCGCCAAAATATACCGGGTCACACATAATGGTGATGTCATCGGCCCCAAGTTCATTCGCAAAGGTTTGGGCAAGCTCATCGCCCATTTGACGCAGGGGCCCGTATCCATGTGGTTGGAAGAATGCGATCACGCGGCTCTCGGTTGCCTTAAGCGTTCGCAAGGTGGCTGCGCATTTTTCTGGGTTGTGACCAAAGTCATCAATGACGCTGATGCCGCTTTCGCTGGTGCCCACAACGTCAAAACGCCTCGCGAGCCCTTCAAATCGGCCCAGCGCATAGACGCAGCGTGTTATCTCAATGCCCGCTGCGCTCATCGCTGCAATCGCCGCAAGAGCGTTTGCGAGATTGTGGAGGCCAGGCATAGGCAGCTCCAGCGGGAAAACTTCGCGTGTGCGGTTGTCGATCAAAACAGCACGAATGCTCAAAGGGGTTTGTTCAATACTGTCAGGTTCAACTGTGATGTCGGCCGATTGGTCGTGAATGCCAAAAGTGACCTTTTGCGAAGCACGGCTCGCAAGTTCGCGCGATTCCTCGTCATCCAAATTGATGATGGCGCAGCCTGATTCTGCAAGAAAGTCACCAAACAACTGGCGCAATTCCTCAATCGATTTGTGGTCGAGGCTGACATTGAGAAGAACGCCGATAGTGGGTTTGTAGAGAGCGATTGAACCATCGCTTTCGTCCACTTCGCTGACAAAGACACGCGGTGAACCCACCCGCGCGCTGGCGAAAGGATTGGCCTCATCGGCAAAGTTTTTCATCACCGCGCCGTTCATGACGGTGGGGTCATGGTCCGCATCGGCCATAATCCAGGCGATCATGCCCGTAACCGTGCTTTTGCCCGATGTACCCCCAACTGCGACGGAGTATCCCGCTTCGTTGAACAGTTCTGCAAGCAATTCAGCCCGCGTCATCCGCTTGCAGCCCAGCTCATTGGCGCGGGCAACCTCAGGTACGGTGTCTTCGACCGCTGCTGATGCGATCAGGACTTGATCGGCAGAGTTAATTCCACTCCCGTCCTGCGGGAACAGGGTGAAGCCATTTTCATCAAGCCATTTGAACTTTTCCGGTGTTCGCCCTTGGTCATAAGACCGGTCGGAACCCGCGACAACATAGCCGAATCCTTGTGCAAGCTGTGCCAATGGAAGCATGCCCGAACCGCCGATTCCACAGAAAAAGAAGGGGCGCTCTATAGGCGCTTGATCCACCAATTCACTCATGGAACCCATGGTTATGGGCTTGCCACGAGAGTTACAAGCGCCCTAGGCTGAGTTAATGACAAATATCGCCATTTGTGCGCCTGCTAGGGCGATTACTCGTGACCATGCCGCCACGCTTGAAGCTTTGGTTGAGGTCGAATTTCCCGATCATTCGGTGACATTCCATGATCAATGTTTCGAAGGCGCGGGGCACTTTGCCGGGGATGATCTGACCCGGCTTTCCGGGCTGCTGGATTGCGCGAACGACCCTTCGTTTGATGCCGTATGGTTCGCGCGGGGCGGATATGGTTCCAACCGGATTGCCGAGGCGGCTATCGCCCGAATGAACGCTTCGGCCAAGTCTAAAACCTATGTTGGCTATTCAGACTGCGGTTATCTCTTGGGAGCGTTGTACCGAGCAGGAATCGGGCAATGTGCGCATGGTTCTATGCCGATCAGTGCCAGTTCCAGCAGTGGTCCCGAATCAGCCCGGCGTGTGCTGCGATGGTTTAGTGGTGATAATTCCGGGTTAGAACCCAGTCTTGATGGAACGACGCCCACAGCCGCCTTCAACCTGATAACTCTCGCCATGCTTGCAAAGACCCCGCTCATGCCGGATCTGACTGGGCATGTGGTGATGGTCGAAGAAGTCAGCGAGCAGCTTTATGCAATAGACCGAGTGTTCTTTGCGCTTGCAGGCAGCTTGCCGCGCATTGCGGGTCTTCGGTTGGGTGCGGTTACCGATATCCCCGAAAACGACATTCCCTTTGGTTCAACCGAAGAGGAAGTCGCCAAGTTTTGGTGCGCGCGGGCAGGTATTCCCTATCTGGGCAGGGCCGAGATAGGGCATACATCTGCCAACAAGGTTGTGCCTTTCGGGCTTGCAGGTCCTGCCTCAGCTTCGTAACGGCTCGCCGCAACAGGAGGAATTTTAATGCGAGCTTTCGTTTTTCCGGGACAGGGCAGTCAGAAGGTCGGCATGGGCGTAGAGCTTGCCGCTGCCAGCAGAGCTGCACGCGAGGTGTTTGAGGAAGTCGATGAGGCACTCGGCCTCAAACTTTCCGGGATCATGGCCGAAGGGCCAGAGGATCAACTTACCCTAACCGAAAACGCGCAACCTGCGATTATGGCCAATGCTATTGCGACTTTGCGCGTGCTTGAGGCTGAGTTTGGGGTGAAACTGACCGAGGCTGGCTCTTGCGTCGCGGGTCACTCGCTTGGCGAATACACCGCGCTTTGCGCAGTCGGCGCGTTTGACCTTTCCACCACGGCGCGTCTCTTGAAGCTGCGCGGCTCGGCTATGCAGGCCGCTGTTCCCGTGGGCGAGGGTTCTATGGCAGCTCTTCTGGGTGCAGACATCCAGAAAGCCACCGCTTTGGCTCAGGCCGCTGCCGAAGGCGAAGTGTGCGAAGTCGCCAATGACAATGACCCGGCACAAGTCGTCATCTCAGGCCATAAAGGCGCGATCGAGCGCGCGGTGGCTCTCGTCAAAGAACACGGCATCAAACGCGGTGTTCTTCTCCCCGTTTCCGCACCGTTCCATTGCTCTTTGATGCAACCCGCGGCGGACCGCATGGCCGAAGCGCTTAGTGAGAACTCTCCGGGCGCGCTTGCCCTGCCGCTTTACGCCAATGTCACTGCAAGCAAAGTTACCGACCCTGCCGAAGAGCAAAGCCTGCTCGTCCAGCAAGTCACAGGCCGCGTGCGCTGGCGCGAAAGCGTAGCGGCAATGCATAGCGATGGCGTCGGGCTTTTCGTAGAGCTAGGCGGCAAAGTCCTCTCCCCCATGATCCGCAAAATCGCCGGCGAGGCGCAAACGACCAGCCTAATCACGATGGAAGATTTAGAGGGCTTTGCGAGCTCAATTTGAGGAAAAGGCGCCACTAGGCGATCTATGTGCCTTAAATCTGGCATAATTTTTATGTAGCTTCTTCCACAAACGCTTTGGGGAGAGGGTGGCTATGGGCTGGACAAAATTTTTGCTTTCGGGGGCAATGGTCCTTGTGCTGGGCGCCTGTACCAGCTTGCCGCCAATAGAACGCAATCCCGGCAGCATTCCGACCTTCGCAAACGAGGCGGAGATAGACGCCTATATCGCGGCGCAAAAACGTGAAGCGAAAAGGCTCATGGCTAAGCCAGGCAGTGGTTACCAAGAGGGTGTAATCATCGTAACCGGCAGCCGCATGCAAGAAGTCGCCATCACCAACAACCAAGAGGAAGGCATTGACGAAGGCGGCATCGTCAAAGCTACCGGGGAGTTTCTCGTTATCTTAAGGCGCGGGCGAGTGCATGTAGTGCGCTATGGCGGCAATGCATTGGAGCCGGTCTCCAGCGTGGATGCATTTGCGCCAGGTGACCCTGACCCCGACGATACGTGGTATGATGAAATGCTGCTGTCCGGCGGAATGGTGGTGGTAATCGGCTATTCTTTTGGAGAAGACGGCACCGAAATCTCGCGCTTTAAATTGTCCGATGAGGGCGCGCTTTCCTATGTCGACACCCACTATCTTTCGAGCTTCGATTACTATTCTTCGCGCAATTTCGCATCGCGCATGATCGATGGAGAATTGTGGACCTATAGCCCCAGCCCGTTTGACGAGGATTGGCGCGATAACTTGCCCTTTCTCGAACGCCGGCTTCCCGATGGCAGTAGGGAGCGCGTTGGCTCCAATCTAAAGCCTGAAGATATGGGACTATCGGCCAGCATGCTTGAGCACATCTCGCCTGCGGCTGATTTGATGCATGGGATCACGCGGTGCACCGTTTTGGAGCCAGAGCTTACCTGCACTTCGCGCGCAGTTTTGGGGACGGAGTCGGGTGAGTATTACTTCAGTCAAAATGCCGCCTATCTCTGGACTGAAGAAGGTCGTCAAAGCTGGCGCTGGCGGGGGCTTGATGAAGAGGAAAGCCATGTCCTTTATCGCATTCCTTATGATCATTCTGATGTGACCGCCATCCGCGTCCAAGGGGCGCCGATTGATCAGTTTTCCTTCCACGAGGATGACGACACAGACAGCCTTTTTGTTCTGACACAGGGCGAGTTCACATTTGGCGACAGCGCCGGATTTGGGGCAACGATGTGGGATAGCGAGTTCTCCGATGGAGAAACCGCTCTTGTCCGCATTCCGCTGGATGCAATGGGCAACGGAACACGCGCGGTCCCGCAAGGCCTGTTCCGCGATCTTCCTGCGCCTGATGGGTGGCGCGTCCAGAACCGTTATGTCGGGCGGCACCTGCTTTACAGTGGCGCACGATACCGCGAGGAAGGTGAAAGCCCAGAGGTGTTTGTTACCCCGCTTGATGCAGGATGGGTGCAACGCATCGAACTCGATCATGGAATCAGCCGGATCGATCGCCTAGGCAAAGATGGCGTGGTCATCGGGCAAGACGATGAGGAACAATTGGGTTTCTCCACAATCGAATTGGGTCAGGCGGCCAGCCCCGCGCGCCTTGGAACGACAAGCCTCTTGCCCGCTAGCGACGAAGGCGAAAACCGCAGTCACGCCTTTTATTGGCGGCCCAATAGCGCATCTCCTGAAAGCGGTGACGGTATGATGGCTTTACCTGTGAACAAAGAGATTGAAGGGTATGACTTCGAATTTCTGGGCTCATCCACCGCTATGGCATTTATTGAGCGTAGGAACGGCAAATTGGAGCCAATCGGCGAGCTCGGCACGATTCCAGACGAAAGCGTCATCAAAGCAGCGCAAGAGTTGCAAACGCTGGACGAGGAGGGTGAATGCAAGGCGTCTTGCACCGATTGGTACGGCAATGCGCGTCCGATCTTTATTGATGAACGCGTTTTTGCGCTGATGGGTGACCAAATTGTTGAGGGTGAGATCTCGGACGGAGCCATTGAAGAAGTGCGAAGGATCAACTTTGCCAAGTGAGTTCGGCATTCACTGGATCACCCACGACAATAGGAAATTGCTTGGCAGCGTATCACCAGGAGTGTTCGATCACGCGATCGACCCAGACCGTCTGAATGCCTATTTGGCGAGTCCTGCCAATTGGATGGGCGTTGCAATCCACGAAGGGCTTGTGGTTGGCATGGTCATGACGGTCATCCACAATCATCCGGACAAACCCACCGAACTCTTCCTTGACGAGATCGGCACTGGGGATGATTGGCGCCGTAAAGGTGTTGCGCGCTTGCTGATCCAGGCTGTTTTTGACAGGGCTGATGAAGCAGGGATTGAAGAGATTTGGTTAGGCACAGAGCCTGACAATATTGAGGCAAATGGCCTCTACAAAGGTTTCAAGCACGAGCGCGAAGACGCCGTGATTTATTATTTCGATTGGTGAGGAGCCGACACATGTTTCGATTGGATGGAATGAACGCGCTGGTAACCGGCGCAAGCGGCGGGATCGGTTCGGCAATTGCAATCGCTCTTGCCAAGCAAGGTGCCCGCGTTGCGCTTTCGGGTTCAAATGGAGACAAGCTGCGCGCCTTTCGCGAACAGCTTAATGCAGAAGTTGGCTCACCGGATGCTGGCGATCATGTTGAGATTACGTGCAACCTGTCTGATAGCAATCAAGTCGATGAGCTGATCCCAGCGACCGTCGACACGCTCGGCGGGATCGACATCCTTGTGAATAACGCCGGTATCACCCGCGATGGATTGGCCATGCGGATGAAGGATGACGACTGGAACAGCGTCATTTCAGTCAATCTCGAAGCCGCTTTCCGCCTTATGCGTGCATCTGCCCGGCCGATGATGAAGGGGCGTTTTGGCCGTATCATCAATATCACATCCGTTGTTGGGCATACCGGCAACCCGGGGCAGATGAATTATTGCGCTGCCAAAGCAGGGCTGACGGGTATGACCAAGAGTTTCGCTCAAGAAGTCGCAAGCCGCGGGATAACAGCCAATTGCGTGGCACCAGGCTTTATCCGAACCGCAATGACGACAGCGCTTGATGAAAAGCAAACCGAGACGATCAACGGCAAGATTCCCATGGGTAAAATGGGTGAGGGCGATGATATTGGCTCGGCCTGCGCATTCCTTGCGAGCCGTGAAGCAGGATATATCACGGGTGAGACCATGCACGTGAACGGCGGTATGGCGATGCTCTAAAGGGACGATTTGGCCGACTTGGGGCTTTCAATCGCCCCTTATCCCCAATGGAATGCACGCTAGAGCCGGTACAATCTTGCCCCTAGTGACAGCCACGCTAAGGTTTTTGTGATCTACAAGGCTTTTTCGAGGGCGATTCCGTGCCCTAGGCGAAGGCTGTGAAACACAAAGACGATAGGTTACGCTGATGAAGGCTACGATCGAACGCGCGACGCTCCTGCGTTGTCTCTCCCATGTTCAATCGGTGGTTGAACGCCGCAACACCATTCCGATCCTATCCAATGTCTTGATTGAGGCATCGGAAGGCGGAAACGTAAAAGTCATGGCGACTGACCTCGATTTGCAAGTGGTTGAGACGATGAGTGCAGCCTCGGTTGAAACACCGGGTGCGATCACCGTATCGGCACACCTTTTGTTCGATATTGCTCGCAAGCTTCCTGAGGGATCTCAAGTAAGCCTTGATGCTGCCGACAATCAGATGGCGATCAAAGCAGGGCGTAGCCGGTTTAAACTACCAACTTTGCCGCGCGATGATTTCCCCGTGATCGTCGAAGGCGACCTGCCAACCTCTTTTGAACTGCCTGCTCGTTCGCTTGCCCGGATGGTTGATGCGACGCGCTTTGCGATCTCAACTGAGGAAACGCGCTATTATCTCAACGGCATCTTCTTGCACGTAAGCGATGATGATGGACCGGTTCTGAAGGCTGCTGCGACCGATGGTCACCGTCTGGCGCGCTTTACCATTGCCCAGCCTGATGGCGCGGATGGCATGCCAGACGTCATTGTGCCGCGCAAAGCAGTTGCGGAATTGCGCAAGCTTCTTGAAGAAGCGCTTGATGGCGCTGTGATGGTTGACCTGTCTGCATCGAAGATCCGGTTCACGCTCTCGGGTGAGGGCGGTGTGGTGCTGACCAGCAAATTGATTGACGGGACCTTCCCTGATTACAGCCGCGTTATTCCAACCGGCAATGACAAATTGTTGAAGGTTGATCCAAAACTCTTCTTCCAAGGTGTTGACCGCGTTGCGACCATTGCGACGGAGAAGACCCGCGCTGTCAAAATGGGCCTTGATGCCGACCGCGTGACCCTTTCTGTGACGTCGCCCGATAACGGCAATGCAGCAGAAGAGCTGGCCGCGACCTATAGCAGCGATGGTTTTGAGATCGGATTTAATGCCAACTATCTGAAAGACATCCTTGGACAGTTTGATTCTGAAGAGATCGAACTTCACTTGGCTGATGCTGGTGCTCCGACACTTATTCGCGAAGATGATGAAAGTCCGGCGCTGTACGTGCTGATGCCAATGCGCGTCTAATGCGAGTTTTTGGGGGGATCATTGTAGGTGCCTTATTGTTGAGCGGGGCTTCCCTCTCAGCTCAGGAAAATAGTGAGCAAACTGGTCAAGGCTTCTCGCCAGAGGATGATTTGGATTGCGCCCTATACACTGCGGGTCTCTTGGCTTCTGATGACGGGGTGATGACGCCGGATGCTCGAACAGCCCTGATCGGGACAATGACTTACTTCCTGGGCCGATATGAAGCGCAGCGCGGAACACCAATTAGCGTTGCTTTAGTAGAGCGTTATCCGGCATATCTCGAAGCGGACTCAACTCAGTTGGAGCAAATCTGCGGCCTCCGCGCCCGCGGATTTGCGAGCCGTATGGAAGATATGGGCCGAGTGATGATTGAGGCTGAAGCGCAATCCTCTCCCAATGCGCCGGAAACCCCATAGGCTTGAATAATGAGCAAGGATGACGAAGCTCAAGTTCGCATTTTTGGAACAGTTATATCCACTTACACCCGAATAGTTCAGATCACTTCTGAAGAAGCCGGGTTAATCCACCAAACAATAGCGACTCCGGCGAATTCGCCGCAAAATCGCCATCCATTCGGCAAAGTTCCAGTGGTCAAGGTCGATGGTCTTGAGCTGATCGAGAGCGTCTCAATCGCGCACTATCTAGATAATGCGCACAATCAAGCTGCGTTGCAGCCCTTTGAACCGTCACACCGTGCTGTGATGGATAAGTGGGTCGCAATTGCAAACAACTACTTATTTCCCCTTTTTGAGGAGGGGTTGGTGATGCCATGGATCATGCACCGTGTAGCAGGTTATCCCCTTGACCCAGAACGTATAAATAATGCTCTTCCGCAAATCAGCAGGGCCTTGGGCTTCCTTGAACTCGAATTGCAAAATGATGGTGCGTGGACTGTGATTGCGGGTGAGACCGGTATCACATTGGCCGATGTGTTTTTGTACCCGATCCTGCGTTCGTTGGAGCTTACACCGCAAGGTGAGGTGGGAATTGCACAATGCGATCACATCAAGGCGTGGCTTGAGACTCTAAAGAATCGTCCTTCGATTGCTGCTACACGCTGGGAAATCGAAAAGGGATAGGCTACCTTCTAGATGATACGAGGAGGACCTTAAACCAATGACCCTAGCCCAAGTTCATGTTCGCAAGAATGAATTGACCCATGCCAGGCTTGTGGAGATGCCAGTTGGAGATCTCGCTGACGGCGCTATCCGACTGAAAGTTGAGAGTTTTTCTGTAACGGCCAACAATATCACCTATGCGGTGGTAGGCGACGGATTTGGCTATTGGAATTTCTTCCCCCCCACCTCGGACGAAGAAGGGCTCGGTATCGTGCCGATGTGGGGTCACGCAGTGGTCATCGAAAGCAATTGCGCCGAGATCGCCGTGGGTGAACGGGTGTATGGCTATTTGCCTATGGGAACGCAGTTTGACGCGGTGCCGGGCAATGTCTCGGCCACAAGTTTCTCCGATATGACTGATTACCGCCAGCCGATGAGCCCGGTTTACAACAATTACAATCGCTTGGCCGCTGATCCTGAGCATGATCCGGCCCGTGAAAAAGAGCGGATGATCTATGGCCCGCTGTTCAAAACCGGCTTTGTGATCGATTATTTCATGCGTTCTGAAAATTGGTTCGGGGCAGAGGCCGTGATCCTTACAAGCGCTTCGTCCAAAACCGCATTGGGCCTTGCCAACGTTGCCAAGCAAAACTCACCGGATATCAAACGCATCGGCCTTACCTCTCCGGGCAATGTGGATTTCACCGAAAGTACAGGGCTTTACGATGAGGTCCACACCTATGATGCGATTGGCCACTTGCCCATTCGTCCAAGTGTTTCGGTTGATTTCGCTGGCAACGCAGAAGTGCTTGGCAAACTGCATCACCACTTTACCGACAATCTCAAATATTCATGCCTTGTGGGTGCCACTCACATCGAAGCTCGCAGTTCAATGGGCGGAGGTGCAGGAAACCTTCCAGGGCCACCACCGACACTGTTCTTTGCCCCTGACCATTTCGTCTCCTTCTTCAAGGAGCACGGCGCAGCCGAGGGCGGCGTGATGGTCGCCAAGACATGGCACGCCTTCTTGGAGGCGGTTGATGGGACCGTTTCGATTGAAACTCTCAAAGGTCTCGATGCGGCGCGCACGACCTATCTTGAGATGATCGGTGGCACGATTAACCCAGCTAAGGGTATCGTTGTCGAACCATAGGCCGGTTAAATGCGAACCAAATGAGCTGCTACTGCGGACCTTGTGTCGCAGTGGCTGTATCATTGAGCGACCAATCATAGGCATAGCTGATGGAAAGGTCAGGCTGGTCTAGCGCTGCAAGCAAATCCGGCTCAGCATATTGGCGCACATGCACAAGGACCGTCTCCTCTGATCCGCCATAGTCTTCGCGGTACCAGCTGAAGATTTTGGAGAGGGTGACTTTGCCGTCTTCACCCACAGACACGCCGCGCGGGTCATTGATGTAGAGGACGGAGTTCTCTTGCAGCTTCTGCTCAAGATTGGAGGCCGTGTATGCGCTTTGCGCAAGGTTCGGGCAGCCAAAGGCGGCGCAGTTGAGCGCGTAGTGAATTCGTGGTTCCTCGCTCCAGAGCGGGCGGACGATGCCATGTTCGATATCATGCAGGCCCAGTTCGCGTCCGTTGACCACAATGCGTTTTTCACCCCAGGGGCCGAAATCCAGCGGGCTGGTCGAGATATCTCTTATTGAATCAACAGGATAGTTGTCGAGAATGACCGAAACCGTCAACGCGTTGTAGAGGTTAATCCAATAGGCAAGCTGCGCATCGCGGGTGAATTGCGTCGCGTCCTGAGCGGCGAGATAATCGACATAACTGTCGAGCTTCTGCTTGTCGTCCGCGCTCACAGCGCCGTAATCGACCCGCACAATGCCGTCTTCGCCAAGCGTTGTGTAACTTGAGAGAAAGCTATCCCAGGCCTCATTCGAGATGCTGTCCTGCGTTCCCGCTGTTTGGAACTGCGCCGAGACGAGTTCGGAGCTTGGGATGGCCAACCGTTCTAAGCTTGTGCAACCTGCCACTGCAGGCAGCAGACACATGATCACTAAGGGTTTGAACTTCATTCTAGCCTCGCCGGTTTTGCGGCGTGCTCAAGTGCAAAAAACCCGCCGAATGAACTGCCAAGAGTTCAGTTCGATACCGGGATTGCCTCGCCGCCATAGCATGTTCTATCTGATCGGGGCTTCGCGAGAACCTGGATCAAAGTTACAATGCCGGCGGTAGGGCTTAAGAATGGAGCGTGACTGGCTGTCCGGTCACAAGCCGCAGGCTACTCCGCCGCTTCCGCCATTTCCGCGCGCTGAGGCCCGCGGATCAGGCCTCCGGGTGTCTCTCCTGTCCACTTGCCCGCTTCAAACGTGACTGCGCCGTTTTTGATGGTGTAATCATACCCGTCCGCTTTTTGCAGCAAGCGTTTGCCGCCTGCTGGCAAGTCAAAGGCGAGCCATGGTTTACCCAGTGTGAGGCGTTCCAAGTCGATTACATTGAGGTCGGCCATATAGCCCGGCGCAATGACACCGCGATCTTCAAGGCCATAGAGCAATGCAGTGTCGCGGCATTGGCGCTTAACAGCGTTCTCTAAAGTGATCCGGTCACCGCGCTTGCGGTTCTTCACCCAGTGTTCGAGCATAAATGTCGGCGAGGCCGCATCGCAGATGGTGCCGCAGTGCGCGCCGCCATCAGACAGCGAGTTCACCGTGTCATCGGAATGCTGAAGGGGGTGGAGAAAATCGAGATTGCCGTCCGCGTAGTTCAGGATCGGCAGATAGATGAAGCTAGTGGCATCATCACGGCATAGCAGGTCATAGGCGTATTCTTGAGGATCAACGCCTGCCGCCTGACCGCGCGCATTGATGCTTGCGCTGGCTTCGGGTTCATAGTCGAAACCGTCGTCCATCTCATATTGCAACGCCCATCCCATCGTAATCACCGCGACCACTTCCATAATGTCTTGCGGTGCGTCGGAATAATCGCTGGTCTCTGAAAGAAGCTGCGCTTTGAATGCAGGATCGAGCAGCTTCGCTTTTTGCTCTTCCCACGGAAGGTCTGCGATTGCCATCCAGCTCGGGCGGTAAACAAAGGGGTGCACCGTGCCTTGCCATGCCATGATGATGCCATTTCCGCGCAGGGCAATTTGCGCAACGATGTTCGCGCCATTGTCATTCTCGCTGCGCATTTTGTCGATCTGCTCTTGCAGGGGCAGCTCTTTGGCGATGGATTGGAGCGCCGCAAACGTAACTGGCACGCCGGCCTCGCGGCTTAGCTTACCCATCCATTCAAACTCATTCCAATCGCGTTTGAGGTCGCTGGCCATTTCAAAGACCGCATGACCGCCCGCCTTTTGACCGCGTCCCATCGCGTGACCAATCGCGACCAGTTCCTCTGGTGTGGCAGTGGTGCCGGGGACAAGCTCGCCCTCGACCGATTTGTGAAGCACTGTGCGGGAAGTCGAAAAGCCAAGGGCGCCTGCGCGAACGCCTTCCTCAACGATATCGGACATTTCCTTGATGTCCTGCTCTGTCGGAATAGCGCCCGGTTGCTCACGGTCGCCCAGCACATAGGCGCGTACCGCGCCGTGGGGCACATGGGTGCCCACATCGACCGCGCGCGGCATTTCTTCGAGTGCATCGAGATATTCAGGGAAGGTCTCCCACTCCCATGTGATCCCTTCAGCAAGAGCCGTGCCGGGAATGTCTTCCACCCCTTCCATCAGACTGATCAGCCATTCGTGGCGGTCAGGTTTCGCAGGGGCAAAGCCCACACCGCAATTGCCCATGACAACCGTTGTAACGCCGTGCCAGCTGGAGGGGGCCATTTCCTGATCCCACGTTGCCTGCCCATCATAGTGCGTGTGGATGTCGACAAATCCCGGAGCGACAACTTTGCCGCTCGCATCGATTTCTCGCGCTGTATCGCCTTGTACAGTCCCAACTTGCGCGATCAGTCCGTCTTTTACGGCGACGTCTCCGGTAAACCGAGGTTGGCCAGTGCCATCGACGATCGTTCCGCCCCTGATGATGAGGTCGAATGCTGGCATTTTTATCTCCTATCTCTCGAAACGGAAGGTCTCATATTGAAATTGGCTTGGCAACCGGCTTGTCCAGAGGGATAAGGCCGATAGTTGGGCACCCGTAGGAGAAGCAGTTCCATGAAATATAAGGCGATGTTCATAGCCGCGAGCACCTTTGTGTTTGCCGCGGCGAGTCCATCGACTGCTCAGGAGGAGTCTGGACGCTGGGAAATGCCGACAAATGGCGACCTTTCGGCGATGCTCGATTGTCTTGAGGAGTCGGGAAAAACGATCATCTCTGCGCACCGAGGCGGACCTTCTCCGGGTCTGCCTGAAAATGCTATTCCAACGATGGACGCGGTTCTTCACGCTTTGCCCGCGATGATGGAGATTGATGTCGCACAGAGCCCAGATGGGATGCATTACCTGATGCATGACCGAACATTGGATCGCACCACTACGGGTTCGGGCGCTGTCACAGATGTGCCTTGGACTAAGGTTTCAACGCTTAAGCTGGTCGATGAAGCTGGGTGGATGACCCCTTATTTTGTGCCGACTTTTGCAGAGACACTGACCTGGGCAAAGGGGAGGGCGGTGCTTCAGGTCGATTTCAAACGCACCGCTGATTTTGCCACTGTTGTCTCGGAAATACGCGCGGCGGATATGGTGCAGGGCGTTATCCTAATTGCTTACACCAAGGCGCAGGCGATGAGCCTGTATGAGCTCGCGCCTGATATGCTGATCTCTTATTCAGTGAACGCGCCGGGAGATCTGGACGAGATTGTCGCTGCGGGCATTCCAGCGGCAAATATCGTCGCGTTCACGGGCACGGGCACAGCGCGGCCTGACCTTTATTCGGTATTGGAAGCGGCGGATGTTGAGGTGATCTTCGGCACCTTAGGGAGGCCGGATCGTTCTCTCGATGGCGTTTTCGCGCGTTTTGGTACAGATGAACGCTATGCCGAGTTGGGCGAGGGCGGTGTTGATGTTATCGCCACCGACCGACCGCGCGCAGCCGCAGCTGCCCTGGCCAAGGCCGATCGTCTGCCAACCCGGGGCATATGCGGTATAACGAAGGGCGGCGAATGACGGAGCGTTGCGCAAGCTGGCACCCGCCAGTGGGCAGCGGAATCGCCGTTCGATTTGTTGAGACAAACGGTCTGACTTTCGAAGTCGCAGAAGCGGAAGCCAAAGATGGGAGCCGCGATCATTTAGCACTTATGCTCCACGGCTTTCCTGAGCTGCACTATTCGTGGCGGCATCAGATGCCTTTGCTTGCCGAAAAGGGATACCGGGTTTGGGCCCCGAACATTCGCGGTTATGGCGGGACCGACAGGCCGGGCGAGGTTTGCGATTATGCGCTTGATAGGCTTACGCAGGACGTGGCCGACCTCATAGATGCAAGCGGAGCTAAACAGGTCACGCTGTTTGCGCATGACTGGGGCGCGATCATCGCTTGGGGTTTTGCGATTACCAAGCTTCGGCCGCTCACCCGGCTTGTCATCATGAATGTGCCCCATCCCATGGTTGCGCGGCGCGAGATGCGTCATTGGCGTCAGTTGAAGAAGAGCTGGTACATTTTCGCCTTTCAGCTCCCATGGCTGCCTGAAAAGATGCTTGCGCGCAAAGACGGCAATGTGGTCGGCGATCTCATCGCGCGTACATCTTGCCGACCCGAAGCCTTTGGCCCCGCAGAACGTGCCATTTACAGCGATGCCAGCCGCCGTCCGGGCGCGCGCTCAGCCATGGTCAACTATTACCGTGCACTGCTTCGCCACGGCGATACAATCGATCTCGGCGATGGCCGCGTCGAAGTGCCTACGCTCATGGTCTGGGGCGAAGAGGATGTGGCGCTGAACATCCACTGCACTGAGGGGACTGAGCAGTGGGTAAGCGATTTTACGCTCAAACGCCTTCCGAGTGTCTCGCACTGGGTGCAGCAGGACGCACCTGAAGACGTGAATGCGATCCTGAAGGAATGGCTACCAAAGGCGTAAGCCTTGGCAGAAGTTCAAGCGGCTTCGCTTTTGCCTTCGGTGTTGGCTGGACGATTGAGAAAGTCGCGGATTGTATTCATGCTCTCTTCCTCGTGACTGAGCAGGAATAAATGCCCGCCGCCTTTCATCACTACTAGCTCGCTGTTGGGGATGAGCATTTTGAGAAACTTACCATTGGTGAGCGGGACAATTGCGTCTTCATCGCCCATCATGATCAGTGTTTCCTGTTTAAGCAGGAAAGGCAAAGCAGGCGCACTGGTCCAGCCAAGCATGCACATTAATTGGTACATATAACCGCGCGGGGATGGAGGCTTTAGGCGCGACATATGTCCGCCCTTACCAGCGCTCTTGCCCAAACCATCACCATAGAGCGCTTCAAAGTTTTTGAGCATGTAATCGGTGTCAATATAACGGCGCGGGTTGGCCATTTTGCTGAGCGCTTTGGGACTCCCTGGCATCATCAACATGCCTGCACTGGTCGCGATCAAGACAACCCGCCGGCTGCGGCCTGCATGTTGCATGGCAAAGTGTTGAGCGATACCGCCGCCCCAGCTGATCCCCATCACATCCACATCGCCTACTCCCAATTGATCGAGCAATTGGGCAGCGGTCCAGCTGATTGTGAACGGGTTATAAGGCAGAACGGGGTCAGGCGATTCGCCGACGCCGGGCATATCGAACATGATAAAGGGACGTTCGGTCAATGCGTCGGCAAGTGGCGCGACTGCTTCGATATTTGCACCAATGCCGTTGAAGAACAAAACCGGCAGATGATCCGAGGGCTGATCCAGTCTCCAGGTCGCGACCCGTAACGTCCGGCCGGCCACTTCTTGCATTGTGACAACGGCATCTTTCATGAATTCACTCACGGCTATTCCAACCTTTCAGCCTGCGTCTCTAGGGGGAAGAGCGTGGGAGGGTGGGGTCGCAGATCCCTTGCGGGCTTCGCCTTCCATAAGCTCTTTGTAACGCGGCTTTTGCCGGCTCTGTATCAGACTTCTTCGGTGACGTAGAGTCCCGGCGCGCTTTCTTGCGCAGGATAGGCGTCGCTGCCCACAGTCTCTGGCGCGGCGATTTTCTTGCCTGAACGCTTTTGGATCCACTCCATCCAAAGGGGCCACCAGCTGCCTTTGACCTCTTCAGTGCCTTGGAGCCAATCGTCTGCCTTTTCTGGCAATTTGCCCTTTTTCTTTTGCACGAAGTATTTCGCTTTCGGATTGGTTGGCGGGTTCAAAATCGCTTGCATATGGCCCGACTGGGACAGGACATATGTGACGTCTTTAGAACCAAACAATTGCGTCGAGCGGTAGGTCGCTTTCCAAGGCGTGATGTGGTCGGTGACACCTCCAAGAATAAACAGGTCAGCGGTGACATTGGAGAGGTCGATCTTGTGATCGGCCATCTCGGTCTCACCCGGTGTTGAGAAAGCGAGAGTTTCATAAAGCGTCAGGAAGTCGCCCATGAGGCTTGCCGACAGGTTCGTTGCATCCGAATTCCAATACAGAACATCGAACGCTGGCGGGTCCATGCCGAGCAGGTAGTTGTTGATGACATAGTTCCAGATGAGATCATTCGGGCGCAGCCATGCAAATCCGCGTGCCAGATCATCGGCCTTGATAATGCCTTTGTTGGCGGCGCGTTTTTTTGCGATCTGCATGCCGTTTTCACTGACGAGAGAACCGGCTTCGATGTCGGTAGGTTTGGGGTGCAATACGCAGACCATTAGCGTCAACGTGCCAAGAACCGGATTGCCCGTCGCGGCAAGCTTTGACGCGAGCACAGATGCGGTTTGGCCACCTGAACAGCCAGCAGACACATTGACCTTCTTCGAGGCCGAAATTTTAGAGACCACCGCCAAGGCTTCTTCGCAGGACGCGATATAATCCGACATATCCCAGTGCCCTTGATCTTTGGACGGGTTGCGCCAAGAAATCACAAAGGTTTGCATGCCGTTATCGACTTGCCATTTGATAATCGACTTCTCAGGGGAAAGGTCGTTAATGTACATCTTGTTGATCTGAGGCGGGATGGTGAGCTGCGGAACTTCGTAAACCTCATCTGTCGTCGGAGCGTAGTGAACAAGCTCATACATCTCAGTGCGATGGACGACGTTGCCTTTGGAAGTGGCAATGTTTTTCCCAATCTTAAACGGACGCTTGTCCACTTGGCTTACCATGCCGCGATTGTGCACAATGTCGTTGTATGCGTTCTGAAGCCCTTTGATGAGGCTTAGCCCGCCGGAGTTGATTACCTGCTTTTGCGCGATCGGATTGCCTACCAATGTGTTGGTTGGGGCAAGGCTGTCTATGATAATGTTAGAGATGAAATTGGCGCGGTTGCGCTCGAGCTCGTCTAACTCAAGATCTTCAAGCCAATTGTTCATGCCCTTCTGAATGGCCAGATAGTATTGCGCGCCCGCCCGGAAGAACGGATTGAATTGCCATGCGGGGTCGTGGAACCTCTTGTCCTTGGGATTAGGTGCAAGGTCGCTCTTACCTGTGACAATCTTGACCATGTCTTCGCCCATGGTTTGAGCGTGTTTCATCAGCCGCTTGGGATCGGACGCAGTCTCACGCAAGAGCACAGCAACAGCCCCAACAAAGTCCTCGCGAGCAAGACCCACCACAGGTCCCAATGCGTTGGTCGACTGCGCCGCTTCATTTTCAAGTGTGACTTTTGGTCCAGGCATCCATGTATCCCCTCATGATCGGCTGATGTGTCTCGATCTAGTTCTAGCCATTGATGACCGTAGCAGACGAGCTTTGCAAGATCGACTTCAACCCGAACAAAGCGGCAGTATCAATCTGATGCAAGCGGGACAGCGCCTTATGAATGTGAATGGAGTTTAGTCTTCCTTCATCCAATGCGGGTATTCTTGCAGGAATTGAATGAGGATTTGTGACTCCAATGAGCGGTCTGTTATCTAAATTGTCGGGGGGACAATTGTCTGCTTCTGCGGCTGAGCACAGGCAGATGGTGGCGCACGATCCTAACCGCAGCGCATCGTTGCTCGCAGGCCTTGAGGCTGCCAATTTGGGTTGGTTCTGGGAAAGCGATGCGTCAGGGCGCCTCACTTATCTAACCGATTCTGCGATATCCGCAGCTGGCCGCGAAAAGGACAGTTTTATTGGGCTAAACCTGACGGAGATTTTCGCAACAGGTGATGCGGATGACAGCGATACAACCTCAAGACCCCTCAAATTTCGTCTCGCGTCGCGGAGTCCGATTTCGCGGCTGAATGTCAAAGTCCTTGGTGACGAGACCAAAGAGATGTGGTGGGAAATTTCCGCTACGCCGCGTCTGGATGGACATGGTAACTTTGAAGGATTCCACGGAACTGCCCGTGATATTACTCGCAGTCTAGCCCAATCTCGCGATTCAGAGCGTGCTGCGCAATATGATTCACTTACGGGACTAGCCAACCGGTTCCGCATGGCGCGACAGCTTGAGCAAACGTTGAAGACTTTCAAGCAATCCAAACGATCTTGCGCGGTCATGCTGCTCGATCTTGATCTGTTCAAAAAGGTCAATGATACTTTAGGACACCCTGCGGGCGATGAGCTGCTCAAACAAGTTGCCGTCCGCATCAATAAACTTGTCGGAGAAACGGGTGAAATCGGTCGGCTTGGTGGCGACGAGTTCCAGATTATATTGCCTGATAAAGACGACCGCGGGGAACTGGCTGACCTTTCAAAGCGACTGGTTCAGATGTTGTCCCAGCCATACTCGATAGAGGGCGCTCGTGCCATCATCGGTTGCTCGATTGGAGTTGCAATCGCACCTTATGACGGAATTGATGCGAGTGATCTTATCAAGGCAGCTGATCTGGCGCTTTACGCGGCAAAGGATGCGGGCCGAGGTACGTACCGTTTTTATTCAAGCCAACTCAGCCAAAGCGCACACTTTCGTCAGCGGATCGAAGATGATCTTCGAGATGCGCTTTCGCAAGGTGAGCTACTCATTCAATATCAGCCTATTGTTGATGCAAAGACCCATAATGTTGCTTCGCTCGAAGCGTTGTTGCGGTGGGAGCATCCCGAAAGAGGTCGCGTCTCTCCTGCAGAGTTTATTCCAGTAGCTGAAGAACTTGGGATCATCACAGAGATTGGTGAGTGGGTCCTTGAACAGGTTTGCATTCAATTGGGTAATTGCCCGACTGAAGTGCGGGCTGCGGTGAACGTTTCTCCGATTCAGTTTGCATCAGATGATTTTTACTCAACAGTCGACCGTATCTTGACAAAGACCGGTGTTGATCCGTCGCGGGTAGAATTGGAAATCACAGAAAGTGTATTCGTCGGAGATCTCGATCGTACTCTGGACTTGTTCAAGCAGTTGAAAGGTCGGGGTGTTCGCCTCTCCTTGGACGATTTTGGTACCGGCTATTCTTCGCTTAGCTATCTGCGTGATGCACCCTTTGACAAGGTCAAGATCGACCAGAGCTTTGTCCGTGGGTGCACCGAAGAAGGCAACAACAATGGTGCGCTGGTCTCTGCGATTGTGAGCATGGCCAAAGCCCTAAAGATGGAAACCGTTGCTGAGGGTATCGAAGCCAAGGATGAGCTGGCGATGGTAACCGCCCACGGGGCAACGCATTTGCAAGGTTACCTGTTCTCAACCCCAATTTCGATTGAGGAACTGCTCACCCGTTTTGAGAACAAAGAGCTTGAGTTCAAGCCGCGTGGTCCTGAAAAGTATCGGTCTGAACGGCGCACTGAGTTCCGTAGAATTGGGTTGATCCATGGTGACAGCCGGTATGATGTGTTCCTCCGCAACATCTCAAAGACCGGTGCGCGGATCGAAGGCTTGCTCGATGTTCCAATCGGCACCGAATTTGTCCTCGATCTGGGTGATGGCCAATTGGCTATTGCCACAGTGAGGCGTTCTGATGGATTTACTCAAGGCGTTGAGTTTGAGACGCAGCTTATCAGTGATGGTGCGCAAGGGCTTTGCACGCGGCATCGCGTATCCCCATATCAAATCGAAGCTGCAGGAAGGCCATTGGGAGCGCTCACCAATTCTGCAGTGGCGGCATATACAGGGGCCATGCAATCAGCACCCAAGGCATTTGTCGAAGTCGACATTGGCGCACAGATAAGACGTTAATCCGGACTGCAAGGCGCATCCAAAGCCATTTCTGAATTTCTGGCATGCTGGGGTCCTGGCATCATTCTTGATGCACGCCAGCCCAACCAATCTCCTCCGGTATTAACTTGTTGCTTTAGCGAAAAAATAACCAACTGGGTTTACACCTAATGAACACAGCGATTTATGAATCTGAGTAATCGCGGTGCGGAAAGGAAAGGCGCGGGGTGCCCCTAAAGGGTTTCTTGTCATCAATTAGCGGCGCAAACTCACGCGGGGCAGTCAGCAAGCTGTCCGATGCGGAGAAGCTCGCCATGCTGGATGACCTCGAAAGTTCAGGGCTCGGCTGGTTCTGGTCGTGTGACCCGCAAGGCAACCTTACCTATTTAAGTGGTACGATCGCTGAACGTCTTGATCTTCCCCTTGATGAGATCATCGGTCAGCCTCTCTCGAGCGTATTCGTTTCCGCAGACCGGGATGGCCGGACCAAATCCCTTGCCTTGATGCTAGGTACCCATAAGTCCTTTTCTGGCTTTGCAGTCAGGGCCGAAAAGCGGCCCGAAGGTGCCGTTTTGAGGCTTTCGGGCCAGCCCACATTTACTGGAAATACGTTTGACGGTTTTCGTGGAACGGGCTGGGACATCACCGACGAATACTTCCGCGAAGAAGAAACAGCGCGACTGGCGAAATTTGATTCACTTACTGGCCTTTCCAACCGCCATCGGATGAAGGGCCTGATCGATTCAACGCTAACCGCATTCAAAGCTGCAAAGCGCAGCTGCGCGCTTATGATGCTTGACCTGGACAAATTCAAACACGTCAACGACACGCTCGGTCATGCTGCTGGTGATGAACTGCTAAAACAGGTCTCCGACCGCCTGAAGCGTTCGATTGAGGTCGAATGCGAAATTGGGCGCCTTGGTGGTGACGAATTTCAGGTCCTGATCCCCGATCTCGATGATCGCGGCGAACTGGGTGAGATCGCGATGAAGATCATCACCATGCTCAAGCAGCCATATACCTTAGAGGAAGGCAGATGTGTCATCGGTTGTTCCGTTGGCATTGCCGTTGCCCCGCACGATGGGGTGACAATGGACGAGGTTGTGCGTTCGGCCGATTTGGCTTTGTATGCTGCAAAGAACGGTGGCCGGGGGCAATATCGTTTCTTTTCTGGTGAATTGGAAAACGAAGCAATTTTCCGCCGTAGGCTTGAAGAAAATTTGGGCGAAGCGGTGCGCGAGAAGCAATTGTTTCTCAAATACGAGCCAATTGTCGATGCCAGTACAGGCACTGTCCGAGCGCTTGAGGCGCACATTTGCTGGATGCATGACCAGCGCGGTGAAATCGACGAGGAAGAATTCGCCTCAATTCTTGATGGTTCAAGCCAGGTAACCGAAGTTGGAACCTGGGCAATCAGAGAAGCTTGCGAGCAAGCTATTGCTTGGCCTGAATCGATCAAAGTTGCAGTGAATGTTCCAGTTGCGCTCTTTGCGTCAAATGATTTTGTCGACTCTGTCTCCGAAGCTCTAACTGGAACTGGCTTACCGCCGCACCGATTGGAACTCGAAGTCAGCGAGGCTGTGTTCTTCGGCGATACGGACGCAGTAGATCGGACGCTTGGCCAATTGTTCAAACTGGGTGTGCGGCTGACACTCGACGAATTTGGGAGCGGGTATTCCTCTCTCGCCTACCTTCGCCGTGCGCCGTTTGATGCGATCAAGATCGACGAAAAACTGGTCGAGGAGGCTGAACAACACGACAGCGCAGACCTTGGCCTCATCCGCGCTATCGTGGCTCTTGCTGGTGCACTTGAGATGGACACCATTGCCAATGGCATTGAAAGCACACAGCTTCTTGAGCGGCTAAAAGAATGCGGCGTCAAGCGCATGGAAGGGCCGATCTATTCCGACCCCGTGGGCCGCGATGTGGTTGAAAAGGAACTGGTTGGCGACAATTGGAAGATCACTCCAAGCGGGGACAGGATCAAACGCTCCAAACGCCGCACGGTTTATCGCCGGATCAACGTCATCCATGACGATCACTCTTATGAGGTCGTGCTGCGCAATCTGTCTAAGACAGGCGCGCTCATTCAAGGTCTTGATGACGTGCCAAAGGGCACACAGTTCGTGGTAGATCTTGGCGGCGGTCAACTCGCTGTCGCAACAGTTATCCGTACCAACGGTGACACTCAGGGCCTCGAGTTTGAGCAGCATCTGATTGACGACGGGTCAGGCGGCTTGTGCACTCGCAACCGGGTTTCGCCTTACGCATTATCGGCTGCCGGCGCGCCTCTCGCGGCACTCTCGCCGGGAAGCTATCACAAGATGCAAGGCGGCGCCTTGGGGCAAGGGAGTGTGCCGCAATTTACCTATGCCCCGCAGGCCCGTTTTGAGGCGGCCTAAAAGCGATCAGATCGGCTTTGATTTTGCGAGTGATCTGTTGTTGCAATATTCGCGAATGACATGAGGCTTTAGGCCCGCTAAACGGCAGTCGAAATGACTGACCTCTCCAAAATCCGCAATTTTAGCATTATTGCACATATCGACCATGGCAAGTCCACGCTCGCTGACCGGCTGATCCAGTTCACCGGCGGCCTCACTGCGCGCGAAATGTCCGAGCAAGTCCTTGATAACATGGACATTGAGAAGGAGCGCGGTATCACCATCAAGGCCCAGACCGTGCGCCTTAACTACACCGCGAAGGACGGCGAAACTTACCAACTTAACTTGATGGACACCCCCGGCCACGTCGACTTCGCTTACGAGGTCTCACGCAGCCTTGCCGCATGCGAAGGCGCGCTGCTTGTCGTCGACGCTGCCCAAGGGGTTGAGGCGCAAACGCTTGCCAACGTCTACCAATCTATCGAGCACGACCACGAAATCGTCTCCGTCATCAACAAAGTCGACCTTCCCGCCGCCGAGCCAGAGCGTGTGCAGGCCGAAATCGAAGAGGTCATCGGCCTCGACGCATCAGACGCCGTCATGACGTCGGCCAAAACCGGCATCGGCATCGAAGACGTGCTCGAAGCCGTCGTCGCCAAGATCCCACCACCCAAAGGCGACCGCGATGCACCGCTGTCTGCTTCCCTCGTGGATTCGTGGTACGACCCCTACCTCGGTGTCGTCATCCTTGTGCGCGTTATCGAAGGCGTCCTGACCAAGGGCCAACAGATCAAATTCATGCAAGGCGGCACACAGCACCTTGTCGACCGCGTCGGTTGTATGCGCCCGAAAATCGAGCAACTGCCTGAACTGGGCCCCGGCGAAATCGGGTTTATTACGGCCCAGATTAAAGAGGTCGAACAGGCCCGCGTGGGCGACACCATCACCACGGTGAAGGGCGGGGCGACACAGGCGCTTCCCGGATATAAAGAAGTCCAGCCTGTGGTTTTCTGCGGCCTTTTCCCCGTGGACGCCGCCGACTTTGAAAAACTGCGCGAAAGCATCGCCAAATTGCGCCTTAACGATGCCTCCTTCTCGTTTGAGATGGAAAGCTCGGCCGCGCTTGGCTTTGGTTTCCGCTGCGGGTTCTTGGGCCTCTTGCACCTCGAAATCATCCAAGAACGGCTTAGCCGCGAATACGATCTTGATCTGATCACCACCGCGCCGTCCGTGGTTTACCGCCTGCAACTCAGCAAATCGAAGACTGAGGATGCGAAGGAGATCATGCTCCACAACCCGGCCGACTGGCCCGATATCAACCGCATCGCGATGATAGAGGAGCCGTGGATCAAGGCGGTGATTTACACCCCCGACGAATATCTCGGCTCTATCTTGAAGTTATGCCAAGATCGCCGCGGTATTCAGACCGATCTCACCTATGTCGGCGGGCGCGCGCAGGTGACTTATGAGCTGCCTTTGAACGAGGTGGTGTTCGATTTCTACGACCGTTTGAAGTCTATCTCACGCGGCTATGCCAGCTTTGATTACGAGCAAATTGGCCTTCGCGAAGGCGACCTTGTGAAGATGAACATCCTTGTGAACGCAGAACCCGTGGATGCGCTGTCCCTGATCGTTCACTCCGGCGTCGCGGAAGAGCGCGGCCGTGGCATGTGCGAGCGACTAAAAGACCTAATCCCGCGCCATTTGTTCAAGATCCCCGTGCAAGCGGCCATCGGCGGCAAAATCATCGCCCGCGAGACGATTGCCGCCATGCGCAAAGACGTGACCGCCAAGTGTTACGGCGGCGACATTTCGCGTAAGAAAAAGCTGCTCGAGAAGCAGAAAAAGGGCAAGGCCAAGATGCGCGAATACGGGAATGTGAGTATTCCGCAGGAGGCGTTTATTGCCGCGCTGAGGATGGGTGAGGAGTGATCACTTTTTTTTAATTCCTAATTGTGCCAAGTTAATGAGATCGGAATGATCAATGGGACAGCCTTATATGGATACTCCACTTAATGCATCGGCAAGTGCTGCTGGAGCTGTCTTCTCAAATTCGATCTTCGAAGTTCCACAATTCCAGCGGGAGTATTCTTGGACAGCCAAAGATGAAGTCGCTGATTTTTGGCTAGACCTGAGTGGTAGCCTTGGTTCAGACGTTTATTTCTTAGGGTTGCTGATTCTAACTAGTGAGAATGACCGTAGTCATGTGGTGGATGGTCAGCAAAGACTCATTAGTCTTAGTCTACTGGCTGCGGCACTATATCATGAAGCGCTATCTCATGGCCGGGATGCCCTTGCTGACAGGATCTCTGCGGCATTCTTGAAATCAATCAATTTTGATACGGATGCCAAGGAACCGCGAGTGTTTCTGTCTCATGCACCTGACAATGAGACCTTCCAGTTGATCGTCAATACTGGAGAAGCGCCGAGCACTATGTTTGGTGGAGACACGGTAAGCGCGAAGATTGTTGAATCGTTCAATTTTTTGAGATCGGAGTTAAGAAAAGACCTTAGTTCTGACCCGTTCAAACGCATGGGACTTTGGGCCGAATTTCTCACAAAAAAACTCTATTTTGCTGTGTTTATGCATCCTGATCCGGCAGCTGCATATCAGGTTTTTGAAGTCGTAAACACAAGAGGAAAGGAGCTTACGACCTCCGACCTTTTGAAGAATTATCTGCTTAGCCAGACCAAGCCAGAGCATCGCGAGAACCGATATGAACGATGGCAATCAATCGCTTCGAACTTTGCGTCTGAGGGTTCAAATAATTTTGTCCAATTCATCAGGCACGTCATCACGGTGCACAATGGCCACGTTCTGCCGAAGGACCTCTACGCATTCTTGGCCGGAAGAATGCGAAATCAAGAAGGTCCGCCGCATGCACCCGGGGAACTAATGGAGATTTTTGAAGACAGTCTAAGATTGTATCTACAGATGATCGATCCAAGCGCTGCCGGCCCGGGAACAGAAGGTATGCTCGCGGCCTTCGGTTCATTGAATAGCTTGGGTGTCATAGCCGTACGTCCAATGTTAATCGCGATTGCTGGGACTCCAGATCCAGAGGCCGGGATGACTGAGGTTGTAAAACTAGTGGTTCGCCGTGTCGCTGTCGGAAGTTTAGGCACTGGTAACGTTGAGAGGCGCTTCGGTGAAGCTGCCAACAAGATCTTCAAAGAGGGTAATTGGCAAACGGGGCTCGACGATCTTAGAGATCTTGTGCCTCCACGTGAAGACTTCGAAACTCAGCTTTCGAAGAGGTCTTACAACAAATCCACTCTGACATTCCTTCGTCAGTCAACTATCCAGAACACAATGTTCCCACAGAGAGAAGGATCACTGCATTTTGTCTTTCCAAGACAAGCTGATGAATGGGTGGGAATGGATGAAGATGCGCGATCGTTCTGGCATGCGACTATAGGCAATTCTTTATTAGCTAAGGTGAACAGAAGAGCGCCAGACAGTTCGGACTGGGAAGGTTTCCAAACATCAATGCTCCCGCTCGCAGTTGACGGAGAGATAGTTGATGCGCTCGCCCTCATACCTGAGTGGAATGTCGAGGCTGTCTCCAAGATTGGGCAAGAGCTCGCGCAACGGGCGGCTAATGTTTGGTATTGAGCGAAGAAGAGACTTGGATGCGCGACGAGATAAGCAATTGCTTGATGTGCTTAGCCGGAAAAAGTCGATTCCTGCGCTTGAAACCCTCATTAGTGGTCTTGGTACAACTAGTTTGCCGGACGACATTCGAACGTTCGCCATATCGCTTGATGCCTCGGTTTTTCTACGATTAGCTACTCATGATAAGTCAGCAGATGTCATTGATTATCTTAAAGGCCCGCATGAAGCAGGTGTGATCCTGCCGGGTCAGTCTGTTCAAGAGTTTTGGAATAACCGTTACAATGTTGTGCCGAGTTTAGCTCGACAGTTGTCAAAATCATTTGAAGATTTTAGCAAACAACTTGATAAGCTCGACGGTGATTTCAGCGTATTCAAGAGCAAGTTCGAAGAAATAATAGAGGACTTTCAGACTAGCCACGGTCACATTTTCGATGAAGGGACCGTCAATCGCACTTTTCAAATGCTGGAGACACTAAGAGAAGTAGCCGTAGTTCCTTTCGTTAACCGACTACAATTTGAAGGGTTGGCAGCCCAACGGCAGATGACGAAAACACCCCCCGGTTTTCGCGATAAGCCCGGAAACAATGGAGACTTTTACATTTGGCTGGATACGCTCCGCGGAGTTCAAACACTGCTCCGTTCAAGGAACGGCATAAAGGGCTTGGTGTTTGTCACAAATGATACAAAGGATGATTGGAGTCGAGATGGCACCCCACACCCAATCCTTAGTGCCGAATTAAAGGCGATATCAGAGTTGGACCTTCATATCGTGGACTTAAAACGATTCGTAAGCCTTGTTTCAAACTCGGCGACGTAAATAGTTCGTTCGTTGTGATCTACTCCCTCTCATCCCAACCATCATCCTTAAGCGAGTGCACCGTCTTCCTCGGCTTCGGCGGCTCGGGCTTTTTGCGCCAATCATAGGGTTCCATATTCACCGTCTCACGCGGGCCTTGGGATAGGCGGCGGCGCGTGGCTTCGTCGGCCCCCAAACGCTCGAAATCCGCGTCGCGTAGGGCCTCGAACGCTTTCCACGCCTCGCGGGTTTCTGGCGACATTTGCTCCCATTCCTTCATGCGCTCTTGGTCGACCTGTGCGCGGATCGCCTCGACTTTCGCATCGATGCTGTCGCGGATCGCTTGAACCGATGTGTGAGAACGTGACGCCTCCAGCTCGGCGTCCCATTCTGCGCGAAGCTCCTCGCGCCACTTCTTCTTAAGGCGGCGCTTTTCCATTTTGCCGATGGCGTTGAGGCCCTTTAGGTTCCCGCTGCCGCCTCCAAACCGCTCTGGCGCGCGGTTCCTTAGGATGAACATCAACAGCCGGTCGTTATAGACTTTGCGCGTCCCGATCAGCTCGCCATAGGAATAGACGGGCACCTCAACCCCGTTCAGCGCGCGGTCCATGGCGACGTCTTCCAATTGCTGCACGCCCAGATCAAGCGCTTTGCGCCATGCTTCGCGGAAGCTTTCGGCACCTTTTTGGCGGCGCAGGTAATACGCTCCGGGCTGGCTCATATCGACGGATTTGCAGGCGGCGGCGACGGAGCCTGTGTCGGCGAGCGCTTCGATGAAGGCGCGTTGGCGTTCCTCTGTCCAGCCATCGCGGCGTGCGCATTCGCGGGGCACGGGGGTGAAGGCGGGCAGGTGGGCTTTGGACACGGCTATGCGTTTGCTTTGGGGGTCTTTGCGGCGGGTCATGGCGGGAGCAAGAGAAGCAAAAAACGTGCAAGTAGGAAAATTGCTATTTCGTCATTGCTCTGATTGGGCGGGGCGTTCAGAGTGCTGGGCGAGAAGAAAGCAGTCAGGGATATGATGAGCCAAGTACATAAGCGCACGTGCCATATTTGTGAGGCGAATTGCGGGATTTTGGTCGAGACCCAAGGGCGCAAGGTCCTCTCGATCAAGGGTAATCCCGACAACCCGCTTAGTCGCGGATATATCTGTCCCAAGGCAACTGCGATTGCTGATTTGCAGGATGATCCTGACCGGCTGCACGCTCCGGTGAAGCGAACGGACGATGGCTGGGAAGAGATAGACTGGGATACGGCCTACCGCGAGATTGCGGGCAAAACCGCCAGCATTGACCCTGATGGGACCGCTTCGGCATTTTATCGCGGGAACCCAAGCGCGCACGATTATGCCTTGGTTTTGCAGTCCCGCCATTTGCAACGAGCCGTTGGTGCTAAGCGTAGCTATTCCGCGTCCACCCTTGACCAAATGCCGCATCACTATGTGCAATATAAAATGTATGGCCATGTAAGTTTGGCGGCGGTGCCCGACATTGACCGGACACAGCACTTGGTGATCCTTGGCGGCAATCCCATGGCGTCCAATGGCAGTTTGTGGACGGTTCCTGATTTTCGCGGCCGGGTGAGGGAACTTCACGCGCGCGGAGGCAGGGTGACTGTTGTGGATCCGCGCAAAACGGAGACAGCCAAAGTTGCCGATCATTGGGTTCCGATTAGGCCTGGCACCGACACAGCATTGCTGCTCGCAATCCTCAAAAACGTGCTTGAGGCGAAGCCCGATTTGCGTCTTGGCTTGAGCGAGGTGTGCGATCAAAGCCTTGATCCAGTGCGCGGTGCGTTGGCGCAGTTTGAAATCGCTCAATTGTCCGCGTTCTGCGGGGTCAGCGAAGCAGATATCGCGCAAATGACAGCGCCTTTCATCGGGGATGAACCGGCGGCGATTTACGGCCGTATGGGCGTTTCCGTCTGCGAATTTGGCGCGCTCAACCACTGGATTGTTCAACTCATCAATCTAGCATCAGGTAATCTCGACCGTGAAGGGGGGACCATGTTCCCCAAACCTCTATTCGATCTTGTTGGCCTTAATGGTCCGGGCGGGGTCAGCACTGTTGAAACCGTGCGCGGCACGCTTCCTTCGGTGATGGGCGAAACACCAATGGTGGCGTTCGCGGATGAGATGCTGCGCGAGGATGATGGGCGGATCAAAGTCCTGTTCGTGCAGTCAGGAAACCCGGTCCTTTCGGCTCCGGATGGGCAAAGGACAGAGGAAGGTCTGGCAAAACTCGATCTGATGGTTGCGTTTGATCCGCATATAACGGAAACCTCGCGGCACGCAGATTACATCTTACCCCCGTGCGGCCCGCTGGAAAAAGACCATTTCAACATGTTCTTTGGCCCGCTGTCGGTGCGCAATTTTGGGGCTTACTCGCCCCCGACTTTGCCACTGGAAGAAGGGGCAAAGACCGATTGGGAAATCGTAAGCGAGCTGGCCATTGCGGTTCATGCAGCCAAAGGCAGCGCCGCCCCCAATATACAGCATCCGCGCGAGCAATTGGACGGTCTCCTCAAGGCGTCACCTGCTGGCATGACACTCGCCGAAGTTGAAGCCATGCCTGACGGCGTTGATCTGGGCCCGCTAGAGCCTTGCATTAAGGACCGGCTGAAAACACATGACCAGAAAATCCATGTCGCACCGGCGGAACTTTTGGCCGATGTTGCACGGTTTGCCCAGACAATGAACGAAGTGCCCGAAGATGCGCTGCGCCTCATTGGCAGACGTCATGTCCGGTCCAACAACAGCTGGCTCCACAATTCGCGCCGCCTCGTCAAAGGGCCGGACCGTTGCACCCTAATGATGCACCCTGAGGATGCAAAACTGCGCGGGATTGATGATGGGCAAACCATAACAATCCAGTCGGATATCACATCAATAGAAACGACCGCTGAAATTACCGACGACATGATGCAAGGGGTAGTATCCCTTCCACATGGATGGGGGCACAACCGCAGCGGTCTTAGTTGGAAAACCGCCGCAAACCATGCCGGTGTTTCTTTCAATGATTTGGTCGGGACCAAGCGATTTGATGTGCTTACCGGCAATGCGGTCCTTAATGGGATCGCGGTGAGTGTTGAACCCAAGGAAGCTGCGCTCGTTTCCTAGGGAATGCGCAGAGGTATAGGTTTAGCAAAACCTTAGGGCCTTTGCCTTACAGGCATTGGCATGGAAAAGCCTTGTTCAAGATTGTGGTCTTGCGCTGTGGCAGCGGTCATGGCCGTTTCGCTTGCTGGATGCGAGGGACTCAGCACGTCATCCACCTATGAAGCCGCGCAGAATGCCTATGACCAAGGGCAATACAGAATTGCTAATGCGCATTTGAATGATGTTTTGGCAAAAGGCGGCGCAGAAGACCGCGTTCGCAAGCTCCAACTGGATTTGATGCTGAAATATGGCGATGGCAACCGCGCCGTCGCGGCCCTAGGGCAATTGTCCAAAGATGCCTTAAGCGAGCAAGAGCGCCGGCTCGCGCTTGCTCACGCGCTCCTTCTGCAAGGTTCGGCGCAGCGGGTCATCAAATTGTATGATCCCATTTTGCTTGATGACCATTCCGAACAGGATTTGCGCATGCTGCTTTGGGCATTGGTTCAACTGAACGATGAACCAATGTTCGAGAAGCGTCTGGATTATGCGCTTGGTCGATACCCAGACAGTGCGCATATCAACGCACTTGCTGCCAATCGCTTGTATGATCTTAAGAAGCCATCAGAGGCTGGAGCTTATGCGGTTACGGCGATCATAAATGGTAAAGACAATCTGGAGGCGCGGCTTGTCGCTGGCCGTAAGGCGATTTTCGATGGCAACTTAGAAACTGCCATAGAGCATTACAAAAAAGCGCACACAATCAATCCCTTGATGCCTTTGCCGCTTGCAAATGTGGCGGGCTTGCAACTTGATCTGGGGCAAGTTGATGCAGCGGCGGATACGCTTAAAATCGCCGTGGACAATCATTCTGAGTATCCGTTTTTGCAGTGGCAATTGGCACGTTACAGGGTTGCCATTGGGAATTTCCAAGGTGCACGCGAGGCGAAGGATCGCGCTGTGCGAGCCTTCGGCAACAATGCGGAATTCATACTGTTGACTGCGCAGATCGAGGCGGGTCTTGGCAACAAAGCTCTTGCACTGGACAATTACCGGCGGTTCGTGCGTGAAGCAGGCGAATTGCCCCAAGTCATGGCAAAAATCGCAGAGCTTGAAGGGTGAATTTTTCGGTTGATTGAACGATTTTCGTGGTCAGTTAGGCAGGGTTCACGGAAAGATTTTTTCCGATGCCGTGTTTTGACGGCGCAAAAGCCCAAGAACTTCACTTGGCGTTCACCTAGAGGGTGGCTATATCCCGCTCCTATGACACGCTCAATTCGTTCGAAAATCGCCCTGAAGACCATTCGCGCCGCCCTCCTTGGCGGTGTCATTGCCACAACCGCTGCGTGCGGAGGGGGCTCTGCCAATGATGATGTCGCCTACATCGCGCGCGATGTTGAGACGCTTTATGCCGAAGCGCAAAACCGTCTTGATGATGGTAATACGCAGGTTGCGGCCGCATTGTTTGACGAGGTTGAGCGTCAGCACCCTTATTCGCCTTGGGCCCGCCGTGCCCAGTTGATGAGCGCATTCAGCTATTACATTTCGCGCGATTACAACAGTTCGATCCAGAACGCTCAACGCTTCTTGTCGATCCACCCGGGCAATAAAGACGCGCCTTACGCCTATTACCTCATTGCGCTTTGCTATTACGAGCAAATCTCCGATGTGAACCGCGATCAGTCTATCACTGAACAGGCGCAAACCGCGCTTCGCGAGGTTAACCGCCGTTTCCCACAGACCGAATATGCCGCCGATGCGCGGCTGAAGCTGGACCTTGTGGCTGACCACTTGGCAGGCAAGGAAATGGAAATTGGCCGCTTTTATCAGCGTTCAGGCCGTTGGCTCGCTGCGCAATTGCGTTTCCGCAATGTGGTGGATGAATTTCAAACCACGAGCCACGCACCAGAGGCGCTCTATCGCCTGACGGAAAGCAGCCTTGCGCTTGGCATCCGCGAAGAAGCGGTGAAATACACCGCTGTTCTTGGTGCGAACTATCCGGGCACGGAATGGTATGAGAAAGCCTATGAGCTTGTCGAAGATCACGCCAGCGACGTGACGCCTAGTTAACGGTTCTTGGGTTTACAAATTGTCGGCAAAACAATGCGTTTTGCCGACAATTTGCAGGATGTCTGTACGCAACGCTTCCAAAAAATCATGAAGTTTGGGGGAAGGGGCTAATACTCCTTCAGTTTTGCGATCGCCGCGTGAGAGTCAGCGCACCATGAGCACCCTTCGTCTGGAGCAAGGTCGAGAGATTTTTGGTAGCTGGCAATAGCTTCTGCGGCGTCGCCCTTGACCTCATATCCCTCACCAAGGCTGGCCCAGAGATAGCCATCATTGGGAAACAATTCGGTGTTGAGTTTGAATATTGCGACAGACTTGTCGTAACGCCCCTCTTCTTCGAACGCGATACCGACCCGGTTCAAAAAGGTTCTTTGTGTAATGGCCTTGCCCGTGTTCTTTTCCAGATGCTCTGGCAGACCTTCGAGCCGACCGTCCGTTTTAGAACTGACATATTCGTAGGCTACCCGATGAGGAGATATGGAGAAGGCTCTCGGCTTGTAGTCTGGCTCAAATATCATCTTGTGCACTTCGTAAGCTGGCCATTCACCAACGGACGTGTTGTTTGCGTAAATGATGGTGACATCGCCATCCAGATACCAGGCGAAGGCAGTAAAGAACACGCCATTGCCGCCATTGTGGTTTACAAGTGTCTTACCCTCATAAGCGGTTCGCACCACCCATCCATAGGCCAGATAACGCGCGGGCCCAGAAGGCGAGCGAACGTGGCGACCGAACATCTGGTCGCGGGATGATTTGGACAGGACTTTGTCGGTTTTAAGTGCCTCGATCCACCTGTAAATATCTACCGGGGTAGAGTGCAGGCCGCCATTCCCAACAAGGTTCCAAGAGACCTGCCCATCATCAGCATAACGCTGCGCCGTTGAGCCACGGGGGTTAATTCCATGCCAATATCCCTTGGCCAAACTTTGCGCCTCCAGATCATCAAAGAAGTACCCAGTATGCGTAAGCCGAGCGGGCTCGAACAGGTTCTCGCGCAGGTAGGTCTCATAATCTTGCCCGGAAGCCTTCTCGATAATCGCGGCCAGTATGCTGTAGCCGGCGTTCGAATAGCTGTACCTTTGATCTGTGTGCAAAAGCTCGCTTGTGAACGCCTTGACCAAGAACTCTTCTTTTGTGACCGCTTCGAAATCCCCGCCAAACCCTTGTTGAAAACCTGCCGTATGGGTGAGCAATTGGTGGACCGTTATTTGTGCCTTATCGTCTGGAACAGAAGCGAAGAGTTCATCCAATGTGTTGGTCGTGGATAGCTTGCCTTGATCCACCAATTTCATGATCGCAGCTGCGGTGAATTGCTTTGTGTCAGAGCCAATATCGAAGGTCGTGTCAGGCGTGTTGGATACCTTGCGCTCCCTATCAGCCTGACCGTATCCCTTATTCAGGATAATGTTGCCGCCCTTAGCGACGAGCAAAGTTCCGGCATAACCCTTTTCCAATCCTGACATCATGAATTGGTCGATTCTAGTGGCAAGCGCTTGATCGTCAGGTGGTAGGGCGGCGGCCTCAGAGGCGCCGCCGGAGCACGAAATTCCGCCAATAGAGGCAATTAGGGCCAATACATATTTCATTAGGTCTGCACTTCCTTGGCTTTGTTGAAGGTAGTTTCATCGTTAGTGTATTGCTAGAATAACACAGTGGTGCACCTCCATCCATCGGAAGTCAACCGATCCGGCGCCCGATTTCGAACGGGTTTGATCAAGACGAGCCGTCCCCAAATTAAAGCAGGCAGATCGTCGCAGGCGATGGTGTCAAACCTGTTCGTTTCCGCATTTGTCTCAGGTGACGCCGCGTTTCGATTGCGTTAAACGGTGGCAGTAATGCTGACCCGCCTTTCCATCCGTAATATCGTCTTGATCGAAGCGCTTGATCTGGATTTCAGGCCCGGCCTTGGTGTGCTCACGGGTGAAACCGGCGCGGGTAAGTCGATTTTGCTAGATGCGCTTGGCCTTGTTCTGGGCGACCGGGCGGAGTCGGCGCTTGTTCGAGGAGGCGAGCCGAAGGCAAGTGTTTCTGCGAGCTTTGAGTATGCGCAACTGCCGCCCGCGATCACAGTTGCGCTGGATGATGCCGACATTGAAATTGAACCGGGCGAACCGCTTATTATTCGCCGCCAGGTTAAGGCCGATGGCGGGTCCAAAGCCTTCATCAATGACCAATCAACCAGTGTCGGCCTGCTGCGCGAGCTCGCAGCGTCATTGGTAGAACTTCATGGGCAGCATGATGATCGGGGGCTTGTAAATCCGCGCGGTCATTTGGCGTTGCTCGACCGGTTTGCTGGCACCGATCTTGATACGCTTGGCCTCCGCTGGAAGGCGTGGGCCAAGGCCGAGGCACAGCTTTCCGAAGCGCGTGATGTAGTGGAGCAAGCGCGGGCGGATCAAGACTTGCTGATCGTGCATCTGGCGGAATTGACAAACCTTGAACCGCAAGCAGGCGAGGAGAACCGGCTCGCTCTATCCCGTGCAGATATGCAGAAAGGTGAGAAGCTTTCAGGCGACCTTGAAAATATGCGTCACCTTTGGGAAGGGTCCGATTCGCCGCTAGCCAATTTGCGGGTGGCCGCGCGCAAATTGGATAGGATTGCTGAAGAACACCCGCTGCTGAAAGAGGCGCTTGAGGCGCTCGACCGGGCTGTCATCGAGGCAGGCGAGGCGGAGGACAAGCTTGAGGCAGCAGCGCTTGCCTTGGTCCATGATCCGCAAGCATTGGATGCCGCTGAAACGCGTTTGTTTGAGCTTCGGGCGCTGGCAAGAAAGCACCGCTGCGAAGTAGACGCTCTGCCCGAACTGATCCGCGAGATGCGCGGGCGGCTTGATGCGATTGAAGGCGGTGAAGCGCAATTGGATGCATTGGAGGCAGGCGCCCGTGAAGCGCGCGAAGCCTATCTCAAGACCGCCGAGAAAACCCATGATGCCCGTGTGAATGCCGCAAGGAAGCTTGACAAGGCGGTTGCAGGAGAACTTGCTCCGCTTAAACTCGATGCCGCCCGGTTTCAGACGGCGATCACAGTTTTGCCCGAAGATCGCTGGGGCGCGTCTGGAATGGATGGGGCGGAATTTCTTATCTCAACCAATCCGGGCGCGGATTTCGCGCCGCTCAACAAGATTGCCTCTGGCGGTGAGCTTTCGCGCTTTATTCTCGCGCTTAAAGTGGCGCTTGCCGAAAAGGGCGGGGCAGCGACCATTATCTTTGACGAGATTGACCGCGGTGTGGGCGGAGCCGTTGCCAGCGCCATCGGCGAACGTCTTTCCCGATTGGCAAACGAAGAGGGGCAGCTTCTGGCTGTTACCCACTCACCTCAGGTCGCAGCGCGCGGATCGCAGCACTACCTCATCGCAAAATCGTCCAATGGCACAGTCACTAAGACCGGTGTTGTTGAGCTTGGACAAGAAGGCAGGCAGGAAGAGATTGCACGCATGCTTTCAGGCGCAGAAATCACATCCGAAGCACGCGCGCAGGCGGATCGGCTGCTGGAGGACGTATAATGGAAATACTGGGAGGAATTGTCGCTGGGCTGGTGCTTATGGCACTTTTGGCAGGCGTTGGCCTTGCGGCGATCGTCGCGCTTGCGCTTATGGGTGTGCTCTATTTCCTCACCGAACTGGATTTCAAAAAGGTGTTTCTCATCTCCTCGGGCGTGGGCCTTTTGGCTCCGGTCATTCTGGGTCTCGCCATATCGGGCGCTATTGCCGACGGCTCGATTGAGCGCGATCTGCGGACAGAATTGGGTGACATTGTGCAATTGCCCGGTGACGTGGGCGACAGGTGGGCGGAAGCGCTTCCGAAACTGCGCGAGATCGGAGAGGCGACCGAGCGCGGGGAGCTGTCGGAGGAAGAGGCCGCGGCCCGAGCGCGCGAGATTCTCGGCGAAGCCGGTGATATTCCTATTACTATCAACTTGGACGGCGATGGCGTTGTAACCGGTGAAATCGAGGATGGCACCGAAGAGGATGCTGGCGCTTTGGACTCGGGCGTTCCTCTTGAATTGCCGGAAGCGGTTGAGGTTGGTTCTGCGCCGGGTGATGGAGAACAGTGAGAAGCGGTAGGAGGAGTTATGGTTGGCAATGAAGAGACTTCCAGCTATCCGAAGTCGTCGACTGTTGTAGCCGCCTTTGCGCTACTCCTTTCCTTTATTGGAACCATGTTTGGCTTTGCAGGCCTCTTAATGTGGAGCTTTCGCACCGCCGAGGTCATGCTTCCCAATGCGCGCGGCGAACCCGATTGGCTGACTTCACTTTTCCCATACGCCACTCTGGTCAACCTTGGCCTCATGGCGACCGTCACCGTTCTTGGCCTTCTCAACATCCTGCTTGCCATTCGCGCACGGGAATTTCTCGCAGGCGGGTGGAAGCGTTGGATGATCCAGTCCATGGTGAGCGTGATCGCTGCTATTATCTTTTTGAATGCCACAAATGTCTCTTGATCCCAAAGAAATATCTGAAGTCGACGCCGCCAATGAATTGATGCGGCTTGCCCGAAAAATTGCGCATCATGACAGGCTTTATCATGCCCAAGATGCGCCTGAGATTACCGATCAGGAATATGACGCGCTAACCCGCCGCAATCGTGAGCTTGAGGAGGCGTTTTCGCATCTGATCCGTGATGACAGCCCCTCCAAAAAGGTCGGGCACGAAATCGCCGCATCTCCTTTGAGCAAGGTTACACACGAGGTTCGCATGATGAGCCTCGACAATGGCTTTAACCGCGAAGAGGTCGCCGAGTGGGTGGCGCGGGTCCGGCGTTATCTCAACCTGTCAGAAAACGATCCCGTTGCGATTACGGCAGAGGACAAGATCGACGGTCTTTCGTGCAGCTTGCGCTACGAAAAGGGCAAGCTTGTCAGGGCGGCGACGCGCGGGGATGGGCAGGTGGGCGAGGATGTGACGCCCAATGCCCGGCATATTGCGGACATTCCGCAGCAGCTTCCAGACGGCGTGCCGGATGTGTTCGAAGTGCGCGGCGAAGTTTATATGTCGCGCGCCGACTTTGCGGCTTTGAACGAGACGCAGGCAGCAGCAGAAGCAAAGCTGTTCGCAAACCCGCGCAATGCGGCCGCCGGGTCATTCCGTCAGAAAGACGCGAGCGTCACGGCGAAAAGGCCGCTGAAGTTTTGGGCTTATGGATGGGGCGCGGCATCAGATGTTCCGTGCGAGACCCAAAGCGAGATGATGCGCCGAATCGAAAGCTGGGGATTCCCGCTTTCACCCTTCCTGACGCGCACCGAAACGGTCGACGCCATGATCGCACATTATGAGGAAATCGGGCGTCAGCGGCCTGATCTTCCCTACGAAATTGACGGCGTTGTCTACAAAGTGGACCGGCTCGATTATCAGACACGTCTCGGATTTGTGGCAAAGGCGCCGCGCTGGGCGCTTGCGCATAAATTCCCGGCGGAACGCGCGCGAACGACGATTGAGGCGATCGACATTCAGGTTGGGCGCACGGGTAAGCTCACGCCTGTGGGCAGGCTTACGCCTGTTTTGGTGGGCGGGGTGACGGTGACCAATGTGACGCTGCACAACCGCGATGAGATTGAGCGTTTGGGCGTGCGCCCCGGCGACCGTGTCGTGATCCAGCGGGCAGGCGATGTGATCCCGCAAGTGGTTGAGAACCTGACTCGCGATGAACCGCGTGAAGCATTCCTTTTCCCCGATCACTGCCCAGTTTGCGATAGCGAGGCGGTGGCGCAGGATGATGATGTGGATGTGCGCTGCACAGGCGGCCTTATCTGCGGGGCACAGCGCACACAGCGGCTTGAACATTTTGTGAGCCGCAAGGCGCTTGATATCGATGGTTTCGGGACCAAGACCATTGCGCAATTCTTTGAAAAAGGCTGGCTTGAAAGTCCGGCAGACATCTTCCGTTTGAAGGAGCGGCGCGAGGAAATTTTGGCCCTTGAAGGGTGGCAGGAAAAGTCAGTCGATAATTTGCTGGAAGCGATAGAAAACAAGCGCGAGCCAGATGCCGCGCGGCTGCTGTTCGGACTTGGCATTCGCCATGTCGGCGAAGTGACAGCGCGTGATCTTCTCAAACATGTTCATGATTTGCCCGCCTTGCGTCAAATTGCAGAGAATGTGCGCAGCGCAGATGCCGAAGCGGCCAGCGAACTCACCGCGATTGATGGTATTGGCCCCAGCGTGATCGAGGCGCTTGGCGACTTCTTCCATGAACCGCACAATGTGACCGTGTGGGAAGACTTGCTCTCCCTCTTGAACCCGCCGCGTTACGAAGTGGAGACGGTCGAAAGCCGTGTCGCTGGTAAAACCGTGGTCTTCACCGGAAAGCTCGAAACCATGAGCCGCGACGAAGCCAAGGCGCAGGCCGAAAGGTTGGGCGCAAAGGCAGCGGGCAGCGTAAGTGCCAAGACCGATCTGTTGGTCGCGGGACCGGGCGCGGGTTCAAAGCTTAAAAAGGCGGAAGGCCTTGGCATTGAGACTGTCGACGAAGCAGGCTGGGCCGCGATTGTTGCAGAAGCAGACAAAGGGGCGGAAGCTTAATGGACTCGCTTAGGGAATTTCATCCTCAAGCCTTGCGCATTGCAGAGGGCCTGCGCGCACGCGGTGAAAAAATTGCGGTGGCCGATGGGGCTACCGGCGGGCTTATCATGGCGAGCCTTTTGACTGTTCCCGGCGCGCTCAATTTCTTTGTTGGCGGGGGTGTGGTCTATTCGTTCCGCGCGCGCGATGTTCTTTGGGCGCATCCCCGAGAGGCTTACAAAGGCATTCGCGGACCATGTAAAGAATATGCCACCCTTCAAGCGCGCGGGATCAGGGACAATTTGCAGGCGGACTGGGGCCTTGCCGAAAGTGGATCGGTTGGCGGTTCCACCCATCCGGGCGGCGCGCCTTCGGGGCTAAGCGTGGTAGCGATTGCGGGACCTGATGGGTTTGAAACGCACACAGTTCTGGAAACCGAGAGCGATGACCGGATCGAAAACATGCATGCATTCACGCGCAATGCGCTGAATTTTCTTGAAACTTCGCTTGGTTAGATCAATTTTCGCCGGCGGAACCAAAGGATTGCCCAATCGCCCCGTTCAAGCCGTCCTGCAAGGCGAAATCCAACACGGCGATAGGCACGGCGAACGGCGTTCTCCTGATCTCCGCTTAGAAGGCCGGCGAGAAGCAAGTTTCCGCCGGGTGCTACCGAACCGCTAAAATCCGGAGCGAGGTCCACGAGTGGGCCTGCAAGGATATTGGCGATCAAAAGATCATACGGTCCGCGCAGCCGCAGAAGGGGGTCCTCCATCCCATCTGCGATCACCATTGTGACCTCATTGGGAAATGGACCGATCTTGATCGAATTGAGATCGGCATTGGCGTGCACAGCATCGGCGCAAATGGGATCAATATCAGAGGCCGTAATACGCGCTGAAGGCCATAATTGGGCCGCTGCAAATGCGAGTAAGCCCGTGCCGGTCCCGATATCTGCGATGCTGCGGGCTCGCATGCCCGTGGATTTCATCGCGCTCAACACTTCGAGGCATCCTGCGGTCGTTTCATGCTGACCGGTCCCAAACGCCTGCGCTGCTGGGATAACGAAGTTGGTGAGATCAGGGGCTGGATCGTAATCGGGTGTATGGACACAAAACCTGCCCGCGTGGATTGGCGGGGTGCCTTGCTGGCTTTCGGAAACCCAATCGGTATTGGGCAACTCTTCGATTGCGATAAGGGGCGCTCTTCCCTCAAACAAACTTTGAAGTGCGCGCGTTTCAGAATTGGTTGGTTTGGTTGGAAACCATCCTTCAAGCACCCAATCTTGAGGGCGTTCTTCGCTCAATTCGCGGCCAGAGATGACGAGGTTAAAGTCCCATTCGTCAAGTTCGTCATGTGCCAAGAGGGCTGCTTGCACGGTCGTTTTGGGAGCGTGGGCAATCAATTTCCAGCTTTTCGTACTCATTGATCACCTTCGGCTTCGCGCTGTAACCGCGCATCCAGATCGTTCATTTTTCCGCTCGCATATTGGGCGCAGCTTATACCTCCATCAAATGTACCAGTCGCAGCGCGTTCGACCATAAGGCTATGCGAAGGATGCGGCGTTAGTAGAATGTCGCAATCAAGCGCGGCGATACGGCCCAACCCCTCTCTAAACAGAGCCAGATCTGTCGGATGGTCTGAGAAACGGTGTTCGTCGCTGCTGATCGGGGAAAGGCTGTCGGCGTAAACAATAGTCTTGCAATTATCGCCATCGCACGCTTGCCAATGCCAGCTGAACGCGCCCGGGGAATGGCCCGGTGTTTCAATGGCAAAAACCTCGACATCGCCCACAGAAATGCTCTCCCCATTTCCAATCTTGTTCCACCCAGCCGAAGCTGGCGGAGCAAGGATGGGTGGGAAGCTTGGATGCGTGCCGTGCTGCGGATCAAGTTCACCGGGCACCCCTGATAAGAGCACAGGAATGGACGCGGAATTGCCAATGATGACTGCGCCGGTCAGCGCCTGCACCTTGGCGAAACCACCGACATGATCGAAGTGTTCATGGCTATGCGTCAAATATCGCACGTCGCTGAGGTCGAAACCTAATGAGCGGATGTTTTCCGCAACCACATCCGCACCGTTTTGTGTCCCTGTGTCGATGAGGATGTGGCCCTCGTCATTTGTAATCAGGATCGCTGCAATGCCGCATGTTCCGACATAATATGTATTTGCGTGCACTCGGAATGGTTTGGCAGGTTTGTCCCACTCGTCCCACTTCTTGCACTCCTCAGAAAAGCGCACGATTTCGCTGGAATGGAGATCACGGTCAGAGCCAGCACTTTCAGGCAATTGGTCAACCGGAACGCAGGCACAAGCCGCGAAAAGGGATGCAGGTAACAGTCTAGCGAACAAAGCTGGCTCCATTGGCGTCAATGACGGCGCCTGTCATGCTCGCAGGAGCATCCAAGGCGCAATAAGTGATGATCGAGGCGATTTCGTCTGGCTGTGCCACCCGGCCAAGGGGAATGTCGGCAAGCAAACCCACGCCGCCCCGGCTTTGCAGGTAATCGCCTGCCATGGATGTATCGGTAAAGCCGGGCGTTATGGCAAAGCTCAAAATGCCTTCTGCTGCATAGGCGCGCGCGATTGTCTTGTGCATGGCAACCATCCCGCCTTTTGCGGCGGCATAATGCCAGTGCCCCGGCGAATCGCCGCGATAGGCGGCACGGCTTGCAACATGGATCAATCGTCCCCTCTCGCCGCTTTTGCCAGCAAGGCGGTTTTGCCAATGCCGCACCGCATATCGGCTGAGCTGTGCCGATGCAGTGAGGTTGATCCGCAGCGTGTCTTCCCACCGGTCGAGCCATTCAATATCGGACGAATCAAGCGAGCTATGTTCGAACAATCCAGCGTTGTTGACGACAGCGATGATGTCTCCGCCGCTCCTATCAAGCGCTTCATTCCACAGCGCCTGCGCGGCCATAGGGTCGGCAAAATTGGCGGCGATAGAATCGTCATCGGCTTCGGAAGAGCGATGCCCAATGACTTTCAGCCCCCGTGCTTCGAGGGCGTTTTTGGCAGCTTTGCCTATTCCGCGGCTTGTTCCGGTGATGAGAATGTAACTCATGAAAGTCTCTATCGGGAAAATTGCATGCAAAGTCGAGCGCGTGTAGGCTTGCACAAGGGCTCCACTTCGTTAAGTGGGTTCGGGGATAAACAAACAATATGAGACGAGTATGAGCCAAAGACCGCTTTCGCCGCACCTCCAAATTTGGCGGTGGGGACCGCATATGCTGGTTTCGATCCTGCACCGTGTGTCAGGGGACGGCCTTGCTTTGGTCGGCCTTGCTGTTCTGGTCTGGTGGATCGGCGCTCTCGCAAGTGGCCCGGCGGCTTATGAGACATTTATCTCGGTCGCGACCTCGCCGATTGGATATGTCTTTCTGGTTGGCCTTACTTGGGCGTTCTTCACCCATATGATGAGCGGCCTTCGCCACTTCGTACTTGATGTGGGCGCAGGATACGAACTTGATACCAACAAGTTTTGGTCAATTGCATCGCCGATTATCGCGATCCTTCTGACCGCCGCGCTTTGGGCGTACATTCTTCTCGGCAAGGGAGCCTGAACCATGGGCAATGGCACTTCAATTGGCCGCGTTCGCGGGCTTGGCTCCGCACATGAAGGCGCGCATCACTGGCTCGTCGCGCGCACCACGGCAATCAGCAATCTCATCTTGATGACATGGCTCATCGTGAGCTTTATCCTGCTTCCCGATTTCACATATGAAACGGTCTCTGGCTGGATATCGCAGCCTATTGCTGCTGTTCCTATGATGCTTTTGATTATCAGCGTTTTCTATCACGCAAAGCTTGGCCTTCAGGTTCTGATTGAGGACTACGTTCACGAAGCGGGTCTGAAATTCGGAACGCTGACTGCCCTTAACCTTGCCGCATTTGGCGGCGGCGCATTTGCTTTGTTCAGCATTGCCCGCCTCGCACTTACAGGAGCTGCCTGATGGCAACTGCACCCGCAAACGACGCTTACAAGATTATCGACCACGTTTACGATGTGGTTGTTGTCGGGGCAGGGGGCTCTGGCCTTCGTGCGACCACTGGCGCGGCCGAAGCTGGCCTTCGCACCGCGAATATCTCGAAAGTTTTCCCCACACGTAGCCACACTGTGGCGGCGCAAGGCGGGATCGCGGCTTCGCTTGGCAACAACACGCCGGACCACTGGACCTGGCATATGTATGACACCGTAAAGGGGTCAGACTGGCTGGGCGATCAGGATGCGATTGAATATCTCGTTCGCGAAGCTCCCCAAGCGGTTTACGAGTTAGAGCATGCAGGTGTTCCGTTCAGCCGCAACGAAGACGGCACGATTTATCAGCGCCCCTTTGGCGGCCACATGCAGAACATGGGCGATGGTCCCCCGGTGCAGCGCACCTGTGCAGCGGCGGACCGTACTGGCCACGCAATGCTTCACGCGCTCTATCAACAGAGCCTGAAATATGATGCTGACTTCTTTATCGAGTATTTTGCGCTCGACCTGATCATGGCGGATGTCGACGGCGTGCGTAAATGCGTCGGCGTTATTGCTCAGTGCCTTGATGACGGCACAATCCACCGTTTCCGCGCGCAGTCTGTTGTACTGGCAACGGGTGGTTATGGCCGCTGTTATTACACCGCAACATCGGCGCACACATGCACCGGCGACGGCGGCGGCATGGTATTGCGCGCAGGCCTTCCATTGCAGGACATGGAGTTTGTTCAATTCCACCCAACCGGCATTTACGGCGCGGGCGTTCTTATCACAGAGGGTGCACGCGGTGAGGGCGGTTATCTGACCAACTCCGAGGGTGAGCGGTTCATGGAACGCTATGCGCCTTCTGCCAAAGATCTCGCATCGCGCGATGTTGTCAGCCGTTCAATGGCTCTTGAAATGCGCGAAGGGCGCGGTGTTGGCGCGGATGGCGACCATATCCACCTGCACCTTGATCATATTGCACCCGACGTTTTGGCACAGCGCCTTCCCGGCATTACTGAAAGCGGCAAGATTTTTGCTGGCGTTGATCTCACGCGTGAGGCTTTGCCTGTAACGCCAACCGTTCACTACAATATGGGCGGTATTCAGTGTAATTATCACGGCCAAGTCGTGACCATTGGCAAGGACGGTAATCCGGATGACGTGGTGCCCGGCCTTTATGCTGTCGGAGAGGCGGCCTGTGTGTCGGTTCACGGCGCGAACCGTCTGGGTTCAAACTCGCTAATCGACCTTGTGGTCTTTGGCCGTGCGACGGGTCTGCACCTGAAAGAAACGCTGACGGCGGGCGCAGCTCAGCCTGAGCTTCCCACCGATGGCGCGGATTTCGCTCTGACGCGTCTCGACCACTTCCGCTATGCGAAGGGTGGTTCACCCACGGCGGCGATCCGCAGCGATATGCAAAAAGCGATGCAGAAACACTGCGCCGTGTTCCGCGATAGCGAACTGATGGATGAAGGCGTTAAATTGCTCACTGAGCAGAACAAGCGCATGGAAGACATCCACGTGACCGATCAATCGCTTATTTGGAACAGCGACCTGATCGAAACGCTCGAGCTCGACAATTTGATGAGCCAAGCCAATGTCACCATGGCATCGGCCGCCAACCGCAAAGAAAGCCGCGGCGCGCACGCTCACGAAGATTTCCCTGATCGCAACGATAAAGAGTGGATGAAGCATACGGTTGCATGGTTCGAAGGCTGGGGCGGCAATGGCGGCGGTGTAAAAATCGACTACCGTCCGGTCCACGAATACACGCTCACCGAAGATGTGAAATACATCGAACCAAAGGCGCGGGTGTATTAACCGCAATGGGGTCAGTCACTATTAGGCGGCATGGAGGTTTCTACAGAGACCGGCTCCGCGCATATGCAGTGACTGTCAATGGAGAGCGTTTGGGAGAGGTCAAGCATGATGGAACCATCACGCTTGACCTGCCTCCGGGAAGTCACCGGATAAAAATGACCATCGATTGGTGCTCTTCGCAGGAAATTGTGGTCGAAGGCGATGAAGATGCCGAGCTGATCTGTCAGCCCGGTTCGTCGGCTTTTATGGCGCTTCTTGATATTATCTTCCGCTCGAACGGATACATCATGCTCGAGCGGAGTAATCAATCGGCTATCCCGGCCAGCAAACGGCCTTCTTAGGCTGGCTCTTCCACTGCCTCAGCGGGTTGGCCATCTATTAGGCTGCATTCGTTTTGCGTGACCAGCTTGCGACCGAACAGGCCGAACGAAAGGCTTTGTGCAGGCGCTTTCGTGTCGTTTGGCTCGCGGATTGTCTTCTTGTCGCTGTTCATAAATGACCCCAAAAAAATGGCCTCTTCAAATGGCTGCGCATTGATGCACTGAGCCAATGGCGAGCGTTCTATGCGTTGTTGGAGCGAAACAATTGTACGCCCGCGACACGCTTAAAGAATATCGCATTGCTACAAATGCACCGTCCAAAACTTGACGCAGGCCTCGTGCTTCGTGATTGATTGTCTATGATTAAAGCGACTAGCACCCTATTGGCCGCATTGCTGTGTTATGCATCACTTTGGATGCCCGCAATTGCGATTGCGCAGGATGGCAACCACCAACCGCCTGAACATACAAAACCTTGGCCCAATCTCGCTGCGGGTCAAACACCAGAGCAATTGGCTGCTAGTATGGAAGGCGCACCGCAGCTTCAGCGCGGGGTGCCTGTGGGTGAAATTGTCGAACAACGCCGCCGTCTTGACGCTAGCCTCACAGCGGTAACTCCGCAGCGCGCAGGTGTGGCCGACGTTTATGTCCTCTCCATTGCTCTCGACAGTGACCCAGTGTTTGCTCGTGAAGCCCGCGAGGCTGCCAAGGTCCTTAGCCGGCGATATGGCGGGGAAGGGCGCACAATAACTTTGGCGGGACCCGATGGGACGCAAGACGACCTGCCTCAAGGCTCGATTGATAGCCTCCTCATATCGCTCGCGCATTTGGCCGAGGTGATGGATACATCGCAGGATGTCCTTGCGTTTTACACAACCAGCCACGGTAACAAGCTCGGCCTGGCATACCATTATGGCGATACGGGCTATGGCATCTTGTCTCCTGCGCGGCTTAAGACAGTGTTGGAAGAGTTGGGGATCGAAAGGCGCATTCTTATCATAAGCGCGTGCCATTCCGGTGTGTTCGTACCCGGTTTGGCCTCACGCGACACTGCGATCCTCACTGCGTCTGCATCTGAACGCAATTCGTTTGGGTGCAAGGCTGAAAACGATTGGACATTCTTTGGCGATGCATTGATCAATCGCGAGCTGCGTAAACCGCAAAGCTTGAATGAGGCCGCGCAGGCGGCGTCTTTAACGATTGCAGGTTGGGAAGCTGATAAGCGCCTTCTTGCATCTCTCCCGCAAAGCACATTTGGCGCCGGGGTGAGCGATTGGTTGCCGCAGCTTGAAGCCACCATTCCGCAAACAGTTAGCGCGCCAGTCGGCCGCCCTGCGGTGGCTGAGTGATTACTGGGCTGGTTCCGGCTCCGCAGCAGCAGCGACCTCGGGCCCTCGGCGGGCTTTGGTGATCACAACTGGGTTGGCAAGGATTTGCCCTGCCAACGAACCCGTTTCCTTTGGATCTGCCGCTTCGGCATGAATTGCCGCGACCACATCCATTCCATCGATGACATACCCAAACACGGCAAAGCCCGGGCGTTCCTCTGCATTCTGTGAATCGGGTTTAGCATCAAGGTTGGTCAAATCGCCAAGCATGATGGTAAAATCGCCATTGGCCGTACCGGGCTCAAGGCGGGCCATCGATACTGCGCCGTTGGTGTGGCTCAAGCCGGTCACATTGGTTGGTTCATGCGCAATGTTGGGCCGCAAACGCTTGCGATCATACCGTGTGCCTCCTTGAATCAAACCATAAGGCCTTGGCTCAAGGCGGAATTTGAGGGAGCGATAGAAGTTTGTTCCGTCAAATCGACCCTCATCGACATAAGCGAGGAAGTTGGCAGCGGTGATCGGAGCGCGTTCGACTTCCAGACGGATCGTTATATTGCCCTTGGTTGTTTCCATCACAATGTCCCGGGTTTCGTATTCGATCACGGGTTCAGGCGTCGCGATTTCGATTGGGGGATCTTCAACTTTGATCTCGAACTTCATCAGCAGCGTACGTTGGTCGCCGGAAAAATTGTTGTCCGAAACCACATAGAGATACGTGCGGCCAAACTGCTCGCGAACGGCCAGTCCTTCGAAATTGTCGAGGGTGAGAGGAGGGGTGAAGACAGCAAGCGTTTCGGGTTCGCCCTCTATCCCAAGTTTTACAATGGCTGCCCGGTTACCGTCGCCCTCACGGAAACTGCGGAATAGGACGAAACAGGTTCCATCTTCTAGGCAAGTTGCATCCGTGGGCGCGCCGCCTTGTTCGACCAATGCAGGCGGGGCAGGTAGTTCAAACTGTGCGGTGACGCCATTTGAAACGCGAACACAGTTCGGTTCGCCAACGCGCGCTTGTTCAGCGCAAGCGATAAAGGCATCGCGTCCGGTGTGGAATGTTTCCAGTCCGTTGTTGGGCTGCGCGTCGCTGACCAATTCCAGGGCAGCTGCGATTTCCGGGGCATCCGTTGGTACACCGGAATCCGTAAGGCTTTGATAGAACAGAGCCCTATGCTGGCGTTCAAATGTGACGATCCAACCACCAAGGGGGGCAGGCGCTATCGCTTCTGCGTCAGTGCGATCCTGCCCTCGCAACCGTTTCCCCCGTTCATCCAACAAGCGTCCGCGCTCAACGGAAAGAAGATCGATAAGCTGCCCATCAATCTCATCAGGCTCAACGGTAAGCCAGTGGCCATCATCGCTCACCGCATAAAGTCGGTCTTCGTGCCACGTTAGGCCCGAGATGCCGCCGATATTCTCGTCACCTGAGGCAATTTCCAAACCTCCGCGATAAATCAGCTCGCCAATCTCTTCTTGTGCCTCGTCTTGCAGGTTCAACGAAACAGGCTCCGTCTCAGCGAATATTTCGTCTTGGGCCGAGGCGACTGCGGGCCATCCCATAAGAATGCCTAGAATCAAGGATGGGGCGAGAAGGGTTCTTCCAAGATCATTCCATGTCATTCGTCCTGCAATATCGGCCTCTCGCCGAGAAACAAGGGGGGCAGACAGATGTTCATCGAACAGCAATGTTTACAGTCGTAGTCGCTGTGACTACAGATGTAATCACATGTTCTTCTTCAAGGGTTAGGGGAGGCTGTTTTGAGTAAGTCGGTTTTAGGCAAGTCGAGCAATTCTGGTCCAGAGCGGATCAGCGAGGCTGAACACGCAGTGATGGAAGCCTTGTGGGACCGGGGTACGGCAACCGCATCGGACGTATGCGATACGGTTTGCGAGGCCCGTGGATGGAGCTTGGCAACGGTCAAAACGCTTCTATCAAGGCTTGTTCAAAAGGGAGTGATTGAAACGCGCCCTGATGGAAGGCGCTTCATCTACAGCCCGTTGATCGCGCGTTCTGATTATGTTGGCGGTGAATCGCGGCGGTTGGTTGATCGTCTGTTTGGTGGGCGCGCCGCATCGCTCGTCGCACATCTGGCAGAGATCGAAGCTTTAACAGAAGACGATCTCAGCGAAATCGAGGCTTTGCTCAAGGAGTATAAGTCATGACCGATTGGATGATGGAAACTCTCGTCTGGACGGCTGTCTTGATCGCTTTTGTTTTGATGGTCCGCCGCCCGGTTTCGCGCGCCTTTGGTCCGCAAATCGCGTATGCTTTATGGGCTCTTCCTGCCATTAGATTGATGCTTCCCCCGATCGAACTGCCCGCATGGATGCGCATTCTGCAAGCTGAGCCGGAGCAGATGGCTGTCCCTATCGCAGCAACAGAAGCTCCAGCAATTTTCACGCCCGCCGTATTTGAAGCCCCCGCAGCGCGCGAAGGAAGCGCAGTTGTGGCGCACCCGGCGGCGTCCGATACCACACCACCGCTTACCCAGATCTCTGGTTTTGACATGACCAATCTAGACACCGGATTGCTTGTCGAACTTGGAGTCACCGTGTGGCTTATCGGCGCCGCCATCTTTCTTGTCTCTCGTTTTTCATCATATTTTCGACTTCGCGATGAACTGCTCGAAGTTGGACGAGAGGTGGGCCGCCAAGGCTCGGTTCGCTTGATCGAAACGCCCGGAACCAAGGCCCCCTTGGCCTTTGGCGTTATCGACAAGGTTGTGGCTTTGCCTGAAGGGTTTTTGGCCCGCCCGGATCGCCAATCGCGCGATTTGGCACTGTCGCATGAACTGGCGCACCATAAAGGCGGCGATCTTTTGGCCAATGTTTTGGTCCAACCTTTGTTTGCCATCCATTGGTGGAACCCGCTTGGCCGATATGGCTGGTTGGCTATGCGCCGCGATCAAGAGGCTGCCTGTGACGCACGTGTCATGGCGAGTGCGCGGGCGGAAGAACGCGAAGCCTACGCCAACTTAATTGTCAGCTTTGCTGCCTCTCCCTGTGTCGCTCTGGCAGCTCCGATGGCGTGCCCGGTCTTGGGAGAGAAATCTATCATTCACCGTTTAAGGAGCCTGAAAATGGATCAAACCAATACTAAGCGCCGCGCCGCAGGTAAGTTCATGCTGGGAGCTGCCGTTGTCGCGCTGCCGATGACTGCGTCGATCAGCTATGCCGCAAGCGAAACGCCGCTGTCCCCTGCTGCGCCCAAGGCTCAGATTGCTGCCGCCGCGATGCCTGTTGCACCACGCGTTCCGCACGCACCAGCCGCTCCGCAAGCCCCTGTTGCACCATTGCTCGAAGAACAAATCATCGTGATTGATCCTGATGGAGAGGTCTCAAACATCGATGCCAACGGCAAGAACGTGTTTACTCTAAAAACCGAAGACAGTGACGACAAAACGGTCGAGTTCTTTGCGAAGTCTGAGTTCCGTGGTTCGAGTGAAATAGGCAAAGAGCGTTCGGCGAGTTCAAGGCTTGCCTTTGGAAACCGTAGCAATTCGGTTCGCTTTATTGATCGCTCTGAATTGGATGCGGAAGGCCGCCTAAGTGATAAGCAGATCGAAGAAATTCTGGTCGAAGTTCGTGAAGGGCTTGAAGAAGCGAATAAGGTTCTCGAAGACCTGCCTAAGATCATCGAAAAGGCACAGGCTGAAGCCAATGCTGCGCGAGATGCCGCAGGCCGAAGTGTCGTTCGTGTCGAGGCCAGCTGCAAGAGTGGTAACAAGCGACCCGTCAACGAAACGGAAGATTCTGACGGCGTAAAGGTCATCGAAATTTGTCAAAAGCGCGTGATGGCTCAAGCTCTTGATGGTCTTCGCGAAGCGCGCCGTTCGCTCAAGAAATCTGATGTGGAAGGCGACATCAGAAGCACCGCTCTTCGCGAAATCGATCGCGTGATTTCACGTTGGGAGAGCGAAGCCCGCTAACGAACGGCATCGTCACGATACATAAAACACCGGCGCAAAAGGTAACTCCTTCGCGCCGGTTTTTTATTGTTCAATTGGGACCAAGTCTTGATTGCTTTCGTCCACCACATCGCGTTCAATATTTGGCGGGACAGGATAATCTCCTGATCTTTCGATCGCGCTATCATCCTCTCTTGGGCGAGCGGGATATGCGCATCCGCGCGCTTCACCCATGCCTTTGAGATAGGCCCTGCGCACCATGCCGGCGGTCAATGCGCGGCGAAATTCATTGCGCTTCTTGTTCGCGCCGGAAACTTCTCGGACAATACCGCGAAAGGGTATGAAGGATCCGATCACGCTTTTCGCGACGCGGCCTTTACTTATGCGCCTTGCCTCTTCTTGGGTAATATCAAAGTCAGGCCCAAGCTCGTTGTCTAGCACGGCGATTTCTTGAACCACGGCGTTGCAATTGGTGATGCCGGTATCGTCATATGGATTTTCAGCCGCTTTGACCAAGATTTCCGGGATGTCTTTTGAATCGATGTTAAAATCTTCAAGCGGCGTGCGCGCCACATCCATCACGTCGGGTCCGTCCTGACTCATTTGGGCATTGGCCGCATCAAGTGGTACGACAAGCGCCAAAGCCGCACAAAAAGTGGCCGCTTTAACTGCCTTCGAAATAAACATCACATGCTCCTGCATTCGCGCTTTGAAGCCCAAGCTTCAGCGCTTCCATACGTTGTTGGCTTGACCCATGGGTAAAGCTCTCTGGATTGATTCTTTGGCCTGAACCGCGTTGAAGTGTGTCATCGCCAACGGCACTTGCAGCGCGCATACCTTCTTCAAGATCGCCCGCCTCGATCAAACTGCGGTTCATGCCCGCCCAAACACCGGCGTAGCAATCGGCCATAAGTTCAAGGCGAACAAGCAATTGGTTGGCTCTGTGCGGGTTTTGTGCCTGTGCGCTGCGTACTTGGTCGGAAATCCCGGTAAGGTTTTGGATGTGGTGCCCATATTCATGCGCCATCACATAAAGTCGCGCAAAATCGCCATCGGTCCCAGACATTTGGGCAAGTTGATCGAAGAACCCCGTTTCGATGTAAATGCCCATATCTGCCGGACAATAAAACGGACCGGATGCAGAGCTTGCATTGCCGCAGCCCTGAGTGGAAATGGGCCCCGGCGGGTAAAGGACGAGCTCAGGTTGCTCAAATTGAACGCCTGCCTGCCGGAACACCGGCGCCCACGTTTCATTGAGGCTCGTCATCGCCTGACATGTTTCTTGCGCATATGGGCCGCTGGAACACAATTGATCTTCGCTCAAACCGGATTGCTGACTGACTTGAGGAGCTGTGCCTTGCCCGTCGCTCAGAACACCAATGGTTTGCATGGGATCAACCCCAAAGACGAGGGCGGCAATAATCGCGATTATGATCGTGCCGCAGCCTACGCCGCCTGCTTTTCGCGCGCCGCCGCCGCTTGCGCCGCCAGAGCGAACCTTTATCTTTGAAGTATCGTAACGACCAAGCCGCACTGTAATTCCCCCTTGGAGCCTTTGCGGGCAATTTAGACCAGCCCGACGAATCGGTGATAATCTTGCGCTATGCGCATTGCACCATTTCGCAATTTTCTGGACACGGCGGCCCAGCAAAGCAAAAGCATGATTTCACATGGTACACGTCTTAGTGCCGCTCGCAATGGGAAAGGAAGATCGCCAATGCTCACCGGAAAACGCGCGCTAATCACAGGCTCAACGTCGGGGATTGGCCTTGCGATCGCTCGCGCCATGCGAAAAGAGGGCGCGCAGGTTATCCTCAACGGTTTTGGTGATGAGGCTGAAATTGCGCAGCTTTGCGAAGAACTTGATGCACAGCACTCGGCCACTAACCTGCTTGATCCTGAAGCGATAGAGAGGATGATGGCTGAAATTGGCGAGGTTGATATCCTGGTCAACAATGCAGGTATGCAGCATGTGTCCGCCGTCGAAGATTTCCCTACCGAAAAGTGGGATCAGATTATGGGGCTCAACATCAGCGCAGTGTTTCATACAACGCGCCTTGCGGTGCCGTATATGAAAGAAAAGGGCTGGGGCCGGATTATCAATACCGCGAGTGCGCATTCCAAAACCGCCTCCCCTTTTAAAAGCGCATATAACGCCAGCAAGCACGCCGTGGATGGGTTTACCAAAACCATCGCGCTTGAACTTGCTCAGACGGGTGTGACTGCGAACTGCATTTCGCCTGGTTATGTGTGGACCCCTTTGATTGAAGGGCAGATCCCCGACACGATGGCAGCGCGCGGACTTTCGCGGGACGAAGTCATCAATGATGTGCTCCTGGCAAAACAGCCGACCAAGAAATTCGTTCAGCCTGATGAAATAGGCGCTCTTGCAGTCTTCTTATGCCGTGAGGAGGCGGGCAATGTGACAGGGGCCAATTGGAGCATCGATGGAGGCTGGACCGCCGAATGACGGTTTGGGCCCGCCTATATGTTGTCATCTTTGTGTGCGCTGGCCTTGCAGCCTGCGCCACGGTTCCGTCTGGGCCCGGCCCACAAGTTGAGCGCGATGCCATTGCTGCGCGTATGATGCGCGATATCGAAGTTCTGGCCAGCGATGAATTCGGAGGCCGAAAACCGGGGACACCGGGCGGCGAACAAACGGTCTCCTATCTGATTGAACGGATGCAAGCGGTGGGGCTTCAATCCGGCACAAATGATCCGGGAAGCGCGTGGCGTGCGCCTGTTGAACTCCTGAGTTCAGAGCCACTTGATCACGAAATAACCGTTCGGACGGCAAATGGTTCATCCATTTTGCCCACCGAAAGCAGTCTTGCATTTTCCCTCAGCAGCCGGGTTTTGGTTGACGGCGTTGAAGTCGTATTTGTCGGCAATGGCCTGCGCACCGTTCCGCAAGGCGAGCTTACTGGCCGGATCGTTGTTTTGTCGGATGCAGGCACTGATCGATCCATGGTTGAGACCATATTTGCGGCCAATCCTGCGGCCGTTCTCTCCGTGGTTCCGGGGCGTGTCGCATTGGAACGTCAAAGGGGCCGTTTCGCGCGAGAAAGGCTGCTTTTGGCGTCCGAAGCTTCAGATCGGTTGAGCGCATTTGTTACCCGCGAAGCCTTTGCCGCTGCTTTGCCTGATGGTGAATGGGATAGGCTTACAGCGCGGGCGAATGATCGGGACTTTGAGTTTGAAGTTCTGGCCGCCACCATTGCGATTGACGTCCATTCCGAACGCCGGGAGTTCACCAGCTCCAATGTAATTGGGATGATCCCTGGCACGCTTCCGGGTTCGGGCGCGGTTTTGCTTATGGCGCATTGGGATCATCTGGGTGAATGTGCAGCAGGCACGCCTGACACCATCTGCAATGGAGCCGTCGACAATGCGAGCGGCCTGGCGTTATTGCTGGAACTGGCAAGCAGGCTAAAGGCCGGACAACCTCTCGATCGCGATATTTACTTCCTTGCTACAAGTGCCGAAGAATCGGGGCTTTTAGGCGCAAAGGCCTTTGCCAAAGCCCCTCCGATTCCGCTCGATAGCATCGTTGCCTCGTTCAATTTTGATTCTGTCGCTGTGGCGCGAGCAGGCGCTGCATTTGGTTTTATCGGCGAAGGTCGGACCCCTCTTGATACCGTTATCAAGGACGTGGTTCGCGAACGTGGGGGAGAGCTTGGAAGCCGCGAGTATGCGGCGAGTTTCTTACAACGTCACGATGGCTGGGCTTTGCTCGAAAAGGGCGTGCCTTCGGTTTTGGTTTCAACCGCGTTCTCTTCGGAAATTGTGCTCGGCCCCTATCTTGCAACCAATTACCACCGCCCGGGAGACGAGCTTGGCATAATTGAGTTGGGCGGCGCAGTGGATGATTTGTTATTGCATGAGGCGTTGGTGAAACGGGTTGCAAATACGCAAAGTTACCCGTCATCTTATGCCTCGACAGACACAGGCTCTGGCACCGGCTCTGGCTCTGGGCCTGACACATCTGTGCCACAATAGTCGGCGATTACCGACAGCCAGCCCTAGCGCCAAGCGAAAACCCGTCCTACAGGGGCCTGCACGATTCGCTCTTGCCAAAGAAAGCTGACCCACGTGCATATTGAAATCCCCCTCGGCCTTACTTTTGATGATGTCCTTCTTCGCCCTGCGGAGAGCAATGTTCTGCCGAGCATGGCAAAAACGCATACGCAGCTAACGCGTGATATTGCACTCAATATCCCCGTCGTTTCATCCGCAATGGATACAGTGACAGAGGCCGATATGGGTATCGTCATGGCGCAATTGGGCGGCATCGGTGTACTTCACCGTAATCTCGGTCTGGAAGAGCAAGTGGCCGCCGTTCGCGCCGTGAAACGCTTTGAAAGCGGTATGGTCGTAAACCCTATCACTATTGGTCCGGATGCGGTTCTTGGCGATGCGCAAGCCTTGATGGACCAACACAAGATCAGCGGTATTCCAGTCACCGATTTAGCGGGAAAACTGGTGGGCATTTTGACCAACCGGGATGTGCGCTTTGCTGAAAATCCGGCGCAGCCCGTGCGCGAATTGATGACCACTGAAAACTTGGCCACCGTTCCACTGGGAACAAGCCAAGAAGACGCTCGCCGCCTGTTGCATGGGCGGCGGATTGAAAAACTATTGGTGGTCGACGATGATTATAGGTGCATTGGCCTTATCACTGTCAAAGACATCGAAAAGGCCGTGAATTATCCCAATGCGACCAAAGATGGCGCTGGGCGCCTGCGTGTCGCTGCGGCAAGTACAGTTGGTGATAAAGGGTTTGAACGCTCTGCGGCTTTGGTTGATGCCGAAGTCGATGTTGTCGTTATCGACACTGCGCACGGCCACAATAAAGATGTTGGACGGGCTGTTGAACGGGTGAAAGCACTCTCCAGCTCTGTGCAAGTTATCGCAGGTAATGTCGCCACCGCCGAAGCGACGCGCGCACTGATTAACGCAGGTGCAGATGCGGTGAAGGTTGGCATTGGTCCGGGCTCAATTTGCACCACCCGCGTGGTTGCGGGCGTTGGTGTACCGCAATTGACCGCCGTCATGGAAAGCGCCGAGGAAGCGGCCAAGTCTGGTGTTCCGGTGATCGCTGATGGCGGTCTTCGCACATCGGGCGACGCCGCCAAGGCTCTTGCCGCTGGCGCATCGAGCGTCATGGTCGGCTCAATGCTTGCTGGAACGGCTGAAAGTCCGGGTGAAGTATTCCTGTATCAAGGACGCTCTTACAAGGCGTACCGCGGAATGGGCAGCGTTGGCGCTATGGCGCGCGGATCTGCTGATCGGTATTTCCAACAGGATGTGTCTGCTTTGAAACTAGTCCCAGAAGGGATCGAAGGCCAGGTGCCCTTCAAAGGTCCAGCAGCCGATGTCATTCACCAATTGGTGGGCGGCGTGAAAGCGGCCATGGGCTACACCGGCTCTGAAACCATCACCGACCTCCAACAACGCGCGCAATTCGTTCGCATCACAAATGCCGGGCTTTCTGAAAGCCATGTGCATGATGTAGCGATCACCCGAGAGGCACCCAATTATCCGACACGTTAAACCATGACCCCCTCAGCGCGGGTCCAAGCAGCGATTGAGCTGCTCGACCAGATCATCGAGGGTGCGCGCAATAAAGGCGCACCGGCTGACCGGTTGATTTCGGCTTATTTCAAAACACGTCGCTACGCTGGGTCCAAAGACCGGCGGACGGTGCGCGACCTTGTGTATCAGGCAATCCGGCTTTGCGGCGAGGTGCCTCATGATGGGCGCTCTGCTATGCTGGCAATGGCGACACAGGACGCAAACCTTGTGCCTCTGTTCGATGGCTCGGCCCATGGACCGGCAAAAATGGGCGACGGGGAAATGGCCGCATTTATCGGTGTTGCTCCAGAGTGGCTTGAGAAGAAGCTCACGGGCTCTGCCATTACCGGACAAGAAGCTGAGGCCCTGCTTGGCCGCGCATCGCTTGATGTTAGGGTGAACGTGCTCAAAGCATCGCGGGAAAGCCTTGAATTGCCTGAAGAGGGCGAAGCGTTATCTGCGCCTAATGGTCTTCGTTTTTCCAGCGGAACTCAGGTCGAACAATGGCCGCAATACCGCGATGGCCAGATCGAAATTCAGGACCACGCCAGCCAATGGGTGTGCGAGGCGATTGGTGCTGAGACCGGCGAGACGATTGTTGACCTTTGTGCAGGCGCAGGCGGAAAAACGCTCGCACTCGCGGCGAAACTTGGCAATGCAGCAAGCCTTGTGGCCTGCGACACCGACAAGCGGCGACTAGGAAACCTTGCGCCAAGGGCGGCGCGGGCGGGCGCACAGGTGGATCACACGGTTTTGCTTAATCCGGGCGAAGAACGCGAGGCTCTTGCCGTATGGGCCGGCAAGGCGGACCGGGTGCTGGTCGATGCGCCTTGTTCTGGCAGCGGAACCTGGCGTCGCAGTCCCGAAGGGCGCTGGCGGCTTGATCGCAAAGAGTTAACACGGCTTACCAAACTGCAAGATCATGTCCTTGATATTGGGGCCGAACTAGTGAAGCCGGGCGGCACTATGACCTTTGTTACTTGCTCTGTGCTTGATGATGAAGGACCGGCACGCGTCGGCGCATTTCTATCACGCCACGAAGGGTGGAACGCGGTCCCGATTGAGATGCCGATTGGCCGTAAGCGGGGGGAAGGAAAGCGGTTTACACCGTTCCATGACGGTACGGATGGGTTTTTTGTCGCCAACCTCCATTTCGGATGATAGCTAACTAGGCCATGGCTGAGCCATCATCTTTCCGGCTTTCGCACTTCAAGGAGCTGTTCATGCGTTTCGCGCCCGTTGCCGCTGCCCTCTCACTATTCCTTGTGACCACCGCAAGCGTAACGAGCGCTGGTGAGCGAGTGCCCGATCCGCGTGCAGCTCAATTGATCGCGCTTGGGCAAGCGGCCCTGAAAAATGGCGACACACAAGGTGCGATTGATGCGTTTGAGGCAGCATTTGCCGTCGATCCGGCTTACACGCCGATTTTCTTGGATTTAGCGGAGGCCGCGCGCCAAGACGGTCTTCAGGGCAAGGCGATTGCGTATTACCGCGAGGCATTGCAGCGCGAGCCCGATAATTTTGCAGCGATTTCAGGCGAGGGTGAAGCTTTGGTTGAACGCGGCGCGTTGGATAAGGCACAGCGTAATTTGTCGCGGCTTGAAAGCCTGTGCGGCACATCATGCCCCGAAACCCAAGCGCTTCAGCAAAGAATTGCAGCGGGTCCACCTGCGCGCCTCGCAGTGGACAGCGGCGAGGAAAACACTGTCACCAACTGAGTTTGCGCGCTAGGCTTGCGCTCATGCTGACACTTCACCATCTCGAATATTCGCAGAGTTTTCGCATTCTGTGGCTCCTCGAAGCTTTGGGCGCGGACTATGCGCTCAAATCTTACGATCGCAACGCTGACGATAATCTCGCGCCTGATGAATATAAGGCCTTGTCGCCCTTGGGGACGGCTCCGGTCGTGACGGATGGTGATCTGGTGCTGTGTGAAAGCAATGCGATCATCGACTATATTCTCGACAGCTATCCCGATAGCGCCCTTCGCCCCGCAGCAGGACACAAGGACCGCGCGCGGCATTTGTTCTGGTTCCATGCATCGCCGGGCTCGCTCATGAGCCTTCAAGGGATTGCGATGGTTCTTGGCCTTTTGGAAATGCGTTCGCCATGGCCGATTTCTTCCCTGCTAAAGGCGGTCTTCGGGCAGGTGCGTACAATTTTCCTAAACCCGCGCAGCAGCGCTTTGATCGATTTGATGGAAAAGGATTTGGGCAAACAGCCGTTCTTTGGCGGAGACAATCTGACCGCCGCCGACATCACATTGGTTTATCCAATGTATGCCGCGCTGGACAAAGGGCAGTTTGAAGGACGCACCAACATCCTTGCGTGGTTTGCCCGGATCGAAGCGCTCGATAGCTTCAAATCCGCCCGCGCCAAAGATGACCGCGAACGGATCATCTTCAAGTTCTAAATGAGGGGCGCGAATTCCGCGACAAGCTCTTCATAAACCGCGCGTTTGAACGGGATGATAAGCTCGGGCAGTGTATGTACGTCAACCCAGCGGAAGGCTTGAAATTCGGCCGGATCATGCGCGGCAAGGTCAATATCGGCATCTTCGCCCAAAAATCGGCCTAAATACCAATGTTGTTCTTGTCCGCGATATTTGCCCTTCCAAATACGGCCTGAAAGCTCTGGTGGAAGATCATACTTGAAGGTTTTGGACGCGGGCACGATGATTTCGACCTTGTCTGGGCCAACACCGGTTTCCTCCTCCAACTCGCGCAATGCAGCGGTTTTGGGGTCTTCGCCCGGATCAATGCCCCCTTGCGGCATTTGCCAAAACCCGTGGGCGCGCTGGTCTATGCGTTCACCGACAAAGACTTGGCCCGAAGCGTTCACGAGCATAAATCCGGCGCAAGGGCGGTAGGGCAGATCGTTCATTTATGCGGTTTCCAGCATCATTTTCATTGCTGCGATAATTCGCTCTAAATCGCCCTGTGTGCTTGGCACAGCGGCGCGGATGTTGGTGAAAGAGTGGGTGACGCCTTGCATTTCCAAATACACCACGCTGCGTCCTGCCTCAATCAGAGCCTTGGCATATTCGCGTCCGGAATCGCGGATGGGATCGAGGCTGGCGGTTGCGACAATTGTGGGCGGAGCGATGGAGTGATCGCCAAGAATCGGAAAACCGCGCGGATCGCTACGCTCGGCCTTATAGGCGGCATCGAAGAATTCGATGGAGGCCTTGGTAAGAAGGTAACCGTCGTCAAATTGCTCAAGACTTGCCGACCCGTTTGCATCGCTTGCCAGAGGGAAGATCGGCACTTGCAAGGCCACTGGCACATCAGCCGGCTTTGCGCCGAGCAACTGGCTCACCACAATGGCTGCATTGCCGCCTGCGCTGTCGCCGATCGGGACGACGCCAGTTGCTTTGCGCTCTAGCTCTGATGGCGATGAGGCGACCCAGCGTGTTGCCGCTTCGCAATCTTCAATCGCTGCGGGAAAGGGGTGTTCGGGCGCTAGACGGTAATCAACTGCGACAACTGGCAAATCCATGAGCGCGGCGATTTCGGTGCAGAGATTGTGGTGGGTATCCAGATCGCCAATCACAAAGCCGCCGCCGTGATAGAATGTGATGACAGGCCCCGCCTCGCGGGTTTCACGCGCGTCATAAAGGCGAAGCGGAATGCCTCCAGCAGGCCCGGGGCAGGTGAGGTCGCGGATCACGGCAAGCTCGCGGGCAGGGCGGTCCGCCATCCCGTGCAGCGCAATGTATGATGCGCGCGCCTCTTCCAAAGTCAGTTCGGCGAGTGTGGGCCCCGCCATTCCGGCAAGGCCATCAAGGAAGGCCTGCATGTCGGGCCGGACAAAAGGTGCATCGGTCATTTTTTGCGTCTCTCCCAAAGGGTAACTTTGACCCTGCTATGCACCATGGGTAGAGCGTTGCAAATGGATAACCTAACCCACAGTCTTGTCGGTGCAGTCATGGGGCAAGCAGGCCTCAAACGGAAAACTGGGCTTGGAATGCCCGCGCTTATCATTGGGGCCAATTTGCCCGATGTGGATGCGGCGTGTTTTTTCTGGCTTGAAGGGACGGAACATTTGGGGTTCCGGCGCGGGATCACGCACGGACCGCCCGCATTGGTGATCTTGCCGCTGATATTGGCGAGTATCCTTTGGTATTACGACCGCTGGCAAACGAAACGTGGGACCAGGCCAGAGGACAGAGTGCAGGTCCATTTTGGCTGGCTCTATGCCTTGAGTTTTATCGGCGCGCTTAGCCATCCGCTGTTCGATTGGCTCAACGTCTACGGCGTGCGTTTTTGGGAGCCGTTCGCACCGACATGGGCATATGGAGATACGCTTTTTATCGTCGATGTGTGGCTTTGGGCGCTTTTGATTGTCTCGGTCTGGTGGGGCTACCGGCGGGAGAAGTCCGGCGGAAACCAACGCCCGATTGCGCGCGGCGCGATTGCGATTATGCTTGCCTATATTGCGGTGAATTGGACGATAACTTGGGCGGCTTATACTACAAAAGGCACCCTTTCAGAGCCCTATCCGACAGAGTTTATCGCTTCGCCTGCGCCTATTGCATCGCTTTCTCGTGAACGGATCGCAAAGCTTGAAGACGGTCGTTGGGTGTCGGACGCATGGCAGGGTGAAGATGCAGGGTATGGCTACCGCCATTCGGTGGAAACACAGTGCCTGCTTCCCGACTTTGACCACGAGACAGAGCATAATTCGCAGCTTGATGCGTTCCTGTTTTGGACAAGAGCCCCCTTTGGTACGCGCGCCGAAGATGGCTCTGTTGTCCTTCACGATGCGCGTTTCTACGATCCCCGAGCCCGCGACCGTTTCTCTCTGGCGTTGCCAAATGTTGAATGTGAGGAACTAGGTGACGATTAAGGCGCTTCATCTCACATGACAGAAACACAAATCGTCTGGCTGCGACGCGATCTGCGCCTTGCTGACAATCCCGCCCTTTACGAAGCGGCCCAAAGAGGCCCTGTGATCTGCGTCTATGTTCTGGACGATGCGGCGGCCAAGACCCATGCTTACGGCGGGGCATCGCGTTGGTGGCTGCATCATTCGCTGGCCGATCTGGCGGTGCGGTTGGAGGAGCGCGGTTCCACTCTAATCCTTCGTAAAGGCGATTGCGTGGAGGAATTGAGCGCACTTTCGGCAGAGCTGGGCGGGGCGACCATCCATGCCAATCACCATTACGAACCATGGTGGCGTAATGTTGAAAAGGCGCTGGGTGAGAAGGTTTCGCTTGAACGTTATCACGGCAATTTTCTGACTGTGATGGGTGCGATCAAAACCGGATCGGGTGGGCAGTATAAGATATACACGCCCTTTAGCCGCGCCGTGCGAACGCAGTTTCCGCCGCGTGATCTGGTGCCAGAACCTGAGCTTACGGTGCCCGCCACATGGCCGGCGTCTGATATCCTCTTGGACTGGAGCCTCCTGCCCGCAAAGCCCGATTGGTCAGGGGGGATTGCTGAGGCTTGGGAGGTTGGCGAAGAGGCAGCCCATGAGCGTCTTGAATGGTGGTCGGATCATGTCGATGATTATGATGAAGCTCGCAATCTTCCCTCTATTGAGCGAGTCTCGCGCCTCTCTCCCCATTTGCATTTTGGTGAGATTACTCCGGTGCAAATCTGGCATCACTTCCAAGGGCGCTCCACCAAGGGCTGGGAGGTTTACGAAAGCGAGCTGATTTGGCGCGATTATGCGCAAAACACGGCGGCGCAATTCCCGCTTTATGCGCGCAGTAACTACCGCGAAGATTTCGACCATATCCAGTGGCGCGATCCTGAGAGCGATCCAAAGGCAGCGAAAGACCTCAAGAAATGGCAGCAAGGTCGCACCGGTTACCCCATTGTTGACGCGGGTATGCGCGAGCTGTGGCAAACCGGGTGGATGCACAACCGCGTTCGGATGATCACGGCGAGCTTCCTTGTCAAACACCTGCTCATCGATTGGCGGCATGGCGAACAATGGTTCTGGGATACTCTGCTTGATGCCGATTACGCCTCCAACGCGACAAATTGGCAATGGACCGCGGGAACGGGTGTCGATTCCAATATGTTCGTGCGGATCATGGCTCCGCTAACCCAGTCGGAGAAGTTTGATTGCACGGCCTATATTCGCAAGTTTGTGCCAGAGCTCGCCGGGCTTGATGAACCCTACATCCACGATCCAGAAGAGTTTGGACGTTTGCCCAAAGCGTACCAGCCCAAGATGATCGGCCATAAGGCTGCGCGCGAAAGGGCGTTGGCTGCATATAGAGTGATGAAGGGCAGTTGAGGGGCGGATTGGCGAACAATCCTGACGCGCTCTCTTGCTTGTCCTTTTCTCTCGCGCTTATGAAGGTTCAAAGGTTGAGGAGCCCGCACAGCATCATGAGAAAAACGCTTTTTATTGTCCTTGCATTGTTGGTGCTTGGCATGTCCGTCTTTTGGTTTTCACTCGATAAGGATGCGCGCGCCTTTCTTGCGAAAGGACAGACCAGCTCAGATGTCTTGTTTTGGTCGACAGATGAGCGCGATGCGGGTTTTCGCGTGCTTGATGCATTTCCCTTCCTCGCAGGTTCGCGCACAATCGCGGCAGGGGGTGACATTTTGGATCTCCCGGATGGCGATCCCATTACACTGCCGGTGGATGTCGAAGGCTATATGACCAACCAGCGTACATCGGCGCTGGTGATTGTTCACAAGGGCAAGGTCGTGCTCGAGGAATACGGCCTTGAATTCTCAAACGAAGGAAAATGGACCAGCTTTTCCGTCGCCAAAAGCCTAACATCGACGCTGGTTGGGGCCGCAATTGCAGATGGCTCTATCGCGTCCATTGACGATCCCGTCACCAAATACATCGCGAACCTCAAGGGTTCTGCATATGACGAGGTCTCCATTGCTCAACTGCTCACTATGACCAGCGGTGTCGCGTGGAATGAAGATTACGGCGATCCCAATTCTGACGTAGCAAGGTTCAACAATCATCAGGCGGAAGAGGGCATGGACACCACCGTCAGCTATATGCGTTCGCTTCCAAGAGAGGCGCCTGCAGGTGAGAAGTGGGTCTATAAAACGGGTGAAACCAACCTTATTGGCTTATTGGTGAGCGAGGCGACCGGCAAAACACTCGCCGATTACCTGTCCGAGAAGATTTGGGCCCCGTTTGGGATGCAGCAAGATGCGACCTGGCTGCTGAACAAGACCGGCAATGAGATAAGCGGTTGCTGTATTCAGGCGGCCACTCGCGACATGGCGCGTTTTGGGATGTTCATGCTGGCCCAAGGACAGGTTGGGGGGAAACCAGTTTTGCCAGAGGGCTGGATCGAGGCGGCGACCACACGCCAAGCGGAAATCGGGACACCGGGCGAGGGATACGGCTATCAATGGTGGACGTATGATGACGGCTCTTATGCGGCCCAAGGCATTTTCGGGCAGGGTATCTTCATTGATCCCGCGCGCGATTTGGTGATTGCTTCCAACGCGAATTGGCCTGAAGCTGTGCCGCAAGAACAAGCTGCCGAACGCAATCAGTTCTATCGCGCCGTTCAAGGCGTATTTGAGGCAAAGGGTGTTGAGAGCGCCAATGTATCAGTAGACGCCATTGCCGAGTAGGCTGTGCGTTGATGGGAGAGCGAAAACAATGAAGCGAATTTCACTGATGATGGCGGCCGCAGCTTCGCTCGTGCTTGGCGGTTGCGGATTTGGTGCAGCCGAAGGTTTTGAAAGCGGGCTAGCGCCTCTTGCTGCGGTTGAGGATGTTGTGCCTCCGACACGCGACCCTTCTGAACTGCAAGTGTTATTCTGGAGCGATGAAGAGCGTTCTGCACGCTTTCGCGAGATGGAAAGTTGGTTTGCAGGCAAAGAAGTGCCAGCGTCGAGCAATCCAAGAGAACTCCTAGAAGGCGAGGCTTTGCCTGCAAATTTGGTTGCGGAAATCGATCAGGTAATGGCGAAAACCAACGCCGCAGGCGTGATGGTCCATCACAAGGGAGCAGTGCGATTTGAAAGGTATGGTCTCGATTTTGCCCCTACCCAGCGTTGGACCAGTTTCTCAGTTGCCAAGAGCTTCACTTCGACATTGCTAGGCGCTGCGGTGCACGATGGCTTCATCTCCAGTCTTGATGATCCAGTGACGCTTTATGTTCCGGGCTTGGCGGGGTCAGATTATGAGGGCGTCTCCGTCCGCCAAATTGCGACAATGACCAGCGGTGTTGCTTGGGATGAGGATTACACCGACCCTAATAGTGACGTCGCTCAGATGAACAATTTCGTCCTCGAACACGGCGCAGAGGCGACGGTCGCACAGATGCGCGGGCTATCGCGGGAGGCACCTGCAGGCGAAAAATGGCTCTATAAGACGGGTGAGACAAATCTCATCGGTCTCGTGATTGAAAACGCCGTTGGCCTTTCTTTGGCGGAATATGCGCAAGAGAAGATTGTCGAGCCAGCAGGCCTAAAAGACGGCTTGTTCTGGATGTCGGATGCGCGCGGGGGAAGCATCGGGGGATGCTGCCTTTCCTTATCTCTGGGTGATTATACCCGCATGGGCATATTCGCTCTCGAAGGGGGAGGCGAAAGCGTTCCCGAAGGGTGGTTTGCCGAGGCCGGCGACAGCTTGGTCGATTTTGATCAGGCCGGGTTTGGTTATGGCTATCAATGGTGGACGTACCCGCAAGGATACGGCGCGCAGGGGATATTTGGTCAATCGATCACGATTATGCCGGAAAAACAGCTTGTGCTTACCGTAGTCAGCAATTGGTCAACCGCAACCAGCAATGACCACCGCGCCGCATGGCGAGATGTTGCGGATAAGATTGCTGCGTTGGATTAATTGGTTGGTCGCACGGTCAGATGATCGTGCGACTTACGCCCGTTGCTGTGTAACGCTGAAGGATGTTGTCGTGGACGATCGGGCTCAAGAGCTCTTCGAACGCGCAACCCACGATACAATTTTCCCACCACACGACCTGAGCTGGAAGCGATTCAAGGCCCGGCAGTGTCAACCAGCACATCTGACCATCATGCATCCGATTGATGGAGCTTGCAGAGAAACCAGAGATCGACAGGTCCTGCACATTGGTTTGGAACGCACGGCCACCTGATGCCCGCAAAGTTGCAGGGATGGTCAAACGCGTACGAGGAGAGCAGCGATCTTCCTGCGCTGCCATGTGATATTGATTACTGCCGGTCGGCATAGCCGTGGAAACCTTCTCAAAATCAGTGGGTGGTCTCTGATCACACACGCAATCGCACAAAAGTGACTTAGGGAAGGTTGCTAGTTAGGGTTAACTTAGCGCTAAGGACGAATATTTCATCCTGAGGTCCGAGATCCAGTGCCGATATTCATTCACGCCGAAATGGATTAGTCGATACGCTCGCGGTGTCCGGTCTCAAACCCGTCAGTGGCAAGGGTGACAATACGATCCGCCACAACTTCTGGGGCTTTCACTGTCTCTGGGTTCTCGCCGGGGAACGCGCGCGCGCGCATTGCGGTGCGGGTTGCACCCGGATCGACAATTGCCACGCGCAGCTCGCTAAGTTTTTCTACTTCCGCTCCGTATGTCACAAGCAGATTGTCAAATGCGGCCTTGGTGGAACCATATGCACCCCAGAACGCACGTGGATCGGCGCCCACACTGCTGGTGAGGCCAATGACTTTGCCCGCCTTGGCGCGTCGCAATAGCGGATCAAAACCAGCCAGCAGCGCCTGAGTCGCAACGACATTGGTTAGGATGGCCGTGTTGAATTGTTTGGGGTCGATCTGGCTAAGCGGCGTGAGCTCTGGGAGGTAAGCCGCTGAAACCACCATTAGATCAAGCGTATCCCAACGCCCAGCGATCGCGGATGCAAGACGGCTTATCGCATCAGGCTCCATCATATCGACAGGAGCAATAGTGGAGGTCCCGCCCTTCGCATGGATTTGGTCCTCGACCGCCTCCAACTCTTTTACCTTGCGTGCAGTGATGATGACATGCGCGCCTGCATTGGCAAGAGCGATGGCAGTGGCTGCGCCAATGCCGCGGCTTGCGCCAGTGACCAAGGCCGTTTGACCGGAAAGGAGTTTTGAATCAGTCATGCGCGATGTGCCTTAGGCAGCTTTGGGATCAGCAAAAGGGAGCTCATCGCTGCCTTCCTTGGACTTTACAAGATCGGTGAGCGAGGTTGGGTAATCGCCCGTGAAACAGGCATCGCAAAACTGCGGACAAGATGTATCGCGACCCTTTGCACCCACGGCGCGGTAAAGTCCGTCGATGGAGATAAAGGCGAGGCTGTCGGCTTTGATAAACTGGCGCATTGGCTCCAAATCCATTCGTGCGGCAAGCAATTTAGAGCGTTCAGGTGTATCAACGCCGTAGAAACACGAATGCGCTGTTGGCGGGCTTGCTACCCGGAAATGCACTTCCTTTGCCCCTGCATCGCGCATCATCTGAACGATTTTGAGGCTGGTGGTGCCGCGTACGATGGAATCGTCGATAAGAACAATGCGCTTGCCTTCGACAAGGCCGCGGTTGGCGTTGTGTTTGCGTTTAACGCTGGAATCGCGCGCGCCATCGCCTGGTTGGATAAAGGTGCGCCCGACATAGTGTGAGCGGATGATACCAAGTTCAAAGGGTACGCCGGATTCTTGGGCATAACCGATCGCTGCTGGGACACCGCTATCCGGAACAGGCACAATCAGGTCAACATCGCACGGTGCCTCGATAGCAAGCTCACGGCCGATGGCTTTGCGGGCTTCATATACGCTTTGACCAGCAAAAATGCTGTCAGGACGGCTGAAATAGACATGCTCAAATATACATGGGCGAGGGGACGGACTTCCAAAGGGCCGCATGCTTTCAATTCGGCCGTCAAAGCCGACCTGAAGCATTTCACCCGGCTCCACCTCCCGGATAATCTCTGCGCCCACCACATCGAATGCGACGCTTTCGCTAGCGAAAAGAACGGATTCAGAGCCATCGCTGTTCGTCATTTTACCCATGACAAGAGGGCGAATGCCTAAGGGGTCGCGGCAGGCAATCATGCCTGTTGGGGTCATGACGATAAGGGCATACGCCCCTTCGACCAATCGCAGCGCATCAATCAAGCGATCTGCAACTGTTGGGTAACGCGATGTAGCGACCAAATGGATGATGACTTCGGTGTCAGAGGTCGACTGGAAGATCGAACCTTTGCCAACGAGGTCTTTTCTCAACGCCAAGGCATTGGAAATATTGCCATTATGCGCAATTGCGAAACCGCCGCTCGCAAGCTCTGCGTAAAGTGGCTGCACATTGCGCAGCCCGGCTCCGCCGGTTGTTGAATAGCGCACATGCCCTGCGGCCATATTGCCGGGAAGTTCATCGATTGCTTCTTGAGAGGAAAAATTTTCCGCCACATGACCAAGCCCGCGCCGAGAGATGAAATCTCTGCCATCGAAACTGGTAATGCCAGCAGCTTCTTGTCCGCGATGTTGCAAGGCGTGAAGGCCAAGGGCCGTCGCAGCCGAAGCTTTCTCGGCGTTAATTGCACCAAAAACGCCGCACTCTTCGCGCAGCTTATCACCATCTTCATCAAGAAATGGATGAGTGAGATTTCCGCAAAACTGACCAGATCCGGTAAATGCCATCGTTTCTTCGCCCGCTGCTCCGACGTTTGTGCCCCGCCGATGGGGGCGTCAATGACGGTGTTACGGTTCAATTACAAGCATTGTTCCAGCCAGCTCCACGAGATTCTGCGTAAACTCTTGGGAAGGAGGGAAAGTGCGGCACTTCGATTACACACAGATAGGGCGGTTTTGCGCATTGTGCGCGCTCGTGATGCCGCTTAAAGCTCACTCTTCAATCTAAAGCCTGTGTTCATTGAGCACCTTACAAAGACCCAAACGCATGCTCACTCCCTTCGAAAGAATGATCGCCAAGCGCTATTTGTGGCCGGGCAAAGGTGAGGCCTTCATTGCGCTGGTTGCCGGAATTTCGGTGGGCGTGGTGATGTTGTCTGTTGCGATGCTTGTCTTAGTGATGAGCGTTATGGGCGGCTTTCGCAGCGAAATGCTCGACAAGTTTGCAGGCCTTAACGGTCATGCTGTTATTCAGGCATACGGCGGCGAGCTCGACGATTGGGAAAACGTGCTTGCCGAAGTTCAAGCGACCGAAGGAGTGGTGAGCGCCTCTCCACTGATTGAGCAGCCTCTTGTTGGAGGGTTTAATGGCCGCAACAATGTGATTTTTGTCCGCGGAAACACAGATGAAGACATCGCTTCCATGGGCGACAAGGTCATAATGGGCGATATTTCCAGCGTCGTGCCGGGCAGCGGCAAGGTTGCAATTGGGGTGCAATTGGCGACGAACCTTGGGATCAGGATCGGAGACACAATCACCGTCATCAATCCGCAAGGGCGTTCGACACCATTTGGCACCTCTATCCGGCAGGTGGGGTACGAGGTGGGGGCGATCTTCGAGATTGGCCTTTATGATTTTGACGAAACCTTTGTGATCATGCCCATGTCCGATGCACAAACTTTGCTGTTGCTTGGTGACAAGATAGGCTTGATCGAAGTCACGGTGACCGATCCAGATAATGTTGGCGATATCCTTGGCGGGATAGAAGCGCAGCTTACCGGACGGGCTCAAATCGCCGATTGGAAACAGATCAATTCCACGCTTTTCGAAGCGCTTGAGGTAGAGCGGGTGGCGATGTTCTTTGTGCTCAGCTTCATGGTGCTGGTGGCCTCGTTCAATATCCTCTCAAGCCTTGTGATGCTTGTGCGGGCAAAGACGCGCGATATTGCCATTATGCGCACGATGGGGGCGACGCGGCGTTCGCTGCTGAAGATTTTTGTGACGACGGGCACGACGATTGGTTCACTGGGGACGCTGGTGGGCCTCCTTTTGGGACTTTTGCTGCTCTATTTTCGTAATGGTATTGTGAACGGCATTGCGGCGGTCACCGGGGTTGAGATTTGGGACCCACAGGTTCGATTTCTCACCACTTTGCCGGTGCGGGTTGACCCGTGGGAAATCGCCGGGATTGTGGCGCTTGCCATCGGGATGAGCTTCCTTGCAACGCTTTATCCAGCGCTCAAAGCGTCGAACACCGATCCGGTACAGGTGCTGCGTTATGAGTAAGCCAATCGTAGCCCTGCGTGATCTCAAGCGCTCTTTCGAACAGGGCGGGACCCGGATTGACGTGCTGCGCGGTGTCAATCTCGACATCATGCCAGGGGAGATCGTGGCGCTGCTGGGACCATCGGGTTCGGGCAAATCGACAATGCTGCAAGCCGTTGGCCTTCTCGAGGGCGGTTTTGAAGGTTCCATCCATATCGCAGGGCAAGCAGCGGAAAGCCTGCCTTCTGATGGGCGCACTCGTGTTCGGCGCGAGCATTTGGGGTTTGTCTATCAATTCCACCATCTTCTACCCGATTTCAACGCGACAGAGAATGTGGTGATGCCGCAAATGGTGGCGGGCACGTCTGAGGACGAGGCGAAAGCGCGCGCTGAAAGCCTGCTTTCCAACCTTGGCCTTGGCCACCGCCTGACCCATCGGCCAAGCCAATTGTCGGGCGGTGAACAGCAGCGCGTTGCCGTTGCGCGGGCTTTGGCCAATCAGCCGACTTTGGTGCTGGCTGATGAACCTACGGGCAATCTCGACGAGGCGACTTCAAACACTGTGCTAGGCCAATTCCTTGAACTTGTGCGCGGGGAAGGCAGCGCGGCTTTGGTGGCGACTCACAATGAACGTCTCGCTGCGCGCATGGACCGCGTGGTTCGGCTGCATGATGGGGTCTTGACCTGAGCGGCGCGGTACCCATTGTTATGGGCAGCTTATTTAAGGACGCTCCATGATCACTCTTGCCGATTTTACAGTCACCACCAACCAGGGGGAGACGCTCGATCTTGCGACAAAAAAGGGCAAAGTGTTGCTGGTGGTCAACACGGCATCCAAATGCGGATTTACCCCGCAATATGATGGGCTTGAGGCGCTGTATCAGCAATTCAAGGATTCCGATTTCGAAGTGCTCGGATTTCCGTGCAATCAGTTCGGCGCGCAGGAACCTGGCAATGCGGACGAAATCGCCGAATTTTGTAAGGTCAATTTCGGCGTGACATTTCCTCTTATGGCAAAGGTTGATGTGAACGGGGTGGATGCCTCGCCTTTGTTTGATTGGATGAAGTCAGAGAAGAAGGGGTTGATGGGCTCAACCTCAATCAAGTGGAACTTCACCAAATTCCTGATAGACCGGGATGGTAATGTGGTGAAACGCTATGGCCCTCAGGACGCGCCAAAGGCTATCGTTCAAGATATAGAGAAGCTGCTCTGATTTCCTGCGGCCCCGTGGAGAATTAAACCCTTCGACCCTGTGGAGAATTAAACCCCTCGACCCTGTGGAGAATTAAACGGGGTTGGCGCTTTAGATTTGCGCCAAATTTCTTAGATTGTGGGCATGCTATTTGCTCCCTTTGTTCCTTTGCGTGTTTTGTCGTCCTATTCCATGCTGGAAGGGGCGATTGACCCCAAGGCGATTGCCAAGCTTGCTAAGGAACGCGGCTATCCCGCGATCTCGATCTGCGACCGTAATGGCCTATATGGCGCAGTGATGTTCGCAAATGCGTGCAAGGGTGAGGGCGTGCAGCCGATTATCGGCACACTGCTCGGCGTGGCGCGGGAAGGTTCTGACGGAAAGCTCGTCGATTATCTGCCGCTGCTCGCCAAGGATGAGGCGGGGTATGACAACCTTTGCCATCTCGTGTCCGCCGCCCACCTTGACCGGCCATTGGAGCTGGAACCCCATGTTCAGATGTCCGAACTTGAAGGGCATTCCGATGGTCTGATTGCTCTGACGGGAGCGGGCGAAGGGGCGCTGACCCGGCTTCTGGCCGAGGGCCAGAACGATGCAGCTCGCGCTTTGGTTGAAAAGCTGGAGATGCTTTTCCCGAACCGCCTTTATATCGAGCTTGCCCGCCACGGCGATCCCGTTTGCGAACACGCGGAAGAGCCGCTGATCGACATGGCTTACGCTCGCAATCTTCCGCTGGTGGCGACCAACCCGTCGAACTTTGCAGAGCCACATATGCACAAGGCGCATGACGCCATGCTTTGCATTGCCAATTCGACCTATGTCGAAAACGAAGACCGCCCGCGCACCAATGAAGAAGCCTACGTGAAAACGGCGCATATGATGCGCGACCTGTTCATCGACGTGCCCGAAGCCATCGCCAACACAATGGTCATCGCCCAGCGCTGTGCCTATGCGCCGCCTTACCGCGATCCGATTTTGCCAAGTCTTGCAGGGGACTTAGAAGGCGAAGCTAAGATGCTGGCTGACCTCTCTAAATCGGGCCTTGAAGATCGTTTATCGTCCTACGAGGACCTGTCGGAAGAAGACCGCGCCACGTATTTTGAACGCCTCGACTATGAGATTGGCATCATCGTCAATATGGGCTTTCCCGGCTACTTCCTGATCGTTGCCGACTTTATCCAATGGGCCAAGGATCAGGGTATTCCGGTGGGGCCGGGGCGTGGTTCTGGTGCGGGTTCGATTGTGGCTTGGGCGCTAACAATTACCGACCTTGATCCCATCCAATTGGGCCTTCTGTTTGAGCGGTTCTTGAACCCGGAACGTGTATCCATGCCCGACTTCGATATCGACTTTTGCGAGACGCGGCGGGGCGAGGTTATCCGCTATGTGCAGGAGAAATACGGGGCCGATCACGTCGCGCAGATCATCACCTTTGGTAAGATGAAAGCGCGCGCTGTGCTGCGCGATTGCGGGCGGATTTTGCAGATGAGCTATGGTCAAGTAGACCGATTGTGCAAAATGGTACCTAACCATCCAACCGACCCATGGACGTTGCCGCGTGCCCTCAATGGTGCGGCGGATTTCAAGAAGGAATATGACAATGACAATGAGGTGAAACGCCTCGTTGATCTCGCGCTTCAGCTTGAAGGTCTGCCAAGGAACAGTTCCACCCACGCAGCCGGCGTTGTGATTGGCGATAGGCCATTGGCGCAGCTTGTCCCGCTCTACCGCGATCCGCGTTCGGATATGCCGGTGACGCAATACGACATGAAGAATGTTGAGAGTTCGGGGTTGGTCAAATTCGACTTCTTGGGGCTCAAAACGCTCTCGGTCTTGCGCAAGGCGGTGGACCTTCTCGCAGAGCGTGGGATTACAATTGATCTGGGCGCGCTTCCGTTGGATGATACGGGCGTTTATGACCTTATGCAGTCGGGTAATACGGTCGGCGTGTTCCAGCTGGAATCGGAAGGCATGCGCCGCACGCTTAAGGCGGTGAAGCCGTCCAACTTTGGCGACATCATCGCACTCGTCTCGCTCTATCGTCCCGGTCCAATGGACAACATCCCGCTGTTTGGACAACGCAAAGCGGGTGAAGTGCCGATTGAATATCCGCACGAGAAACTCAAAGGTATCCTCGAAGAAACCTACGGCATTTTCGTCTACCAAGAACAGGTGATGCAGGCTGCGCAAATCCTCGCGGGATATTCGCTTGGCGATGCTGACTTGCTGCGCCGCGCGATGGGTAAGAAAGTCCAAGCCGAGATGGACATTCAACGTGTCCGCTTTGTCGAAGGTTGCAAGGAAGTCTCTGATATTGAGGCGAAACAAGCCAACGAATTGTTCGATTTGATCGACAAGTTTGCAGGCTATGGTTTCAACAAATCACACGCTGCCGCCTATGCTCTGCTCGCGTTCCAGACAGCATGGCTCAAAGCGCATTACCCCGAAGAGTTCTTCGCTGCGTCCATGTGTTTCGACATGCACCAATCGGACAAGCTTTCGATCTTTGTCGATGATGCGCGGCGTTATCCGGTTGAGCGGGAGGGCGGCGCAGGTGTCGAAGTCCTCGCGCCCGATGTGAATTTCTCCCAAGCCAAATACATCACCGAGCAAACCGATCATGGCTATGCAGTGCGTTACGCGCTCGCTGGCATTCGCAATGTGGGTGAAAAGGCGATGGACGCCATCGTTGCAGAGCGCGAGGCAAACGGGAAATTTGAAAGCCTCAAAGACTTCTTCGAACGCATCCCCCAAGGCTCCATGAACCGGCGCCAGTTGGAGGGGCTCATCTGTGCAGGGGCCTTGGACGGTCTCCACGCCAATCGCGGGGAATTGTTCGCCAATGCTGACCTGCTGCTTGCCACTGCCGATGCCGCCGCGCGTGAACGGTCCAGCGGGCAGGGCGGTCTTTTCGGAGGGGAAAACGCCCCACAAGATGACCTTCGCCTTCAGGCCGCAGAAGCCTGGCCGCGCATTGAACAAATGGCGAAGGAGCGCGAAAACTTCGGCTTCTATTTCTCCGCCCACCCGGTCCAGCAATATCGCGATGCCGCCTCCGCCCACGGCGCGCGCACTTATCAAAGCCTTATGGAAGGCGGCGCGCCTGCTGGTGGCCGCTCCACCGCGATGATCGCGGCGATGGTTGAAAGCGCGAGTAAGGGGCGCACCAAACGGGGGGCTGAGTTCATTCGAGCCGATTTCTCAGACAGCTCCGGCCAATTCTCAAGCGCGTGCTTTGAAGAATCGTTGGTTGAGAAATTCCCCGAATGGGCAGCTTCTGGCGAATGCGTGCTTTTGACCGTCGAGCTGGACAGCCCCAATCCCGGAGAGCCGCCGCGCCTCACCGTGCGCGGCGCGCGTCCACTGGCGGCGGTCTCCGGTTCGATCCCCATGATCCTCAAGGCCGACGTGCACAGCCTTGATGCCATAGCTGAGTTAAAGCTCGAACTTGCAACCGCGAGCGGCGCGCAAGGTGAGGTGCTTTTGCGGCTGATCCTTGGTGAGGACGAGGAGGCGAATGTGCGCCTTGGTACCAATTTCGTTCTGAATGGAGACCTTGCGGAGCGTTTGACGGAAATGGAGGGACTTTCCAACGTCGCTCTCACGCCTGCACGCGGACGGCCCAATCTCAAATTGGTGGCGTGATAACGGCGGCATCGGTGCGCGCAAACCGTGTCATTGACGGGAGTGGATGCCGGTCATCTTGGTGCGCGATGGAAACGATCTTGAGTTTTCCGGATACTTTATCCGTTGATCCATAGTTACTAGGATGCACGAAAAAGGGGCCGGATCACTCCGGCCCCTTTTCGTTTGTTCGCTATGAAGCTGAAAGCTTACAGACCAGAACCTGGGCCATAAGTGACTTCTACGCGGCGGTTTTGCAGCTCGCGTACGCCGTCTTCGGTTGGCACACGGTTTTGCGTTTCACCAAACGCTTGAGCAGAAATGCGGCCCGCCGGAATGCCTTTTCCGGCGAGATACTGCGTAACGCTCGCATTGCGGCGCTCCGCCAGTGCTTCGTTATAGGAGTTGCTGCCCGAACGGTCTGTATGACCAGCGAGCATCACCGCAGCGGTTCCGCAGTTGGAATAGGCTGTGAACGCATTGTCCAGAATGGTTGCTGCGTCCGAAGTGATCGCCGATTGGTCAAAATCGAAAAATACGATGTATGGGCCCGTATTGCAAACAGGCGCGGGAGCCGGAGCTGGTGGAGGCGGCGGTGCAGGAGGTGCAGGAATTGGCCGCGGAGCTGGAGGTGGTGGAGGTGGCGGCGGTGTCGGCGCACCAAAATTGTAGAGCAAGCTTGCAAGGATTGAGTGCGATTCATAAGCAGCGTCCAGCTCAGCCCCACTGGTTGCGTTAATGCCAACGCTGTCGGCGACGAAATACCGGTATTTTAGGCCAAAATCGACATTGTCGGAGACCGCGATACGGGCGCCCGCCAGAGCCTGATAAGCAAAGCTGGTATCGCTATCGCTAATCGGTTCTCCAATGGTGGTATTGCCAGCGCTAATATCGACATGCGCAAGGCCAGCCCCGCCGCCCGCAAAGACGGTAATGCCATCGTCATCGCCAAATTCAATCAGCCCATTGATCATCGCTGTAAGCACATCGGCACTGCCGATGTCGACTTGATTGAGGGCGATCGGAAGGCCAGACGCATTGCTGAAACCGGGAGTGATAATTTCCAATTGGTCAGAATCGTTTTCGCGGTAGCTAACGTCGGCCTCAAGACGGAAGGCGCCGAAATCATATCCGGCGACAACGCCAAGCTCATAACCGTCATCGCGGTCAACCCGTGCCGCGCGATCTTCGTTCACTGGGGAGTCGAGGTCCAAATCAATGTCAGTCCCGAGAACGAAACCGGCATCTACGCCAATATATGGCTGTCCTTCGCGCGCTTGAGCTGGGACCGCGATGACCGCAGCAGCGCCTGCAAGCAAGAGTATTTGTTTGTTCACAATAAGACCTTTGTTAAGTTCATCTGAAAAGGTGAGAATCGTCAAAAATTGACGGTAAACCTATTGCCGGCAGAATAGTGAAAATTTGTGAAAAATCGTTCTGTATTTGCGTTCAATTGACCGAAATTGGGTTTCTAACCTGCCTCTAATAGCCATAGAATTTTGTTTATTTCATGTTCGGGGCGATGGAACACGTCGGTCTTGATTTTCGTCCTAATGTTCTTGGGGCAGGGTTCCGGATGAACCTTTGAGCGGGGCATATGATGATTGCAAAGGGTAACCTTGCGCGTCATTGTCTTCGTTGAAAATTGCATCCAAAACGATGCGACGACCAATTAGGAGAGAGAAACCCATGCCGACGCAAACTCTTGGGGCCATGCAAGGTCAATCAATGCGCATTACCCATGTGATTGACCATGCTGCGCGCGAAGCTAGTGGACGCGAAATCGTAACCCACTGGGCCGACGGTAGCGAAACCCGGACCGACTGGGCCGGAATACGCCGCGACGCTCTCAAAATGGCTCAAGCGTTAGAAGCACTTGGCATTAAGCCGGGAGAGCGTGTTGCAAGCCTAGCCATGAACCATTCGCGCCACTTGGTAAGTTGGTACGGGGTCGCAGGTATGGGAGGAGTGCTCCACACGGTGAACCCGCGCCTTTTCGAAGATCAACTCGAATATATCGTCAACCACGCCGAAGACCGCGTTTTGCTTTACGATGCCGCGTTCCAACCCATTGTCGACAAAATGAAAGACCGTTGGACCAGCGTTGATCACTATATTTGCTTCGATTCCGGTGATCATTCCCCGTCTTTCGAAGAATGGATTGGTGAGCAGGACGGACATTATGATTGGTATCAGGGGGATGAACGCGATCCTTGCATGATCTGTTACACTTCGGGCACGACCGGCAATCCCAAAGGCGTGCAATACGAACACCGTTCCACGATGATGCACGCTGTCGCGGGGTTACAGCCATCTGCATTCAACTTCTCAAGCGGGTCTGTCATGCTGCCGGTTGTGCCAATGTTCCACGCTGCGTCTTGGGGCTTGCCTTATGCAGGCGGAATGGCCGGTGTGAAATTCGTCTTCTCTGCGGTCAATGACCCTGCCGTCTTGCACGATTTGATGATCCGCGAAGGCGTGACCGACAGCGCCGGTGTACCGACAGTTTGGCTTGCCCACTTCCAATATTGCGATCGTGAGGGTCTCGATCTACCCCCATTGAAAGCGGCAACAATTGGCGGTTCTGCCTGCCCGCGCTTTATGATCGAACGGCTCATGAAAAATGGCACCCGTGTTCAGCACGCATGGGGTATGACGGAAACCTCGCCTATCGGCACGGTTGGCGGACCAACATGGGATTGGGATCAACTTACCTTTGAGGAGAAAGTTGATAAGACCGCGATGCAGGGGCGTCCGATTTTCGGAGTAGAGCTTCGAATTGTTGATCTTGAAGACATGACAACCGAGCTTGCGCGCGATGGGAAGACATCGGGCGCGCTCCAAATTCGCGGGCCGTGGATCATCCGCCGCTATTTCAAGGGCGAAACAGACGCGACCAACAGTGAAGGATGGTTCGATACAGGCGATGTCGGCATCATTCACCCGGATGGCACGCTCCAACTGACCGACCGTACCAAGGACGTGATTAAGTCAGGCGGCGAATGGATCAGCTCGGTTGAGCTGGAAAATGCGGCTGTTGGTCATGCGGAAGTCGCCGAAGCGGCGTGTGTCGGGATGTATCACTCCAAATGGGACGAACGCCCTGTACTTTTCGTGGTTCGCAACGAAGGTTCAAAGGTCACAGCCGACGATATAATGGATCACCTTAAACCACTGATTGCGAAATGGTGGCTGCCGGATGCAATTGAATTTGTGGATGACATTCCGCACACCGCGACTGGCAAGATCAGCAAGAAAGACCTTCGTGAACGGTTTTCGGATTACAAATTGGAAGGGTGAGGAATGGCAAAAGTCTATATCGATCCAAGCCCGTCCAATTTTCAGGCATTCAAAGATCTGCCCCGCGATGAGCCGATCCATATGCTCAACCTGCTGCGCTACCGCGAGTTTGCGGAATATCCCGAGGGGCATGAGCACCGCGGCAATGGCTGGACCGGGCGGCGCGCGTATGAGGAATATGGCAAGACCTCAGGGCCCATCTTCCAAGGCGTAGGCGGCACAGTCGTATGGCGCGGCGCATTTCAGACGATGGTCACCGGGCCAGAACCTGACGACAAGGTCTGGCACGATGGCTTTGTGGCGGAATATCCCAATTCGGGCGCCTTCTTCGCGATGATCAAGGACCCAGATTACCAGATCGCCGTACAGAACCGCACAGCAGCGCTGCTCGACAGCCGTTTGATGCGGTTTAAGCCGGGGGAGACTGGCGGGGGCTTTGGGTGAGGCAAACACTGCTTCGCGCTACTTTCGTGGAGCGGGCGTGCGATCTTCGCCGGAGGATTCACACCTCTCAGCCAGGTTAAAGTTTTTCGAAACGGCTTGGGGAGAGGGCAACGGCTCTTTGCCCAACGTTTTTGGTTGCCCATGCTAGCTGCAACGTGAACCGCGCGAGGCGAACAATGCGCGCCTGCTTTTTGACCAAGATGGACGAGGCAACGGTGCGTGATGCTGCCGCTCTAGCGGCGGTCGTCACCTAAGTGCGCGGATGTTTGCGCCGTTCGGGTCCGGTGTAAGGGGCATCGCTTTGGCGGCGCTCGCCTTTCCGGCGATCATCCATGCCGCGGTCCGATACTCTGCGATCCGCTTTACGACGATCAGCTTGGCTATTGCTTTGTGTACTTGCGTCTTTTGTCACGGTTTGCACCCCCCCGATTACGAGATGCTAATAGTCCAATTTGTTTAGCGAGTCCTTAATCACGGTTTATTTCGAGTTAAACCGGTCTGGTGGAGCGCTGTCCGGAGATGAATTCCACAAATAATAACCCAATACATTGAGCTATATCAAAGCAGCCGCATCTGCCCGTCGACTTCCGGTGGTCGAAACTTCGAGCAATCTAACTCAAACCGTGATGCAGTTTTACCATGCTCCACACCGCTGCGCTTGCATGCGATCCTAAATCTAGCCCGGAACATGTCGGCCCATACGCCTGTGGGTTTCATTCGAGTGAAGAAATTGGGATCGTTATCTTTACCCCCTCGAATAGAGCGGACGATGCGCATCACTTTGCTTGCACGGTCGGGATAATGAACGGCGAGCCATTCACGGAAGAGTGGGGCAACCTCGTGTGGAAGACGCAAAGGTATCCAGCTGGCGCTGCGCACTCCGACATTGGCGGCTGATTCAATTATCCCTTCCATAAATTCGTCCGTTATCGCTGGGATTATGGGGGAGACCGAGCAATGCACCGGCACGCCAATTTCGATCAACTTGCCCAAAGCTGCAATCCTTTTGGCAGGGGCCGCGCAGCGTGGTTCAAGCTTGCCTGACAGCTTTGAGTCGAGCGTCGTGACGGATATCGCCACGGCTACCAAATTGGCCTGCGCCATCTCTTCCAACACATCCACATCGCGTAAGACCCGGTCAGATTTGGTCGTGATCGTCACCGGATGGCGCGCTTCCAGGCACGCCTCCAAAATCCCCCGCGTGATTTCATAGCGTTTTTCAATCGGCTGATACGGATCGGTATTGGTGCCAAGCGCGATTGGGGCCGGCTTATACCCTCTCTTGTTCAAGGTTTTGCGCAACAGCTCAGGCGCGTCAGGCTTGGCAAACAACTGCGTTTCAAAATCCAAGCCCGGCGACAAATCGTGATAGGCATGGGTAGGGCGCGCATAACAATAGACGCACCCATGCTCGCACCCGCGATAGGCATTGATCGAGCGGTCAAATGGCACATCGGGCGAAGAATTGAACGACAGGATCGTCTTGGGCCGCTCTTCGGTCACATGGGTGCGCAGTTTAACCGGCGGAGCGCCCTCTACGCCAAGGCTCTCCATGTAGTCGCGCCAATCGCCATCGATCTCCCGCGTGGCAAGGCCAAAGCGGGTAGGGACCTTCGCAGAAGCCGCTCCGCGGCCTTTTACAGAATCAGGGTGATTTTGTGTTCCCATAATGAGAACATATATAGAACATAGAGGTCAGAGCCAACCAAATTCCAAGCAGGCTAAATTACCCGGTTACGCAGCGATTTGGCGCCGGACCTGCTCGTCTGGATATCTTCGCCGCTTTCCATATGCAGCACCATGCGGCCATCACCAATGGGCTGCGCGCGGTCGATCTTGTTGATATTGACAATGCGGGAGCGGTGGACGCGAAGGAACTGTTCGGGGTCGAGCGCGCTTTCAAACTTGGCGAGCGTGGTTCGAACCAAATGTGAGCCTTCTGCCGTGGTGACTTCGGCATAGTCATCAGCGCCAATGATGCTGATGATTTGCGGTATGTCGATGGGTTGAATGTCTTCACCGCGACGGATGAAGTAGCGCTTCATCGGCGGTTCCGTTTCGGCCTGTGCGCTAGCATCAGGCCACAAGTCATCATCGGCACCGAGGAAGGCCGGCAATTCGCCTTGCTCGCGCATGTACGTGAGCGTTGCCACCAGCGTATAGATGGTTACGCCTTGGAGCAATTGCCACGCGAGCGCAGGGTCGCTGAAAAAGGCGCTCACGGTGAATTCTGTGGCAGAGCCGTCGTCACGGATCCCTACAAGGATGAGGATCATCCAATGCCAGAGGGCGCTGAACAGCGCGGCGAGGGCTACGTGGCCCAACACCTGCCGAATTACGCCAGAACCGATCAGCCACCGCCGAATGGCAGGGCGAACAGCTGCGGTAAGCAGCACGAGCGGCAGCGCGTTGAGCAATGCGGATACGAACACTTGGCCAAAGCTCACATCACTGCGCACCAGGGCAAAGACGACAACATATGCTGCCAGAACAAGGCCAATCGCGAGGGCGTCAAAGGCCCGATCGCCTATCCGAGTGCTTGGATTGAGGCTCTCACCCATTTTCATGCTGCCACTTATGCGCACTACCAACAGAATCGGCAATGTGATTTCGCGGGACCTATTCGGCGCACCTCCATTGACCTGAATTGCCTTGTTCTTTGGCAGTGAATTGATGTGCGCTCACCGATTTTCCGACGGGCCGCTGGGAAGCTGAGCTATATCGTTTGTCGGGATCACAATTCGTCGGTCTGTACCGAAGTGCGAGGAGCAGCCTCTTGATTATTAGTCCCCAATTCCTCTCGGCCCTGGGCACCATTGCCTTGATTGCGGGAGCCACCTCCACATCGGCCCAGCGGATTGAATTCGCAAGCGGCGAAATCGTGACCGCTGGTGATCCGGTTGCTGTGGAAGTGCTTGATTTACCGCCGGAGATTGAAGTTGAGATTCGCGCCGAGCGGGTGCTCAAAGCATATTACGAGCGCGGGTATCCGGTGCGGCGTTATCAGTCTGCCGCCACCTTTCGCAGCGATGAAGAGGGCCGTGTGGATATCGCGGCGAGCGAGGCAATCGCAGGTTCCTATGAGGGGACAGATGCGCTGGGCCTTTTCCGTTCGATGCGGCAGGTGAGCGACGAACCGGCGGAAATGGACAACCGCGTCACGGTTAGCGCGCTGATCGATGCGGAAGTGGTGGCGTCGAACTCATTTGAGATGCGCTACGCCGCGCCTTCGTACAGCGTAGAGGAACTTCCCTCGCTGCCCGGCTCCTATTTCGCTGCCCCGGCAAGCCCCGGAAAGCACCCGGTTATCATCGTGATCGATGGGGTCGATAGCCATGCACAGAACCGCGAACTGCTTATGCCGCAGCTGGTCGCCAAGGGTTATGCGGTGGTCCACTTTGCGACCTATGAGATCATCTATGGCCCGCGCGAGCCATCGATCGCGGGCATGCCAACAACCTATGTTGATATTCCCATCGACCGGCTTCAACAGGTGCGCGATTGGTTGCTTACACGCGATGAGGTCGATGAAGACCGCATGGGCCTCTACGGCTATTCACGCAACGGCGCCTACGTGCTGCTGGCAGCAACCAAATATGACTGGGTGAAAGCGGTTGCGGGCATCTCGCCTTCCGATGTCGTTTGGGAAGGTTGGGGCGACCGCGTGAAGCAGGGGACGACTTCATCCTACTCATGGAAAGGCGAGCCGCTCGCCTATGTGCCTTACAGCGTAAATTGGAACCGCGAAGTCTCCAAGTTTGGACGCGGGGAGCGCGGTCGCCTGCGAACCCCAATGGATGAAGGCCGCTGGGCCAATCCTAATCAGGTGGCCGCCGCTCGCATTCCGATTGAGGAGTTTAAGGGCGCTGTTCTCGTCGTGGGCGGTGAACTCGACGATCTATGGTCAGCAGGGCACCAAGTTCAAAATGTCGCAGAGCGCCGGGCTGAAGCGGGGCTTAAGACTTCTTTGCTAGTGCTCCCCGATGCAGGGAACGGCATTACGGGGACGGGTACCAATCCAACCCTGCTCTTTGATGGAGGCGAAAAGCGGCGAATTGAAGCGCAGGCCCAAGCGAAAACGTGGGCGGCGATCCTGAAGTTCTTTGAAGAAGCGCTTCAGTCCGAGCGTCGATCCGAGAAAGGAGGCGAGCGAGGTTACCCTATGAGACCCCGCCCGCGAGCCGCGATTGGCTCGGATCACAGAATGACTTGTGCGCCGATTACCAAGATTGCAGCCCAGGAGACGAGATATGTCGGTGTCCGAAGCGCAGGGATCGCTGCGATGTAGACGGCCGCATGTGCGATACGGGCAAAGAAGAAGATTTGCGCCCAAGTGCCGACAGTTGCCGCGGTGGAAGCATCGCCAAGCAAGCCTGCAGCCACAACGACCGCGATAAAGGCGGGCATGGTTTCAACCATATTGAGGTGAGCGCGCTTGGCCCGGTTCATCCACATCGGCGTTTCCGGCTCGGTTTTGGGAAAGCCTTCAGGGTAGTTGGTCAGAAATGTGGGAAGCCCCCAGACGAACAGGCGTCCGGTGATATATGGGGTCCAGAGCAGGACGGTAAGAACGCCGCTCAGTGCGAGATAAGTGTATGCTGTTTCCATTGGAATCCTCCGATTATTTTTCTTTGAAAAGGTGTGGCTGGCGAAGCGTGGGATTGGATGCTTCGCCAGCCACAGGCGCGTGATGGGTTAGAGGTCAGTCGCAGCTGTGCTGCGGATCGCGCGCCATTGTGTTTCAGCCTTGGCGATCGTGCCTTCTGGGTCTTTCAGATAGGCATCGAAAATCGCTTCGCTGAGGAAGACATAGAGCTTACCGTCACGAACATCGGCCCAGCGTGGGTTGCCGTCGAACTTTTTGCCGACAGACACGCCGAACGTGCAGAAACCGCCGTTTTGCGGGATGAATCTGGCTGGGTTTGCATTGAACGCATCAAGGTTCTCTTGGCTTGTGAAGTAATATGCCACTCCATCATGCACTGCGGTGTAACGAGCCGCGCCTTGGATGCGGTTGCCAGTGGTGATGAAAGCGACGGTGTCCACGCCGTGTAGAGCGAGGGGAGCACTTGCTGCGGTGAGGCCTGATGAGACGTTGTATTCATCGGCAGCAATTGCCGCAGAGCCTGCTGAAATGGCCGCGCTTGAGATGGCGACGGCGTAGATGACTTGCTTCAACATTGTTTGATCCTTTCCGATCATTTTGGTTCGGCCCGGCGTCCGCAGGGCCAAGGTCTGTAAAATCGGAACGGTTTGAATGGGGGGCTTGGGGTGCCTAGGTTTCATCCGTTCCATCGTTGCGATAACGATGAGTCGGAATTGATCGCAGTTGGACTAAATGGCAATATGAGCGAGCCATGTACCGCCTAATTGCAAATCCGATTGGACGATCTGCAAATTATATGGCGTTTTGGCGGTACTGACTGGGAGTCTCACCAAACTTCGCAGCAAAAGCCCGGGTGAATGCCGCGGGCGATTGATAGCCAGTTTGAGACGCGATTTGCTGAACGCTCTCCTTGCGCTTTTCCAGAAGCGAGAGAGCTTTCTGCAGCCGCCAATCGGACAGGTATGACATCGGCCCTTGATCCATCAGATCGGCGAAACGGTCGGCAAAGCTGCTGCGAGACATGCCGACCTCACGCGCGAGGCTGTTCACGGTCCAAGGCGATGCCAATTCGGTGTGCATCAAGGATAAAGCCTGAGCGATCTTGGGGTCGCGAAAACCTTTGAGTGATGAATTGATACGGTTTTGAGTGTCGTCCTCAATCCCGATCCGCATCAGTTCGATAAACATGACTTCAGAAAGCCTGCGCACCGAAGAGGCAAGCCCGGTGCGATCTGTGAAGATCTGACGGCTCATCATCCTGAGAACTTCGTCGAGCAGCGGGTACTGCGCCCTCATGGACGAGGTGATGATAAAGTGATCGGGCAGGGTGCGTAGCAAAGCATGGTCGGCTTTCTCGCGAAAGGTGAAGTGGCCACAAACCAATTGCGTATTTGCCGATTTGTCGCCTTCGCCCACCACCAGCACGCCGTTGCCATCATAGCCGCATTGCTCAAGCACGGTCTCAAGCGGCGGGGCGCTTTCAACCGGTGCATCGGAGAGTATGTGCGTCTGGCCATGGGGGATGAGAACAAGGTCGCCGGGGTGCAAGATCGTAGGCTCACATCCGGGTAGAGTGACGGTGCATTGCCCTTGAACCACAAGATGAAACCGCGCAGCTGCACCAAGGACAGGCACAGTCGTTGCCCACGGCGCTGAAAAGTCCGTGCGAAAATAGAGCGAGCCTTTAAGGTCGAGGGTATCGAGAACATCGTCGAGAAGGTCCATCCCTTTAGTCTAGGGATATGCCGATCATCCGACAACCGTGATGGGATTGTCGAATTGACTACATTCCTTTGCAGATCGTCCAGAGCCCGTACAGGGGTGTGCGATTATGTCTCGGTGAGGCGCGGCATCAACTCGACAAAATTGCAGGGGCGATTGCGGCTGTCGAGTTGTTCGGCAAGGATGCCGTCCCAGCCGTCTTTGACCGCACCGTTGGAACCAGGGAGGGCGAAGAGATAGGTTCCGCGCCCGACGATTGCACAGGCGCGCGATTGGACGGTGCTGGTGCCGATGGTCTTGTAAGAGAGCCAGCGAAACAATTCCCCAAATCCGGGGATGTCGCGTGCGCCTTCTATAAGGGTGAAAGCTTCGGGTGTTACGTCGCGCCCTGTAAGCCCCGTGCCGCCGGTGGAGACGACGGCGTCTATGTTCGGATCATTGATCCATCGATCGAATTGCTCAGCGAGGATTTGAGCATCGTCTTTCACGATGGTTCTAGCGGCAAGATGGTGGCCTGCGGCCTCGACACGGCCAGCAAGAATATCGCCTGATGTGTCGGTTTCAGCGGTACGAGTGTCTGAAACGGTCAGAACGGCGATATTGATCGGTTTGAAAGGTCTGCTCTCGTCAATCGCCATTGTGATATTTCCCGCTACCGCTGATATTCGATCCGTGCAGAGCGCGTCCTAGCGGGATGGGGAAAGGTTGGCCACTGCCCTTGTGCAAGGGCTCGGCGGCTTGGAGATGGGCTCCCGGCGGCGCGCTCATACATCCAATAATTGCGCATGACGATGGCGACATAGCCGCGTGTTTCCCAATAGGGGATCGATTCCATCCAAAGCAGCGGATCGCCCTGATCGTTGATCTCTGTGTTCCAGCGGCTGACCGGGGAAAGCCCTGCGTTATAGGCCGCCATAATCTTAGGCAGGAGGCCCTGTGTTGCACCGCTGTCTCGCAGCATTTCAAGATGCTGTTGACCATAGGCGAGGTTTACTTCTGGCTTGTTAAGGTCCGCATAGCTCGCGCCAAGGTTGAGGCGGCGGTTATGATCGCGCGCCGTGCCCGGCATGATCTGCATCAGGCCGCGTGCATTAGCAGGCGAAACGGCGCTGGCGCGGAAATTGCTCTCTTGCAGCGCATGAGCGAAGGCGAGCGATGGGTCTACGCGCCACCCCGTACTTGGTTGCCAATGGGCGACCGGAAAGCGCAGCGATGGATCGGCGCGGTATCCGCGCGGCGCGTAATTCGCCATGTAGAGCTGTGTCGATGGGAGACCAAGTTCGCGCGCCAATTTGGCCACCGCGTGGTAGTCATCGGCCCGGCCAATGCGGGCTTCATGGCGCAGCACTTCGTCAGCAAGGCCCGGCCGTCTCACTTCAACCAAGGCCGCCGCAATTCGGATATTCTGACGCTGAGAGATCGCGCCCCATTCCTGAGAGGAGAGCGGCTGTACAGGAGCGGACGACGGCACCTCAATGCCGAGTTGGTCTACGGCAAGGAGGCCATAGAGCGTTTCATCGTAGCGTGCCGCGTTTTCAAGATGCGCCTGTGCTGCGCCCGGCTCTCGGCAACGTACCAATGATCGGTGTGCCCAATAATGCGCAGCCGAGGTCAGCTCGATATTGGTCGAACGATCAGCTGCCCTTGCAAACGAGTCTGCTGCAATTTGGCACGATCCAATCCGCCATGCTGCGAGACCTGCAACCCATTCGCCCTCTGCGACCCATGCTCCAGACCCTTCGGCGACGGTTTGCGCCAGAGCGAGGGCGTTTTGGTCGTCGTTTTCAATGTAGAAGCTCCAAGCCACCCGCTGCCGCCACTCGGCGCGCGCCTCCGCGCTTAGATAGGGCTCAGCCTCAAGCAGCGTATTATATGCGGTGATGGGATCATCGTTCTTGATCGAATCAAGGATCGAGGAACGCATTTGGCTTGGCAAAGTTCCGTCATCGACTGTGCGTGGACGGGTGCGTTTTGTGATGCCGGGTTGGCGCGAAAGAGCGATCGTCCGCGGAAACGCAGGAAGCCATTCGAGGCCGCGCGTTGTGCCAAGCCGGCCAAGTTGCTCTGATTGGGGCAGATGAGCCCCGGCTTGGAACCAAAGCGAGATCTGCTGGGCGGAAACTTTTGGGCTCTTTGCGTGAGTGTAAAACTCGGCGACTGCAATCTGGTGAAGGATGCTGTCGGTGCGTTTGTCGAGCATTGAGCGCACATCGTCCCAACGCTCTGCGTCAATCGCAGCGAACAATTGTTGGAAATGACGGCGCTCGTCACCGCTTAACTGCGCTGGGATTGGGTTATTCTGATTGTTATACTGCGCAACCAAGCTGCCGCCTTGTGCAGACGCGGCAGGTGCAATCGCAACAGCAGAAATCCCAGTGCTAATCAGGGTAAGGCCAGCAATCAGTACGCGCATAGATTTCAACGTCATTCCTTGACCGACCATTCGTTCCATCTCCGCCAGAACTTTGCCTTCAGACGGGGCATCGCCATCATGGCGTCCAGTCCTTCGGTTACGAACAGCGGTATTGGTGACTGTTTTCGGTTGATTTCGCGTAAATGCGAGAGGTCATTCGTTAATGCGTGGCCCAAAAGCGGCGGAATGCCTGCGCCCAAAGCCAAGACTTGTCGCGGGTTAACAAGGTTAACGTGAAACTGCATTATTTCATCCATTCCGGATGCAGCCAGCGATGCCGTGTCTGCCATTGGCGTATGCCGAGGCAAAGCCGAAGCGAAATAGACCGATTCTTGAGGTACGCCCATGGCCGCAATGATTCGCGACAGAAGACGGCCCTGAGGCCCGCTTAGCAATATATCGCGATCCCCTTGTTCCGGGTCGATCACCAACACCATAAGTTCAGGGTTTGCCGCCCCTCGCGGTGCCACTCGGCCGCGTGGACCAATTGTATCGAGCCCCGGTGCCGACAACCACCATTCGCGGAACGCATCCAGGTCCGCCGGGGGATTCGGCCCCAAGAGATCGGCCCGAGTGGGTTTGACAGGCTCTGGAGCGGGTTCTTGATTTTGATTGAGGCCTTGCGGCTTTGTCTTGGCATTCTTACCGCCAGAAGCGGCATCAACCACGCCGTGATCGCCCGAATCACTCAGCCAGTCCGTAGCGTCATCGGTAAAGTCGCCATCCACACCAGCCAGCTCCCACCATTCCATAGCGGCGCGTAATTGGCTGGATAAAGAGGGGTCTGGCATGGTCATAGCTTACAATGCCCCCCTTGACTGGAGGCGGACTGCTTAGCAAGTGCAGGAACATACAAAATATGCGATAGAATTCGCGAAGACATAACTGGGATAGAAAAGCTCATGAGCGAACGGGAATCAATGCCATGCGACGTCGTGATTGTGGGTGGCGGGCCAGCGGGCCTGTCTGCTGCGATCCGTTTGAAGCAGCTGAATGAAGAACTCGAAGTCGTAGTCCTTGAAAAAGGGTCGGAAATCGGCGCGCACATTCTTTCAGGCGCGGTTGTCGATCCAAAAGCATTGGGCGAACTTTTCCCCGACTGGCGCGATATGGATTGCCCGATGGCAGAGACGCCGGTGACCGATAACTGGCACTGGTCGCTCACCAAGAACGGCAAAATGTCGCTGCCGCACCTCATCATGCCGCCATTGATGAGCAACAAAGGCTGCTACACGGGTTCTTTGGGTAATATGACCCGCTGGCTTGGTGAACAGGCCGAAGCGGCCGGCGTCATGGTCTTTCCCGGTTTCCCTGCGTCGGAAGTTATGTTCGATGACAAGGGCACCGTGCGCGGCGTCATTACGCAAGACATGGGAATCGCCGAGGATGGCAGCCAAAAGGGCGACTATCAGCCCGGCATGGAGATCGAGGCGAAATACACCCTGTTTGCAGAAGGGGCTCGCGGAAGCCTTACCAAACAGATGAAGGCCAAGTTCGACCTAGAGGCCAATTGCGAGCCGCAGGTTTATGGTCTCGGTATCAAAGAGCTGTGGGATATTGATCCGGGGAAACACGTCCCCGGCCGCGTGATCCACACCCAAGGGTGGCCGCTTAGCGAAAGCCAGACATGGGGTGGCGGCTTTTTCTACCATCAGGCCAACAACCAAGTCGCCTTGGGCTTTGTCACCGCGCTTGATTACAAGAACCCATGGGTATCGCCTTACCAAGAATTCCAACGCTGGAAACAGCACCCTGCGATCCGCGAATATCTCGAAGGGGGCACCCGTGTCGCGTACGGCGCGCGCGTTATCAACGAAGGCGGCTGGCAGTCTGTGCCAAAGCTTGCCTTCCCGGGTGGCGCATTGATCGGCTGTGCGGCTGGTTTCGTAAACGTACCGCGCATCAAAGGCAGCCACACCGCCATGAAGAGCGGTATGCTGTGTGCAGAGGCAATCGCCGCCGAGATCGAAACCCAAGAGAGCCAGCCCGAGCTGCAAGGCTATGAGCCAGCGGTTCGTTCAAGCTGGATCGCGGATGAGCTCAAACTGGTCCAAAACGCAGAACCTGCCGTTGCCAAATATGGTGAAGACATTGGCGCTATCCTTGCCGGTGCTGATATGTGGATGCGCACGCTCAAGATCGGTCTGCCGATCAGTATGAAGCACCATGCCGATTACACCATGACGGGCAGGGCCGACCTCTATCCAAAGATCGACTATCCAAAGCCCGATGGCGTGATCAGCTTCGACCGTTTGACCAATGTGGCGTACTCCTTCACCAACCACGCAGAGGACCAACCGGTCCACTTGCAATTGGGTGATGCAGACCTTCAAAAGTCGAGCGAGTACGACATCTTTGGCGGACCATCGAACCGCTATTGCCCGGCGGGCGTTTACGAGTGGATCGTAGAAGAGGGCAAAGAGCCCCGCTTCCAAATCAACTCACAAAACTGCGTCCACTGTAAGACGTGCGATATCAAAGACCCGAACCAGAACATCAACTGGGTGACCCCAGAAGGGATGGGCGGGCCTAACTATCCGAATATGTGATCGGGATAGGGCTTAGATCCGGACCGCTATGGATCCCTTTGTTGCGAACTCTTCACCCTGGCGGGTACTCCTCATTGCTAGCGGTGCCCTGGTTTTCGTAATCGGTGGTCTGTGGCTGGCGGGAGCGTTTGGCGAACCGCCAGCTTCCTCGCGTTATTCCGAGGAGGCTAGAACCTTAGTTGGCTGGCTATGTTCGGGCTTCTTTAGCTTGATATTTCTAGCAAATGCCAAGCAGCTCTTCGGCAACGCAGAGCGAGTGGTTGTGAACGCGAATGGGATTAGGGCTGTCCAATGGTCTGATGAACTCATACCTTGGACTGAAATCACTGGTATCAGTGTATGGAAGAGTAGAGGTAACTCGTTCATCATCCTCGTTCTCAAAAATCCTGAGAAGTATCCCGGTCGAGGGATCAACAACTGGTTGAGGAGTATCGAACGCCTTTACACTGGCGGCGATGTATGGATCAACTTGATCGGAACCGATAAGAATTTGGATGAAGCATTGATGGCGATAGAGCATTTTCGGCCGGTTCCCAGCTCCAGTGATTTGCTCGACTAATGGTCCTTACCCAAACCGCCTACGCCAAGATCAACCTTGCGCTGCATGTCCGCAAGCGTCGCGACGATGGCTATCATGAGCTTGAGACGCTTTTCGCCTTTGTCGACGCAGGCGACACGCTGAGCGCTAAGCGTGCTGATGCAGACCGTGTGATCACTGTTGGCGAATTTGTGGGCGGGATCGACGATCCCTTCGACAACCTTGTGGCAAAGGCCTTGTCCCTGCTCCCGCGCACTGGCGGGCTCGACATCAGGCTTGAAAAACTGCTCCCTGTGGCGGCTGGCCTTGGCGGGGGGTCTGCGGATGCGGGCGCGATATTCCGGTTGGTGGAGGCGCTCCATGGTCTTCCCGATGACTGGCAGGCGAGGGCGGCGAAGCTTGGAGCAGATGTGCCATGCTGTGTGCGCAGTGAGACTGTGATCGGGCAGGGTACTGGGACCGAATTGGAACCCATTGAAAATGACCTTAAAGGCACGCCCGTGCTGCTGGTGAACCCGCGCGTACCCCTTTCAACGGGCCCTGTGTTCAAGGCATGGGACGGGCGGGACCGAGGGGCGCTGCCGCAAGGATCAGCAAAGGAAATTGCGCTTGCGGGCCGCAATGACCTTGAGGTGCCTGCTGTCGAACTGTGCCCTGCCATTGTGCAGGTCTTGGATACTCTCAAAGCGGACAACCCTTGGCTCGCCCGGATGTCGGGGTCTGGTGCGACCTGCTTTGCGCTTTACGACACGCTTGAGGCCCGCGATGCGGCGCAGGCGCGTTTGAACACAGACCACCCCGATTGGTGGCAACTCGCCGGGAAGCTGCGATGAGCCTACCTTACCGCCAGATAGGAGAGGCCACGCGCGGCCCAACTCGCGGCGGCATCGTCTGTGTCTCCGACCATGCCTCAAACCAAGTGCCCGATGGCATCGACTTGCTGATCGACGAAGCACTCATGGACGAACACATCGGCGTGGACATTGGGGTTGAGGGCATCGCCGAAGAAATGGCCGCCAACCACGGCATTCCAGCATTCCTAGCCACCGTTAGCCGCCTCGTCGTCGACCTCCACCGCGAGGAAGACCACCCCGGAGTAGTCCCCCAGACAAGTGACGGCCATGTGATCCATGGCAATTTGGGCGTGGACGTTGAGGAGCGGCTCAGCAGCATCTACCGCCCCTATCACGAGGCGATGGCCAAGTGGCTAGATAAGCGCGACCCCGCTCTCATCATCTCGCTCCACAGTTTCACCCCAAAACTTGCCACCAGCGATGAACCGCGCCCATGGGAAGTGGCATTCCTCTACAATCAAGATGACCGCGCAGCGCGCCTTGCTATCCAATTCTTTGCCGAAGAAGGCTTCACCGTAGGCGATAATGAGCCATACTCAGGCCGCCAATTGAATGCGACGATGAACCGCCACGCCGAACCTTTTGGCCGCCCCTATCTGGCGACGGAGATCCGGCAAGACCTGATTGCGAGCCGCGCAGGCCAAAAGCATTGGGCCGGATTGCTCGCCAAAGTGGCTTCAAGGGTTGCACAAGAGCTCGGCTAAGGGCACAGGCCGTGTCGCAAATCTAGCTCTAAGAGTAACAATATGTCTTTCGACAAGTCCAAACTCCCTTCGCGCCACGTTTCCGTAGGACCAGAGCGCGCACCGCACCGCTCATATTACTACGCCATGGGCATGACCGAGGAAGAGATCAGGCAGCCATTCGTGGCCGTGGCGAGCGCTGGCAATGACAGTGCGCCTTGCAACACCACTTTGAACGCGCAGGCCGATATCTGCCGCGAGGGTGTGATTGCAAATGGCGGCACACCGCGCCGGTTCAACACCATCACAGTCACCGATGGCATCGCCATGGGCCACCAAGGCATGAAAAGCTCGCTTATCAGCCGTGAGATTATTGCCGATAGCGTCGAGGTCTCGGTGCGCGGGCATTGTTACGACGCGCTCGTCGGTTTTGCAGGTTGTGACAAGAGCCTGCCCGGCATGATGATGTCGATGCTGCGCCTTAACGTGCCGTCGATCTTTGTTTATGGCGGCTCTATCCTTCCCGGCACGCACAAGGGCGAGGACGTAACAGTCGTCGATGTGTTCGAGGCCGTCGGTCAGCACGCGGCGGGCAATTGCCCATTGAAAGAGCTGATCGCGCTCGAAAAAGTCGCGTGCCCCGGACACGGTGCATGCGGCGGCCAATTTACCGCCAACACCATGGCATGTGTGGGCGAGGCGATTGGATTGTCCTTGCCGAACAGCAACATGGCACCTGCTCCTTTTAGATCACGCGAAGAGATCGCGCGTGGTGCCGGGGCTCAGGTTATGGAGCTTTTGAGGCTCAATCTTCGTCCGCGCGATATTTGCACCCGTGAAGCATTCGAAAACGCTGCGCGCGTGGTGGCTGCAACAGGCGGTTCCACCAATGCCGCGCTCCACCTGCCTGCTATGGCGAGCGAGGCGGGGATCGACTTTGACCTGTTCGATGTGGCGGAGATATTCAAATCAACGCCATACATCGCCGACCTCAAGCCCGGCGGCAAATATGTCGCGAAGGACATGCACGAGGCTGGCGGTATCTACATGGGTATGAAGACGCTTCTCGAAGGCGGTTTCCTTGATCCCAACCCGATGACCGTTACCGGCAAGACATTGGGTGAGAACATCGAAGAGATCACTTGGAAACCGGATCAAAAGGTATTCTACGATGTGAAAGCGCCGATCACCCCAACGGGCGGCGTAGTGGGCCTTAAAGGGTCGCTTGCACCAGAAGGGGCGATTGTGAAAGTCGCTGGCATGGAGCGCCTGCAATTCACTGGAACGGCGCGTGTTTTTGATTGCGAAGAAGACGCTTTTGCCGCCGTAGAAAAGCGCGACATCAAAGAAGGTAGCGTCATCATCATCCGCTACGAAGGCCCTAAAGGGGGTCCTGGAATGCGCGAAATGCTCTCCACCACCGCTGCGCTGTATGGGCAAGGCATGGGCGAGAAAGTCGCGCTCATCACCGACGGCCGTTTCTCAGGGGCGACACGCGGTTTTTGTATCGGTCACGTTGGTCCAGAGGCAGCAGAAGGCGGACCCATCGCATTGGTCGAAGATGGCGATACCATCTCAATCGACGCCAAAGCAGGGACAATCGACCTCGATGTAGACGAAGCGACCCTCGCAAGGCGCAAAGACGCATGGCAGCCGCGCACGAATGACTATCAATCTGGCGCACTTTGGCGCTATGCTCAAAACGTAGGGCCAGCGCGAGATGGTGCGCTTACCCATCCCGGAGCAAAGGCAGAAACTCATGTATTTGCGGATATTTAGCAGCGTTTTTGCACTCAGCGCTTTAACCGCCTGCGAAGCGACGCAATCGCCGGAACCCGAAGGGGAAACCCTTGATTGCGCCATTGGGGCAGGGGCTGAACTCTCAAATGTCTGCACCCTTGAATGGGTGGGCGAAGAACGTGGCCAAGAGTTCCTCGTCCATCACCCGGATGGCGGGTTTCGCCGCTTCACCTTGAGTGAAGATGCGAGCAAGGTGGTTGTCAAAGACGGCGCCGAAGACGTTGAAATGGTTGAGCCAGCCCCCAGTGGGTTTTGGCAGTTTTCGGTATCAAGTGACCAATATTTAGTGCCGCTGCCGCCGCCTTCGGGCGCGTGATGGCCGCAGACAGAGCCCTCTGTCAGGTGCTCACTGCGCAGCAAATGCGTGATGCAGAGCAGCGCATCTTTGATGCCGGGATGCCCGAATTTGACCTGATGCAATTGGCAGCGGGCCGCGTGGCTGAATGGGTCCGCAGACTTGCGGCAGGACGCAGTGTTACGGTGCTGTGCGGCCCCGGTAACAATGGCGGCGACGGATACGTCATCGCGCATTGCCTCCGTGAATTTGGCCTCAAGGTCACCGTAATTGCACCTCAACCCCCAAAGAGAACATCGGCCAGAAAGGCGCTTGAACTTTGGAACGGCGAAGTTTTGACGTCAGGAGGCAGTGTTCAAGGCGAAGTCTTTGTCGATTGCCTGTTCGGCTCGGGGTTAACCCGCAAGCTTAGCGGCGAACATTCATTGCTTTTGCGCGATTTGGCCCAGCGGCATCAGTTTGTGATTGCATTGGATGTTCCCAGCGGTGTGGCAAGTGATAGCGGTAAAATACTCAATGAACATTTGCCGCAGTCCGATGTGACACTGGCAGTTGGGGCATGGAAATTTGCGCATTGCTTGTTACCAGCGCGTGAGAAGATGGGGACACGGCGCATCGTGCCGATTGGGGTAAATGCCGTCGAGGCGGCGGCCGAACAGGTTGTCAGGCCCCAGATAAAACCGCCTTCTTCCACCGATCACAAATACACGCGCGGACTAGCGGCAATTGTTGGCGGCGATATGGCTGGTGCCTCGTTGCTCGCCTCTGAAGCAGCGATGCGAGCGGGGGCGGGCTACGTCAAATTTTTGGCGCAGCACGTTTCGGCCAAGCCACCTGAATTGGTCGTCGAGGCAGGCGATGTTGCCGATTTGCTCGCTGACAAACGGATCAATGCAGTTCTCATCGGTCCGGGATTAGCCCGTCATGAGGGTTCATTGAGGGCTGTTGAGGCTGCACTCAAATGTACGGGCGGCCTCGTGCTTGACGCCGATGCTCTACATCTTATTGGGCCAGACATGCTCGATCGGGATAAGCCCATGCTAGCAACCCCTCATGATGGAGAGCTTGATGCGCTTTGTCGCAATTTCGCCGTTGTTGCCGAAGGGCGAATGGCGCGCGCAAAGGCGCTTTGCGCGAGAAGCGGTATGGTAATCTGTGCAAAGGGGCCTGACACGATCATCGCCTCGCCTGACGGAAGGGTCGCGATTGCGCCTCCCGCACTGTCATGGCTTTCAACTGCTGGAACAGGTGATGTACTAGCTGGAATTGCGGTTAGCCGTATGGCCGTTGGATCAGATCCATTTATGGCCGCCTGCGAGGCCGTTTGGCTTCATGGCGAAGCGGCCCGAATATGCGGGCCAGCCTTTACTCCTCGCGAATTGGCGCACGCCATCCCAAGCGCATTGTCGAGGTGCTTGTGACAGACAAAGCTATGATTGTTCGAATCGCGGCGAAAGGCGATGGCGTGAGTGAAACCGGCGCGCATGTCGCACGCGCTGTTCCGGGAGACAGCGTTTCTGTGGATGGGACCGTCAACCCTGGTCCGCATCACATTTCGCCAGTCTGCGGGCATTTCGGGACGTGCGGTGGCTGCCAATTACAGCATGGCGATGACGAAGTCCTTAGCCGCTTCGTTCGCGAGCGGGTTGTCAATGCCGCGACCGGGCAAAGCCTTGAAATCGGAGAATTATTGCCAGAGCACCTTTCTCCGCCGGGTTCGCGCCGACGCGCTGGGCTTCATGCGCAAAAGACGCGGGGCGGGGCGATTGTTGGTTATAGAGAAGGTGGTTCGCACACACTCGTTGATTTGGTCCAGTGTCCAGTTCTTGATCCAAAACTCGCGGGCCTGATCAAACCGTTAAGGGACTTTGTCGCGGGACATGGTCCAAAGGGTAACGTCGATCTCGCTTTGACAGTGTGCGACCAAGGGATTGATGTGGGTCTTTCACATTTCCCACTTGAAAGTCTTGAAGCGACCGAAGCTGCGCTTGAATTTGCACAATGCAATGGCTTGGCTCGGATGACAATCGACCAAGGTTACGGGCCTGAGGCCATTTGGGAGCCTGAGCCTGTGACAATCACTTTGTCGGGTTTGCCGGTTGGCCTACCAGCGAACGCGTTTTTGCAGGCCACCCCTGATGCAGAGGCGCTTATGATTGCAGAAGCATCGCAGTGGCTCGGCGAAGCGAGGGTCGTCGCGGATTTGTTCTCGGGACTTGGTACCTTTGCCTTCGCTTTGGCCAAAGCAGGTAAGGGAAAGACCAAGGTTTTGGCCGCCGAGGCAGATCAATCGGCCCATCTTGCTTGCAAAGCGGCGGCTGCACGCACGGGCGGCCGTGTGATTTCGCTTCATCGCGACCTCTTCCGCAACCCCTTGCAGGCCGCTGAACTTGACCGGTTTGATGCCGTTTTGCTCGACCCTCCGCGCGCAGGGGCAAAGTCACAGATTGCTCAGATTGCTGAAAGTACGCTGTCGCGTGTGGTTTATATAAGCTGCAATCCGTCAAGTTGGGCCCGCGATGGTGCTGTCTTAGCCGAAGCTGGTTTTAGCCTCAAACGCCTTCGTCCCGTCGGGCAATTCCGTTGGTCCACCCATGTTGAATTGGTGAGCCTTTTCGAACGGTAATTTCCGGTTAGTCGCGCAAGGCAGAGAGCACCTGCTCTTCGAGCCAAGCACGATGTTCTGGTTCAACATAGGCATGACCTGCGCCCGTGCACCGCTTAATACGCAGGTCCGCCTTATCCCAAGAGCTTTCGAACACTTGTGCCGTACGGTCCGCGCCAGAGAGCAGAATGCGCGCGTTCCCTCCAAACGTTTTGAGCCCTGCGTCCATATCCTGTGCAAGGCTTGATGGGGCTGGGGCAGGACGAAGAGATGCCTTAATGCCATGCGCCAACTTTCGCACATCTACGCCGCCCTTGAGGAGCCGCCAAATTTCGCGCGGATCTTTTAACTTAGAGGCATAGCGAGAACGGATGGCGTCGGGGCTGTGTGTTGGCGTGTTCGTATCTTCGGCGGTTTCTTCTATTGTCCAAGGGTTCGAGAGAACAAGGCCGTCAAATCCTGATCCGCCCATCAGCATAAGCGCCGAGGCGGCATCGCAATTGCCAAAGGCAAAGACTCGTTCAACTTGCGGAGCCATGGCGCGGAAGGCCTCAAGCGCAGCTTCGATATCACCAGTACTTTTGCGAAAACCCCGGTTCTCGCCTTCGCTGTCGCCTGTGCCGCGGCGATCAAAGCGAAAAACGGGGAACCCCTTTTTGGCGATATTTGCAGCCAGTTGTGATTGGCCTGAAAACGCGCCCGAGCGGATTTCATTCCCGCCATTCACGATGAGAAGGCCGGTTATTCCGGGCGCGGTGTCGAGGGAACCTGCAAGCTTGAGGCCCCGGCAGCCAAAATGAAATTGCAACCGGCTCATAGTGGCCTTTCTGCAGGGTGTGCGACAATCTCAGCTAGCGCCTCTGATAGGCGTTGATCTTCGTCGGGTTCTGCACGAAGCCAAAGTCCTGCACCGCCTAGATCTTTTTGCTCAATGAGCATGTGATTGTCGTTGGCGCCGGGCAGTGCAACTTCAATCTCGCGAACCATTTGTGGGCCAAGGTTCCATCCCGCAAGCTGCAAGCCGGATTGCCGCGCCTCTTCCATCAATTGTGCAGAGGTCATTTCGCGGCCGGCCTCTCGCGATGCGATAGTCTGCGCGCGTAGCATGCCGCGCAGCAATTTGGCACCTGTTAGCGGTGCATACTGCCACCCTGTTAGAGTGTCAGGCGCAATAAGTGCGCCGCCTCTGATGCTCAGAACGTGGGTTGCTCCGAAGGCTTCAGCGGCGCTCGCTGCGATATCACGCCATGATGTAAGGGTTTGGGTTTCTAGGGGAACAAGGCTTTCGTTGCAGCCGGGAAGATCGGGCAGAAAAGTATCCACGCCGAGCTCATCTGCCGCCCGCATCATCTGTAGGGTAAACCGCCTTAGCTTGTTTGCTTCGTCAAACAGCGCGGGCAAAATTAGGACCCGTCGTTCCCGCGCTCGATCAAACGAGACAAGCAATTCATCAACCGTCTTGCCGCCCTCCAATAGGGCCTGCCAACTTGCGATCATGCGCGGCTCTGGCGCATTCACTTGGCTTATCCCTCTTCTGAATCTGGGTTCAACTTGCCCTCAACAAATGCAAGCAAACCACCATAGGTTTCAAGCATTTCGCCATCCACATCTTCGTCTTCGATGACGATGTCGAGCCGATCTTCGATCTCGGTTAAGAGGCCTGCTACGGCCATGGAGTCGAGTTCGGGCAAATGGCCAAACAAGCCGCTGTCTTCTTCTAACTCGTTTGCCTGTTCAGCTTCGAGCCCCAAGACATCGGCGATGATTGACTTAAGCTCGATGTCAAGCGACGCGTTGCCGGATCCCTGGCCAGTTTCTTGGCCGGTCTCTTCATTCATCGCTGCGCCACCACTCGCCGGTTGAGAGCCCATATGCTTGGTTGTCCTTATCCAGAGGCCATTTAACCTATGGCGCATCCGTTTGCACCAAAGCGATGCGCGCCTTAACTAGCCTTGGGAGAACGCGCAAGTTCGGGGACGTCAGGCAGGGTTAAGCGTTTTGCGGTGAGACGCGCAAGATCAAGCCATCCGCGAGGGGAGGATAGATCAAGGCAGTCAATGCGGTAGCGCGGCCTGATGTCTTCCATCCAGTCGCCCTTGTAACGCTGTGTGCCTGTCCCAAAGTCGATCACATCGACTTTGTCTTCATCGATTGCGTGTCTAAACAAGGCTGCTGAAAGCGTGGTTCCAGCCGAGAGGTTTTTCGCACTCTCCAGATGAGCCAGCTTGTGAATGAAGGCACTGCCGTTTTCGATCGTCCAACATTGGGCCGCTACCGGTTTACCATCATGGAATGCCAATCCTAACCGTAAGCGTCCTGCAGCCCCTTCGATCTCGGCAAATTTGCGCAGCATTTCAGGTTGGTCTTCCCCGGGTTTCCAGCTGGACTCATAAATCGCTTCATAGGCGGCCCAAAGGTTGTGATCAAAATGCGAGACAATCTGGGTTTCGACCTTTTTCGCCTTGCGCTTGAGTGTGGTGCGCAATTGACCAGGGCGCGACGCCCAATATTCGTCGAAACTGCGTCCTTGGACGTATAGAACGTGATTGACATCGCACCGCGTGACTTCAACACGCCATCCAGCCTTGGAAAACGCCCGCGAAAGGTGCGTTGCGGACGCGTCTTCATCAGGGACAGGTTCCAGCGTAACCCTATGCGCAGTCGTCTTCAGTTGTTTTGCAAGCTCATCGAGCAACTGTGCGCCTTGCTCACCATAGGGAACCAGCTGACGCCAAGTGAAACTGTACCAATTGCGCAGCGAACTGAGATGACCGTTGTTCTGGCTTAGGACGAGGGCGGCGCTGTGTTCAGCATCACTTGCGGCCGCAATAAAGGGATCAAGACCTGTCTCTTCAAGAAGAGTAAACCACTCGGCGCGATCGAAGGGCGCGCGCATGATTGTATGAGAGCTGTCTTTAAACAGCTCTTGCAAGACGTTAACCGTGTCGTGATAGCGCGTTTCGATCACTTGAATTGAGTGCCCTTCAAAAGGAAGCCGATGACTGCAAATCCCGATCCCCAAGGCCTGGACCAAGCCCCGCGCCCATTAGACCACCTCGCTGAGCGAGCGTGCTTGATGGGTGCTGGCGAACGGCCCGCATTGGTTCTTCGGGATGAGAGCTTTACCCACAAGGCGTTAAAAGAGCGTGTGGCCACTCTTGCTGGGTGGTTGGCCCGTGAGGTGCCGGAAAAGGGCGCGCGGGTTGCGAGTTGGGCCGCCAAGGGCGAATTGACCTGTCTCCTGCCCCTCGCAGCAGCGCGCGCAGGGCTCGTCCATGTACCCATCAACCCATTGCTCAAAAAAGCGCAAGTGGCGCATATTTTGAGCGATTGCGGGGCTCAATTGCTGATTGCGACGCCTTCTCGCTTGAAGTCACTGGACAAAGGCGATGTGCCTGCCGGTTGTTTGCAATTGGAGGAAGCGGCGGCTCTAAAAGCGGCTTATGATGCGAGCGTAACGCTCGGTCCCTCCCAAGCGGATCCAGATGAGTTATGCGCTATCCTTTACACCAGTGGTTCAACCGGGCGTCCAAAAGGTGTGATGCTAAGCCATGCAAACCTATGGCTTGGTGCGGTTAGCGTCGCGCACTACCTAAAGCTTGCCGATGATGATGTGACCCTTGCGGTGCTGCCGCTGTCTTTTGACTATGGGCAAAACCAGCTGCTTTCGGCTTGGTATGCGGGTGCATGTGTTGTCCCGCTTGATTTTCTATTCCCCCGCGATGTGTCCAAAGCTTGCGCCAAACACGGTGTCACAACGTTGGCAGCTGTACCGCCATTGTGGGTGCAACTGACCGAGACGGAGTGGCAGGAAGAAGCCAGCACCTCCTTGCGCAGACTTACCAACAGCGGCGGCGCTCTCACGATTGAATTGGTCGAAGGGCTCACAGGGATTTTCCCGCAAGCGGACCTTTATCCGATGTATGGCCTCACCGAGGCATTTCGCTCGACCTATCTCGACCCAGAACTGGTCGATGCCCATCCGACAAGCATGGGGACCGCCATTCCTTTTGCCGAAATCATGGTCATTGATGATGATGGCGAGGTCGCAGGGCCGGGCGAAGAAGGTGAATTGGTCCATTGCGGCCCTTTGGTCGCTCAAGGGTATTGGCAAGATGCAGTGCGCACGGCTGAGCGGTTTAAACCCGCGCCCGCTTCTTCACACTATGGCGGCACCGCAGTTTGGTCCGGCGACCGGGTACAGCGAGAGGCCAATGGGCTTTTGTATTTCGTTGGCCGCCGTGATGCGATGATTAAGAGCGCAGGCAACCGCATCAGCCCGCAAGAGATCGAAGAGGCTGCGATTTCGACCGATTTGGTGGTTGAGGCCGTTGCCCTTGGAATGGCGGACGATAGGCTTGGGCACAAGGTCTATCTGGTGGTAAGAGGGACGCAAGACCAACAAGAGCAATCCAAGCTTCGTAAGGCTTTATTGAAAGAACTTCCCAACTTTATGCAACCTCAGGAAATTCACTGGCGCGAGGCTATGCCTCTCAATCCCAATGGTAAGATTGACCGCAACGCGCTTTATCGTGAACTGAGCGGGAAAAATGCGTCATGACGACAAAACCAAAGTCGAAAACCAAGCCCTTGGGGCCAATTCCTGCTGGATATGCAGCAATTGATGGCGAACTGGCAATTGGCGGCCACAAGGCCAGCAATCTGGTAGAAGCTGCGGGGCGAACGCCTTTGTTTGTCTATTCGAAGGATCGCTTGGATACGCGCGTTTCTGAGCTTCGCAAGGCTCTGCCCGGCAGTATCGGGATCAATTATGCGGTCAAAGCCAACCCGCATCCCCAAATCATCGCGCATATGTCGGACCTTGTGGATGGGTTCGACATCGCTTCATCCGGCGAACTTGCGATGTTGAAGAAGGCCGCAATCGACCCTGCGAGGGTCAGCTTTGCCGGGCCCGGCAAACGTGATGATGAGCTTGAGGCGGCAATCGCTGCCGGTGTTACGCTCAACTGCGAGTCCGAGGGTGAGGCGCAGCGCTCGCTTGCCATAGGCCAAAGGACGGGGAAAACGCCGCGAATTGCCATTCGGGTTAATCCGGATTTCGAACTGAAAGGTTCAGGCATGAAAATGGGCGGCGGCGCAAAGCCGTTTGGCGTAGACGCGATCCGTGTACCAGCTTTGGCCAAGATGATCATTGCCGAAGGTGCGCACTGGCGCGGGCTCCATATCTTTACAGGCAGCCAAACACTTAGCGCTGACGCTATCATCGAGGCGCAAGCCAATGTCTTGGACTTGGCGCAGTCTCTTGCCGATGAGATCGGGCACGCTTTGCCCAAGCTTAATATGGGCGGCGGTTTTGGAATTCCATATTTTCCGGGTGATGAACAACTCAATCTGGCGGCCGTTGGTGATGCCTTGCATGAACTTGTCGAAGCTCGCCAACACAGCCTTATCGAAACCGAACTTTGTGTTGAACTTGGCCGTTATCTGGTTGGCGAAGCAGGGGTTTATCTATGCCAGGTGATTGACCGAAAAGTCAGTCACGAACAGACGTACCTTGTCACCGATGGGGGGTTGCACCATCAATTGGCGGCTTCTGGAAACTTTGGGACAGTGGTCAGACGCAACTACCCGGTAGCTATTGCTTCACGCTTTGATGCTACGCCTTCGGCACCGGTTAACGTCGTGGGCTGTCTTTGCACACCGCTCGATAGGCTGGCCGATATGGCCGAATTGCCAGACGCCGATGTTGGCGACTTGGTGGCGGTGTTTTGCGCCGGCGCATATGGGGCGAGCGCTTCACCGCTTAACTTCCTTGGGCATGGCCCAGCGGCAGAGATGATTGTTTAATCATCACTAATTTGCCTGTCCCGAAATGGGATGAGGCGGCAAATGTCCCACTATTACTAACATTATATTCACCATTATCGGCGAGTAAGTCCGGGTCATTCGCGGAAAACCCCGTTTGCGTGAGGTCGCTCCTCACATTTGCAAGCGATCCGCATCAGCTGACCTAAGGAAATGCATCGATGCCTACTTCGCCCACTTTCGCCCGTATTGCCGGCGCCCTTTTTGCGACCTCAACGCTCGCAGCCTGCGCTGGGTCGGGACCTGAGCTTCCTTCGGCGAGCTATACAGAGGCGCAGACAGCTTCAACTGAAGAGTACATCATCGGGCCTCTCGATCAGCTCACCATCCATGTTTGGCGCAATCCAGAGCTGAGCGCAGAAGACATCCAGGTGCGTCCCGATGGCCGGATTACCATCCCGCTTGTGCGTGATATGACCGCCGTTGGGAAAACCGCAACTCAGCTTCAAGACGATATCCGCGACGTGCTTGTTCAATATATCGAACAGCCGCTCGTCTCGGTGATCGTGAACGAGTTCAATTCCACCTTTGACCAACAGATCCGCGTAGTGGGTTCGACCGAACAGCCGGCATCTTTGCCGTACCGCGCGAATATGACTGTGCTTGACGCCATGATCGCCGTTGGCGGCTTGGGTGAATTTGCAGCGGGCAACCGTGCCAAGCTCCTTCGCATCAACCGCGAGACCGGCACTCAAAAAGAATACCGACTGCGTCTTTCCGACTTGCTGAAGCGCGGCGACAGCTCGGCCAATGTCATGCTTCGTCCAGGTGACACGATCATCATTCCTGAGAGCCGGTTCTAAGGGAGCGGGAACGGAACAATGAACGAGCTCTTCGATGAACTGCGCACAGCGCTCTATTCGGTTTGGCACCGCCGCTGGCTGGCGCTGGCGATTGCTTGGGGTGTTTGCCTTCTGGGGTGGCTCGTTGTTGCTATGATTCCCAACACATACGAATCCAAGGCGCGCATCTTTGTCGATGTGGACGATGTTCTCTCGGAGCAACTTGGTATTGCAGGTGATGGTAAGGATGAAATTGCGCAGGTTCGTCAGACGCTCTTAAGCTCGGTCAATCTCGAAAAAGTCATCACAACGACCAAGCTTGGTGACGGTATTTCTGACCGCACAGAATTGGAAAGCGCGATCGCAGCACTTTCTGATGACGTGAAGGTTGAAAGCGAGGAAGACACGCTATTCTCGATCAGTGCGACTGTCGGCAAAAGTGGTTTGAGCGATTCCGAAAACGCGGTTCTTGCGCGAGATGTTGTGCAAAAGCTGCTCGATATTTTCCGCGAAGAACACATCTCTGGAAACCGTGCAGAGATCAGCGGCGCCATCAATGATTTGAATGGACAATTGGATGAGCGCAAAGCGGAGTTGGAGGAGGCCGAAACTCGCCGTTTGGCGTTTGAGGCACAATATCCCGATCTAATCGGGGGAACAGCGACGCTCTCGACCCGCGTACAGCAATCGCGGACTGAACTGCGTGATATCGATGCGGATCTAGCTGCAGCCCAAAGCGCACTTGCCGCGCTCAACAATCAGATCACCAGCACACCGCGCACCATTGTCGGTGCAGCGAATGCTGTGGGTCCACAAGCTGCCTTGCTCCAAGCTCAAACGCAGCTAGCGGGGCTTCGCTCCCGGGGGTTGACCGAGCAACACCCCGATGTGGTCTCAACCAAACGTCAGGTCGAATTGCTGACGAGACAGGCTGCGGCTGCGGGTCCAAATGATGCTGGTGGAACGCCCAATCCAGCGTATTCATCACTGATCGCGCTTCGCGCAGATCGTCAAGCCTCGATTGAATCGCTCCAATCGCGCCGTGCAGCCTTGCAATCTCAGCTCGCATCGCTTGCTGCCAGCCAAGCGACAGAGCCCGCCGTGGCGGCCGAAGCGAACAGGATCAGCCGCGACTATGAAGTCTTGCGCGATAACTATGAAAAGCTTCTCGAGGACCGCGAAAAGCTGCGCACGCGTAGCGATGTGGTTGATGAAACAAGCCAATACAAATTTGATCTCGTCGATCCGCCGGTTGTCCCGCAAAAACCGGCTGCGCCCAATCGCCCGTTGCTTCTGCTGGGTGTGCTCATTGCTGGGCTCGGCGCAGGTGTAGGGGTTGCTTGGATTTTGAGCCAGCTGCGCTCGGGCTTTGCGACATCCCAAAAACTGGAAAAATCCATGGGCCTCCCGGTCATTGGTTCAGTGTCACTCAACCTTTCAGAAGCCGCTCAATCTTTGCGCAAGCGGCGTACCAAACAATTTGCCGGGGCCTTTGCAGGCTTGGTCGGCATTCTCGGAATTCTTCTGATCATCGAGGTTGTCTCGATCGGAACGGTTGTGTGAGGACACCTTGAATGACTGAACACAGCAAATTTACCCGCAAACAGCCGAAAACCAACGGGCGGCGCTCCTCAATTTTTGAGAGGGCGGATGCTGCGTTTGGTCTGGATGGATTTGGGACGAAGCCAGTTCCAAAGAACCTGCCGTCGGCTCCGCGCCCTTTTGTGCCGCCTCGCCAGCGCGGTGAAGCCATAGAAGATCAGATGCCTCATGCTGATCAGCAATTTGCGCGCCCAAGCAATGAAACGCAATTCCATCATGAGGATGCGTCCAAGTTCCAGCCTGCGCCTAAACCGCAGCCGTCGGTCGCATTGCGGGGGCCACGCGTTCAGATTGACCGAGAAGTTCTCCTGGAAGAAGGACTGATCTCGCCTGACGATCAAGTGACGGGCCTTTTGGAAGAATTTCGGATCATCAAACGAGAGCTTCTCGCGGATGCGCGCCAATCGGGGGATGACTTTACACGGCGGGTATTGGTCAGCTCACCGCATATGGGTGAGGGCAAGACATATTGCGCGACGAACCTCGCTATCGCACTTGCTGCTGAACGCGATATCGAAGTTATTTTGGCTGATGCTGATGTGATCAACCCCTCGGTTACGCGCCGTCTAGGCGTTGAGCCAGGTCTGGGTTTGATGGACGCGTTGGTCGACAAATCTCTGCGTCCAGAAGATTTGGTTTGCCCAACCGATATCAACGGCCTCTTTATCCTGCCCGCAGGTACAAGCAGCGCGCGCGATGCGGAATATCTGACCAGCAACCGAACTGGGCAAGTGCTCGACCGTCTGACGCGCGGTGCGCCTAACCGTTATCTCATTTTCGATACGCCGCCTGCGCTTGCCGCATCACCCGCCGCAGAGCTAGCTGCACATGTTGGTCAAGCATTGCTGGTGGTTCGCGCTGATGAAACAAGCCGCGCTGCTCTCGACGACGCGGTTCAGCTTTTGTCGGCGTGTTCGGACATCAAATTACTACTCAATGCGACACAGTTCAGCCCGTCCGGTCGCCGTTTTGGCGATTATGGCGAGAGGGAAGATTGATCATGCGTCATACAACTGGAACCCTACTTGCTGGGATCACAGCGCTCGTGATTGCAACTCCTGTCGCCGCGCAAGACGGCAGTCAGGCAAGCGGCCAAGATCGTGCAGTCACGGTGCAGCCTTACATTGAGGTTTCGCAAATTCTAACTGCACAATTGTCGCCGGAAAGCGATCAATTGACCTTCACACAAGTGGCGATCGGGGTTGATACCAGTCTCCGCGGCCGGAACAGTGGAGCTTCGGTTTCTGTGCGTTACGAGCGTAACATCGGTTATGGCGATGATGCGGTTGATACAGATACGGTCAGTGGTATCGCGCGCGGCTATCTCTCGATTATTCCGCAAAACCTAACGCTTCAAGCTGGCGCTTTGGCAAGCCGTTCGCGCGTTGATGGCGGGGGTGCTGTTTCTGGCAATCCTCTGGTGAGCGATGATGCCACGAGCCAAGTTTACAGCGCCTATATTGGACCAGACTTCCAAACCCGCGCCGGTGCACTTGAGATCGCTGGTAATGCCCAAGTGGGCTATAACCGGTTCGAGGCCAATGACGCAGTTTTCGATTCCGCTGGAAATCAGGTGGACATTTTCGATGACAGCACAACCTTCAGCGGCCGCCTTGCGGTGGGTGCACGTCCTGGCGACCTCCTACCGATTGGCGTTGCGGTAAGTGCGAGCGGTTTTCAGGAAGACTCTTCCAATCTTGATCAACGCGTCCGCGATGCATTCGTGCGCGGCGACGTCACAATTCCCGTATCTCCAACGGTCGCCCTGGTTGGCGGTGTGGGATATGAAGATGTTGAGGTTTCAAGCCGCGATGCTGTTCGCGATGTGGATGGCAATCCGGTTTTTGGCGACGATGGCCGTCTAATCACGGACACTGCATCAGACCGCTTGATCGCTTTCGATGTTGACGGGCTTTTGTGGGATGCAGGTGTCCTATGGCGCCCATCCTCGCGCACCAGTTTAGAGGCGCGAGTTGGCCGCCGCTATGACAGCACCACCTATTACGGCACCTTCAGCTATGTCCCGAGTGATCGCAGCTCGCTTGCAGTGCAAGTCTATGATGGCATTTCGGGTTTTGGCGGTGTGTTGAACAACTCGCTAGCTCAACTCTCGAGTGATTTTGAAGCGCAGCGCAACCCGGTGTCTGGTGATTTCGGCGGCCTCGTCCAAAGTGACGAAGGCGTCGGGCTCATTAACCCGCTGGGCTCCATCCGAAGCTCGGCATTCCGTGGCCGGGGTGTTGCGGCCAGTTACCAACAACGGATCGGTCGCCTCAATGCCGCTCTTGGCGTGGGCTATGATCGCCGCAGTTTCATCGCTGCGGAAAATAGCGTTCTTGCATCGGTCGATGGTCTCGTTGACGAAAGTTATTACGTCACTGGCTCGCTTAGCCGCAATGTCGGTCGCAGCGGAACCTTATCTGGTAGCGCTTACGCAAGCCTCTTCGAGACGAGCGGCGATGACAATGGCGACGTGACCGCGTTTGGTGCCTCGGCTGCATACAGCCGTACAATTGCGGGTCGGCTTTCAGCACGAGCCGCCCTTGCATTGGATTATTTCGACAGTGAATTTTCGGACGAAGATTTCGCCACGGCCACAGCTTTGCTGGGCCTTCGGTATGACTTTTAAGAGCGACATGGAGCGTTAGGAAACATGTACGATCAATATTACGGCTTCAGCGGACGACCGTTTCAGCTAACCCCTGATCCTGATTTCTATTTTGAGAGCGCAAGCCACAAAAAGGCGATGAGCTATCTCGGATACGGGCTCAATCAAGGTGAGGGCTTTATCGTCATCACTGGCGAGGTTGGAGCCGGCAAGTCAACGCTGGTCGCGCATCTGATGGAGCGTATCGACCCAGAGGCGCTAACCGTGGCTCACGTTGTCACATCTGCCTTGGACGGTGAAGAGTTGATCCATGTGGTTGCGCAGTCTTTTGGCATTGCCGTTGATGGCAAGGATAAAGCAGGCGCATTGGGAGCGATTGAACAATTCTTGCAAGATGAGGCGCGCGAAGGACGCCGTTGCCTTTTGATCGTGGATGAGTGCCAAAATCTTGAGTTTACCGCGCTTGAAGAGTTACGGATGCTATCGAACTTCCAACTGGGTTCGCACCCATTGTTGCAGAGCCTGCTGTTGGGACAGCCGGAATTCCGCCGCACGCTGGCACATCACCCAAACCTTGATCAATTGCGTCAACGGATCATCGCCTCGCATCATCTCGAAGCGCTCGATGAAGAAGAGTTGGAAGATTATGTCCACCACCGCCTGACCCATGTGGGTTGGGAAAATCAGCCTACGCTTGGTGAAGGGCTGCTACCGGCCTTGTTTGAATCAAGCGATGGTATCCCGCGCCGCGTGAACCAGATTATGAACCGCGTCCTATTGCTTGGTGCAATTGAAGAACGTGACGAAATCGGCGCGCGGATGCTTGACGCTGTTCTTGAGGAAATGGACGAGGATCACCTGCGCGCAACCCCTAAGCAGTCGGCGCCCAAAGAAATCAGTGAGACTGGGTCAACTCTGGATTTGGCAGAGGCGCAGATGGTTGACGCTGACGAGCCAGAGCCGTTTGTTGCAGACGTCGAGGTGGCCGTTCCTGCTGAACCTGTTGCTGCTGACGCAGAAGCAGAGATAGAGAGTGTTCCAGCCTCCGAAGTCGCAGCCATTATGGCGCAGCGTGATGCGCGGACTGCCGAACTCGAAGCGGCGATCGGCGAACTTCAAGCAGCGGGCGCAGAGCCTGTGTTTCATATGCCTCAACCACAGGTCGGAGAGGATATGGACGACGCACTTGGCCGGATTGAGGCACGTTTGGAAGAACAAGAACGTTCCTTCCGCCATGTGCTGACCATGCTGATCGAGTGGCTTGAAGATGATCGGTCCCGCGAGGCGGCCTAGTTGACGAGCGCGCAAAGGCCATGAATGCACAAAGCCCATTTCCTTTTGAGGCTGCTCAAAAGCAATCCATCATCAATGGCCTCTCGGTCGATGTTGAAGATTGGTTTCAAGTGGGCGCCTTCGAAAATGTCATTGAACGTGATGACTGGGACGGCCTGAAAAGCCGCGTTGAAGGCAATGTTGATCGGATCCTTGATCTGTTTGGGGAGGCGGGTGTCAGTGCGACATTTTTCACCCTCGGGTGGGTTGCAAAACGCTGCCCGCAAGTGATCAGGCGAATTGCGGACGCAGGGCATGAGGTTGCCAGCCACGGCTTTGACCACGCGCGCGTTTTTACCCTTGATCCTGCAAAGTTTGCAGAGGACATTCGGGTCACAAGGGAAATTCTAGAAGATGCATCGGGCCATGCAGTCATTGGATACCGCGCACCTAGTTTCTCAATCGACCCGCGTTCGCTTTGGGCGTTTGAGGCGTTGGCGGCACAAGGATACAAATACTCTTCTAGTGTCGCGCCTGTGGTTCATGATCATTATGGATGGCCAGAGGCGCCGCGTTTCGCGTTTCGGCCTGTGGTGGGCTCTGATCTCATAGAAATTCCGGTGACTACGGCTTTGTTGGGGGCACGTCGCTTGGCAGCTGGGGGAGGGGGCTTTTTCCGTGTCTTGCCTTACGCTTTTTCCCGCTGGGCCATCGCCCAAGTTAACCGCGAGGATGAGCGCCCGGCAGTCTTCTACTTCCACCCATGGGAAGTTGATCCAGAGCAACCGCGCGTTGCCAACGCTCCGCTGCGCTCAAAACTGCGCCATTACACCAACCTTGATAAGATGGCGGCTAAGCTAGGCAGGTTGGTTTGCGAGTTTGAATGGGGCCGGATGGATGCATTGGCCGAGATCGAAGCGCGCCGCGCCAGTGATCTTCATATCGCATCATCTGACTTGGATGCGGCGCAATGAACGTGCCGGTCAACCTTTCGCTCAAAGTCGAGCTTGTCGATCTTTCAGATGCGAGAAGCAGTCTGAGGGTTGATGAATTTGTCAACGAAACGGGTGCCAGCCTGTTCCATCGTACTGCATGGCTGCGCGCGGTGGAACGCGCGACTGGTCAGAAAGCTACCGGATTTATCGCTGAACAATTGGGCGTCATTCGGGGCTGGCTACCTTTAACACAGGTGCGCTCATTCCTTTTTGGCAAAGCTCTGGTCTCAAGCGGTTTTGGCGTTGGCGGCGGAGTATACGCCGAAACCCCAGAGGCCGCAGAAGCGCTTGCCCGGGCGGCACAGGAATTTGCTGCAAGGTTCGGGTTTGGCAGTGTGGAACTTCGCGGCGGCGATATTCCGGAAGATTGGCAAGCTGTTTGCGGCAAGCACGTTGGGTTTGAACGGGCCTTGGCTGCGGATGACGATGCAGAATTGCTAGCAATCCCGCGCAAGTCACGTGCTGAGGTCCGTAAAGGGCTCAAAAACGGGCTCGAAGTTCGGGTGGGACGGTCGAAAATAGACGCCAAGATGCACTACGCAGCCTATTCGGAAAGTGTCCGCAACCTGGGCACTCCTGTCTTCCCAAAGGCGCTTTTCAAATCGATGCTCGAAGCGTTTCCGGAAGAAAGCGATATCCTGACCATCTTGCGCGATGGCAAGCCGTTGGCGAGCGTTCTTTCTTTCTATCACAATGGCTCTGTCCTGCCGTTTTGGGGCGGGGGAAGCGTTGCAGCGCGCAGCGCGCGAGCCAATGAACTTATGTATTACGAATTGATGCTGCATGCTCGGAAACGCGGGATGGGGCGTTTTGATTTTGGGCGCTCAAAAGTGGGAAGCGGTCCAGCCAAGTATAAGAAAAATTGGGGTTTTGAACCCTGTTCTTTGTCCTATGCGATTTGGACCCCGCCCGGAGCCGTAGCACGTGATGTCGATCCGACAAGCGAAGCTTACAGCCGCAAGATTGAGCTTTGGAAAAAGTTGCCGTTGCCGGTTGCAAACACGATTGGTCCGTTCATCGCTCGCGGACTTGCGTAAAGAGGCGGGTCGATGAGCGAAATTCTCTTCCTCGCGCACCGTGTGCCGTTCCCGCCCAATCGCGGTGACAAAATTCGCAGCGCCCATTTGCTGGAAAAGTTAGCAAAACTCGCTCCGGTGCATGTCGGTTGCTTTGCTGAGACTGACGAAGACAGGGAAGGGGGTAAGGATGTCGCCGCACTCGCTGCCACACACTGCGTTGTTAACCGCAGCAAACCCCTTGTGCTCGCCGGTGTCGAAGCGGTGCTTTCAAGAAAGCCAGTTAGTCTCACAGCCTTTCACAGTGCCCGGTTAGAAAACTGGGTGCGCGAGACGCTCACAAATCGTCCGATAACGACGATATTCGTGTTCTCAGGCCAGATGGGACAGTACATTCCGGACGATTTTGCCGGACGGATCGTAATCGACCTTTGTGACGTTGATAGCGCCAAATTCGAAAATTACGCCGATACAGGTCAGCGTGTTTGGCTCAATTCGCGGGAAGGCCGCCTCCTCGCTTTAGAAGAAGAGCGACTGGCGAAGCGTGCCGATGCAACCATCTTGATTAGCGAGAACGAAGCGGCGCTTTTCCGGTCACGCCTTGATGAACCTTCAAAAGCCAATGTTCAAGTGATCGGCAACGGAATTGATGCCGAGTTTTTTGACCCCAGCCGTGCGCAGGTCCATCCAGAGCTCGCTTCTCGACCCGGACCACATTTCGTGTTCACAGGGCAGATGGATTATCCGCCCAATGAGCAAGCAGCATTGTGGGCCATCGACGCGTTCTGGATAGCCTATAAGGGCGATCAACCAACCGCAGAGATGCACATTGTTGGCCGAAATCCAACGGGTCTTCTGGAAGGAAAGGCCGGGAACGGTGTCACTATTTGGGGCGAAGTCCCCGATGTCAGGCCTTTCATCGCTGCTGCCGATTGCGTCGTCGTTCCGCTGTCAATCGCGCGCGGTGTTCAGAATAAAGTGCTTGAAGCTATGGCCATGGCCCGGCCTGTAATGCTGACTAGCCAAGCGGCCACAGGTATCGATGCACGCGATGGAGAGCATTGGTTGCTTTGTGCTGCCGAGGCACAGGCAATGAAGACGCGCTTTGATGCGATGATGGTTGATCCGTTAAATGCACAAGAGATTGGCGCAAATGGCCGGCAGTATGTGCTCAACCATCACGACTGGGATGCGATGCTTGCACCTCTCGACATGCTTGTCGACATTGGTGCAGAGGAGCCGCGCAATGCCGCATAAGGTGTCCTTAGAAAACGCGGCGGCGCCTTCGTTCGTCGCTCGGTTCAATACAGCTTGGCGTGAGGCAATAGCTTTGCTTGCGTTTGGGGCTTTGGCGATTGTGACCGTCACGATGCGAGAATGGGCAGAGATGCTGCACCAGTGGTGGAACATCGACACCTATTCTCACATTCTGCTTGTCCCGGTCATCATCGGTTGGCTCGTTGCACTCAAAGTTGGCGAGCTTACGAAAATGGACCCCCGTCCTTGGATGCCAGGTCTTTTGATCGTCGCAGCAGGATTAGGGCTTTTGTTGCTTGGACGGGTGAGCGGCGCCAACCTTGTCGCACATGCCGGCGGGGTGGGCGCGCTTCAAGGGCTCGTCATTGCCGCGTTGGGGCCGCGCGCGTCTGCGGTCATCGCGCTGCCGCTTTGCTTCGGCATATTTCTTGTGCCGTTTGGTGATGAGATCATTGAACCGCTGCAAGCCACTACAGCACATATTGCAATCGCTCTTACAAAATGGAGCGGCATTCCTGCGCACTTTGACGGCATATATATTGACACCCCTGTTGGTTTGTTCGTTGTTGCCGAGGCGTGCTCGGGTGTGCGCTTTCTTATCGCCATGGTGACACTTGCCGTCTTGGTTGCATTTACCCGTTTCACCAAATGGGCCCACCGAACCGCATTCCTGGCAGTATCGATCATTGTCCCAATTATTGCCAATGGGATCCGGGCGTGGGGAACGGTTTACGTCGCGCAAAGTCAAGGCGTTGAGTTTGCCTCTGGATTTGACCACGTCTTTTATGGCTGGTTCTTCTTTGCCTTTGTCGTGGTCCTTATTCTGGGCCTTGCTTGGCGCTTTTTCGATCGGGAACCCGAAGATTATGGCTGGACTGCCACACAGACCGAACGATTTGCATTGTTGAATCCGTTGGAATTCGGGTTTGCTCGTCCGCTCACTGTCCTTGCAGGCGTATTGGCGCTGAGTGTACTCGTCGGTTTTATAGCCCTGATTGCTGCCCAAGCGACTTTGAGCTAACCGCTTGAACCATAATGTGCGGGATCGCTGGAATATTTCACTCTGAGACGCCAAAGCCGGTCGATCCTATTCGGGTTGAACGGATGTGCGAGGCTATGGTCCATCGCGGGCCCGATGGCTCTGGTGTTTGGACTGAACTTGGCGTTGGCCTTGGCCACCGGCGCTTGTCGATCATCGACCTTGAAGGATCGCCGCAACCGATGCATTCAATCGATGGACGCGCGGTCATCGTGTTCAACGGCGAGATCTACAACTACCGAAAACTGCGGGCAGAGTTAGAGCGCGAAGGGGCGACATTTCGCACTCAAGGAGATACCGAAGTTATCCTTGCAGCTTGGCGGCGTTGGGGGCCTGATTGCCTCTCCCGGCTTGACGGGATGTTCGCCTTTGCGCTCTATGACTTAGACAAACGCCAGCTCTTTTTGGCGCGTGACCGGTTTGGAGTTAAGCCGCTTTTCCTTAGCCAACTCTCGGATGGAAGCTTGATTTTTGCTTCAGAGTTAAAGGGACTGCTAACGCATCCACTCATGCGTAGACGGCTCAATCCGCAAGCGCTCGATGCTTATATGGCTTGGGGTTATGTTCCCGACACGCATTCGATCTTGGAAGGCGTGACAAAGCTCCAGGCGGGCCATTTCCTTCTTTTGGAACAAGGCAAGCCCCTTACTCCGCAGCGCAGATGGTGGGATATTAGTTTCGCCGAGCGGAGCAAAGGTAAAGAGGCCGATCTTTCGGCAGAGCTTGTGCATTTGCTGCGTGAAGCGGTGCAGTCTCGCATGGTGTCTGATGTGCCATTGGGGGCTTTCTTATCCGGCGGTGTCGATTCATCGAGCGTCGTTGCCTTGATGAGTGAGGCGAGTTCTGAGCCTGTGAGAACATGCTCGATAGGCTTCGATGTCGAGGCGCTTGATGAGACAGGGTATGCCCAGAGAATAGCCGACACGTTTGAGACTTCGCACGAGGCCCGAACGGTTAGTCAAGACGATTTCTCCGAGATCGACACATTGGCTGGCATGTTTGACGAACCCTTCGCCGATGCCTCGGCGCTTCCAACGTGGCGCGTTTGCCAGTTGGCGCGAGAAAAGGTCACTGTGGCACTGTCGGGTGATGGCGCGGATGAAGCGTTTGCGGGATACCGGCGCCAGGTTTTTCATCACAATGAAGAACGCGTGCGCTCGCTCCTCCCAGCAGGCGTTCGTGGAAGCTTGTTCGGCGGGCTGGGCCGTGTTTGGCCCAAGGCTGATTGGGCACCGCGTCCTCTGCGCGCCAAGACCACATTGCTTGCTCTCGCCGAAAGCGGTGAAGAAGGATACGCCCGTGCCTTATGTGTTACGGGATCAAATATTCGATCTACGCTCTATTCGGCGACACTTCAGCAGGAACTTGGCGGGTTTCGACCCGAGGACGAGTTGATTGGCGTTATGCAAAATGCCCCTGCGCAAAGCGGACTTGACCGGGCGCAGTATGCCGATCTTTCGTTTTGGTTGCCGGGGGATATCCTAACCAAGGTCGATCGAACCAGTATGGCTGTAAGCCTTGAAGCGCGGGAACCGTTGCTTGACCATAGATTGGTGGAGTTCGCCGCCAAACTTCCCGATACGATGAGGGTTCGTGGGACGACGGGCAAATATCTGCTTAAGAAGTGCATGGAGCGGTATCTGCCGCAAGACGTACTCTATCGCCCAAAGCAGGGGTTTGTGACACCGATTACTGCTTGGATGCGCGGTCCTTTGGCAAAGGACGTGCGTGCGATCGGGCAAAATTCGGTTTTGGTCCAATCCGGATGGTTTGATAGAAAGGCTGTTACAGCACTTGCGGATGGTCATATATCGGGCGCAAGCGACCATTCCCGCACCCTATGGCAGTTGCTAATGCTCGAAAAATCGATCTCAAGATTGGGCGTGCAAGGATAAGTTACTGCCGACAACGGATAAAATTGAAGTCAGCGGAATAATCTTATTACGAACAACTGTCCCAATTTGTCACAGTAATGAGCGAGACTGTCTAAACCTGAAAAATATGCATTTGCAAAATCATGCAACATCGGAGTAATCTTTCCTTGACGCGCTACAAAATAACGGCGTGCACATGCCATTCGATTGAATTGGTGTGATTTGGGTCAAGCCGGAGAATGGTGCATGGACAGCAGTGCTGGAAATCCGATCCCTTTATCAAGGGATGATGATGTGCTTGCTGATAGCGCGCTAAACAATGCCGTTCCAGGCGGCCTTTTCGAACTGAATGAACTGGATATCTTGTACGATGATCGCTCTGCGGTCTTGTGGTCCTATATGCGACCAGAAGGTCGGCCGAGCTTCACATCTTCGTTGCTTGCAGATTTTGAGCGTTGGCAAGACCTGATCTCAGACGGATTTGGTGAGGGGAAGGTGCCCTTGCGCTATCTTGTCCTTGGTAGTCGCTCACAAGATGTGTTTTGCTATGGCGGCGACCTGCACCTGTTCCAGAAATTGATCCGGTCGAAAGATCGGGCAGGTCTCATGCGATACGGCCATCGCTGCTGCGCGATCTTGGAACGTAATATGCGTTCGCTTGACCTTCCAATGCTGACCATTGGTTTGGTTCAAGGTGCCGCACTTGGCGGTGGGTTCGAAGCGCTCTTGTCCTTTGACCACATCATTGCTGAACGACATGCCACATTTGGCCTTCCTGAAATCATGTTCGGCTTGTTCCCAGGAATGGGAGCGCACGCCTACCTTTCGCGCAAGGTGGGTAAAGCAATGGCAGAGCGGATTATTGTCTCAAATAAGACTTACACCGCTGAGGAAATGTACGATTTTGGTATCGTCCATGAAATTGTCGAGCAAGGCGAAGGCGAAAGCGCAGTGCGCGACTTTATCAAGAAGTCTGAACGCCGTCATTCTGGCCTTGTCGGTGCGCGCCGTGCCAGCAAGCTTGTTTTCCCACTCAGCCTCGAAGAGTTGAATGGGATTACCGAGCTTTGGGCTGAAACCGCGCTCAAACTCACTGAAACGGACCTGAAGGTGATGAGCCGGCTTGTTGCAGCGCAAGGGCGCATTGCGGACCGGTTGGCTGCCGCCTGAGCCCGGCGGCGTGACCCGCTAACCCAACAGAACGCTGGAATGTGCACCATGGCCAAGCGCCATGTATTCGTCGCTTTGCATCTCATTCAAGCGGCTGACGGTGCGTTCAAATTCGAAGCTTCCATCGCCTGAGGGATAGAGCGTTTCAGGCTCATTTGCCGCGGTTGCAAACAGCTTCACACGGTGTTCGTAAAGAGCGTCAATCAAAGTCACGAAACGCGCCGCTTCATTGCGTTTTTCCGGACCAAGTTCAGGAATTCCCACGATAATCACGGTGTGATAGGCCCGCGCGATTGCGAGATAATCGGGGGCCCCCCTTGCTTCGACGCATAGGCGCTTAAAGCTGAATACGGCCACACCTTTGAGCGCTTTGGGAACATGCATTGTGCGTTTCGCGCCAACCGCCAATTCGCTACTCGGTACATTCGCGGCGTCCTCAGGGTTAAAGTCGGTGAGTCTGAAGAACACCTCGCGTACCTTGTTAGTCGCGGGATCTCCGAGCGGCGAATACCAGCTTTTCAAATCGCCAATGCGATCGAGCCTGTAATCGGTTGGGCCATTTAGACTAACCACATCAAGTTCGGCGTGGATCAAATCGATAAAGGGTAAGAAATGTTCGCGGTTGAGACCGTCCTTATAAAGGTCTTGAGGAGGGCGATTGGATGTGGTCACGATTGTCACATCACGCTCCAAAATAAGCTGTGTGAATAGCCGGCTCATAATCATGGCGTCAGCTGAGTTGGTCACCACCATTTCGTCAAAGGCTAATACGCGCACGCCTTCCGAGAGCTTCATCGCGGCGGGAGGAATGGGGTCACCTTCATGGGTCTTGCGCGCCTCTCGCATGGCCTCATGGACTTCTTGCATGAATGCATGGAAGTGAACGCGTCGCTTTTCCTTAATGCCAAGGCTCTCGTGAAACAGGTCCATCAGCATGGACTTTCCGCGCCCGACGCCGCCCCACATATATACACCTTCTGCGCGCACGGTTTTGCGAGAGAAGAGCTGTGTCAAAAGCCCGCCTGGGCGCTCCGCCTCAAGCTCTTTTTGCAATGCGTCCAGCCTTGCCGCAGCCCTTCTTTGATCGGGGTCCGCCTGCAACTCGCCGCTGGCGATCAGCTGTTCATACCGGGCGAGGGTGCCCGTCATGCGGTTGTGTTAGTTTTTGTGCTCGAAAACTTACGCACGATACCGGAATGAGATGCGACGACATTGTCGCCTTGGACGACCTGACCGCGGATGAACATGAGTTTGCCGGTTTCGCGCACGATTTCGTTGACAGCATCAAGTGGGTGAGCGGGGTCTCCGCCTCCTACAAACTGGGTCGACAATTCGAGGGTGACAGAAGGACCTGCGTTTCCTCCGCCGATCAAATGCATGGCCGTGAACATCGAAATGTCGATCAAGGAAAGCGTGATCGCGCCGTGGATCATCCCCTGCAAATTCTGATGCTTACGCTCTGGAAACATACGAAGGCGAGCTTTGCCGTCTTCATCCACGCGAGTGATAAGATGCCCCATCACCGTGCCATTAAAAATGGTCTTGTCCCGAATGTTCCATTGCCGCCAACCTGGGTTGTGAGGGCAGGGGCCGTCCTCGAAATACTCTTCGCGCAGAGACATCGCCGCCAAGCTTAGATAGCGCGTTCGGCCATCATTTTCTTGGTCTCCGCAATGGCTTTTGCAGGCGACAAACCTTTCGGACACACATTCGCGCAATTCATGATTGTGTGACAGCGATAGAGACGGAAAGGATCTTCTAGTTCGTTCAAACGCTCACCGGTCATCTCATCACGGCTATCGGCAAGCCAGCGATAGGCCTGAAGCAGGATCGCAGGGCCGAGGAATTTGTCTGAGTTCCACCAATAGGACGGGCAAGAGGTTGAGCAGCATGCGCACAAGATGCATTCGTATAGTCCGTCAAGCTTCTCGCGTTCTTGCGGGCTCTGTAGGCGTTCTTTACTTGACGGCGTCGTGCTGACGGTTTGCAGCCACGGTTTGATCGATGCATATTGCGCATAGAAGTGAGTGAAGTCAGGCACGAGGTCCTTGATCACGTCCATATGCGGTAGAGGCGTAATGCGAATTTCGCCCTTCAGATCCTCAATCGCTGTGGTGCAGGCAAGACCGTTCTTGCCGTTCAAATTCATCGAGCAGGAACCGCAAATCCCTTCGCGGCAGGAACGACGAAATGTCAGGGTTGGATCAACTTCATTCTTGATCTTGAACAGCGCGTCCAAAACCATTGGACCGCAGTCCGCAAGGTCAATCTCGAACTTGTCATAGCGCGGATTTTCGCCTGTATCGGGATCATAGCGATAGATCTTGAATGACTTTACCCGAGAACCGCCGGACGCCTTGTGTACCAGGCCTTTGCCTTTGATCTTCGAGTTTTTCGGTAGCGTGAAAGTCGCCATGATCGCTTATCCCTATTTGCGTGCCCCCCTATCTAACGCCTTCGCTGTGAGTGGCAAGAGAGCGGGTGTTGCGAGTATTGGGTTCGGCAGCGATCAGTGGTCAATTTGTTGGGGAAAATTGACCCTGGCCTTAGTTCCTTCCAGAAGGCATGGGGATAAATAGCATTTAAAATGAATGGGTTATGTAGCTGCCAGAGGTTGGTGCCTTTCCAAGCATCCCATTGGCGAGAACTCATTTGTTTATCCCTCAATATGGCCGTGATTTCCAATGCAGGAATTATCGCCACGCCCAGCGACCTGTCAGGCCTCAAGACAAAGACAGGTTTTCGCTTGGCAAAAGCGCAATTTTCTAAGAGCTTGTCAGATTAAGAGCAGGGGAGAGCGAGATGCCGGGAGTTGGCGATTGGTATGATGCGCACATTATGCCGAAATTGATCGGATGCGCGTGCGGAACGGGTCAGGTGCTGAAACGCCGCGCGAACGTGGTTCCGCTCGCATCTGGAGACGTGTTCGAGCTTGGCTGTGGCTGCGGGATTAATCAGCAGTTTTATGACGCGAAAGCGATAAGGAGCTATGCAGGGATCGACCCGCACGAAGGAATGCTCGATACCGCTCGTGAGGCCGCGGCTGCCAAGGGCTGGGAGGTCGATATGCGGCAAGGTGTGGGCGAAGATATCCCCTTCGCCAGCCAGTCATTTGATACCGTCGTTTGCACATTTACGCTTTGCTCGGTTCAAGAACCGCAAAGTGTTTTATCCGAAATGCAGCGCATTCTTCGCCCCGGCGGCACTGCGTTATTCCTTGAACATGGCCGGGCGCCCGATACCAATGTTGCGAAATGGCAGGACCGAATTGAACCTGTTTGGAAGCGGTTGGCGGGCGGTTGTCACTTGACGCGCCCAATTGCAGCAGCCTTTGAAAAGGCGGGCTTCAATGTCCACCTTTTGGGCAAAGGCTACATGCCCAAGACGCCGAAATTCGCCATGTGGAATGAATGGGGTGCAGCGAACAAGGCGTAAGTTGAAAAGAACGCGCCTGTTCAAAAAGAAACAACTTCCCGAACAAGCGCGCTCTTTATGTCAGTTACTCACCAAAAGTACGCTGCCACCAACCGCGTTTCTTCGGTGCGCCATCATCCACATCACTGTTTCCTGCATCGTCTGATGCGATCTCTTCAGTTGCCTTTGTGGCTTTAGCGGGAGCCTTAGCCGCTTTCTTGGCCTTTGCGGGTTTGGCCTCCACCTCAGCGGTTTGCGCTTCGGCTTCAGGCTCCACCTTCTTCTTGCGAGGCGCGCGCTTACGTTTAGGCTTCTCGGGCTTAGGTTCTTCTTCCGCTGCCTCGGGCTCTTTTGCCTCGGCTTTGTCGCTCTCAGATGCTTCGGTTTTAGCTTCTGCTTCGACTTCTGCCTTCTTCTTACGGGGAGCGCGCTTGCGTTTAGGCTTCTCAGGCTTGGCGTCTTCCGCAGGCGCCTCGTCGGGCGCAGGCTCTTCAACCTTAGCCTTTGGAACCTCTTCGGCCTGAACTACAGCTTCGCTGTCAGCCTCACCTGCGTCGTTAGCAGGTGTTTCTTCTGGAGCGCTCTCGCCTTCGCCATCCTGCTTGCGTCGGCGACCACGGCCACCACGGCGGCGGCGCCGCTTCGGCTTGTCTTCGCCATCGGCATTTTCGTCAGAGGAACCTTCTTCATTCGAGTCATCTTCAGATGATTCTTCGGAACCTTCATCGCCTTCATCGCCATTTTCATCATGGCGTTTTTTGTTGCGACCCCGGCCACCGCGGCGCCGGCGACGCTTTTTCTTGCGTGGTTGATCGTCGTCTTCCTCATCGAAATCTTCATCGACAGGCAGATCGTCATCTTCTTCATCATCGACGATAGGCTCAAACTTCGGTGCCTGAGACGGACGTGGACCAGAGCTGGCCACGCTCATCTTCGCACCTTCATCTTCACCTTCAGGGGAGACTTCGATGGTGACACCGTAACGCTTTTCAATCTCGACCAGTTCGCCGCGTTTTTCGTTGAGCATATAGATCGCAGCTTCGGTGCTTGCCGCAAGCTTGATCACGGTGCCTTTGCCTTTGGCGGCTTCGTCTTCGATCAGGCGAAGTGCGGACAGGCCGGCGGATGATGCGGTGCGTACAAGTCCTGTGCCATCACAGTGTGGACATTCGCGAGTGGTCGCCTCCAGCACGCCGGTGCGCAGCCGTTGGCGGCTCATTTCCATCAGGCCAAAACCCGAAATACGGCCCACTTGAATACGCGCACGGTCGTTCTTCAAGGCCTCTTTCATCGCCTTTTCGACCTTACGAACGTTGGAGTTGTACTCCATGTCGATGAAGTCGATTACGACCAGACCTGCCATATCGCGCAGACGCAATTGGCGTGCAATCTCACGAGCTGCTTCAAGGTTGGTGTGGAGCGCTGTCTGTTCAATGCCGTGCTCTTTGGTGGAGCGGCCTGAGTTAATGTCGATAGACACCAACGCCTCAGTTGGGTTGATGATCAGATAACCGCCCGATTTGAGCTGGACCATCGGATCATACATCGCTCGAAGCTGATCTTCAGCTCCATAACGTTGGAACAAAGGTACAGGATCGGAATAGGCTTTTACCCGGCGCGCATGGCTGGGCATCAACATTTTCATGAAGGCCTTGGCCGATTTATAACCGTCCTCACCTTCGACCACGACCTCTTCTATCTCGCGGTTATAGATGTCGCGGATCGCGCGTTTGATAAGGTCGCTGTCTGAGTGGATCAGGGACGGTGCAGTAGAACTTCTTACGTTATCGCGAATGCCGTTCCACAAACGGGCAAGATAATCGAAGTCGCGCTTAATCTCGGTCTTTGTGCGTGAAAGTCCGGCAGTGCGAACAATCAAGCCCATGGTCTTTGGCAGATCGAGACCGCTCACGACCTCTTTCAAACGCTTGCGGTCACTGGAAGAATTGATCTTGCGGCTGATACCACCGCCGTGGCTGCTGTTAGGCATCAGCACCGTGTAACGGCCAGCAAGGCTAAGATAGGTGGTGAGGGCAGCGCCCTTGTTGCCGCGCTCTTCTTTGACCACTTGCACTACCAAAATTTGGCGGCGTTGGATTACGTCCTGGATTTTATAGCGGCGGCGAAGGGCCATGCGTTTGGCGCGCACTTCATCGACCTGCTTAGCGCGGCTTCGGCCGCCCTTATTGTTGCCCTTACCTTGGCGCCTGCGACCACGGCCGCGGCGACCACGGCGCGGTTTTTTGTCTTCGCCTTCTTCTTCAGAAGCAGCCTCTTCGGCTTCGTCATCATCAGCATCGTCATCATCTTCGCCGTCGTCGTCAGACGTACCGTCTTCGATTGTGGCGACTTTTTCTTTTTCGCTGGTGTCGATTTCTTCCAGACCATCTTCGGCGAGATCTTCTGCGAAAGCTTCAGCGCTTTCATCCTCGGCGTCATATTCTTCGCCGGGAGTGACGCCCTCTTCCTCTTCCTCGGCACGAAGGCGCGCTTCTTCTTCGGCGGCCTCGGCTTCTTCAGCAAGAAGCGCTTCGCGGTCGTCTTGCGGGATTTGGTAATAATCAGGGTGAATTTCATTAAAGGCAAGGAAACCGTGACGATTACCGCCAAAGTCCACAAATGCGGCCTGCAACGAGGGTTCAACCCGCGTGACTTTGGCCAAATATATGTTGCCTTTTATCTGCTTGTGTTCAGCAGATTCGAAATCGAATTCCTCAATTCGGTTGCCTTTGAGCACCGCCACCCGGGTCTCTTCCGAGTGGCGCGCATCGATTAGCATGCGCGTTGCCATTAAATATTCTCCAAACGCCCCGCGCTCGTTCCGCTCGACCAGCAAATATGCTTAGCCGCCGGGAGGGGGTGGGACGTAAATTGTGTGGGTAAACAGCGCAGTGTCTCAGATGTTTACTGTGTGCGCTGGTGTTAGAAACAACGTCTTCTCTTGTTAGAGAGAAAGATGTCATGAACGTGTCTGCTGTGAACGAGTTTCGGGTATCTACCGGCTTGCGACTCGCAATTTCTCCTGCGGCAAAGCGCCGGGAAAATTCTTGCGAGGAGAAGCGTCTCGTCACTGCATCAACCTGTGTGTGGCCGGGGGCGCAATGTGTTTCGCGCTCGGGGACCTTGTGAATAAGGCGGAAATTCGAAAGCACCCTAGAGGTGGTATCCTTTCCGCTTTCCTAGCAACAACTAGCACCGTGGGTAGTTAGCCGCAACACTATTGCGCTATTGGTGCGCAACATTCTAATCCGTTGAGCACTATGAGTGTACGCACGCTCCTTTTCCTGATCCTTGCTCTTCCTGCGCTTTTGCTGGGGGGGGCGACTGCATTGGGCATGACAATACCTGTTCCCGAATGGGGGCGCGAATATGTGATGCGGATTGTGATCGCCTCTGAGGCCCCTCCACTTGAGCTACCTGATATTCAAGGGCCGGATGACACGGCCCGACCTCTTGTCGTCATTGACGCAGGCCATGGCGGACGCGATCCGGGCAAGGTTCAGCGGCTTCCCAATGGGGATGAAGTTTACGAGAAAGACTTGGTTCTCGCTCTTGCATTAGAATTGCGCGACCGTTTGTTAGAAGGCGGCGGTGTGCGTATCGCGATGACACGCGACGATGACCGTATTATCCCGCTTGCCTATCGCCCGGAAATCGCACGGCAATTGGGGGCGAATTTGTTCGTGTCGATCCATATCGATTCCGCAGGCGACCGGTCAGAGGTGTCAGGAGCCACGGTTTATACGCTTTCCAATGAAGCATCGAGCGAAGCGGCGGCACGTTTTGCAGAACGTGAGAACGCAGCAGACAGCCTAAACGGGATCAGCGTCGAAACGGACAATTCACAAGTGAGTGACATCCTTGTGGAATTGTCGCAGCAACGCACCCAAGAAGACGCAAGCGAGCTTGCCGCGCTCATCTTGCGCGAAGGCGACGGCAAGATTGCCTTCCATCCGTTCGCGAAACGCTCCGCAGAGCTGGCGGTTCTGCGCGCACCTGATGTTCCCGGTGTCCTATTTGAAAGTGGTTTTGTGACCAATGAAAATGATCTCGCCCGCTTGATGAGCGAAGAAGGGCGGAGCGCCTATGTCGATACATTGGAGAGGGCGATTAGGGTCTATCTCGCGCGGCGGTCGGAGCGATAGTTCCCCTTCGCCCAACACTTAGCCGGAAACTAAGTCTCTTGATGCTAGTATTTGTCCGCGAACCCAAGTAAATCGATAAAATAATGTCCAGCGATACCCCAACACTCGACCCGAGCGAACTCTCTTTCCCGGCCTATTTCCGCTATCGCGTGACCCGCGATCTGGGCGGTGCAACGGCGTGGTTTGGCGAAAAATGGCGTGCCAGCCTTTTGTTTAAACTTATCGCGTTTGCGCTGGCTTGGTTGATAGTACTATGGCTTGCCGTGTGGTTTTTTCTGGCAAGCGATTTGCCGGAAGCGGAAAGCCTTGTGGAATATCAAACCCCGCTTCCTACTGTTGTTCGCGGGGCGGATGGCGAGATTGTCCATTCTTATGCCCGTGAACGCCGGGTTCAACTGCAATTTGCCGATTTCCCTGATCGCTTGGTTCAGGCTTATATTTCGGCCGAAGACAAAACCTTTTTCACCCACGGCGGTGTGGATGTGACGGGCACAGCCAATGCGGTGTTCGATTATGCCACTAAATACGGTTCGGGTGAGCGTGCAGTGGGCGGTTCAACCATCACGCAGCAGCTTGCGAAAATCCTGCTTTTGGGTGACGAATATTCCGTTACGCGAAAGCTGAAAGAGATGATCCTTGCAAGCCGCATCGAGGGCGTGCTTGAGAAAGAAGAGATCCTTGAGCTTTACCTCAATGAGATACCTTTGGGACGGCGTTCGTTTGGTGTGCAAGCCGCGGCCCGGGCCTATTTCGACAAAGATGTAGGCGATCTTGAATTGCACGAGGTGGCATTCTTGGCGATCCTGCCCAAGGCACCGGAGCGCTATGGTCGTTCGGGTCAAGAAGAAGCCGCTATGAACCGGCGCGACTTTGTGCTGGCTCAAATGGAAGACAACGGTTTTATCACAAACGCAGAACGCAGCGCCGCAGCGGCTAAGCCACTGGGCCTCGCTCGACAACGCAGTCGACGTAGCGCGGACGCTGGATACTTCCTCGAAGAAGTGCGCCGCCAGTTGATCTCTGACTTTGGCGAGACCGCCGAAGATGGCGAAAACAGTGTTTACGCAGGCGGTCTTTGGGTTCGAACGTCACTTGATGTTGAAATGCAGAATGCTGCGCGCGAAAGCCTTCGTCGGGGGCTAATGCGTTATCATGGGCGGCGGGCGTGGTCCCGACCGATTGCGACGATCGATATGAGCGAAGGCAATTGGGCAAGGCAGCTAGCCAGCTCGTTTTTGTCGGTCAGCTATGAGGACTGGCGTGTAGGCGTGGTGACAACGCGCACGGGCTCATCCGCTACAATTGGCTTTTCCAATGGCGATGAAGCGCCGCTCACCAATTTGCCAAATGCATTGAAAGCGGGCGACGTCATCACAGTTAGCCCTAGCGGGAATGGGTTTAGAGTGGAAACGCCGCCAGCTGCAGAAGGCGGAATGGTAGTCCAAAATGCGCAAAGCGGGCGGGTGCTCGCCATGCAGGGCGGGTTTGATCACCGTCTTTCAGACTTCAACCGTGCAACACAGGCGATGCGTCAGCCCGGCTCCACCATCAAACCTTTCGTTTATGCGACAGGCCTCGACAATGGCATGACCCCATCGACCGAGATCGATAACACGCGCTATTGTTATTATCAGGGCCGCCAATTGGGCGAAAAATGCATTCGCGGCGGGCGTGCAGGACAATTTCCGATGCGCTATGGGCTTGAGCAATCACAGAACATTATGACAGTGCAGATCGGAATGCAGGCGGGCATGTCGAATGTCGTCGATACGATCAAAGCTCTCAATATTAGTGATGATGCAGACCCTTATGCCGCAACGTCTTTAGGTTCTGAAGAGACATCGGTTTCGCGCATTGTTGCAGCCTATGGAGCGCTTGCGAACCACGGTAGGTTGAACAGTCCAACAGTGATTGATTACGTCCAAGACCGCATGGGCAAAGTCATCTGGCGCGCGGACAACCGGCCGTGCAATGGCTGTAACATGGCCTCTTACGATGGCTCGTCCATGCCGCGTTTCGGTATCAAAGGGAGGCAGGCGATGGATGGTCGTACCGCTTTCCAGATTATGCATATGCTGGAAGGGGTTGTGACCAGAGGCACTGCGACGGTGCTTAATGACCTTGGCCTGCCATTGTTTGGTAAGACGGGCACCACAACCGGACCAAAAGACGTGTGGTTTGTTGGCGGCACACAGCGTATTGTTGCAGGTGCATATGTGGGTTTTGATAACCCTCGCAATATGGGTGGCTATGCCTATGGCGGGACTATTGTTGCGCCGATCATCAAAGACCTGATCAGAAGTTCACGCGACCATTGGTCCGATTTGCCGCCGGTTGCGCCAGAAGGCATTCGCATGGTCCGGGTGGATCGCCGCACTGGTAAGCGGGTTCAGGCAGGCTGGCCTTCGAGAGATGGAAATTCCGACATCATCTGGGAGGCGTTCAAACCGGATACAGAACCAGAGCGTTCAACTCGTCAGGATGAAATCGCTGCCAAGCGCGACGAAATTCTCGCGTTGATCCAAGCAGGCCGCGAAGGCGGTGGCCAGGCCCGCCGCGCAGAGGGTGAGCCTGAGAACTTTGCGGAAGAACAGGGCGGGATTTACTAAGAACGAGGCCGCACCTGCGAAGTACGGCACGCTGCCTGCTTTACAATCACATTCCCTGCGTTAATCGGGGCCTGCATTTGCCGGGCTTCGTGCAAGCTTAAACCAAAGGAATTCCCATGCGGGCCGAGGCCCAATCCTATATCGACCGGATCGAAGCAGCGCTTGATCTTGTTCGCCAATCGCTTGATTGGGAATCCGCTTTGCGGCGTCTGGATGAACTCAACGCTCGGGTTCAGGATCCGACGCTTTGGGATAATCCTAAAGAGGCGCAAAAGATCAGCCGCGAACAAAAGCTGCTCGAAAATGCGGTGGAGACAGTCAATCATATCTCCGCTGAAATGGGCGACGCAGTCGAATTCATCGAAATGGGAGAGGCCGAAGGCGAGGAAAGCATCGTGAATGATGGTCTTGCCAGCCTTGAAAAGCTCGCGGCGCGCGCTGATGCCGACAAAGTGCAAGCGCTTTTGTCAGGCGAAGCAGACGCGAACGATACATATCTCGAAATCCATGCGGGTGCTGGCGGGACGGAAAGCCAGGACTGGGCCGAGATGCTCTTCCGCATGTATGCGCGCTGGGCCGAACGGCGCGGGTTCAAGGTTGAAACGGTTGAATATCAAGCAGGCGATCAGGCCGGCATTAAATCGGCAACGCTTCTGATTAAGGGTGAGAACGCATACGGTTATTCCAAGACCGAAAGCGGTGTTCACCGCCTTGTCCGGATCAGCCCCTATGACAGCGCGGCAAAACGCCACACCAGCTTTTCCAGCGTTTGGGTTTATCCGGTAATCGACGATGACATTGATATTGAGATTAATCCTGCAGATCTCAAAATTGACACTTACCGTGCTTCTGGTGCGGGCGGGCAACACGTAAATACAACCGATTCTGCCGTTCGTATAACCCACCAACCCACCGGCATTGTGGTCGCAAGCCAGAACGACCGTTCGCAGCACAAGAACCGCGCCACAGCGATGAACATGCTCAAAGCCCGCATGTTCGAACGCGAAATGGCGATCCGCGAGGCAGAGGCGTCGGGCGAATATCAGGAAAAAAGCGAGATTGGCTGGGGTCACCAGATCCGATCATACGTGCTGCAGCCCTATCAGATGGTGAAGGACCTACGCACCGGCTTTACCAGCTCATCGCCTGACAAAGTTCTGGATGGCGAGATCGATGGCTATATTTCAGCGGCGCTCGCGCAGCGCGTCACAGGAGAGGCTGTGGATGTTGAGGATGTCGAGTAGATACCAACAGCCCCGCTGGATGCACTGCTAAAGTTATTTGAACGCGGCTTTGACCGTTCGCGTGCAGCAAGGCTAGGCATCCTAAATGTAACCTTGTGGCAAATCGGTTTTGCCTAGGGCCCGCTGTAACGCTAGAAGCTGGTAGATATGTTTTTCCGCCCTCATTGTTTAGCCCTTACCTTGTTGGCTCCCCTTACAGGATGTGACGCTCTAGAATTGGCTCGCCCGGAAAATGTCGCTGAATTTCCCGCGCCTGATCGCTCGATGCCAATGGGAGAAAGTGGATCGATTGATCCTTTCCCGAACGAAGACGCACGCGAGGCCCGAGGTGAGGCGAAGGCGATCATGGACCTCGCCAATATCTCCGAAGGGATGACAGTCGCCGATATCGGAGCGGGAGAAGGGTATTACACCGTCCGTCTTGGGACACGGGTAGGTGAGGGTGGGCGCGTCCTTGCTCAAGACATCAATGGCGAAGCGCTCGCTCGTCTTGGCCAACGGGTGGAACGCGAAAGGCTCGAAAATACTTTCATCAAGCTTGGCGAAGTTGATGATCCTCAGCTTCCTACTGACAGTTTTGACCGGATTTTTCTAGTGCACGTCTATAGTGAGGTTACGGAACCTTATGCCTTTATGTGGCGCATGTGGCCCGCTCTTGCGCAAGGTGGGCAGATCATCATCGTGGAGTATGATCGTCCAACCAATGCAGGCGGGATCCCACCTACGCTTTTGTTCTGTGAGATGGATGCCATCGGGTACAGGTTGGTCGAGTTTGTTGAGCGGCCTGATTTGCGTAGTTACTTCACCCGTTTTGAACGGGGTCAGAACCGGAGCGAACCGGACCAGATCAACGTTTGTTCAAATTCGTAATTTGGCTGCAACTATCCATTTATCAACGATGGGCCTTGCACGGTCTTTCCATCACCTGAGCACGGTGCTAGTCGCCGCCTCTACGACAGTAAAAAAAAGACTAGGAGCCGCGCTGAGTAATGACAGATTTTCCTACCAGTTTTGATCGAGAAGATTTGCTCAAATGCTCGCGCGGGGAGCTTTTTGGTCCCGGCAATGCGCAATTGCCTGCGCCGCCGATGTTGATGATGGACCGGATCACCGATATTTCAGGCGATGGTGGTGAACACGGCAAAGGTCACGTGGTTGCTGAGTATGACATCAATCCTGAATTGTGGTTCTTTGATTGCCATTTTCCAGGAAACCCTATCATGCCGGGATGTCTTGGTCTTGATGGTCTTTGGCAGCTCACCGGGTTTAACCTTGGTTGGCGCGGATGGAAGGGGCGCGGCTATGCGCTTGGTGTAGGCGAAGTAAAGCTCACGGGCATGGTTCGCCCAGATCGCAAGATGCTCAAATATTATGTGAATTTCACCAAGGCTGTGCAGACACGTCGTCTTACGATGGGTGTGGCAGACGGAATTGTCGAAGCGGACGGTGAAGTTATCTACCAAGTCAAAGACATGAAGGTTGCTCTTTCAGAAGCCTAACTTTGGAACGCAATTTGGGCTAAAGCATACAAAACGCTTGGTACGTTAAGGGGAAACAATGCGCCGCGTAGTGATCACAGGGTTGGGGATTGTCTCCTCAATCGGAAATAATGCCGAAGAGGTCACGGCCTCATTGAAAGCTGGGAAATCCGGCATTTCGTTCAATGAAGATATGGCTGAACACGGCTTTCGTTCGCAAATTGCGGGCGCGGTTGATCTCGACATTAAAGAGCATGTCGAGAAACGTACCCTTCGTTTTATGGGCCCAGGTGCCGCCTATGCTTATATTGCGATGGGGCAAGCGATTGCCGATGCGGGGCTTGAAGAAAAAGACGTGATTAACCCGATGACCGGGGTGATTGCGGGCTCTGGCGGACCATCGACTTCGGCGATGCTGACCGCGCACCAGACGGTTCTGAAATCCGGCGCGACAAAGCGTATTGGCCCGCTTGCCGTACCCAAAACGATGTCGTCGACCGTGAGCGCAAACCTTGCGACCGCATATCAAATCAAGGGGATGAACTTCTCCATCACTTCGGCTTGCTCAACTTCGCTTCACTGCATCGGCATGGCCGCTCAGCAGATTGCGCTTGGCACACAAGATGTGATGTTTGGCGGTGGCGGGGAAGAGCTTGATTGGACGCTCTCTTGCCTTTTTGATGCCATGGGCGCGATGTCGAGCAAGTATAACGATACACCAACCCGCGCAAGCCGCGCTTTTGATGCAGACCGCGATGGCTTTGTCATTGGCGGCGGCGGCGCGATGCTTGTCCTCGAAAGCCTTGAGCACGCTCAAGCGCGCGGCGCGAAAATCTACGCCGAAGTCACCGGATTCTGTGCCACCTCTGATGGTGCCGATATGGTCGCTCCATCGGGTGAGGGCGGCGAACGGGCTATGGCTGGCGCACTCAAAACCCTGCCAGAAGGGCGCAAAGTCAGCTATATCAACGCGCACGGCACCTCGACCCCGGTCGGCGACGTTGGCGAAATCGAAGCGGTACGCCGCGTCTTTGGAGAGGGTTCAACCCCGCCAGTCAGCTCGACCAAGTCGATGACCGGCCACAGCCAAGGGGCCACCGGTGCGCAAGAAGCGGTGTACTGCCTGCTCGCGCTGCAAAACGACTTCATCATTCCATCGATCAATGTCGAAACGCTTGATCCTGCGTTAAAGCCTGAGGAAATCGCGACCACCTTGGTCGAGAACGCAGGGCTTGATACGGTGATGACCAACAGTTTCGGCTTTGGCGGGACCAATGGCTCAGTGTTGATGAGCAAATTCGAAGGGTAAATCATCGTGGAGATCAGACGCACTGACCTCTCAGAACCCGAAGTCATTGCCCTGATCGAGCTTCACGGGCACGAAATGGACGAGGGCTCTCCGGCCGGTACGTGCCATTTCCTCGATCTTTCTGGTCTCAAAGTGCCAGAGGTTGAGGTCTATGCGGCATGGCACGGAGCAAAGCTTCTCTCAATCGGTGCGCTCAAGCATCATGACGGTTTTGGTGAGTTAAAATCGATGCGAGCTCATCCCGATGCGAGAGGGAAGGGCGCTGGTAAGGCCATGTTGGTGCATCTTATCGACCGGGCGCGGGAACTGAACTTTTCCGCTGTTAAACTTGAAACCGGTTCAGGGCCGATTTTCGAGGCGGCTGTGGGTTTGTACAAGAGCTTTGGGTTTGAACCTTGCGAGGCGTTCGGGGGGTATCATCCGGGCGATTTTAACAAGCTGTATTCGTTGAAAATTGGGTGAGCGAGGCAAAACCGCCTTCTTTTGGGCTATTGCTTGGAGAACTTCCCTGATTCCCGGTGATCGCAGTTAATCAATTCAGGCGCGCAGAAAAGCTTGAACTTGATGTCCAATTCGATGGTGATGCGCCGCCAGTGCTGGTGATCCCGGGGCTATTGGCGAACGACGGCACAACCAGCCTGCTTCGCCGCACATTGGCTGCGAGCGGTTTTCCCACCTATCCCTCTGGCTTTGGTTTGTTGACCGGAGTTACACCTCAACGCCTTGAGAAAGCGCGCCTGCGGCTTGCGGAGATGCACGAGCGGCATAAAGAACGAGCGGTCATCGTTGGGTGGAGCCTTGGCGGCATTTATGCCCGCGTGCTAGCTCAGCGGCATCCCGATCTGATAAAGATGGTTGTGACGCTAGGTTCGCCGTTTTCAGGTGACCCGCATGCCAATAATGCTTGGCGGATTTATAACGCGCTGAATGACCACACGGTCAGTGAACCCAACTTGCCAGATGATCCTAGTGTAAAACCGCCTGTCCACACGGTTGCAATTTGGTCCCAAGCCGACGGGGTTATTGCTCCTGAATGTGCAATGGGCGAAGGTGTTGAGCGCGATGCAGAGTACCTTGTGAACATCCCGCATATGGCGTTTGGTAGCGGCAAGCGCGCCGCCGCAATCGTTACGCGAATTGTTTCGAGCGAGCTTAAGAACGCCTAGTGCCCCACCAGCGCGGTTAACACCTGATCGGGTGGTCTGTGCCCATTCACCCAAAACTGGATATTGGCGATTACTTTCTCGCCAGACGCTTCGCGACCTTCGACTGTTGCGCTGCCGATATGAGGCAGGGTCATCACGTTTGGGTGACCGACAAGGCGCGGGTCGACGGCGGGTTCATCGGGATACACATCAAGGCCAGCGCCAGCGAGGTGCCCTGATTGGAGTGCCCCAATAAGCGCCTCTTGGTCGATTATCTCGCCGCGCGCGGTGTTCACAATGCTGGAACCCGGCTTCAAAAGAGCGATGCGCCGGGCATCAATCAGTCCGCGTGTTTCTTCGGTTAGGGGGCAATGGAGGGTAAGGATATCGGCCTCAGCCATAAGCTGGTCGACATCCTCCACGAACCGCGCGCTCAGCATGGATTCCATCGCTTCGGATAAGGGTTTCCGCCCTGTGTAGGCGATTTCCATACCGAAAGCGCGGGCCCGGTGGGCAACAGCCTGACCGATGCGGCCCATACCGATTATGCCTAAAACCTTGCCGCCAATCTTGCAGCCCAGCAATCCCGTCGGTGCCCAGCCGGTCCAGCCACCAGAGCGGATAAGCTCGACCCCTTCGCGAATGCGGCGGGGCACGCCGATGATCCCAGCCATGGCAAGGTCTGCCGTGTCGTCGGTGAATACGCCGGGAGTATTGGTGACGATGATCTTGCGGTTAGCGGCAGCCGACAGATCAATATGCTCTGTACCGGCCCCGAAATTGGCGATGAGGCGAAGGTTCACGCCTGCGCTCTCAATCATCTTTGCATCAATCCGGTCCGTGACAGTTGGAACCAGGACGTCGCATGTTGCCAACGCTTCCAAAAGAGCTTCGCGCGGCATTGGTTCGTCAACGGTATTGAGGGAAACGTCAAAGAGTTCGCTCAAGCGTGCTTCAACGCTAGGCGCAAGGTGACGGGTGACGACGACTTTGGGCTTGGAAGAACCAAACTGAGGCGGGCTATTGATCTGAGACATTGTGATCAGATCGCTAGGGGTATTAGCTATCCAGCGTCAAGGTGAGGGTTGAACGATTGGGTGAATCCCGGATTGGTACATGTCTTTACATCATAGGGACCGTTCATCTTGAAATTGCGCAATAAGCTTGGCTATTTGGACGCTATGAAAGCTTTGAGATCTCTCGCCATAATTGCCGCCACACTCACTTTATGGGTCATGGTTTCCAATACCGCCGTGCACGCACAAGATCGCGAGGTTCCTTATTGGGCGACGCTCCGCTTTGACGAGGTCAATATGCGCAAAGGGCCAAGCCAGGATTTTCCGATTGATTGGGTCTATAAACGCAAAGGCATGCCTGTTCAGGTCGTTCGCCTGCGTGAAGGTTGGCGCTTGGTACAAGATCCGGACGGTGCACAAGGATGGATCGCTTCAAGCCAGCTCAGCCCAAAGCTGGGTGCCATGATTGTTGGGGACGGCGTTGCCAATATTCGCGATCAGGCTTCGGGAGCCGCCACCGTGCTTTGGAAGGCGCAGCCGGGCGTTGTTGGTGAGCTTTTGCGTTGCCGAGACAGCTTTTGCGAGATTGATATCGAAGGTAAAAGCGGTTGGGTGCTAGCGACCCGGATTTGGGGCGCGGGAGAAACGTAGGGCGAGATATGCGAGGGAAGGGGCTCCTCAATTTGAGAAAAACCCCTCCTAGATGTTTAGACCAGTTCTACCGCTACAGCGGTTGCTTCGCCGCCGCCGATACAAAGGCTTGCTACCCCCCGCTTTTTACCTTGTGACTTTAGCGCATTGAGAAGCGTTACCACGATGCGAGTGCCCGATGCACCAATTGGGTGACCAAGTGCAGTTGCGCCGCCGTTTACGTTGATCTTGGAGTGGTCAATGCCAATGTCGCGCATCGCGAACATGGCAACACAGGCAAACGCCTCGTTCACTTCCCAAAGGTCAACGTCATCAATTGACCAGCCAGCGTTCTTAAGCACCTTTTCAATTGCACCCACCGGAGCCACGGTAAAGTCCTTGGGCTCGCGAGCATGCGCGGCCATTGCAATTATCTTGGCAATTGCTTCTTGGCCATTTTCTTTCGCAACACTTTCGCGGGTAAGGACAACAGCAGCTGCACCATCTGAGATCGAGCTTGATGTTGCAGCCGTGATCGTACCATCTTTTGCAAACGCTGCGCGCAAGGCAGGTATCTTGTCTGGACGACCTTTGCCGGGTTGTTCGTCAGTGTCGACGGTGACTTCGCCTTTGCGGGTTTTGAACGTCACCGGTACCACTTCACCGGCAAACGCGCCGCTTTCAATTGCTGTGTTGGCACGGTTGAGCGATTCAATCGAATAGGCGTCCTGCTCTTCGCGGGTTAACTGATATTCGTCGGCTGTGTCCTGCGCAAAAGTACCCATCGCGCGGCCTTCCTCATAGGCATCTTCAAGCCCATCGAGGAACATGTGATCATAGGCCGTATCGTGGCCAATGCGCGCGCCTGAACGGTGCTTTTTTAGGAGATATGGTGCATTGGTCATGCTCTCCATCCCGCCCGCAATCACGTAATCAATGGTTCCGCTTGCCAATGCCTCGGCGCCCATGATGACCGTTTGCATGCCCGATCCGCAGACCTTGTTGACTGTGGTGGCTTGAACCGACTTTGGCAGGCCCGCTTTAAGCGCAGCCTGACGCGCAGGCGCTTGTCCAAGACCCGCTGGAAGGACGCAGCCCATATATGCGCGGTCAATTTTGTTCCCGTCCACGCCCGAACGCTCGACTGCTGCTTTGACTGCGGTCGCACCCAATTCGGTCGCCGACACGTCTGATAGTGCGCCCTGCATTCCGCCCATAGGGGTGCGGGCATAGGAAAGAACGACAATCGGATCGGTCGATGCGAACTGGGTCATGAAACGTGTCCTTGGTAAAGGGAGGGAGAGGTTTGTTGTCCCGCGATTTAAGGATCACCTTGTCAGTTGGCAATGTGCAGACGATCTGTGCACGATTGTTTTGGCTTGCCCAGTCGCAGTTTTGCGCGCAAAGTTCATTGCAAATTAAAACTAGAATGACTTTGGGAGAGGGTAGCCATGGCCGATGATCTGCGCGAAAAACAAGAAGCTGCGCTGAAATTACAACGTGATGCCTTTACCGCATCACGGCCGGAATCAATGTCGATGCGCAAGGACCGGATCAAACGAGCGATGGCTCTTTTGAAAGATCACGGCGAAAACCTGTGCAAGGCGATGGCGGCGGATTTTGGCAATCGATCGATGACGCAATCGATGCTGACCGATATTGCGACCACCGTGGGGTCGGGCAAACATGCGCTTAAACACATGGACAAATGGGCCAAAACCGAAAAGCGCGGTGTGACGTTTCCGCTTGGGCTTTTGGGGGCGAAGGCTGAGCTTCGCTATGAGCCAAAGGGCGTTATCGGCATCCTTTCTCCGTGGAATTTCCCGGTCCAATTGGCTTTCTCGCCGTTGATGCAGATTTTTGCAGCTGGCAACCGCGCCATGATCAAGCCAAGCGAGTTTACCGAACGCACCAGCATGTTGATGGCCGAGCTTGTGGCTGAATATTTCACGCCAGACGAGCTGACCGTTATTACCGGCGGCCCAGAAGTGGCAGCAGCATTCTCCGCGCTTCCGTTTGATCACCTTGTCTTCACAGGCTCTACCCCAACAGGTCGCCGCGTGATGGAGGCAGCCTCCAAAAACCTCGTGCCAGTCACGTTGGAGCTGGGCGGAAAATCCCCAGTTATCATGGGCAAAAGCGCCGATTTTGCCAAAGCGGGTGAGCGTATTGCCTTAGGCAAGATGATGAATGCAGGCCAAATCTGCCTCGCGCCTGACTACATGTATGTGCCAGAGGACGCCCAAGACGAAGCCGTGCAAGGCGTGGTCCAAGGGGCGAGCGCGATGTACCCAACGCTGCTCCAAAACGATGATTACGCCTCGATCGTATCTGACCGCCATTTTGAGCGGCTCCAAGGCATGGTCGAAGATGCCCGCGATAAGGGCGCAGAAGTGATCGAGGTCAATCCGGCGAACGAGGACTTCAGTAACGCAAACCAGCGCAAGATGCCGCTCACCATTCTCAAGAATGTGAACGATGAAATGGCTGCTATGCAGGAGGAAATCTTTGGTCCTGTTTTGCCAGTGAAGACCTATCGCGCCGTGGATGAAGCGGTTGACTACGTGAACGAGAATGATCGTCCGCTTGGCCTTTACTATTTCGGTGACGATAAGTCCGAACAAGAGCGCGTGCTTACCCGCACGATTTCTGGCGGTGTCACCACCAATGACGTGATCTTCCATATCTCAATGGAAGACCTACCGTTTGGCGGCGTAGGGCCATCGGGCATGGGCAGCTATCACGCGATTGAAGGGTTTAAGGAATTCAGCCATGCGCGCGCTGTCTATCATCAGCCGAAAATCGACATCGCAAAGCTTGGCGGCTTTAAACCTCCTTATGGCAAGGCCACGGATAAGGCGGTCGCAGGCATGATGAAATAGCCGTTTTTCTAAACCAGAATTGGCTTTTCTAGAGCGTAACTGCTCGACAATGGACCGGGTCCCGTGGGCCCGGTCTAATTGTTTGCGACCTTTACGTCTTTCCCCGGTTGACACAGGCGCCTTGAGAGCGTTCGGTTTTATGCACGGAAAATGCAGCCTTTTGCGCGTCACTTTCCCTTGCGCGTGGGCAAGGGCAGGCGTAGGGGCCTTTCGCATTGGGATAAAAATTACATGGACAGTGGGATGCTCGACCAAACAGTCGACCTTAGCCAGTACCTACCGATACTGCTTTTCATCGGTGTAGCCCTCGGACTTTCCGTCCTTTTCGTGTTTCTACCGATGGGTGTTTCGCGCCTTACCGGCACACACAATCCGGACGAGGAAAAGCTATCCGAATATGAGTGCGGCTTCCCCGCTTTCGAAGATTCGCGCAGTCAATTTGACGTGCAATTCTATTTGGTCGCAATCAGCTTCATCATTTTCGATCTCGAGGCCGCGTTTCTTTTCCCTTGGGCGGTCAGCCTTGGGGAAACGGGCTGGGTCGGTTGGATCGGTATGATGACCTTCCTCACTATCCTCGCCATTGGCCTTGCCTATGAGTGGAAAAAAGGCGCCCTTGATTGGCAATAGGGCATTGGCCCTGAGAGATTGATCATGAACACGATTACCCCTCCTGCAAATCTTTCTGACGTAAGCGCCTTGGAAACCGCCAAAGGCGGCGAAGTGCGCGCGCCTGATCAGGATTATTTCCGCGCGCTTCAATCCGAAGTGAACGACAAAGGCTTCCTCGTCACTTCGACAGAGGATTTGTTCCAATGGGCGCGCACAGGTTCGCTTTGGTGGATGACCTTTGGTCTTGCATGCTGCGCGGTGGAGATGATCCACGTCAACATGCCACGCTATGATATGGAGCGGTTTGGTGCAGCGCCGCGCGCATCCCCACGTCAATCAGACGTGATGATTGTGGCGGGTACGCTGTGCAACAAAATGGCCCCTGCGCTTCGTAAGGTTTACGACCAGATGTCTGATCCAAAATATGTGATCAGCATGGGGTCATGTGCGAATGGTGGTGGTTATTACCACTATTCCTATTCCGTTGTGCGCGGATGTGATCGCATCGTACCGGTCGACATTTATGTGCCCGGTTGCCCTCCAACAGCAGAGGCGCTGCTTTACGGCGTCATGCAATTGCAGCGTAAAATCCGCCGCGTTGGGACGATTGAGCGATGAGTGCTTTGCGCATCTCGACTGCATTATTGTTTGCAGTGTTCGCTTCGTCTGTTGCGGTAGCTCAACCTGGCGAGTGGAGCACTGCGCAAACCACTTATGGTACAGTCTCGGCTGAGGTGCCGTGTGCCAAAGAGGCTGTTCAAACGAAAGAACGTGACGGCACAGAAGCTGTCCGTTGTGATGTTTCGGGTATCACGGTTTATCTTTTCGTATTGAAGAATGAGATGATCCCTGCGTTCGGCTTTCCCGGCTCAACAATTGCGGAAATCAAGCAGAGCATCACAAAAGATGCCGATACTGTCTATCTGACCGATGTGTCTGTTAGTGGCTATCCGGCCTTCTTCAGCGAAGGCCGTGCTTCGGATGGCAAGGTCGCGATCGGCGTCGTCGAATTGGATGACGGACGCACAGTGATGCTGAACGTTCAGACAGACGGGAGCGAAGCCGCGGACGCAGAATTCTCGAGTATCTTCGTTCGCTCATGGGAATCTTTGCAGGTAACCAAACCATGACAGTAGTACACTCCGCCCCGAAATATGCTTCCAACGAAGGCGTGATTGATGCGCTGGCTGGTACTTTGAGCGTTTGGCTCGAAGGATCGACTGAGCAGCATGGCGAGATCATCCTGACTGCAAAGCGTGAGGAAGTCGCAAACGTCCTCAGCTCGCTCAGAGATGATCACGATTATCAGCAGTTGATGGAAATCGCTGGCGCTGATTATCCTGACCGTGCTGAGCGGTTTGAAGTCGTCTACATGCTTTTGTCGCTGACCAAGAACCACCGGGTTATGGTCAAGTGCTCGACTGATGCGGACACGCCTGTTCCAACGGTCACGACGCTTTGGCCAAACGCTGGTTGGTTAGAGCGTGAAGTGTTCGACATGTACGGCGTTGTGTTTGAAGGGAACCAAGACCTTCGCCGCATCCTCACCGATTACGGCTTTGAAGGGCACCCGTTCCGCAAAGACTTCCCGATGACTGGCTATACAGAACTGCGTTATTCCGAAGAGGAAAAACGCGTTGTGTCTGAGCCGGTTGAATTGCCGCAGGACATGCGCACTTTCGACTTCCTCTCTCCTTGGGAGGGCGGTGAATATGTTCTTCCCGGCGACGAGAAGGTGGAAGAGCCTGCTCCCGTTGAGGAAGAAGAAAAGGATGAGGCACCAAAGGATGGTGTCGAGTTTGAAATTGACGATGAGGAGCCAAGCAAATGAGCGTCCAAATCGAAGAATCGCCCACCAATGACGGCGATGTCATCCAGAATTACACTCTGAACTTTGGGCCTCAACACCCGGCGGCGCACGGCGTGCTTCGCATGGTGATGGAGCTTGACGGTGAAGTTGTTGAGCGCGTCGACCCGCACGTTGGTCTGCTCCATCGCGGCACGGAAAAACTGATCGAGCAGAAGACCTATCTGCAGGCGCTGCCGTATTTCGACCGTTTGGATTACTGTTCGCCTCTATGTCAGGAGCACTCTTATGTGCTCGCGACTGAGAAGCTGCTGAACATCGAAGTTCCAGAACGCGCGCAATACCTTCGCGTTCTGTTTGCTGAGCTTACCCGCATCTGCAACCATATGCTCAACATCGGCGCGCACGTCATGGACGTTGGCGCGATGACGCCCAACCTTTGGGTGTTTGAGCTGCGCGAAGATTGCCTCAACTTCTTTGAACGGGCGTCTGGCGCTCGCATGCACTCGGCATGGTTCCGTCCCGGCGGTGTGCACCAAGATGTGCCGGAGAAGCTGCTGGTGGATATTGGCGACTGGCTCGACAACCGTTTCTTCCAATTGTTCGACGATGCGATGAGCCTGGTTATGGACAACCGCATCTTTAAGCAGCGCAATGTCGATATCGCCGTTGTGGGCCGCGATGATGCGATTGCTTGGGGTTTTTCGGGTCCGATGATCCGTGCTGCTGGCATTCCGTGGGATCTTCGCAAGTCACAGCCTTACGATGTTTACGACCGGATGGAGTTTGACATTCCCGTCGGCACCAATTCGGATTGCTACGACCGCTTTATGGTGCGGGTCGCCGAAGTTCGTGAGAGCGCCAAGATCATCAAGCAGTGTATCCGCGATATGCCGCAAGGGCAGATTGCGAGCACGGATGGCAAAGTTTCACCGCCCAAGCGCGGCGAGATGAAGCAATCGATGGAAAGTTTGATCCACCACTTCAAGCTCTACACCGAAGGCTTCCACGTTCCCGAAGGCGAAGTTTACGTCGCCACCGAAAGCCCCAAGGGCGAGTTCGGCGTGTATTTGGTGAGCGATGGTTCGAATAAACCCTACCGCTGCAAAATCCGTCCAACGGCGTTCAGTCACCTTCAAGCGATGGAAATGATGACCAAAGGCCACATGCTCGCCGATGCGACTGCGATCCTAGGTGCGATTGATGTTGTGTTTGGGGAGTGTGATCGGTGAGGATTGGTGCGGTAGCCAGCTGGGTCCATCGGGATTTCGACGAGGTCAATTCACTTGGAGCTTTGATCTGCATGGGATTGTTTGCCATTCCCTTAGCAATTGCGTTTCTTGTCGGAGCTCCGGTTTGGGCGGTTAACTTTGCCAAGGGTTTCGCTGGAGCAGGTATCCTCTTCCTTGTCGTACCTTATTACGTTTACCGACAGATCAGAAGTCTTTTCAATAAAGGTTCGAGGTAATGGCTGACCGTACACCCGCACCCGATACCCCTGAACTGCGCGCGCGTTGGGGCTCTTTCGAATGGACGAAAGAGAGTAAGAAAAAGGCCGATTACCATATCGCCAAATATCCGGAAGGCCGGGCGAAGTCGGCAACGATGCCGCTGCTTGATCTTGCGCAACGTCAGGTTGGCGAAGAAACGGGTACCCAAGGCTGGCTACCACTTCCCGTCATTGAATATGTCGCGAAATACATCGACGTACCGGTGATCCGCGTGCTCGAAGTCGCGACCTTCTACTTCATGTACAATATGAAGCCGGTCGGGAAGTATCACGTGCAAGTCTGCGGCACGACGCCGTGCATGCTGCGCGGTTCTGACGACATCATAGCTGCGTGTAAGAAGCGCGGCATGAAGATGGGGCATGTGTCCGAAGATGGCCTTTGGACCCTGACCGAGGTTGAGTGCATGGGCAATTGCGCCACTGCTCCCATGGTTCAGATCAACGATGACAATTACGAAGATTTGACGGCCGAACGCCTCGACGCGGTTCTCGACGCCTTGGCAAAGGATGAGACGCCTAAAGCCGGGACACAAGAACCCGGGCGCCACACATCAGAACCTTCGGGCGGTGTCACCACTCTTCCAGAAATGGTCGATGCCAACCACGACTACCGGGGGGACTGGTAAGGCGCGATGGACATCCTCTCGATCATCCTTGCGCTCGCAATTGCCTTCGTCGCCTATAAGGTGCTGATGGGCCTTTTGCGCGTGATGGCGATCGTGCTTGTGATCGGTGTGACGGGCTATCTTTGGCAGTCTGGAGTGATCGGCTGATGGCTCTTTGGATTGTCCTTGGGGGATTGTTCCTCGCTTTCACTGTGGTGCTTTTTGTCATCAACGCAAAGACGCTGGAGGATAAGTGATGGGTCGCAGCACGCTTCTTCTCATGATCGCAGGGCTTATCTGCTTTGGCGCGGGCGCATATATCGCACCCTTGGGCCAACGTGAGCTTGGCATTGGATTGATGGCGGCAGGTTTGGTGTTTCAGGTTTTGACTTTGCGGCAAATGAAATTGGCTCGAAATAACCGGGCAGTACAAAGGGATATACACGATGCTGGCTGATAAGGACCGCATCTTTACCAATGTCTATGGCTTCCAAGATTGGGGCCTGAAAGCGGCGCAAAGCCGCGGCGATTGGGATGGTACAAAGGCTCTGATTGAGCGCGGGCAAGACGCGATCATCGAAGAGATCAAGGCCTCTGGCCTGCGCGGCCGGGGCGGGGCGGGTTTCCCGACGGGTCTCAAATGGTCGTTTATGCCAAAACAAAGCGCGGATGGCCGGCCAAGCTTCCTCGTTATCAATGCCGACGAATCTGAGCCCGGTTCGTGCAAAGACCGTGAGATTATCCGCCACGATCCGCACAAACTGATCGAAGGGGCTTTGGTCGCTGGTTTCGCCATGCGTGCACGCGCCGCCTATATCTATATTCGCGGCGAATATATTCGCGAGGCTGAGACGCTTCAGACTGCGATTGATGAGGCGTATGATGCCGGGCTGATCGGTAAGAATGCCAGCGGTTCTGGCTATGACTTTGATGTGTTCATGCACCGTGGTGCGGGCGCATATATTTGCGGCGAAGAAACCGCGATGATCGAAAGCCTTGAAGGCAAAAAAGGTCAACCGCGTTTGAAGCCGCCATTTCCAGCGGGCGCTGGGCTTTATGGGTGTCCGACTACGGTAAACAATGTGGAGAGCATTGCGGTTGTGCCCACAATTTTGCGGCGTAGTGCCGCGTGGTTCAGCTCCTTTGGCCGTGAAAACAACAAGGGCACCAAACTCTTCCAGATCAGCGGCCATGTGAACAAGCCTTGCGTGGTCGAAGAGGCGCTGAGCATCCCGTTCAGCGAGCTGATCGAGAAACATTGCGGAGGCATTCGCGGCGGCAAGGACAATCTCCTTGCAGTCATTCCCGGCGGCTCGTCGGTTCCTCTGGTTCCGGCTGAGCAGATTTGGGATGCTCCGATGGATTTCGACGGTCTCAAGGATCTTGGCTCAGGGCTCGGCACAGCGGGTGTCATCGTGATGGATAAGTCCACAGACATTGTCCGCGCGATTTCTCGCCTGAGTTATTTCTACAAGCACGAGAGCTGCGGCCAGTGTACGCCGTGCCGTGAGGGCACCGGTTGGATGTGGCGCATGATGGAGCGGCTTCGTACAGGCGATGCTGAGATCGAAGAGATCGATATGCTCCAAGAAGTCACCAAGCAGGTCGAGGGCCACACAATCTGCGCGCTTGGCGATGCAGCGGCGTGGCCAATTCAGGGTCTCATCCGTCACTTCCGTCCAGAGCTGGAGCGCAGGATTGAAGAGCACAACGCACAATTCCGGGAGGCGGCGGAGTAACCCATGCCTAAGGTAACCGTAGACGGCCAAGAGATCGAAGTCCCACAAGGGGCAACCGTCCTTCAAGCGTGTGAGGAAGCCGGGAAAGAAATCCCGCGTTTCTGCTATCACGAGCGCCTTTCCATCGCGGGCAATTGCCGCATGTGTCTGGTCGAAGTGAAGCCGGGACCGCCAAAGCCTCAGGCGTCTTGCGCGCTTCCTGCCACCGAAGGTCAGGAAATCCGCACTGACACGCCCATGGTCAAAAAGGCGCGCGAAGGGGTGATGGAGTTTCTCCTGATTAACCACCCGCTCGATTGCCCAATTTGCGACCAGGGCGGTGAGTGCGATTTGCAAGACCAGTCCATGACCTATGGCAAGGGCACAAGCCGCACGCAGGAGATGCGCCGGGCGGTGACCGAAAAGTACATGGGTCCGCTGATTAAGACAGTGATGACCCGCTGCATTCACTGCACGCGCTGTGTGCGGTTCTCCGAAGAGATTGCGGGCGTTGACGAAATCGGCGCGCTGTATCGCGGCGAAGATATGCAGATTACGACATATCTTGAGCAGGCCGCGGCGCATGAATTGTCAGCCAATGTGATCGACCTTTGCCCTGTGGGCGCTTTGACCTCGCGGCCTTATGCGTTTGAGGCTCGCCCTTGGGAATTGAAGCGGACACTTAGTGTCGACGTGTCGGACGCTGTTGGCGCGAATATCTCGCTCCACTCAAAAGGCCGCGAAGTGATGCGCGCTCTGCCGCGTGTGAACGATGATGTGAACGAAGAATGGCTGTCGGACAAAGCGCGCTATCAGGTTGATGGCCTTGGCAAACGCCGCCTTGACCGCGTGTTTGTGCGTAAAGATGGCAAGCTCGCCGCTTCCGATTGGAACGAGGCGTTCGGGGCGATTGCAGGCGCGCTTGAGGGTGACAAATCCTCCGTCGCAGCGGTTGCTGGCGATATGGTTGATTGTGAGACCATGTTTGCGGCCAAGGCGCTGCTTAAAGCTTGCGGCTCGACCCTGCTTGAAGGTCGCCAGACGGGCATGACCTATGACGTGTCGAACTTGGCAGCGGTCAATTTCAACTCTGGCCTTGCCGGGATTGAGACCGCAGACAGCATCCTGATCGTGGGTTCGCACATCCGCTGGGAAGCGGCGCTTGTGAATGCTCGTATTCGCAAGGCTGTGAAAGCGGGCGCGAAAGTGTTTGTGGTGGGGCCGGAGTGGGAGACCACTTACCCGGCGGAATTCCTTGGCGAAGACCTTAAGGTTTTGAACCGTGTGCCAAAGGCGCTTGGTGACGCCATGAAGGCAGCGGGGCGTCCTTCCGTAATCATTGGCGGCGCGGCACTGGCTGCGGGCGCTTTGGGTGCAGCTCTCAAGCTCGTCGACAAATTCGGCCTCGTGAAGGATGACTGGAACGGATTTAACGTCCTCCACATGAGCGCTGCTCGCATGGGCGGTTTGATGCTCGGCTACGCAGCTGAAGGCGGCATGGCGGATATCGCGGCGGCCAAGCCAAAAGTGCTGTTTAGCCTTGGCGCGGATGAGATGGACTATTCAGCCTTTGAGGACAGCCTCAAAGTCTACATCGGCCACCACGGCGATAAAGGCGCACATAGCGCAGACATCATCCTGCCAGCGGCAAGCTATGCCGAGAAAGACGGCACATACGTCAACACCGAAGGGCGCGTTCAGTTCGCTGAAAAAGCGGTCTTTGCACCCGGCGATGCACGCGAAGATTGGACGATCCTGCGCGCGCTTGCTGATGCCATTGGTGTGAGTGTTGGCTTTGACAGCTTTGCAGCTTTGCAAGGCGCTATGATTGCCGAAGTCCCTGCATTGGGTGAAGAGGATGTTGCTGATTACGGCGCGCTACCGAAGGCGGACAGCAAGGCCAAGGCGGAAGGCACAATTGCTGCCTATCCGGTCAAGGATTTCTACCTCACCAACCCTATCGCCCGTGCAAGCGCGGTGATGCAGCAATGTTCGGCAGAACTGCTCCACGGGGAAGAGATGAAGGAGGCTGCGGAATGACCGCGTTCTTTGAAGGTCTTGGCCTCCCGTATGAGTGGGCCTGGGGTATCGCCACGATTGCTGGCATCCTGCTCATCGCGCTTCCCGTCATGTTGGCGGTGGCGATGGTGATTTATGTCGACCGTAAGGTGCTGGGCGCGATTATGCTTCGGCGCGGGCCCAATGTGGTCGGGCCGTTTGGCTTGCTGCAAAGCTTTGCCGACGGCCTCAAAGTGTTCTTGCAAGAGACCATCATCCCTAGCGCCGCGAACAAAGGTATCTTCCTGCTTGCGCCGATCATCACCTTTACCGTGGCCTTGGCCGCGTGGGCGGTGATCCCGTTTGGCGATGGCGTTGTGCTGGCCGATATCAATGTGGGCCTTCTTTACATCCTCGCGATCAGCTCTTTGGGCGTTTACGGCGTGGTGATGAGCGGGTGGGCGTCCAACTCCAAATATCCGTTTTTCTCCGCGATGCGCGCCGCCGCGCAGATGATCTCTTATGAGGTCTCTATCGGCTTTATTCTGGTGTGCGTTGTCCTGTGGGCAGGCACGTTCAATATGAGCGGCATTGTCGAGGCACAGCGCGGTCACGGTCTAGGTTTCGTCAACGGGTTCTTCTTTAACCCGCTGCTTTTCCCGATGTTTGTCGTGTTCTTTATCTCGGCCTTGGCTGAGACAGCGCGCGCTCCGTTCGATTTGACAGAGGCCGAGTCAGAGCTCGTCGCAGGGTATCAGACTGAGTATTCGTCTATGGCCTTTGCGCTGTTCTGGCTGGGTGAATATGCGAATATCCTGCTGATGTGCTCGCTGTGCGCGATCCTGTTTATGGGCGGATGGTTGCCACCATTTGAGTGGGCACCGCTTTACTATGTGCCGGGCTTTATCTGGTTCCTCTTGAAGACGTTCTTCTTCTTCCTGCTGTTCAGCTGGATATGGGCGACCGTACCGCGTTACCGCTATGACCAGCTGATGCGACTTGGTTGGAAGGTGTTCCTGCCGATGAGCCTTTTGTTCGTCGCAGTGATCAGCGGCTATCTGATGGCGACGGGGCATTTCGGATGAGAACCTTTGCCAGAATCGCCCAATTTGCTTGCCTTGCGTTGGGCACGTTAGGCGCAGCCGGCGCCTTGGGACAAGATGCATCGAGGGATGTTCCGGTTATCGTGCCGCCTGTTAGAACGGTCCAGAGTGAGACCTGGCCTGCGTACAGCTTTTCTTGTTCGATCAATCATGTGATTCATGGTCCAATGAACATCTCATTTAGGCTGACAGGCGGAAGGGCTTTCGCTCATGAAGGACGAATTCGGAAATCACCGAGACAACTTGAGATCACAAAAGACGAAAAGGGCTTTTTTGAAGGTTACCAATTCTTGCCCTCGGAAACATCATTTAGTGGATACTCTGAGCTTGCTGATGCGAAGTTTGGCAGTAGCTTTCAAGCGCTTTTCAACAAGGCGGACAAGCAACTTACGGCTGACGCCCCGGGAAAGGTCTCCATTCAAATAAGAGAACACAGGCCTCCTCACCACGGGATGCGGCCATTTCACACCGCGCACGGGTTTTGTGATGCTTTGATGAGCGATCAATTGCCTCTATCCGCTGATGGAATCGAAGAATTGAGCAGCCAATGACCACCGCAACACAGCTCCTTAAGAGCTTCACCCTTTGGGAATTCCTCAAAGCGCATGCGCTGACCTTGAAGTATTTCTTCAAGCCCAAGGTGACGATCAACTATCCGTTTGAGAAGTCGCCGCTTAGCCCGCGTTTTCGCGGTGAACACGCGCTGCGCCGGTATCCCAATGGGGAAGAGCGCTGCATTGCGTGTAAGCTGTGCGAGGCGGTTTGCCCGGCACAGGCGATCACGATTGAGAGCGAACCGCGCGAAGACGGCAGCCGCCGCACCACGCGCTATGACATTGATATGACGAAATGCATCTATTGTGGATTTTGTCAGGAGGCCTGCCCGGTGGATGCTGTGGTAGAAGGGCCAAACTTCGAATACGCCACCGAAACGCGTGAGGAACTGCTCTATGACAAGGCCAAGCTTCTCGCGAATGGTGACAAATGGGAACGGGCCATTGCGGCTAACCTTGAAGCAGATGCTCCCTATCGCTAGGGGCCGCTCCAATCGGGATATGCGGGACGGAAAACAGGGATTATGATTCAAGCATTAGCCTTCTACCTGTTCGCAGGTCTGGTCATCGCAAGTGCGGTGATGGTCATCATGTCAAGGAACCCGGTTCACAGCGTGCTGTGGCTGATCCTCGCCTTCTTTAACGCGGCCGGTTTGATGGTCTTGGTCGGCGCAGAGTTCATCGCCATGCTGCTGGTCATTGTTTACGTCGGCGCGGTTGCGGTGTTGTTCCTGTTCGTCGTGATGATGCTCGACATCGACTTTGCCGCGATGCGCGCAGGGTTCATCAAGAACTTCCCGCTGGGCATCGCGATTGCTTTGGTGCTGCTGGCTGAGCTGGGCCTTGGTCTTGGCGCTTATGGCGCTGGCGGGGTTGAGCTGGGCACACCTGACGGCACCGCTGTTCAAAGTGCTGGCGTATCAAACATCGAGGCCCTCGGCGCGCTCCTTTATGGCCGCTACATCGTGCTGTTTGAAATCGCTGGCATCATCCTGCTGGTCGCGATGATCGGCGCAATTGTGCTGACCTTCCAACCGCCGCCTCCCGGCAGCCGCGCACAGCAAGATATTGGCAAACAGATTGCTCGTCGTCCAGAAGAGGCCACGCAAATGAAGAACCCACAAGTCGGGCAGGGGGTCGAGCTATGACCATTGGTATCGAACACTACCTTGTCGTGGGAGCGATCCTGTTCGTGCTTGGCGTTTTGGGCATTTTCCTCAACCGCAAGAACGTGATCGTCATCCTTATGTCGGTCGAACTGATCTTGCTCGCGGTGAACATCAACCTCGTCGCGTTCAGCGCCTTTATGAACGATCTGACGGGTCAGATTTTTGCGATGATGGTGCTGACCGTTGCTGCTGCTGAGGCGGCAATCGGGCTGGCGATCCTTGTTATTTACTACCGCCGCCAAGGCACGATTGCGGTTGATGATGCCGCACGGATGAAGGGATAAGAGCGCCGTGGACACGCAAATCCTTATCATCGTCTTTGCCCCGCTGGTGGCTGCAATCATTGCTGGGCTTGGCAACCGGATGCTGGGCAACACCATTGCCAAGTCGATTACGACGGGAGGGTTGTTCCTTTCAGCAGCTCTTAGCTGGCCGATTTTCATCGGGTTTTTGACCGGTACACACACCGCCGAAGTCGTCCCCGTGCTTCAATGGGTGCAGTCGGGCGATATGACCTTTGATTGGGCCTTGCGTGTTGATGCTCTCACCGCAGTAATGCTGGTGGTGATCAACTCGGTTTCCGCGCTCGTGCACCTGTATAGCTGGGGCTATATGGAGGAAGACCCCGATCAACCGCGCTTCTTCGCCTATCTCTCGCTTTTCACCTTCGCCATGCTGATGCTGGTGACGGCTGATAATCTGGTTCAGATGTTCTTCGGTTGGGAAGGGGTGGGGCTTGCCTCATACCTGCTCATCGGGTTCTGGTTCAAAAAGCCATCTGCGGGCGCTGCTGCGATTAAAGCCTTTGTGGTCAACCGCGTGGGCGATCTTGGCTTTATGCTGGGTATCTTCGGCACGTACCTGGTGTTCCAGACAACCTCTATCCCGGAAATCCTTGCCGCATCCGCTGGTATGAGCGGATCGACCATTGGCTTCCTCGGCATGCGTTTGCCGACGATGGATATCCTTTGCTTCCTTCTTTTCATCGGTGCGATGGGTAAGTCGGCACAATTGGGACTGCACACATGGCTGCCGGACGCGATGGAAGGGCCTACACCTGTGTCCGCTCTCATCCACGCAGCGACCATGGTCACTGCGGGCGTGTTTATGGTTTGCCGCCTATCGCCGATGTTTGAAGCTGCTCCAACAGCCTTGATGATCGTGACGATCGTGGGCGCGGCAACATGCTTCTTCGCGGCAACCATCGGCACGACGCAGTGGGACATTAAGCGGGTCATCGCTTACTCAACCTGTTCGCAGCTTGGGTATATGTTCTTTGCCGCCGGCATTGGCGCATACGGTGTTGCGATGTTCCACCTGTTCACGCACGCCTTCTTTAAGGCGCTGCTGTTCCTTGGCGCTGGTTCGGTCATCCACGCGATGCACCATGAGCAAGACATGCGCTATTACGGCGGCCTTCGTAAGCACATCCCGCTGACCTTTGCGGCGATGTTGCTGGGTACGCTCGCGATTACGGGTCTTGGTGTTTATCACCTTGGTGCAGGCTTTGCTGGCTTCTGGTCTAAAGATGCCATCCTTGAAGCGGCCTTTGCGCGCGGTACCACCACATCGACGATTGCTTTCTGGGCAGGTGTGACGGCGGCGCTTCTCACCAGCTTCTACAGCTGGCGTCTGATGTTCCTCACCTTCTGGGGCACACCGCGCTGGATAGAGAGCGAGCATATTCAGCACACCGTGCACAAGACACCGGAAGATGCAGGCGAAGACACGACGGGCGGTTATCACCCGCATGAAAGCCCGATTGCTATGCTGATCCCGCTGGCGGTTCTGTCGACCGGCGCGGTGCTGGCTGGGCAAGTCTTTGCGCCAAGCTTCATTGACGATGCCGCTTTCTGGGCCGGGTCGATTTTCTACAACGAAAACCTCATCCATGCGCTTCATGAAGTGCCGTATTGGGTGAAGTACTCGGCCTTTGTAGTGATGGTACTCGGCTTTATCGGTGCCTACATCGCCTACATCGCCAGGCCTGACATTCCAGCCAAGTTCGTCGGCACCTTTGGCTGGCTGCACAACTTCGTGTTCCGCAAATGGTACTTCGATGAGCTGTATGACCGGGTCTTTATCAAACCTGCTTTTTGGCTTGGCCGCCAGTTCTGGAAACTGGGCGACGTGGGCACGATTGACCGCTTTGGACCCAATGGCATTGCCGCCGCGGTTCGGCGCGGCTCGGTCGCGGCCAAGACGATCCAGTCGGGCTATCTCTACACCTATGCGTTGATCATGCTTTTGGGCCTGATCGCCGCTGTCACTTATGTGCTGCTCTAGGGGTTTTTGAGCGTAATGGACTTTCCCATCCTCACCACCATGATGCTGGTGCCGCTTGCGGCAGCCATCGCGTGCCTGTTCGCAGGTCAAGCCTCACGCATGATTGCGCTGGGTGCGACGCTTGTGACCTTTGCCTTGGGCGTCATGCTCTGGGCCAATTACGAGATCGGCGGGGCCCAGTGGCAGTTCCAAGAGAAGTATGAGCTTGTCGCAGGCTTCTCCTACGCGCTTGGGATCGACGGCATTGCCTTGATGCTGATCATGCTCAGCGTCTTCTTGATGCCTATCTGCATCTTGGCGAGCTGGGATTCGATCAAGAAACGTATCGGCGAATACATGGCGGCCTTCCTGTTTATGGAAGTGTTGATGATCGGGACGTTCGCGGCGCAGGATTTGTTCCTGTTCTATATCTTCTTCGAAGCAGGCCTTATCCCGATGTATCTTATCATCGGTGTGTGGGGCGGCGATAACCGGATCTACGCCTCTTACAAATTCTTCCTCTACACACTGTTTGGTTCAGTTCTTATGCTGATCGCGATGTTCTGGATGGTGGCTCAGGCTGGCACCTCGGACATTCCGACGCTGATGCAGTATGACTTCCCCGGCGGGGCGCAGACGTGGCTGTGGCTGGCGTTCTTTGCGAGCTTTGCGGTGAAGGTGCCGATGTGGCCGTTCCACACCTGGCTTCCCGATGCCCACGTTCAAGCGCCGACTGCGGGTTCGGTCATTCTGGCGGGCGTTTTGCTCAAACTGGGCGGCTATGGCTTTATTCGTTTCAGTCTGCCGATGTTCCCAGAGGCGTCTGCTGACTTTGCGTGGTTCGTATTCATTCTGTCGATGATTGCGGTGATTTACACCTCGCTGGTCGCTCTGGTTCAGGCCGATATGAAAAAGCTCATCGCTTACTCATCGGTTGCTCACATGGCGATTGTGACTGTGGGGCTGTTCGCCTTCAACGTTCAGGGTCTTGAAGGCGCGATGATCGTGATGCTTTCGCACGGCCTTGTATCGGGCGCGCTCTTCCTTTGCGTTGGCGTGATCTACGACCGCCTGCACACGCGCGAGATTGAACGGTACGGCGGGCTGTCGATCAACATGCCCTATTACGCGCTGTTCTTCCTGCTGTTCACCATGGCCTCTATCGGCCTTCCAGGAACCAGCGGGTTTGTGGGCGAATTCCTTTCGCTTGCAGGAATTTACCAAACTTCCAGCCTCGTGGCGCTGGTCAGCACCACTGGCATCATTTTGGGCGCCGCTTACATGCTCTACCTTTACCGCCGCGTGGCCTTTGGCGATCAGAAAAACGCAGATGCCGCCGCGATGAAAGATATCACGGCGCGCGAGTGGATTATGATGACACCCATTGCGGCCGTTGTCCTTTGGATGGGCGTTTATCCGGAAAGCTTCCTTGCACCTATGCGTGCGGATATCGCAGCGCTCGATGCGCGGCTCGCAAGTGCGGCACCTGCTAGTGACGCAGCGCTGGCGAGCGGTGAACCGCTGGAGAAAGCGGCCAACGCCATCGAGTACGAAGGCCACCAAGGGGAGGGCCAACACTAATGCTCGACTTTGCATCCTCTTTTGCGCTCATCACGCCTGAGCTGATCCTTATTGCAACCGGCCTTGTCCTGCTTCTTGTGGCGGCATGGGCCGGTGATGAGGCATCGCGCGCTGCGACGATCATTGCCGCAGGGGCGTTGTTCGTCGCGGGGCTTTTCACCATTCCGGGTCTTCACTTTGGTGCGGACGGTCCAGACGCATACGCATTTGGCACTTTGATGAAAGTCGATAGCTTCGCGCTGTTTTCAAAAGCGCTGATCTATCTGGCCGCCATTGGCGCGCTTGTCGTGGCGCCAGCCTTCTTCAACGGTCCCGCCGCGTCAAGCGAACGCGGCCTTCGCGCTGAATACCCGGTCCTGGTCCTGTTCGCGACTGTCGGCATGAGCATCATGGTTTCGGCTTCTGACTTCATGACGCTCTATATGGGTCTCGAACTGAACTCATTGGCCGCTTACGTGCTGGCTGCGATCCTTCGCAAGGATGAGCGTTCAACCGAGGCGGGTCTGAAATACTTCGTTCTTGGCGCGCTTGCCTCGGGTATCCTCCTTTACGGGATGAGCCTTCTGTACGGCTTTACCGGCGGCACCGATTTCGCCAGCGTTCGCGCTGGACTTGAAGGGGAGCTTTCCACCGGTCAGCTATTCGGCCTTATCTTCGTGATGGCGGGGCTCGCCTTTAAGATCGCAGCCGTGCCGTTCCACATGTGGACGCCTGATGTGTACGAAGGGGCTCCAACGCCCGTCACCGCATTCTTCGCAACCGCACCAAAAGTCGCAGCCGTCGCGCTTACCGCGCGTGTTGTATTCGAAGTGTTTGGTGGTCAGGTTGGGGCGTGGCAGCAAATCGTGATGTTCACCGCGCTCGCTTCCATCGTGTTCGGCGCTTTGGGCGCTATCGGTCAGGATAACCTTAAACGTCTGCTGGCTTATTCTTCGATCAACAATGTTGGCTTCATCCTTCTGGGTCTCGCGGTTGCGACGCCTGCCGGGGCAAGCTCCATGCTGATCTATCTCTTCATCTATGTGGTGATGAGCCTTGGTAGCTTTACCGCGCTCCTGATGCTGCGCGGGGAAGACGGCAATCTGTTTGAGACCTTCGGCGATATTGCTGGCCTTGCGGTAACGCGTCCGGCAATCGCATGGTCGCTGCTGATCTTTATGTTCAGCCTTGCCGGCATTCCACCGCTGCTGGGTTTCTACAGCAAGTTTGTGGTGTTCCAGGCTGTGGTTGCCGCCGACCTTGTGGTGTTCGCAGCGATTGCCATCGCCGCAAGCGTTATCGGCGCGTTCTACTACATCAAGTTCGTGAAGGTAATGTTCTTCGATGAACCAGCGGGCGTTGCCACAGGTAAGAGCGAAACTTCGCACTGGGTCACCCTTGGCATTTGTGCCTTGATCATCTCACCGCTTGGCTATCTGCTCACCGGCTCGCTCAGCGATCTTGCCAACAAGGCAGCATCTGCGCTGTTTCTTGCCGTTTGATCCGTTTCGTTGAAGAAACCGGGTCCACCAATGCGGACCTCGCTCAGGCTCTGAGATCCCAGACCCCTCCATCGGAAGGCGAATGGCTCGTGGCCAAGCGTCAAACGGCGGGCAAGGGGCGGCAAGGGCGCGAGTGGTTCGATGGATCGGGCAATTTTATGGGTTCTTGCGTGGTGACGCTGAATGCAGGTGATCCGCTGCCTGCCTCTTTGAGCTTTGTTGCAGCGATGGCAGTGTATGATGCAGCGGCGCAGGTCTTGCCTGATGCCGACACGCTCCGCCTCAAATGGCCCAATGACGCCGTTCTGGATGGAGGAAAGCTATCTGGCATCCTGCTTGAATTGGTAGGGGATAGCATTGTTGCCGGGATCGGTGTCAATCTTGCCAAGGCCCCGGATTTGCCAGACCGCAAAACTTCCGCCCTTTGTGTTCTTGCGGGGCCAATTGAGCTCACCGCATTTGCGCAAAACCTCGCCGCAAGCTTTGCCCATTGGCTTTCGGAGTGGCGCGAGCATGGTCTCGCCCCGCTTCTTTCAGATTTTCTGGAACGTTCGGTCCACGCCAGTGGCTCAAGTGTAACCGTGCATGATACCGATGGCACTTACATCTCCGGCACCTTCGCAGGTCTGGAAGAAAGTGACGGCGCGCTGCGGCTACGCTTGGCGGATGGCTCGGAACGTGTCATTCGTGCTGGTGATATTGCATAAAGGAGTACCCGATGCTGCTCGCGGCTGATGTCGGAAACACCAATGTTGTCTTTGCTCTATTTGAGCCTGATGGAAAGGGCGGCTTTGTCACGCCTCCCAAGGCGCGCTGGCGCATTGCAACAGATCCGCGCCGGACCGGCGATGAATATGCGGTGTGGCTGCTGCAATTGCTCAACATTGAAGGCGTGTCGCGCGATGATATCAATCATATCATTTACGCCTCTGTGGTGCCGCGGGCTGATCACAATCTGACCGTACTGTGTCAAAAGTACTTCAACATCACGCCGTTAAAGGCGGGTGAGGGCAAGGCCAAATGGCCGTTCATTGCCGACGTTGATCAACCAAGCTCACTTGGCGCAGACCGCGCTCTCAACATTCTGGCCGCGCACCACAAATATGGCGGCGACATCATCTGCATCGACTTTGGTACAGCGACCAAGTTTGAAGCGATTGACTTTACAGGGGCGTATAAAGGCGGCTCCATCGCGCCGGGGATCAATTTGTCACTCGACGCATTGGTGGGGAAAACGGCGAAGCTTCCGCGCATTGCGATCCGTGCTCCGACAAGCGATAGTGTTATCGGGCGCAACACCGAAGACCAAATGCTTATAGGAGTGTTCTGGGGCTATGTCGCTATGATGGAAGGCATTGTTGAGCGGATGAAGACCGAAATCGGGCGCCCCGCCAAAGTGGTGGCGACCGGCGGCCTTGCGATCTTGTTCGATGATGCGACGGAAATTTTTGATGAAGTCGATACCGATCTGACGATTGAGGGACTTGCGATTTTGGCCAAAGTGGCCGCGAACTGATCGAAAGATCATTGGGATAGAACGACAACAAAACCCGTGAACAAAAAATATAAACCAGAACAAGAACTGCTGTTCCTCGCCCTTGGTGGCTCGGGCGAAATTGGCATGAACGTCAACCTGTATGGCTGTGATGGCAAATGGTTGATGGTCGATCTCGGAATGACGTTTTCGGGGGGCGAATACCCGGGCGTTGACCTTGTTTTTGCCGATCTCGACTTCATTGAAGAGCGCACTAAGGACCTTCTCGGCATCGTCCTGACCCATGCGCATGAAGACCACATTGGCGCAGTGCCTTACTTCGCAGGCGAGCTTGGCGTCCCGCTTTACGCAACGCCGTTCACCGCTGACTTGGTCGCCAGAAAGCTCGAGGAGGCCGGACTGCTTGGCAAGGTTGAGCTTAACATTATTGAAGAAGACCACGGCCAGATTGACATTGGGCCCTTCAACGTCACTTACCTCCCGCTTGCCCACTCTATCGCAGAGGGCAATGCACTTTTGATCGACACGCCTTATGGCCGCGTATTCCACACCGGCGATTGGAAGCTCGACGAAGACCCCATCATCGGTGAGCCTACGACCGAAGAAGAGCTGCGCGCTATTGGTGATGAGGGTGTGATGGCGCTTGTGTGCGATAGCACTAATGTCTTCAATCCGAACCCTTCTGGATCGGAAGGGGCTGTACACAAAGGCCTGATGGAAGAGGTCGCCAAGCATAAGGGCAAGCGCGTCCTCGTAACCACTTTTGCGAGCAATGTTGCGCGGCTTCACACACTTGGCGAAGTGGCCCGCGAAACTGGGCGGCAGGTGTGCGTTGCAGGGCGTTCGATTGATCGCATCCTCGAAGTGGCACAGGACAATGGGTATCTGCAGGATTTCCCCAAGCCCGTCGACTTTGACACCGCTATGCGCTTGCCGCGCGGTGAGGTGATGATTTTGGCAACCGGCGGGCAGGGCGAACCACGTGCCGCTTTGGCCCGAATTGCTGATGACAATCACCCGCTGGAACTGGCGCCCGGCGATGTGATCTTGTTCTCATCGCGCCTCATTCCCGGCAATGAAATCGCGGTGGGTAAGATGCAGAACCAGCTTGCCGCGCGCGGGATCGAAATGATCACCGACCGGCAGAGTTTTATTCACGTATCTGGCCACCCGGGCCGCCCTGAATTGGAAGCGCTGTATAGCTGGTTGAAACCAGAGGTGCTCATCCCTGTTCATGGCGAGATGCGTCACATGCGCGAGCAAGCGCGTGTGGGCAAAGAGTGCGGCATTCCCAGCAATGTTGTGCAATCCAATGGCGATATTGTGCGCCTTGCTCCGGGTGAGCCGGGCAAGATTGCCGAGGTGCGCAATGGCCGCCTTGTGCTGGACGGAGACATCATTTCCCCTGCCGACGGGGATGCAGTCAACACACGCCGCCGCGTGTCGTTCGAAGGCATGGTTATCGTTGTGCTGGCAAGAGGCGAGGCTCCTTTGATCGAAGCGATTGGCCTTCCACTTGACGAAGATATGGCAGAATTTGCCGAGGAGACCCGCGAGGACATCCTCAAGGCTATCGGGAAGTTAAAGGGCCGCGATGCGGGCGATCCTGCTTCTGTGCATGAGGCGGCCCGGCTTGCTGCTCGGCGCGCGGCACGGCGATGGTCAGGCAAAAACCCTCAAGTGCGTGTGCTGATGCCGGGCCTTACGAAAGCCGCAGACTGATGCAGTGGACCTCGATCCTCGCGGTCTATTTTCTCATCTGGGTGATGAGCGCTTTCATCATGCTGCCTTTTGGTGTCCGCACTTCTGAAGAGGTGGGAGAGGCGTTAGTTCCCGGCCAAGCTGAGAGCGCGCCATCGAGTTTCAGGCCCAGAAAAATCCTTGTTCGCGCAACCATAATCGCGATTGTCTTGACGAGCTTGTTTGTGCTCAACTTCGAATATGGTTGGGTGTCTCCGCAGGACTTGGACATTCTGCCCAAACCTCCAAGCAGTGTCGCAGTCCGCAATTAAAGGCCCTTACTGACGCAGGCGTTCGATTGACTGCGCGAGCACAACGTAGAGCTTGCCTACATCGGAACCCAAAATCGTGACGCCCAATGCCTTGCCATCGCGGGTGGAAAGCACCGAACGCAGCATCGCTTCGAAGTCGTGAATATAACGGCTGACATTGGCCCTAAACTCATCATCACTCTGATAAAGGTCAGCAATCTCACGCGCGTTGCCATTATCGATCAATCGCACGGCCCGCCGGGTAAAGATGCCGCGATCGCCTTTAAGATAGTCATCCCAAGAGGTGTCAGAAACCTCGTGAGACAGCGCAGATGTAAGGTCGATTGCTGAAGAGTTCAGGCTGTCGGTGATCAACGCCATACGCCGTGCAAAGTCATTATTGACTTGCTCCTCTGCAAGTTCGCGTGAGCGAGCGATGCGTTGTTCGAGGTTCTTAGTGAGCTCATTCACTTTCGCGAGTTGATCACGCAGCTGAACGGTGGCCTCACGCCCAACACCTGATGCGTGTGCAGCCGCCTGTTCCAATTTGCCGGCGGCCTCGGCTGAGTTGTTGCGCAATGACCGTTCGAGGTCTTCGACGGCCTGCTTTGACAAAGAATCGGCAAGGGCAGTGACCTTTTCCCGGGCCCCCGTGTCGAGTGTTTCGAACACTTCCTTTGTCGCTATATCCAACTTGGTAAGCTCTTCGCGTAGGCGTTCTTGAGTGGCCCCTGCGACCGTCTCACTTTCTTCTGCAAGCCTTGCAAGGCCGCTTTGCAGCCCTTGAATGCGGGCCAGAGCCTCTTCAGAGTTTTCGGCAGTTTTGAAATGTAGCGCCTCGATTGAAGCATCGTTTTCATCGACCTTACCGCGTGCTTCGATCAAATAGTTGGTAAGCGCGTCGGCCTTTTCACTAGTGGCCAGCATAAGCGTAGACACTTCCAGGGCGCGCTCCTCAACATTAGAGAGGGTTCCAAGTGTTTCCTTCATCGCTTCCGGTAAATCTTCACGGGTGAAAGTTGCGCTTGATTGGATGATCTCGAGTAAACGCACACCGGATTCGGTGAGCTCGTTGATCTCGTCCTGTGTCTGACGAAGCTTCTCACGCTTCGCATCAATTTGGCCATCGAGAGAATCCAAACCTGAAGCCAGAATTGCTTCGGCAGAGCCAGATTGCTGGGTTGCTTGCGTGATGAGCCCAGACAGTTGTTCAATCTTCTCATTAAGTTCTGCGGAATGAGAGACCAGCTTATCCGTCTCAGCGATATGCGCTTGGCGTCGTTGAGATAGGGCGTCATCAAGGTCAGCGAGGCGCTGCGAAAGAACTTCGCTTGCCTGTGCTTCATTGGTCGAAAATTCCTCTTGCACCCGAACAACTTGTTCATTGAATTGGCGGTCGCGTGTTTCAAGCTGGTCAACAAAGACGGCAACTTTCGCATTGAGATCGTCGACCCGTTTTTGCGCCAGATTAATCGCTTTTGCATCAACTTCATCGAGCCAATTGATTGCTTTGACGACTTCATCACTGAAGCGTTCTTTCGAAGCGTCGAGCCGAGCCATGGCCTGCTCTTCACTTTCGCGAAGCTGTGATCCCATCTCTTGGGTTTCGGTTTTCAAGGCGCTCACACGCTCCGTAAGGGCCTGCAAGGCTGCTGTTTCAGCGCCCTCGACTTCGCCGCGATATTCCTCAGTGCTGGCTTTGACGTCTTCTAACTTCATGCCGGCGCGATCTTCAATCCCGCTTATTTGTTCTTCAAATCGTGTAAGGACCTCGCCAACACGGCCTTCGACCGATGTCACCTGCGTTTCGCTGGCTCTGCCGAATTCGTTTAAGCGATCGAAGCTTGTGACCAGTCTTTCCAGATTGTCATGGGCTGTGCGCCCTGCTGCACCGACCTGATTAGACACATCGCGTGCGGAATTCGCAACGACAGGTAAGTCATCTCGGAGCCGGGTCATATTGGCCAGAGCGCTCTCACTAGCGTTTCCGATTGCATCGACTTGTTTGCCGTTGGTTTTGATCAGACCTTGCAATGTATCGGCATGGGCGGAGATACGCTCACTCGCCATACGGCCCAAGCTTTCAAGCTCGCGTGATTGTGCGCTTAGGAATTCGCGCGCCAAGCTCAACTCGCGGTTTACAACTGTCAGACGGCTTTCAAGCTCGCGGCTTTCTTGAGAGAGAAGCGCGGCGCTTTGTGCAAAGCGATTGGCTTCGGCCCGGGAATGGCGCATCGCCAGAAGCCATGATACGCCGATTAAAAGGATGGGCACAGACCAATCCACTAACAATCGGGTCCAATCGCTGGGCGTTGCCGCCGCGTTTGAAAGCTGATTTTGCATGGCCCAACCGTAAAATCCGGTCCAGCTAACCACTGCCAAAATGGCCAGCGCAGGCGCAAGCCAGGAAAGCCTTGGCGAAACGCTTTGCACCTCATCCCCTTCATCCAGATCGTATTGCGCCAGATCCAGTTCGTCCTCTGGTTCGATCGCGTCGGCAAAATCAACGCCTTCGCTGAGATCGGCACCATCTGCCGTTGAACCTGTATCGGATTGCGCCTTGATCGCAGCTTTTTGCCCGACCGCGCGAATGTGCTTTCCACTTGCCATATCGCCAGAATACCACAGCCGAGGGAAGGATAAACCCCACATTAACCCGAATCCGGCTAATCCGGTCTTTATGGTATATGAAAGTGGTGCTCTTGATGCGACTCTCGCGGCGGCAGCGGGTGATAACTCAGTGTTGCTGGGCGAACTTCGCGGTGCTTTTCTTGAGAGCGCGGAAAAGTTGCTCGACTTGCTAAAGCGTTCTCGTTGTGACGGAAATTGGAACGTTGCAGCGCACCGTTTGAAAGGGCTTGCGGCGAGTTTTCATGCTCAAGACCTGCTTGAAGCGGCGGAGAATGCGCTGGCATCGGCCCCGGGTGAACCGACCGCAATTCGAAAAATCGAAGCAGTACTTGCCCGCTTTAACGGCAACGTTCCGGGACGGTTCTAACTCGAACTGCCTCAAAATCGTGGAAACACCCTCCGCCTTGCGCTTGATGCGACAGGGCCAGAAGGCGTAGCGACTACGCACAGCCTATTCTTAGGAGAGATTGGCTTTGCGCATTGCTTTAGTCTCGGCGAACGAGCGGACAAGAAACGGTGAATTGCGCGCAGCGCAGGAGCTTGCAGGGCGCAGCGTGCTCGAATGGCAAGTCGACCTTGCGTTAAAGCTGAGCTGTGAGCGCGTCATTTGCCTTTGCATGACGCCAGCCAGTGAGTTGATAATCGCGCAGCAGCAGCGAGTGGAAGGTGCAGGGGCCTCCTTCCATGCCTTGCGCAATCACTTGCAACTGACCAATCTGGTTCGTGATGAAGATCAATTGTTTGTCCAGCTTGACGGCCTGATCATCGATCAGGATGCGCTAGATGAAGATCTCGAACCTGCTGGCGAACTGCAAAACACTATCTTTGAACTCAGCGCAGATCACCCTTTAAGCACAGGATATCCTTCTGATTTTCAACGGATTGATAAGGAAACCCATTGGGGCGGCGTTGCAGTCTTGCCAGGTGATAGTGCCGTTGCCCTCAAGGAAATGCCTGATGATGCTGACGCTGTTTCGGTGCTATTGCGAGTAGGCCTGCAATCAAGGGTGCCGCGTGAAAATGTTCCGGTATCCCTTCTTGAAAACAACCAATGGATATTGGCGAGCGACAGCGAAAGTCTCGAACTGCGCGGCAAAGCCTTGATGGAGGCAAATCTGCCTCATGCAAACTGGGCAGGCCCCGGATCAGCCATAGCCACAAGCATCATACGCTTAACACCGGGGCGGTGGTTTGGCGCTGGTAGCGAAATATCGGCGGGGTTAGGGATCGCTGGCTTGGTCATTGCGGCAGGTTTGGCCGGAATTGGGTATGATGCCGCGGCGATTGCGCTAGCCAGCATGAGCGCATTTGCAGCTGCTCTATCAAATGGTTCGGCCAAGCTGCGATCTGGAGTGTCAGCGCAAACGGGACTTAAAACGTCCATGGTTTGGATGACCCCAATGCATATCGCGCTCGTATGTCTGGTCTTGGTGATAGCCAATCTAAAGCCAGACGACTGGCAGGTCAGCGTTTCTATCCCTTTGTTTGCAATAGGCCTTTCATATCTGGCTGGAGATGAAAAACGTAAGGGTTTGCGGCCGTTTTGGCGTGACACGACCTTGCACCTTGCATTTTTTGCCGTGTGCACCGCATTCGGCCATCTTCAAACCGCGTTACTTGCCTTCTCGCTGGTAGCTCTTTTGCAATTGCTGCTGCGTGCCCCGACAAAGTGAGCTAGTGTGTAAGGCTAACCGGGACTTAACCTTAACCCTGTAGGTGCTGCGCAATGGGCAAGAAGGCCATAGACCGATCTCAGTCCACTTTGGTGGATGCATTCCTCCGGGATGAAATGGCGCGCGGCAACCGTGCGCTACGTTCGATTGCGCCTGTTGTGGGGCAGTTGCTCGATGGGGAAGGGCCGAGCCTCTTTGGCGACGCGATCATCGCGCGCCTGCGGGGTATGTTAGGCCATATCGCAGAACAATTGATAGGCGAACTACCTGTTATCGAAGGGAATAATCCCGAATTAGAGAGCCCGCAAAACGCGCTGGCCGCGCGAATGTCCACCGACGAAACGGTCGTTGACCATCTCTACACCTGTGCGCTCGAAGGGTATTTGTCTGGTAAGCTTGAACAATCTGCATCGATCGATCCAGTGCTCAGTCCGTTGATTCAGGAGTTAATCGCTTCAGAAAAGCCTGAGATTGCTGAGCTTGCGATGAGTGCCCTGGCAGCTCAATCGCGCTTTTCACAATCCCAACGCCGCATGGAAATTCCTATTGGGGAGCTTCCTTTTGAGGTTTTTGGACGCGTTTTGGAGCATTTTGAGGCTGTTTCTCTCGGGGCTGAGAAACGTCAAATCGATACGATCATAACCAACCTAAAGCAGCGTTATGACGAGGGCGCGGGAAGAATTGGCCTTTTTGCAAGGCTGAGTGCGTCTATGCACGGCGGCGCTGTTGCTGCCCTTGATCTGGGCCACGCTGGCCTTGCTTTGTTTACAAGCGGATTGGCTTCGCTCACTCAGCAACAACGTGACCGGGCTGTCTTTGCTTGTCACGAAAGCCATACTGTAAGGCTCGCTCTAATGCTAAAGGCTGCTGGGCTGAGCTCGCATTCGATTGACAGCCAATTGACGATCCTTGGCTGCACCAAATCATTGCCAAGCCAATTTGAGATGCTCTCTCAGACGGTTGCGCAGGACACTTTGCGCGAATTGAGCGAGGTCTAGACGCCGCTCATGAACCGCCAACAATCCATCGTCGCCGCTTACGGTTTAACCGATGAGCACGATCGGCTTGTAAAAGCGGATGAGCTTCTTGCTGAATTGCAAGAGGCGTGCGGCGGTAGGTTGCCGGGGGCATTGGCGGTGCCAGAATTGCGCGATCTTGTGCGCCAATGCCGTGAACGCGGCCTTCGTATTGCCCGCGAGTTCAGCGCGTTCGACGGTCAAGATAAGGTTGACGGGTTTGTCCGAGTAAATCCTGTGCTTGACGCAAACATGGATGATCACAGCGTTCTCGGCGGTTGTGAGATTATTATCGAGAATTGGTTGAACGGCGCGGTGGATGAAGGGCATTCGCGCGCCAGCGTGGATTGGCTTGATGCTGCTGACAAAGCTTCGGCCGAAATCACGGCGCGGCTTGATGCGTGGCAAAACCTTCAAGTTATCACCACATTGAGCAGCGATGCTCAGATGCTCTCTAAAGCTGTCGAGGATCAACCGGGAAAGCTCTGGAGCGAATATTTAGAGCTTGAAGGTATTACCCACGAACAGCCGCTCCATTGGCGGCTGCTTGATGGGACGAAGGCGGTCATTCCGGGGTCAAACCGTACTTGGCGTGCACGTTTGTTGCCCGTTGGCCCGTCCGCCTTCGCACCGCGTGGTTTTGAACTCTTGCTGATCGCAAATGAACCCTTGGCATCGGATATGCCGAAAGATGACGAGACGGAAAGTGACGCACCAGAACATTCGCGTTTGGTTGGCAGCGCGCTCACACCTGTCTTGCGCCAACCCATTGCTCGCATCGTTGCCAATGCTGAGACTATTCATTCGCGCCTCGCTGGCCCCTTGCGCGCCGAATACAGTGAATACGCCGCCAACATTGCGGCTGCTGGTCAACATCTTGCAGGGATGCTCGATGATCTTGCGGATCTCGAAGTGGTGGAAGCCCCCGGCTTTGAAACGGCTAAAGAACGGGTTGATTTGGCAGATGTGGCGCAGCGAGCCGCCGGCATTTTGGGTGTGAGAGCGCAAGCGCGGGGCATTTCCGTTAAGGTCGATAAGCTGGCATCTCCACTCTACGCACACGCCGAATTTCGCCGTGTGCTTCAGATACTCATCAACCTAGTTGGGAATGCGATCGCTTATTCTCCTGAACGCAGCCAAGTAACAGTGCGCGTGGATGAGGACGCGCGCGGACAGGTCAGCGTAACCGTGAGTGATCAAGGACCGGGCGTGACACCCGAGCAGGCAGACAAGATTTTTGATAAATTTGAGCGGCTTGGCAGAGATAGCGATGGTGGCAATGACACCGGATCAGGGCTCGGACTGTTTATCTCGCGTAAGCTGGCCCTCGCGATGGATGGCGACCTTGAGGTTCTTACCCAAGACGAAAATGCAGATCACATCGGCGCACAGTTCCGTTTGAGTTTGCCCGCGCTCGAAAGTGTGTAAGCCGCGCCTTAGCAATAAAAAGGCGCGGCTTGCACATCTGCAAACCGCGCCATTTCTAACTGTTTATCCGTCGATTAGCGTTGGCCAACTGGCACATAATCGCGTTGAGTAGGGCCAGTGTAAAGCTGACGCGGACGGCCGATGACTTGTGCTGGATCAGAGATCATTTCGTTCCACTGAGCAACCCAACCCACAGTGCGTGCCAGAGCGAAGAGCGCCGTGAACATGGTTGTCGGGAAGCCGATTGAGCTCAAAATGATGCCTGAGTAGAAATCAACATTCGGGAACAGCTTCTTCTCTTTGAAGTAGTCGTCGTTGAGAGCAATTTCTTCAAGCTTCAGAGCGGTTTCGAACACCGGATCTGTGGTTTTAAGCGCTTCAAACACTTCACGAAGTGTCTTCTGCATAACTGTCGCGCGCGGGTCGTAGTTTTTGTAAACGCGGTGACCAAAGCCCATCAAACGGAATGGATCGTTCTTGTCTTTTGCGCGTTCAATATAATGCGGGATGCGGTCAGGTGTGCCGATCTCTTGGAGCATGTTGAGCGCGGCTTCGTTTGCACCGCCGTGTGCGGGACCCCAAAGGCATGCAATGCCCGCGGCGATACACGCAAATGGGTTGGCGCCCGACGAACCTGCAAGACGCACAGTGGAGGTCGACGCGTTTTGTTCGTGGTCGGCATGGAGGATGAATATCCGGTCCATTGCTTTTTCAATCGCCGGGTGAATTTCATATTCCTCGGCCGGAACCCCAAACGTCATACGCAGGAAATTGCCCGTGTATGACAGTGAGTTATCCGGATAAAGGAATGGCTGACCGACGGCATATTTGTATGCCATCGCAGCGATAGTTGGCATCTTTGCGATCAAGCGATGCGACGAAATCTTGCGGTGCTCAGGATCGGAGATGTCAGTGCTGTCGTGATAAAACGCTGACAACGCGCCAACCACGCCGCACATAATCGCCATCGGGTGCGCGTCGCGGCGAAAGCCACGATAGAATGTCATCAACTGCTCGTGCAGCATCGTGTGATTAGTGATGGTGTTTTCAAATGTGTTGAGCTCACCAGCATTTGGCAGCTCGCCATTCAACAGCAGATAGCTCACTTCCATGAAGCTAGAGTGTTCAGCGAGCTGACCGATTGGATAGCCACGATGAAGCAAGATGCCTTCTTGACCATCGATATAAGTCAGAGCGCTTTCGCAGCTGGCTGTTGATTTATAGCCAGGGTCAAAGGTGAACGCGCCGGTTGCGCCATACAGCTTGCGAATGTCGATTACGTCGGGCCCAGTGCTGCCTTCGAGCACTGGAAAATCGTTTGTCGCACCGCCAAGTTCGAGCTTCGCTTGCTTGTCAGCCACCATGTGTCTCCTAATCAATCTTTCTTTGAACCAAACCGGCTCAACTTCTTAAGAAGCTTGCGCGTCAATGCGAGCCAAGGATTCATCCCGTCCTAAAAGGACCAGTACGTCAAAAATTCCGGGCGAGGTTGTCGTCCCGGTAAGGGCAGCGCGCATTGGCTGCGCCAGCTTGCCGAAGCCCAATTCCAGTTCCTCTGCAAGCGCTTTCGTAGTGGCTTCGAGAGCTTCCATTGTCCAGTCATTTTCGCCAGCTAATGCCTTGGAAATGGAACTAAGTCGTGCCCGGCCATCATCGTCGAGCAGTTTTGCTGCTTTCTCTGTCATTACCAGAGGTCTCTTCGCGAACAGAAAGCCAGCGCCTTCAGCGAGTTCGTCGAGGTTCTTTGCGCGGGTTTTTAGGACTGGCATGGCCTTAGCCAAAAGCGCCAGGTCTGCATCCGTCTCAAGCCGCTTTGCTACGAGTGGGGCGAGCTTAGCGTCATCCTTCTCGCGGATGTAATGCCCGTTAAGGTTTTCAAGCTTCTTCAGATCGAAGCGTGAGGGGCTTTTGCCAACACCAGAAAGCTCAAACAGCTCAATCGCTTCGCCGCGCGTGATTTCCTCACGATCGCCATGTCCCCAACCAAGGCGGAGCAAATAATTGAACAGGGCCTCGGGCAAAATGCCGAATTCATCGCGATAGGTTTCCGCACCCAGCGCGCCGTGCCGTTTTGAAAGTTTGGCGCCGTCAGCGCCGTGGATCAACGGCACATGGGCATAGGTCGGATCAGGCCACCCGCCCTCAATATCATCCATTGCCCGGTAAATCGGCAACTGGCGGAAGGCATTGTTGAGGTGGTCATCGCCGCGGATGACGTGCGTCACACCCATATCGTGATCATCCACGACAGCTGCAAGCATATAGGTGGGTGTGCCGTCTGCGCGCAGGATGATGTAGTCGTCGAGCTCTTCATTTCTTACTGAAACGCTGCCTTGAACGCTATCTTCAATGGTTGCTTCGCCCTCTTGTGGGGTTTTGAGGCGCACAGTGAATGAAGCCCCATTAGGCGCTTCGTTTGGGCCCCGATCCCTCCAGCGGCCATCGTAACGCATGGGTTGTTTGCTTGCGCGTTGCTCAGCCCGCATTTCTTCTAGCTCTTCCGGCGTCGCAAAACACTTATAGGCGTGCCCAGCCTCAAGCAGCATATGTGCAACTTCGGCATGACGCTCTGCACGCTTGGACTGAAAAACTGGATCATCGTCATAATCCAACCCCAGCCAATCAAGCCCATCCAAAATGGCATCTATCGCGTCTTGGTTAGACCGCTTCTTGTCGGTGTCTTCAATCCGAAGAAGCGCTTTGCCGCCGTGATGCCGGGCAAACAGCCAGTTGAACAACGCCGTACGCGCACCGCCAATATGCAAGAAGCCAGTAGGCGAGGGCGCAAACCTGGTAACAACAGGGGCATCGTTCAAAGAATTTGACGTAGGGGCCGTCATAGAATTAAGCTTCCTATCCGTTTGGTGCAAAAGGAACGGTGCCTGCCCTTGGGGGAAGCGAGCCGATGGCCGATGCGCCGATTATTCCGATGGGAGACAAACCCGCTGGCGAAGATGCCGCGTGGGGTGAGATCCCAGTCCCGCCTCGAAAGGCTTTCGCTGGCCTGTGGCAAAGGGATGCTGGATTGTCCAGTATTTGGAATGCCATCGGCGTTGCATTTGCAGATCGGACGGAACGTTTTCTTGCCGAAGCCGGATTTGATCGTGCCCCTTGGTTGGCGGTGATCTTCGCAAGCGGCATCCTCTTTTGGTTTTACCTTAAGTCCCCATGGCAATGGGCAAGCGTAATCGGTTTTTCGATGTTGCTCGCACTCTTTGCCTTCGCTGTATGGCGTGACAAGTTGGAGCGGGATCATTTGCGCGGTGCTATCATTGCGTGCGCCTTGCTTTTTGCCGCTGGGATCAGCGTCATCTGGATCCGATCAGAATTCGTGGGTGCGTCAGCGATTGAGCGGCCAACGGTAGAGCGTGTTCAAGGTTACATCCTCGCGCGTGAGGACCAGCCAGCCCAAGACCGCATCCGCCTCACCATGGCTATTCGAGACGCTGAGAGCGGCGAAAGCAGAAAGATCCGTGTAAATGTTCCCTTGGCTACTGAGGTTGAAACGGCCGCTGAAACAGGTTTTGCGGATGGCATTGGCAAATTGACCGAAGGAGCGGTGGTCCGGATGCGGGTCCGTTTGATGCCTCCAGCAAGCCCGATGCTGCCTGGTGCATACGATTTTGCACGAGCAGCTTGGTTCAAAGGCTTGGCCGCTTCGGGCAGCGTTATTGGCCGTGTTGAACTTGTCATGCCTGCTGAGACGTCGGGAGTTGTAGCGCGTACGCAGAGAGCCCTGTCGGCCCACGTCCGAACACGCGTTGACGGTTCTGCCGGCGACATCGCAGCGGCTTTCGCAAGCGGAGATCGCGGCGCAATTGATGCCACTGACAGAGCAGCGATGCGTGACGCTGGGTTAACCCACTTGCTCGCAATCAGCGGATTGCACGTGAGCGCCGTCATTGGTGCTGCCTATTTCTTGGCTCTTAAACTGATGGCTCTTCTTCCCTCGCTTGCCTTGCGTGTGCGATTGCCAGTGATCGCTGCTGGTGTCGGGGCGCTGGCGGGCATTGGTTACACGCTTTTGACCGGCGCGCAGGTCCCCACGGTTCGGGCATGTGCGGCGGCTATGCTTGTCCTGATCGCGCTTGCAAGTGGCAGGGATGCATTGTCGTTACGTATGGTGGCGGTGGCGGCAATTTTTGTCCTCCTGTTGTGGCCAGAGAGCGTGATTGGTCCAAGTTTTCAAATGAGCTTCTCAGCAGTGCTGGCGATCGTAGCTTTGCACTCAAGCAAACCAGTCCAGGCCTTTCTGGCACCGCGTGAAGAGAGTGTCTTGGCCCGCCTCGGACGGGGCACTGCAATCCTGTTCCTGACAGGGCTTGTGATCGAGATTGCTCTTATGCCGATTGTGCTGTTCCATTTTCACCGAGCAGGGCTTTATGGTGCCTTTGCAAACGTACTGGCGATACCCCTTGTCACATTCATTTCCATGCCCCTTATTGCTCTAGGCCTTGCCTTTGACACCGTAGGGATGGGAGCGCCCTTTTGGTGGCTTACTGAAAAGTCACTCGATTTTCTCTTGGCGATCGCTCACTTCACGTCCGCTCAACCTGGCGCGGTCAAGCTGATGCCGCAGATGAGCGGGGTGACGATTGCTTTGTTTACAACAGGCGGTCTTTGGCTGGCTTTGTGGACTGGCAAGGCAAGATTGCTTGGATTTATTCCAGCATCAATCGCGACACTCATGCTATTGGCGACGCCAATTCCAGATCTCTTGATCGGAAGAGATGGCAGGCATGTCGGGCTTACCCTGAATTCTCCTGATGGCAGCCGCAATCTCTTATCCTTGCGAGACAGTCGAAGCTCCTACTCACGGGACAACTTGCTTGAGCTTGCCAGCGTGACCTCGGAACCGATCCCATTGGCAGACTGGGATGGGGCGCGGTGTTCACCAGAGTTCTGCACCATCGTCCTAAAACGAGGAGGGCGCGACTGGTCGCTTCTTCTTGCGCGCAACCGCGAACTTATCGAAGAACGCGCCCTTGCGGCGGCCTGTGAGCGAGCCGACATTGTAGTGGCGGATCGTTATCTTCCTAGATCGTGCAGCCCGCTATGGCTTAAAGCCGACCGCGGGTTTCTTGAACAATCAGGCGGTCTGGCGATCAACCTCGAAGACAAAACCATCACCAGTGTTGGCGACAGCCAAGGGGCACATGGTTGGTGGATCGCCGGACGCGACTAGGCCTGTGCACCAGTCCCGCCCGGCTCATCCCAATCAATGGTAGCGGCGAAGAAGCCCTGCAAGCTTGCCTTGAACTTCAACTTCACCCGGACCGTAAACTTGCGGATCGTAGGTGGCATTGGCCGGATCAAGGCGAACAAGGCTGCCGTCTTTGTGCAAATATTTGAGAGTTGCCTCTTCCCCGTTCACCAGTGCGACGACAATTTCCCCGTCACGCGCAGTGTTGGTTCTGCGTACAAGCGCAAAGTCACCATCAAAAATTCCAGCTTCAATCATTGAATCGCCAGACACCTCAAGCGCATAATGCTCACCCGGGCCAAGCAAGGCCGCAGGTACTGGGAGCGAACTTTGTCCCTCGAGCGCCTCTATAGGAGCGCCAGCAGCAATTCGGCCGTGAAGGGGAATTTCAATCACGTCATTGGCTGCTTCGGGCGCCGGCTTTGGCGTGCTCGTCGTTGGAGCGGCCGCATTGGAGATAACCCTATCGTTTGCGGCCAGCGTCGTAGTATTGCGCGGGATGGGGGTGGAATCCTCAGGGTTCTTGATCACTTCAAGCGCGCGGGCCCGGTTGGGCAAGCGCCGGATAAAGCCGCGTTCTTCGAGTGCGGAAATCAGGCGGTGAACGCCCGACTTGCTCTTCAAATCGAGCGCCTCTTTCATTTCTTCAAAACTAGGTGAAATACCGGTCTCTTCCAGACGCTGCTGAATGAAACGGATCAGTTCGTGTTGCTTTGCCGTTAGCATGGGCAAACTCCATCAACTGCACTCTATGTGCCCCAAAGCCAATTAGCTTCAACGCACAGTGCCAAAGTCACGCACTCCACAGAGGCACCAAACCGAATAATCGGAACAGGTGCGATACAGAACGCTAACCGTTGCACCTTTATGGTGAACGAATGCGGAACGAATAGGCAACTTGATTCGTCAAGTCAAGCGCATCGAAGCACTAAGCCCCTGCAAAACCGCCATTCTGGAGGCTATAGACGGTCACAGGCTCAGCTTTGGCAGTTTCGGGCGCGCCGGGAGCGCGATCAATAAGACAATTCGCAGAGGCCAATGATGCAAGCGCGCTTGAGTCCTGAGAATTTGCAGTGATCACGGATGTCCCGTCGCTAATGCCGCGCACGAACTCGCGCCGCTGCCCGACGGCGGGGAAGGTTTGTCCTGCAATACGGGTTTGCGCCAAGGGCAACGGGTTTGCGAATCCAAGACATTGACGAATGGCGGGAAGGGCGAACAGGAAAGCGGTAACGAAGCTGGAGACGGGATTGCCCGGCAGGCCCAACACAAGTTGGCGGCGATCACCACTCTGGCGCGTTGCCACCATCAAGGGTTTGCCGGGCTTCATCGCGACTTTCCAAAAAGCAATATCCGCGCCCCATTCTCGTAGAGCATCTTGGACAAGGTCGTGGTCCCCAACCGATGCTCCGCCAGAGGTGATCAAGATGTCGCAGTCGTCGGCGTGAACAAGCGCCGATGCTAAGGCGGCCATATTGTCACCGACCGGCCCAATGCGTTTTGCCTTTCCCACCAAGGGAGCCGCCATTGCAGCAATCATTGCTCCATTGCTGGCGGGAATTTGGTCTGGCCCGCAGTTTTCCGGGTCAGAGGCCAGCTCATCCCCGCTGTCTATTACGGTGACTTTCGGGAGGCGCCTCACCGGCACTTTCGTATGGCCGCCTGACAATGCGAGAGCGATGTGAGCGGGGCCAATGGCGGCACCGGCATTTATCAAGGGGTCACCATCGCTAAAGTCGAAACCGCGGCGCCTGATGTGGCGGCCAATAGGGGGCGTTTCCGTGGAAGAGACGCTGTCTTCGCCGCGCACCGCGTTTTCTTGCAGCAGAACGCTTTCGGCCCCAACTGGCATATGAGCGCCGGTTGAAATGCGAACGGAGGTTCCGGTTTTAAGAGTTCCCACAAAGGGTGCACCGCACCGGCTTTCGCCTATCACCTTCCACGGGCCTTCGCCGCAAATGGCATATCCGTCCATCGCCGAAAGGTCAGCGGGAGGCTGTGTTCGGCGGGCGTATATATCTGCGGTAAGGACGCGGCCAAGGGCGGCCTCGATCGCCGCGTCTTCGCTGCCCATAACCGGTGCAAGAGACAACAGCTGCCGCTGTGCCTCGTCCAGATCAAGCCAACCGCTCAATTGGCGCTATCCTCTTGGGCCTTCCAAATTCCGGATTTGCCGCCGCGTTTTTCGATTAGGCGCACCTCGCCAATAACCATGGCTTTGTCGATGGCCTTCGCCATATCGTAAATGGTGAGAAGGGCAGTGGAGACGGCAACCATGGCCTCCATCTCTACACCCGTCTTGCCAGTAAGAGAGGCAGTTGCGGTGACGCGGATGGAGGTTGGTTCAAGAGCGAAGTCCACGGCGACCGCTTCGAGGCCCAAAGGGTGGCACAGCGGGATGAGATCACCTGTGCGTTTGGCTGCCATTATTCCGGCCACGCGTGCAGTGCCCAATACGTCGCCTTTGGGTGCATCGCCTTGGCGGATTGCCTCAAGAGCGTCCTTCGACATGGTGATAAGTCCGCTTGCGATTGCTACGCGGTGTGTTTCGGCTTTGCCGCCCACATCGACCATGTGCGCCGCACCGTTTTCAGCAATGTGGGTTAAGCCGCTCATTTTCTTTCCTTTTCAGCGCTTTTTGACACAGTTGACACACTGTCTAAGAACAGAAACCTAATCGATCAATCACGCGTATTCTAATCGCTTTGTTCGATGATGGACGCGGTTGAATGGTCATTGCGCTCACCTAATGCCATTTTTCGCCGGTGTAGGACAGTGGAGCCGGTCTTACCGGCAAGTTATCCGTTCAAGAGCTTTGACGTCGCCGCCGCGACATCATCGGCGCGCATCAGGCTTTCCCCGACAAGGAACCCGCGCACGCCCGAACGGGCAAGGCGCCGGCAGTCGCCATGGCTCGCAATGCCGCTTTCCCCGATAAGCATTGTGCCTTCCGGGGCCATCGGCGCGAGGCGTTCTGTCGTCTCTAATGAGGTTGTGAATGTCTTGAGATCGCGGTTGTTGACACCGATTAGGCGGCTTTTGAGATGGGTAAGGGCGCGCTCCATCTCTGCTTCATTGTGCACTTCGACCAGCACGTCCATCTGGCGCTCGTGCGCGGCCGCTTCGATTTCGGTCATAACCGTGTTGCCGAGCGCTGCGACGATGATCAGGATGGCGTCTGCCCCGATGCTGCGCGCTTCAAGGCACTGCCACGGATCGACCATGAAATCCTTGCGCAGGGCAGGAAGAGCGCATGCTGCACGCGCTTCGATGAGATAGTCCTCGTGCCCTTGGAAATAGGGGGCATCGGTCAGGACAGAAAGGCAAGCCGCGCCGCCTTTTTCATAGTCGCGCGCATGATCAGCGGGCCGGAAATCTGGACGGATAAGGCCTTTGGAAGGGCTCGCCTTTTTGACCTCTGCGATAAGGGCAAAACCGGTTTCTGCTTTCTTACGAAGAGCCGCTTCAAACCCGCGAGGGGCCGTTTGCTTTGCAGCGCTCGCTTCAAGCGCTGCGATTGTGGTCGCAGCCTTACGAGTTGCAACTTCGCCAGTCTTGGCATGGCAGATTTCTTCGAGTTTGTTCATGGTGCGGCGCGCTATACCGTCAATTCGATCCATTTGGCGAGCAAGGTTTTGGTCTTGCCACTATCGAGAGCTTCGGCGGCTTTGGCAGCGCCTTCGTGCCAGTCTTGCGCGGCACCTGCGACGACCAGCGTACCAGCCGCATTGAGAAGGACAGCGTCGCGATATGCGCTTTTCTCACCGTCGAGAAGGCGGGTGAGGGCAGCGGCATTGAACACCGCATCATCACCGCGAATGGCCTCGAGCGGGGTGTTGGAAAGGCCAATGTCACCAGCGTCAACGCGGCGCATTGTGACTTGGCCATCCTCTACATCGGCAAGAGTGTTGCCGCACGCTAGGCTAAGCTCATCCAGACCTTCGTCACCGGAGACGATGAATGCGGGCTCTTTATCAAGGTTTGCCTTGGCTTCTGCGTAGACAGGCACAAGCTCCGGCCGAGCAAGGCCGATGAGTTGACGCCTTACGCCTGCGGGATTGGTGAGCGGACCAAGCAAGTTGAAAATCGTTCGCTTGCCGATCTTCTCACGAATGGGCGCAATTGGGCCAAGAGCGGGGTGGTGCACGCGGGCAAACAAAAAGCAAATGCCGACTTCATTGAGAGTCTTCTGGGCTGAACGCACGGCCGCATCTAAATCGAGCCCAAGGGCTTCCAAAGTGTCGGCTGCGCCTGATTTGGAGGAAGCGGCTCTATTGCCGTGCTTGGCAACCGGCACACCGCATGCGGCGACGACAAGGCTCACCGCGGTAGAAACATTGAGCGTATGTTGACCATCGCCGCCCGTGCCGCAGCAGTCGACGGCATTGCTTGGTGCTTCGATCCCATTGACCCGTTCGCGCATGGCACTGGCCGCAGCAGCGATTTCGACAGCCGTTTCGCCTCGTGCGGAAAGGGCGATAAGGAAGGCCTCGATCTCCTCAGCGCTGGCCTTGAGGTCGAGGATATTGGCGAAGACTTCATCCGCTTCAGTTCGGGTGAGCGTAGGTACATCAAGAGGTAGGACGCTCACGGCAGTTTCTCCGGTTCAAGTCCGCAAATCATCATAAAGTTGGCAAGCAATGCGTGGCCGTGCTCGGTCGCGATGCTCTCCGGGTGGAATTGCACAGAATGGATGGGAAGCTCAGCGTGGCGAAAGCCCATCACGCTGGGGTGATCTTCGCTTGGTGTCTCGGCATGGGCGTTTGCGATCAGGCTATCCGGCACATCGACCACCTCAAGGCTGTGATAGCGTGTGGCGGTAAAGGGCGAGGGCACACCTTGGAACAGCCCGCTGCCGTCATGCGTCACTGGCGAGGTCTTGCCATGCATCAACCCGCCGCGTGTAACGGTGCCGCCAAAATGCTGTCCAATGGATTGGTGGCCAAGGCACACCCCCAGCAAAGGCTTACCCGCATCAGCGCACGCCGCGACCAGATCAAGGCTGACGCCGGCCTCATTGGGGGTGCAGGGACCGGGCGAAATGAGGAAGCCGCTCGCATTCGTGGCCAACGCTTCAGCCGCACTCATCGCATCATTGCGTTCAACCCGCACATCTGCGCCCAATTCCATCAGATAATGGACAAGATTGAAGGTGAAGCTGTCGTAATTGTCGATGACTAGGATCATACTACCAGCCTCTAAACGGTTTTCCTGTATAGGCCAGTAGACATTGGCGCAGTGAATCAATCTGATAAGAGTCAAGTTGGCTCTTGACGATGAAATAGTACGATTTTGGCGCGCGATAAAGAAGCAGCAAGCCGTCATTTTCGTGCCAACCGTAAAGATCGGTCAGAGTTAACGTCTCAGTGGAAGTCCCAGTTTCGACGCGAATCTCTTCGCCTTTGAAGTAATATGTCGACGACTCGCTCGATGCTCCCACTTGTTCACGATACGCGACGATTTGCCTCTTCAGACCGAGAGTTAACAGTCGTTTTGGAGGCCAAATTATCAGCCAAGAAAGCGCGCCGCAAACTGGAATCCAGATTAATCCCCACAGGATCGAAGGAAACTTATCGTCAGAGATCCCGATCGACAAAAGGACCAAAATGAGAAAAATGACGATGAACGTTGCGCGTGGATTCGACTTCGAATGAGCTACCCTAGAGAAGACCGCATGCGCTTCTACCGCTTGGTCAAGGTCAAACTCCTGGGTAAAACTGAAGTCAGCCATCAATATGCCGCAAACTTATCCGTCGCGCGGACTAGCCCGTCGACAATGCCCGGCTCGCTTGCGGCATGGCCTGCGTCTGCGATCATCCATAGCTCTGCCTCGGGCATGGCCTTTTTAAGGTCCCAAGCCGCGCGGGGCGGGGTGCAGGCGTCGTGCCGACCTTGCACGATGATAGTTGGGATATGGCGGATTTTCTCCACATCGCGAAGCAACTGCGCTTCTTCGAGATAGAAATCGTCCATAAAAAACCGCGCGCAAATCCGGGCAAAGGGCAAGGCACTTTCCGGCTCGTTCATATTACCCAGTAGCTCGTCATTGGGTAGGACCGTGATGACAGTCCCCTCCCAAGAAGCCCATTCTTTCGCCGCCGCAAGGCGTGTTTCCCTGTCATCAGACGTAAGCCGCGTGTGATAGGCCGTGAGCAGATCGCCGCGTTCGTCTTCTGGAATAAGTCCAGCAAAACTGTCCCATTGGTCGGGATATAGTTGGCTCGCCCCATAGTTATAGAGCCATTGCTTCTCTGCTTGGCGAGCTAAGAATACACCGCGCAGGACCAGTTCTGTCACCCGCTCAGGGTGTTTTTGCGCGTAAGCGAGCGCCAAGGTAGAGCCCCAGCTTCCGCCAAAGGCTTGCCATGCATCATGCCCGCACATTTCGCGCAGTTGCTCAACATCACCAACGATACGCCATGTGTCATTGTCTTCGATTTCTGCAAAGGGGGTGGATTGCCCGCAACCGCGCTGATCGAACAAGAGAACGTCGTATTTTTCCGGATCCCATTGACGCCGGTGCGATGGGGCCATGCCGCCACCGGGGCCGCCGTGCAGGAAGACCACAGGTTTTGCGCCAGGTGTGCCGACCCGCTCATAATAAAGCGAATGGCCTTCGCCTACATCGAGCATTCCGGCCTCATAAGGCTCAATCTCTGGGTAGAGAGTGCGGTCATAGCTAAGCATGTTGCTATTGCTCATTATTTTGTCTCCACCACAAGAAGGGGGCCCACACGCCTTTCGTCCATTCGCCCGCTTGCCGGGTCCCATAGCGACGATATATTCCCGTCCAGGAACAACGCGTTGGGTGTTTCCAATTCATCGCGGAAGTATCGCGCGATCTGGCCAAAGCTCAACGGAGCGTTTGAAATAACGAAGTGCGCCTTGCCGTCAGCAGCGATGCCAACGCCGTTGCGGATTGCCTTTGACGGACCGTTTTCCTGAATGTCAGGATGAAGCTTACCATTGATGACGAGCATGGGGCCCGACTGGGTGCCAAATTGTGGGCGCGTTCCAACAGTGCGCAGGAATGTGTCCGTATCAAGGATGCGCCAATTACCACCTGTGCCGAAGAAAACGCCATTTGGCTGCATGTAGAAATTGCCGCTTCCCTCTCCACGGTTGAGTTCTACCAACCGGTCGCCGCCGCGCACAAAATACCCAATGGCTTTAAGATCATCACCATACATGCCGCCGTTCATAACAAAGGCAATCCGGCTTTCATCCCGGCCTGCGGCCCAGCCTTCGATTGTGCCGAAATTGTTCCCGCTAGACGGTGCAAGACCGGTGTTGATGCTGTGTAATTCTGGGTCCGCGATACAATGAGTAAGCGAGACGCCTTCAAACGTCGCAGCCCGGCATATGTCACCAATGTTCTCTTCAGTGCCTTCTTCACTGATCTGGGGAATTGTTTCGGCCGTATCGCGCGGGACCGCTTGGCCGATCTCGGCGCGTGTAACTGGCTCGCCCGCCGGTTGATCCTGACAAGCGGTGAGGGTCAGCGCAGCCAAAAGAGCAATTGAAAAACGTGTCATTGGCCAAACCCTGGTTCACTCGCTACGCGGACCGCTTCTTTAGCGGCCGCAATCAATGCGCCGGCTTTGGCGCGGCATTCGGCAAGCTCGTAGTCCGGGTCGCTATCGGCGACGATCCCCGCGCCCGCTTGGACATGCATCGTACCATCTTTGACAACCGCCGTGCGTAGAACAATGCAACTGTCGACCGAACCATCAGGTGCGAAATAGCCTACACCGCCAGCATAGGCGCCGCGGGCCTCCGGTTCCAACTCGGCGATGATTTCGCACGCTCTGATCTTTGGCGCGCCTGAGACAGTGCCAGCAGGAAAGCCTGCAAATACCGCATCAAGTGCGTCGCTGCCATCGGCAAGCTTGCCAATAACATTGCTGACGATGTGCATCACATGGCTATAGCGTTCGATTGTGAAGCTGTCGGTGACTTCGACGCTTCCTCGTGCGGAGACGCGGCCTGCATCATTGCGCCCAAGATCAAGCAGCATCAGGTGTTCTGCAAGCTCTTTAGGATCGGCGAGAAGTGAAGCTTCATTCGCATCGTCTTCTTCACGCGTTGCCCCGCGTGGCCGCGTACCGGCAATTGGGCGAATAGTCACATCGCGCTCACCTTTTGCATTGGCGCGCACTCGGACAAGGATTTCAGGGCTCGATCCCACAATCGAAAAACCGGGTAGATCAAGAAAATAGAGGAATGGCGATGGGTTTACTCGGCGAAGGCTCCGGTAAAGCGCCAATGGTGGCAGTTCAAACGGGCATGTGAAACGCTGCGCCAGCACGACCTGAAATATGTCGCCTGCAAGGATATAGTCCTTCGCCTTTGCTACCATGCTCTTATAATCATCGCCCGACATAACCGGGGTCAGTTCAGGTTCGCTCGCGTATGCAGATACACGAGGTTCCGATGGGCGGGGCTGAGTGAGGGCGCGCAAGGTTTCATCGATACGCTCACCAGCATGCTCGATCGCAGCTTTTGGATCAGCGGCTTCCCAAATGGGGGCAACGCAAAACAATTCATCTGAAAGTCCATCGAAGATCAGGATGATGGTTGGACGCACGAACAGCATGTCAGGCAATGCAAGTTCGCTAGCAGGTGCGCGCGGCAGAGTTTCGACGAGGCCAATTGTCTCATAGCCAAAATAGCCGACGAGACAGGCAAGGGCAGGCGGAAGCCCTTCAGGCACATCGATACGGCATAGCTCAGAAAGCGCGCGCAGTTCCTGCATCGCATCGCCTTTGCATGGCTCAAACGCGTCTCGGTCTCGTTTCCAATTGGAGTTGATCGCTGCGCCATTGGCGTTGGCACGAAACACAAGGTCCGGATCAAGGCCAAGCAGGCTGTAGCGTCCCCGGACTTCGCCGCCTTCTACTGATTCAAGCAAGAAATCGCCGCGCCCTGATTCGATCAATCGCCTTGCGGCGCCCACTGGCGTGTCACAATCGGCAATGACCTTACGCCAGATAAGCGATGGCTTACCCGACGCAAGAACGCGCTCTGCATTCCTTGCATTCTCCAGATTTGTTTGGGTAACCATGGCTTGTGTCACTGCGAGCACCTATCCCAAAGCGCCAAAGAGCGTATCAACTTTCACCCGAAAGAGTGCGTCGCAGAGCTTCGATAGCTTCTTCATTGCGCTCAACGCCGACTTCCTCGCGGATGGAGGCAGACAATTGCTCCGCATATTCGCCGCTAAGCGCCGCCGCGATCTGTTGCTGCGTTTGCAACAACACAGGATTATCATCAGCCACTTCCCCGACAACAATTTCGTCCAAATTGATGAGGAACCAGCCAAGGTCACCTTGGTTTTCAAGCAATTTTGCCGAACCTTGAGCCATAGAGAACATCAGCACCAATGAAGATGGCAAACGCTGGTTGGTATTGGCCAAAAGCTCTGCCCTTGTAAGGTCAACTTGCTCAAGCTGACTTGCGCTGTCTCCTGCATCGCTAAGGGCTTGAGCGATGGGTGTTCCGGCACCTATTGCTTCAAGCGCAGCTTCGGCCACTTTCTTTGCTTCTTTGCTGCCTTCCGAAATGCGCCATGCAGAGATTGCAGCGTCGCGCACTTCAGCAAGCGGAGGAGCGGCGCTTTCGGTAATGTCGGAGACGTCGAACACGAGGAATTGTGCACCGGGCACGATTTCTGCGAGTTGCGGATTGCCTTCCTCCATTTGGAACGCGGTGTCGAGGATTGGACGAACTTGAGGTGTGACCGTTTGTCCTAGGCTGCCGAAGACTTGGCCGTTGGCAAGAAGGTCGGGGGTCACATCAACCTGAAGACCGAATTGCTGGGCGACATCAGTGAGCGATGTGCCTGTATCCACCATTTCTTCGATCTGAGAGCTCAGCTCTGCTAGTTCAGCGGCAAGCATTTCAGCCTGAAGTTGATCCGCGATGTCACTGCGAACCTCGCCCAGTCCGCGTGCTGGTGTGCGTTCGATTTCATCAACCCGCGCTACGTACCAACCAAGCGCACTGCGGGCGGGTTCAATAAGCGCGCCTTGCTCGGCCTCGAACAAGGCTTCACCAACGGCAGCGCTTGTGGCCGTCCCCGTCTGTTCACGGTCACGCAGCTCATTTTGAGACACGTTGAAACCGGCTTGCGCCGCTGCTGCTTCAAGGCTTGATCCACCGCGAATGCGCGCTGTAATCGCCTGTGCCGCTTCTTCGGTGGGAACGACAAAAGATGTGAATGCACGGCGTTCTTGCGCTGCATACACTTCTGCATCGCGTTCAAAGCGCGCTGCGATTTGAGCCTCATTGGGGGTCAGATCGGTCGTAACAGTCTCAGCACCAAACCGCGCAAAACGCAGTGTGCGGCGCTCTGGTAGGATGAAATTGCTGCGGCTTTCTTCGTAAAAGGCGGTGAGTGCTTCGTCGCTTGGATCACCTTCTGGCGCATATGCGACGCTGGAGATAAGAGCGATTTGTCCGCGGCGCCGTTCAAGGGCAAGCGAGGCATAATGCTTCGCTGCTGCTTTGGGTAGGCGCGGGGCACCAAGTGCTGGCCGAAGGATTTGCTGCGCTAAAAGGCCATCACCAATATCCTTGCGCAAAATAGCATCCGAAATGCCCTGACGCTGCAACGCCAGCTGGTAGGTCTGCGGGTCAAAATCACCTGTGAGGCTGCGGAACGCAGGAATTTGCAGGATTTCGCTATTCACAAGGTTATCGCCAGCGCGAAGGCCATAATCCTTAGCAAATCGGCCCAAGGCATAACGATCGATAAGGACTGATAGCTCTGCTTCGTATCCACCTTCGGCGATGAATTGAGGCATGGTGATCGTCGGATTTTGTTGTCGCTGACGCGAGAGCGCGTTGTTTATTGCGCCGTTGGCCTCGCTTGCAGAGATGGTTTCTCCGCCGACTGATGCGATTTTGTCGCTACCGCTGAGGCCGCCAAAGGTCGATGAACCCGAAATGTCGGCTGAAGCAAAGGCCAATGCGACGATCACGAGAAAACCAATGAATATCGGAAGGCCGATCTTCGACTGGAAAAAATTACGAAAAAGCGAAATCATCTAAGTCAATTCCCAGTACATTATTCTGTGCGCGCTACCGCAAATTTTCATGTTCAATATCCGCCCAAAGGGGTAACGCAAACCCGATACCCACATTTGAACTGTGTGAAACGGGTGAAACTCACGCTTTGCCCAGTTACTATGAACGGATCTGCGCTTTATCGGGCCTGCGACCTCGCGGCAACAGGTTGGATGGGTTTTGACTAAACTTGCACGCTCCGCTAGCGGACCAGCCCGCACGCGCCTAAATCTCTCAGGCAAGATTCGTATCAGTTGATTTCAGGAATATTGAATGCCCTTGCGCCCCTATATCGTTGGCAATTGGAAGATGCACGGCACCCGCTCCATGCTTTCCGAAGCGCGCGCTATCGATAGAGCTGCCCAGCGCCACATGAAGGTCGAGGTGGCGATTGCTCCGCCTTACACCTTGATTCACCCGATCCACCGCGAAGCCGAACAGATCGCGGTGGGCGCGCAAGATTGCCACGAACAAGAAGGCGGCGCACACACCGGCGATATCTCTGCGGCGATGATCGCTGATGCTGGCGGCAAATTTGTGATCCTTGGCCATTCTGAACGGCGCCAATCACACCGTGAGGGCAATCCGTTGGTCAAGGCGAAGGCCGAATCGGCTCTAACGGTTGGTCTGCGCGTGATCATGTGCTGCGGTGAAACGAACGAAACCCGTGAAAAGGGCGACGCCGTTTCATTCGTGACGAAGCAACTCAAAGCCTCGCTCCCGGTTGAGATCGAAAACCCTACGGAACTTCTTTCTGTTGCGTACGAACCCATTTGGGCGATCGGTACAGGTAAGACTGCTCAACCGGCTGATATTGAAGAAATGCATAGTGCAATCCGTGCATTACTCATCAGTCTCTATGGTGAAGAGCACGGGGGAGCGGTCCGCATTCTTTACGGCGGTTCTGTGAAACCCGAAAATGCGTCTGAAATCTTTGCGGTGCGTAATGTCGGCGGCGCCTTGGTTGGCGGTGCAAGCCTTACAGCCGACAGTTTTATGGGCATTGCGCTAGCCGCTGGCGAAACGACTGAGGCGTAACCAGCCCAAGACCATCCCATTTCGGTGAGACCTTGTTGTTCTGAGTGCTTATCCCTAAGTGCGACACTTCAGAACGCATGTTCATAATCAAACACTTTTTCAAAAGAAGCCAATATGTCGCTGTTTATCATCCTTACCGTCATCCAGGCCATGATCGCCGCCTCACTAGTTGCAGTGGTGCTTATGCAGCGTTCCGAAGGCGGAGGTCTGGGAATTGGCGGCAATCCATCGGGCGCTCTTGGCGCGCGCGGTGCGGCTGATTTTCTTACCCGTTCAACCAAATGGTTGGCTGTGGCTTTTGTTGTGATGTCGATTGTTCTGGCCGCATTGGCCGTGAGCGACTCGAGTGTAGGTGATTTGTCATCGACGCTTGACCGCGATGCATCTGCTCCAACGGCTGATGACTTGCTTGGTGATCCGGCCGGATCTGGCGCGGCGTCACCGAGTGATGATCTTCTAAGTGATGACAGCTCAGTTGATGCAAGCGAGGCACCTGCGACCACTGACGCAGACCCTCTAGCCGAGTAAAACTCAGCCAAAATCGTAAAAAATTGCCACACTTGTGGATTGGCGGCGCTTTGCCTCACCAATTTGCTTGCCCCGAATCCCCTGACACGCTTAAGGCTCAACTCCCATGGCGCGGTACATTTTCATCACCGGCGGCGTGGTCTCCTCGCTCGGCAAAGGTCTCATGGCAGCAAGTCTTGCTGCACTCCTACAAGCACGCGGGTACAAGGTACGTATTCGCAAGTTTGATCCCTACCTCAATGTCGATCCGGGCACGATGAGCCCGTATCAGCATGGCGAGGTGTATGTGACCGATGACGGCGCAGAATCCGATCTCGATCTTGGGCACTACGAACGCTTTACCGGCGTAACCGCGCGGCAGAGCGATAACATCACCTCGGGCCGCGTTTACCGCGACATTATCGCGAAAGAGCGAAGGGGTGATTATCTCGGCGCAACCGTGCAGGTGATCCCGCACGTGACCGATGCGATCAAACAGTTTGCATTGGCCGACCAAGATGACCACGATTTTATCTTGTGCGAAATTGGCGGCACGGTGGGGGACATCGAATCGCTACCATTCATGGAAGCCATCCGTCAGATCCGGAACGATCTTGAGCCGCTTCAAACGCTCAGTGTCCATGTGACACTCGTGCCGTACATTGCCGCTGCTGGTGAGCTTAAGACCAAACCAACGCAGCACTCAGTGCGCGAGCTGGCCAGTCTTGGGATTAAGCCCGACGTCCTGCTATGCCGCGCGGAACACCCCATTCCCGATGGTGAGCGGCAGAAGATCGCGAACTTCTGCAACGTCCGTAAGGAATCGGTGATCCCGGCTCTCGATGCGCCGTCGATTTATTCTGTGCCATTGCAATACCACCAAGAGGGCCTCGATGCAGAGGTCTTGCGCGGTTTTGGCATTACCGATGCGCCTGATCCCGATCTGTCTTCTTGGAACGATGTCACCGACCGATATTTCAATCCAGAAGGCGAAGTCACGATTGGTGTGGTGGGCAAATATGTCGGTCTTCCCGATGCTTACAAAAGCCTCAACGAAGCGCTGGTCCATGGCGGCCTTGCTAACCGGGTCAAGGTCAACATTAAGTGGATCGACGCTGAGATATTCGAAGGCGATGACGACGCCGATATTGTTTCGGCGCTTGAGCCGATGCACGGCATCTTGGTGCCCGGCGGATTTGGTGAGCGCGGAAGCGAAGGCAAAATCTCTTCTGTGCGTTTTGCAAGGGAACGCAAAGTTCCGTTCTTCGGTATCTGCCTTGGAATGCAAATGGCCTGTGTCGAAGGCGCCCGACATGCTGGCGTTGCTGATGCTTCCTCGACTGAATTTGGCGAAACCAAAGAGCCGGTCGTTGGTATCATCACAGAATGGATGACCCAAGAAGGTCTCCAGAGCCGTGAAGAGGGCGGTGATATGGGCGGAACGATGCGACTTGGCGCTTATGAAGCGAAGTTAAGCGCCAACAGCCGCACGTCGGACATCTATGGCGGTGCAAACTCGATTTCAGAGCGTCATCGCCACCGTTACGAAGTCAACAGCGCCTATATTGAGCCACTCGAGAGCAGCGGTTTGGTGTTTTCTGGCATGTCGCCTGACGGGTTGTTGCCTGAGATTGTCGAGCGTCCAGACCATCCATGGTTTGTGGGGGTTCAGTTTCACCCGGAACTTAAATCGAAACCGTTTGATCCGCACCCTCTGTTCGCAGGATTCATCGCGGCGGCGCTGGAGCAATCGCGTCTCGTTTGACGGAGTTGCTCGGGCGCAATGCGCGCTTCAACGAATAGGCTGTCGCCTACTTACAAGTTTGTAAGTTTACACTTGCGGACGGTGCCCAAAGCGCATTACGCCCTTGCTTGTCTTAAGCATTTTA
>NZ_JBDXIY010000020.1:0-130980 GCF_039988855.1 Erythrobacter sp.
CATTCCGCCAGGAGTGCCGCAGAGTAGCTATGTATGGACGGGATAACCGCTGAAAGCATCTAAGCGGGAAGCCTCCCTTAAGATAAGGTATTTTAGATCCGTCAGAGACCATGACGTTGATAGGCCAGGTGTGGAAGCGCAGTAATGCGTGTAGCTAACTGGTACTAATGATTTATTCGTGCTTGAGAATTCGCACTGTCAATGACAGGCCTGCTTACGCAGACCCGTCTTGCGGTGGAGAAACCTCTAGCCAGACGCCTCAATTACGACACTTCTCTTGAAGTGATCATCGATTTAAAACCCGCATAATTCACAAGCTTCATTGCTTGGTGGTCCTAGCGACTGTGACCCACCCGATCCCATCTCGAACTCGGCCGTGAAACCAGTTAGCGCCGATGGTACTATGTCTTAAGGCATGGAAGAGTAGGTCGCCGCCAGGCATTGTAGCTTGTGAATTGCGCGGGAAATAACCCATTCACTTGTCAAAGGGCTTTCCTCCGGGTTAAGCCCTTTTGGCGTCTCTATGGACTGAGTCCCAGACGCCTAAGCTAGGTAGCGCGGGATGGAGCAGTCCGGTAGCTCGTCAGGCTCATAACCTGAAGGTCGTTGGTTCAAATCCAACTCCCGCAACCAGCATCATATTGAAAACCCATGATTAATCAGCCTCACTGTCACCAGTGGGGCTTTTTTTCGTTTGGACGCAGACCGCTAATGATACGATCGAGGCACCAATGATAGTGAGAGTGCCAAGACCTAGTGCGGGTCCTAGCTGGCTGTCCTTGCTTCGGTCACTATTGCGGCCACAAGAGGTCAATCCTATTCATGAAAGAACATCGCGTCACGTTAGGTGATATCGAGCTCGCCGTCTTTGCTGCTTGCGCTGGTCCACCAGTGTTGCTTCTACATGGCTTTCCGGATGACGGCGAGGTTCGGGAAAATCAGCTCTCTGCGCTGGCTGTCGAAGTTTACCGTGTAATCACGCCAGACACGCGGGGCTGTGGGCAATCCACGATTCCAGCCGGAGTTTCCGATTATCGCCTCAAGTTTCTCCTCGATGGCATAATCTCGGTTCTCGATCATTTTGAGTTGGAGAGAGTGTCTTTGGTCGCACACGATTGGGGCGCAATGATTGCCTGGCGTCTGGTGATTGCTCGTCCCGAACGGTTCGAACGCTTCGCTGCGCTGGCCGTCGGCCATCCCGCGCCCCTTGGCGCAGGGGGCACGATGTAGATGCTCAAGAGCTACTACATCTTCTTGTTCCAATATCGCAGGTTGAGGGAATGGCTGAGGCGCGGGCCAGGTTGGCGCATGGTCAGGCGCATGTACCGAAGTCAGCAGGAAGTTGACCGGGCCATCGCTAGGCTTTCGCAGACGCGTTACCTAACAGCCGGGAACAATTATTACCGCGCCAATATGCGCATGTTCGCCCAGCGGCTCGAGCCACTGGTTGCAAAATGACGCGCCTGATCGGGTAAACGCGCTGCTGCTGGAATTTTTGGGCTCAGACGGCGCGGCCAACTAGGTGCTAATCGGATGGCAAAGTTCTTGTCGCTCTGGTGCTCTTGTAAGCGACATAGAATGGCACGAGCACCAGGAGTGTCAGCAAGAAGGCGATGACATTTTTCCGGCTTTGCAGCAGCGCGTTGAGGACTATTTGTCGCATCTGGCTGTAGCCCTCGGGCACAGGTGCCACCTTGTTGTCCCGGCGGTATTGTTCATAGTGGCCGAGCATTCTCTGAAAGCGCTGCGGCTCTGATGCAGCCAGGTCCTTGGTCTCGCCGGGGTCTTTGACGATGTTGAACAAGCGCCATTGGCCATCCCCTACCGGTGGTTGGTTCACGACCAATTTGTAGTCGGCTTGGAAGAGCACACCGTGGTCAGTCAATTCATAGCCGATCCAGTCATCAGGACCGTAGGCTCGGTCAGAGACCCCGGAAATCAAGGGCGTTAAGTTACGTCCGGTGATGGGTTGAACAGGGCGCCCGGCATAGCGCTCTGCTGGCTGCGATACCCCGGTCAGCGATAGAATGGTCGGAGTGACATCAGTCGCCCAGGCGAACGCGTTCGTCAGTCGCTGCTTAGGATCAACTGGTTCGCCCGCAATAATGAGGGGGACGCGCATTCCTCCTTCGCCAGCGTAAAACTTGTAATAGGCTAAAGGGCTTGCGGATGCACTAGCGAAGCTGGGACCGATTGTGCTGAAGCTCCCTTTCAGCCCCAGAGTCTCATAATCCAGATTATAGCCAAGATTTGCCGGGCCCAGCCTTTTGGGGAAACCCCGCGGGTCAGTAGGCCCACTGGCCTCACTGCCATTGTCCGAGGTGACGATGAAGATCGTGTTGGCGTATTGTCCGGTCTGCTTGAGGTGATCGATCAGGCGGCCGATATGGAAATCCATCGCCTCGATCATGCCGGCATAAACCGCCATGCGTTTGGCTTGGTAACGCCTTTCCTCGTCGCTCAGCGTGTCCCAGTCGTCGGTTGTTTCCATACGCACCATTGGCGTGTCCGCTGGCACAATTCCGATGGCCGCTGCGCGCTCCAGACGTTGCTCGCGTAGATCGTCCCAGCCCGTGTCGTAGACGCCCATGTAGCGGTCGATGAATTCCTGCGGAGCCTGCACGGGCGTGTGCACGGCCATGAAAGGAAGGTATGCGAAAAAGGGCTCCCCTTCGCTCGAACCGCTATCGATAAAGTCAATCATGCTATCGACTAGAAAACGCGAGGAGTAGAAATCGTCGGGAAGTGTGTATCGCTCACCATCTGCGAACCAGTTGGCTTGGTCGTATATGGGCAGGTAGGGCCGCTGTTCCCAATTGTCCGCGCCTGAATCCATCATGGCAACGGTCCGCTTAAACCCGCGGCGGCTAGGCAGCTTGTTCGGCTCCATGCCCAAGTGCCACTTGCCTGCCATGTAAGTGTTGTAACCTGCGTCCTCGAGCAAGGTCGCCACGGTCACTACATCATCGCCAAGCACACCTTGGTAATTGGGATGAGCGCGCTGCTCAGGGGCAATCATTTCAGGGATGTTGGGGACGCCAGCCAGATGACTGTCCACCCCTGTCAGGAGCATCGCTCTGGAAGGCGCGCAGTTGGGTCCGGTATGATAATTTGTGAAGACCAAACCCTGATCGGCCAGCACGCTGAGATTGGGAGTGCTTATCTCGCTTCCGTATGGAGCCAGATCGGAGTAGCCGAGGTCGTCAGCGAGAATGAAGACGATATTGGGACGGACGGGGTTTGCCGAAACTTGCCTTAAAGGTGCGCCTTGGGCGTCCACTGGTGAAGAGCTGCCAAGAAGTCCTGCGGCTATGATGCCTGCGCACAAGATGCCCATGCCGAAGATCCGATGGATAGCAGGCCGCATCATTGGCTCACCGCTCCTGCGGGAGGCGGCGCGAGGCGGCCAGCAAGATACCCGCCACGACCAGCTCAACCATGATCTGGGGAACGGCTAAGGCGGCATCATGGATGAGCCAAGCGATGGTCCGGCCCAAAGCGGTAATCCCTAGGAGCATGATCGGGGGGTAATACCAGGTACGCCGCTGCGTGATCAAAGCGATCAACATGCAGCTGCCCACAGTCAGGAAGAAGCCTGACATGTCTCCGATCAGTGAAGATCGCCCAAGGCCTTCGCCCAAATCCAGACCAAGAGTTGCAGCGACATCGCCGGGTGTTACTAGCCAGCGCACGCCAGTGAAGACGAAAAGCACCGCTGGCAGCAATACTAAGACTTTGATTATCCGATTGATCAATGCCACTCTCCCTGAATGTAATGTCCTGCATCATCACCTGTGCGGTTGCTCATGCGCATATATGATGGCAGTAATAGTGTCATAATAATGGCTGGGTCAATCTGAGACTGGCTAGAGACCCGTGGGGAGAAGATCGAATGGCAAACCCATTGAGGGCAGTTTGGCGCGATGCGAAGTTCGGTGTGCGCCTTTTGCGCGTGCTGCGTCTGTTCAGCGATCTCCAGCCAGACGATGCTAGAACCGTTGCCGATGATTTTGAGGATGTGATTGACGCCCATCCGGGCAAGGTGGCCTTCGTCTTCGAAGGCGAGGAAATGACCTATCGGCAGTTTGAAGAGCGAGCCAATCGCGTGGCGAATTGGGCTGTGTCTCAGGAATTGAAGGCCGGTGATGTTGTCGCTCTGGACTTGGAAAACTGCCCTGATTTTGCAGCGATCTGGTTTGGCCTGGCGAAAGTTGGTGTTGCCACCGCTCTCATCAACACCAACCTTGAAGGCGAAGGTCTGGCGCATTGCATCGGCATTGTGGATGCAAAAGCTGTGATCGCTGGCGGCCTTCAGGCAGAGCGCGTGAAGGCATGTATTCCCACTTTGGAGAGCAGCCTTGCGTTTTGGGACCTTGATGGTGAGCAGGGTCAAGATCTCTCACTTGCGCTCAAAGGACAAAGATCAACCCGCCCTGACCAGAGTGTAAGACAGAATCTGAAGGGCAAAGACACTGCCTTGTTCATCTACACATCTGGGACCACTGGCCTGCCCAAAGCGGCAAAGATCACAAATATGAAGATCAGAGGGACCGGCAGGACCGCTGATGGGTTGGTTCAAATCAGTTCGAACGATCGGATATACATCACCCTTCCGCTTTATCACATTACGGGTGGCGGATTGGGATTGGTCGGCGCTCTAAGCGTGGGGGCCACAATCATCTTGAGGCGCAAGTTTTCGGCCTCTGAGTTCTGGGATGACGTGGCGGACAATGACGCGTCCTTGTTCGTCTATATCGGTGAGCTTTGCCGCTATCTCCTCAGCGCACCAGACCATCCCAAACAAAACAGCCACGTTCTGCGCGCTGGGTTCGGCAATGGCCTTCGCGGTGAGGTTTGGCGGCCCTTTGTTGAGCGGTTTCATGTGCCAACAATGCGCGAACTGTATGGTTCAACTGAAGGGAATGTGACCTTCCTCAACCTCGACGGGACGATTGGGGCGATTGGTCAAATGCCGGCTTGGATGGGCTCAAAGATCGGCATGGAGCTGGTCAAGTTTGATGTCGTTGAGGAACGCCCCATTCGGGGAGCTGACGGTTTTTGCATCAGGGCAGATGTGGACGAGCCGGGCGAAGTCTTGGGCAAGATCACCGATGTTGGGCGCCAGTCGTTCAGCGGGTATCATGACAAAAAGGCGACGCAGGCCAAAATCCTGACCGATGTCTTCGAGCAAGGTGACAAATGGTTCCGCACCGGCGACCTGATCCGCCGAGACGCCGACAATTATCTCTATTTCGTCGACCGGATCGGCGACACCTACCGTTGGAAGGGAGAAAATGTCGCCACCAATGAAGTGGCAGATGTGATTTCAAAATACCCCGGTGTTGAATTGGCGAATGTCTACGGCGTCGAAGTATCGGGGTTTGAGGGCAAAGCCGGAATGGCGGCGCTGACGGTGGGAAGTGACTTCTCGATGCGCGGCTTTTCCGATCATCTGCGAGCAGGGTTGCCCGCCTATGCCGTCCCCTTGTTTCTGCGCATTCAGCCCGAAGCGGACACCACCGGCACCTTCAAGTTTCGCAAGGTCGAATTGGTCAAGCAGGGCTTCGATCCTAAGCACACGGATGACCCGATTTGGTTTTTGGAACCCGGGGCAAACGAATTCGCCGCTCTGGATGACGCCATGCACGCGCGCATCGCAAACGGAGACTATCGCCTCTAGAGCTACGCATTGACTCTCAAATCGACACTATATATGCCAATACAATATGGCACGATAGATGCTGATACATGGGAGAGAGTTTGTGGCACGTATTCAGCCGAGCGCGCTTGGTCGCGGTGGATCGAAATATGCAATGATGATCGCGCTGGGTTGGGGCCTCGCCGCTTCGCCAGCGATGGCGCAGGACCAAGCGGCAGATGATGGTCAAGCGCTAGAAGCGGACACATCTGTGATCATCGTGACGGCAACACGCCGCGCTCAGGATGTGCAGGATATTCCTATCGCTGTAACCGCAGTGGGCCCCGCTCAATTGGAGGCTCAAGCGGTTGACGATGTAACCGACCTCGGCAGCGTCGCGCCAAGCTTTAACGTATCGCGCGCGCAGGCCGCCTCCAATGGCGTAGTGCTGCGTATTCGCGGCGTTGGCACGACGTCTAACAATATCGGGTTCGAGAGCGCCGTTGGTGTTTTTATCGATGGTGCTTACCAGTCGCGCCCCGGCGTGGCTTTGTCGGAATTTGTCGATGTGGAGCGTGTCGAGGTCCTTCGCGGCCCGCAAGGGACGCTGTTTGGTCGCAACACCTCTGCTGGCGCGCTCAATGTCATCAACCGCCGTCCCGACCTTGGTGAATTTGGCGGCTTTGTGAACGCAAGTTATGGCAATTTCGACCAATTCAGCCTGCAAGGCGCGGTCAATGTTCCTGTGGTTGAGGATGCGCTCGCCCTTCGCCTCACCGGTGCTTACCGCGAACGTGAAGGTTTCATCACTGCCGTTGATGCAAGCGGGGCGGAGATTGGCGAGACCAATGATGTTGACCGTTATTTGGTGCGCGGCCAAATCGGCTTTGCAACGGACAGCGGCATCGAAGGCCGCTTGATCGCCGATTTTTCGAAAGACACCAGCTCTTGCTGCGGGGCGATTGAGCTCTTGCAGTCTCCGATTGAGGCCGCAGGACTGTTCACCCTGGTTGGCTTGGGGCCGCGTGGCGGAATGGCATCGCCAATGGTCGCAACCAGTGCCACTGACAACACGGCCGCGCGCGAAGCGCTGGGCAACCGGATTGTGTCCTTGAACCGCACGCCTTCGGCGGACGTTGAAAACTGGGGCATCACTGGCGAGATTGAAGTGCCGATTAGCGGCAATGTCGATCTGATCTATGTCGGGTCATACCGCGAGTATGATGCGAACGAGGCGTTCGATTCCGACTTTTCTGCCATCGACGTGTTCAATGTCGTGGGCAACAACACGACGATCGATACCATGACACATGAATTGCGCTTGCAAGGCGATGCCTTTGGTGGCCGTGTCGATTGGCTTGTCGGTGCGTTCTATTCAGATGAAGACATTTTGAGTGACGCCATATTGTCTCTGGGTCAGGACTTTGATGCGCTGGTCGGGGCCACATTGTTCGGTCCAACGGGCGGCATGTTTGGCGCCAGTCCTTTACGCGCGTTGTCTGGGGGCTTCGATCCGGCTGACACCATTTCAAACAATCAGTTTGGGCAGTCGGCTGAGAGTTTCTCTGTCTTCACGCACAATGTGTTTTCAGTGACGGACCGCCTCGATCTGACTCTTGGTCTAAGATATTCCGATGAAAGCAAAGACGGTTTCTTTGCGCAGCCATCCAACACCAATCCGGTCTGTACGTCGCTCGCGGCGCGCGCGGCAGCGGGGGCGATCCCTCCGGCATTGGTCGGCCCGGTCATTGGTCTTGGCTGTTTCCCTCTGACTGCGCCGGCAAACTTGCCGCAGTCGGTGGCTTTGCCATTGCCGCAAACCTTCACGGCCAACTTCGAAGATGACGAACTGATCTACACTGCCAAGCTTGGGTATGAGTTTGATACCGTGAACGTCTATGCCAGCTACACACATGGCTATAAGTCGGGCGGCATCAACCTTGACGCAACGGCGGGTGTGAATGCGTCCGATCCGACATTCGCTTCAGAAGAAGTCGATGCCTATGAAGTTGGTTTGAAGGGACGTTTCCTTGACGGGGACATCACCGCCAACCTTGCTTTCTTCTATGAAGATTTCAGTAATTTTCAGGTGCTCGAGTTTACCGGGACGCAGTTTCAGAGCTTTAACGTACCGAAAGCGAAAAGCACTGGCTTTGAGTTAGAGGCGGTTCTTCGTCCAACCGACGGTTTCACGATCAACACGTCGCTGGCTTATACCGATGCGCGTTATCCGTCCGATTGCGCGGGTGCGGCCGATGCGCTTTCGGTGCAAAACCTGTGCGGTTTCTCCCTTACGAATGCGCCTGACATCGTGGCGATTGTGGGTGCGAATTACGAGATGGCGGTCTCAGATTCGCTCGATTTCTTCGTGAACGGCCAAGTGCGCACGGTCAGCGACAGCCGGACATCAACGCAAGGGCGCGCAACGCCTGCAAGCGCCGCTGCCCTTGGTCAAACACCGCTTCTCCCGTTTGATGTGCAGGACGGGCTGACCACGGTTAACCTGCGCTTTGGTCTTAGGCAGGCGGAAAGCGGCTGGGCGATTGAAGCTTGGGCGACCAATCTGACCGATCAAACCGCACGCGGTGTTACCTTCAACACGGCACTACGCAGCGGTTCAAGATCTGCTTTCATCTCGCAGGAACCGCGCATGTATGGAGTTACCCTTAGGGGTGAATTTTGACCTTCTCTCCAGTCCGATCAAAAGGGAAGGGGCGGCCGCATGGAGGCTGCCCCTTCTTCGTTTTCGAAAACTAAGGTAAATCGATGAAAAGATGGCAAAAGGTCGTTGGCGGCGTGCTGGTACTGGTGGTGGCACTGGGAGCGCTCGCCTATACGTTCAGGACCGATCTCATCCTTTGGGGAGTCAAGAACCGCGACCTGCCGGACATTGCGGCCCAAACGCCCGATATCAATTGGGAGCAAGGGCCAGCGCAGGCTGAGCGGCCCATTGAGGAGCGCCCGCCTAACGTCATTCTGATCCTCGCCGATGACCTCGGGATCAACGACATCTCGGCCTTTGGCGGGGGCGTCGCAGACGGTCTTGTGCCAACGCCAAACATTGATCGTATCGCGGCAGAGGGCGTGAACTTCACCAATGGCTATGCCGGGAACGCGACCTGCGCGCCTTCACGCGCCATGCTGATGACGGGCCGCTATGCGACCAGCACGGGTTACGAGTTTACGCCAACGCCCGCTGGAATGGGGCGTGTCGTCAATATGGTTTCGGGCGATATCAGGCCTGATCTTCCGTCCGGCAACTATGACCCCGACAAGGACGCACAGCGCCCGGAATATGAGAGCCAAGGCCTCCCATCTGAAGAGATAACCCTGGCCGAAATGCTGAAGCCAGCGGGCTATCACAGCATTCATATCGGCAAATGGCATATGGGGGTTAGCCCCGAGCTCGATCCGCTTGGACAAGGGTTTGATGAAACCCTGACAATGAGTGAGGGGCTGTATCTGCCAGAAGATGATCCGAATGTTGTGAATGCAAAGGTCGATTTCGATCCCATTGACCGCTTCCTTTGGGCATCGCAGCGGTTTGCAGGCACATTCAATCGGTCTGAACCCTTTGCACCCGGCGGTTACCTTACCGATTGGTGGACACAAGAATCGCTCGAAGCGATCGAGGCGAATAAGAACCGGCCGTTCTTCATGTATGTCGGTCACTGGGCGCCGCATACTCCGTTGCAGGCGACCAAGGCGGATTACGAAGCTGTTGGCAATATCAAGCCCCATCGCCTGCGGGTTTATGCTGCCATGATCCGCGCGCTTGACCGCAGCGTTGGGCAAATTCTCGATAAGCTTGAGGAAGAGGGGATTGCGGACAACACCGTCGTGATCTTCTCAAGCGACAATGGCGGAGCGGGTTACATCGGCCTGCCCGAAGTCAATGCGCCCTATCGCGGGTGGAAACTCACACTGTTCGAAGGCGGCGTTCGGGTGCCTTACATGATGCGCTGGCCCGCTGGCATTCCAGCAGGGCATACGGTCGAGCAGCCGGTCACGCATATCGATATCTTCCGCACAATTGCCTCAATGACGGGAGCGCAGCTGCCTGATCGTGCAATTGACGGGGTTGACCTCTTGCCTGTTGCCACCGGCAGCGGCCCGATTGAGCGCGCTGATGATGCAATCTATTGGCAAAGCGGCTCCTATTGGGCGGTGCGCGCAGGCGATTGGAAGTTCCAGATCGATCAACACCAAGGCAAGAGCTGGCTTTTCAACTTGGCCGATGACCCGACCGAGCAAGTCAATCTGGTGGATCAAGAACCTCAGATGGCTGAGCGCCTTCTTGGTTTGCTCAATGCACATCACAAGGACCGCAAATTGCTCTATCCATCCACGACCTTGATGCCGGCAATGGTCGATAAATCGCTCGCCGAAGAGTACGAAGAGGGCGATGAGCTCATTTACTGGCCAAATTAGGGGGAATTCATGAACCGTGCGAAATGGATTTGGCTCGTCGGCCTCGGACTGATCTATGCCGGCTTTTGGATCTGGTACGGGGGCAATGGCGATCCGCTTTCTGAAGAAGAGGGATTGGCGATGTTGGCCGAGGTTGAGCGGGTTCACGGCGTCAAGCTGGAGGACACACCCGAAGGAAGCATGAGCCGGAACCTGCGCGACATGCTGCCCCATGATGACGGCAAGGAATTCTACGCCGTCAATTTGGAGACGCGTGCTGAGGGCCCGGCGGCGCTTGAGGTAGAGGCGGATTATGCCGCTATCGTGATGCCGCTCCTACTTGAACGAGGCGGCCATCCTGTGTTCGTCAGCGAACGCGTAGGTCTGATGCTTGGCAAATATGGCGGAGAGGTCGATAGAGTGGCGGTTGTTCGATATCGGAGTTTGCGCGACCTTCTCGATATGATTGCCGATGAGAAAATGCTCGAAGGCAATGCCTTCAAGACCACCTCGCTTGCGCATACAGAAGTGTTCATCACACGCCCGACGATCACCTTTGTGCAGGTTCGGCTTATGGTGGGGATGGTATTGGCATTGATCGCAATTGCGGGTGTGGCTGTGATCGGCTCAATTCAAGCGCGGAGGGCACATGCCGCTACTACCTGAACCGGAGAATAATCCCAACGGGCGGATGATGACCGATCCACCTGCCGTCTTGCGGCACCTTATGCGGCGGATGTTTGACCGGGTGATTGTGCCAGAGAAACGCGCAAAGGCCCGCGCCAAAGCGGAAGGCCAGCGGGTAAAGGACGATGCGTCTCACGTTGTCGATTACTTCCACCAGCATGATGATCCCTATTCGCGCTTGGCTGAGCAGGTGTTGGACCGTTTTGCTGAGCGTTATGATGTTGAACTTGTGCGCCATGAGGTGCGGGCGAGCGGCGGCAAGAACCAACCGGAGCTGCAAAAGCTCGGCACATGGGCTAGCCGCGATGCGGAGCTGATCGCGCCATACTATGGGCTAATTCGGCCATCTGAATTGCCCTCTCCTCCCGCTGAACCAAGTCCTGAAATTCTCGATGCGGGCAGTGCGAGGTTGGCGGAACTGGGCCACTATTCAGGTGCCATGTTCTACTATGGCGGCGAATGGTATTGGGGCGTTGATCGTTTGTTCTACCTTGAACAGCGCCTGCGCGATCTTGGCCTTTGTCGCGATCCATCACTGCCCTTTATCTGCCCGCGTCCGGACATTGATGTGAGCTGCGTAGACGCCTCGGGCCTGACGCTCGATTTCTACCCTTCGCTCAATTCGCCCTACACATCGATCATCTATGACAGAACGATCGCGGTGGCGCGCGAATGCGGCATTACGCTCAATCACAAGCCCGTTTTGCCGATGATCATGCGCGGCGTTCCGGCGACGCGTGCAAAGGGCATGTATATCATGTTCGATACCAAGCGAGAGGCAGAGTATCTTGGTGTGGGCTTCGGTCCAGTGATGACACCTATTGGGGAACCCACTCGGCAAATCTATTCGCTGCTCCCTTGGGCGCGAGAGCAAGGGCGCGATACGCATCTGCTGTCGGCAGCTCTGGATCTGGCATTCCGCAAAGGCATTGCGCTTCACCGCAAGTCCGGGCTCAAGCAGGCGGTCGAACAAGCAGGTCTCAATTGGAGAGAAGCCAAACGGCATCTTGGCAGCGAAGGCTGGAAGGACGAGACAGCGCGGCACCAAATCGAGATGAGCGAAGAGCTGGGCCTTTGGGGGGTGCCGAGCTATCGCTTGCGGGGCAGCGAGGCGCACGAAGATCTGTGCGTCTGGGGCCAGGATCGCTTGTGGCTCGTCGCTGCGGAGATACGAAGGCGCGGCAAAAGCGCTGGAATTGTGGCACAATGAGTGCCACTGAGTGGCCCGTACAGATAGGGGAAGGCATGAGCCAGTCCAATATTGCAATAGTTGATGCGTTAAAGGCCGAGGCGCCCTCAAGCGATGGTCGCCGCGCCCGCAGCCAGGCGAGCCGTTCGAAGATCATTCGGGCGATTATGGACCTGATAGAGGCTGGTGATCCGGATCCCAGCACTGCCAATGTAGCGAAGAAAGCTGGTGTCGGCCTACGCTCCCTTTTTCGTCACTTCGAGGATAAAGACGCGATCTATCGCGAATTGGATTCGATCCTGATGAAGGCCTATCGGCCCGTTATTGAAGCGCCATACAGCTCTGATGGTTGGCAAGATCGTCTGAAAGAGATGATTGAGCGCCGCTGCGAAGTGAACGAAGCAACGGCTCCCTATCGGATTTCCACCACGGCTATGCGGCGGCGTTCGAAGTTTCTGAAAGAGAACTTTCAACGGCTGCACGATACGGAGAAAGCCAGGTTGAACTCCATCCTGCCTAGCCAATTGCACACAGACACACCTTTGGGCCGGACGATCCTCGTGGCAATGAGCTTCGACACATGGCGCATGCTGAGAGAAGATGAGCATTTGTCGGCGGGCGAAACGGTCGAGGCAGTCAAGCAAATGGCCGGAGACGTTATCGCGCGCTTGGACGACTGATCGTGCAGCGCTTTCACCATGGGTGAAAAGCTCAAGTACCGCGAGGAAGGGCCGCCGCGAGAGGTCACTGTCGCCGGGTTCCGGCTGGTTGATAAGCAGCGCCAGTCTCCGTCAAATTAGATTACTTTCAAACTAGACAAAACCGCCCACTCCATACAATGACACCAATAGTGCTATAATATGGAGTGGGCGCATGCAGGTCGTAAACCAGACAATACCATCGCAAGAGCAGATGAATGAGTTCTTTGGGTCTGGAGAGGATGGCCCATTCGTGATGGTCAACCTGCTCAAGTTTAAAACCAAGGCGGAATATGCCGATAATCGCGAGACCGATTTGAGCGGTGCTGAGGCCTATGCCATCTACGGCGCCGCGGTCGGGAAATGCATTGCCGATGTCGGAGGGACACCGGGCTTTGCAGGTCAGGTGACGGGACTGCTCTTGGGCGAGGTTGAGGAAAATTGGGACATGGTTGCGCTGGTCGAATATCCCTCGCTCGAGGCATTCCGGACCATGATGACCTCGCCCGAATACCAGAAAATTGCAGTGCACCGTTCGGCAGGTCTTGCGGGGCAACTCAACATCAAAACCAAAGCGCGTGCTCTGGGTTAATCTGAGAGCCAACGCTTAAGCCGCCTTCTTCTCCGGCCAAAGCGCCAAGACCAGCATCACCCCAGCGACAATTGGCAAGACCGTGGCGGCTGTTGCACCCGGCGCGGTGCCGACGGTTTCAAGCGGCTTGTAAATGCCGACCAGCTTGCGCCCGCCATATTCCAGGAAAATGGATAGCCACAAAAGCGGCACCATCGATTTATAGCGGACAGCGGCAAGGAGCATGACCAGCCCCATTGCCAGTTGAGCGAGACCCCACAAGGCAAAGATCGTGATGATGCCCTGCGCGCCGCCTTGTGTGTAGGTGTCGAGCGGAATGGTGGCGATGCTTTGCGCGCCTCCATCTGGCGCCGTGATGTGGTGCTGACTGCGCCATAGTGTCAGGGCGGTCAGCGGATAGAATAGCCAAAGGGCGATTTTGTTCCCTCGATAATTGTTGTCGAACTGAGCCGGGAAGAGACGTTCGATAATGTGCTTCATTGGAACAGCTCCCTTAGACCAGCGGCGTCCAAAATCGGGTCGACAGCAAGGCGGACCGTATGTTCCAGCGCATCATATCGCCCGCGAAGGTCAGCAAGGCATTTGAGCTGATATTTGAAGGTGCCTTGTTCGTAAGGCATGCCGTCAACTTCGATCTGGAAGGTTTCTTCACCAGCCTGCATGGCGGCCTCATTGGCGAGAAGGAAGGGCACATAAACACGTCCCACTTCGGCGAGCAGGCTCAAAACCACAGGCTTTAATGGCGCGTCTGCTTCGTCCCATTCGCCTTCGATCCCCGATGCATCGTCTATATGGAGGAGCCAGCGAAAAGCGTAAGGGAAATCGGCGCGCATCATGGCCTGCGCGGTGGGATCAACACCAAGCTGTGAAAGCTGCCCATAAAGGCTGAACTCGGCCAAGGAGGGCTGCGTCCCGAACAGCCAATGTTCGCTCACAACATGGTCCTCAAGCGCTTGCAAAATGCGCCGTGTGGAATCCTCAATCAACGGGAAGTTTGCGGCCGTGCAGCCCACGATGGCCATGCGCCCGACTTGGCGTTCGCGGAACGTCTTAGCCATGCCCTGGCTTGCCTCCACGCTGCCGCCTTTCATCGCGTCAAATGATAGCCAGCGGCTCATTTGCACCTGATCGACCTCTTCCAACCAGCGATAGCCAAACATCGCCTTTGTCACCCATTCATCGGCGAAATCTTCAAGGATATGCGCGATAAAGGCTTTAGCAGGATCGGTAGGCACGATGCTGCGCTTTGGATGGCGCGCCTCCAGATCGTAGAGCACTGGGGTTGAATCATTGCGGAAACTGCCATCGGGATATTCGATGACGGGAATGACCGGCGGGAGCGACTTTTCCGCGGCCAATTGCTGAACATATGCGCCAGAGGACCACGCATGAGAGATCCTGCGATAGCGCATTAGACTGCGCATTTTCATCGAGTATGGTGAGCCCAAAGCTCCGTGGATCGTGTACATTTTGTGCCCGTCCTTCACATCAGTTGTGATTGTTCGATTGTGTCGCCATTTGCGGGAAGGGAGAAGAACATCCCGTCCTCTCCCACCACAATCGGCCCGTCAAAATGGTCTTCGGCATCGCCCAAAAACGCAGGATACAGAAAGCTCGAGGGCAGCGGCGGCACGAGGTGAGAAAGCACAAGCATCTTTGTGCCTGCAACTTGCGCACTCTTCGCCGCGTCCTCGGGCGAGGTGTGATAATCTTTTATGTCGAACATGACCTTGGCTGTGTTTGCATTGCCCTGCGCTTCAAGAGTCTCTTGCATTTGTGTGACCATGGCCGTTTGCAAAGCCTCGTGGACGATCACATCGGCGCCTGTGCAAACGCGTTCGAGATTGGGGGAGCGGATTGTATCGCCGCTTATGCAAACTGAGCGGCCCGCATAGTCGAACCTATATCCAACCGAAGGGTCAATCGGCTCATGGGCAACGCGGAACGCGGTAATTGTCAGACCGCTTGATTCAAGGATGACGGAGCTGTCGCCTTCCATCTCAAATGGCCGCGCCTCTGCGCCCCCTCCAGCGGAAGGCGCGACCTCTTCGCCGTGATGGGCGGTGCGATAGGTGTCGTCCGTCGCGTAGGCGGCATTGAACCCATAGACAATCGCCTCAACTCCCACAGGGCCATAGACAGGGAGCGGCGCGGCATTGGAGCCTCGGATCCAGTGGTTGAGCATCAAAGGGCCCATTCCATCGAGATGGTCGGAATGAAAATGGGTTAGCAATAAGGCGTCCGCATCACCCGCATTCACACCCATAAGGGAGATATTACGCGCACCGCCTTCGCCGACATCAACGATGAACATTTGCTTGCCTGCAATGACAATATTGCACGGGCCTGCGCGGTCAATATTGGGCATGGGGGAGCCTGTTCCGCAAAGGCCGATGTGCAAGCCATCATCAAGCTGTGCCGCTGTGTCACGGCTGGCATTGGCCTCCACTGCGCGCCCAAAAACCCACGCCCCTATCGGCTTTTGGAAGAGCACTGCGCCGGCGACACCCAACACGGCGAACACCGCCAGCCCGATTGCGAATTTCCTACCCAAATTTTCTCTCCCAGCCCGACAAGAACTGACACTTTGTGTGCCGAAAAGCAATTGCCAAGCGTGTGTCACTCATGCATTATGGCACTATAAGTGTCAATATAGGGGGCAAAGATGGAAGCAGTTCAGATCCGGATGCGGGAATATCCCGGCACCGGCCCAGCGCGAGATGTTTGGCAGCTGACCCGTGATCCGCTGCGGGCGCTGGGCGATGGCGAGGTGGCGTTGGCGCTCGATACGATCTCCATTGATCCCGGAATGAGCGGCTGGATCACCAACAAACGCAGTTACATGCCTCCGGTGAAGCCTGGCGGGGTGATGCGTGCCTTTGGCGTTGGGGAGGTTGTCGAAAGCAAGTCAGAACGATTCTCGCCCGGTGACTGGGTCACGGGCTTTACCGGCGTTCAGACACACGGTGTTTTTCACGGTGAAAATCTGCGCCGGATCGATGCCTCGCTTGCTCCCCCTGCAAAGTTCCTCAGCGGGTTTGGTATGACCGGCTACACCGGCTTTTTCGGCATGAGCGATATCGGCCAACCAAAGCCGCGCGAAACCGTCGTTGTCTCGGCTGCATCAGGGGCGGTGGGCTCTATCGCTGCACAAATTGCCAACGCGGCAGGTGCGCGGGTGATTGGTATCGCAGGCGGGCCAGAGAAATGTGCGTATTTGCAAAGCGAACTGGGTCTCGGTCACGCGATTGACTACAAGAATTGCAATGTGGGTGATGCGCTCAAAAAGGCATGTCCCGATGAGATCGATCTCTATTTCGACAATGTCGGCGGGGAGACGCTTGAGGCGGTGTTGGGCTTGATGAAACATCAGGGCCGGATCGTCGTGTGCGGTGCAATTTCGCAATATGCCGATTTTGCAGGCGCGCAGGGTCCGGCCAATTTCATGGCGGTTGTCACTCACAGTCTGTCCATTCGCGGCTTTACCATGCGCGACTACATGCACCGCATTCCCGAGGCGCTCGAATGGCTCGTACCTGCTTGGAGAGAGGGACGGCTAAAAATGCGCGAACATGTCGTGGAAGGCATCGAGAAATTCCCCGACGCTTATGACATGATCTTCCGAGGTGAAAACCACGGCAAACTGCTTTTGAAAGTGGGCGGAGAAAAATGAACCTTTTGCGCACACCGGACGCGTGTTTCGAAAGTCTTGCAGATTTCCCCTTTGCGGCGAACTACGTCGATGTTTCCGACCAAGAGGGCGGTAAGCTCCGCATGGGCTATGTCGATGAGGGACCGCGCGATGGGCAGCCGGTTGTGATGATCCATGGCAATCCGACGTGGTCCTATATGTGGCGAAAGCTGATCCCAGTTCTGAGCAATGCCGGATACCGCGCGATAGCCATAGACCTCATCGGGATGGGGCGTTCGGATAAGCCAAGTGAAATGTGTGATTACACCATAGCGCGCCACGAAACGTGGGTGAAAGAAGCGCTGTTTGAAAAGCTGGGCCTTAGGGATGCGCATTTCATCTTGCACGATTGGGGCGGGATTATCGGTCTTCGCGCGATTGCCGACTATCAAAACCGTGTATCCAGCATCATCATGTCGAACACCGGTTTTCCATCCCGCGATCCTGAGGAGCCGATAAGGCATATGGCGCGCAAGGGAGCGGGACTGATGCGCCGGTTCCAGCTCTACATCCGGCTGCGCAAGAACTGGAAGCATTGGAAGATGGTGCGCAAAATAGTGCGATCGCAAATGCCCGATGCGGATGTTGCGGGTTTTGCCGCGCCATACCCGCACAAGAAGTACCTAGTTGGCAATCGGCAATTCACCCAGATGCTTCCAACGCGAAACGACAATCCGATATTGACCGAAAACTGGCACGCGCTCCAGAAGCTCAAAGGCTTCGAAAAGCCGTTCCTAAATCTGTTTTCGGACAAGGATATCATTGCCCCCAAGGGCTATGTCAGTGTTCGCCCAGCCATTGCTGGAACCCGCAATTATGAACCGATCATCCTTAAAGGCGGATCGCATTTTCTGCTTGAGGATGTTCCCGAAGAATACGGCCAAGCGGTGATAACTTTCCTCAATTCGATCGAAGAGAGCTGATATGACTAAACGAACGGAAATTTGGGTTGACCGGCAAAACCTTCGCGAGACCAAGATCGTCGAGTTGGATCAGCAGCCTCTTGAAGAGGGGCAAGTCCGCGTTGCCATCGACAAAATGGGACTGACGGCGAACAATGTCAGCTACGCCGTTTCGGGCGATTTTATCGGCTATTGGAAGTACTTCCCGGCCGAGGGGGCTTGGGGCAAAGTGCCTGGCTGGGCCATGGGCGATGTGGTGGAATCGCGCAGCGGTGACATTGCCGTGGGAGAGCGCCTTTACGGCTTTTTCCCCATGGCCAGCGAAGTCGTTCTTGAGCCGGGGCAGGTGGCAGATGGCTTCTTCATAGATGCGGGCCCTCACCGGGCCGAGCTACCCGCGCTCTACAACCAATACCTTCGCACTCAGGGCGAGCCAGACTTCCTGAAATCCTTGGAAGACGAACGCTGCCTTCTTTTCCCGCTCTTCATCACCTCCTTTGGTCTCTACGACTATCTGATCGACAATGCGTTCTTCAATGCGCAGCAAGTTGTCATCGGATCGGTGTCCTCAAAGACTGGGTTTGGTCTTGCACACCTCCTTAAGAATGATCCCAAGGTGGGCCAGAAGGTCATCGGGCTTACGTCGCCGCGCAATGTGGAGTTTGTTGAGAGCCTTGGCTGCTGTGATCAAATCGTGACCTATGGCGAGGAAAGCGAAATTGATGCAGAGCTCACCACCGCATGGGTTGATATGTCGGGCGATGGACCGCTTACCACTAGGCTGCATCATATGCTGGAGGAAAACATGGTTGAAAGCTGCATTGTGGGAGGAACCCATTGGGATTCCGACCGCCGCCGGGACAAAGAGCTGCCTGGCGCTGCGCCCACCTTCTTTTTTGCCCCCGGCCATATCGCCAAGCGTGATGGGGAATGGGGACAAGGTGAGATGTGGCGGCGCGGTTCTGAAGCGGGCGCAGCGATAGCCAATTCAGTATCTGGACAGCTTGCGGTTGAGAAGTTTTCGGGCGCAAAAGAGGTCGAAGCCATTTGGCGTGATATGCTCGACAACAAAGTGTCACCTTCGCGCGGGATCATGATCTCGATCTAAGCCTGCCTATTCAAACGAAGGATTACAGCCATGAAGCCACTATTGATTGCCCTTGCACTTGCGTCAGCAATGCTTGCAGCGCCGTGCGCCGCGCAAACCAGCGAAGAAACGCAGCAGCGTGCCCGCGAGAATTTCCAGCAAGCTGACAAGAATGATGATCGCAAGTTAAACCCACGCGAGTTCAAAGCGTTCATCAATGCCAATGCCGAAGATGACATCGGCCGCGCATCAATGGTCCGCCGCTTTGGAGCGTATGATCGAGCCTTTGCACGGTTGGATGCCGACAAGGATGGCGAGATTACACGAGCGGAACTTCTCGCTGCGCGGCAACAGTAGATTGATGACCCTCGCTTATGACTGCCGCTCGCCCCATATCTCTTGATTGTCTTGTCGTTCGATCCTGCGATCGGTGCGCAGGTTGAATAGGCTTTCGAGCCCCGTGCTTTCGAAAACGGTGAGGGTTGCGCTTTGGTCCTCATCTGACTGGCGATCAAAGGCATCTTGCAGTCGTTGCAGCAGGTAGAAACGATAGGGGGCGACAACCGTTTCGATTTGTGTGCCTCTCCATTCAAATGGGGTCAATCCCATGCCGCTCTTCATCGATTTATTGTGTGTTTGAGCCCCTGTTTCGACCTCTGGATGACGTTCCAGCCAGCTGTTGGCGCGTGCCACATGCGCGGTGATTTCAGGGAGATAATCGTCTGAAATGAAGCGCATGACTTGCAGCAGGCTTTCGGGCGGGTTTGCGCTATCGAACAGTTTGCCATCAGAGCCTGCCGTGGCTGCATCGAAAAAGGTTTCCGCCATATTCATCCGCTCAACCCAACGAAACACATTGGGCGCGCTGACTTGCATCAAATGGAGAGGCGCTGGGTCGCGGCCAAGGTGCGCATACATCGCGCCGATTAAACCATAATCGGCGATGGTTGCGTGGCCCCCAAGGATGAAGGGATGCTCGCGCAAATGTTGCTCCATCAGCGACAGGAACTGAGCATAGCTTTCCTCGATTAGTGTGTAGGTGTCAGGCTTTACTCCGAAAACCACAGCAGCCTGCCTCATACGGCCGCTGGCGTGGAGGAAGGCTGCGTCCTCGGCGTCTTTCGGCAGGCCTGATGGGAGCACGTCGCGGAAGGTTTCCCGCAAAAAAGGCAGGTTCACTTCGTCGAAATTCCAGCGGTAATGCATCGCCGGACGCAGCAGGCCGTGGGAACCGAACAGTTCGAACAGGTGCGCAACGGCCAGCAGCTTTGGATCAGCGGGATAAATCGGGCTCTTGCTAAAACCAGCGGCATCAAGATGGTCGATTATGTCCGCGCCATCCTGAATGATCGCGCCTTCAGGTGTTTTGATCACCGGGATGATCCAACGACCGATTTGCGGGACGATCTCGCCCGTAAATTCCTCACTGCCGGCCTTCACTTCGGCAAAGGGAACGGCGTTCATCCGCATGTAGGAGCGGGCCCTAGCCGTATAGAGCGATCCGGCCATTCCAAAGAGAGTATATGTCAATTGCTACCTTTCACATTCAAGCGCATATATTATGGCACTAATAGTGCATATATGTGTGAGCGGCAATGCGTGGGTTCCTCCGGCCAACCGGGGGCAATGGAACCTCCAAACCACTTATTTATGCAAAGCCTCTTACGCGAAGTTCAGGACCGCGTTGGATCCAGTTTAGATCGGAATACTCGCATGCCCCGTCCGTCACGTGCAGCGTGTAGGCGTGTCTCGGCCTGTCTGAACGATTGGGCGGGCTGTAATGCGGCAAGAGCCCATGAAAGAGGACCAATGTGCCTGCCTTCACCTCAAGCGGGAGAGCGCAGTTATCGTTGGGCCATGGGGCATTAGACAGATCGTCCATTTCCGTCGCGCCATCCCTTAGGCAAAACCGTTGCCGCAAAGGGGTGTCGATGCCATCCTTACTCACCCAAAGACAGCCATTTTCTACGCTCGCATCGTCGATCGCAAACCAGAAAGTGAGCACAGAAATCGGCGTAGTATAAAAGAAGGTTGCGTCTTGATGCCAATGCACTTCGCCGCCAATGCGCGGTTGCTTGAAGATATACATCGACTGCCAAATTTGCGGGTCTTGCAGTCCCAATGCACGCGCCAGTTCGCCGCACTTGGGATCACGTGAGAATTGCTCAAACACCGGATCAAGGTCGTGCATCGCATGACCGATCTTATTGATCGAGAGGGCTTTTTCCTGCGCAAGCTGACCGTTCGCGTCAAAGGCCTCTTCTTCAAAAAAGCACCGAATTTTGTCGCCGGATGTTAGGAAATAATCGTCGCGCGGGCGGGTTTCTTCCTTGGTAGTGAAGATCGATCTTTGCCCTTCTGCGTCGAATTCATCGATGATCTTTGCCGCTGCCGCACGCAGCCCTTCGAGTTCTTCTCGCGGCTTGAAATTTTCAAGCACAACATAGCCCTGCTGACCGAAATCCTCGATGTCGCGCTGCGTGATCAAGGGGGTCTTACCCGCGGGCCACTGTTTCAAGCAGTTCAGCGGTCACCGGATACCCCGCATCTTGCATGATTGTGAGCATCGGCTTTGCACCAGAGGTGTCGATTTGCGGGACAATCGTTTTGACAGGGATCGCCTCGGCTTGGGCGCGGGCTTCTGCGAAGCTGGCAAACAGGGCAAGCCGTTCAAGGTTTCGCCGAGTTGGAAAAATCAGTTTGATCTCACCTTGCTCGGCCATCTCAAGCGCTCCCTTTGCGCTAACCCAGAACAGGCGTGTGTTCTCCGCTTGATCGGTGGAAACTTCCACATCACCCGTGCCCAGATTGGCAAGGTAGAACCGCGTGTCATACACGCGCGAAAGTTTTTCATTCTTGGGATACCAGCGAGCGAAAGGTACGATCTGATCAAGGTCCAAGGCCCAATCGAATGCCTTTAGAACTGGGGCGAGAGTTTTCGTTTCATGGAGCATTGTCCGGGAGGCAACAGCTTTGTCAGCGTCAATTTCGCCCTTTAACCCTAAAGCAAGTCCGGTTTCTTCAAGCGTTTCGCGCACTGCGGCGATCTGGTGTCCGACCTCATCAAGGGTAAGGTCACCTCGCATTGATGGAGGGACTTGCTTAGCGAGCTCAAAATCGGCGTCATCCACTCGGCCGCCAGGAAACACAGCCATGCCGCTTGCAAATGTCATATTGCGTGAACGCACGGTCATAAGCACCTGAGGTTCACCGCCTTGAGGACAATCCCGATAGATTATGATGGTGGCTGCCGGAATGGCTTCGCTTGCTGTGGATTCGCTGGTCATTGTTTGCGGATGATGCAGGCTCATCGCGGTCTTGCCAAGAGCCGGGCAGCAATGATCCGGCAATCGGAGCAAGCGAGCACTTGTCGAAAAACTTTACAGCTCATTTTACGTTAATTGCTGGGTAACCATTGCATGCCGCAGAAATCCAAGAAAACGCGTTTTTGGCACGGTGGATGCATATGTTACGATGAAGAATGTGGTCTTCGAATTGAGGCAAGCCCTTCCTGGTCTCTGGGTGATGCCTCCCCATCTTAAAAAAGCCGTTTCGCATTTACCCGGTGCGAGGCGGCTTTTTAATTGTAGGCCTGCTTTATGCACTCGCATCCGCGAGCGCTTCCTCGTTAAATGAGGAAAGCGTTACCCTTCGATTTTGGCGACTTTGCTGTCGTCCATCATCTGTTGAAGCTCACCAGCTTCGAACATTTCCATCATGATGTCGCTTCCGCCGACGAACTCGCCTTTGACATAAAGCTGCGGGATGGTGGGCCATTCCGAATAGGTTTTGATGCCCTGACGAATTTCCATGTCTTGAAGGACGTCAACACTCTCATATTGCACCGCACAATGATCGAGGATGGCAACGGCCCGGCTTGAGAAGCCGCATTGCGGGAACAATGGTGTGCCCTTCATAAAGAGAACCACATCGTTCTCACCTACAACAGAAGCGATACGGGTGTCAGCATCAGACATTGCGAAAAACCTTCAAATTCTTGTGAGTTTGTATGCGAGCTATTTGGGGACCACAGTGATCACTTGCAAGGCATGGAGTTCGCCGCCCATTTTCTCACCGAAGGCGGCATAGACCATCTTGTGTTGCTGGACGCGGCTTTTGCCTGCAAATTGCGGTGCAGTGACCTTCGCCGCCCAATGGTCATCGTCGCCGGCCAGATCGGTCAGCTCGACAATAGCGCCGGGAAGGGCAGCTTTGATCGCTGCCTCGATTTCATGGCCGGGCATGGGCATGAGCTTTAGTTACCGCTCATAAACTGGCGCTTGGCCTCAACCGCCATTTCTTCAAGCTTGGCGCGGATATCCGCCTCGCTGACGTCGGTGTCAGCAGCGGTGAGATCGCCTAGAAGCTTGCGAATAACGTCTTCGTCGCCCGCTTCTTCAAAGTCGGCTTGAACGACGGCCTTTTTGTAGGCTTCCGTCTCTTCCTCCGTCAGCTTCATTTCGCCAGCGGCCCATTCACCAAGCAGGCGGTTGCGGCGTGCGGCGATTTTGAAGGCGGTTTCTTCGTCCATCGCAAACTTGGCTTCTTCGGCGCGTTGACGGTCACTAAAATCGGTCATTGGGCTGATCCCTTTGGAAAGTATGTTCTTGGCGCAGATAGGTCGGAGCGCCGCGTGCCGCAAGCGCTCCTCCCGAATTAGTCCATCGTCACCACGACCTTGCCCACGGCCTCGCGCGCCTCAAGTTTCGCGATAGCATCGCCTGCGCGTTCCAGCGGGAAGGTTTCGGAGACCAGCGGGTCGATCTTGCCTTCCTTCATGAGAGCAAAAAGCTCATTCACCTGTTCGACGAATTTCGCAGGCTCGCGCGCGGTGAACGCGCCCCAAAATACGCCGCACACATCGCAAGATTTGAGCAGGGTGAGGTTGAGAGGAAGTTTGGGGATACCAGCTGGGAAACCGACCACGAGGAATTTACCCTCCCACGCGATGGAACGCAGCGCTGGTTCTGAATATTGGCCACCCACGATGTCATAGACGATGTTTGCGCCGCCCGGCCCACACGCCGCTTTAAACGCATTGGCGAGCTCCTTAGAGGCGGCCTTATCCATTTCATCGCGGGGATAGATCACCACGTCATCCGCGCCTGCATTGCGCGCAACTTGCGCCTTCGCTTCGGAGGACACTGCCGCAACAACCTTGGCGCCATATGCCTTGGCAAGCTCAACCGCTGAAAGGCCAACCCCGCCAGCCGCGCCAAGGATCAGCACCACATCGCCTTCTTTGATAAACCCGCGGTCTTTAAAGCCGTGGATCGTGGTGCCGTATGTCATCAGCAGCGAGGCCGCTTTTTCGAACGGTACGCCGTCAGGGATTGGGAAGAAGCGGCCATCGGGCACGATTGCCTTTTCGCGAAGGCCCCCATTGCCCAGCATTCCGATCACGCGGTCGCCGGGTTTGCAGCTCGTGACACCTTCGCCAACGGCCTCAACAACGCCAGCGATCTCGCCGCCGGGGGAATAGGGACGCTCTGGCTTAAACTGATAAAGATCGCGGATCATCAATGTGTCGGGATAGTTGATCGCGCAAGCCTTCACATCGACGAGCACTTCGCCTTTGCTTGGGACCGGCGCATCAATTTCGTCCAGCTTCAGCGTCTCTGGGCCGCCCACTTCATGGGTCTGAATGGCTTTCATCTGGTATTCTCTCCCTGTGCCTTTGAGGTCTTAAGCAGCGTTCGTGCCTGAAAAGCGTGTGCCTGCCATGACCCAATTCTGTGTGTTTGTGCGTTTGTCTTCGTAAGTGCCGATCGAGGCACTGCTTTCGAGCGTGAGTGAAACCTCATCGAGCCCGCCAAGCAGACAGTGTTTGCGAAACGGGTCAATCTCGAAGGTGAACCGGTCTTGAAACTGCGTGGTGACCGTTTGCGCTTCCAAGTCGATATGGATGGGATCACCGCCGCGCGCGACTTCCATCAAACGGTCGATTGCCTCTTGCGGCAGGACCACCGGCAGAATGCCGTTCTTCACCGCATTGCCCGAGAAAATGTCGGAATAGCTCGGTGCGATCACCGCGCGAATGCCAAGGTCACCCAGCGCCCAAGCCGCGTGCTCACGGCTGGACCCGCAACCGAAATTGTCGCCTGCAAGCAGGATCGGCGCGCCTTGATTTTCAGGCGCATCAAAGATGTTGTCTGAGTCCTGACGGATGCTTTCAAACGCGCCTTTGCCAAGTCCATCGCGGGTGATGGTTTTGAGCCATTTGGCAGGGATAATGATGTCAGTGTCGACATTTTTCGCACCAAAAGGGATGGCGCGGCCTTCGACGTGAGAGAGTTTGTCCATTAGCGTGCTGATTCCGGGAATTGAGGGAGACGATCCAGATGTCGCGGATCATGCCCAATGACAACCGTTGCATCCAAGGCTTTCGCCATGGCATCGAACCGTTCGAAGGATGCGAGCGTATCTGCCCGGTCTGTGTTAAACTCAGGCACTCCGCGATTGGTGGCCTGCTCTTCGAAATGATACAGATCCCCGGTCAACAGGACATTGCCCATTTGCGGCATTCTGACCAAAAGAACCGTGTGGCCAGGCGTGTGTCCAGGTGTCGCCTTCATCACCACACTGCCATCGCCAAAAACATCGTGATCTTTCGCAATTGCCGTGACTTGCCCGCCATCTTCTCCAAGCCAGGCGGCAAAGGGACGCGGATCAAGTAGCGGGTTGGGATCGGTTGCCGCCTTGACCACTTCCCAGTCCTCGGCCCCGATCAGCAATGTGGACTCAGCGAAATCAGGAAGCTGCATCACATGGTCAAAGTGGAAGTGGCTGACACCTGTAAAGGTTACTTCGCTGGGAGAAACCCCAATAGTTTCAAGCTGCGTTTCAATGGATTTTCCCATCGACAGTGTGGCACCCGATTGGGTGAAACTTGTCCCTGCCAATGCTTTGTCTAGCCCCGCATCCCACAGCAGATATTGATCGCCATTGCGGATGAGATAGCAACTGACCGTAAGGGTGCGCGGCTGTCCATCGTAAAGATGCGCATCGGAGAACGCCGCCATATCGCTAATCTCAAGAGTACCGCAATCAAGGCGCCACATTTCAAGATCCGCATCTGACTTTTTATCCTGCGCAGTGGCTGATGCACTGAGGGCCATAGCCGACAATAATCCCAAAAAAGCTCTCATGATGTCTCTCCTGTGCAGAGCCAGATCTGATCTAATCTGTTTCTGGTGGTTCACCAGAAGGTGTGCCGGGCGGCGATTTATCTTCGCTCTTTTGGCGCATGCGTTTGCCTGCATAAAGCAGCGCCGCGGCAATAGCTGCGGAACCGATTGTCGCCGCAGCTCCGATAGCAGCTTTGCGGCCGGTGGAAGACTTGCCCTCTTCTGGGCCTTCGGGGGGAGTGGTTTCGTCAGTCATAGTCTTCATTTGAGACCCTCTTGCGCGCATTGCAAGGGAACATCCTTCATAGAAAGGCGTCTACACCCAATTTCCCGGGCGCGCGGCGATGCTTGGCTTCAGTTTTCCCAAACCAATTGCGGCCATCGAGAAAACGCGCTTCGATGCCGTCTAATTCGGCAGGCTCAAAAATGCGGACATTGACCCCTGCGCGGTCTCCATCGAAATGCTCTGTCGTCACCCAATGGGTCGTGGTCGCGCATTGGGGGCAGAAGTGCACTTCAACGGCGGGCTCTTCATAGTCTGCGCGGCGGTAGCTGTCGGTCTTGCCATCGACCGTCAATTCTTCGCCTGCATAATAGCCCCAAACACCGCCCGATTTGGCGCATAAAGAGCAGTCGCAAAAGTTCACATATTCGGGCGGTTGGGGCACAGTTACGCTAACCGCGCCGCAGTGGCATCCTCCCTTCACGATTACAGTTCCCTCACATCGGTCAACCGCCCGGTGATCGCCGCTGCTGCTGCCATAGCGGGGGAGACGAGATGGGTGCGTGCACCAGGCCCCTGACGGCCTACGAAGTTGCGGTTGCTGGTCGAGGCGCAGCGTTCGCCCGCAGGCACTTTATCGGGGTTCATGCCCAGACATGCCGAACACCCCGGCTCGCGCCATTCAAAACCGGCGTTGATGAAGACTTGGTCAATCCCTTCGTCCTCCGCCATGGCTTTCACAAGGCCAGAGCCCGGAACCACAATCGCCCAGCGCACATTGTCCGCTTTGGTTTTGCCTTTGAGGACTGCGGCCGCGCTGCGCAAATCTTCGATACGGCTGTTGGTGCACGAACCGATAAAGATGTTCTCAACCGGAATATCGGTCAGCGGCGTGCCTGGGGTTAGCCCCATGTAATCGAGGCTCTTTGCGGCGGCTGCCTGCTTGTTTTCATCCGCGAAGCTGTCGGGGGCAGGCACGAGGCCCGTGATCGGAAGCACGTCCTCAGGGCTGGTGCCCCAAGTAACGCTGGGAGCGATGTCGGCGGCATTAATGACAACGTTTTTGTCGAACACTGCACCTTCATCGGTGTGAAGCGTCTTCCAATAGGCAAGCGCCTCATCCCAAGCCTCATCCTTTGGTGCCATGGGCCGGCCCTTGAGATAGCGTAAAGTGGTTTCATCAGGCGCAATCAGGCCAGCGCGCGCGCCGCCTTCGATGCTCATATTGCAGACCGTCAGGCGCTCTTCGATGGTCATAGTCTCGAACACAGAGCCGCGATATTCGATCACGTAGCCTGAGCCGCCAGCAGCGCCAATCACGCCGATGATGTGCATGACCACATCTTTTGCCGAAACGCCCGCGCCAAGTTCGCCCTCGACGCGCACTTCCATCGATTTGGACTGTTGGAGCAGCAGAGTTTGCGTGGCGAGCACGTGCTCTACTTCGCTTGTGCCGATACCAAATGCGAGCGCGCCAAGCCCGCCGTGGCTGGCCGTGTGCGAGTCGCCGCAAACGATGGTGGTGCCGGGAAGCGAGAAACCTTGTTCCGGGCCCACGACATGGACGATGCCTTGCTCCGCGTCCGCATCCCCGATGTAACGAATGCCAAACGCTGGTGCGTTCTTTTCGAGCGCTTCCAATTGCGCGGCGCTTTGTGGGTCTTCGATTGGGATTTTGTCACCACCGGCATCGCGGCGTGCGGTGGTGGGCAAATTGTGATCGGGTACAGCCAAGGTCAGCTCAGGACGGCGCACCGGCCGGCCAGCGAGGCGCAGCGCTTCAAAAGCTTGCGGGCTGGTGACTTCGTGGACGAGGTGGCGGTCGATATAGATGATGGCGGTCCCATCATCGCGGGTTTCGACCACGTGATCGTCCCAAATTTTCTGATAAAGCGTGCGGGGTGCGTTGGACATGAAAGGGGTCTCTTGTTTCTCTTTGACCATGCCGATAGCCGCCTTGGTGACGAAGTGGCAAGATTAGGTGTGTTCACTCAGCGAATAGGACTGGAAATTTCACGCGAAGCTGCTAACTGACAATAATGTCAGCAATGCCCTTCCAATTTCCGATCACCGTGCTCCCCGAAGATATCGACTTTATGGGGCATGTGAATAATGCGCGATACCTTAACTGGGTGCAGGATGCGGTGCTTGCCCATTGGCAGAAAGTCGCGCCTGCTGACGAGGTTGCGTCCAAAGCTTGGGTCGCGCTGAAACATGAAATCACATACCGCAAACCGGCCTTTCTTGACGATGATGTGATCGCGCAAACGGTGTTGGAGCGGTATAATGGCGCGCGTGCATTTTACCGCACGGTGATTAGCCGGGGCGAAGATGTGCTCGCAGAAGTTCAATCAAGTTGGTGCTGTATCGATGCAAAGACCCTGCGTCCGGCCCGGATCGGCGAGCATTTGCGCGAGTTCTTCTTCGCGTAAGCCCAAGGCCAGGATGTATTGATCCCGCCTTCGATGTCTAAAGCAAACTATCCTTGGCGGTGGACGTGCTTAGGCTCTATACAAATCGGCATGCTTGAACCTGAGTGCATGAATAGGGCCAACCTTTCAGGATGACGCCTGCAACTTTCTCACTACCCTCGCAATCCATGCAAGGCGTGGTCGGAATTGCTTTGGCTGCGCTGATTGCGGGAAGTTGGCTTGGCATTCACGCCTATGCGATGTTTGTGTTTGAGCTGAACTGGCAAACCCTGCCGCTCGCGCTTGGGATGGGGGTTGTTCAATGTTGGCTTTCAGTGGGCGTCTTTATCGTGTGCCATGACGCAATGCATGGGACGTTGGTGCCTTCAAAACCCAAGGTTGGCAGCGCGATCGCGACTGTCCTTTTGTTCCTCTATGCTGGCTTTGGCTGGAAGGCTTTGCGCGACGCGCATCATACGCACCACCGGCTCGCTGGGCATGTAGGTGATCCGGATTTCGACGAAGGCAACCCCGACAATTTCTTGAGATGGTATTGGACCTTCTTTAAACGTTATTTTGGCTGGCAGTCGCTGGTTTTCGTGCATGCAGTGGTGGGTGTTTACTGGCTGATTATCGGCATTCCGATGGTCCAAATTGTGCTGCTATACGGAGCGCCGGCGCTGCTTTCTTCATTACAGCTTTTCTACTTTGGAACATTTCGCCCCCATGCCCACCGCGAAAAGGAACCCTTTGCCGATCACCACAATGCGCGCAGCGATAGGTTTGGCGCGTTTGTGAGCCTCGCGACTTGCTTTCACTTTGGCTATCATTTGGAACATCACCGCAGGCCCGATGTGCCTTGGTGGGCGCTTCCAGCGGCCCGAAAAGCAGGGGTTGGAGACGCGCCCGTTGGGGAGCGTGCCGCGATATGACCTGGTTCGAAGCCATCGCAATTACACTTGGCGCGCTTGTCTTTATGGAGCTGTTTGCATGGTGGACGCACAAATACATCATGCATGGGCTGGGCTGGGGATGGCACCGCGACCATCATGAGCCGCACAATAATACGTTTGAGAAGAACGACCTTTACGCAACCGTCTTTGGGACGATTAACGCTGGCATGTACATCTTCGGCTCGCTCTATTGGGAGTGGCTGTGGTGGGCAGCGCTTGGCGTGAATCTTTACGGCGTTGTCTATGCGATTGTGCACGATGGCCTCGTGCATCAACGCTTTTTCAAATGGGTCCCGAAAAAGGGTTATGCCAAGCGTTTGGTGCAAGCCCACAAGCTGCACCATGCAACCATCGGTAAAGAGGGCGGGGTGAGCTTTGGCTTTGTCATCGCCCGTGACCCAGCCAAGCTTAAGGCGGAATTGAAAGAACAAGCCAAGGCTGGCATTGCGGTGGTGCGCGATAGCTCAAATGCGCATAAAGATAGCGCCAATCGGGTCACTAGCTTGCCATAGGCGGCGGCCTAGCTTGGGCCTCATTCCGGCCGAGTTGCTAGCCAGGTGCCGGATACAAACAGCACCGCAATCGATATCCACACCCACGGAAAACCAACGGTCACCCAAGTCAATACCGCGCCGGCTGCAATCGAGGTGATCGCCACGATCTTCGACCGCCGCGAAAGCGTGCCGTGTTCTCGCCAGTTGCGTATCTGCGCGCCAAATTTGGGATGGTTGAGAAGCCGTTCTTCCCATGCTTTGTTGCTGCGGGCAAAGAAAAAGACGGCGAGCAGCCAGAACGGGACCGTCGGTAAAAGCGGCAAGGGTATTCCCGCAGCGCCCAGTGCAAAGAAGATCAGACCAGCAGCAAAATAGAGCCGTTGCTTCATCTCATCATGCCCGCGTTCCACGCAAAGAGCGCCTTATACAAAGGGGTGATGGACGTGCGTTTCATCCGCCTGTTTGTGCCAGCCGCGCTGCGTGCTCTTGGACGAGCGCAATCATATTGGGGACACCTTGGGTGCGGTTGCTGGAAAGCTGGTTTTTAAGATCAAAGGGAGCCAGCGCTCCCATCACGTCCATCTTGGCGACCTCTGCGGCTGGCTTATCTTGAACGGCAGCAATGACAAGGGCGACAATCCCCTTGGTGATCGCAGCATTGCTGTCAGCCAGAAAATGCAAATCGCCTTTGGCCTCTGCATCCATGGGATAGACCCATACAGCAGCAGAACACCCTCGAACTAACGTCGCGTCGGTTTTGAGAGCGTCGGGCATGGCTTCGAGTTCGCGCCCGAGTTCGATTAGCAATGAGTAACGCTCATCGCCTTCGAGAAAATCGTATTCTTCAAAGATGTCATCAAGAGTTCTCATGCACGCGCATTTAGGGACGCTCGGCACTAAGGGGAAGGGGGCAAAGCGAAGGTTCTGCCTAAAGCTCTACACCACTGGCAATCGCTTCCAGTTTTTTGATGCGTTCTTTCATATCGGCAAGTTCGATGCGTGCTGCGCCCGATGATGCGCCGCCTTCGATTTCAGGAGCTTCCATTGATTTTCGCAATTGGCGATCAAGCTCTTGACGCTTGAGCTCCAACCAGCCTTGCCAGCCGTGGAGAAGGGCAAAGGCAACCACGCAAATACCTACGAGGCAAGCCGCGGTGATAACAAAGGTGGGGTCCATAATCATTGGCTCTGCTCCTTCTTACTTACGGAGGATGGGAGTGGGGTGCCGCTGTCTTTGTTCGGGCTGTTTGAATTATGTGTCGAAGCGGGTTCATCGGCCCTGCGAAGCGCTTCTATCTCGGCCGAGATGCGGGCCCTTTCGCGCGCGTCCATGGTGTTGTTATCGGTGGCAATACGTTCGAGTACATGGAGCCGGTCGCGCAATTGCTTCATTTCGCGGCGCATTTCTTCGTTCTCGACATGCGCATCGGCGCCTTCAGCTTTACCAACAAATGTCTCATTGCCATCTTCATCTGAGATGATGCCAGCTTTGGCTTTGGCCATCTGAACGATGCCCCAAACAACGATGGCGACAATTGCAACAATAGCCCAACCGTTCATCAGCTGTTCTCCTTTTCGCGGCGCTCACTTACATCTAGCCGCAAAGCCTCGATCTCATCGGAAAGCAGAGTGCCTTTGTCGGTCGCAAGGCGTTCAAGCACAGCCAAGCGGTCTTCAATCATCTGGTTGCGTTCACCAAGCTCGCCGACGTTTGCCGTACCCTTTGACCGTGCATGCTGGCGCTCATCCTTTTCGAGATAGTAGGCGGTCGCTTTCGAGATAATGCCGTTCACTGACGCACCAATCACGATCAACATCACGATGATGCTTGGAAAGATTATGAGAAGCTCGGAATTCATCAGGCGTTTCCTGCATCTTTCTGATTCTCAAGGGCGCGCAATCCATCAATCTCGCTCGAGAGTTGATAGCTGCCGTCTGTTACAATGCGCTCGATGTTGGCAAGGCGATCCTTAACCGAGCCAAGCTCTGCGCGAAGTTCGGCGTTTTCCTGCGTAAGCAAGGTGACGCGCTGCTTTGCTTCGTGGTCGGTTGCAGGCTTTAGAGACTGGCCCCACGCTCCTTCTAAGGGATAGCCGTGCTTAATTCGCAGGCGGGTCGTATGAATCCAACCCGCAATCCCGGCGGCGCCTAGCGCAAGACCACCACCGATGATCCAAGGCAGGTTGGGGACAATAATAGCGGCAGCATCGACGCTCATGAGTGGACTTCCTTAGATTTCACGTTCAATGGGACGCCAGCGTCAGATGGGATACTGGGCGTGTGGCGAAGGTCTTCGATTTCTTCGGCGACGGTATAGCCGCGGGAAGTCACGATGCGTTCGAGGACGCGAACACGCTCTTCCAAAGCGGATTTTTCTGTCGCGATCTTCGCGGTTGTATTCTGTCCACGCTCTTCTGCCAGCTCTTGCTGAAGCGTATTGATCTTACGCCGTACCAAGTAAAATGGCGTGCCAATCACCGCGGTCATGGGAATCGCAATCAGCAGAAATTCTAGAAAATCACCCATCAACCTTTTTCCTTCTGGCCAAAGTTAAGCGGTACGCCGGCATCACTGTTTTGGGAGACGTCGCGGACTGGCTTGTCTCTGAGCGCTTCGATTTCTTCTGAAAGCGAATAACCACGGTCAGTCACGATTTTCTCAAGTATAATCATGCGATCTTGCATTGTATCGAGCTTGTCATTGAGTTCGCGGTTTTCGGCCTTGATGCGCTGCGTTTCGGCGGTGTCTGCGCGCTCAGTCTTGCCGCCCCACTCATCTTCGAGTGAGTAGCCATGCTTGGCGCGGATCCAATTGTTGATGATCCAGCCACCGGTGCTGATGGCGACAATAATAACAACGAAGGATGGTCCACCCCAATCCATTAAGCGTTTTCCTTGTTTCCGAGGTTGAGAGGGACGCCAGCGCTGTCGCCTTCCACTTCGCGAGTGTCGCGCAGTGCTTCGATTTGGGTCGCCACATCATAGCCGCGATCGGTTACGATGCGTTCCAAGACCTGAACGCGGTCTTCCAACTTTTGGATGTGCGACGCGTATTGCGCAGCCTTTTCAGCAGTTGCGTCCGCAGTTTTCTCTGACTGGATCTCAGCCATTTTCTGCTGGTGCTTTGCCCAGATCGCAACGATCGGGATCATCACGCCGATGATAGGAATTAACAGTGCTAGTTGTCCCGGTTCCATCTGATTTCTGTCCCTGTTTTTTGTTTCGAGGTTAGCGCAGCTGTTCGATTTCTTGTGTCAGACGCGGATTGTTGCTCACGTAGTATGTCTCAACGTCGGCCAACCGGCGGTCGATATCGCGGAAGCGCGAGCGAATTTCGCGAGCGGTGCGGTGAGGACTTTGACGAACGCGCTGCCAGTACTGCTCTTCCTGATTATCGCTATAGAGATGCGGCGGCTTCTTCTGGAGCAGGAAGCCTGCGGCGAAATAGGCAGGCAAGACCAGTGGGCTCACCGCAAAGTTAAGAGCAACGGCTCCCAAGCGGACCCAAAAGACATCAACTCCGGTGTAGTCGGCAATCCCAGCGCAAACGCCCAACAATTTGGCGTTGTGCTTGTCGCGGTAAAGCGTGGTGCGGCTGTTCATGCGCTTGTTCCTTTTTTCTCAGCGATAAGCTGTTCAAGCTCACGCAATTGCTGGTTGTCTTGCTCTTGGTCGGCCTGAAGGCGCTTGACCGGATTGAAGCTGGGGTCGTCGGTCGCAACAAGGCGCTCGACTGTGTCCATGCGTTCATCAAGCCGCTTTGCGAGGTTATAAAGCTCTTCCAAAAGCACTTCGTCATCCGAAGTGATGGTGGCGGCAGTCTTCCATTTGGTCACATAGTGGAGGACGATCCACGGCAGTGCGATGAAAAGTGTCATCACAACAATGACTGGTTCCATGGCTTAATTTCCTTTGTCTTCCTCGGGCTTACCGAGCAGTTTCTTCATTTCTTCAAGCTCGTCATCGATGGCGTCTTGGCCTTCGAGGGCGGCAATCTCATCCGACAGTGATGGCGGCCCATCATTGCCAATCGCAATCGCATCAGCCCGGCCTTCGGCATAATCGACGCGGCGTTCGAGCTGGTCGAATTTGCTCAAAGCTTCATCGGTGCGCTCAGTGCTCATCAAACTGCGCAGTTTTACGCGGTTCTCAGCGCTCTCAAGGCGGGCTGCGATTTGTGTCTGGCGGCTGCGCGCTTCACGCAGGCGATGCTGAAGCTTTTGAATGTCCTCTTCATAAGCCCGAAGCGCATCGTCGAGCACGGCAATTTCTTGCTTAAGCTGTTCAGATGTCCCATCCGCCTTTTTCTTCTCAACCAGAGCGGCCCGCGCCAGATCTTCGCGATCTTTCGAAAGGGCAAGCTGTGCCTTGTCAGCCCAATCGGCCTGCAGACGATCAAGCTTCACCACATGGCGATGCATCTCTTTTTGATCGGCAATCGTGCGCGCTGCGCTGGCGCGGACTTCGACCAGCGTATCCTCCATCTCGAGGATGATCATCCGGATCATCTTTTGCGGATCGTCCGCTTTGTCGAGCATGTCGGTAAAGTTCGCAGCGATAATATCGCGAGTGCGGCTGAAAATGCCCATAAAGGCTACTCCATCAAGGAACGGGTTTGTTCTGTTTTGCGTGTCCGAGTCGTGCTCGTCATGCGTTCGTTGCTGACTTTGCGTCGGAGTGGGGCTTTGACGCAAGGCTTCGATTTCAGCATCCAGGCGCGAGAGCTTCTTTCCAAGGATGGGGATGTACTCTGCATCCTCTTCTTTGGTGTGGACCGGAGCGCTCTTTTGAGAGTGATCGCGTTCAGGGGATAACGCGCTGTCTAAGCTCTCAGCAGACGCTGGGGTGGGCGTCGCATTAGGGGCCGTTGGGGTAGCCGCGCGCTCCGGTCCAAAGGGAAGTTTATCTCGCTTGGTCACTAGGCTGGCCTCAAGCCATCTCAATGAGTGCAACAGAGGTTGCTGTTGGCCCAAGATCGGGGTGGGCGAATTGTGCATCGCCAGCAACCATGTTCATTTGAGTTGAAAGAGCGATCATCGCAATCATTGCAGCGATGCTGGCAAGAGAAGCTTGGCCAAGTTTGGTGCGAACGAAGGATTTATTGTACATGTTTTCGGCCCTTAGGAGTGTGTTTGAGTGTTGCAGCCTACATTGCAGATGCCGTGCCAAACTTTATAACATAATGAAAATAAAGGGATTCCTGCAAACTCCACGAATTTACACATGGCGCAGCTTGCCAAGCATTGGGAAAAATTCCTATATGTTGGCAAGCTAGCCCAATAGGCGACTTATTGAGAGGGAATGAGTGGAGCGCGAGAGCCAATTTATCGGACAGTCCGGAGCATTCCTCGACGCGGTGGAGCGCGCCAGTCGCGCAGCTCCTATGAGTCGTCCCGTGCTTGTCATCGGGGAACGCGGCACGGGTAAAGAACTAATCGCTGAACGTCTTCATCGCTTGTCCAACCGCTGGGACGAACCGCTCGTTACTATGAACTGTGCCGCCCTTCCCGAAACTTTGATCGAGGCTGAGCTGTTCGGTCACGAAGCGGGCGCGTTCACTGGCGCGACTAAAGCGCGCGCCGGGCGGTTTGAAGAAGCGGATAAGGGTACGCTTTTTCTTGATGAACTGGGCACGCTTTCGATGGGGGCGCAAGAAAGGTTGCTGAGAGCAGTTGAGTACGGAGAGGTAACCCGCATTGGTTCATCGCGCCCTATCCGGGTCGATGTTCGCATTGTCGCAGCGACCAATGATGACTTGCCTGCGCTCGCGGAAGCGGGCGAGTTTCGCGCTGACCTGCTCGATCGATTGAGCTTCGAAGTGATCACTTTGCCGCCCTTGCGAGTGCGCGAGGGAGATGTGGCTGTTCTAACCGAACATTTCGCGCGCCGTATGGCCGGCGAGTTGGAGTGGTTTGGTTGGCCGGGCTTTGCGCCGCATGTGATGGAACATCTCGAAAACTATGCATGGCCTGGGAATGTACGCGAGCTGAAAAACGTCGTTGAGCGCGCGGTTTATCGCTGGGATGACGCCGAAACGCCGATTGCTCATGTGCAGTTCGATCCGTTTGAAAGCCCATGGAAGCCTGTGACACCGTCGCATCGGCGCTCTGATGGAGCGGGAAATGCACCTGCTGAAAGGGGGGCTGCGCCAACGCAAGAACCGCCGCCAACAAGCGCCCAATTTGAAGCGGTGGATGACCTTCGCGCCGCCGTTGACGCCCACGAGCGGGCGATTGTTGAGCATTCGCTGGGTAAGCATCGCTGGAACCAGCGTCAGACGGCGAAGGCGCTTGGTCTCAGCTACGATCAACTGCGTCATGCGATCAAGAAGCACGGTTTGATGGAAGGGCAAGAGTAGCTCTCCGCCAATCAAAACAAGCTCTGGCCCAAAAAATGTTCTCACTTTTACAGGTCGTTTACGCGTGAAGGCTATTCTTCACTCTTATTGAGCCGGTCTTGCGAAAGGGCTGGTGTTTGTGAGGGAAGCTAAAATGCGGGCTCTTATTGATCTGGTTGACAGTTTTACCGGGATAGTACGCTTTATCATCGTGGCAATTATATTGGTGGGGCTTAGCCTCGCCTTGATGCTCACCGCTGGCGTGTCTTACGTCGCACCCAAAGTGGCGAACGGCGCGACTGAGCGCGCGGCCCAAATCGGCGAGTTGGCGATTGAGGAGGCGCGCAATGCGCAGCGCGATCGCGATTTGGCCAAGGATGGTTGGGGTTATGACAGTGGGAATAGCCGGCAGGATCGCTCCGCAAATTCGCGCAATCGTGACTCTGATGGAGGGGGTTGGGGCGACGATTCCCAATAATTCGACTCGTTTCCACTTTCAGCAAAATGTGATTTTCAAAGCAAAGCGATGAAGATGGCAAGTCATGCCGAAAACAACTTTGAGGCCAGTTTCGATAAAACGATCCGCGTGGCTCCGCGCCTTCCCTTGAGCCTGCCTGGCACTTTCATTTCAACCATGGGTAACCCCAGTTGCATTGTGACAAACCTCTCGCGAACTGGTGTGTTGATCGCAATTCGTGAGCCGCTCCAGGCGGGAAGCGTTGGATATCTGCGTTGCGGCCCGATTGATCACTTTGTCATCGTGAAACGCAAGGGGGTAGGGCTCGATGCGGTCGTTTTTGAACTTCCCGTTTCTGACGCATTCGTCGCGCGAGTTCGCGATTATAAAAACAGTTTCGCTGAAAAAGAGCTCAACGACATGCGTTTGACGGCGCAGGAATGGGCTGGCGCTGAGCTCTCATAATTGGGTGCACGGCTATGGCGACATAGGTAGTTTTCCCATTGCCAGACTTTAGCTGGATTTGACCGCTTGGAGTTAGCCCCGTGTAACCATGAGCGCGGCAAACCCCATTTCAAATTTTAGTTCGGATGCTGCCGATCTTAAACGGTTGAATTGCACGACCGATCTCGGCGTTCCGGTCGGTCGGAGGGCCGCTGCCCGGTTAAGACTCGCGATCCCGGCCAGACTCGTCTCGTTGTATGGAACACACCGCTGTATCTTGATCGATCTGTCCTCCACCGGTGCGCAATTGGGCTTGGAAAAGCCATTGGCGGCAAAAGAAGCCGGCTTCTTGCAAATTGCCGGACAGGAGCTTTTCTGTGAAATTGTGCGCACGGATCAAGGGCCCAACGGCGGGATCAATGGGCTCGTGTTTGATCCTCCTTTGATTGAACAAGATGTTCTCGATATGCGACGCTTCGCCGAGCACTACGAACTTGACGAACTGCGCGGACTGAAATCAGAGGTGAAGGATTGGGTGGAGGGCGCCGTCAGGGCCCGGCCCTGATCCCAGTTTTCTGGGGTTTGCCTTCTTTTTGTTGTTGGTCTTGCCAAGCTTACGCTTTGCGCCTAGATGACCGCCATCCCGACATTGTCGAACACAACAAGGGCTGGCGCCAACGGGGCCGGCACAAACCGGCTTTGTCAGACCTATTGTGTCCCATTTGAAGAGTAATACGCAGACTGCATGACCGATCTTACCCGCCTTACCTCTCTAATCGAGCCAGAAGCCAACGCGCTCGGCTTTGAGTTGGTGCGTGTGGCAATGATGCCGTCTGAGGCAGGCGACGGCGGTGATGCTTTGCAGATTATGGCCGAAGACCCCGCGACAGGACAGCTCATCATCGAGCAATGCGCCGCGCTTTCGCGCAGCGTGTCTGAAATGATGGATGCGCGTGAAGAGGCTGGCGAAATCTTGATCGAAGGCGCGTATCACCTTGAGGTGTCATCGCCGGGAATCGACCGCCCGCTGACACGCGAAAAAGACTTTGCCAATTGGGCAGGGCATGAGGCCCGTATTGTTATGACAAAAGGCTGGTCGGGTGATGCGGAAGGCAAGCGCGTATTTAAAGGTGAGCTAAACGGCATTGATGCTGGTACAGTGGCACTCACCGACTCCAAGACGGGCGAGGTTGCTCTCCCGCAAGACCAAATTCACAGTGCCAAGCTTGTCCTAACAGACGCGCTGATCGCTGCGACCAAGCCGCTTGATACAAGCGGTGCTGACGAAATCGAAGAAGAAACCAAAGAGAAGGCAGACGACTGATGGCCAGTGCCATTTCCGCCAATAAAGCAGAATTGCTCGCAATTGCGAACGCCGTTGCATCTGAAAAGATGATCGATAAATCCATCGTGATCGAAGCGATGGAAGAAGCGATCCAGAAGAGCGCGCGTAACCGTTATGGCGCAGAAAACGACATTCGCGCAAAGCTCGACCCTGTCACCGGCGATTTGACGCTGTGGCGTGTGGTTGAGGTGGTCGAAGAGGTCGAGGACTACTTCAAGCAGGTGGATCTGAAGCAGGGCCAGAAACTGCAAGATGGCGCGGCGCTTGGCGACTTTATCGTCGATCCGCTGCCTCCGGTTGATCTGGGCCGTATTGATGCACAATCTGCAAAGCAGGTGATCTTCCAAAAGGTTCGCGATGCAGAGCGTGAGCGTCAGTTTGAAGAGTTCAAAGACCGCGACGGCGAAGTCATCACGGGCGTGATCAAATCTGTCGAGTTTGGCCATGTGATCGTCAACCTTGGCCGCGCAGAAGGTGTCATTCGCCGCGACCAGCAAATCCCGCGTGAAGCCGCCCGTGTGGGTGAGCGTGTTCGCGCTCTCATTACTAAGGTTGAGCGGAACAATCGCGGACCGCAAATCTTCCTTAGCCGTGCAGCGCCTGATTTCATGCGCAAGCTTTTCGCGCAAGAAGTGCCTGAGATTTACGATGGCATCATCGAGATCAAAGCCGCCGCCCGTGATCCGGGTTCACGCGCCAAGATCGGTGTGATCAGCCACGATAGCTCGATCGATCCGGTCGGTGCCTGTGTGGGTATGAAGGGTTCACGCGTTCAAGCCGTGGTGCAAGAGCTCCAAGGCGAGAAAATCGACATCATTCCGTGGTCCGATGACACCGCGACCTTCATCGTGAACGCACTTCAGCCTGCAACGGTTGCCCGTGTGGTTCTCGACGAAGACGATGGCCGTATCGAAGTGGTTGTTCCTGACGATCAGCTTTCTCTTGCGATTGGTCGCCGCGGTCAAAACGTCCGCCTTGCAAGCCAGCTGACCTCGCAACAAATCGATATCATGACCGAGGAAGAGGCTTCCGAGAAGCGTTCCAAGGAATTTTCTGAGCGTTCAAAAATGTTCGAAGAAGAGCTCGATGTTGATGAAACCTTGTCTCAGCTTCTCGTGGCCGAAGGCTTCGCAGAACTTGAGGAGGTTGCTTACGTCGAACTGGCTGAACTCGCATCCATCGAAGGTTTTGACGAGGAACTCGCTGAGGAACTCCAAAGCCGCGCGCTTGAGGCGATTGAGCGAGCAGAGGCCACACATCGTGAGGCTCGCCGTGAGCTCGGCGTTGAAGATGCGATTGCTGAATTGCCGCATCTTACAGAAGCGATGCTGGTCACACTTGGTAAGGCGGGTCTCAAGACGCTCGACGATGTCGCTGATCTTGCGACCGACGAACTGATCGCGAAGAAGCGCGAAGCACCGCGTCGCCGCAATAACGCTGATGGTCCGCCAATGCGCCGTCCGCAGCGTGAGCAGGATAAAGGCGGCGTTCTGGGTGAGTATGGTCTCACCGAGGAACAAGGTAACGAGATCATCATGGCTGCGCGTGCGCACTGGTTCGAAGATGAGGAGCCAGCTGCCGCAGTTGACGCCGCAACTCAGGAGGCCGCCGATGCGGACTCCCCACAATGAGTGCGTAAGCTCCGACACCACTGAACAAAAAGCTCCCGGAAGCGATTCTGGGAGCGCCAAGTCCTGCGCTGAACGTCGCTGTGTTCTTTCGGGAGCGACCCTCCCGCGTGAAGAACTCATCCGGCTTGCTATTTCGCCTGATGGTGAGGTCTTACCTGATCCGCAAGGCAAAGCTCCCGGGCGCGGCGCATGGATTGCGCCTGACCGCGCGGCTCTTGAAACCGCTATGGGGGATGGCCATCTCAAGAAGGCGCTTATGCGCGCATTCAAGGGTGGTCCAGAAGGCGCAAAGCTTTCCTACAGCGACAATTTGCCACAACAGATCGCGGATGCACTCAACCGCACCCTTCTCGATAGGCTCGGCCTCGAACTGCGGGGCGGCAATATCGTGATGGGCTCTGCCAAGCTTGGCGAACATGCCCGTTCTGGCCGGATCGCGCTGCTTTTGCATGCTAGCGACAGCAGCGAGGATGGCCGCAAGAAGCTTGATCAAGCTTGGCGTGTGGGCACTGACCAAGAAGGCACAGGTGTGCGCGGAAATGTCTTGCCACTGGACCGAGAGGCTCTGTCTGTGGCATTGGGCCGGGAAAATGTCGTGCATTTGGGCGTTTCGGCCCAAAATGGCGGGCGCGGTGGGGGTTTTGGATCAAGCAAGTCAGCCCCCAAATTGGCTTCGGCCCGAGTGGGTCAAGCCGTGACTCGCCTTACGCGCTTTTTGGGAAATGACCCGCCCACATAAGCGAACAATGCCACGATGAATAAGGCGCCTGAATGCCGCGCCGAAATATGAGATTTTTGAAGGACTAAAGAGCTAGATGAGCGACGAAGAGAAAAAACCAGCACGCAAGCCGCTTGGACTGAAAAAGGCGGTCGATGCTGGCGAGGTCAAGCAGACCTTTAGCCACGGCCGGACCAATAAGGTCGCGGTTGAGGTGAAGCGCCGCCGCAAGCTTTTGAAGCCCGGTGAAACACCTGCACCTGCGCCAGAACCAACGCCGGCACCAGCGCCAGAGCCAACCCCTGCGCCAGTCGCAGAAAAGCCCGCGCCCAAGAAGCCAGCGGCTGCTGCTGAAACGCCGCAAGAACGGGTTGCTCGCCTTCAACGCGAGGCTGAGGAAGAACGCCTGCGCCTCACGCAAGAAAACCGCAAACGCGACGATCAACGCGCCAAGCAAAATGCCGAAGAGGCCAAGAAGCGCGAAGAGGAAAATCGCAAGGCTAAGGCAGAAGCCGAAGAGCGCGCCAAGCAAGAGGCCGAGGCGGCTTCACAAGCGGAGGCGGAGCCAGAAGCTCAGCCCAAAACCCAGCCGGATGCACCAGCGCCCGAAGCAAAGTCAGGTACGCCAACACCTGCTGCACGCAAATTTACGCCCGTCTCGCGTCCTGAGCCCAAGCGGCCTGAGAAGAAGGCAACGAAGAAGAAGGACGACAAGGGCGCGCAGCAGCAGCCCGGCGGCGGCAAGGATAAGCGCCGTTCTGGCAAGCTGACTGTTACCAAAGCGCTGAACGAGGACGAAGGGCGCCGCGCGCGTTCACTCGCCGCGCTCAAACGTGCGCGTGAAAAAGAACGCCGGTTGCAAGGCGGCGGTTCATCCAAGCCGCGTGAAAAGCAAGTGCGCGACGTTATTGTGCCAGAGGCCATCACCGTTGGCGAGCTTGCCAAACGGATGGGCGAAAAAGGCGCGGACCTCGTCAAAGAACTGTTCAACCTTGATATGATGGTCACGGTCAACCAGACCATCGATCAGGACACAGCAGAACTGCTCGTCGAACAATTCGGCCACAATATCGAGAAGGTCTCAGAGGCCGACGTTGATATTCAGGTTGAAGAGGACGTCGATCCAGAAGAGACATTGAAACCGCGTCCGCCGGTTGTGACCATCATGGGCCACGTCGATCACGGCAAAACCTCGCTGCTTGACGCCCTTCGCGGTGCCAATGTGACCAAAGGCGAAGCTGGCGGCATTACGCAGCACATCGGCTCGTATCAGATCACGACCAAGGACAAGACCAAGATCACCTTCCTTGATACGCCGGGCCACGCAGCTTTCTCAGAAATGCGTCAGCGCGGTGCGAATGTGACCGATATCGTGGTGCTTGTGGTGGCAGCAGATGATGGGATCATGCCGCAAACGATTGAGGCGATTAAGCACACCAAGGCCGCCGGCGTTCCGATGATCGTTGCGATCAACAAAATGGACAAGCCAGAGGCGAACCCGGACAATGTCCGCACCCGTTTGCTTGAACACGAGGTGATCGTTGAGAAAATGTCGGGCGATGTGCAGGATGTTGAAATCTCTGCGACCGCGAAAACGGGCCTTGATGACCTGCTTGAGGCGATCAATGTTCAGGCAGAATTGCTTGAGCTGAAAGCGCGCCCTGACCGTGATGCCGATGCAACCGTGATCGAAGCGCAGCTTGATAAGGGCCGTGGTCCTGTCGCAACCGTTCTGGTGACACGCGGCACATTGAAACGCGGCGACACCTTTGTTGTTGGCACGCAAAGCGGCCGTGTGCGCGCCGTGGTCAATGATCAGGGCAAGCAGATCAAGGAAGCTGGCCCATCGATGCCAGTTGAGGTTCTGGGCCTTGGCGGTGTGCCATCGGCGGGTGACCGCCTCACCGTAGTTGAAAACGAACAGCGTGCCCGCGAGGTTGCGTCCTATCGTAAGGAGAAGGCAACGGAGAAGCGCACCGCGCTTGCACCCACCAGCTTCGACACGATGTTCAACAACCTGGCGAGCAATGTCATCGAATGGCCCGTTCTGGTCAAAGCCGATGTGCAAGGCAGCGTCGAGGCGATCGTCAACTCGCTCCACAACATCTCTACCGATGATATCAAGGCGCGCGTCCTGCATGCAGGCGTTGGCGCAATCACGGAAAGCGATGTGACCCTTGCTGCGGCTTCCAATGCGCCGATTGTCGGTTTTGGGGTTCGTCCCAATGCAAAAGCGCGCGAGCTTGTGAAACGCGACGGTGTGCGGATGATGTATTACGATGTGATCTATCACCTCACCGCTGACGTGGCGAAAGAGATGGCAGGCGAGCTTGGTCCAGAGCGGATCGAGACCGTTGTCGGCCGTGCGCACGTCAAAGAAGTGTTCCGTTCAGGCAAGCGCGACAAAGCGGCGGGTCTTCTCGTCGAAGAAGGCGTCATCCGCAAAGGTCTGTTTGCACGTCTCACCCGCGACGATGTTATCGTTTCGGCGACCACCATCGCATCGCTTCGGCGCTTTAAGGACGACGTGGACGAAGTCCGCTCAGGCCTAGAGTGCGGTGTGGTTCTGGAAGACACGAACGATATCCAGCCGGGCGATCAGCTTGAGGTCTTCGAAGTCGAAGAGCGTGAACGGACGTTGGAGGTTGGCTAACCAAATACCCTCTCCCACTTGGGAGAGGGCAATTGGGAAACCGTCATGAGTTCTGAAGAATACCAACATCCCGAGGATGCGGAAACATCTCCGCACTCTGGGCTTTTGGGGTCTGAGTTTGTCTCTTACGACGCAGCCACCCAAACCGCGACTATGCGCTTCACTGTCCGGCGTGAGATGATTACTCACCGCGGCGGCGTGCAGGGCGGACTTGTTGCGGGCTACCTCGATGATGTGATGGGCTATGCCTATGTCGCCTCCACGCAAGGCGCCCAGGCGCCGCTGAACCTTGAGATTTCGATGAGCCTTATCCGCCTCATCCCGGAAGGTCCGCTGATCGGCAAGGGGAGAGTGGTGAAGGGAGGACGCAAGGTCGTAATCCTTGAAGGCGAACTCTTCTCCGAAGACGGCAAACTTATGGCGCGGGCAACATCGACGGCCATACCTTCGGGCAGGCCGAGCGCTACCAGCACTGGCATGGACCTCAAGTGACCCGTTATCTCGCCCTGCTTGGCTCGATCAATATCGGCGGTAACCGGGTGAAGATGGTCGATGTGAAGGCGGCCTTTGCCGATGCAGGATATGGCGACGTCACCACAATCGCGGCGAGCGGGAATGTGGTTCTCGACAGCGACCAAGACCCCGCCATGCTCGAAATCGGACTTGAGGATCTCATCAAAACCCGCTTTGGGTTCAACTCCTGCGTTATGGTGCGAGCCCGCGGTGAAGTGCGCGCGGCTGTGCATGAAAACCCCTTCCACGGAACGGGCCCCGAACATGGCAGTGATAAAATGGTGCACTCAATCTTCCTTAGCCAACAGCCCGAACAAACCGCCGTCGATGCTTTGATCGAAGAGCACCGCTCCAAAGGCAGCGAGCGCCTTGCCATCGGCGACCGGGTGTTGTTCCTCGATTATGTCCACGGGGTCGGCGTATCAGACCTGTCGAGCAAGTTTCTGGAGCGCCGCCTCAAGGTCAAAGGCACGGCGCGGAATATGAACAGCCTCAAGAATATCCTTGGCAAGATGGGCGAATAGCCAGTAACGGCTCCCCCCATGGCCAAACGTCAAGACCACACCGCCGAACAGCAATCGGTCCGCGTCCTCAAAGTGGGGGAGCGGGTGCGCCATATCCTCTCTGAGCTTCTTGCCCGGCAGGAAGTGCACGATGATGTGGTGAGCGCCTCCAATATCGCAGTAACCGAGGTGCGCATGACGCCGGACCTTCGCAATGCGACCGCTTATGTGAAGCCGCTATTGGGCAATGCGGAGGATGATGTGGTGAAGGCGCTGCGCCAAAACACCGCATTTCTCCAGCGCGAAGTTGCCAAGCGATTGGGCCTCAAATTCGCGCCTAAGCTTAAATTTCGCAAGGATGAAAGCTATGCCGAGGCGGACCGGATAGAGATGCTCCTGCGCGATCCGAAAGTCGCCAGAGACCTCGAAGGCGATCTTGAGGATGAAGACTAGCCGAGGCGGGAATAGGTCTTACTGAGGCACAATCCGCGCATCGAATGTGATGTCGACTTTATTGCCGACGATCAGCTGAAAGCTCTTCATTCCGAACTGGCGCCGATCAATCTTCGTCTTTGCGGTGAATGTAATCGGAGCGTTGGCGCCAGCCTTCAACGGGTCCTGATCAAAGGTAACGCTCAATGATTGATCACGGGTCACGCCGCGCGCGGTGAGCTGGCCTGTGATCGTGCCCTTGGTTGCGCTTGTCATGGCGAGCCCTTGGCCCTTGAAGCGGATGCGCGGGTACTGTTCTACCCAAAAGAACTTCTCACCCTTGAGACGGCCTAACGTCACGCTGTCAGGCGCAGTAATTGCGGTCGCATCCCATGCTATGTCAATTTCAGCCTTTGACGGGTCGCTACCCACGATCGTTGCGGTGCCTCTCACCTTAGGAAAGGTCGCAGTTTTGCTGGAAAGGCCAAAGAACGGCACTTTTGCGCTCAAAAGTGAATTGCTCTCATCCAGAGTATAACGCACCGGCGCGCTGCTGTTCGCGGCCAGCAATGCGGCGAATACTGGAAGCAGGAAAAGGCGTTTGAGCAAGGTCGTCATTTGGGATCTCCTTCCCCTTAATACGCCGATCGCGCCTTAATGGTTTCACCCGGTCAAATTTTAGCCCGAGCCTGATCCAGAAACTGGCAAGGTGTACCCTACCGGCGCATCTGGTCCCAAAGGAACGCCAAGGTAGAACCAGATAACGATCAAAAGCGTGCCCGAGATCAGCAACCAGATCGAATAAGGCAGCATAATCGCTGTCAGACTGCCAAGGCCAAAGCTGGGCACCCAGCGCTGTGCAAAGATCAGGATCAGCGGGAAGTACACCATCAAAGGTGTGATGATGTTGGTCGCACTGTCACCCACACGGTAAGCGGCCGTGGCGCCTTCCGGGCTAATGCCAAGCAGCATAAGCATGGGCACAAGGATCGGTGCAAGCAGCGCCCATTTGGCCGAAGCTGACCCCACAAACAGGTTCAACATCCCTGCAAAGATGACCATCAGGCCAAGCACAATTGGAAGCGGCAACCCGGTTGATTGAATGGCCGCAGCACCGTGCACGGCAGAGATCAGGCCAAGGTTAGACCATGCAAACATTGCGACAAAGTGCGCCGCTGCAAAGGCAAGGACGAGGTAATATCCCATGTCCTTCATCGCTTCGGCCATCATATTCACAAGGTCGCGGTGGTCGTTGATCGTCCCGACTGCCTTGCCGTATGCCCAACCACACGCAAGGAAAAGCACGAAGAAAGCGGCGACCAGCGATTGGTAGAACGGGCGCAGTTCCCCGTGGATTGAACAGTCCGGAATGGGTTGACCCGCTTCGGTCAAACAGGCCGCTTCGTTGATTAGAGGTGTGCCCGGCGCAAACACCATGGCCGCCCACAATGCGATCACTGCAAGCGCGGCAAAGCCTGCGTTACGCAAACCGCGTCCAGCGTTCTCAGGCGAGGCCTCGGTGATGGCTTCATCATCGTCAGCACCCGCCTTGGTACCGCTTGTCCACGGGCCGAGCTTGGGCTCGATTACTTTGTCGGTAACGTACCAAATGATCGGCAAGTAGAGGAACGTCATGGCGGCGATGAAGTACCAATTGCCGGCAAGGTTAGCGCTCCACGAAGGATCAAGCGCGCTTGCGGCGACGGCTTCCTCGGTGATGCCAAACAAAAGCGCATCGAGCTGTCCCGGCGAGATATTGGCGGAAAAGCCTCCAGAGACACCAGCGAAAGCCGCTGCGATACCTGCCAGTGGATGACGGCCAGCAGCGGCGAACAAAATGCCAGCAAGCGGGATCAATACCACATAGCCAGCGTCGGCTGCGTGGTTTCCGATCATCGCAACGAGCGCCACTACGGGGGTTAAGAGACTGGTAGGCGCGCTTCGAACCGCGCTCGACATGCCTGCTGCAAAAAAGCCCGAACGTTCTGCAACGCCCGCACCCAGCATCACCACAAGGACATATCCCAGCGGATGGAAGTGGGTGAAGGTCTTGGGCATGTCGACCCAGAGTTTTTGGATATTGTCAGGCGAAAGCAGGCTCACCGCCTTAATGACAGCCGGGTTTCCAGCTTCATCAACTGTGGTTGGGTGCAGTGCCGATACGCCCAAGGTCGCAAGTAATACGGAGACCGCGACGAGCGCGAGGATCAGATAGAAAAACAAAAAGACAGGATCGGGCAATTTGTTGCCGCTGCGTTCAACCCAGCCAAGAAAGCCGGTCATGCCCTGATGTGTGTTCGCCTCAGCTGACGATGCCATGTACTTTGTCCCCGCTCGATATGAATCGCGATCTGGCTAGCATTACGCATCCCGCCTGTCACACCGATTAATAATAGGGATTACTCAACAGGCCCTCTAGCGAGATATGCAAGCGCCCTTTAGGCAGTCGCGATGGCCAAGCTTTACTTCTACTATGCCAGCATGAACGCGGGCAAAAGCTCCTCGCTTCTCCAAGCGGACTTCAATTATCGTGAACGCGGGCAAGCGACCATGGTGTGGACCGCAAAGCTCGATACACGATCAAAGGGCCAAGTGCGTAGCCGTATCGGGCTTGAGGCGGGCGCTCATTTATATGAGCCTGATACCGATTTGAAAGCGGCTATTCTTACCCAGCATAGCGAAGCCAAACTCGATTGTGTCATGGTGGACGAGGCGCAATTCTTGACGTCGGATCAAGTATGGCAATTGGCCGCCTTGGCCGATGAACACGGCATTCCGGTGCTGTGTTACGGGCTGCGCACAGACTTCCAAGGCGAGCTATTCCCCGGTTCTGCGGTCCTTTTGGGGATTGCAGATAGCTTGGTTGAGATGAAGGCGGTGTGTTGGTGCGGGCGCAAAGCTTCGATGAACCTTAGGGTTGATGAATCTGGCTCTCCCGTAAACGAGGGTGCGCAGACCGAAATCGGGGGCAATGACCGTTATGTGGCTCTATGCCGCAAGCACTTTAGCGCAGCATTGCGAGGCGATATGGGAGCGCTTGGGTAGCGGGTCGCTGCCTTCGTCCCTACATTACACTTGATGTTTGACACACTTAGCTTTGCGCTCGTCTTTATTCCTTGCCTCGTTATCGCCATCGTCTTTCACGAAGTGGCGCATGGCTGGGCGGCAAAGGCGCTGGGCGATCCCACCGCTAGCGAGCGTGGGCGGCTAACGCTTAATCCCATTCGCCATGTTGATCCGGTTGGTACATTGCTGGTGCCGGGCGGATTGCTGTTGCTTGGCGCGCCTGCGTTTGGTTGGGCAAAGCCGGTCCCTGTTAACAAGTGGCGGCTTAACAATCCGCGTTTCGGCATGATGGCGGTGGCAGCTGCGGGTCCTTTGAGCAATTTTGTGCTCGCTTTTGTGGGGGCTGTGCTTTTGGGCCTGTTCGGCACTTTGGGGGCGGGCTTTGCTGAAAGTGCGGCAGGCTTCCCAATGCTCGTTGGCCCACAAGGAGAGCCCCTGCCGGCCGCGACCGGGCTTTACTTCTTCATCCTCATCAATGTGTTCTTGGGGCTTTTCAACCTGCTGCCGATCCCGCCTTTTGATGGCTCGCATATCGTTGGCGGGCTTTTGCCAAGGCCACTTCGCGCGCAGTGGGAGAAGATCCAGCGCTTTGGCATGGTGCTGATCCTTGGCGTGATTGGCTTTAGCTGGATTTTTGGCACTGGCTGGATGGAGGCAACGGTCCTGCCGTTGGTGGCCGAGGTGATGAGCTATTATGAAGGGCTCGCAAACGCGATTGCGCTGGCCTAAGGGGCGTTCCTATGGAAGCGCTTTCTTGCATTTTGGAGCATGACCCGGTGCGGCTGGTGCCGCTCACCGATGATCATATCGAACCCTTGCGTGCGGCGTGCCGTTTGGACCAAGAGATTTGGGAGATTTACCCGGTCAACCTTGGCGGCGATGGCTTTGATGGAGCGATTGCCTTGTGGCGCTCTTCTGACTGGGTGAACTTTGCTGTGATCGATACGCGCAGCGACAGCCTCGTCGGCACCACCAGCTATATCAGGCCCACGCAATTTGGTGTGGTCGAGATCGGCGGCACCTACATTGCTCCTGAGGTGCGCGGTGGGCCGTTTAACCGTGCGATGAAAAAGCTCTTGATCGAAAACGCATTTGCCTGCGGATTTCACAAGGTGGAACTGCGCGCGGACAGCCGGAACAAACGCTCCATGGCGGCCATTCGCAAACTGGGCGCGAAACACGAGGGAACCTTGCGGGCCAATTTGGTGACGTGGACCGGATACAGGCGCGATACGGCGGTGTTTGGGCTGCTCAAGGACGAATGGCATGGCTGATTTGAAGCCTGCCCCTAAATTCCCGGCGCCCAGCGGCTGGATCATCCTTGATAAACCGCGCGGGCTTGGTTCGACGCAAGGGGTGGCAGCGGTAAAGCGGAACCTGCGGCAAGGCGGCTATACAAAAACTAAGGTGGGGCACGGCGGGACGCTGGACCCTCTGGCCGAAGGGGTTCTGCCGATTGCGCTGGGCGAGGCGACAAAGCTTGCCGGGCGGATGCTCGATGCCAGCAAGATTTACGAGTTCACGGTTCAGTTTGGAGCGGAGACCGAAACGCTCGATACCGAAGGTGAGATCGTGGAGCGATCCGATGTGCGGCCCAGTCTTTCCCAAATCACAGCGGTTCTGCCACAGTTCACCGGACGCATTGAGCAAGTGCCCCCTGCCTATTCGGCGCTGAAGGTGGATGGCAAGCGTGCCTATCATCTGGCGCGGGCAGGGGAGACGGTGGAGCTAAAGACGCGCGCGGTGACTATCTATGCGTTGACCATCACGGGCCATTCGCTCTTGGGGGGCGAAGGCGGGGATGAGGTCACTCTTACTGCCCATGTGTCCAAGGGCACCTATATCCGTTCACTTGCCCGCGATATTGCCCGCGCGCTTGGCACTTGCGGCCACGTTACCTATCTGCGCCGAACCAAAGCCGGGCCATTCCTCGAAACTGACGCGATTTCGCTGGACAAGTTGAACGAAATCGCTAATGGCGCGCAACTATCTGACCTACTCCTGCCGTTAGAGGCGGGGCTGGACGACATCCCGGCCCTCTCCCTCACCCAGACAGACGCGCAGGCGCTCCAACAAGGGCGGGTCGTGTCTGGATTGCCCCAATCACCTGGGCTCTACTGTGCGATGCTGGATGCACGTCCCATTGCGCTAGTCGAAATTCAGGAGGGGACCGCGAAAGTGGTCAGGGGATTTAACCTACCCGATGTCGCTGAGTAGAAAGAGAATACAATGTCAGTAGCACCTGAACGTAAAACAGAAATCATCACGGACAACGCGCAAGCCAAAGGCGACACCGGTTCGCCAGAAGTGCAAGTCGCGATCCTTACCGAGCGTATCAAAAACCTCACCGAGCACTTTAAAGCCAACCATAAAGACAATCACTCACGTCGTGGTCTCCTTATGATGGTGAACAAGCGCCGCAATCTTCTTGCCTACCTCAAGAAGAAAGATGTGGAGCGTTATAACGCGCTGATCCAGAAACTGGGTCTTCGTAAGTAAGAGATTTTGGAGGCGGCCCCCAGCGGGCCGCTTCTTGCATATGGGACGCACAAAGTTGTGTCCGATTGAATGGGGGCAGACCCTCGCAATTCGGCGAGGCAACGCCTTGGGGCATATGTTTCAAAAGCCCCACACGCCGTGCCGAGCGGCAATCTCTCGGCAATTGTAGGCCCCGCCTGAGCAATAAGGCCAAGCGGGTCATTTAAGGAAAATCCATGTTCGACACGAAAACCGTATCGCTAGAGTGGGGCGGAAAGACCCTCACTCTGGAAACCGGCCGCATCGCCCGTCAAGCTGACGGCGCAGTTCTGGCCACTTATGGCGAAACAGTGGTGCTTTGCGCCGTGACCGCCGCCAAATCAGTGCGCGAAGGCCAAGACTTCTTCCCGCTGACCGTACACTACCAAGAAAAATTCTCAGCCGCTGGCCGTATCCCGGGCGGCTTCTTCAAGCGCGAAGGCCGCGCGACGGAAAAAGAAACGCTCACATCGCGTTTGATTGACCGTCCTTGCCGCCCGCTTTTCCCAGAAGGTTTCTACAACGAAATCAACGTAATCTGCCAAGTCCTGTCCTATGATGGCGAGACCGAACCAGATATCCTTGCAATGATTGCTGCCTCGGCTGCTCTCACCATTTCCGGCGTTCCATTCATGGGCCCAATTGGTGCGGCGCGCGTTGGCTTTAACAACGATGGCGAATACATCCTCAATCCGAAGGTTGACGAAGCGCTTGGTGAAGATGGCAATCTCGACCTTGTTGTTGCTGCGACGCAAGACGCGGTGATGATGGTGGAATCGGAAGCCAAAGAGCTTACCGAAGAAGAAATGCTCGGCGCTGTGATGTTCGCCCACGAAGAGAGCCGCAAGGTTATCGGCGCGATCATCGATCTGGCTGAAAAAGCTGCGAAAGAACCATGGGTTGTCGACGTTTCTGACGACACCAGCGAGATCAAAGAAAAGCTGCGCGGCATCGTTGGTGATGACATTGCAGCCGCTTACAAGCTGACTGACAAATCGGCTCGCTCGGACGCTCTCAACGAAGTGCGCGCCAAAGCGAAAGAAGCGTTTGCTGACGAAGAGCCACAAACGCAAATGGTCGCCAACAAAGCGGTCAAGAAGCTTGAAAGCGAAATCGTTCGCGGCGCAATCATCAAAGACGGCACCCGTATCGATGGCCGTAAGCTTGATCAGGTTCGCCCGATCGAAGCCATGGTTGGTCTGCTTCCACGCACTCACGGTTCGGCGCTGTTCACGCGCGGTGAAACGCAGGCAATCTGCACCACCACGCTTGGCACGAAAGACGCTGAGCAGATGATCGACGGGCTCGAGGGCCTCTCGTACACCAACTTCATGCTGCACTATAACTTCCCGCCCTATTCGGTCGGTGAAGTGGGCCGTTTTGGCTTCACCAGCCGCCGCGAAACCGGTCACGGTAAGCTCGCCTTCCGCGCGCTTCGTCCGGTTCTGCCAACGGTTGAGGACTTCCCTTACACCATCCGCGTTCTGTCAGACATCACCGAATCTAACGGTTCGTCTTCGATGGCGACCGTATGCGGCGGCGCATTGTCGATGATGGATGCGGGCGTTCCATTGGCACGTCCGGTATCGGGTATCGCTATGGGCCTTATCCTTGAAGGCGACGATTTTGCGGTTCTTTCAGACATCCTTGGTGACGAAGATCACCTTGGCGATATGGACTTCAAGGTTGCTGGTTCTGAAGAAGGTATCACCTCGCTTCAGATGGACATTAAGGTTGCCGGTATCACTGCGGAGATTATGACCAAAGCGCTTGAGCAGGCGAAAGCTGGCCGCGCGCACATCCTTGGTGAAATGGCGAAAGCTCTCACCGGATCACGCACCGAAGTGTCCAAGCACGCACCGCGTATCGAAACCATGCAGATCGACAAATCGAAGATCCGCGACATCATCGGTACAGGCGGAAAAGTCATCCGCGAAATCGTTGCTGAAACCGGCGCGAAGGTCGACATTGACGATGAAGGCACGATCAAGATCAGCTCTTCTAATGCCGATGAAATCGAAGCGGCAAAAGCTTGGATCGCTGGCATCGTTGAAGAGGCCGAAGTCGGCAAAATCTACAACGGTAAAGTCGTCAACATCGTCGACTTTGGCGCATTTGTGAACTTCATGGGCGGCAAGGACGGTCTCGTCCACGTGTCCGAAATGAAGAATGAGCGCGTTGAAAAGCCAACCGACGTTGTTTCCGAAGGCCAAGAGGTGAAGGTCAAAGTTCTCGAGATCGACAATCGCGGCAAAGTCCGTTTGTCGATGCGCGTTGTTGACCAGGAAACCGGCGAAGAATTGGAAGACACACGCCCACCACGCGAAAAGCGTGAAGGCGGCGGTGGCCGTGGCGGTGATCGCCGTGGCCCACGTGGCAACCGTTCACGCGGCGGTGACCGTGGTGGTCGCCGTGACGGCGGCGGCGATAAAGGCGGTGACAAGGGTGGGAACAATGATGGCCCGGCCTCAATGCCCGACTTCCTGAAAGACTAAGCGTCTTTTGAACTGAATTACGAGGCCCCGCTAAGAGTGATCTTGGCGGGGCTTTGTTTTGGGTTGCTTGCGCGTTGCAGAAGCCTTTGAACGAGGTTCGGCCTAGCGTTTTCCTACCACTGGGAATTGCGGTATGAACCCGCCCATGTTCCATCTGTCCTATCCGCCCCATCCATCACAGCCTCTTTTCCGGCCTCTTGCCTAGGCATTTTAGCCGCTACAGGTTTTTTGCCTTTGGACAGTGTGTCATGTGTGTCAAAACTTGTCTTAAAGCCATGAACTTCAATAATTTAGCCAGAACCCCAAAAGGACGACCCTAAATGTTAAAACGCGAGCTTCTGGACACGGCGCAAATCGACGATGGCGAGCTGTTGGAGCTTTTCAGTCACGGTCGCGATTTTATGATTCTGCTTGGACGCAATGAGTTGATGAGCACGCGGATGCGCTTTTCGGAAGAGCAATTGGCGGAGATGACGCTGGATCGGCTGAGCAAAACGGCTCCGCGCATTCTCATTGGCGGTTATGGCATGGGTTTCACCTTGCGCGCTGCGCTCGCGCGGCTGCCTGAGGATGCGCAAGTTGTGGTCGCCGAGATCAGCGAGAAGATTATCGAATGGGCGCAAGGTCCAATGGCGGATCTTACGGGCGGCACAATGTCCGATCCGCGCCTCGACCTCAAAATCTGTGATGTGGCGGCGCTAATCGATGATGCGAACGATGGCACCTGCGCCAAATTCGATGCGATCTTGCTCGATGTCGACAACGGCCCCGATGGCATGGTGCGCGCCGATAACAACCGCATCTACTCGCGCACCGGTCTTGGCAAAGCGCGCGATGCTCTGAAACCGGGCGGGATCGTGTCTGTGTGGTCAGCGGCGCGCGACTATGGCTTCACCAAAAGGATGAAAGAGGCAGGGTATGATGTCGACGAAGTGGGTGTGCGGTCTCGCCCAAACAATAAGGGCGCGCATCACGTGATCTGGTTCGGGAAGAAAAGGGGAGCGTAATCCTCCCCTTCGTCAAAACCCGTAAATCACCGTGATGCGGCTCAACGTGTCGGTCTTCACTGCTCCGGCGGGCGGATCGGTGTCGTGTTCGATAGTGTAGGACAGGCGCACAGATACGGCTTCGGAGATTGAAGCTTGAAGGCCCGTGTCCGAGGTGAATGTGCTCGAGCCGCTTTGGATAAAGGTGCTTGCATCTTGCGTGAGGGCAAGATTGTCAGAGATTGCCCAGTCAAAATCGAGCGCGGCCAGGCCCGCAAGATCGTTTGTGCTGGCACCGCCGATAAGCTCGGTCCGTCGCCATGCGGGACCCGCTTTGACAGAGAGGGTCGGGCCATCGGTCAGCACGTCATAGCCAAGGCCGCCTGACGCGGAATAGCGTGCTGAAAACCCTTGGAAACGGTCGCGCTCATATTGGGCAAGGCCATAGGCATAGAGGCGGTCGGTGAACTTGTAGTTGAGCTCATAGTTAGCGAGGAATTGTTCGCGGGTCGTGACCCCTTGGGAGCGCTGGTAATCAGCGCGCGCGCCAAGCTTATGACGCCAGTTGATGCCATCCTTGGTAAGAGCAAGGCTGGCAGTGATCCCGGTGTTATCGGCATTGCCAGAGGACATGAATGCACCAAGTTCGCCTTGCCCGGACCAGTTTTCAAAGAGGCCAGCAGAGCGGATCGCATCTTCTTTGGCGGCCGTTTCTGCGGCGTTTGCCGCGGCAAGCTTGGTTTCAAACCCGGCGAGCAATTGGTCGAGCTCTGATCCATCATCTGGGTTGGTCGTCCGAGCAATATCGATGACGTTACGCACTTTGGTCTCATCGCCTGTGGCAATGGCCGCATCGATCATTGCGCGCACCGGTTCTGGCAATTGGGCGAGGGCTGCTGATGGCATGGCGAGCAGTGTCAACGCCGCAAGTTTTGCGGGAAGAAAGGTGGAATTTGGCAAATCTGGCTCCTTGGTTGGGACCTGGCTCAAGCGCCAAGGATGCGCGGGATCCCTGTAAAGTCCCGCTTACCAAGGGCGACGCCTTTGTGACGCAAAATGTCGTAAAAGGTGGTCGCGTGGAAGAAGAAATGGTGTTGGTTGAAACCAAGAAGGAAGTTCTGCCCGGTCATTTCAAGCAGGCGTTTCCCGCCCAGTTCAAAGCCAATGGTCTTGTCAGAAATCTCTTCAAGAAACTCTGGCGTAACGGCTTCCAATTGGGAGACCGCGTCATCAACCATGGCGCGCATCGCGTCCCAATCGCCGGGAATGTCGGTAAGGTCGGGCGAGAAATACCCCTCTTGATAGAGGTTTATCGCAAAGCCCGAATGCGTCCAACAAGCACGTACATGCCATGGCAGCGACCACATATCGTCATGAAGCTTTGCCTCGATCAGTTCGCTATCGGCAATGCCATTGTCGCGGCAATGGCTTTGCGCTTTGTCAATAATACCGCGCATCCCACCAAGGATTTGGATTGCATTTGGAACGAACGCTTCGTGAAGGGTAAGGGCCATGGGTAACCTTCTTGTGGGTGATTTCTCTCAAAGAAAAAGACCCGGTTGCTTTACCAGCGACCGGGCCTTTGGAATTTGTCTCTTAGCGTACCCGAGGTCCGCCAAAAGGCAGAGGCGGCGGGGGTCTGCGGGCACCACGCGGCAATTGTGCTTGATAAGCCCGGCCACAGTGTTCGACACAATATGGGAAACCCGGGTTCACGGCAGTGCCACAAAAGTGGAAGTCCGGTTCGCCAGGGTGACCCATTGGCCAGCGGCAGACCTTGTCGGACAAATCCAGAATGCTGGTCTTGTCTTTGATCGACGGATCGGGCTTAGCCGGCACAAGGCGTCGCGGCGGTGCGGGTGGGATCGGGGCTTGTTGATCGCCAGGCCCCTGTCGCAAGAAGCCACCTGGACCAACGGAGACGATCTTTGGAAGATCAGGCGTTGGATTAGGGACCGGCTGGCTATTGACCGGAGCACTAGACTTTGCTGCCGGAGCAGACGGAGTTGCCGGTGCGGGTTTAGCCGCAGGCTTGGGCGCAGCCTTCTTGGGAGGTGCTGCCGCTTTGGCCGCGGGCTTCTTCGCCGCGGCTTTCTTCTTCTTGTCGCCGGACTTCACCGGAGAGGGCCGCGATTTGAGCCCAAGACGGTGCGCCTTGCCGATAACGGCATTGCGGCTAACTCCGCCCAATTCTTCTGCAATCTGGCTAGCGGTGGATCCGCCTTCCCACATCTTTTTGAGCGTATCGATCCGCTCGTCAGTCCAACTCATAAAACGTCCGTTCTTTCTTGGCGTTCTTCGCCTACTGCCTATAGATAGGTAGCTTGTCACATCTCGCCATAGGCACTAGGCGCATCTGTCATGGAAAGAGACCTTTCAGCCACACCAGACGGTGAGACGGCTCCCAATCAGAACAATGCAGCCGGGAGTACCCGGTTTCCCCCTCGCGGCGTACCGATGATCACCGGAATCAATCGCGTGGGGCTCTTGGCGCTCTATATGAAGGAGGTCCGCCGGTTTCTCAAGGTCCAGACGCAGACGATTTGGGCTCCTGCGGTAACAACGCTGCTGTTTTTGGTGATTTTTACCGTCGCTTTGGGGCGTGGCGGGCGAGAAGTGCTGGGCGTGGACTTTGCAAGCTTCGTGGCGCCAGGCCTGATTGTGATGGGAATGATGCAAAATGCCTTTGCCAATTCCTCGTTCTCGCTGCTCGGTGGCAAGATCCAAGGGACGATCATAGATTATCTGATGCCACCGCTTTCGCCCGGTGAACTTATGGCGGCGATCGTCGGCGCGGCTGTGACGCGCGCTGTCATGGTAGGCGCCGCCGTTGCTCTCGCAATGCTCCTTTGGCCCGGCGTATCGCTTGGCGTTGAGCATGCCTGGGCTGTTATCTGGTTTGGCCTGATGGGTGCCGTACTGCTTGGCCTCATCGGGCTTGCAACATCAATCTGGGCAGAAAAGTTCGATCACAACGCTGCGATCAGCAATTTCATCGTCGCTCCGCTATCGCTCTTGTCTGGCACATTCTACGTCATCGACAACCTTGCCCCGGCCTTTCAAGCGGTCAGCCGGGCAAACCCGTTCTTCTATGTGATTTCGGGCTTCCGATACGGCTTCTTGGGGCAGAGTGATATTGGCGCAGGCGATACAGTGATGGTTGCAGCAGTTGGACTAGCACTGTTCAATGCAGCGATCGCATTGGTTGTTTTTTGGGTGCTGCGCTCAGGATGGCGCCTTAAGAGCTAATGGCTCAGTGAGTGAGTGATCGGCGCATACGATAGCGACCGTTTTTAAACTGCTCAAAAAGTTGAGGAACCGTCGGGTGGTCGACTGGACCGCCCACGCTGTCATCAAGCAAATTGCCTTGGCTGACATAGGCGACGTAACTCGTTTCCTCGTTTTCGGCGAGGAGGTGATAGAACGGTTGTTCGCGCGGCGGGCGCATGTCTTCGGGGATCGATTGGTACCATTCTTCGCTATTTGCAAAGACAGGGTCGATATCGAAAACCACGCCGCGAAAGTCCAGCAGCCTGTGCCGCACCACTTCACCTATGCCAAAGCGGCTCTTGGTCAATCGAGGTGCATTGATATTGCGACCTGCTTGACTGGAGAAGAAGTGTGAGCGTGCCATAGTCGAAACAATATGGCCCCTCAAAGCGGCAAAACAAGCGGTTTACAGCGCAGCGTCCCAGATATGCCCGCATTTTGTCGCACGATAGGCCGGGTTTGCGATGCGCAAGGGCTTGGCATTTGCTGGCACGTAAGGTAACGGGCGCGCTCCTTGTGCAGGTTTGACCTTTTTGCAGTTGAGCAAGGACAAGCGGAGAGATGCCGGAGTGGTCGAACGGGGCGGTCTCGAAAACCGTTGTGCTCTCACGAGTACCCAGGGTTCGAATCCCTGTCTCTCCGCCACCCACCCCCAGCACTGGTCTCTGATTATTTTGGCTTCCCTGTAAGCCCCAGTTTGCGCAGGTTTGCGGCGCAAAGGTCTTCACTATCGCTAGTCTCTGCGGGATCATTTGCCTGTTTATGGGCGCATTTTGCGTGGCCGTCTCTTGGCCAACCTAACAAGGTTGGGTTTCCCTGATTAGGCCCGATTTACAGGGAAAATCTTCAAAAAGCAGGCAATACGCGTGCTAATTCGACCATTTCATGCAAATCGCTTTCCGTTTTTCATCACGAAAACAGCGCTTTGCAGGAGGTAAAATAGCAATTCCCTGATATCAAAAGAACAGGGAATTCAATTTGGGTATCAGGGAATTTTTCTAAACTAACAGGGAATGGATCAGGATGATCAGGGAGCTGCTGTTTCAACCCAACCAAGGGCTGAACGCTGTTCATCCAAGCATAGCGGAACATGCACCTGTTTGAGCCTTTGCAGATTGAGTGAAGGCGGTTGCAGCCCCTTCATGATGTCGCGTTGGATGTCTGGTGCTAGGAATGCCATTCGCAGTATTTTGCTTTCGTGGAGAGAGGCTGGCGCCCGCTTAACAAGGGGTAGGCCTTTTTGCATCTTGAGCATCTGGTGTGCCTTGCGCAAAGATGCGACGAGAGTTTTGTCTATTCTTGGTTTGCGTATCTGTGATGGGACAATCGTGCGCTGGCCACCACGCTTTGGCAGGCTGATGGCGATTGCAAATCGGGTGACCTGTTTGTTTTCGAAAACGATAGTCTCGCCGCTCTCCAGTTTTGAAGGTGTGCCATTCAGAGCATCTGATGCTAGATCGATTTGGATCCGATCGTAGTGGAGATGAACAGAAGTGACCTTATCGAGTGGCCGCTTCTTCGCATTCGAAACCCGCGAAGCAAACTCCCTGACGAGGTTCTCGATCTCGCTTGCTGGCACGCGCTGCGTGATACCGGCAGCCGACTTTGCGCCTTGCTGGAGTGATGCAGAAACATAGTAGCGGTAATGCTTGCCCTTGCTTCCTCGTGAAAAGCTCGGTGTCATGGGTTCGCCATTGGCATCGAACAGCTTGCCGGTCAGAGGAGATCTGACAACGCGGCGATTGGGACCGGCACGATGTCGCCTTGCTTGTGCATCAAGTTGGGGCTGAACCTTGTCGAAAAGTTCTTGCTCCAGAATGGCCCGATGCTCTCCTTCGTGGACCTCTTGCTTGAGACGGATGAGACCCAGATAGACCGGGTTGCGCAGCAGATGGAACAAGGCGCTGCGGCTGAATGGCAATCCTTCCATCACTTTACCCCTTAGGCTGGTCCAGTATTTCGAAAGTATGCCTGCATCACGCAGCTCGAGCTCAAGCGCATGGACCGACTTCAGCTCACAATAGCGCTTGAATATATGCCGGACTGTCTGCGCTTCAGCCTCGTTCACGATCAGAGTATGAGTTCCCTCCTTTGGCCGGTCATAGCCCAGCAGGGTGTTGTCAGACTAAATGTACCTGATTGAAAATCAGGCACGAACGGGTAGGGCAGAGAACATGCCTAGACGCATGAAACCGGCCGGTCCGTTCCGCTATTTCAACTCGTCTCCCGAAGTGATCCGCTTGGTCGTGATGTTGTATGTCCGGTTTCCTCTCTCATTACGGAACGTGGAAGATCTGCTTTCGGGACGCGGCATCGACATTTGCCATGAAGCCGTCAGGCATTGGTGGAACCGATTCGGCCCTATGTTCGCGTCGGACATTCGAAGACAGCGCATCAACCGAATGCGAGGCTTTCGGAATTGGCGCTGGCACGTGGATGAGGTTTTCGTAAAGATCAATGGTGAGACCCATTACCTGTGGCGGGCTGTCGACCACGAAGGTGAAATTCCAGAGAGCTATTTCACTAAGAAACGGGATAAAAAGGCCGCGTTTAAGTTTCTACGCAAGGCATTGAAACGACACGGCCAAGCAGAAGAAATCGTTACTGACGGTCTCAAATCATACCCTGCTGCGATGCGTGAACTTGGCAATCTGGACAGACAGGAAATGGGTCGCTGGAAGAATAATCGAGCGGAAAATAGCCACCTTCCGTTCCGACGAAAAGAGCGTGTTATGCAGCGTTTCCGGCGAATGAAATCGCTGCAAAAGTTCGCTTCGGTTCACGCCAACATCCACAACCATTTCAACTCGCAGCGTCACCTCGTCGACAGACAAACCTTCAAGGAAAGCCGCTCAGCTGCATGCGCTGAGTGGCAAAACCTTGCTGTCTAAATTTAGTTCGACTTTGCCATAGCTGTGCCAATCGGAGACAAGTTGCGATTAGACTGACAGCACCTTGAGTGTGGAAGGCGAACCTTATGGCCTGACATGCGCTTGGGTAAGCGCTAGCCGGACCAATCAGAGATGGGTTCCAGCTAGTCTGACAGCACCGCGCCAAACTTCAATCAGGTACGTTTAGTCTGACAACATCATCTGACAAGATCCCGCGCTGCGTGTTCACAAGCCGAAAGCCGATATGATCGGTGCCAAGATCTCTCTCTTGGAATTGACGAGCGGCCGGGCGATAGCGCGCGCAATAATTTGCAGCGCAAAGGAATGAACCACCCTTTATCACATTGACTGGCGCCATAGTGTCAGTTCTTCCCGCGCTACTCGTGGTCCATTCCCAGACATTGCCTATCATATCATGAAGGCCAAAGGCGTTGGGTTCAAAACAGCCAACTGGCGCGCGCGAAGTGTAGCCATCCTCACCCAAATCTCTGGCTGGGAAAACTCCCTGATAGTAATTTGCTTGAGGTTTCCCGGAGGAGTTTTTGGGTTCTGGAAAGGTCGCTGTTCCGGCCTTGGCAGCATATTCCCATTGTTCTTCGCTCGGCAAACTCATGCCAGCCCAATCAGCATAAGCAAGCGCGTCGCGATAGGTCACTTGAACCACAGGATCGTTGCCACGGCCTTCGATCGTGCTCTCAGGCCCCGAAGGCGACCGCCACTGCGCACCGATCGACCAAATCCACCAGTTGGGATTGTCCCTGCTTGGCACCCGAAATACCGCTGATCCCGGCTGCAACATTTCCTGCGTGGCTCCCGGTATTTCCGGTGGGTCACGTTCGGCCTCTGTTACATAGCCAGTGTCTGCAACGAACTCGCCAAACTGCGAATTGGTGATTTCGGTGCGTGATATCCAAAAGCCATCAAGGGAAACTTCGCGCGGAGGGCCTTCTTCGCGGTACAGTGGATCATCGCCCATGGTAAAGCTGCCGCCATCCACCCAAACCATTTCGGAGTTCGAAATGCCGCGGCATTTGTCTTCACCAGATGCAGCTTCACGCTCGTTCCCTGCATCGGAGCATCCCTGCAGCAGTAGCACGGCTATGACCAATGGACGCATCATGATAGGCTTCGCAAACGTTCAACTATGTCCAAAACCACCTGCTTCATAAGGTCGATTGCCACGTTAATCTAACACGGTCCTCTCTTGCACAAATAAGCCATATTAGTTGCGCCCTCTGACAGCAGCTTCTGCCCATGGTGAACGAGTTTCTTCCGCTCTCGCTTCATAATCAATGGCGGTATTGCGCGCTGATCGAGAACCGCTCTTAGCTGCGTCATTGACAGCTCGCCTTGTCGGAACATCGGGCATAGCCTCAAGCACAGCCGCCAATTTGGCAAGAATTTCAGGCTGCTCCCGCGCCAGATCCTCTTGCTCATACGGATCGTCTATAACGTTGTATAGCTGATGTTCGCCATCCGCTCCCATGCGCACCAGCTTCCACGGCCAGTCAAATACCGCCCTGCCGCTGCTTGAACCTAAAATCGTTTGAGCTCGGTCAATCTTAACCCCGCGGTCTATTGCCTGCCACATGCTCTGCCCATCAAGCTTCTCTAGATTTGATGAATTGCCGCCCACGGCATCAAGCAAAGTTGGCAGCCAATCTTGTACAACTATCTGCTGAGTTAACACCTCGCCTGCTTTGATATGGTTTGCCCACATAATAAGTCCCGGCACACGCACACCACCTTCAAAAGACGAGCCTTTGGCACCGCGCAAATCTCCATTGCTGGAGCCTAGGCTTAAAGATCCACCGTTGTCGCTAGAGAAAACTACAATGGTGTTTTCCAGAATCCCTTGTTTTTCTAACTCGTCAATTAATTGGCCTATGCCATCGTCGAGTTGGGTGACCATTTCGGCATAAACATATCTATTGCCTGGCTTAATCTCGGAGTTGAGGCCGCTATCTTCCGGTGTAGTCTGCAACGGCGCGTGCGGCGCGTTATAGGCTAAGTAGAGGAAGAAAGGGCTGGCAGTATCCCTAGTGTCAATTACCCGCTTGGCTTCAGCCGTGAATAGGTCTGTCGCATGGCCTTCTTCTCGGAGAGACACCCCATTTTTTTGCCAATCTAGCCCACCTGCATACACGTGGCTGTAAAAGTCTATAAAACCTGACAAAAACCCGTAATGGGAATCGAACCCCCTAGAAATTGGCCAATAGTCGGTATTGCTTTTACCCAAATGCCACTTACCAACCATAAAGGTCTGGTAGCCCAATTCTTTGAAATACTCGGGCATGATTTTTAGGTCGCGCGGCATACCAGTGTCGGCGGCCATTGGGCCGTCGATGCCGTAATCCAAAGGATTGCTTCCCGTTAGAAGGCCGGTTCTGGTTGGACTGCAGATCGGGTAAACATAGTTTCGATCCAGGGTCATACCGGCACTGGCCATCTGATCCAGATTAGGAGTAGCAATTTCGCTACCGTTGTAGCCAACGTCACCAAACCCCATGTCATCCACCAATATAAAGATCACATTGGGGCGGCTGACGGTGTCCCGATCAAGGCTGGCAATCGGGATCGGCGGACCTGCCTCAGTCTCGACAGGCACAGAACAAGCCGCTAGAAAATTGCCTGCGGCAATTAACAAAACAAAATTGCGCTTCTTCAAAGTCAGTTACTCCGTGATGAGAATGCATGGCTTCAACGACAATTGGGATGGAGCCGTCAGGCTAAGACACACATGTCCCCCATTGGCGCACAGATGGCAAGCTTGCGCCAAGGTCTGGAAATGGCACTGTCAAAGCAAATGCATCTAATTGACGACTGACGCACTTGGGGTAGACCGGGCGATGCCCAGCCCGTCCAGCGTCTGCTTTGCGGGCAGATGTGAGGGTGTTGTCAGACTAACGAGGCATTTCTTATTTGCCGTGCTACGGAACGGCAATGAGCCGCAAATCGAGAGCAAAACCTCCTAGCCCTTTTCTCCGTTTCAACTCATCGCCCGAAGTGATCCGCATGGCGGTGATGCTGTATGTTCGTTATCCGTTGAGCCTGCGCAATGTTGAAGATCTGCTGTTCAAATACGGCGTCGACATTAGCCATGAGAACGTCCGTTTTTGGTGGAACCGTTTCGGCCCGGTATTCGCGTCAGACATTCGAAGACAGCGTATCAAACGGATGCGGGGCTTTCGAAATTGGCGCTGGCACGTCGACGAGGTGTTCGTAAAGATTGATGGGCAAACGCATTACCTTTGGCGCGCCGTGGATCATGAAGGTGAGATTCTCGAGAGCTATGTTACGAAGAAACGGGACAAAAAGGCAGCATTGAAGGTCCTTCGCAAGGCGCTGAAACGGCACGGTCAGGCTGAGAAGATCGTGACCGATGGTCTCAAATCCTACCCTGCAGCGATGCGTGAGTTTGGCAACGAGAACCGCCGCGAAATGGGGCGGTGGAATAACAATCGTGCCGAGAACAGCCACTTACCGTTTCGACGACGAGAGCGGGTGATGCAACGATTTCGCAGGATGAAGTCGCTTCAAAAGTTCGCCTCAGTCCACGCCAACATCCACAACCACTTGAACTCCGAACGCCATCTAATCGACCGACAAACATACAAAACCGGTCGCTCAGCTGCATTGGCTGAGTGGCAGTTTCTTGCTGCCTAAACTCAGCGCGACCTCGCCACAGCTCTGTCAATCGGAGACAAGTTGCAGTTAGACTGACAGCACCAAGAGAAGGGATCAAACGACAAACACTCGAGAACAGGCGCTTGCTTCACAGAAAGCTTGCCGCCTAAAACACATCAACCAAATGAGACCAGACACTCGCTAAGCCAAACACTCAGCGTGTCTCAATTTATCTGACGACGGACAAACTGAAGTAGAGGCCAGGATGCTCTATCTCCAACGGAGGCAAGTCTGCGTTATCAGGGAAGGTCGTTCTGAGATACCGTTACTACGATGATGTCGTGATCATTGCGCGCGTTTGGCATGCGCGTGAAGATCGCCAGATCTGACTACTCGGGTCTTTTCTGAGATTCTCCTATCACTCTTAGTGTCTGAACAGAATGACTTTCTAGTGCCTTTATGGACTTGCCTTTGTGATGCCAAAAAAAGTCGAAAAAAGCTAAACTTTTTCACGACCCGATGGACCCTCTGATTGAGGGTAGTGCCGTGCTTTCTGTCCTCGAGCTTTTGATGTGATCCGAGGATGGAATAGATGGTCGGGATTTTCACTGGGTTTGGTGCTGGCGTTGAGCGGGGTTCTGCCAATATCTTAGGCGGGGCTGGCCAGTTGGGCGGTGCAGGACTTGGCCGAGGCGGTGAGAATGTCTCCGTCAATGCGGCGACCGGTAACCTTGTAATTTCTAGGCGCGATGAGTTTTTGACGGGCATTGGGCCTGATGCGGCAGTCTCGCGCAGCTACAATAGCCTTGTCCATACAGGCGACCGGGACAATGGCGATCAGTGGCAGCAGTCCACCACTAGGCGCGTCTTTGGTCTTTATGGTGATGTGAACACTGCAGGCAGCACTGTTCAGCGTCTTGGCGCAGATGGTTCTGTTATCAATTATGCCTATTCAGAGCGTGATGGGGAGCTTGCGTATTGGGCGATTGATGGTGCGGGCGCGCATGACCAGCTTGACTATGATGGCGCTAACAACCGTTGGACTTGGGAAGATGGCGATAGCCTAACACGTGAGTTCTATGATGCGGCAGAGGCGGCGGGTGAATATCGTCTGACAGAACTGATTGATGTAAGCGATCAGAAGCTGACTTACAGCTATGAGGCGAATAGCGATCGACTACACCGTATTACCACGCAAAATGGTGAGTGGATCGAATACAAATGGGATGTGACCAGAGGTCATATCACGCAGATCGATACGGGATATCTCGATTCTGAGAATGGCAATACTCAGAAATATCTGACCCGGGTTTATTACGGCTATGAGGCGAGTGGTGCTTACCGTCTGACCAGCGTAACCACCGATTTGTCGCCAGAAGATCAGGTTAAGGCCGATGGTGATATTTATACCATCTCATATCAGTATGTTGATGCAACTAGCAATCTGATCAGTAAGGTATCGCAAAGCGATGGTTCTGAGCTTTCGATCACCTACAATGCTGATGGCCGAGTTGAGACGCTAACGCAGTTGGTTGTGGCGGCTGATGGATCGACCCCGGCGATTACGCGTACCACCAGTCTTGCTTACCATATTGGCTACACGGTGGTGACGCATCCTGATGCAACCACTACGCGGATGGATTACGATGCGGGCGGCCGCCTGCTTCAGATCACCACCACCCCGCCGGATGTAGGTTTACTCAAGCAAATCCGTCAGTTTGAATATGATGATGACGGCAATGTTACTCGCATTATTGAGAGCGAAGGCAATGCGCCCTCTGATACGTCTGCGACGGGCGGGTTGGATGTGGCGCCTGCGTTAAGCGCAGGAGGGGGGTCTTCTGCAACATTCACCTCTACTGGGAGGGGCGATAATGAGATTACTGGAATAGAGCTTAATCCAGACCCTGGTCACGGCTTGGCAGATGGCACCTTGCCCAGCGGATGGGCGGGATGGAACCGCGCTGAAACGACATGGCAGACATTGGATGGTCCCTATGCTGAGGCGGGCGCGGGCAATGTTTCCGCACTAGCGCTGACGAACACGGGGAGCCCTGCCTCTGGCACTGATCACAACGGCAATGCGAACCTATCGCAGTCTGTCACGTTAGATGGGTCGAAGGCGTATGAATACACCTTCTATTTCCAGCGTAATACCAATAGCGATTTTCGCTTTCTAGCAGGTCCTGGCTATGCCCCGCGCGATGCGAACAACAATCTTGTCGCGACGTTCAAGAATGCTCACAGCGGCGCTGAGAACGTCTATTCCAAGCTTTGGGATCGAACCACCAACAGCCCGTACCAGCCCACCCCATATGAACTGGGCACTTGGTACAAGTTTGTCGGTTACATCCTGCCCGAAGGGACCGAAGCGCTTGGTAATTCTGAGAAGCGCGGAGGCATCTACAACACGCAAACTGGTCAGAAGCTCGCGAATAGCAATGCGCTTATTTGGAGTGAGAACCGGCTTAATGATGAGGTGAATTTCACACTTAGTGTTTCTGGCTTCACTCAGTCAGATGGCTCTGACCAAGCGCGGGTCTGGAAGCCGGAAATCCGCGAAGTTACCGATCTGAACGCCATTCTCAAGAATGATGACACACTCGATGTAACCGCAGATGCTGAGTTGAACGGGCCCGCTGCCGCAACTCAATCAGCTCCGCCTCTAACCTATGCTGATACGGGTCGCGGTTTAAATCTGTCTAATGTTGAGCTCCCGGAAGATTTGTCTGAGGCCCCTGCTGATGGGACTTTGCCCAATGGCTGGGGAGGCTGGAACACTGGCGAGACCAATTGGCAAACGGTTGATGCGCCCTATTCGGCTCCTGGTTCCGACGACAGTCTTGCGCTCAACCTGACAAACTTAAATGGCGATGCGCATAGCGGCAGAGCGGAGTTTGCGAGCCCGTTAGCGCTCGATCCCAGCAAGCATCACGAATACACTTTCTATTTCCAGCACAATTCAGACGATAATATTCGGTTCAATCTGCGTCCCGATCCTTATGCGACGGACGCAAATGGGACGTCTGTGCCCACATTTAAGAATGCTCAAAACGGTGGATTGAGCATTAACCACAATATGGTGGATCTCTACACCAACCCTGCATCCCAACCTGATGTGGAGCAGAACAAGTGGTATAAGGCGGTTGTCTATATTCTTGCTGATGGAAGCCCCTCGCTGGGCGGTGGCAAGAGGGGCGGCATCTATGACATTGAGACGGGCGCGAAGTTTGCTGATGTCAACACGCTGATCTGGAACGAGAACCGTGTTTCTGACACGACCTCGCTGCGCTTAAGGATGGGCGGTTTGACCGGGACCGACCCTGCAAAAGGCTTCAAGATCTGGCGTCCTGAGATCCGAGAGGTCGATCAAGGTGCGATCCTTGTCGATGGTGCCATCCTTGATGTTGCTGTTGATGAACAGCTTCTGACATCATCCAATGCTGCAACAGGCGGAGGTTCTGGATCAGGGGCAAATACACCAACAGGCGCGATCGTGGGAGCGCCTGTGATCGCCAATGACATGATGTCTCGCGAGACACTGCTGGCTTATGATGCCAATGGCAATGTCATTCGTACCACTGATGCGAATGGCAATGTCATTGAGCGGACCTATGACAACAACAACAATCTGATCAGCGAAACCTGGACCGGAACTCATGAGGGAGTGGCCGGCGTCACGCGGACTTCACATTATCTATATAATAGCGACAATCGTTTGCGCTTTACTGTCAATGCTGAGGGTGAAGTTACACAATTCTCGCACACTGACGCTGGCCTGCTTTTGTATCAGATCCGGTACCCAGAGCACAATTATGCGGTGGGATCGTCCGCGCCAACTTTCTCTCAGGTCAAGACGTGGATCGCAGATCTGCCGGACAAATCCTCATCACAGATAGTTCGCAATGAATACGATGCTCGCGGCAATCAAACAACTACCACTCGATACACATCACACCCAAACGGTGGAGCAGTATGGTCGTCCCAAGGTGGCCCAACGGCCTCGACAAAATTTGTCTATGATCAGGCTGGGCAATTGCTTGAAACCAGAAGTGGGAGCGAGAGTTTCGCACATAGCGTTTATGATGGCCTTGGCCGTGTTGTGGCTTCGAGTGATGGTGCAGGCAATACGGTTACCGTTGCCTTTGAAGATGCGGGATCGAAGACCATCATCACCAATGCAGCGGACTTTATCACCACGCAAGTTTACAATCTTGCTGGCGAATTGCTGACGCTGAGTGAAGGCACCAATGTGGCAGGCGATATCAATGCGGCTGACACATCATACAGCGAATATGATGATATGGGGCGTCTCAGTGTCTTCACTGATGCTTTGGGGCGCAAGAGTTACTTCTTGTATGACGAGGTTGGGCGTCAGACCGGCGTGGTTGATCATGATGGCTATCTAACAGAATTCTTCTTTGACGAAAGCAATCGTCAGATAGCAAGCGTTGCCTATGCGACCGCCTCTGCGATCCCAGTAAGCAGCTCAAGCCAGGACTATGTTCGGCCTGCTGGTAATGCGAGCGATGTCTGGAGCTTCACCATCTATGATGATGGTGGCCGGGTATTGCAGACCATCAATGCAGGCGGTGAGGTTACCGGCTTTGAGTATGACAAGGCGAACAACCTCACCCGCACCACTGCCTACGCTAATACTGTTGATATTAGCGGCCTCAAGAGTGTGGGCTCGCTCCCAACGGATATTCTTGTCGTCACTCCTGATAGCGCCGCAGACATCGTCACGCGCAGCTTTTACGACCTATCGGGTCGTCAGATCGCAGCCCTTGATGCTGAGGGCTATCTCACTGAGATGGTCTATGACAGCGCTGGTCAGATGATCCGGCAGACAGCTTATGCTGGTCAAACTCAGCAAGTTGACTGGGCAACCGGTACGCTCGCAGCGCTAAGAGCATCGGCAAATACGAGCGGTAGTCGCTCGGTACATTCGGTTTTTAATGGTCTGGGGCAACTGCGCTATACGGTTGATCAGCTTGGGTATGTGACGGGCTTTGAATATAACAATGCAGGCCAAGTAACCAAGACGACCGCCTTTCACACTGCGATCAGCACAAGTGATTATACTTTTGATGGGGTGAGCGGTCTGGTTGGAGTGCCTGGAGGAACTGATCGTTCCAGCACCACCACTTATGACAACGCTGGCCGAGTGGCGAGCACCACCGATGCAGCAGGGCTGATCACCTCATACACATACGACAGTCTGAACAATGTTGTGGCAACACAGCGCAATGACAATGGCGATATCCGCACCACTTACACCCATCATGATGGCCAAGGCCGGTTGATCTATGCGGTTGATGGTGAGGGTTATGTCACCAGCTTCCACTATGATGCAGCTGATCAGCTGATTGCACAGCGGCAGTATAATACGAAGCTCGGCGGCGGTGTGGATCGCAGTGATGCTGGCGCTGTCGCGACTGCTGTTGCCGGTGACGCCAACTTTGTTGAACAATCCTCATCGTTCGACGATCTTGGCCGCCTTCAAACCTCCAGCAATGCTATCGGTGATACTGTCACTTACAGCTATGATGGTCTGGGTAGGCAGACGCAGGTCATCGTTGGATCGGGCAATGATCAAACCACTACGACCAGCGCCTATGATGTCTTGGGGCGCGTTGCTTCTGTAACCCAGGCGGCCGACCAAACCGCTGGAAAACGCTATAAACAGGTCGATGTCCAGGCGACAGCTGCCGATCAAGTTGTGTCGGTCAAGAATTCCTATGCTAACAATTTTGCTGTTGAGGCAGGTGAGCAGCTAGCAGTCAGTGTGAGCCTTGAATCCACAGGTTCGATTGACAGCGCTCGCGCCGCGATTTTCTGGCTCAATTCTGCAGGGCAGATTCTGAGTTCGACCATTGTCGGCGATATCCAGTCCGATCCGATCCCCTACAACTCCGAAATCAGCGGCGTGGTCGAAGTACCTAGCGGTGCAACTAGCGCTTGGCTCGAGATTTATGCCCACACCAAAGGATCCGGTGCGGGAACTTTCCGCTTAATCGATCCCTCGGTTGTGCACTTGGCTGAGGATGGATCTCCAACCGAACTTGGCAACGTTATTGAGAACGCCGAGTTCGATGGTCTCGATGACTGGGTGATCGCCTACAATCCAGACGGCATTTATCAGACGAGATCTGTTGGCCAAGCAGGTGCACAGAAGAATGGTGCATTAGGCGAAGAGATCACTTCGCGTTCATTTTATGACAACTTTGGTCGAACGACCACGATGGTCGATGGCAAAAACAACACCGCATACTCACAATACGATAACCGCGGTCTTGTGATCCAAACCACGAATGCTGAAGGCGGCGTAACGACTTACGAGCACAACGCCTTTGGTGAGGTTATCAAAGCCACCGATGCGCGCGGTAACAGCACTTACACCTACTATGATGATCTCGGCCGCGTCACCCATGTGGTGGATGCTGAGAACTATGTCACTGAGACTACCTACACTAGCTTTGGTGAGGTTGAGACGGTCACGCGCTATGAGAACAAGGCGACCGGGACGCCAAGCGTCACCGCCATGCCGGCGATCAACACCGATGCCAATGAAGATGCGATCACCACATTTGGATACGATAATGCAGGTCGCTTGGTTCAGACCACTGACGCAGAGAACTATGTAGAGACCTTTAGCTACAACGCCTTTGGTGAGCGGGTCTTGATGACCGGCAAGTCTGAGACTGCCAATAGCGCCGATGGCTCAAACAACGTCACCACCTATGTCTACGACAAGCGTGGGTTGATGGTCAGTGAAACTATGCCAGCCACAGCGCTCAATGGGGCTGGTGTGGGAATCGCGATCACCAACTCATACATCTATGATGCGCGCGGCAACCGCGTGAGCATGACTGAAGGTGTGGGCCTCGATGAAGCGCGCACCACGACCTACATCTATGATGCTGCAAACCGCCTGATTGAAACGCGGGGCCAAGCGCGCGAGGTCTATAGCCAAGACACGCATCAACTGCTCGACGGTGCTTATGTCCCCAAAGAGTACATTTCCTATGATGCGCGCGGCAATGTTACGAAGACGGTTGATGCTTCTGGTGCAACTACGATCTTCTTCTATGACGACCTCAACCGAAAAGTGGTCGAGATTGATGCGCTCGGCACTTACACCGCTTACGAATATGACAAGAATAGCAATGTAGAACGCATCCGCATCTTTGAAAATCAGCTGAGCGTGCCTGCTAACGCGGCGAGCGATGCAAATTACGTGGGGGGCTCGCAGGAAGAGGCTCAGGATATCACTGATCCTGGCGTCAACCTCGGCAATGCGCGTGAGACGCTGTTCGAATATGATGCGCTCAACCGCATGACCAAAAGCTCGGTCGTTGGGGTTCATAATGGGTTTTACGACACCTCGCTGCAAAACCCAGCTTGGGTTGCCAATGCCGACAACTTTGAGACGCTCTATGAGTATGACGCCAATGGCAATGTCGTCAAAACCACTGATCCAATGGGCAATGAAACGCACGCCTATTACGACCATCTTGGACGCAAGATCGTCCAAGTTGACGCAGAAGGCTATGCGACCAAGTGGGAGTATGACAGCGAGGGCAATGTTCTAACTGAAACCCAGTTTGCTGATCCGATCAACAACGCGATCGTTGGAACCGTACCCACCACGCCAAGCTCTGGCGATGATCGGATCACGCTGTACACTTATGATGAGGTAGGAAATCGCCTAACCGAGACGCGGATCGGTATCGAAGTCTATGATGACGTTGCAGACAACGGCACCACAAAGACAGTCAATGGCACTGTCGTCTACACTTACAACGGCCTTGGTCAGGTTCTATCCAAAACCGAAGCAACCGGCGATGCCATCACTTACACCTATGATGATGGTGGACGCCTTGATTATGAGGAGCGTTCCTCCTTTATCGGCCATACTGGCGCTTCGGTCACGCCGCGTGTTGACTATGCCTATGATGGTCTTGGCAATCTCACCCAGTCCACCTCAGCAGGCGCTGCTGGCATAGCGGCACGAACAACCACTTACGAATACAACGATGGTGGTCTGCTGTCTCGCATGGTTGACGCGGAAGACAATGAACGCCTCTACTATTACGACAAAAGCGGACGGCAGATAGTTGAAGCCTATGACCGCACTGATCACGACACCACAACGCCTCACCGTGAAGCTGCGCTCACAAAGTATGACCTGCTGGGAAGGGTGATTGAGCAGAAGGTCGTGCGTGATATCAGCACGAGCGGTCCTGAAAACTGGCAAAGCGACACCAGCGCTATTGGCAATGATGAAACCATCACCCAGACCCATTACAACGCCTTTGGCGATGTGATCGCCACCGGGATCAATGTTGGAACAGGTGATCCATCGACCTGGCAGACTACAAACAAATATGACCTTGCTGGCCGCCTTTGGGCCACCAATGCCGGCGATGGGGTTTGGAAGTTCTTTGGCTATGATAAGAATGGCAATCAGACGTTAGCGCTCACAAGTGCGGGTGCACAATTTACAGATGCAACGACGTTCCAAAGCGCTTTCAACGGCATCGATGGTGCCGATGTAAACGCGACCTACACCCAATACGATGCTCGCAATATGGCCGTGCAAGTGGTTGAGGAAGGCCGCGAGCTTGCCGCAGGCACTGAGCAGGACTTGACCACAAGCCGTGAATACAACGCCTTTGGCGAGGTGGTGAGTGAAACCGATGCCCGCGGTGCAACGCTGAACTACACCTACAACACAATGGGCCGGATGATCCGTTCGACAAGCCCAGTAGTGAGTATCACGAATGAGGATGGGTCTACCCAGCTGGTTCGTCCCTCAGAAGACTTCTATTACGATCTCTCCGGCCGCCTTGTGGCGCAGGGTGATGCCAATGGCATCTATGACGTCGATGTGCCTGGTGAAACCTACAAGCTCAAAGCCGCGGATGACGGCAATCTCACCCGCCTCGAGCTTCTGGCGGGCACAGGCTATGACGGCACTCAGGCGCTCATCACGAAGCAAACCGCTTCAGATTTTGGTATCACACAAACCAGCTTTGATGTGCATGGCGATGCGCGCCAAGTCGATATGCTTGTTCTGGGTGATGGACAAAGCTCCACAGATGTATGGCGTACGACCAACCAAGAGTTCGATAAGCTTGGTCGTCTGACAAAAGTCACTCAGCCCAATGGTCTCGTTCAGCGCTTCGAGTATGACGAGCAAGGCCAGCGCATTGCCGAATGGTATGAGAATGTTGGTGTGAGTGGTTATGGCTCAGGCAACAAGCAAACCACAACTTACGACAAACAAGGCCGCGTCATCGGAACACGGGCCTACGGTGGTGACATCACCACTACGGCCTACCACTGGGATGGTTCACTTGAAGCGGATGAAAGCGGACTGAACGATACAGGGGGCTGGGTCCAAACAACCAAGTACCATTATGGCAGCCAGTATATCAGTAAATCACTCACTGAAACTAGCGATGTCTTTGGCAGGGCTATCTCGAAAAATGACCTTGGCGGTCACACCACCACATATGAATACGATAAGGCTGGGCGTCAAAAGAGCAGTTTGATGAATGGCGAGACTGCGAGCTACACTTACTTCAACACAGGTCAGATTGCGACAAACACCAACCTGAATGGTGTGGCGAGCTACGAATATGATGCAGCGGGCAATCGCACGCGCGAGGTACTTGCTGGCAAGAAAAATCAGAGCGCCGCTTACGATCTCCTCGGACGCCTGACGAGCTGGAGTGAAGCGGGTACTTCAGTTTCTCCAGCAGCCTCGGAAACCCATTCCTATGACGCCAATGGCAATATTAGGCGTACGCAGTCGGATTTTTACAGGCTCGGCCCTTCAGGCCAAACGCTTGGGGCACAATGGTCTACAGATGACTGGTTCGCCTTTGACAGTATGAACCGGGTGGTCATCGTCAACGGCATTCAGGAAGGCGATCATGTTGTTAGACGCAATCTCTCCAGCGCAGCCGGCGCTAATGCCAGCCTTGCGATTGCGTACAATCGTGCTGGCGAGCGGATGCAATCCACATCAGGGATCGAAAAGTCGTACACATACTGGGTAAACACAGATCCAAACATCAGCATTCAATCCCATAACACATTTGATTTGCTAGGATCTGCAACATCAGAGTTCAATTCTGGCTATTGGAACACCGTATATTACGACGCGGAACAACGCGAAGAGTACTCCTATGACGGTGCAGGACAACTTATTCAGATCGATCAGGCCGAGAGTGATTTCGATGCACAGGACTTCGAACTTGTCGTTCAGTATAGCCCCGCAGTCGATCCGCAAGCTTTCGTTAGCGCTCCCGGTACAGCACAAAAACTAAGCGAGTTCCAATATGACCGCTTAGGACGGCAGACCCGTCAGCAGGATTTCAAAAATGGCGGAACAAAAGAAGTGTTCGACAAGCAGTCCTTCTACAACGCCAAGGGTCAGCTGATCGAGGATGACACCAGTACAGCCAATGTCGAGAATGACACCAATCGCCGCGTCACCCGCTATGATTATGGCAATGCCTCCAACTACGCTTTGGGTCAGATCATCCATACGATCGTGGATGGTTACAAAAATGGTGATGATAGCAGCCGTCTGGATAGCGCCACCAAGTACATCTACGACTGGTATGATAACGCCGTTCAAAAAACGATCTATCACGATAATCGTTTCAAGAACGATCACTATGACACCGTCTACCCTGGACGGTTTGATGGTCGGGGTATTCAACAAGGTTTCGACCTCGATACACTGGTGCCCTCAAACCTATTCGACACAAACGATTTCGACCACGACTACACCACCACCCAAAGCTACAACGCCTTTGGCCAACTGACCTCTGCCTATGTCCAGGATGGGCTTGCCAAGAATGTAACCTTTACCCTCGATGAAACCGGGCAGATCATCCGGCGTCAGGAAAGCAGCCCTGCGAATGCCACCCAAACCGGTGCACCGGTTGATGTGTGGTACCGCTATGGCGGGGCTGAGATGGGCCATTCCTCCAACAATGGTACCAGCAACGTCTTCACTACCACCTCTATTGCCGAGCGCACAGCGCGGCCGCATGAGGAAGACCGCACCGGCACCTTCCTTGGCGGCAGCAACACAGGTTCCGCCTATATCGATGCTTCCGGCTTTGAGCAGCTGAACTCCTATGATCAGGGCTCACGTTCAGGCACTTACACCGTGCGCGGGGGGGAGAGCCTCCAACAGATCGCGGCCTCCACCTATGGCGATGCGAACCTATGGTACAAGATTGCTCAGGCCAACGGCCTCTCGGGCAGCGAGGCACTGTCTGCAGGCCGAACGCTCCGCATGCCAGCGGGCGTGGTTAAGTCTACCCACTCGGCATCCACCTTCAAGCCATACAATCCGGGCGAAGCTGTCGGTGAACTCTCCCCCACATCTCCCAAACCTTCCAAGGGCGCGAAATGCGGGGTCTTTGGGCAGATATTGGTGGCTGCGGTTGCTGTCGGCGTTGCAATCTGGGCAGGCCCTGGCGCTATTGCCTTCTTCGAAGGTCTCGGCACGGTGGGTGCTGCCATTGCCGGCGGTGCTGTGGCAGGTGCTGCTGGAAGTATCGCCAGTCAAGGCGTTGGTCTTGCCACGGGGATTCAAAACAGTTTCAGCTTTAAGAGCGTTGGCCTGGCCGCCATTGCTGGCGCGGTTGGCGGCGGCTTTAGGGGTCTTGGTGAGCTTGGAAATGCTGGCAAAGTCGGCAAGTTCTTGGGTGGCAGCGGCTTTGGCAGCGCGGTCACACGCGGGGTTGCCTCATCGGCGATTAGTCAGGGAATTGGCGTGGCCACCGGCCTGCAGGACAGCTTTAGCTTTGCAGGGGTTGCAGCAGCAGGTGTGGCAGCAGGCATTGGCAACGCGCTTGGCGGCGATACTCTTGATGCGCTCAAAGGCGATGGGCTTACAGGTGCTAACTTCGCCAGCCATCTGGGTGTAGGCGCTGCCCGCCTCTTCGCCAGCGCCGCCACCCGCTCCGCGATTGAGGGTTCAAGCTTTGGTAAGGCCATTGAGGCAGGGCTGCCTGATGTCATCGGACAGGTCGTGGGACAGGTGATTGGGGGAGCGGTTGTTGGGACGCCACGACCCATAACTGGGAGCTTGGTCGACGGCTATTCTCGCGAGAGAGTCGATGCGTTTGCACTCGATAGGAGGTTTGATGGACTCTCGCGATCGGAAATAGAGCAAGTGATACTGGAAGACTATGGCAAAACGGCGGGGGACCCCGCAGCTATAGCTCAAATCTATGAAGAGTCTCCGGAGTTCCGCCAAGTCATTGAGACGACTGCTTTGGGTGTTGAGGTAGTCCGTCAGAATGGTGGGGCGCCTGAGACAGTGGGAGATCTGCTCGCGTTACGACCGCGTGTTGAACAATTAGTCAGCGGCGAGCGCGAGATATTTATTCCAGGAAACAGAACCTTTGGTGATCACGTGATCGTCGCTGGGGTGGGACTGAACGAATGGTATGAGCGGCAGTCAACCGGCACGCAGTTTCTAGCCGACTATGGCGCAGATGCGATCGGAGGTCCATTTAGAGCGGGACTCAGTTTCGTTGCTGACAAGGGCATCGAAGCTGTGATTGCGAATAGCGGGCAAGGCGAACTCGTGGCAGCGCTCATTGGCGAACTTGGCGTGTTTTCAATTGGAAGCATGGGGTCGACAACAGCCGAATTCGAGAAAGACTACCACTTTGAAGAAGGCAACGCTGACGCCATGCACATCGTTGGCGGTGCTTCGATCATCCTGGGCCTTGATTCACTGCGAAAGCTGAGTTTGGATTATCAAATCCCAGGAGGTGCAGATAGTGTTGATATTGAACCACCGGAGCAAATGGCATCCAACGCGGCACTTGGCACAGCACTTCGAGAGGTCTTGCGGGTCACCGAGGCAGCCAATCCGCTTGTAGATAGCCTCCGTGCGACTGGAGGATTGCCATCAAATTTTGTTACGAAAGCTCAAGCTCGTGCCGCAGGTTGGGCGCCGGGCAAAGCGCTGGATAACTTCATTCCCGGCGCTCAAATCGGCGGCGATGTGTTCCGAAATTCACCCGCTGTGCTTCCCAGCGCCAATGGGAGAGTCTGGTACGAAGCTGACGTAGGTCTTTCGGGAACAATGAGCCGTTCCAATCAGCCCGGCAGTCGATTGCTCTATTCAAATGATGGCCAATTGTTCATAACTACAAACCACTATGAAAGTATCCACTCAATCGGGACATGGAAGTAAAGATGATCGCAGAGATAGACGGCAGTAACATCCAGTCAGAGGCCGATTTTCACAAGGAGATCGCCGGGGCTTTGAGCTTGGGACCTTACTATGGTCGAAATCTGAATGCTCTTTGGGATGTTCTAAGTTGCGATGTGGAACGACCCGTAACGCTCGTGTGGAAGAATGCAGATGCTTCGCGGAAAAGCATGCCTGCCGACTTCGAAAAAATCACAGACCTTCTTCGAGATATCGAAAAGGAAGATGCTGCCTATGACGTAAGCGCAAGGTTCAGTTTTATCGCTGACTAATCGCCGTTTTCCGAATTGACCAAGGATCAGTAGTTGGCAAAACCAAAGATAAAACTGAGATGTGAAACGCGTTCGGACTTTACTGATCCAGCAATTGCACTTGCGCTGTTGAGCTGTTTGGAAGCCCAAAGCAGTCTTACACCTGACAAGGTTTCGCATTCTGAGCCAATAGACCAGCCTTACGGAGGTGTAGAGAAATTTATTCAAGATTGGTGGGGTAAGCCAGCGAAGATGTTGCTCCAATCAGGGCAAGGCGGCTCCATCGAATTTTTGCAATCAGTGATGCTCAAGCGGAGCAAGAGGCCTGCTTATTGGGCTAAGATTGAATTCAGAGATCCAAATGACCCCCGACATGGGGTGCCTGGAAGCATAATGCTTGAAAGCATCTGGGAACCTAAAATAGATTACATGGTTGTTTTGAAAGACTGGTGCGAAGCGCTCAATGCTAGTTTTGGGAGTCTTCATATATTTGCTGATGAAGAGGTAAACGGGTATCATAGGCTTCTGGAGAGCCTGCCCACGGAAGATGAAAAAGATGAGCTTTATCGAGGAATCAACTTCTTTCGAGCAGGCCTTTTTGAATCGCCGCTAAATGGTGCCATTCCGAATCTAGGCTGGGCGACGTTTATCTCGGATGAGAAGCTGCAGAATATCTCTTTCCATGACTGCGGTCAGTTAGAAGGGCGCGTTGAAAAGGTAAGGCACGGCAAGATTTTCTGTGTCAGCCACGAAATTAGCTCAACCATCGACGATTTCTCGACATTTTCACGCCAGCGACACGCACTAAAATCGTGCTTTCCCGCAGATTTCTTTATGATCAAGGACGAACCCATACTGAGTTGAGACCTTTGGTTTTGTCTGACGGTCTTGTCAGTCCAGCGGGGCAATTGTGACCCGACGTGCTAACAGTCCGGCATGAAACACAAATCCAGAGATAAACCACCAAGCCCTTTCAAGCGCTTCAACTCATCACCTAAGGCCATCCGGCCAGTTTTCCTACACCCAGATCCCCTGCTACCGCTTGAGCCATGCCCCAAGCGCCTGCCAATCCTCTCTTTCACATTCAATCGCCAAACCCGATCAAAGCACCCCTAGCTGATCGATTGAATTTCACCCCCTGGACAGTGTGCCAAGTGTGCCAAACTTCCTACATCGCTCGCGATTCTTGCTCAGTACTCGCTAGGGGAGCGGGAACACACAAGGATTGCGACTAGGCTTTCCCGCTGCGCAAGTTGTTCATCATGGCGCTGATTTCTCTGTCGCTGGAAAGGCTCGCAGTGGTCCGGTCAATAACGCTCTGGAAACCGGCAGAATTGGCAACGCTTTCCCCAAACTCTTCTGTGAGCAGCGCACGCACAAACCCCTTCGTAAAGTCCTCCTCGGACAGCCCCTCAATCGCTGCTAGAGCGTCCACCATCTGGCGGGTGTTCATCGAACGGGCCTCAGGCTTGGCGGTCTTTGAACTTGCATCGGCCTTGCTGCGCTTGGCCATGCGCTGGAGCTGCGCGCGGATCGCGGCGATCACCTGATCGGAATTGGTTATCCGGGTCATGATGCAGGCCGCCTAGGGGCCAAGAGAAGCAGGGTGAGAACCATGGACCTTCGCATCAGTGCTTTGTGGAGTTTCCGCCAAGCTGACCAAGGAGCAAAGAGGTGGCAGACGTTGCACCGCTATCCCCATCTGCATCTTCATCGGAAGTCGCCTTTGGCTGAGGCGTTTCGGAAGCCATCTTGGCCTTCAATTCGCGCATCAAAAGCTCAATATCGCCATTCATCGGCAGGTTCTCTTGGTTGAGCGCAATGCCTTGCTCAAATTTGGCAAACGCCTCGCCAAACTCATCACGGATGACATGAACAAGACCCTCGACAAAAACACGCAGGTAGTTGTCTTTGGGTGCCCTTAAAAGAGGACCCAAGGTAGCAAGGGCTTGGTCCGCTTCCCCGCTGGTAAGCTCGAAGAACCCCAGCTGATAACGAGCAATGGCATAGTCAGGGGCAATCTCAACCGCTTGCGATAAAGATGCATGGGCTCTGATATTGTCTGACATCCCTGCGAGGACAGAGCCGCGCATGAAGTGCAGACGTGGGTCCTCTGGAAACTGGCGCAGTAGAGTGTCTATCGGTGTCAGATCATCACTATCTGGAGCAGCGAGAGTGGCAACAAGTTGCTCTAAGTCTGCATCTGGTGCGAGTTGGTCGGCCATTGGTTGATGATCCTTTATCGGAATTTAGCAATCGACTTGCGCATATGGGCAAGGGCTTTGGAATGGATCTGTGAAATACGGCCCCGCGACAACCCCAAAAGTGAGGCAATTTCGGAGAAGCGAAGGCCTTGCTTATAGTGATAATTCATTACGCTGTGCTCGGGATCTGGAAGAGCTGCAAGTTTTGCCCACAAGGCATTGACCATCTGCTTCCATGCAGCCCCATCAAAGGCGGATGGGGCACCGCTTGGAACATCAGAAGCTTCGCTTTCGGCATTGTCCTCAAGAATAAACCCGAGCGCCATGCCGACGACGACCTCACGCAAGGCCTCCATCTGATCTTCTTCGGAGCCAGGATCCAACTTTCGCTTCAATGATGCTAGTCTATCGCGTTCGGCGCGGTTACGGGCGTTGTAGGAGGCGCGTGCCTCGGTCGCCTTGGCCAAAGCGTTACGGATTGCTCCTTGAATTCGGGGACGTGCATAAGCTGTAAATGGAGTGCCAATGTCGGGGTCGAACCGTTCAATCGAAACGATCAAAGCCTCATGGGCCTCGTTGACGCAGTCGCCACTTTCTAGCCCCATTCCCGAAATGCGTCGAAACTCTCTTAGAGCTGCTCGCCGGGCGAATTCACGATAGCGGGCGAATAGGGCTTCCCTTGCATTAGTGACACTACCTTCGCGAAGGTGACGCCATTCAGCTGCTTCTTCCCGTTCTCGATCGATGAGCAGGCGCATACCTTCGCCTTGCCTTGGAGCAGTGCGCTTACCTGATGCAGTTCCAGAGCGAAGAGCCGTCACACAAAACTGCCTATCAATCCTTGTAACACCAAACTCCATCCATCGATCAGAACGAACATGAGGACCTTGATGGGCAGAGATATTGTCTGTGGCGGAACCATCATCATGCCGAGCGATAGGAGGATTGAGGCGACCACCAGATCGATCAGAAGGAACGGCAACATGATGACAAAACCGATGGTGAAGGCCACGCGCAGTTCATTCATAACGAATGCTGGGATTAGCTTCAAAATCTCGATGTCTTCGGCCGTTTCAGGAAGCGGCGTGCGAGAGATCGAATAGACCAGTTCAATATCGCTTTCCCGTGTGTGGCGAAGCATGAATTCCTTCATGGGTTCGGCTGCGTTTTCAAGGGATTGGGCCGTTGTTGCGCTGCCATCGAGGAACGGGGTGAGCGCTTCATCGTTCACCCTATCGAACGTGGGACCCATCAAAAACGCACTCATAAAAAGGGCGAGGCTGACCAGCACTATGTTGGGCGGGGTTTGTGGCATGCCGAATGCGTGGCGCACCATTGCGAGGACGATGATGATGCGGATGAAGCTGGTGGTGCTGACGATAAGCGCGGGGATGACTGCAAGCAGCCCTAAAAGAAGCGCTGTTCGGGTTACTTCTGTCTCACCATTGGTGCTTGGCGCGATCGTTGGGATCACTGCATCGACCAAAGGAGCGGCGGACACCATGGAGGTTGGGAGGATCATGCCAATAAGGGCAAGGATCGCGTAGACGAGAAAACGCGTCATGCCGCTTCCCCTTTCATTGGCTCCGTCTCTTCGTTTTCGCTGGCGGGCACTTCCGAATATTGATCGATCACGGTCGCACCGTGTTGCGCGATGTGAATAAGGTAGCGCCTTTCCCCCCGACCTAGCACCAGGAACTGGCTTGATGGTCCGGCGGCCAAGCGATCTTTGATTTCAAGCTTCTCAGCTTGAGTGTCGCTGGGAAGGCCCCTGCTGGTGATCGGGTTTGTGATCCGGTCCGGCAGGAAAGGCAGACCATAGCGAATGCGCAAAAACCCAACGGCGACAAAGGCAAGTCCGATGCACAGTAGCATCACGAGAGTGATGCGAACCCACGGGATATCGGGTGCGCTTCCCTGGCTAAGTGTACCGACACTCAGCACTGCAAAAGGATAGATGATCGAGGCACTCATTTTTGCGTCAATTCTGGTCCGACTTAGCCGATCTCAGTGAGGCGGATGGCGAAACGGTCATCGACAGTCACGATTTCACCGCGCGCGATGGTCTTTCCGTTGACGCGAATATCAACCGGGTCGGCTGGGCTGCGGTTAAGCGCAACCAGATCGCCTTTGGTCAGCTTCGAAAGCTGGCCTATGGTCATCTGACCTGAACCAAGCAGTGCTTCGCAATCGACGGACACATGATCAACAAGTTCGACCGGATCTTTGGCTTTGGCCGTATCGGCCTTGCTCTCGGCAGTTTCTTTTGAAGGCTTTGTCATTGTTTTTCCCGAAACTCCAAGTTGTATTGGGAAGATGTTTCGCTGATCATGAAGGCGAGGGCAGAGCGCCGCCCTTCAATCATCAGTTCGGCAGCGTCCGCTGGTTTTGTATCAAGGATAAGAAGGTCGCCGACCTCAAGGCCCGCCAGCTCTTTCAAGGTGATCGATGCTGATCCAAGGCGCGCTGAAACGCCTACGGAAAGATTCTCTACGATGCCCCTGGTGGTGGTTAGTCCACCGCGATTGGCCGTTTGCGGATAGGTGTCAATGGTCATCGCAACGAGCTGAGTGAGCGAGCATTCAAGAGCGATCTGCGCTTTGCCCAACGGTCCGATGAGGAGCGAGAATACACGCGGAAATGCCACTTGAAAGCGGGACGAGACTGTGTCGCTTTCCGCTGGTAGAAACTCTGCAATTCGATCTTCCAAGTCTTTGAGCGCCCGCTTGCCCAGCTTCGCAAATAAATCCTTATCGTCATTGGTCCTAGGCGTTTCATCCCCAGCGTTCAAAATGGCGAGAGCAAGAGCGGTTTCCATTCCTGCTTTGCCCGTGATCTCCAGTCCTTTGGCACGGCCAAAGACTTTGTAATCGTCCGAAGTTTGGGGCGATGCCTCATCCCAATTGCCAAGCACTTGCCAAGGAGAAGAGGCGAACCACTCGTTCGCCCAGCTTTCAACGACTTTGGTGATCGGTTCGGCCGCTCTTCTCGTCGTTAAGCTGGCATCAGGTAACCAGATTTGTGCCATGTTCAGCTCCGCTGCCCTTAACCCTGTCCGCGAATGCCAAAGAGCTGCTGAATCATATCGTTAGAAACCGAGATGATCTGACTGCTCGCCTGGAACCCGCGTTGGATGAGGATGAGATCGCCAAACTGATTGCCCAGATCGACGTTTGATGCCTCGAGACGGCGGGAAAGGATTGAACCGACGCGCGTGTCTTCAGCGCCTAGGAATTGCACCTGACCAAACCCGTTGAATTCGAACAAGGCATTGCCGCGCTGTTCAAGCGATTGCGGATCGCGGAAGTCAGCCATAGCGATTTCGCCAAGTTCGAGCGTCTCTTCATTGGTGTAAGTGATTTCAAGTTGCCCGGATTCGTTAACCGTCAAAGTGGTTAAGGAACCGGTACCATGACCTTCCACATCGCTTGCACGAAGCGAGGAGACCGTGCCTGCCGAGAAGCTTGTGACCCCTTCGGAAAAGTCGAAAGTAACATTTAAGCCTTCGTCTTCATCTGCGAAGGTCAGCTCTGTTGTATCATCTGAAATCTGACCGTTTTCAAAGATCAATGTCTCGCTGCCTAGCTGATCGCCTGTTCCATTTGTGACGGTGACAGTCCACCTGTCGACTGCGTCCTGATCCCGCTCAAACTCAACCGTCCAATTGTTTTCTTCACCATTGGGACCAAACACGGTGAGATCGGGAATGGTGAAAACATCGGCGGTGGATGAAAGGTTGTCCGCGAACGTCACGCGGGTTGTTGGCTCTGGCGGATCGGTGCGAAATTCATCTATATTGAGTTCTGTTGGACGACCCTCTTCATCGAGCACGCCGAGGCGAAGATCGGTGTTCTGAAGGACGATAAAGCCGTCATCATCGACAACGAAGCTGCCTGTTCGCGCAAAGAACTGTTGGTCGCCATCGATCAGAACGAAGAAGCCATTGCCATCGATTGAAAGGTCCAAGTCGCGACCTGTCTGACGAAGCTCGCCTTGGGAAAAGTTGATCGAAAGCTCATCCAAGCTCACACCATAACCGCTGCCGGACTGAGCATTGCCGAACTCAAGGCCGCCTCGGCTGCCAGCACCAAAGACGTTCTGGAATGTTACGTCATTGGCCTTAAAGCCGACTGTGTTGAGATTGCTGACGTTGTTACTGACTGCTTGCAGACCGTCGGAATAGGACCCGAGGCCAGACAGGCCGATATAGATTGCTCCAAACATTATGGGGTCTCTCTGATTTGTGAAATATTGGTGAGAGGCAGGCCGCTGATCGTCTGCCCATTGGGTGTTTCAAGAGTGACTGTGCCGGTGCCGTCTTCAAAGGCGACCGCGCGCACAATTCCGGTTAACGTCGTTGCACCCGCTGTCACATCGACCGTTCGGCCGAGCACAGCAGAGCCTTGCGCGGTGGTTTGAGCCGCCACCAGTCGCTCAAGATTGTCATTAGTTGTCTGGCTCAGCTGGATTTGAGAGAATTGCGCCAACTGCGAGACGAACTCAAAGTTGTCCATTGGTTCCAGCGGATCCTGAAAGGTCAGCTGGGTTAGCACGATCTGGAGAAGGCTCTCAAAGCTGAGACCGAACTGATCGGTGGCATCGCCCGGATCGACCGCTGGGGTCTCAGGCGTGTTGGTGCCAGGGGTAACGGGGGTAACCTCTTGCATCTTAGCGGCGCCCCTCTTGGTCGAAGACAGCAAGCGGCATTTGCGGGAGGCCATATTCTGCCAATCCACCGCGAACCGCGCGCATCACAAGCTCGCGCATATCTTCGGACAAGCGATGCCCTCTGATTACGAGGCGATATTCGGAAGGAGTTGCTAGCACTTGAGCAAGGGTAGGACTCTGGGCTGCAGCCATTTGTGTCGGCAACAACGGAGCAGCGCTCGCCGTGCGAGACGAATTGCGTACATTTGCCTCACTATTGTTGCCAAACTTCGCAGTATCGCCGCCGACCAAGGGTTGAACCGGAGCATCAACCACAGCAGCCCATCCACCTTGGGTGGGTGCAATCGCGCTACCCGCCGCGGCCGCTGAACGCGGTGTTGCAGCGGAGGTCGGTTGAACACCGCCAGCACTATCAGGCGTGGTAATAGCATGTCTGCCCTCAAGCCTAATCGAGCCCGCGATAGCAGCGCGTGCTGCTGCAAACTCCTCTCCATCGATGCCGTCAATTGCGGTGAAGATTTCGTCTGGCGAGTGGTTGAAGGATGCAGGGCCCACTATTGGCCGCGCATTAAAGGCTATCGCTTCATCGCTCACTTGGGAAGCAGCGCTATAGCCAAGCTGTCCTTTTTGCATTGCAGCGAAGAATACCGCCGCACGATCAATGCTCGAGGTCAATGCATTGCGCACACCCGCGCCTGCCCGGTCGACGGCGCTGTGATCCGAAGCGCCCAGTGGAACCACCGCAGAACCCATTCCACCGCCATCGTTATCGCCAGATAGGAAAGCAGTGAAATTTGCCCTATTGTCGGTTGCATCATCCGTCTTTTTCGGTTGTGAATGCGCGGGTTGGGAGGCGTTCTTTGGCTGTAGCCAGCTGACCTCATTCATCGCTTTTCTCCCATTGAAGCAGCGCGCTGCGACAAGAACTCGCGCGCCTTTTTGTCTTCGGCCTTTCGGCGTTCTTTCGTGAGGGCCTGCGCGTGGCGGGTGGCCAATTGTTCGGATTGCTTTTCGGCGCGCACCCGCATTCGTGCAGCTTGCGCCTCATGTTCGTCCGCCTCAGCTTGTGTGTCTTTTCGAGCCAGCAATTCCGCCTCGCCTTCTGTGATCAGCTGCGCGAAAATCTGGAAGCGGTCGATTTGCAGTTGGCCTTGTGATGCGTAGTGATCGAGCGCCTCATTTTGCGCCCTCAGTTTCGCAGCCGCTGCCTCTGCTTCTTTCACCGTCTCGCGTTTCGAGCGCACCGCTTTGGCATGTTCGGATTTGCTTCGATGCTCACGCAAGGCTTGGAGATCGCGCAGTTTGATAAGGCTCTGGGACGCGCTCATATCGCACCTCCTCCAGCCAAGACCTGGCTCAAGGCGCCATCACTTGCGGCAAGCGTCGAGCGCGCGCTTCCGGATTGCATCAGGAATTCCTGGATCTTGGGCCAGAGTGCGACTGCGCGGTCAATCTCTTCGCTCGCGCCGGATTGATAAATGCCGCTTTCAATCATCGCGCGCGCCTCTTCATACACAGCGATATTGGCTTTGAGACGCCGGGCACTCTCTTGCTGCGCGTTTGTTAACACTTGATCGGCCACCCGGCTTATCGAGGCGCGTACATCGATGGCGGGGAAATGCCCACGCTCGGCAAGCTTGCGTGAAAGGACAATATGACCATCCAAAAGCGAGCGCATTGTCTCAGCAATAGGGTCATCCACATCGTCTGTTTCACTCAGCACAGTGATGATCGCAGTAATTGCGCCTTTGCCGGAAATTGCACCGCATCGTTCCACAAAATCGGGCAGGGCGGTAAAAACATTGGGTGTGTAAGAGCGAAGTGCTGGCGGTTCTCCTGCGGCTAAACCAATGTCGCGCAAAGCCATGGCAAGGCGGGTGACAGAGTCGACGAAGAACACCACATGTTCGCCCTTCTCGCGCCAATATTCACACAGCGCTAAAGCCTGCTGCATGGCTCTGATGCGAACGCTTGGCGCCTCATCGCTTGTTGCTGCGACCACCGTGACAGGCGCGGAATCTTCAGCTCTCGCGTGAATATTCCAGAGTCGCTCAACTTCGCGTCCACGCTCTCCGATTAGACAAATGACCACCTTGTCGCATTGCGCCCTCGTGGACAGTTGTTCGACGAGAGTGGTTTTGCCCACGCCGCTTGCTGCAAAGACGCCAATACGTTGTCCTTGGGCCAGTGGCAGAAGTGTATCGATGGCCCGCACACCGGTTTCAACGCGTTTGGAAACAATGGTTTTGGCCATGCTTGTCTGGCCCGAATTGATCTGATCTGTGCGAGCCGGTGCTTTGGTCGATAGGATGGTCGGTTTGCCGTCAATCGGCTCACCAAAGGCGTTCACCGCGCGGTCTGCAAAGCCGTCTCCAACCGAAAAGTTAGAATAGTCGCGGCTGAGCGTGACGCTTGCGCCCGGTTTCACAGCGTGCATATCGCCGAGCGGGACAAGCTCCACCCGCTCTTCGCCAACCGCCACGACTTGTGCCAAGCTGTGGTCTTCATCAGAGCCCAGCTTGCACACATCCCCGACCTGACAATAGGGACCATTGGCGCTGAATGACTTCTGGCCGATCGAGGTGACCTGAGCTTTGAAATCAGCAAAAGTGGCGCTTTTGACCATGTCTAGAAGGGCGGCGGTCTGCTGCACTTAATGCACCTCTGCCGCTTGCGGGCTTTGGTCCAAAAGGGTGTCCGCCTTTGCAAGCTGACTGTCTATCGACGCATCAAGCGTGCCGAGCTTCAGATCGAAGAAACAGGCACCCGGTTTGAGATCAAGCTGCGGAACGATCTCAACACTGGGGAGCGTTTCGTGCAGAGCATCGAGAGCAGCCTGATCAGCGAAGTCATCGGCGCATACGCGCACTCTGACGATTGATCCGGAGCAGAGCGTCTGTTTCCAGTGCTGAGCGGTACTCGTTACATGGGATGGCAACAGATACGCATCGCCCAGCACATGGCTGAGGATTGTGCGCGCAAGATCGACGCCAAGATCGACTTGATCTCCGAGACTTTCCTCGAGCGTCTTTGCACCTTTTTTAAGCGAGGCCTTTAGCAGCTCAAGCGCTTCATCCGCCTTAGTCGTCGCAGACTTCTCACCTACTTTTATGCCTTCATCATAGGCGGCTTTCTTTGCATCCTCGATTGCCTTTTCCTTATCGGCAAGCTCTTTTTCGAGAGCCGTGATCTGATCGAGAAAATGTGCTTCTTTAGCGAGCGATTTATCTTGAGTAAGCGCCGTTCTAACAGTGGTTTTCGCGCCTAGAGGAATGCTCGAACTTTCTTGGCTCTCGTCTGGCTTAGGTTGTTCGAAAACATAGCTTTCAGAAGGCGGTTCCGGTGAATTGGCCGCTTTAAGAATGGTCATGCTTGGGTCTCCCCTTTGGTGGCAGCGGCATTGCTACCTGCGGGGGAGAGCCACTCATTGAACCGTTCGACAAAGCTCTGCCAACCGGTGCGCGGTGTGCTCATGCCGTCGCCCACTTTAGTCGAATGGATATCCCACAGCGCGACTGAGCACGTCTCGCTCAACCCGCTTGCCGTGCCTTCTTGTGCATCTTCGACAATCGAGGCGAGCCACGGCGAATATCCTAAAAACTGTTGGTCGATTCGTTGTTGGCGCTCTTCTTCGAGGCGTTCTTCCTCAAGATATTTCGAAAGCGCATTCTCAACATCGCCGCGCTCTTCTGGAGCCATGCGGGACAGCACCGCATCTCGGTCCTTTTCACCCAGAGCGGCGAGCCGATCGATCAGCTGTGTCGCTGTGTTCTGCACCTCGCTCATCTCAGCTTGCTCCCCGTTCAAAATCGCGTTCAAGGTTGGTGCTGCGCAAAAGCTCAGCGAAGCTGTCAGCTTCGTCTTCAGAAAGTTTGCGACGCGGACGCGCTGCAAAAAGGGCAATCATTACGATCCCAAGCGGGATGAGGAGCCATATCCAGGGAAATCCGCCAATCCCGCCAAATGGATCGCTGCTCGTGGCCCAATCCCCTTGCGGTGTTTGGTCGGTGGCTGGCGAGGCTGGGGACGCGCTGGGTGCTAGCGCGTGCCCGGGGGATTGAAATCCAGTTTCTCCTGCTGATGCGAGCGCGCCTGTGGTGAAGTCGAGCATGTCACCGCTTGCACTGGACAAAGAAATCGCATCGGCAAGCGCGTCGGAAATAAGGGTGCGTTCTTCCGGGCTTAGCTCTTGTGGTGTCCGGATTATGACCCGCAGTGCTTGCCCTTCGAGACCAAAGGTTTGACGGTTCGAATTGGCGCTGCTCGCGGCGTTCTCGCCGTCCTCGGACGCTGCCGGAGCCTGGCTTTCAACCTGTTCAAAGGCAGACACCTGAAGGTCGAATAGCTGCTGGGGAAGGACATCCCCGATTGCAGCGCGCGCGCGGATGCCGACCAATTGTTCGACCGCTTCACGCTCGCTTCGGGCAGGGGCTCCGGCCGTCACCTCTCCAACGGCAGACGCGCTGACAAGTCCACCTGTTTCATTGAGCACTGCCACATCACCAAGTGATAGACCAGGTACAGAAGAGGCAACCAACTGACGAATTCCATCGACGCGCTCAGCGCTGAGCACTTGCGATGGCTCCATCTCAACGGTCACAGCGGCTGTGGGATTTTCCTGCTCAGAACGGAACAGTGTGCGCTCTGGCATTGCCAAATGCACTCGGGCAAATTCGACCCCGCTCATCATCATGATGGTGCGAGCAAGTTCGCCCTGAATTGCTCGTTGAAGGTTGATCTTCTGTGCGAATTCGGTGAGGCCAAGCTCGTTCTCGTTGAACAGTTCAAAGCCGGTCGTCCCGCCCATAGAGATGTTCGCGCCTGCCACAGCTACGCGTGCATTGGCCGCCTCGCTCTCAGGGACGAGGATGTCGTGCCCATCATTGGCAAGCTGGTAAGCAATTCCGGCTGTGTCGAGTTCAGCGACAATTTGGGAGGCATCGCTTTCTCTGACGTTCTCATAGACGGGCACGTAATCTGTGCGCAGAACGAAGAACCAAAGGCCTGCAAACAGAGCCACAACCCCGACAAAGATCAGAGCAAAAAGGCGCAATTGTGGTTGGTCAGTGAGCATGGGTTTGAGGCCCGATCTAAAGCTGCATGTTCATAAGCTGGCGGTAGCCTTCGGTGAGGCGCTGGCGCACTTGGGTTGCCAGTTCGACCGCCATGCGTGCCTCTTCCAAGGCCACTGTCACGTGGTGAATTGGAGTGGTGTTATCGACAACGAATCGCGCAACCAGATCATCGGCTTTCGCGACTTTGCCATCCATATTGGTGAGTCCATCGGACAGCATTGTCGCAAAACCGTTGCCTGCAACATCGGTCACCTGCTCGGCTGCATTTGCTTGGGCTGCCACGGGAAGTTGGGCGGCCTGCGTTGCACCGATATTGCTCATCGTGGCCTGCGTCACCGAAGTAACAGACGAAATCGCCTCAATGCCGTTCATCCTTGCCTCCCAACTTGAAGAGCCGAGGAGAACATGCGCTGTGCCGCCTGGAGGGCGACAAGGTTGGCCTGATAGGCGCGCTGCGTCTTGATCATCATGCTCATTTCATCGGACTGCGAGATATTGGGATAGCTCACAAAGCCATCCTCATTGGCGTGCGGGTGGTCTGGGTTGAACACCTGCCTAGTGCCAGAATTAGTCTGTGTGATTTGGTAGACCATAACCCCGCGCTCGGGCGGCGCATCGGGATCGCCTGCGGCGCGCATTTCGGCGGCGAAATCGCCAACAGGACCAGAAACCAAACGCTGAGCGGCGTAGGTTCCGCCATTGTCGGTTCGCGTGGTATTCATATTGGCAAGATTGGTCGCAATGACCTGAAGGCGCTGCCATTCAACGTCCAGCGCAGAACGGCTGATTTGTGTGGCTTCCATTCTATTGACCTCTCACAGCTGCACGCGCGATCTGCATCTGGCGGCCCATTAGGTCAGCCAGTGCGGCATAGCGCCCTGCGGTTGATGATGAGCTTTGCATTTCCAGATCAAGGCGGATGTCGCCGCCCGCGATCTCAGGACCTTCGGTTTCGATGTTTACGACCAACGAGCGTACGGCCTCGGGTCCATCCTTGGCTGCTTCGCGTAAAGCGTCTTCAAAGCTGACCAAACGGCGTTGAATTGTTTCAGAGCCAGCATTGGCGATATTCTGTGCAATCGCGGTCTGGCGCATTGTCAAAGCGTCCATCGCTTTCATCGCTAGAGCTTGCGAAATCTCTGACATGATGTGCTCCTTGGTACCTGTTACTGAGTAACGATTTCGGCATGAAGCGCACCGGCGGTCTTCATGGCCTGAAGGATGGAAATGATCCGGCGGGTGTCGACGCGCGCTTGGGCCAGCCCTTGCACGAGCGCTCCCACATCGGTGTCCGGGAAGCTAGCGACCGTGTCATTCTCACCTTGCTCGACCGCAAGATCTACGTTGGTAACGATCAGGCTGTTGACCCCGGTGTTGCGAACGCCTCCGACAAAACCGGGTTGGCTTGCCTCATTATCGCTCTTGACAGTGATCTTGATGTCGCCCTGACTGATGACGACACTCGAAATGCGGACATTTGAGCCAGCGACAATCGTGCCAGTGCGTTCATTGATAACAATCCGTGCCAAACGGTCCGGCACAATGCGCAGGCTTTCGAGCTGAGAGACAAAGCGAGAGAGGTTGCGCGCATCTCCGGGATATTGGATCACGACCTCATCGGCATTCTTCACATAGGCTAGATCAAAGCCTTGCAGTCGGTTGATCGCCTGCGCGATCCGTTCGGCAGTGGTGAAGCTCGCGTCTGAGAGAAGGAAGGAGAGCTGGCCATTATCTTTCAGAATATTGGCCTCAACCGGATATTCGATTGTCCCTCCGTTTGGAACGATAGCGGTTGTCGGGAAATTGCGTTGCTGCCGCTCCAGCTCTGCGTCAAAGGCATATCCCCCAACCGCCAGTGGGCCTTGCGCGAGCACATAGGCCTCGCCATCGGGACCTTTGAGTTCAGTCAAAATCAGGGTGCCGCCAGCAAGCGAACGCGCATCACCCAGTGTGGAGACATTCACATCGATCCGGTCGCCCGGATTAGCCGATGGAGGAAGCGTTGCTGTGACCGTGACAACCGCGACATTGCGCGTGTCGATTTCATCTTCGGTCAGTGTCACGCCAAGATCTTGCATCGTGTTGCGCAAGAGCCTGCGCGCCATGCGGTTGCGCTGTCTGTCTCCCGTTCCCGGCAGGCCAGTTACAAGGCCAAGACCTGTCAGCGGGTTGTCCCTCCAGCCATCAAATCGACCCAGCCCATTAAGCGCCACATCCTGTGCAAAAACAGGAGCGGGTGCAAAGGTCAGCACAGAGGCTATGGTTGCGAGACAAATGAGGATCTTCTTCATCATGATCAAAGGCCCAGAAAGCTGAAAATGCGGTTGAGTAGGCCGGGTTTTGCACTGCGCGTGGCAAACCCTTCACCGTCATAATTGATCTCAGCATTGGCGAGCCGGCTTGAGGTGATGGTGTTGTCAGAAGAGATATCGATAGGACGGATACGACCCCGAATTTCGATGTCGCGTTTCTCTCCGTTCACCAGCATGTTTTGCCGGCCTTCGATGATGAAATCGCCATTGGGCAGCACTTCGACAACTTGGGCAGCAAGGCTCGCTGCAAACCGGTCAGAGCGCTCGGTCTCACCAATACCGCGATAGCTGCTGCCAATACCAAAGCTTAGCGTTTCACTGATGCTGCCAGCGCCCAGATTGCCATCGAGTGATGTGTCTTTGCCAGAGCGTGTACCGACCCGGTTGGTGGCGCTCGCGCTCTCGAAAATCACCACGGTTACGATGTCGCCAACGTTTTGCGGCCGGTTATCTGTGGCGAGGCTAACAGACCGATCCCGGTCGTAAAGCTGCTCTGCCAAAACCGGCTGGCAGACGCTCGAAAGCACAATTGTGAAGCCCAGAAGAACGTGTTTTTTCATTGCGCTAAGTCCTCAGAGAGGTGTGAAACAGGTACGGTGAAGACCTTGCCATCGACCGTTTGAATGACGACATTACGTCCTTCCTGGCCAGCTTGGAGGGTGGTGACAGACCGCGTGATGGTGACGGGACCAGCGTCGATGGTGAGCAAGACATCGGCATCCTTGGCGATCCGCCTGTCGGTGATGGGGCTAATGGGGCCGAGGTAAGTGCCAGCAGCGATTTCATCGGTTGCAACGGGCGCGCGCGCATCGCGGTCATAGCCAACTTTTGCGTTTGATCGTCGGCCTTCGCATGTCGTGGGCTCGACCAAAGACGCTGAGATGAACTGACCTTTGACGACCCTGTTCGCCGCAGCGAAGCAAGTGCCCAAATGCCGCATCGAAGCATGCGTTGGCGCGACAAGTGTCATGCTCTCTTCAAACCTTAACTCGACATGATTCATGGGCAGGCGATTGCGGATCAGCCTTCGTGCTTGATCCTCATCCAGGGCAAGCCGGATTGTTCCGCGCGGAACCCTTGCAATCACGGGGTTCGATTGTCCGTCACTCACCACTGCTAGGTCGCTCAAATGAACGTCGCGTGATTGCAGCTGCACCTCAGCAGGCGTGCCAGACGCCGCTACGAGAAGTACCAGACTTGCGATTTCGATTTGCATGTGTGGGATCACTTGAAACGATGGGAAAGGTGAGGGTTATCTGCTCAAACTGTTGGTGATAGAGGCGACTTGGTCGGCGGTTTGGATCACCTGCGCGCTGGCTGCAAAAGCTCGCTGCAATATCAACATCTCGACCATAGCTTCGGTCATCTCGACATTGGATTGCTCAATCATTCCTTGGCGAATGAAACCGGCTCCATCTTCGCCCGGCACCCCATCGAGGAGGCGTGCATTCTCGGCCATCCGATATTGGCCCGTTCCCATCGGGATGAGATCATCATCAGATTGCTGACGAACAAGCATGATCTGCCCGATATCGAGCAATTCACCATCCTCGATTTCGGCTTGAACTGTGCCGTCAATCTCAATCCAAAGAGAGCGGGCATCTTCGGGAACGGATATCATGGCCTGCAAAGGTGCAAGGCCTTGAGCAGCGAGGAAGCGATCGCGGTCAATCTCAAGCTTGCCGCCGCGCCACAGGAGGCTCTCGCCGTCCGGGCCCATCAATTCGATGAAGCCAGAACCATCGATGGCAATATCGAGGCTTGATCCGGTCGCCTGAAGTTCGCCATGGTCGGAAAACATGGTTCGAGTGGTCATTCGCACACCGCCGTTTTGCGCCGCCGATTGTTGAGCGAGACGCTCGTTCTCGCTCGTAGGATTGCCTTGTGTTGTGACAATCTCAGAGAACTGAACTTCCGCGCGTTTAAAACTCGGAGTGTTGATGTTTGCGACATTGTTCGCGTGCGTTTCCAAAGCTCTTTGATGAGCGCGAAGGGCAACCGCCCCAACTTCGTAAGCACCGTTCATTATCCACTCCTTCCGAAGGTGTTGATGGCTCGGTCGAGCAACTGATCGTAGGCTCGGATGATTTGCGCACCGCTTTCGATCTGCCGCTGAGCTTTCATGAGTTCGACCATTTCATCCGATAAGGTGACGTTTGAACGCTCCAGCATGGCCTGCCGGATTTCACCGTTCTCAGCCTCGCCAAGATCCGCGATTTCATCAGCGCTGAGCGCGCGGCCAAGTGCGCCGAAACTGTCTTGAGCGTGTTCAAAAAGACCGATTGTTCCCATGATTGAGGTGCCATCCAACATGGTGCCATCGGGCAAAATTTCGAGCGCATAAGTCGAAGTTGTTGCATCGCCACCAGAAGCGAGTTGGAGGATGCGTCCGCTTGCATCAATCAGTGCGCCGTCCGCTGCAATTCCGAATTTACCGGCTCTTGTTAGGCTGAAGTTATCGCCGTCGCGTACGAGAAAGTATCCCGTGCCGTCGACCGCGAGATCAAGCGCCTCACCGGTGTCGAAAATCGCACCTTGTGTGTTGTCGTGAGCGAAGCGGACTTGCGGCGCATTTAGGTCCGAAGTCGACGAGTTTGCTTCGGACTGGACCTCACTGAACGCGATGTGCGCTTTGTAACCCGGTGTCTCGGAATTCACCGTGTTCTGCGCCGCAATTTCAATGCGCCGTTCTCCCCCACGCATGGTGGTAGACGCAATATCTAACAACCCCACTTAGCAACCCCCTTGGAAATGAATGCCCTTTAGCATGGAGCAACTTTGATTCGGGTCAAGACATGTTTCTGTTCGTCTCAGATTTGACTGCCAATTGGTTACCAAAAACTGAGATAAATCGCGATAGTTTTCGATTCGAATCACAGTTTTCGTGGGACAGATAGTTCTAGCGGGATTTGATTTTGTTTATGTGAGAAAAGCTGTTGATAAAAAAGTTGAACTTGAAACTGAGTTTTGATGTGCTGGTAAATCTTGGTCAATAAATTTGAAGTCAAAATATCTTTTCTGTGGCGTGTGATTTCTCATGTGTCCTTCGGTGTTCTTTGGGTATTGTGCAGCACAGCAATATTGCTCGGATGTCGTCAAGAACGGCTGTCAGATTTGGCCTTCTGATCCGAATAATTCTCTAATCATGTGCGATCCTGAATGATCGATACAGCACTTTTCAACAGATTTGTGCACAGACTTATCCAGACAGGCCCTAGTACCTGGTTTGCCAACAGAGCTGTCCTTGATGTTGTTACAACTTGCTTATTTCTAGGCAAAGGGTTGCAATAATGTCATCTGAAATCGCGTTAGATCTTCTAACGAGTATGCTGTGGTCTGCAGCTCTGGTCGCTGGACCAGTAATGCTGGCCACACTTTTAGTTGGATTGACTATTTCCGTCTTCCAAGTTGCCACACAAATTCAGGAGATTACACTCTCCTACGTTCCCAAGATCGTCACCGCTGGCACGATGCTAATCATACTTGGGCCGTGGATGGTGTCGCAGTTCGTTGGTTTTGCGACTGACCTTTATCTGCTTATTCCGCAGCTCGGTCGTTAGAGGCCGCTAGCAAGGGGCAATTGGGGGTTAAGCCATGGATAACTTAAGCGATACGATCCTTGCGATCATGCTGGTCACGCTGCGATTGGGGCCCAGCATTGCTTTTGCGCCGCCGTTTACGCTGTTCCGCGTGCCGATCACAGTGCGCGTGCTGTTGTCCATCAGCCTTTCGATATGGCTCATCGTGGCGCGGCCCGAATTGGTTGCACGAGTGAGTGAGGCGGAGAGCTTTGTCCTCATGGTCTTTGGAGAGCTGTTGGTTGGCGTTGGCCTCGCACTTGGCCTTCAACTCGCTTTCGCGGCGATTGTTTGGTCGGGCCGAGCGCTCGATGTTCAGGCCGGTTTTGGCTTGGCGACGCTGGCCGATCCCACAACCAATGCCCGCATTCCGCTGGCGGGTACGATCTTGTCCTACGGGGCAGGGATTATCTTCTTCACCATCGGTGCGCATTACGATTTGATCGCGCTTTGGGCGGCGTCTTTTGATGCGCTGCCGATCGGGTATCAGCAGCTTCAACCCGATATTGGAGCCATCGCAAGCGTTCTATCCACGCTCTTTCTACTGGCGGTTGGCCTCGTTGGTGTGTCGATGTTGTCGATCTTTCTGACCGACCTCACCATCGCGTTTCTCAGTCGCACATTACCTCAGATGAATGTCCTTCTTCTGGGTTTCCAGGTGAAGGCGATGGTCATGCTGGTGACACTCCCGATCTGCCTCACCTTTGCCATGGGCATTTACCTGCGCATCATCCGGATAGCGGTGACTGAGCCCGCTGCCTTTTGGCAGGTGATCCCATGAGTGAGGGCGGCGAAGAGCAGAATAAGACTGAAGAGCCCACTGATTTCAAGCTCAAGAAGGCGCGCGAAAAGGGCCAGGTTGCGCGCGGGATGGATTTGGGCTTTGCGGCAGGTCTTATCGCGCTTGCGCTTGTTGCGTCTTTCCTCGGTCAGCAATTCGTCACTCAGGTCGCCGATTTGATGCAATTGACCTTTGCCACTGGCATCGATGGGCGAGGGGACGCCAATGAGGTTTTGGAATTGATCGGTTCGATCTATTGGTACCTTTTCCAGCCGCTCATCATCTTTGGCTGCATAGTTGGGATCATGCTGATCACGCTGGACCTTTTGCAATTGCGCGGGCTGATCTTCACCATTCACCCACTTAAGCCAGACTTTAAGCGACTAAATCCAGCCAAGGGTTTGAAGCGCATTTTCTCGCTTCGCATGGTGAAAGAGACGATCAAGAACATCGTCAAATTCACCACTTACACCGTTGCCGCCTATTTCGTCATCAGCACTGCGATTGAACAGTTTGGTATTCGCCTCGTTGATGCGAGCAAGCTCGCCATGACGATGGAGCAGGCGGGGCTGCGGATGCTGTATGCCTTCATTGGTTTTGCCCTGGTCTTTGCTGCGATTGACCAGATCATTGTGCGCGGTGAGTTCCGCAAACAGATGCGGATGAGCCGCCGCGAACTCACCCGCGAGACCAAGGACCGGGAGGGCGAACCGCGCATCAAGCAAAAGCGCAAAGAGCTGCACCAGAAAATGAACCAGCAGGCTGAGAATTTGGGTGCTGTTCCCGGCGCTGACATGGTGGTGGTAAACCCGGCGCATTATGCCGTCGCGCTAAGCTACGATCCTGCCGTTGATAGGGCTCCCAGAGTGTGCGCTATCGGGCGCGGATCGATGGCGCAGTTGATCAAACGCAAGGCTGGCCTTCACGCTGTGCCGATCATACCCAATCCGCCACTTGCAAGAGCGCTTTATGCCGATTGCCGGCCTGGTGGTGAGATCCCCCCAGACCATTATCGCAAAGTGGCGATCCATTATCGCCAACTACAAACTAAGGGCCTCCAAGAGAACAATCGGAGACCCCAGACTGAACTATTACAGCCGCAAACGGCTAGCTCGGAAAATCAAGCATGATTGCAAAACTGTTCAGCAATAACAAAGATCTGGCTCTCGTTTTCGGGACCTTGGCGATCCTGATCATCCTGTTCTCGCCCATTCCCCCTGCGGTTTTGGATTTTGCAATCATCGTGAACTTTGGCTTTGCCTTCACGATCCTTTTGCTGACCTTTTATGTCCAGAAGCCGGTTGAGTTTTCGACCTTTCCCTCGATCCTCTTGGTGGCGACGTTGTTCCGCCTTTCGCTTAACGTAGCGGCAACGCGGCTCATTCTGACAGGAGCCGATGCGGGTGAAGTGATCGATTCCATTGGCTCTTACGCGGTGCAGGGCAACTTCGTCATCGGCCTTGTGGTCTTCGTGATCCTCGTGGTTGTCCAATATGTCGTGGTCACCAGCGGTGCCCAGCGTGTGTCAGAAGTGGCCGCGCGCTTCACGCTCGATTCCATGCCTGGACAGCAGATGAGCATCGATGCCGATTTGAACCTCGGCATTATCACTCAGGACGAAGCAAAGGCGCGGCGCGAAGAGCTTGAGAAACAGGCGAACTTTTACGGTGCGATGGATGGGGCGTCGAAATTCGTCAAAGGTGATGCAATTGCTGGCGTGATTATCGTCCTTGTCGATATCATCGCAGGGCTTGTTGTTGGTGTGGCGCAGATGGGGATGAGCTGGGGCGAAGCGATGCAGCGTTTCACTTTGCTCACAATTGGCGATGGTATCGCAACCCAATTGCCCGCTTTGATTATCGCGGTTGCAACCGGTATTATTGTCACACGCTCAGCAGCAGATAAGCAGCTCAGCACTGAGATTTTCAAGCAACTCGCCTCTGTTCCGCGCATTCCTTTGATCGTCGCAGTAATCCTTGTGTTCATGCTGCTGCTCCCAGGCATGCCGAAATGGCCTATTGTGATCGTTGGCGCAGTGGCGTTCTTTGCTTGGTGGCGGATTCGCAAGAATGCGAAGCCGTCCTCTATCGAGGAAGACGACGAGGACGAGAACGACAAAGCGCTCAGCATCGATGGGCCAAATTCTCTCGAGCTGCGCCTTGGCTCTGAGCTGATGGAGACTTGGCAGACCCAGCAAGCGCTATTGCTCGACCGGATAAGCAAACAGCGCGAGTCTATTGAGCGTAACCTGGGCTTCTCCCATCCCAAAGTCTCGATCCTTGCGAATTCGGATTTGGGCGGGCTCGATTATGAGATTGCCGTTTATGGCGATGCTTATGGCAAGGGCATGGTCCATCCCGACCGTTTGCTCGCCCTAAAGCAAAACGACCGAACGGGGCCGATAGAGGGTATTCCGGGTAAGGACCCGGCCTATGGACTTGAGGGCTTTTGGATTGAGAAATCGCTGTCCGACACCGCGCGCCGTTCCGGCTACAGCGTGGTTGAACCAGAGGCCGTTGTGACGGCCCATATCAGCGAGGTTGTGAAGTCAGAGATTTCCGCGCTCATGACGCGCGCGGCGACGGTGGAATTGCTGGACCAAGTGCGTGGACGTCAACCGGGTCTGATTGAGGAGCTGGTGCCTAACATTATGACCGCCTCCGACGTGCAAAGGGTGTTGCAGAACCTTCTTCAGGAGCGTGTATCCATTGCCAATATTGACCTGATCTTGGAAACGCTTGTCGATATTGGTCGCCACACCAAAGAGCCCGCGGTTTTGAGCGAGCGGCTTCGCGAACATCTGGCGGTGTCGATCTGCTCATCCTTGCGCGGTGTCAATGCGGACCTTTCTGTTCTCAGCCTTGATCCGCGTGTCGAAAACCGCATTCTTGCCAATCTCGGCGAAGGCGGAAGCGAGAACTTGATTTCTTCTGATCCGCGTTTGGCAGAACAATTGCTCCAAAGCTTGGGGCCTATGGTGGACAATATGGTTCGGCAAGGGCGCAATCCAGTGCTCCTTTGCGCAAGTCCGATCCGGCGTGCCATGGTGCGGCTGGCACAGCGCACGATCCCGCATCTGTCTGTCATTTCGGTCGATGAAATCCCGCTTCGCACAGCGCTCAGCAGCTTTGGTATTGTCAAATTGCCCGAAACTTTGCCAGCTTAATTGGGTTAGCATCAATCGGCTGCCATAGGTGAGACAGCGTATGTCACGAGTAAGAAGAGAAGATAACCATGGATAATTCGGCAGCTGATCGCCTCAAAAGTCTCTCGCAGTTTCTGGAAAGCGATCGTGAGAACCCGGCGCTCTTGCGTGATGTTGCGGAAACCGCACTCGAGGCGAATGAATGCGATGTGGCCATACAGGTCTTTGAGCGCTTGAACGCAGTTGAACCTCTGGAAGGGGAGCTCGCCAATCTTGCCGGGATCGCGGCCATGCGCGCAGGTGATCAGTCCACCGCGCGCGAATGGTATGATGTGGCATCCAAAGACATGCCTGATGATGCGGGGGTGATGTTCAATAAAGCGTGGAGCCATGCACTTTCAGGCGAGTTTGACGCTAGCGTTGAGCTGCTTAACGAAGACGTGACCAAACAGCTTCCACAGGCGGCTATGCTCGATATGCAAATCGCACATGAGCGCGGCGAGTTTGAGGACGCTGAAGCCAAGATGGACGCCTATTTAGAATTGCACGCTGATTACCCTCCACTTGCTGCTGCTGCATCGGTCCTCGCGATGGATGTTTATCGGCCTGATTTGGCCCGTGAGGCGGCGCTCAAAGGAGGCGGACACCCGGATGCGGTCACAACACTAGGCACACTTGATCTGGGTGAATTCAAGGTTGATCAGGCAGAGGCTCAGTTCACGCAAGCCTTGGCCACCGGTCACAATAATCCGCGTGCGGAGATTGGACTCGGCCTCGTGGCTTTGGCGCGCAAGGATTACTCTGGCGCTGCTGCTTGGATCGACAAAGGGGCCGAGCAATTCGGCGATCACTTGGGTTCGTGGGTTGCTGCGGGATGGTCGTATCTTCTGGCCGATGACAAGGAAAAGGCGCGCGCGCGGTTTCAAAAGGCACTCAACACTGATGACACCTTTGGTGAAGCGCACGGCTCGCTTGCGATTATGGACATATTGGATGGCGATATGGAAGAAGGCCAACACAAAGTGCAGATCGCCCTTAGGCTAGATCGCGAGAGCTTCTCAGCTTCGCTCGCCAGCATTCTTATCGCCAACTCAAAAGGGCAATCCGAAACGGCACAGCGCATTCTTGATCGCGCCCTTCAAACGAGCGTCCTACCTAGTGGCGGAACTCTGGAGCAGGCAATAGTTACGGCGGCATTGTCCGACTAACTGTGCCTGATTGACGGACGTTGAGGCCAGGATAGAGCGGATTGATGCCATTACGCTGCAAGCCAGACAGCCCATTCAAAAGGTTCAACTCTTCACCCGAGGTCATTCGGCTCGTAGTGATGATGTACGTCCGCTTTCTGCTGTCATTGCGCAATGTGGAAGACCCGCTGTTTGAACGTAGCATCGACATCTGCCATGAAACTGTTCGAATGAGGTGAAACCGATTTGGTCCACTGTTCGCCGCTGACATTCGTTGCCAACGCATTTCAAGAATGAGAGGCATCCGCGTCAATTGGAGACGAGTTCGCGTTAGTCTGGCAGCGCTAGTCTGACAGCACCTCATTTAGACCCCGCAGATCTTAGTTGCATCTGTGTCGGGCGCGAGTTTGATCTCCGAAATACCGATTGAGGCAGGGGCCGCGCTGAAGATTGTCAGGCCTGTTTGCAGGCTGGAGAGATCAGCGCCTTGATCGGCGAAGCACGACAGGCTGATGCGGACTTCGCGCCATTCGGGTCCGCTCACCTCCACTGCTTGTCCATCACCGCATGGGCCGCCTTCACAGCCCATTCGCAATATCAGTCGGGCAGGGTCAGCGCCAAGGTTTTTGACAAAGAATGACAGCTCCATCGCGCCGTTGGACTGACGTGATAGGTCAACGGGATCGTGGGTTGCAAAGCGAACGACTTGACCACCTGATCGCCAGTCGATCCGCAATGAATCTTCTTGTGCTTCGCGGTCGGTTCCCGAAAAGGCGAGCTTCCCGCCATCCCAAGTCAATCCGTTCATGCGGGTTTGGTTTCGATCAACAATTCCATAGAGCGACCACGGCGTTGCCACTCTACCATCGGTGAAAAAGACATCTCCGCTCGAACTTGAACTGACTTCGACGCCTGAAATTTCGCTCAATTCGCCAAGATTATTCGAATCTTGCAGGCTTAAGCCATAACCGTACGCAAAAAGCGGATCATACCCATCCATGCCATGGTGAAGTACTGTTTGATCGGCGCTTCTAGGCCACGAGAAGGATAGCTTACCGGTAAAATCATAGCTTGGCTTAGTTTGGAACAGGAGGTCGGCAACCCCGCCTCCTTCGCTTCCTGGCAGCCAAGCGGCGACAAAAGCATCTGATGCATTAATTTCGGGATTTACCCAAAGCGGCCGTCCGGAAAGGAAGACAGACACAACCGGTTTGCCTTCGCCTTTGTACCGGTCGAGCAGTTTTGTATCGAAAGCGCCGTCATCGAAGTCGACATTTCCCCTGTCACCTTGGAATTCCGCATAGGCGTCTTCGCCGTAAACTGCGACAATGACATCGGCATCATGCTGACCGGTCCCTTCAGGATCAAAGATGACCGAACCACCATGCTGTTCAACAATGTTCTGAATGCCGGAAAGGATGGTTTCCCCGTTGGGAAATTCATCATTTGCGTGAACCCCGCCTTGCCAAGACAAGGTCCAGCCGCCTGACGCTTTGGCAATGCTGTTCGCACCATCACCAACGACGAGAACAGTCTGCGCGCCGGACAAGGGCAAAATCTGATTGCTGTTCTTTAAAAGGACTAGAGACTTGCGTACCGCCTCTCGAGCCAGGGCGCGGTGTTCTTCAGAGCCTAGAATAGAGGTGTCACCAGCCATCTGTCGCGAGCTTGGCTTCCCCCGATCGAACAAGCTGTAATGCAGTTTTACCCGCAAAATTCTGCGTACTGCATCGTCCAACCGCTCCATGGATATCCGGCCACTCCGAACATGATCAAGCGTGCTGTAATACAGACCTTTCCAGCTGTCCGGTGCCATGTACATATCAATCCCGGCATTGATCGCCTGCGGACAATCGGTGTTTGTGCAACCGGGAATTTGGCCATGGGCATTCCAGTCGCTGACCACAAACCCATTGAAGCCCATGCGGCCCTTTAATACATCCGTGATGAGGCCTTTGTTGCCGGTCATTTTGACGCCTTGCCAGCTTGAGAAACTGATCATCACAGTTTGAACTTGTGCCTCTAATGCAGGCAAATAGCCAAGTGCGTGGATGTCGCGCAGTTCTTCTTCGCTGATCGACGCATCGCCTTGATCGCGGCCACTATCGGTGCCGCCATCTGCGATGAAATGCTTGGCAGCTGAGAGGATTTTTCCCGCTGCCAAAAAGCCAGATGAACCGAAGTCGCCTTGCAACCCTTTGACGATTCGATCGGAGTAAGAGATCACCACTTCTGGTGTTTCTGAGAACCCTTCATACCCGCGCCCCCATCGGTCATCACGCGGTACAGCAAGCGTTGGTGCAAAGGTCCAATCATGCCCGGAAACAACCAGTTCACGGGCGGTTGCTTCCATAATGCGTTCGATAAGGTCGGGATCACGCGCTGCACCAAGTCCTACATTGTGCGGGAACACCGTCGCGCCAAGCAGGTTTGCGTGACCATGAACCGCATCGATACCCCAAATAACCGGGATCGCAATTTCAACGCCGTCAGGATCCCTTGAGGCTTCCCAATATTCATCAGCGAGTGAGAGCCAGCCTTGCGTATCGGCGTAAGGTAAAGGTCCCGGAGCGGAGTTTCCGCCGCTGAGAACAGAACCAAGACGGTACTCCTTGACCTCCTCTGGCGTGACCGCTCCTGAGTCCGCCTGGAGCGTCTGCCCAACTTTTTGCTCTAAAGTCATTTTTGCCAGAATGTCATCAATGCGCGCTTCTGTGGCAGGATCTAAGGGCTCACGCGGTATGGAGGGCCAAATTTCGGGGTTAACAGACCCCGGTTCTGGCGTAGCTGCTTCTGATGTTGCTGCGAGAGGAGCATCAGACGATGCAGAAGCCGCGGCCGGCCCATTTGTAACTGCACAAGCAGTCAATGCTGCAATTGTAGAAAGTGATGCAGTGCCCTTAGCAATTCTAGTCAGCATCGGATTCCCCCCTCTTTGGCGATTTGTTGTCTATATCGCAGCGATTTTTGACAAGGTTGTCAACCTTAGATTACTAGGATTTCAGGAGGATTTGGGAAAATGGTTTTGACACGGCGGGACTTTGTCATTGCAGGAGCAGCTACAGCGGCTAGCGCTTGCGCCAATACGAGTGTGGCTTTGCCTCTTGAGCAGTCCTCAATCGTCACCTTCGAGCCGTTTTCCAGCGAGTTTGCCAAAGTGATCGCGACTAAGGTTCCCGCGACCACGCTTGGCGAAGGCTATCGGTGGGCCGAAGGGCCAGCTTGGGATCACATCCGCCAAGCGCTCTATTTTACGGACGTTCCTACCAACCGAGCATATCGTTGGAGCAAAGAGGTGGGCGTTGAGGTCTTCCTTGATCCTTCTGGTGTTGCGCCAGAAATGGCCGGTGGGTTGCGCGAGGCAGGGGCAAATGGCTTGCTACTGTCCCGGGATGACAAACTCATCATTTGCAATCATGGAAAACGTGCAGTCGAAAAATTGGACTTAGATGAAGGCACCCGCGAAAGCATAGTCGCTGACTTCGAGGGTGCGCGCTTTAGCAGTCCCAATGATGTCATCGAGGCTAGCGATGGGACATTGTATTTCACTGACCCACCATATGGGCTCGAAGGGTTGGACAACTCTCCGATGAAGGAAACGCCCTTCAATGGTGTCTACCGATATTCAAAGACGGCGGGCCTTGCGCCGTTGGTGTCAGATATGACCTTTCCCAATGGCGTTGCTCTTACGCCCGATGAGAGAAGCTTGCTGATCGCGCAGTCAGATCCAAAGCACCCAATCATAAGAAAGGTCGATCTGCAAAACGGTTCTCAAGAGGCAGCCTGGTTTGATGCATCGCCCTACATGGTTGGACATGATGGCCTGCCGGACGGTTTGGCGGTCTCGACGACTGGACATGTTTTTGTCGCAGGACCGGGAGGCGTATTAGTTCTCACCTCTAAAGGGGAGTGCATTGGACGCATTGGAACAGGACGTGCCACGGCAAATTGTACCTTCGGTGGCGATGGACAGACCTTGTTTATCACCGCAAGAGATATATTGCTGAGGGTCGAGACCTTCGTTCGAGGAGTTGGCCGTTTCTGATTCCAGTTCATCTGCAGACACATCTGCGGCACCGAAACCGGCTCAGCGGGTCAAAACGACCACTGTCAAGCGGTTGGTGGGGTATGGAGTTGGAGACCTTGGTCTCAACATATATTGGCACAGCCTTTCATTGATATTGGTCTTTTGGTACGCGGAAGTCGTTGGCCTCGAACCCAAAGTCGCTGGGCTAATTTATGCCGCTGGGCTGTTTTGGGATGCAATTTCTGATCCGTTAGTTGCCTCTTTCGCTGCTGCAAATCGCAGCCGTTGGGGATCATACAGACCCTTCATTCTTTTTGGGAGCTTCGCATTAGGAGCCAGCTTTTGTCTGCTTTTTTGGAAGCCCCCTTTTGAAGGGGTCGCGCTGCTAATCGCTTTGCTCGGCTCTGGCATCCTGTTTCGCACTTGCTATACCATTGTCGCGGTTCCCTATTCTGCATTGTCCGCAAGAATTACCTACGACAGCAATGAACGCGCTGAGCTTTCCGGTGTCAGAATGTTCTTCGCCTTTTGTGGGATGCTCTGCGTCTCAAGTTTTTTCTTTCCGCTTAGCCGTTTGATTGGTGGTGATGAGAATAGCGCTGAGGGATTTCTGCTAACAGCGGGATTGGGTGCGATCGTTGCAACATCTGCATTGTTGGTGTGCTTTTTTTCGACACAAGAGAAAAGCGCGGTTGGGAAGGTCAGCGAAAAAACCAATTTTAGCCTGCGGACATTTGTCGATTCGTTTGTTCGCAACGATGCGTTGCGGTTTTTGATGCTATTATTGATCATTAACTCGGCGGCTGGTGCCTGCTTGTTTATCCCTATGGCGTTTTATCTAGAAGCAAACGGTCAGAGTTTTGCCAACAAAGAGGTCGTTCTCACGGGTTTTGCGTTGAGTTCGCTTGCCGGCACGCCATTTTGGACTGTTGTTGCGCGAATGTTGGGCAAAAAAGTGTGCTGGTCCATTGCTGGTGGCATGATGCTCTTATCTGGCGGCGCATTGCTTGTGTTCGGACCAATAATGATCGAAGGAATTCCCGTTCAGATATTGGCCTATGGGTTTGCAAACCCTGCGTTTGCGGTTGTCATTTGGGCCTTGATCCCAGACACGGTCGAATACGGCCAATATACCTATGGCCGAAGAGATGAAGGACCTGTGTTCGGTGCAAGCATGCTGGCGCAAAAATCTGCCAGCGCTTTGACAGGGCTAGGGGTGGGATATGTCTTGTCGGGCATTGGCTACGATCCAGCATTGGCAATTCAAACAGAATACACTGCGGCGAGGCTTGAACAATTCTTGGCAATTGCGCCGCCGCTTCTGATACTTGTGGCAGGCTTCGTAATTTGGCTATTGCCGCTTAGCCGCAATGTTCATGCGCGTATTGTGGACGAATTGGGAATTTGAGGGGGCGGTATTGACCAAGATGAAATCAGGTGGGTCAGCCAAGATGAAAGACGTCGCAGAGCTTGCAGGCGTCTCTATTAAGACTGTCTCACGAGTTCTTAACAACGAACCGCATGTGCAAGACAAGCTGCGCCGCAAAGTCAAAGAGGCGGTGGAACGCCTGAATTATGTGCCCAGTCAATCCGCAAGGTCGCTGAGGGGCAATCGCTCTTACGACATCAACTTAATCAGCCACTCTCGTAACAGCCCCTATATCAACTCAATCCAGTTCGGGGCGGTGATCGCCTGCCAGAAATTGGGGTATCAACTATCGATCAGTCTGTTTGAGGAATTAAACGGGAAGCCTATCGATGCCATTCGCGCGGCATTTGAAGCCTTGATGCTTCACCGCAAGCCCGATGCCGTCATGCTGGTCGCGCCATATGCGGGAAATGAGAAGATTGATTACGTGCTTCAAGAGCTCGGCATTCCTGTGGTTCGCATTGGCCCTGTAGACATCTCGCATCGAGGCGTTTTGGTCGAAATCGATGATCACAAGGCCTCGATCGAACTAACGCAGCACCTGATTGGATTAGGGCACAAACGCGTGGGTTTTGTGCGGGGCATTGAAGATCAGCGTGCTACGCATGTCCGCTATTCAGGGTTCTGTGTTGCAATGGACGCAGCAGGTCTTAGCGTCGAGGAAAGCCTGGTGCGTAAAGGCGAATTTGATTTCGAATCGGGTTTTGAAGCTGGCGAGTATTTCATAGGGTTGGAAGCGCCGCCAACTGCGGTGTTCTGTTCCAACGATGATATGGCCGCAGGTGTGGTTTCCGCCTGCACGGTGAGCGGCGTGAAAGTGCCTGAAGAGATGTCAGTTGTAGGTTTTGACGATGCAGACGTAGCCACGAGAATGCGGCCTCTGCTGACGACAATCCGTCAACCGCTTGACGAATTGGGAGCGCTTGCTGTTCGCGAACTCATTGCGCAGCTTAATACCAATGGAAAGGCCGAGCCAAAGCGTATTGTACTCGGACACGAGTTTATCGAACGAGACACAACAGCACCTTCGCCGGTAGACTAGTCTGTTAGCGAAGCAAAGCTTCGCCCCAGCGAGGCGAGGGCGTCCTGAGGATTGTCATGTTCAACATAAAACCGCTCCATCCCCGCAGTTTGTGCATGCTCAAAAATGGAAGTAAAGTCGATAACCCCATCGCCAACCGGTACCATTTCGCCTTCGGCAGTGCTGTCTTTTATATGGCAAGATGTGAAGCGACCGGGGGCTTTGTTGAAAAGCTCCACTGGATCGACTTTCGCAAGGTGCGCCCAGAAGAAATCGAGTTCTAATGTGACCAATTCAGAATCGGTTCGATCAAGCAGAATGTCATATCCAGTCGTCCCATTGTCTTCGATGAATTCAAATTCGTGGTTATGGTATCCGATTTGAATTCCCGCCGCTTTGGTCTCTTCACCGCGCGCATTGAGCAGGTCAGCAAGGGCACGATACTTATCGAGTGTGCGTTCTTCCTCGGGAATCCATCCAAGATACATCTTGTCCTGACCCAATGTCTCGGCGATCTCCAGGTCTTTTTCCAGACCGTCTCTCAGCGCGGGCAGGCGGATGTGTGCAGAGCGCGAGACCAAACCCAGATCGTCCATCATCATGCGGACATCTTTAGGGTCGTGCTCGAATAAACCAGCGGTCTCACAGTCTTTATAGCCGATCTCTGCAAGCGCATTAAGAGTCGCTCGGGCATCTTTCTCAAACAACTCTCTCACGGTGTAGAGCTGCAAGCCGAGGATCCCATCAAAGACACGTGTGGGCTTATCTGAAGCCGATTGCGTCGGTTCATTGCAGCCTGCCAATGCGAGAGCTGATGCACCAATGGCGCTTCCAAGAAATTGCCTACGGGCAATCGCTGCGATGCTCATTAAAGCGTCCCTTCTTTCATCTTCTGTGCGGCGTAGTCGACTGCACGCGCAGTCAATGCCATGAATGTCAGTGACGGGTTTTGGCAGGCGACCGAGGCAAAGGCAGAGCCGTCGGTTGCAAACACGTTTTCCACCTCATGGCACTGGTTGAATGCGTTGAGCACCGAGGTATTTGGATCATGACCCATGCGTGCCCCGCCCATTTCGTGAATACAATGCCCGGGGATCGCTTCATTCTCGAACGGTTCAATTTCGGTTGCTCCTGCCGCCCTGAGCATTGCCACTGCATCTCGCTTCATGGCGACTCGCATCTTCTGCTCATTCTCGCCCCAACGAACGTCCATGTGCACTTGGGGGATGCCAAGGGGATCGACTTTGTCAGGGTGCAGGGTGACGCGGTTATGAGCTTTCGGCAAATGTTCGCCAAAGGCTTGCAGTCTCAAGTACCATTGGCCGGGTTGGCGTAGTTCCTTCTTAAGCCCGTCGCCAAATTCGCTCCCGCCCAGTGAACGCGTCCATGAAGGACGACCGCTGTTGCCTTGATACCCAAACCCACGCAGGAATTCGCCATCTGTCTGGTTATTGAGATTAGAATAACGAGCGACATAAATGCCGTTCGGTCGCCTTCCAGCGAAATAATCCTCTTCGAAGCCCGGCATTTGACCAACCGCGCCAATCCGCGTGTGGTGATCCATAACATATCGTCCAAGAACACCGCTCGAGTTGGCGAAACCGTTTTGGAATGTCTCGGAAGTCGAGTTGAGCAGAACCTGCAGGGTTCCGATTGTTGATGCGCACAGGAATATGACTTTGGCCGTGATGTCCTGTCGCTCTTTGGTCTGGCGGTTGACCACCCGCACGCCGGTCGCGCGCTTGGTGCCCGGGTCGTAAAGGATACGCTCAACCATACTGTCTGGCTGAATGGTCAAATTGCCCGTGCGTTCGGCTGCGGGTAGAGCGCCTGCGACGCTGGAGTAATAGCCTCCAAAAGAGCATCCGCGTTCGCATTCGTTGCGAAATTGGCAGCTCCCCCGGCCAAGCGACAATTGCTCTTCAGTTGGTTCTGTGAGGTGTGCCGCACGGCCAATCATGACGCGCCGGTCGGGAAACTTGTTCTCGATGCCATTTTTTGCCGCTTTCTCGACACAGGTCATATCCATGGGCGGCTGGAAAATGCTGTCAGGAAGCTGGGCTAGACCCTCGTTCGAGCCGCTAATGCCAACAAACTTCTCAATATGTTCGTACCATGGGACGAGTTCATCGTAGCGGATGGGCCAGTCCGTTCCATTTCCGTCGGCTTTGTTTGCGCCAAAATCCGTATCGCTCCAGCGATAGCTTTGACGCGCCCACATAAGCGATTTGCCCCCGACTTGGTCTCCTCGTAGCCAAGCGAACGGTGCGTCCTCGGCTTCGGAATATGGGTTTTCTCGGTCGTTGATGAAGAAGTTCCGTGTGCTTTCGCGGAAGGCATAGCAAGTGCGCTGTTTGTAATAGTCGCTATCGATCAAATTTGGATCGACGCGGTCGCGGAACTGCATGTCCCAGGGCTCTTTGTTCTCGCCCACATAATCGACCGATCGCTCGGTTTTCTTTCCTCGTTCAAGGACGAGCGTTTTCATCCCGCGTTCGCAAAATTCCTTCGCGGCGATACCACCCGACATGCCGGAGCCGACAACGATGACATCAAAAGTTCCGTCTGCAGACATTCGTTTTTCCTTCAATTCCGGGACGGATCAAACGCCACGATCGAGCCAAGCTTTGCCAACTTCTTCGAGCGGCTTGCAGGCTTCGTAGCGACCGGGGATCTCCTCATAGGCAAGCTCTTGCGAGGCCTCTTCCGAGGTATAGAATCCGAATATGATCATCTCGCGAAGCTGTCGCCAAGTGGCACGGCCGGGAGCCGCTTCGTTACCGGCCTCGAGTGCTTCGAGAAGCGTGTCTTGCTCTTCGGGAGAGGCATTCGCGAAGCCTCCTACAGCCAGCTCCGCAATACTTGTAAGACCTCTTACAAAATCACTTTGTTGGTCTTCGCTGAAGTGCGTGTCGAATACTGAGGAAATGTACCCTGGCACCTTTGCCGCTATCGCGCCCGATGTATCGGTTTCTGGGATCACCCTGTCTGAAATTGCGCCGATCAATGACATTTGATCTTCGAGCGTTGCAGGCAGCGTGCTGCATGCTCCAAGGCTTGCAAAAGTAGGAAGCGCAACGCCAATCCCGGCGATTTTAATGGTCCGGCTAAGCAGTGAGCGGCGGTCCATAGAGGCGGTATCGATCATGGCTGAATTCGCTTTGCTTTGGATTTGATCAGGTCTTCCTGTGCGGCTCGGCGCATTCGATCGAACAACCAAATCGCGCCAAATATCACCAAGAGCGGGAAGGAAAGCTGTGCCACGAACTCGAACGCTTGCGGAGCGGCCTGCGCTTCGATCAGTTGCAACTGTGCGGCGGTCTCCTGAGTGCCCGCTTCGCGCAAAGCTGCCAAGTTGGTTTGACCACCTGCAGCCTCTGCCATGGCTGCATCATAATGACGGCCAAGAACGGGCAGTAGGAAGTTTATCGTCAAGGCACCGGCAGAGCCGATAAGGCCAATGAACCAACTGCCTCCTCGCGGATAGCGTTCAGACACAGACGCCATCATGGTTGGCCACAAGAGGCTCACCCCAAGGCCCCATATAGTGGCTGCGAGAATAACCATGGCGGGTGATTGCACACGGGCCATCATGAATAGGCCGACTATCGCCAAGAGACTGCAAATCCAAAGGACACCGGCATTAGTGAACATTCGTGAAAGCGGACCTGCAAAATGCCGCATGATGAACATGACACCAGCCACATAGACGAGCAGCAAAACAGCGTTGAACCCAACCTTGGCGGACAATGCAGCGTTGATCCAAGCCCCTGGCCCCAGTTCAAGCGAAACCGTAAGAAGCATTGCGCCAAGCCAAATCAGGAATGTTGGGGCCCGAATAATTTCAAGCAACATGTCGCCAAGAGAGATCCCAACAGCGGCGCGTTCAGTCGGCGGGAATTGAACTCGATAGGAGAGCAAGAGAACCCCCAAAGCCGGGACGATTGCCGTTGCCATGGCAAGGCGCCACGGAATTTCAAAAGTGCTGACGCCAAACCCAATCAAGCCTCCGACTACGATCCCTGCTGGCCACCATGCATGAAGCACATTCAGGCGGTGGGTTTTGTCCTTGGGGTAAAGCGCGGTGGTCATGGGATTAACTGCCGCTTCCATTGCTCCCCATCCAACCCCTTGGATTAGAAAGCCTGAATAGAAGAGGGTCTGTGCGGTTTCAGCTGTCGCAAACGAGCTTCCGCTCACCGCGAGCAATACGCCTGCCAAGAAGCAAATACCTGCTCCTCTCAACACATTTCCAATTCCAACGGCATCGAGCAGTGGACTTGCTGCGAATAGCGTTATTGCAAAACCAAGAAACGCTGCGCCAAGTGCCGATCCAATAGCTTCTCCCGGATTGGAGACACCCGCATAGACATCTGCGGTCATTTCTCCCGTCAACCCTACACGAAGCGCAAACAACATTGCGGCGGTGAACAGCGTTAACACGCCAATCCAGAATAGTTTTCGACGTTGGTATGGTTCGGCGCCTGTCATGTTTCCGTCTCCCATATGCGAACGGCCTATTTGGCTCTATTCGCTTTGTGCGATCCCAAGGACCCGTGCGTTGTTCGCGTGATCGGTTTCACCTCCGGCAAAATCGTCGAAAGCGTATTCGGTTGGTGTGATGATATGATCTGCAATAAATGGCGCGCCTTCTGCCGCGCCTTGCTCTGGATGCTTGTAACAGCATTCCCATTCAAGAACGGCCCATCCATCAAACCCGTAGTGCGTGAGCTTGCTGAAAATCTGGCGAAAATCGACTTGGCCATCGCCGAGAGAGCGGAAACGTCCGGCGCGGTCCTGCCAGCCTTGATATCCGCCATAGACCCCTGTTCTGCCATTGGGCAGGAACTCTGCGTCCTTTACATGGAAGGCTTTGATCCGGTCGTGGTATAGGTCAATGAAATGGAGGTAATCCAGCTGCTGCAAAACGAAGTGGCTTGGATCGAACAATATGTTGGCACGCGGGTGATCGCCTGCAGCGTTAAGGAACGCCTCAAAACTGGCACCATCATGCAAGTCTTCGCCAGGGTGGATTTCATAAGCGACGTCCACGCCGTTATCTTCAAACACATCAAGGATCGGGACCCAGCGTTTGGCGAGCTCTTTGAAGCCGGCTTCCACCAGTCCAGCCGGGCGTTGCGGCCATGGGTAAACCAGATGCCACATCAATGCGCCTGAAAAGCTAGCGCAGGTATTAAGGCCCAATCGCCGTGAAGCGACTGCGGCCTTTTTCATCTGATCGACCGCCCATTCCTGACGTTCATTTGGATTGCCATGCAGGTGGGTCGGCGCAAACGCATCGAACAAATCGTCATAGGCGGGATGGACTGCAACCAACTGCCCTTGCAGATGGGTGGACAGTTCTGTGATTGTGAGGCCACGCTGTGCACAGCGGCCCACGAGTTCATCGCAATAGTCTTGGCTTTGCGCCGCAAGATCCAAATCCATGCAGCGAAGGTCGTTGGCCGGGATCTGAATACCCTTGTAGCCGAGCGAAGACACCCAGTCACAGATGTGATCAAGATTATCGAACGGTGCTTTGTCGCCCATAAATTGAGCGAGCAGAATAGCTGGGCCTTTGATTTCCTTCATGTCAACAATCCTCGCAGATCAGGGCCCTTTGAAGGCTCCTTGATATCGTGCCACGCGCCATGCTCTTGGGAGCTAGAAACAGCCGCTTCGAGGAATGCCATGCCGCGCAGAGCCTCTGCGATTCCTGGAACGCCATATGATGCGGGGCGCGCGCCGGCGCGGATGGAGCGAGATAACTGACGATAGATATTGGCAAAAGCTTCGAGATATCCTTCCGGATGCCCTGACGGCAGCCGGCAGCGCTCCAACGCTTGGCTACACAAAGGCTTGTCGAGCCCGGCGCGGTGCGTGATCAAAGTTCCGTCACCCCTTCGTTCAATGAGCGAATTCGGCTCCATCTGGCGCCATTCCACGCCGGCATTTTCGCCATAAATGCGGATGGTCAGTTCATTCTCATCGCCTGCGCACACTTGGCTAGCTATAAGGACACCAGTGGCCCCGTTATCCATTTCAAATCTGGCGTCGCCATCATCATCCAACAATCGGTCGGGGAAGTGTGCATTCAACCGGGCTGACAAGCGTGTCATGCGCGAGTTGCAAATGAACTCTACCAAGCTGTGGGCATGGCTTCCAATATCGCCAAAGGCACCTGCAGGACCAGAGCGTTTGGGATCGGTTCGCCATTCCGCCTGCTTGCTACCTGAAAGTTCAGCTTGCGATGCCAACCACCCCTGAGAATAGTTCACAATGATCTTGCGGACAGGCCCAAAGGCGTTCTGCGTCGCAATATGCCGCGCTTGCCAAACCATTGGATAGCCAAGGTAAGTATGCGTCAGGGCATAGCTGCCATTTGATTGTGCTAGAGATTCTGCAAGACCCTCTACTTCGCCAAGGCTGACGCCTGCCGGTTTGTCCGAGATTACAGAAAACCCATTTGCCAATGCTGCTGTCGCGATTGGAACATGGGTGTCATTGGGTGTGACAATGGAAACGCATTCCAATGCCGCTTCAGAAGTGCCGGGCATACTGCACAGTTCTGCTTCAGCGCACAGCATCGCGTCCACATCCGCGTAGCATCGGTATTCTGGCATGCCCAATGACCGACCTGTTTCAATTGAATTGTCGTGCTTCCTGCTAAAACTGCCGCATACGAGGATGCATTCTCCATCCAGCCGCAATGCACGGCGGTGCACCGCTCCAATGAATGCGCCATTGCCACCTCCGACCATGCCTATTCGCAAAGGCGAGAATGTCATCCGAACCCCTCTCAACCAGACAAATCTTGTCTTACGTTGTCAATTAGGTATTACCAAAGTGATGTTTGCGTCAAGGCGGCTTGGGAAAAACAACTCAAACACCAGATGAGAACTATTGACAGCGCTTGCGGCAATAGGGTCATTGTGCGGCACACGGGGAGTGAGATCTTGAATTCTGGCGCAGGCCCAAAACGGATCGAAAACGTTGTCGTTGTCGGAGGCGGAACAGCGGGATGGATGACGGCTGCTGGATTGGCGAGTATGCTGGGTTCGACAGGGTTGTCGGTTACGCTTGTAGAATCAGAGGCGATCGGGATCGTTGGCGTTGGTGAGGCAACTCTGCCGCATATCAAGTTCTTCAATGACACTATCGGTGTAGACGAAGCTGAGTTCATGCGGGCAACCAATGCGACGTTCAAGCTTGGCATTGAATTCGTAAATTGGGGGCGAAAAGGGGACAGCTACATCCATCCATTTGGCGAGTTTGGGCTGCCCAATGAAGGTGTGGCGTTCCATCAATATTGGCGTAAATTTGCTGATGCTCCGGGCGTGGGTCCGTTGGAAGACTACTCATTGCCTGTTGTGGCGTGCCGTGGGGCCAAGTTTCAGCCACCTAGTGATGACCCGCGATCGGTATTGTCTACCTATCGTTACGCCTATCAATTTGATGCGCTAAAATATGCGCCATTCATGCGAACGCATGCAGAGGCGCGCGGCGTTTCGCGCGTCGAAGGGAAGGTGGTGGACGTCGTTCTTGATGGCGAAAGCGGAGACATTGGTTCCATCACCCTTGAGGACGGGCAATCCATTTCCGGCGATCTGTTTATCGACTGCACTGGATTTTTTGGGCTGCTGATCGAGCAGGCATTGCAGACCGGCTATGACGAATGGACCAAGTGGCTTCCTTGTGACAGGGCCGTTGCTGTGCCATGCGAACATATGGGGCCATTGCTACCCTATACCCGGGCCACCGCTGAAGAGGCCGGATGGCGTTGGCGCATCCCTTTGCAGCACCGCACGGGAAACGGACATGTCTATTCAAGCGCTTTCATCAGTGACGATGATGCGCAAGAAACATTAGTCCGCAATCTCGAAGGCCCAGCATTAGCAGACCCGCGACTCTTGCGCTTTGTGACCGGTAAGCGCCGCAAATTGTGGAACCGTAACTGTGTAGCAGTTGGTCTTTCTGGTGGCTTCCTTGAACCACTGGAATCGACAAGTATCTATTTGATCCAAGAGGGAATTACGAAGCTGCTTGAGTTGTTTCCGGTTGATGCGGAAAACAACGTCGAGCGCGAGGAATACAATCGGCGTATGGACCTGGAATTTGACCGGATTCGGGATTTCCTGATCCTGCACTATCACGCAACAGAGCGGGACGATTCAGAGTTCTGGAACTATATGCGAACAATGAACGTACCAGACACTCTGAAAGAGCGAATGGAGCTGTTCGCGGCGACTGGTCATGTGTCTTCTTATGATCATGGGCTCTTCTTGATCCCCAGTTGGATCGCGGTTCTGATCGGACAGCGCCGGCTGCCTGATGCATATGATCTGAGGGTGAACCAGGCTTCAGATAGCGATGTTGCGGCTCAATTGTCTGGTTTGAGGCGGCATATGGCCAAGGCTGTTGCATCCATGTCGGGGCATGCAGATTACCTTACCAAGAATGCGATGATCGAGCGTGCGCTATGAGTGCGCGCCGTGTGATCATTCGCGGGGAAAGCCTGCGAGCAGCAATTGCAGGATCACTTGTGGCGCGTGCTTGTTCTGGACTGAATTTAGAAGTCCATATTGAATTCTTGCCGTTGCAGATGAGAACGGAGGCGGGGGAAGGAGAGACCTTCGTGCTTCGCCCGGACGTCCATCGCTTTCATGGCGAGCTAGGTTTGGATGCAGCGACGTTGCATAGTTTGCCGCATGCGGCTCCTTGTTTTGCTGTGACGGCAGGTTCGTCATCAGGTGAAGCCTCACTCCCGTTTGCGAACTTTGGACAAGCAAGGGCAGGAATTGAATTTCACCAGCTTTGGACCCGCGCAAGCGGAGCGGGACTTCAGCCTGACCTGCTCAAGTTCTCGCCCTCCATCGCATTGCAGAATGCGGCTGAGTCAATGGATCTGAGGAAAGCGTACAAACTTTCATTGCCCTTTGGATTGACTTTGCCGACTGCCCATTATGCTGATCTTTTGATGGCGCTTGCGAAGCAGGCGGGAGCATTTGTCCACGATGGGTTAGGTAAACAAGTCACAGACGCAGACCTAATAATTGACTGCTCGCCAACGGGTGCAGCAAACGGCTGGTCTGCCAACAGGCTCGCTATTGCCGAAATTTCGGGCGTGCCGGGGTTGGAATGGCAGTACCTTTATCAGAATTCAAAACGTGCTGTTTCCCTGGGAATAGGGTCGCTCGAGTGTGATGCCGCGCGCAGTGAGTTCAACCGCCTTACGAAAGAGGAAGTTGAACGGATTGCCGATTTCCATGAATTGTTAAAGCGAGATGATCTCCAAGAAACCACTCGGCCTGCGCTCAAGCGAAAGATTGATGTTTTTGAGGCCTGCGGCAGAATTCCAATGGAGGACTATGAAGTTGCCCAGCCTTGCGAATGGCTAGCGGCGCTTTGGGCCCGAGGGTTGCGACCGCGGCGGTGTGACCGGCGCGCTGAAGCCTTGTCTTTGGCGGAGTTGAGGCAATTTCTGGACAAGCTCCGCGAACAGGTGAACGCGATAGAAAGTGGGGCGGCGTTACGATGACAGATCGGGTGGTAAAGAAAATAGTTATTGCGGGCGGAGGCACCGCCGGATGGATGACAGCGGCGGCGCTGTCGAAATTCACGGGCCGTGCAGGAATTGATCTGTGCCTGGTCGAATCTGAAGCTATAGGCACAGTTGGTGTCGGAGAGGCCACTATTCCCCCCATTAGTGGTTTCAACGCGCAACTTGGCATTGACGAAAACGAATTCGTTCGCGCGACGCAGGCCACTTACAAGCTTGGCATTGAGTTTGTGGATTGGGGTGGCCTCAATGAACGGTATTTCCACCCGTTTGGCACTTATGGGTTTGAACTTGAGGGGATCAATTTCCATCAGTTTTGGACCAAGGCGAGGCTTAACGGTGAGCATCATTCGCTTGACGAATATTCGCTCAATGCCCTGTGTGCCTATCAGGGCAAATTCATCCGTCCAGAGCCCGATCATGGCGCTGTTGTTGGCCGGTTGGCGTACGCATTTCACTTTGATGCGGGCCTTTATGCAGCATTCCTTCGACAGATCGCGGAAATCAACGGTGTTAAACGTATCGAGGGCAAGATCGAGAAAGTCGTTCGCGGCAGCGAAAGCGGCTTTGTCGATGCGCTTATGCTTGAAAGTGATCGGCGAATTGAAGGTGACCTCTTTATCGACTGTACCGGATTCCGTTCACTTCTCACGAAAGGTGAAGCCGGAGGGCAATTTGTCGATTGGGCACACTGGTTGCCTGCTAACCGCGCGGTAGCAGTGCCATGCGAGCGGATCGGTGACCCGCAGCCTTTCACCCGTTCCACAGCACGATCAGCCGGGTGGCAATGGCGCATCCCACTTCAGCACAGGACTGGTAACGGTCATGTGTATTGCGATGAGTTCATGTCAGCGGATGAGGCCGAGACTATCTTGCTCGACAACCTCGATGGCAAGCCATTGGCGGGAGCCAATCATTTGCGATTTCGAACCGGTCACCGTGAGCATTTTTGGGTTGGAAATTGTGTTTCGATCGGTCTGTCAGCTGGGTTTTTGGAACCTCTTGAATCTACCAGTATCCACCTCATTCAATCAGGCATTGCCAAACTTATCTCGCTCTTCCCGCGAAAGGTGAACAGTCCGCGCGAGCAAAACGAATACAACCGCCTGATGCGTGACGATTTTGAGCATATCCGGGATTTCCTGATCTTACATTACAAGGCGACCAAGCGGGCAGGCGATCCGTTTTGGGATTATGTCCGCGAAATGGGAGTGCCCGACAGCCTGACCCAAAAGATGGCATTGCTTCGCGAGAGCGGTCGCTTCTTCAAATACGACGCGGAACTCTTCGACTTAACCAGCTGGCTTGCGGTGGCTGAGGGTCAAGGCTGGGGACCGGAAGGATACAATCCTATGGTCGATGCGCTTAGCGACAAGAATCTTGGCCAAAGCCTTGGGAATATGCGGGGGGTCCTTGCTAAGACGGCGGCGGCATTGCCCACACACCAAGCCTTTATCAAACGGTATTGTAAGGCACCGCCGGTGGCATTTGAGAGTACGCGATGATGAACCCGCATCTGTTTAAGCAGGTTGTGATTGTTGGTGGCGGCACTGCCGGATGGATGGCGGCTGCGGCATTAAGTCATATGCTTGAAGGGTCGCCGACCAAGGTTGCTTTGGTTGAATCGGAAGAGATCGGGACGGTTGGCGTCGGCGAGGCGACGATCCCGCCGATCATTGCGTTTAATGAAATGCTGGGCATTGACGAGAACGAGTTTGTTAGCGCCACCAACGCAACATTCAAGCTTGGCATTGAGTTTGTCGATTGGGCGGAGTTGGGGCAAAGCTACATCCATCCATTCGGCGATTTTGGGCGCGATTTTGATGCGATCCCTTTTTACCAATATTGGTTTGAACGCGCGCAAACAGGTAAGCGCGATGACCTTTTTTCTTACTCAATGATGGTCGAGGCAGCGCGGAAAAAAAAGTTCATGCGTCCGCTTAAAGATAGACCCCAGTCAGCTCTTGCAGACATCAACTACGCCTTTCAATTTGATGCAACGCTGTATGCAAAATTCCTTCGCAGTTTTGCCGAAGACAAAGGCGTTGAGCGGATTGAAGGTAAGATCATCGAGGTCAAGCAATCGCCAGAGACGGGGAACGTCGTTTCTCTTCGCACGGACAAAGAACAGACGATCAGCGGTGATTTTTTCATCGATTGCTCTGGATTTAGAGGGCTGCTGATCGAACAAGCCTTGCAGGCCGGGTATGAAGATTGGTCTGAATGGCTTCCATGTGATCGAGCGCTTGCGGTACCGACAAAGAAGAGTGAGTATCCTGTTCCCTACACGCGGGCCACGGCGCGCGAGGCAGGCTGGCAGTGGCGCATTCCTCTCCAACATCGCACCGGCAATGGCTATGTCTATTGCAGCAAGTTCATTGATGATGACAAAGCGTGTGAGGCGTTGCTTGCAAATCTTGATGGGGAGCCATTGGCAGATCCTAAAAAGCTCCATTTTCTGACGGGGCATCGCAAAGTGTTTTGGAAAGGCAATGTCCTATCCTTGGGGCTTGCGGCTGGATTTATGGAGCCCTTGGAATCGACCAGCATCCATTTGGTCCAGACCAGTCTTGCTCGGCTGATTACGCATTTCCCAGATCGCCGCCTCAACCAGGCTGACATCGATGCATTCAATGCGCGTACTTTGCGCGAATATGAGCGGGTTCGCGACTTTCTCGTGCTCCACTACACTGCGACTGAACGTAGTGACACGCCGTTCTGGCGTCATTGTCAGACTATTGATCGTTCGCCGGACTTAGAGCGCCGGATTGCGCAGTTCGAAGCTAGTGGCCGAGTTTTTGAAGAAACAGGTGATGTGTTTGGCACTGCAAGCTGGATTGCTGTGATGCACGGGCAAGGCGTTGTGCCAGAAGGCACCAACCCTTTGCTTGCAAAAGTTGATCCGCGCAGGATTGATTCGGTCGTTGGCAAAATTGGCGCAACCATCTCAGCAGCGGTGGAGCAAATGCCGACACACGAAGAGTTCATCACAGAACACTGTGCTTCCCGCTCGGTGTGAAAGAGGAAATGTTGCGTTCGCGCATCACTTTTCCAGAGCATATCGAGACCGGTTGACAAGGTTGTCAATTTCTAGTCAAAGAATGGTTGAGGTTAAACATGCCGGGGAGCATGTACATATGGGAGGGTATTTTGATTAAGCGGTCAGAAGCGGCATCTAAGACTGTCGCTCGCTCACTTTTGCTCAGCGCATCTACAATCGGCCTGCTAACGGCGATGCCTGCGGCAGCGCAAGACGCATCTGAGGATGCTGAAGCTAACGATGATGTCCAAGAGGGCGATATCGTTGTTACTGGTATTCGCGCTTCAATCGCGACGGCTCAACAAACAAAGCGTGATGCTGATACCGTTGTCGATGTTGTCACTGCATCTGACATTGGTGCTCTTCCAGATCGCTCTGTTTCAGAGGTTCTTCAGCGCGTTCCCGGCGTAAGCGTCATTCGCTTCGCTGGCCCTAATGATCCTGATCACTTTGCAGTGGAAGGTAGTGGTGTTGTTATTCGCGGTCTTCCCTTTGTCCGATCGGAGCTGAACGGTCGCGATGTCTTTGGGGCCAACTCAGGCGGCGTCCTTGGTTTTGAGGATGTGTCGCCAGAGCTCCTTGGTAGCGTTGTTGTCTTTAAAAACTCTTCGGCTGATTTGATTGAGGGCGGTGCTGCGGGCACCATCGATTTGCGGACCCGCTTGCCGTTTGATCAAAGCGGGCAGGTTGTTTCCTTCTCCATTGAAGGAAACTATGGCGATCTTCGCGAAGAGTGGTCGCCAACTGTCTCGGCTCTTTATTCCAACACCTTTGATACAGCAGTCGGCACTTTCGGCATTCTGGGCAATATTGCCTATTCCGAACTAAAGTCGCGTGCAGATGGTACGGGCCTTGCGGATTTTGTTGAGACTGACAACGGTTTCGTTCCATCTGGTGGTAGCATCAGAACGCAAGAATTTGACCGTGAGCGCCTCACCATTGCAGGGGCCGCTCAATTTGAAAGCAATGACGGTCGTTGGTTGGCTACTGCTCAATTCCTCCGGTCTGATTCAGAATTGATCTGGGGTGAAAATGCTCTTGAAACTGTCGCGGATAGTGCTGGGGCGCGCGCTAATCTGGATTCGTCGGACTTCGTTTTTGACGATGACGGCATCTTTACTGGCGGGACAATCAGCGACGATAATCAATGGCGTGGCCCTAACGGTGGCGATCTTTTGCCTCCTGCCTTCTTCCCTGGTGCAGGCGGTCAGCAACTAAACTTGTTCCGTGAGCGTCTGGAGGAAGATGTCACTACGGATTATGGCTTCAATCTGAAGTTTTCTCCGACCGATAATCTCCGGTTCAATTTTGATGTCCAGTACATCAAGTCATCCGCGGAAGTGATTGACCTTACCGTGCACGGATCGTTCTTCTCGCGCCTCTTTGTAGATAGTTCGGTCGGTTCTGTTCCTGAGGTGAGCAATCTGGCGCCGGTCAATCAACCTGCGGACTATTTCCAAGATCCAAGCAACTATTTCCTTCGTTCAGTGTTGGATCACAACACTCAGAATGACGCTGACTCATTGGCGTTCAAGGGTGATGTTGAATATGATTTCTCAGGCGATGGCTGGCTGAAATCTGTCCGTGCTGGTGGTCGCTATCAACAGCAAGATTCGACGCTGCGCGAATCTGACTTTAACTGGGGTAACATCTCAGAAGTCTGGACCGGTCGAGACTTGCAGGGCTTGGCGGCTGGTGAAAACCCCGTACTTTTGTTGGGTGGCAACCCAAACCCAGCGCTCAACGCATTGGTTGATCCTCTTTTTGGGTCATTTGAGTTTGATAATTATCAACGCGGTCTTAATACCGGTCTTGGGGGTCCAATCCCGACCTACACTGGTCCGGGGGTGGAGGACTTCCAGGGTTTCCAGGATACCTTCAATAACATCATTGATGTTCTTTATGGACCAAACGGGATTAGCCCAACTGGCAATAATCTCAGCCCATCGGGTTATCGTCCGCTAACGGGGCGTGCTGGCGTCATTGAAGGCACCCCGTTCCTGCCGAGTGAGATTGGTCAGATTGAGCGTGACAACTTTGCGGCATATGTGAGGTTGGATTTTGAGCAACCATCGGGCGATTATCCAAGTCTGTCGGGCAATGTTGGCTTGCGTTATGTTCGCACAGAGCGTTCGGTCGACAGCTCGTTCTCAATTCCGAGCTTCCAAGAGACATTCCCAAACACAGCCTTGTGTGATCCTGCGTTCCAAGCGGCAAATGGAATCGTCAATATTCCTGGTTTTTGTGACTTGGATCTTGTGGCTCTTGAGGCGGCGCTGAGTGACGGCGTAGATCTGAGTCGAACCCTAGAGACTAGCTATGATGAGTTCTTGCCTAGCTTGAACTTGAAGATGGACATTGATGATCAACAAGTCGTGAGGCTTGCGGTTTCTCGTACGATGACGCGGCCTGGCGTAAATCAGCTGAATGAGCGCATCACGGTTCGAACGCTGACCAGTTCTGCAATTCCCGACGGTTCGGGCGGCTCGTTCACGCCGTTCGAAGGCTTTGTTGGTAACGCCACGGGTAACTCCGCGCTCTTGCCGCAAACATCGTGGAATTTCGATGTTTCGTGGGAATGGTATTTTGCTCCCGCAGGGTCGATTACACTGGCTGGATTCCACAAGGAAATCGATAATTTCATCTCCTTTGCACCCGTTCTAGTCGGTCTGCCGGAAGATGATTTGTCCGATGCATTCTTGAGTAATTCGGTAATCAACCCGCTACTTCGCAACACTGAAGTCAATTCTGAAGAATCGGCAAGTGTAACAGGCTTCGAATTTGCGTATCAGCAGTTCTTCGACTTCCTGCCCGGAGTGCTCAGCGGGCTCGGTATGCAGTTCAACTACACCTATATCGATTCAAAAGGTGTGGCGAACGAGCTGGATGCCACGATCCCAAGTGATGATCCGCCAACCGCGCGGTTCGACGTGGATGCTGGGCTATTCCCGCGTATTTCAGAGCACAATCTGAACGCAATTGCTCTGTATGAAAAGGGGCCGGTCCAAGCGCGACTTGCATACAATTGGCGCAGTAGTTTCCAGTTGACGCCGCGTGATGTGATCTTCCCGTTCGCGTCGATTTATCAGCCGGCAACGGGGCAGCTTGATGCATCCCTGTTCTATGATTTGACTGATAACATCAAATTGGGTGTCCAAGGTGTGAATTTACTCGATGACATCACCGTGACCGAGCAGTCGATCGATGAAGATGGGCTGCTTGCACCGCGCAACTTCTTCCGCAACGATAGGCGTTACACCGTAATTCTGCGTGCGACGTTCTAGAGTGAGTGAAGGATGCAGATGGTCCTAAGGCCTTAAATTTCACGAACCCCGAGTAACTGTTTGAAGTTTCTCGGGGTTCAATTTTCATGCGATGGAGAAATCCATGGTTGTTGTCCGATTGATGATCCGCAATGTGACCCTTTGCATTGCACTTCCGCTTTTGGCTTGCAGCGGTGCGTCACAGGCGGATCGCACGCATGATAGCGTGGCGCCTGAAATCACAGAATGGATGCCTGAACCTGCAATTCTGGTTTTTTCCAGAACACTTGGATGGCGGCACAATGAAGGCATTGCTGGCGCCGACTTGTTTTTCGTGCAGCTCGCGCGAGAACGACAACATGGTATTTTTACAACGGCAAACGCCGCCGTCTTCAACCACAAGACTCTATCGCGCTTCGAACTTGTAGTTTTTAACAATGTGACAGGCGATTCACTTTCACCTGACCAACAAAGCGCTTTTGAGGATTGGCTTGTAAATGGTGGAGCATGGATGGGGCTCCACGGCTCCGGCGATGCCTCGCAAGATAGCTGGCAGTGGTACCAAGAATCGCTAATTGGACCGCGCTTCATTGGCCATCCTGCCGAACCTCAATTTCAAGAAGCTCGCATCGAAACATTAGATACAAAGCACCCAATAACTAAGGGTGTTGCGCTGAACTGGGTGCATGAGGATGAGTGGTACAGTTTTGACAGCCCTGCTCAAGACCACGGAGCGACAGTCCTGTTTGGCCTCGATGAAAACTCGTACCGGCCGCGCAATGATGCATATGGCGAGGTTTCTGATCTTCGCATGGGGGCAGGGGCCATCAATCATCCCATCGTTTGGGTAAGGTGCGTTGGCAAAGGCCGTGCATTTTATTCAGCCATTGGACACAGCGATCAAAGTTACCAAGACCCGAACTATGCCTTGCTGCTTTCTAATGCCTTTGACTGGGCAACCAAACGCGAGGCTGGATTTGAAACTGACTGCTAACAACGACGTCATCGCCTGCACGAAAATTGGGAGTGCATTTTGAAACCAATGGCGTTCTTTAATAAGCTGATAGCCGCTCTTCTGTGTTTGAGTTTCTCATCGTTCAGCTCAGTGGCCTCAACCCAACATGAAAGCGGCGTCCGGGATCGAACACCCGTCGAACGGCACGGTCAATTGTCCGTCGAAGGACGTTTTGTAGTTGGCGCACATGGGGAAGCAGTTTCTCTTGCAGGTCCAAGCTTCTTTTGGAGCAACACGGGCTGGCCGGGCGAAAAGTATTATAATGCACAAACTGTTGAACGATTCGCCAAGGACTGGCGGGCAGGCATGGTCCGCGCAGCGATCGCAGCTGAGAACGAAGGTAGTTATCTCACTGACCCCAAAGCCAATACAGAACGCGCTTATGCAATAATAGACGCGGCCATTGCACAAGGGGTCTATGTCATTGTCGATTGGCATTCACATCGCGCAGAGGAGAATGTGACCGAAGCGACCGCGTTCTTTACAGACATCGCGACACGTTACGGCGACAAGCCCAATGTCATCTATGAGATATATAACGAGCCGCTTGATACGACTGATTGGGAAACGGTCATCAAGCCGTACGCGGAGGAAATCATAGGGGTTATTCGCGAGATTGACCCGGATAACATCATCGTTGTTGGCACACAGAGTTGGGATCAGCGGGTCGACAAGGCTGCGGATGACCCAATAGTCGGCCAAAAAAACCTCGTCTATGCGCTGCACTTTTACGCCGCCAGCCATAAAGATTACCACCTGAAATTGGCTCAGTATGCCGTCGATAAGGGCCTCCCGTTGATGATCACAGAGTGGGGCTCAGTTACCTATGATGGCGACGGGTCAGTTGACTATGAGTCCTCTTTGGTTTGGCTGGCGTTCATCCGGGAAAATAAGCTGTCTCATGCAATTTGGGCAGTAAGTGATAAGGATGAAGGCAGCGCAATGCTGCGCCCTGGCGCATCATCCAACGGAGATTGGAGCGAAAATGATCTTAGCGACTCTGGCAAATTTGCAAGGGACGTCATTCGCAATTGGTGAGAATGTGTAACGTCCGGTCACCTGAGATTGGACGCGAGAAAGGGAGCATGGGGGCTTTGTTCCGCCATGATTGAGGGACCGTGACGCTTGAAACAATAGATATCGTGATCATTGCTGGCTACGCCATCGCACTGCTTGGAATTGCGTTGCTGGTCAGTCGTGAACCCAAGGGCTACGAGAAAAACACCGAGGATTACTTTCTTGCCGGCCGTGCTTTGCCATGGTGGGCGATTGGTGCCTCGCTAATTGCGTCCAACATCTCTGCCGAACAAATCATCGGTCAATCAGGTCAAGGATTCGCCGTGGGTATGGCGATCGCTGCCTATGAATGGCAGGCGGCAATCGTCCTGATCATTGTGGCAAAGTACTTTCTGCCAATATTCCTCAAACGCAAAATCTACACCATGCCGCAATTCTTGCAGCAGCGTTATGGTGACGGCGTCAAGAACCTGATGAGCGTGTTTTGGGTCGCGCTTTACACCGCAGTCAACCTCACCACAGTCCTTTGGCTGGGCGGACTTGCGGTTGATACTCTTACCGGATGGGGTGTTTTGCCTGCGATGGCTGCGCTTGCTGGATTTGCGGTTCTTTATTCGCTCTACGGCGGCCTCAAAGCGGTTGCTCTTACTGACATTATTCAAGTGGTCATTTTGATCCTTGGCGGTTTTGCGATCACGTGGTTTGCGCTTGATGCTCTGCCTGCGGAAGGCGCAATTGGCGGGCTTGGTTTCTTGATGCAGGAAATGCCTGGGCACTTTGAAATGATCCTTGATAGCGATCATCCCGCCTATTCCGATTTGCCAGGGATATGGACCTTGCTTGGCGGGCTTTGGGTTCTGCACTTCAGTTATTGGGGCTTTAACCAATACATTGTCCAGCGCGCGCTGGGAGCTGAAAATCTCCAAGAAGCGCAAAAGGGCCTCGCCTTTGCCGCTTTCTTGAAATTGTTGGTGCCCTTTATCGTGGTCATTCCAGGGATTGCAGCCGTCATCTTGGCTCAGCAAGGTGATCTCAATGCAGCAGCTCTGTCTGGCGCTTCAGACCGCACTTATGGCGAGCTAATGGGCTTTGCGCCTGCAGGTCTTCGCGGGCTAGTGTTCGCAGCTCTTATTGCGGCTGTTGTAAGCTCGCTTGCATCCATGATGAATTCGATTTCGACCATCTTCACTATGGACCTCTACAAAAGTTGGAAGCCGTCAGAGCCTGAACAACACTATGTAACGGTTGGTCGTATCACGGCGTTTGCTGCGATGGGTATTGCTCTGATTTTGGCCCGGCCATTTTTGGGAGGCTTTGAGAGCGCGTTCCAAACGGTTCAAGAATACACGGGCTATATCGCGCCCGGTGTCGTGATCGTCTTCTTGCTCGGCTTCTTCGACAAGAAGGCCAATACTGCTGGCGCATACACCGCGTTGATCGGCTCAGTTGGGCTCAACCTCATTGTGAACGCACTCTTCCCTAGTATGCCTTTCGTTGTGCGCATCTGGATAGTCTTTGTCGTTGGTATTGTAGTTGCAATGACCGTGTCACGCCTGACTACTGCTCCTGACGAGGAGAGCACAGTTAATCTTGGAAATCTCGCCTTTGGCACCAGCGCTCTGTTCAACATGCTCGCGATGATCACAATTGTGATCTTGGTCGGTCTGTATGTTCTTTTGTGGTGAGTGACTTTGCTGTCGACGCGTTGAAGTGGTGTTGTCAAAGTAAATGGACTTGTCAGACTAAATGTACCCGATTGAAAACTGGGATTGGACGAGTAGGGCAAGACCTATGCCCAGACGCACAAAATCAGTCGGTCCGTTTCGTTATTTCAACTTATCTCCCGAGGTGATCAGGATTGCATTGATGATGTGCGTCCGCCTTCCGTTGCGTTTGCGGAATGTGGAAGACCTTCTTGGCGAACGTGGCATCGACATTTGTCATGAAATGGTGAGGTATTGGTCGAATCGCTGCGGCTCAATGTTCGCATCCGATATTCGTAGGCAACTTGCTTCCAGGATGAAGGGCTTTCGCCATTGGCGCTGGCATCTCGATGAGATGTTTGTGAAGATCAATGGTGAGACATACTATCTGTGGCGACCCGTCGACCATGAAGGAGAGATTCTAGAGGGCTATGTCACTAAGAAATGGGACAAAAGGGTTGCGCTAAAGTTCCTTCGCAAGGCGCTGAAATGGCACGGACAAGCTGAGAAAATCATGACCGAGGGTCTCAAATCATACCCTGCAGCGATGCGCGAACTTGGAAATGAAAACCGTCGCGAGATGGGCAGGTGGAAGAACAACAGAGTCGAAAATAGTCATCTTCCGTTCCGACGATAAGAGCGAGTTATGCAACGATTTCGCAGGATGAAATCACTGCAGAAGTTCGCCTCAGTCCACGCCAACATCCACAATCACTTCAACTCGCAGCGCCACCTCGTCGATCGTCAGACATTCAAAAAGCGCCGTTCAGCCGCCTTGGCTGAGTGGCAGTTTCTTGCTGCGTGATCTCAGCGCGACCTCGCCACAGTTCTGTCAATCAGAGACAAGTTGCAGTTAGACTGACAGCACCTCGAAGAGCTGTAAACCGAATGATAACCGCCAGCGTTCGCCTTGCGACACGATGATGGCTTGATTCGGGCCGTGAGCGGATTGTCGGTTTTTGCAGGTTTCCCGAGTAAAGCGGAAGTCCGCTATCGGTCCATGAGCTGCCATTAAGAGAGGCGTCTCAACTGTCCCTGTAAAGTGCTCAATTGGACGAGATGTATGATCTATGCGATACCTGCGTTCGCAGTCTGGGGGGGCGGCATGAAGAGACAAGATTTAGAGCGCCATTGCGGCACGGATAAAACGCGGCTTAAATGGCAATTGCGCAGCATCATTCTTACAGCAGGGAGCGGCATCGCCCTTGTGGCAGGCTTGCTCTCGCAAGATGCGCAAGCGCGGAACAATGGCTCGCCAAACGCTGTTACCCGGCCTTTACACCAGGACACTCAGGTTCTTCCGCCAACAATTGAACGGGTTGGATCAGGCAATGGTGCAGTCACAAGGCATGACACAACCCGTTCTGGGATCAACGTCAGAGCTGATGCTAGGTTCGACGGTTCAAGGTTAGATTTTCGCGCCTCTGCCTTAGTTGACGAAGTCCGCGTCCTCGCTCAGTCAGCGATCATAGACTGGACGACGTTCACACCGGGATCGGAAGGGTCTCAGGCTGTGTTTCTAGGCAGCGATGGCCGCTTGACCTTTAGTTCGGCGCTTCCGGATTACACCGTTCTCAATCGGATCTTCACACCCGATTTTGACAGCGCTGTTCGGCTTGATGGGGCAATAACATCTACGGCCGGAGGTGGGCAGATTGGCGGCAATGTCTGGTTCTACAGCAGCGGAGGCCTTATCGTAGGGCAAGACGCTTCGATCAATGTAGGCAGCCTGCTTCTCACCACAAATGCGCCAGATCTCAATGCCTTTGGACAGGCCGGACAAGCTGTCGCGCTCACAGGCAGTGATTCTGGCAATGGCACCATTCGCGTTTATGAAGGCGCTCAGATAACCGCCCACAATGCCAACGCCTATATCGCTCTGGTTGCGCCGCGTGTAGAGCAGTATGGCACTGTTATGGCCGATGGCTCAATTGCCTATGTGGCAGCCGAGAAGGCAACTTTGTCGATTGACCACGGCCTGTTTGGCATTTCTGTCGATGTGGGCACGTCGGACGTGAACGGCATTGTTCACGGCGATAGCGCCACAAGCACCGGCCTTGCCTTGCAAGGTGCGGGACCAGATGTGACCTTCGTTGCCATTCCCAAAAACGATGCCATCAATCTTCTGGTGGGCGGGTCAGTCGGTAGTGAGCCTGCGACATCGGCATCGTCCAATAATGGCATCATCACCCTTTCGACCGGGGAATCGTCAAAGGGCAACATCACTGTTCAAAATGCCAACCTTAACTCTTTCGTGCAGCTTCAATCGGCTGGCGATGCAGATCTTACTGCAAACGATGGCGAGGTTCTGGACTTTAGCAGCGGATTGTCGCTCTCCGTGACTGGCGACCTTGTTATCGACCTTGATGGAACCGGTCAGATCGTAGTCAACGGCGCAACGGTCCTGCAGGCCACAGACAGTGTTTTCATCACCCATACCAACAACACGGCAGACACGGTCTCGATCGACACAAGCACCGCATTCACGGTTCGCGCCAATGGCGGGGATTTTATTGCGAGCGATGGGACGATCATCGATGCAGACGGCACAGTCTCGCTAAATGCAAGCGACAATATTTCGTTTGATACCATCACAGCTGGCAATGCCTTCTCTGCCTTTGCGGGCGGTAACCTTGATTTCAATCAGGCAAGCACCGCGGAGGGGAATATTCTGCTGGATGCTGGCGGTGACCTTACAGGCGCCCTTGCCATGACCGCGGATGCGAACACCAATGTAGGTGGCGCTGATCTGTTGAACTTTACTGCGGGCGGCATTTTGACGATTGGCAATGCGCGTGCCCAAGATGGATTTGTGCTGCAAGGCAATGTTATTGAGGCGGGCAACCTCATATCAGATCTTGGAGGGATCCAAGCCAACGCCGCGGTGAGCGCCAATGTTGGTTCGCTTACTTCACTTAACAACTCGGTTTTAAACGCAGGCAGCGTGACACTGGGTGATGCGGATATTGGTGGCACACTCACAATCAACGCTACCAACAATCCAGACAGCGATTTGGTCATCACAGGCGGCCTTAATGTGGGCAATGTGGTCAGTCTTGAGGCGACGGGTGACATTGCGTTGACGGCAATTGAGGCAGGAAACCTGGTCGATTTGGATGCGGGCGGCAACATCACCTTTGATACCGTGAGCACGGCCGACGGCAACGTGCAATTCGCCGCAGTGGGTGATATCATCGGAACCTCGGCCATGACCGCCGACATTATGACCAATCCTGGTGGCAATGATGCTTTGTCCCTTCAGGCGGGCGGCGCACTTTCTATCGGTACAGCCCGCGTGCAGGATGGCCTGACACTGACGGGATCGACCGTGGATGCAGGGGATATCGCATCCGATTTGGGCACCATCAACGTGACCTCTACGAATGCGGCGACCATTGGCGGCATCTTCACAGGCGTGAACGCCGCATCGGTTTCTGCAACCCGTATTGAGGTGGGCGACATTGATGTAGGCTCGAACCTCACACTCAATGCCAGCGGTGGCGATCTAGATCTGACCGGTGACAATGATGTTGGTAGTATCGTAGACTTGGATGCTAGCGGCAACATCACATTCGGCACGATTTCCGCAGGCAACGCTTTCAACGCGAATGCGGGCGGCGACATTAGTTTTACCAATGCCAGCACCACCAATGGCAATGTGACCTTTGTGGCTGGCGGTGATCTCACAGGTGTGTCAGCCATGACCGCTGCTGTGACCACCAATCTTGGTGGCAATGATGCCCTGTCCCTTCAGGCAGCGGGCGCGCTTTCTATCGATACGGCGCGTGCGCAGGATAACCTTCAACTTACTGGTTCGATCGTTGATGCAGGCTCGATCGGCTCCGACCTGGGCTCAGTCAATGTCACCTCCGCAAGTACCGCGACCATTGACAGCGTCTTCAGCGAGGGAAGCAGTGCGACGGTCTCCGCAACCCGTATTGAGATCAGCGACATTGATGTAGGCTCGAACCTCACACTCAATGCCAGCGGTGGTGATCTAGATCTGACCGGTGACATTGATGTTGGTAATGTCGTAGACTTGGATGCTAGCGGTAACATCACATTCGGCACGATATCCGCAGGCAACGCCTTCAACGCGAATGCGGGGGGCGACATCACCTTCACCAATGCCAGCACCACCAATGGCAATGTGACCTTTGTGGCTGGCGCCGATCTGATTGGCAGTTCGATCATGACCGCCGACATTATGACCAATCTTGGTGGCAATGATGCTCTGACCCTTCAGGCAGGTGGCACCCTAACGATCGATACGGCGCGTGCGCAAGATATCCTTCAACTTACCGGTTCGATTGTTGATGCAGGCCTCGTCAGCTCGGATTTGGTTAGTGTTGTCGTAACGGCGACCGGTGATGCCGACGTGGATACGGCTAATTCCGCGGCATCCACCTCGATTACAGGTGCAAATGTCACGCTAGACAATGCAGATGTGACCGGACT
>NZ_JBDXIY010000021.1:0-2633 GCF_039988855.1 Erythrobacter sp.
CCCAGGATCAAATCTTCCGTGTGATCCAGGAGAATGAACTTCTCGCGTTGAGTCTCACGCACGCGATCAATGAACTTTGGCATCCAGTTCCCGAACCAGAGTCGGATATAGAACGCGTCGAGCAGGAGATTGTTTTTGCGCAACGAGAAGTCTTGCTCGCCGCGATGAATGTCCAAACCCAAACCGAGTACGAGAGGTTTTCCGTCTTGGTTGAAAACACACAAAACGAGTTGCAAGAAGTGCTGAGTCAGAATGAGTCGACAATTCGCGGGCAAGTTTTGTTCGGCGTAAACAGCCCATTCTCGCAGCGGGGCTTGTTCAATCCTATGAATGGTTTGCTGCCGAAGATGGCGAGCGTCTACTCCGAGAAGGGCCTTTCAGTTGAGACGCGAGACTATTTGAGCTTCGTTCGATCGCTTCGGCGTCGACACTGACAAAGACGCCTGTGCGGTTTGGCGATGGTCATCTTGAAACCCAGTGGTGTTCGAGATTGAAAAGGATCTCCGAACTGACCATCGGAAAATCGACCAGGAAGAATGGAACCACGTGAGCTCGAAAGCAGGCCAAAGCAATACAAATTGGCGCAAGGATGTCGCTTCCCGAATCGAAACCGTCTCGCCACAGCGGCTTAGCGTTCCGTCAATGGCATTCGTACCTGGTCCGTTTTGGGCGAGTTGGTTTTTATTTGACAATTTCGCGGAGTGTGCGAAAACAGGCAGACAACTCGATGTTTTCTTTTCTCGTTTGTTGGGTCTGCGTCGTCAGGCCCCATTCATGTCATCGTTGAAACTACGCCGCCAAATTGCTTGGGAGGCGGCTCGTTTGATGTACTCGCGCGAGGTCAGCGAGTACTACCAAGCCAAACAGAAGGCGGCTCGAAGGATTCACAAAGGTTGGGTCAAGCCGGCTGACTTGCCAGCAATTCCCGGCGAGCGCTGTTTGGCTTGATTTCGCAGGGAATCAGAGGGTGGCATTTGCTAGCACGTCGCGATGTTAATTGGCGAGGTTCTCCCGTCGCAATGATCGTGAGTCTCTTGATAATGAGGGTTCCTTCAACGAGGTACTCTCATGACGCAATCCCCTTCCGTTCCACGTCCCCGACGCGGCCTCTCGGCCGATTCGCTCCTTGCAACGCTCCGACGACGATTTGAGTCCGTTGCCGATTCACGTCGGCAAGCATCCTGCGACTATTCGATGGCCGACACCTTGATGAGTGCGCTAGCGATGTTTCTCACCAAGTCGCCATCGATGCTTGCGTTCGAGGATCAGACGCAAGATCTAAGAATCGAGAAGCCCTTTCAGATCCAAGGCGTGCCCAGCGACACGCAGATGAGAACGATCCTGGACGGCATCGACGTCGAGCCGCTCAATGAAGCCTTTGCTGATCTGTTCTGGGAGTTGCAGCGGGGCCGTGAATTGAAGCAATGGCTGTTCGACGATCAGTACTACTTGATTGCGATCGACGGCTCGGGGCAGTTCTGCAGCGATAAGGTCAGTTGCCAGCAGTGTATGGTTCGAGTCAAAGGCGGAAAACAACAGTACTACCATCAGGTCGTTGCAGCTGTTCTGGTTCACCCGCTGACACGTCAAGTCATTCCGATGGCGGTCGAACCGATCCTTCGCGGTGACGGACAGAACAAGAATGACTGCGAGCGCAATGCAACCTCACGGCTACTCAAACGCTTACGCAAGCAACATCCGAAGCTGAAGATGCTGATCCTGGAGGATGGTTTAGCGAGTAACGGACCGCATATCGCCGATCTACAATCTCACAACATGCATTTCTTGCTCGGTGCGAAACCTGGAGACCATCAGTACCTTTTCGAGCAAGTTGTCGAGGCCATGGGCCGAGACGACTGTCGCTGCGAGTCACTCGAAGTTGCCAATGGCAAGAAGAAGATCACGACCGAAAACCACTACGTTGCCGATCTTTCCTTGAACAAGTCACATCGTGACCTTCGCATCAACTTCCTGCAGCATTATGAATTCGACGATAACAGCGGTGAAGTAGCGAAACGGTTCAGTTGGGTCACGGATCTGGATCTGAGCAAGAACAGTCTTGATCTTTATCAGCGTGCCGGTCGCTGCCGTTGGCGGGTGGAGAACGAGACCTTCAATACACTGAAGAACCAAGGTTATCACCTGGAACACAACTACGGACACGGATCGAAGAACTTGGCAACGGTGTTGGTCTTGTTGACGTTTCTGGCTTTCTTGGTCGATCAGATTCAGGAAGCCTGTTGCGGACTGTTTAACGCTGCGATGAAGCGAGTACGTCGGCGAGTTCGGCTTTGGGAATCGCTGCGCAGTCATCTTCGTCACTTTGAGTTCGCAAGCTTCGCTGATCTCTACACTGCGATCGCGACCGGTCGCCTGACGAAACCACCGCCGGTCGGATGAGGCGGTGGAAACCAACAGGAATCGACGGACTGAATTCATGCATCACGGCATGTCATCGCCACCGCTCTACGAAGACAGGCAGTCTCAAGTCGCAAAGCTACGATTCAGAGGTTCACAGACGTGACTCAAGGGCTCCCTAACCGCCCAACCAACACGCAACACTGCCTGCTACCGAGTCAAAAGCAAAAAAACAAAACTTCGGCCCACCAAACAGCCCTCACCGGGAACTGCTG
>NZ_JBDXIY010000022.1:0-17954 GCF_039988855.1 Erythrobacter sp.
AGGCCCGCCGCGCCTCCGCCGATTATCACTATATTGCGGTCGAATGTCTTCGGTTTGTCGAAACCCTTGTAGACTTTGCGCCGCTGGATGAAAGCGACCACAGCCTTGGCAATCCACGGGACGATGGCGAGCAGGACGAAGGAAAGAAGAATGGGAGGCGTAAAGATGCCTTCCGGGCTTTCAAGCGAGGAGATAGCTGTCCCAGCGTTCACATAGACCGCCGTTCCGATTAGCATACCAAGCTGGCTGACCCAGACGTAAGTCCAGGTCTTAATGCGGGTGAGGCCCATCACTGGGTTGATCACAAAGAACGGAACTGCGGGAACCATGCGCAAGGTGAACAGATAGAATGCACCATCGCGCTCGAGCCCTTTGTTGATGCCTTTCAGCCAGTCGCCGAACTTTGATTCAAAGAAGTCGCGTAGGACTGTGCGAGCTGCAAGGAAGTTAACTGTGGCGCCGATGGTCGACGCGAAAGACACTACGATTGTGCCGGTAACAAACCCGAACAATCCGCCTGCGGCCAAGGTCAACAGCGCAGCACCCGGTAAGGACGCGGCAGCGACAATCACATAGATTGCGGAGAATACGGCGATCACCAAAATGGGATTGTCCCGATAGGTTTGTTGCGCGCCTTCGACCCGCGACTTGATCGCCTCGAAGGTCAAATATTGCCCCAATTCGAAGTAGAAGAAGCCCGCGATGAGCGCAGCGAGCGCCACAATGATCAAAATCTTTTTCATATCGTCCTCTGTTTGATCGCCAGTTCGCAGACGAGAGGCCGAAGGTTACTGATGCTGATCAAGAGTCTGATTGAATCGCAATTCGCCATGACCTGCCCTAGAGCGCGGCCGAAAGCGGTGGTTCGTTCATCGAGAGCAGGATCAGATTATTCCTAAAACAAGTAGTGCCAAATTGTAACGATCACCTTAGCTGTTACGAAGCTGAACCATTGAAGAATTCTCCAATTCGCAAGAACAAAAAGGGGGCTATCCCAAAAATGCGTCTCAACAAGAACAACCTAGGCCTTACTGTTGCCTTGGGAGCTATCACGATCTCTCAACCAGCGCTCGCTCAAGGGCAGCCAGATGCCGAGATTGCAGAAGAAGCGGAGGAAGAATCCGGCCTTGGCGTAATTCTGGTCACAGCGACCAAAGAATCCGAAAACGCCCAAGATGTGCCGGTGGCGATCAGCGTGCTGGAAACCGAGACACTTAACACTTTTCGTGGCGCGGGTGATGACACACTCTTTTTGTCTGGCCGAGTTCCCAGCTTGAACATTGAGACTTCATTTGGTCGCATATTCCCGCGTCCTGGTATCCGAGGGCTCAACAACACAGATTTTGACTTCAACGCGTCTCAACCTGTGTCCTACATCTACGACGAGGTTGTTTGGGAGAACCCCGTTCTCAAAGGCTTCCCAGTGTTTGACCTTGCACGTGTCGAAGTGCTGCGCGGACCACAAGGCACGCTCTTTGGCCGCAACACCCCGGCTGGCGTCTTGAAGTTCGAAAGCGCCAAACCAGAGGACGCATTCGATGCCTATCTTACCGGCTCTTATGCCAGATTCGACACGGTTCTGCTCGAAGGCGCGCTCAACATTCCGCTGAGCGATGTGATCGCATTGCGCTTTTCCGGAACATTCCAAAGTCGCTCCGACTTCATTGAAAACCAAATCGACGATGATCCCAATGCAGATGCGGGCGGATTTGATGATTTTGCCTATCGCGCGCAGGCTTTGATAACCCCAAGCGATAACTTCGAATGGTTGATCAATGTGCACGGACGTAACCTCAATGGAGGGCAAACAAGCTTCCAGGCCAATGCGTTTCTGCCAGGATCAAATGATCCGCGCCCTGACTTTGATCGCACAGTAACCTTTGCCGATGCACAGCGCTTTTCAACGCTGGATACAAACACCTTTGGGATCACTTCGCGGGCCGATTTGGAGTTTGGCGGGGTCACAGCGACCTATATCTTCGGTTGGGAAACGGCAGAGGCTTTCTCGCGCGGCGATGTTGATGGTGGGTTTGGTGCGGCCTTCTTGCCCACGGGTGGCGGCCCAGGCCTCATCCCTTTCCCTGCAGAAAGCGGGGATGGCATCGATGATCTCGACCAACTGACCCACGAACTGCGATTGACCAATACGGACGAAGATACGCTCAATTGGACCGTTGGCCTGTATCTCTTCGATGAGAATCTTGAGATTTCCTCATTCAACTTCGACACCCTTGGCGGCGGCGTTGAAAACGGTCAGGCTTTCCAAACGCAGGACACGACAAGCTGGGCGATCTTTGGTTCGGTTGATGTCAATGTGACTGAAAAGCTCAATCTCGCCGCTGGTCTTCGTTTTACCGATGACGACAAGGATTTTGAGGTTATTCGCCCAATCGGCACGTTTGGCGCACCTGCTGCTGGACCATTCTTCCGAAATGTTGGTGATGAGGAAATTAGCTTCGATCTATCCGCGACCTATTCGGTGACAGAAGACACCAACCTCTATGCCCGCATCTCTCGCGGGTTCAGGGCACCTTCCATCCAGGGCCGCATTCTTTTTGCAAACCTCACACCCGATTTCGATGGGGTAACGGTCGCAGATACTGAGACTATATTGTCATTCGAAGCAGGATTGAAAACTACGCTCCTAGATAACCGGGCGCGCTTCAACATCAATGGCTATTTCTTCACGATCGATGATCAACAGCTCACGGCAATCGGAGGCGCGGGCAATTTCAACCAATTGCTTAATGCCGATCAAGGCATTGGCTATGGTATCGAGGCGGAGTTTGATTTGGCGGTTACTGATGATCTTACGCTGATGAGTAATTTCTCGTGGAACGAGACCGAGATTCAGGATGAGGACTTGCAGACCGCTGCTTGTGGTTCTGCAACACCATGTACGGTGCTCGACCCGATTGATCCTGTGACTGGCGGCGCGTTGATTGACGGCAATCCTTTCCCGCAAGCACCGCAGTTCATCGGCAATATTGTGCTCGATTACAGCCGCGATCTGGGTGCGGGTGAGTTTTTCGCCTCAACCGATTGGTCTTACCGTTCGAGCGCAAACATTTTCCTCTATGAATCGGTTGAATTTGAGGCCGAGGCGCAGGTTATTGGCGGCGCGCGGGCAGGGTATCGCTTGGATAACATCCACTTCGCTGGATTTGTGCGCAATTTGACCGATACTGTCGGCACGGTCTCGGCCATCGACTTCAACAATTTGTCAGGTATCTTCAACCAACCACGCACGTACGGTGTTGAACTTGGATGGCGCTACTAAGCAATGAGCATTTGAGGCGCTGACGGTTGAAACCGTTTGGCGCCTCAAACGTGCGATTGATAGCTTAGCGGATGTCCGGATAATGCTCGGAGAGCCCCTCGCGCACTCCCAATGACCACATCAAAGCGACCTTTAGGTAGATGTAGTTGGCGCGCAGGCTCCCAAGCTCGGTGATCCTCCTATCGGACGTCACAACCCAACGCCGAATAACACGCGTGCGGCCGAGCTTTGCAAAGTTGATGCAAAGTCCCGCTTCTTCCATGATCACGACACGCTCATCGCAGCCGCCAAATCCAAGAAAATCCTTGCGCCTAAAGAACATGGCGTGATCGCCAAACAGAAGCCTCACTCCGCGAAAGAAGAGGTCCGGGCGCGTCAGGAGCGGCGCGTACCAGGTCTTCACGATATTGTGCAGGGTGGAACCCCAACGGGTGCGACGCTCACCGACGAGTTTGGGAAAGAAGCTCGAAAGCGCGGTTTTCTTGTCCGCCATAGTTTCTCGGATGAGTGTGACCGCATCTTCTGGCAAAACGCTATCGGCATGGAGGACGCATATTAGCTCGCCCTTTGCATTGGCGATGCCTTGATTGATCTGTGCGCCGCGCCCTTTGCGAGGACAGTTCACCACTGTGAACCCAGCATCGGCCGCGATTTTAGCGGTCGCATCTTTGCTCCCCCCATCAGCGATCAAAACCTCGTCCGGCTGCGGCGAAAGGCGGCGCAGCCCGTCGATCGTGGCGGGAAGTGCGGCCTCTTCATTAAAGGTGGGTATGACAATGGTCACGCTGGTCATTGCTGGAGAACCTTACCCGATCTGTAAGGTAAGGGAAGCTATTGTCGGGCTCAAATTTGGTGCATAACTGCGTAACGCTTGAATGTTTTTCGGCGAACAGATGAGCAGGACCAGTTAGAAAGAGCGCTTGATGGAGATTTTTGGGCTGAGCGAAGGAACGGTGAGACTTGGCGTTTTTGCTAGTGTCTTCGCTATAATGGCCTGCGTGGAAGCGATCTTGCCCCGCAAACAGCGCACGCAGCCTCGCGGATATCGTTGGTTCACCAATTGGTCGCTGGTCATTATCGATAGTATTGTGCTGCGCATCCTTTTTCCAATTCTTGCGGTGGGAGTCGCCGGATATGCTGGCGAGCAGGGTTGGGGCCTGCTGAACGCCGTCCCTCTGCCGATTTGGCTCGAGATCATCCTTGCGATCGTCCTTTTGGACTTCGCTGTTTGGGCCCAGCATGTGGCTTCTCACAAAATCCCGATCCTTTGGCGCATCCACAAGGTTCACCATGTCGATCGTGACATTGATGTGACGACGGGAATTCGCTTCCATCCGATCGAAATCGTACTTTCGATGGCTTACAAGCTGTTGGTTGTAATTGCGCTTGGTCCGGCAGCGCTCGCTGTGGTTTTGTTCGAAGTGATCCTCAACGCATCGGCGATGTTCAATCACGCGAATGTCAGGCTGCCACTTGCGGTTGATCGCGTGCTCAGGACGATCATAGTCACGCCTGATATGCACCGGGTTCACCACTCCATCATCCACCGCGAGACAGACAGCAATTACGGCTTCTTCTTTTCGCTCTGGGACCGTCTTTTTGGGACATACATTGCTCAGCCCAATCGCGGGCACAATGGTGTCGTGATTGGGCTAGACGAACATCAAGATGATAGCCCGTCATCGCTGTTTTGGTCGCTTATGCTGCCGTTCAAGAACGCCAAGGTTACGGTCAAACCGCCATCTGGTCAGGAGACAACACAGTGAAGAAAGGTCTTGTGGTTAGCGGCGCAATTGGCATCGCCTTGCTCGCCGCAATCGGCGGTGCGGCATTTTTCCAGACTTCTGACCTCGACCGCATTCATTCTGGAATTGCGGCAAACTACGACACGGTTGAGCATCTGAGCGCAGATGATTTTTCCGCGCTCAGTCCAAATGACGTCGTACTATTCGATGTGCGCGAGCCTGACGAGTTTGCCGTAAGCCATTTGGCTGGAGCGATTCTTGTCGAGCCGGAGATAACCGAGGATGATTTTGCGGAACGCTTTGCTGATAAACTGCAGGGGAAACGCGCGGTATTCTATTGTTCTGTGGGTGCGCGCTCTTCAATTTTGGCTGACCGCGTGGCGCAGTTCGTTGAACGCGAGTCTGGCAAACCACCAGTCAATCTCATCGGAGGGCTGTTCCAATGGCGGAATGATGGGCGCGCTCTTGTGTCTGCTTCTAGCGGAGCGACCGAAGCCATACATCCGTTTGATGATTATTGGGGCCGCCTGATCGAGGATGAGGAAGCGATAAGCTATTCAGCGACAGATTGAGCAACGAGAGTTTTTCGGCCGTCAGCCAGATCAGGCCAGAGCGTTAGGTCCTCCGGGCGGTCACAATCTGAAAGCCGCTCAAGTAGGAGCGGCACAATCCCAAGCGCATCCAGGCGTTTGAGCGTCTCAGGCAGAACCTGGTCAGTGCTCCAGGGCATATCGGTCAAGAGTTCCGGATACGGCGCGCGCATGCCTATCAGGTAATAGCCGCCGTCTGTGGCAGGCCCTATCACCACTTCATGGGTGGTGAGGCCCTCCATCGCCATGTGCACATGAGCTGCGCTTAAATCGGGCGTATCAGCGCCAAAAAAGATCACCGGGGCTCGGCCGAGGAAGGCCAGCAGCCTTTCAGTAAGGCCACCTTCAACTTGCTCTTCAAAATTCACCTGCGGGCCGAGCCATGCTTCGAATGCTGCCAACTGCCCACCTGTGGTGGCAATACTCACCGGCGCACCTGAAGCGCACAGCAGCTTCACCGTCCTCTCCGCCAAGCGGCGATGAAGGCCAGCGGCCGCCTCTGCACCAATCGCTGGGATTAGCCGCGTCTTACATTCGCCCGGTGTCGGATATCTGGCGAATAGAACGAGATGGGGCGTTGCGTCTGTCACAGATCAGCTTTTCGTTCAGCCACACGAATTTGGCAAGATTGACGGGCTTTATGCAGCGTTCAGGGACCAATCGTAAGCATACTCGCTGATCGCCTGCGCCTCTTCGAGCAGTGCGGCTGTTGGACCTTCGGCATATTGACGTGCATGGGCCAACACGTCTTGCTCAGATCCCCAATCTTCCTGATACCATTCGAAGATGTTGGAAGCGATAAGAGCATCCGGATTGCCGCCAAATCCGCGAGGGTGATTGACGAATGACTTTGATGCTTGTTCGAGCATGTCTTCGAGTTTTTCGCCGGTGTAGGCGGTACGCGCAAGGTTGGGGCAACCAATCGATGCGCAGTTCACGGCATAGTGAATGCGCACATCTTGCCATTCGGGACGCAGAATGTCGTGCTCGATATTGTCGAGGCTGAGTGCGCGTCCTGCAACGGTGACGGCATCGTCCTTCCAAGGGCCGGAGCCGAGCAGGCCAATGTCGCGGATGGAATCCAGCGGGAGGTTCTGCACGATCACATCGACGGTGGCGGCATTGTAAAGATTGACCCAGAACGCGAATTGTTCATCGCGGCCAAAATTCTCAATCGAAACCGTTTGCAAGGCACCAAGATAGCCGGCGAGGGCGTCTAATGCTTCGTTCTTTAAACGCGCGTAATCGACAAGGTTCACTCCTTCAGGGCCTTCACTCGTATATTCTTGAAGAAGTGCATCCCATGCCGAATGATCGATCACGTTTCCAGAGCCTGAGTCGCTTGAGAAGCTTTCCTCGCCCAAGCCGCCGGCATCTGGACCTCCGCAAGCGGCGAGAACTGCCGTTGCGGGGATAGCCGCCAAAATTGAGCGTCTCGAAATGCCTGAGTTCATAAGATTTCCATTGGTGCGAATGTGCATAACCATGGTCCGTTCCTGTTGTTTCCTTGCCAATTCATTCGGCGAGATTGCCCAATTTGTTACTATTGAATGAAGAGAATGCTCTTTAGACGGCCGATTGGGATTGTTGAGCTTTAACTTGCACGACTTAGCCGCTTTCGGTGACTTCCCTTGCGCGTTCGGACTGACCAAAATCACCAAAGGCTTCGCGGGTGATAACAAATAGGATCTTCCAACCGGCTGCAAATACGCCTTTCACTGTCCCAGAGATCTTCGATACACCCACGCGCTTTCGATAAGTCACAGGCACTTCGAGAGTACGCATATCCATCTTTGCGGCGCGCACCTGCATTTCGATTGTCCAACCAAAGTCGCGGTCAGCCATCGCGAGGTGTTCGAGAGAGTCACGCCGAATGGCGCGAAATGGTCCCAGATCGGTGTAACGGTGACCCCAGATCAATCGCACCAAGGTTGGGGCGAGCCAATTGCCAAAACGCTGAGGCGCGCTCATCGCCCCTGCTTCAATTTTCCCGATAGTGCGCGATCCGATGACGAGGTCGGTCGATCCTTGGATCACCGGCGTCAACAATTTCTCAGCATCAGCAGGATCATCTGAAAGATCGGCATCCATAAATAGGATAATGTTGCTGCTCCGATCGACGCGGCCAAGAGCTGCAAGGCAGGCTGCACCATAGCCTCGCTTAGGCTCAGATATAACAAGCGCACCAGCACTCTTTGCAACGGACGCAGTTTCGTCTGTTGAACCATTGTCAGCAACTATGACTTCATGAAGTCCAACCGGGTTCGCCAAACGGATGCCGCGTACGGTCTGTTCAACCGATTCTGCTTCGTTCAAAGCGGGAATGATCACAGAGACCTTTGGTTCTGTAATAGGGTTTCGGTTCGGCAGCGGTGACGGGGAACTTCTAAAGCGCCTAAAAAGATCAATCGTGATCGCGCCTGCGAGAAGTACCCATTCGATCCGGTGTGCAATGGGATGCACCTCAAACGCTTCAAGCTCATAGATTTCAAGATTGAGCCCAGTCAGATAAGACAGCGGCAAAACAGCGCTTGCGACATACGGCCAGATATCGCGCCTATCGAGAGCGAAAGGCAGCAGCCACAAAAGGTACCATGCGTTTACTGCCGGCGCGAACAGCAGGATCGCGCCAAAGATCGGAGCAATCGGTACGCTATCATAGTCACGGGCGGAGGCGTGAAACCAAACGACCAAGGCGCCAGCCAGAAGCAGCGACGCAAGGCGGCCCCAAGCTGGCCCTAGAACAACTAATAGAGGCTCAAATGCGATAGGGTTAAAATACCACAGGGTGGCAAATGTCTCGGTTGAATCGAAACCCACTCCCTGCCCTTGGACTGCAAAGATACCGTACAGTGCGACCAGACCAACAACGGCGGCGATAAGGGCTGATGGAGCAAGCCGGATCAGCATTGGCCATGCGGCCAGAGCTACGATCTTCACGCCAGCGGATGCCGCGAAGAACAGGCCTGCCAACATTGGTCGATGTTTGCCGGCCAACACGGCCGCGAACAAACCCAAGCCTAAGAATATGTCGGGGTGAAGATGCAAAGTGCTCTCTGCTACAATCAACGGGTTCCACGCGAAAAGAGCCGTGCGTCCAGCGCTGTGGCGACGCGCTATCAAGGCTGAAAGTATCAGAGCGCCGGAGGCAAAAAGAATCCTCAGACCAATCTCATTCTCGCCGGCAAAAAAGCTTGTGAAAGCAAACAGTATCTGGAGGAGAGGTCCGTAGATCGTTGGATATTGGGGGTAATTGACCCACTCCAAAACGTTCTGCATTGCCCGCGGAATGGCCGGGTCATCTATGAACAGCTCAGGCGGCACTCCATATGGAGTGCCGCCTTGGAGGGTCATCCAGCCATCCCAAAGGAAACGGTAATAATCGTCCTCAAAAATGGTCTGACCGAAAAGGGCGATTATGTGCCCAAACGCCGCGACCAGCAAAACAGTTTTGGCGCTAATCTTTGTATCGCGCCAAAGCAGCAATGAAACCAGCGCGCTTCCGCCCGCCAGAATAGCCACATAGGGAAGGACGGGCGACGCTATTTCATTGGTCAGAAAAACCAAAGAGGCGATGCTCGCCAAAAAAACGGCGCTGGCGATCATGGCCGGCCATTCGGAGACAGACTTTGTCGCCGAGCGAACCATCAGCTCAACCGTTTAAAGCTGTTTTTAAGCAGTGACTTAGACGCCGAAGCGTCCTCGCAGATAGTAGAGCACCGCAGTGCGATCTTTCTGCTTGATTTCAAAGCGACCTTCTTGAACGCCTTGTGCAACTTCTACTGCGGTGCTGCGATCCAGGCGATCGTGATAATCGCATTTCTTACAGGTGATGTGCTTGCGCACCTGAGAGCGACCTCGTCGGTTGAGACGTTCAGCCTCGCTAATGCCTGAGCTTCCCGAAGCACCGCCCCAGCCTCCGCGCGAAGCACCTGAGCCAGAGCCAGAGGCTTCAGCAGGTATGGCAGTGGCGGCCATGGCCAGACCGAGTGCAGAAATCAAAGCAACTTTCATTTTTCAAACCTCCAGTTTTGCCTTTTTTGGCGTCATCAATTGTTGCTTTCGCATCTCTCGCCAGTTTCGTTACAGATCGCGAGAAATTTCTTGAAATTCCTTCTCAACCGCTTCGTGTAAATGGCCGGATCAGGTAATCAGTCCAGCCTGTAAGCGGTCGATACCCATCAATTCCTGTCGGATGGAATGTCTCATCCTCGGGCATATGCTGGGTTCCGAAAATGCGATCATAGAAAGAGAAGAAGGAGCAGTAGTTTCGCCCCCAATGTTCGATAGCACGCGAATGGTGGTAGTGGTGGTAGACATTGTCGGCCACCACGTGCCGGAGAAGGGGTGGGAACGACATCGCGGGATTATCGGTGTGCATGTAATAGTTGGACACCAGATAGAACGTCGTAAGCAACGCGACATGCTCTTGCGGGTCTTCAATGAGAAACACCAAGGGGATGGTGATGACCGCAAGGTACAAAGTTTCCTGTGCCCAATGCGAATAGCTTCGAGCGGCATTCATCTCTTCGATCTGGTGGTGAATCGCGTGGAGGCGCCAGAGGAGAGGTATGTCGTGCAACGCCCGGTGCAGCCAATATTCGAAAAAACCGACGAAGAGCATGTAAACGATCGGAAAAACGATCATGAGCGGGCCGAGATCATCCGCCTTCAATAGCGGTTCGACTTCCAACGATGGAAGCAATGAAAAAGCCATGGTCTGAATGAGGGTCGCAATGACAATTGCGGTTGAACCATAAACAAGGCCTTCAGAGTAACGCTCTTTGAAGTTCTTAAAACCAGCTTGGCGCCATTCAAAGAAGCCGAACAAGGCTACCATAGCAAGGAGCGACAACAAGCCGTTGGTCATCGCCGCCAGAGTGCCTGCCCATTGGAATGAAAAACCATAATCAAACGCGGCCCAGCCAACCTTGAATTGCAGCCACCCGATGAGCCTGAGCATCACCTCGGCTGCGATCAAGACGGCGCCGAATGTAGCCAAAAAGGGGATTGCCGATCTTGGTCGGTGATCGGCGTGAGATTGCGCGTCTTGGCGTCCGCTCTGTTGCGTTTCCATCTACTTGGTCGACCTTTACCGCTTCGCAACTGCAGTACACTGTCTGTGCGCATCTCGATAATCTTCGTGTAAAACTGGCATCTGGTTACAACCTTATTCCACCTACAAACGTCGAGGGCTCGCAGTCTGTTGAGAATATTCAAGATGCCGGATCAAGGGAAAAGGCCAATCAGGCATTTTTAGATTTGCAGTAGCGATTGCAGAATGAGCGGATGGGATGTTGGCGATTTCTTATCCAGACGCCGCGAGCCATGTAGCCAAAAGCGCAGTGGATTGGTGGCTTTGAAGTTTTTCAATAGAGCTTAGAAACAGCATGGAGCGCTGAGACTACCAGTGCTGAGTTCGCGCAAGACTGACAACGCCTCCGCCCATTAATCGAAATGCTGTCTAAAGCTCCCGCCATCTCGATAGGCGGGCCCTTTTATTGCAAATTTTGGGTTTTCTGTGATCGAATAGTGATCGGATCACGTTACTCAGAAACCGTCCCGTTATCTGGTGAAGTTTACTCCATACGGCCCAATTCAAGGTCGCATCCAGGTGTTGTGAACTTCATTCTGTCATACCAATTGGATGTATATTCCGGTTGATTTATTCCTGCCTTGGCTTACCAAACTCAATATTTGAACAACCAACTTAGGGGCTTTCCTTTGAGTATCAGGAGTACCGTTTCTTCGCCATTCGCCCTGTTGGCGGCGGGTTTGCTGATCACTGGGTGTGGGGGCGGCGGCGGGTCACCTGCTTCTTCGTCGACTGTCGCGCCTACCTCTAGCCCAACGCTAACCCCGTCCCCCACGCCTGTTTCTGTTGTTTCATGCAGCGGATTGAATTTCCTCGATATCGTCACGGCAACGGCGAGCCAATCGAGCGGTGCTGGTTTTGAAGCAAGCAATGCAATTGATGATAACTTGGAGGCAGCTTCCCGTTGGAGTGCGTCTGGTGTTCCCGCGACTTTGACCCTGGACTTGGGGAGTGAATTTCTCATCCGTGAGGTGGGTTTGGCTTTGCACCTCGGTGACCAGCGCACATCCACTTTCTCACTTGAGGTCTCTTCCGACGGTAGTGCGTTCACAACGCTTAGTCCAAGCCTTCAATCGTCTGGAGATACGGCTAACTTTGAACGGTTTGACGTTAACGACACAGCCGCAAGATTTGTTCGCATTTCGGCGGAGGGAACGTCTGATGGCAACCCCTTTGGTATCGTCGAGGCAGCGCTTTTTGGTTGTTCGGAAGGGACGCCAACCCCTGTTGCTGTTCAGCCATTTGATACGAGCATTTTTGGACTCGATCCGGCGGTCACTCCGGGGCGAAATTTCCAACTTCTAGATTGGGCGCTCGATACGCCTGCTACGGACCCTTCCGATGGTTTTGCCCAGCGCACGCAAGACCTTGATCTCGAAGGCTTTTCTGACGAGTTTTTCTTCACTTCTCCCGATGGAGGCATGACATTCCGCTCTACGATTGAAGGAGCAACGACGTCCGCCAATTCGCGTTTCACCCGCTCTGAGCTGCGAGAGATGCTGCGCAATGGCGATCGAAGCATCTCCACGCAAGGTGTGAACCGCAACAATTGGGTGCTTGGCTATCAGCCTGATCCCGGCGTACCTGTTGGCGGCCGGGGCGGCGTTTTGAAGGGCACGCTTGCGATCAATAATGTTAGCTCATCGGGCAGCGATTCCCACATTGGACGAATGATATTTGGGCAAATTCACGCATCAAGCGATGAGCCGATTCGTCTGTATTATCGCAAGTACCCGGAGAATGATCGCGGCTATGTCTATTTTGCTCACGAAATCCGGGGCGGTGACGATATCTACTTCATGGTGGTCGGGCCAGAATTCGATGACCGCGACAGCCAGCCTGAAGACCGCAATAACCCGTTCAATGGTATAGCGCTCAACGAGGTGTTTTCTTATGAAATAACCAATGCAGGTTCACGCATCGACGTAATTATACGTCGCGGCGACCAAGACGGTGAGATAATCGGCCACAACTTCGTGGACATGGTGGTTGAGAACAGCGGTTACGACACCATTGAAGAGTGGAACTACTTCAAGGCCGGCGTGTACACGCAGAATAACACAGGTGAGCCGACCGACTTTGACCAGGCGACCTTTTACCGGTTGGAAAACACGCATGATTGAAGCAGATGCGCGGGCAATCCTCCGATCATAGGGTGATAACTTTGCTTAAACGTCATGATTTACCAATCGGTATGACGAATATGGTTGAATTGGTCTAAGCAAAATGCATAACACCTAACTTGAGCACCGTACATCGTACGCGTGCACCGATCCAATTTTGAGAGCAGCGGCAAATGCCAAAGGCAGGCCGGATGAGAGGGAAAGACTGATGGCTAACACTGCAAGTCGAGCAGACAACCAAGTTTCAATGAAGGCTGAAGGTGTGCGAGCGGTAAGGCGCCGTACATTGTCGGGCCTATTTGTAGGCGCGTCAATTTCCAGCATGGCGCTAGCCACCGCGTATGCTGCTCCTGCTCATGCGCAGGTTATGATTGTGGACGACACGCCGGTCCAAAACCCTGGTCCCGACGGAGTTACCTCAGCCGATGGAGTTACTCAGACCGTCGGCAGCGGAGATAACATCCGGCTTGAAAATCAATCCAGCGACGGCGCGGTCATTACTCTGGGTGGAACTCATATCAACACCGATGGTGACGACGAAGATGTCGTCATTGAAGTTGATAATTCCGAAGACGATATCACAGTCAACGTTCTCTCAACCGGCGTGCTGCAAGGGTTTGACGGCGTTATCTTTTTCGAAGGTGACAACCAGATCCTTACTAACGACGGTTTGATCGCCGGTACGGGCGAGGCGACTGAGGCGGTCGTTTATTTCGACCGTGATGCGGATGGATTGCTGAACACTGTTATCAATAACGGTACAATTACCAGTGTTGGCGGGGCAACCGTTGGTGTTGATTCGCTGCTTGGTACGGACCCGTCTTCGGGCACAGTGGGTGATGAAGAGGGTATTGCCCGCTTCAGGTTAGTGAACACTGGAACTATATCCAATACAGGTTCCGACAGCGATGCCGACGCTGTACATCTGAACGGTGATCCTGGCTCCTCTGGCGGCGAGGACCGCGGGTGCCGCGAGGATGACCGTGTCAACTGTGTGATCGAAGTTGATATTACCAACAGCGGGACGATCTCAGCGGCGCGTAACAACTCTTCGAACGCAGCGATCCGATCTGAAAGTGACGCGGTGGTGCGCGGCACAATCACCAACGAAGCTGGCGGCATGATTGTCGGCGCTAGCAACGCAATTCGCATCAACGGTGCGCATTCTGACCACGCGGTCACGATCTCTAATGCAGGAACAATCGATGGTCAGGCTGAAGCCGGAATTTTGATCGGCGGCAGCGGCGTCACGGTTGTCAACGAGGCAGGTGGTATGATCATCGGCGATGATGAAGGTATCCGTCTTGATGGCGATTCAATCAGTGTTCGCCTTTTGGGTGGCGCCGACATCAGCGAAGACACCACGCCAACAGATACGGTGATCACCAACTCAGGCACGATCCAGGGCACAGCAGACGGCATTCTGGTTAACACTGATGCTATTGGTGCGATCATTACCAACAATGAGGGCGGGACCATCATGGGTAATGATGGCATTCAGTCTGCGACTGGCGGTACTTTGGTGAACAATGGCACATTGACAGGCGCCGATGGTGACGGTGTGCGTTTTGAGGGCACTCAAGACGCAACGGTTACTTTGGGAGCGTCGAGTGTCACTTCGGGCACCGATAATGCAGTCGAATTTGCAGGTTCTGGCACCAACACACTGACCGTGACAGCCGGTGCAAGCGCGACCGGTAACTTGCAGGGTAGTGAGGAGATGGGGGCCACCAACATCCTCAATCTCACTGGCTCCGAGATGGATACTAGCTTCGTTCGCGCGTTTAACTTTGGTCAGGTCAATGTGGATGGGGGCACGCACAATTTGTCATCCCTCGCGACCGATATTGGCGCAATCACCATGACCGGCGGGACTTTGTTCGTGAACGCTGGCGGAGTTGGCGCGATCTCGGTCGGCGATGGCGCGACATTGGGCGGTAATGGTACTGGGGGCGCTACCACCGTTGCGGACGGCGGTATCATCAATCCAGGCAACGCAGGCGATGCAGACCAACTTTCGCTCGGCGCATTGGCACTGTCATCAGGTTCTCTACTTAATTTCGACCTTGGCAATCCGGCTGATTCGTCGACCAGCGACCGGCTCTTGGTGGGAGGCGATTTGACGCTTGATGGGATTCTGAACGTCACCGATGCTGGTGAGTTCGGTCTCGGTGTCTACACGCTCATCACTTATGGTGGAGCGCTTACAGACAACGGTCTGGATGTCGGTTCAGTCCCTGACGGCTTTACCGTGGCCCAAGGCGAGGTACAGACAGCGCTTGCCGGTCAGGTCAACTTTGTCGTCTCAGCGCTTGATACAGGGACGGACGCCGAGATCCTCTTCTTCGATGGCGCCGATGTTGATGGCAATGGCGTGATTGATGGCGGTGCAGGTATCTGGGACAGCGTCACAACCAACTTCACCGAAGCAGACGGTGTCGACAATTTTGCTTTCAATAATGCCTTTGCGGTCTTTGGCGGCGACGCTGGCGGCCTTGTAACCTTGGGTGACAATGTTGAAGCGGTCGGCCTGCAATTCCTCGTCAACGGCTATGAAGTCACGGCTGCTGACACCGCATTCACACTTTCTCTTACCGAAGAGCAAAGCGGGGTTCGTGTTGGCGATGGAATTTCGGCTACGATTTCGGCGGCGTTGGCCGGCGAGGGAGGTCTCAACAAGCTTGAAGGCGGTACTCTGATCCTTTCAGGCGTCAACACCTACACAGGCGCAACAACCGTTTCAGGCGGTATCTTGGCAGTGGATGGTTCCATCACCAGCGATACAACGGCTCTTGCTGGCTCTACATTGACCGGCAACGGCATGATCGATGGCGACGTCGAATTGGGCGCAGGTGCCACTCTCAATGCAGGTTCAGTTGGCGCTGCTGGTACGCTGGCAATTTCGGGCGACCTAGTCTTGGGGGCAAGCTCTATTCTTGGCGCCGACCTTGGAAATCCAGCAGATGCGGCAACCAGTGACCTAATCACAGTTGGCGGTGATTTGACTCTGGACGGCCTGCTCAACGCAAATGCACTCGATAGCTTTGGTATCGGCGTCTATCGCCTGATTGATGTCGCCGGTGGGATCACTGACAACGGTCTTGACGTAAGTGTCTTGCCTGAAGGTTTCGACCTTGAGCAGGGCACAATCCAGGTCACTGACGGCGGTCAGGTCAATCTCATCATCGACCGTGCGATCCCTGAAATTCAGTTCTTCGATGGCGCTAATACTGAGGGCAATGATGTCATTGATGGGGGCAGCGGCAGCTGGAATCTCACCGATACCAATTGGACCGATGCCGACGGCAACTTCAACGCGGCATGGAACAGCAACTTTGCAGTCTTCGGAGGCGCTGCTGGCACTGTTACGGTTGACGATGAAATCACCTTTACAGGTCTTCAGTTCACAACCGACGGCTACACTATCGCTGCTGGAAGCGGTGCATTGACGATCAACGATGCCCTTACCGCAGTTCGTGTCGATCCCGGAGTGACTGCCACTATTTCGGCACCGATTGGTGGTGATGGCGGACTTAACAAGCTCGATGCAGGGACTTTGGTTCTGGAGGGTGATCACACCTTCACTGGCAGCACTGTCGTTGATGGCGGACTGCTGGTTGTAAATGGAAGCATTGCCTCTGCCGTCACGGTGAATGACGGTGGACGCCTTGGCGGTGCAGGACAATTGGGCGGCATCAATGTTGTCGGCGTATTGGCACCAGGTAACAGCATCGGAACGGTTAATGTCGCAGGCGACATTAGTTTTGCGGCCGGTTCAACTTTTGAGGTAGAAGTTCTGCCTGATGGTTCGACCGATTTGGTTGCAGCCACAGGCGCGGCTGCTATCGATGGCGGCACTGTGAGCGTTCTTGCTGGCGGGACGGCCTATGACATTTCGACCGATTACACGATCCTGACTGCCGATGGCGGTGTTACTGGAGTGTTTGATGCCGTAACCAGCAATCTTGCCTTCCTTACGCCTACGCTCAACTATGACGATACATCATCTGTCTTGCTCACCCTTAGCCGTAACGATGTCGACTTTGCCGCGGCCGGTGTCACAGCCAATCAGATTGCAGTCGGTGAAACCTTGGACAGTCAGGGCAACAGTGACCTTGCAAATAGCGTGGTGAATCTTGACGCAGCAAGCGCCGCGGCAGCATTCGATCAATTGTCGGGCGAGGTTCACGCAAGTGTTCTCAGCGTGCTGACCGAAGATCAACGTCTCGTTCGTAATGCTGTGCTCGGCCACTTGGCAAGTGACCAGCGCGGTGGCCACATTTGGGGTCAAGCATGGGGCTTTACAGGCAGTAACGATAGCGATGGCAATGCCATCGGTTTGGATCGTGACGGCTTTGGAATGCTGCTTGGTGCGGATGTAGGCCTTGGCGAAAATGCAAGCCTTGGTGTAGCGGCGAGTTATCAGGAAACCGACTTTGATCTCGACGCGGCAACGCGCGGTGTAGGAACGGCTGAAACTTTGTCGATATTGGCATACCTTGGAGTTGATGCGTTTGGCCTCAGAATCCGAGCAGGTGGCGGTTATGGATCAAGCGAAGTATCGGTTGATCGCAGTGTCGCATACGGCGCATTCGTCGACACGCTTGCAGCAGACTATGATGGGTCGGTGACCTTTGGGTTCATCGAAGCAGGGTATCCGATTGAATTTGGCGGTGGCCATGCAGAGCCATATGTTGGATTCAATTTCGGTGAAGCCAATATCGATGCGTTCTCCGAAACAGGAGGCGCTGCGGCGCTTACCTTTGAAGATGGCGGTGAGAATTCAGGTACTGCAATTCTCGGTATGCGGTTTGCAAACTCTGGCGAAGGAGCCTTCCAGTTCCGCGGCAATGCAGGCTATCAGTACGATCTTGGTGAACAAGAGCCGTTGGCGATCGCTCGCTTCTCTAGTGGTGATGGCTTCACAGTTTCCGGGGCGCCGCAATCGCAACATTCAGTCTTTGCGCAACTTGAAGCAGGCTTCCAGCTGTCTGAACATAGCTCGATTAGCGTGGTCTATGACGGCATTTACGGTGATGATTCACAAACCCACGCCGGCGTTGCGCGCATCACTATAGGCTTCTGATAGTTTCCCAGTAGCATCAAAAAAAGGCCCCGCTC